>NZ_JAUMKB010000019.1 GCF_030519375.1 Mucilaginibacter tolerans | reverse complement strand
TTAGGATTACCAAAATCCAATGTGGAGTTCTTGCAGGATTATCTCACCAAAATGTGTAGCTATTTCCGGACGGGTCACTATAACCCACAACCGCACACCTATTGTATCGAAAGCGAACGCTTTTATCGATCAAATAGTGTTTAATTTACTGAAATACAAATACATAGCTATTTGGCATCGTCTTGGAGCAGCTTGTGTAACCTTCGGAATTCTGTAGTCGTCTGAATAAGTGGTTCAGACTATTGGTTGTACAACAAAACCAGGTGGCCATGATCAAAAGTTATCTTAAAACCGCTCTTCGTTTTTTGCTCAAAAACAAGACGTTCAGCTTTATCAACATTATCGGCCTGGCAACAGGTACGCTATGCTGTCTTTACATATTGCTATATGTGCAAGACCAGTTCGGCTACGATAAATATCAAAAAGATGCAAAGGATATTTACCGTATTACATCTTCGTTGCAGATAACCGGAGATAAACATAATAATTCTACCGCATCGCCGCCGATAGCTCCTGCAATTAAGCGCGATTTCCCTGAAGTAAAGCAGTTTACACGGCTTATATCCACCGACATGCTCGGCAACGGTAAAAATCTGTTGAAGTATAAAGAGAAATCGTTCTACGAAAATAAATTGGCGTATGTCGATTCGACATTTTTCGATGTATTTACCTATCATTTTGTGTACGGCAAAAACTCCAGAGATATTTTGGCTCAACCTTATTCGATTGTATTATTAAAGCCTGTAGCAGATAAGCTATTTGGCAATGAAGACCCTGTCGGCAAGGTCATCACTATTGATAATGGATTTGGGAAGCATGATTTTAAAGTAAACGGTGTAGTAGATCAAAGCCTGGGTAAATCGAGTATTACCGCCAACATATTCGTTACCATGCGAAGCGGTGGGTTTGGCCAGTTTGTATTGGATAATACCGCCTGGGCTGGTTACAATTTAGCCTGTTCTTATATTAAACTACAATCCGGTGCAGACGCTTCGGCACTTGAGAAAAAATTGCCTGAATTTCTGAATAAACATGGGGCGCAGCAGCTTAAGGCTTTAGGGATGACCAAAGTTCTTCACCTGCAGCCATTTACATCAATACATACCACTACGGGCTACGAAGTTGAGCTGAGTAAGACTGTCAGCCCCACGCTTTTGTATGTTCTGGTGTTGATTGCCATTATGATACAATTGATCGCTTGTATCAATTTCATGAACCTTTCTACAGCACGGGCGTCCAAACGCGCCAAAGAGGTAGGCGTACGTAAGGTGGTAGGTGCTGACAGGAGCGACCTTATAAAACAGTTTTTAGGCGAATCGTTTTTGTTATCGCTCATAGGGGTATTGCTCGCAATACCATTGCTGTTCCTTGTCCTTCCTTACCTGAACGACATTACGCATACAGAAATTAAATTCTCTTTCCTTAGTCACTACGGCGTGTGGGTTATGCTGGGTACTATTGTTCTGGTAACAGGCGTAGTTGCCGGTAGTTACCCTGCCTTTTACTTGTCAGCCTTTGAAGCCATAAAAGTGATGAAGGGCAATTTTACCAGCCACATTTCCGCTTCTGGCATTCGTCGCTCTTTAGTGGTTTTTCAGTTTGTGCTTTCTATCATATTGATAACTGGGATCATTATCATTTACAGCCAGTTGAATTATATCAAAAACAAAGACCTGGGCTTTGACAAGAACCAAAAATTGGTATTTAGTTTTTACACAGGGGACTCACAGCAAAAAATGACGCCTTTTGCCGCTGACCTCAGACAACTGGCTGAGGTAAAAGGAGTGAGTATGTCGAACAATTATCTCAGCCAGTTTGTGGGCCGTGACCATGGCGTATATCTTGCCGGAGGTAACGGTGCGAATGCCATTGACGCTCAAAATATGGATACGGATGAGAAGTTTGTTAAAGCTAACGGTATCAAGATCATCAGCGGCCGCGATTTCAGGATAAAGGACACCTTAAAGACGCTCATCAACGAAACTTTGTGTAAACGTTTAGGCCTAGCGCCTGAAAAAGCACCGGGGACGAGGCTTTACAGTCAATATTTGAACGGACCTGTAAGCTATGTAGATGTAATTGGTGTAATGAAAGATTTTAACTACAACTCTCTTCATGGCGAAGTGCGGCCGTTTATGTTGTTTTACAACGGCGACCCAAATTCATTCTCGTTCATTACTGTTTCAACCGATAGTAAAGATTACAAGGCACTTTTAGGCAAGATCGGTGCCGTTTGGCAGAAAAACCTGCCAGGCGTACCTTTTGAATATACCTTCCTCGACCAGGAAGTACAAAAACAATACGAGGCAGAGATTACCTTATCGCAGATCATTAATTCGTTTACCATAATGGCTATCCTAATCTCTTGCCTCGGATTATTCGGCTTAGCCGCCTTTAGCGCTGAACAACGTCAGAAAGAGATTGGCATTCGCAAGGTATTAGGTGCAAGTGTTACTGGTTTAGTTGGCTTGCTTTCAAAAGAGTTTGTAAAACTGGTGTCCATATCATTCATTATCGCAACGCCTTTAGCCTGGTGGGCTATGAACAAATGGCTACAGGCATTTGCCTATAAGGTGAATATCAGTTGGTGGATGTTTGCTATAGCAGGTGTAATGTCTATTTTCATCGCGCTGGCAACAGTAAGTTTTCAGGCCATAAAGGCAGCTTTGGTGAACCCGGTGAAGAGTTTGAAATCTGAGTAGTCAGTTAACCGGTGATCGGTTAATCAAGATATATCTCTCCGATAGCGATGGATTTTAGCGTATTGCTAACTAAGCTTTCGAACTGCTTTGCTCAAAATGTCTACGCCCTCTTCTATCTCCTTCGTATTTAGCGAAGCAAAGCCCATACGTATAAATCGGGTGTTGACGGATTGGCTAAAATAATCCTCGCCATTGCTGACGGTCAGACCTATCTCATTGGCCTTTTGGGATACATCGCGGGCGTTAAGCCTGCCCAGATATTGTAACCACACCGCAAAACCGCCATCGGGTATTTTGAAGGAAACATGATCTCCTAACTGCTCGTGCAACAAACGACAAAACATATTCCGCCGTTCGTGATAAATTTTGTTGCTCTTTTTTAGGTGAAGGCCGATGTCGCCGTTTTTGAGCAGGTTGGCCAAAGCTTCTTCCAGCAATTGTTCTCCCTGCCGGTCGATCATCCGGCGCAGGCGGGCAAGCGGCATAATCAGGTTTTGCGGCGCAGCGACAAAACCAATTCGTATACCCGGCGCTATCGTTTTGCAAAATGACCCGACATAAATAACGCTGCCATAATAATCTGCGCTGGCCAAAGGCAACACCGGGCTGCTGGAATAGTGAAAATCGTAATCATAATCATCCTCCAGTATAGCGAAGCGGTATTTAACAGCCAGCTCCAGCAATTGCATTCGCCGCTCGGAGCTTAAAGTGACCGTGGTAGGCCGGTGATGATGAGGAATAATATATAAAAGCTTGACATTCTTTTTTTTGCAGATAGCCTCCACAGCATCTAGGTCGATACCCTGCTCATCCATTGACGCATAAGCCAACTCGGCCCCGGCATATTGAAAGACCTCGTTTGCATTTAGGTAACCTGGTTCAGGCACGATAGCAACATCGCCTTTTGCCAGTAGCACCTGCGCGGCAAGATATATCCCCATCTGCACACCTTTGGTGATCAAAATATTATCTGGGTTCACCTGTATGCTCCGTGTTTCCGACAGGAATTTAGCCAACTCAATACGCAGATTTTCTGACCCCTGCTCCTGGCCGTACATAAGGTATTTGGAAGTGAACTGGTAATTTCCAAACCGCCTGTATTCGCGCATCAGCAAATCAACAGGCGCCAGGCGGGTGTCGGGAAAGCCATCGTTGATAACGATATTATGTGGCGGAGCTTGCTTGTAGAGCTTAGCAATTGGTACACGCGTTTCATCCACCTCAAAAAATGTCTTATCAGGGAAACTGCCGGCAGTCACATTTTCTATGAGTGCTTTTGGCGCAATGTCCGGCAAATTCTTCGCCACAAAAATCCCCTTGCGCTGGTAGCTATCAACCCAGCTTTGGGCATACAACTCATCGTAGGCCGCGACAACGGTTTTGCGGTGTACCTTCAATGCCAAAGCCAATACCCGGCTGCCGGGCAATGCACTCTCGGGCCTTAAGGTGCCCCGACGGATCTGCGCGACGATGCTATTTGCAATCTGTAAATAAACAGGCACAGACGATTCCTTATTGATACTGACCAGGCTCTCAACTAACGACATACCTGGACTACTTCATTTATAAATTCTGGACTATTCAAGTAGTCCAATGTCGTCATAATTTAGCATTATAAAAAATCAGGGAAAATGAACAACAACCGCCGATCAACTATATGCACCACCTGCGGAACCAAGTTCCCGCAGGATGAACCAGTGCCTGATCTTTGCCCCATTTGCAATGATGACCGTCAATTCATCAATCTTAACGGGCAAAGCTGGACCAGTTCAAAAGCTTTGGAGAAAGATCATACCGTTAAAATCAGGAAGATCAACGACCGACTATACCATCTAACCATTAAGCCTGATTTTGCAATAGGGCAGCGCGCATTCCTTTTACTTTCGCCCGGCGGCAATATTTTATGGGATTGCATTCCGCTGCTTGATGATGCGACCAAAGCCTTTATCAGCGAGCAAGGAGGTTTGAAAGCTATTGCATTTTCGCACCCGCACTTTTACAGCAATATGAATGAATGGGCCGAGGAATTTGACTGCCCTATTTATATTCACGCAAATGATATTCCCTGGATATTTAATGCGGGGCAGCACCTGCAATTATGGAGCGGTGGTGAGAAACTGCTTTGGGATGACATCAAGCTGGTACACGTCGGCGGGCACTTTCCGGGCAGCAGTATGTTGCATATCTCCGGTCTGTCAGCTGGCGGAGCAATGCTATGTGGCGACAGTCTTTATATTTCGCGAAGCCTGCACCACACAGCGGTAATGTTCAGCTATCCAAACAGCATTCCCTTGCCGAAAGAGGATTTTGCCACCTTCTACGAAAAATGCTCGAAGCTAAAATTTGATACCCTGTACGGCGCCACCTTCGAAGGGCAGGACCTGGAAGGCAACGCCTACGAGATATTCATCAATTCTATGAATCGCTATAAAAATATTTACGGACTATAAATCAACAAGCTATGAAGATGATACAAAACACAAAACTACCGCAACTCTATCTTAGAATAGCCATTGGATCGGCCTATCTATGGGAAGTCGCTGATCGGCTGGGCGCCCTCGGCCTACATGGGCAGCCCCACGTAGGCTGGGGCGACTGGTCGCACTTTATCGAATACGCGCGACAGGTAATGAGCTTTTTGCCTTCGGGCATTATTGCCGTTTTCGCAATTATAGCCACCATTGGCGAAGGGCTTTTTGGCGCAATGATTTTGACGGGACTGTTCACACGTGCTGCCGCTATCGGCAGCGGGATATTGAGTTTCTGCTTCGCCCTGGCCATGGCTATTTCGTTTGGTATCGAATCGCCGCTGGGGTACTCGGTATTTACACTCAGTGCTGCAAGCTTCCTGCTGGCAACACCACCTGAGTACAACTGGAGTATTGACGCCTGGTTAGCCAGAAGAGCCATTAACAGACGGTTGGCCGCGAGAACTGCATTACTTACCAGTGTGATCGTTTTAACTGGATTCGCCTGTCGTTCCTATGCACAGGAGCATCACCCATCAACCGGAAAAATATCCGAGAGTACACTGATCAAACAGTTCATCAGCGAGCATGGCATCAGCAATCGCGAAGTACAGATAGAAGTAGTGAATTTTCCTCCAGGAAGTTCGTCCCCTGCGCACAGGCACCCCTGCCCTACCTTCGGCTATTTGCTGCAAGGCGAGCTCGAATCAGTTTTTGAGGGCAAGCATCATATCTACAAACAAGGTGATTGTTTTTACGAAACCAGCAACGGCTTGCACGCAGTAACCCGCAATAACAGCAAGGCCGATACAGCAAAACTATTGGTCTTCTTCATCGCCGAAAAAAATAAACCGACTTCAATCAGAACTAAAAATTAAGAATATGAAATCACGAATGAATATTAATGAAGCTGAGCCACGCATCTACCACGCGATGGCTATAGCAGATAAACACATCAAAGAATTTGATATCGAAGCAAAATTGAAAGAGTTGATCAAAGTCCGCGTTTCGCAAATCAACGGCTGCGGTTATTGCATCGACTACCACTCTAACGATGCCCTTGCCCTTGGCGAGACCGCCCAACGCCTTCTGGCCCTTTCGGCCTGGTGGGAGACGCCATTCTTCAGCGAGGAAGAGTGCGCTGGGTTAAAACTGGCCGAGGAAGTAACCCGCATTTACCAGCACGGCGTTTCGGACGAAACTTATGAGCAGGCGTTGAAACTTTTTGGTAAACAGGGTGTAGCACAGCTCATTTTTATCGCTGTCACTATCAACAGTTGGAACCGCATCGCCATACCAGTACATATGGTGATTGGGGTAGATTGATCGGCATCTTCTATAGCGATGGCTTAAATCGTTTTAAACCCATCGCTTTGTAACATTGTGCTTTCCCAACATTCCAACAAAATTCTAACTTTGCGTTTGAATGAGGAAATTTTTTGGCTACATCCTTTCACCCATCCATTACCTGCTGTTCGGGCTATTATTGGTTATTTTTCATCCTATTCAATGGTTTTGCTATAATGCATTTGGCTATAAAGCACATAAATGGTCGGTTGATACGCTGAACTTTTTCCTGGTAAGCACTTATTATTCGCTGGGCAATACCGTAACATTCATCAATAAACAAAACTTACCCATAGGCAGACCGATCATTTTTATTGCTAACCATCAAAGCATGTATGATATACCCGTAATGATCTGGTTCCTGCGTAAATATCACGCTAAGTTTATCTCCAAGATCGAGCTGGCGAAGGGTATCCCTTCTATATCCTATAACCTTCGTCATGGCGGAGCTGCCAATATCGACCGGAAAGATGCGAGACAATCTATTACCGAAATTGCTGCACTCGGCACCCGGATGAGGGAAAGAAAATGGTCGGCTATGATATTCCCGGAAGGGACACGCTCTAAAGACGGAATTGTAAAATCATTTAAACCAACAGGAGTTGCTACGCTACTTAGAAAGTGCCCCGAAGCTTTGATTATACCAATAGCTATAGATAACGCCTGGAAGATGGTGCGTCATGGCGCCTATCCATTGAATACCTTTACCCGGATGACCTGGAAAGTGCTCCCTCCTATAGAACCTGAAAAAAGACCCGTTGATGAAGTAGTTGCTGAAGCGGAGTTGTCCATACGAAAATCCCTTGGTCAGTAGGCAGTTGGCAAATTTCTAATTCATCTTCTGCGAACCGCCCAGTGGCAACTGGAAACTATATGTTTTTCCCGTCAATAATCTTAAAGAAATCCTCGCGGTAAGTATCACCTACGGGGATGATCTTATCACCTATAAAAATACGACTGCGCTCGATGCTGTCAATCTTATTGATGGAGACAATATAAGACTTATGTACCCTGATAAAATGCTTCTCAGGTAGAGCATCCTCCATCTTCTTCATATTCTGCAGGGTGATGATACGCTCGGCAGGTGTGAATATGGAGATATAATCTTTCAATCCTTCAATAAACAAAATATCGTTCAGGTATACCTTTTGAATTTTATGCTCGGTTTTCACAAAGATGAAATCACTCAGGAAATCATTCTGGGCAACAGCTTCCACTTTAATTTCCGGCTTTACCGATGGTTGTATGATTGTCTGCGCTTTTTGAACTGATTTAAAGAAGCGATCGAATGCAATAGGTTTTAGCAGGTAATCGATTACGTCAAGTTCATAGCCTTCCAATGCATATTGAGAATAGGCTGTAGTTAGAATTACTTTCGATTTTCCATTAGCAATACGCAGGAACTGGATGCCTGTTAACTCTGGCATCTGCACATCAAGGAATACCAGGTCGATATCACCCCCTTGTACCAGTTGCAGTGCCTCAATTGGATTGGTCGTTACCTTCACCAATTGCAAAAAAGGCATCTTGGAGATGTAATCTTCCAATATATGGAGCGCCAAGGGCTCATCATCTACTACAAGGCATCTGATCATATTATAAAACTAATGATAATTCGCATGTATAGGTATTGGCTTCGTCTCGTATAGTTAAGCTATATTTCCCGGAATAAAGCAGATCGAGCCGTCTTTTAACATTATTTAACCCTATTCCGCCCTCTGTGTCCCGGTTCATCATGTGCTTTTTATTCTCCATAAAAAAATGAAGATGGGTACCATCCAGGTTTATCCGTAAACAAATGGGCGAAGACGGATCATTGGCTACCCCGTGCTTAAAGGCATTCTCTATAAATGCGATCAACAGCAAAGGTACAATCTTTTGGTTACCAACCTCGCCCGTTATTTTAAAGTCGACAAAGGCTTTATTGCCAAATCTGATCTTTTGCAGGTCGATATAGTTCTGCAGATATTGCAATTCCTTCGCCAGATCGACTTTATTGTCATTGCTCTCGTACAGCATATATCGCATGATTTCTGAAAGCTTCAGGATAGCCTCTGGTGTGGTATCCGACTTTTGATAGGCCAGCGAATAAATACTGTTGAGCGAATTGAATAGAAAATGCGGATTGATCTGCGATTTTAGGAAAGCCAACTCGGCAGTGAGCCTCTGGTTTTCCAGGTCGCGCTGTACGCGTTCATTCAAAAACCAGTCGACACCGAATTTAAGGGCCGTACTCAGGAACAGGAAAAAAATACTGGTTAACGCCGCGCTAATAAAATAAGACCCAAAGGACATTGTTTTACCATTCCCATGCTGTAATATAAGGGCTTTAAAATAGAGCCCTATGCCATATTTCATCAGCCCAAACAGGATGATCACGGCAACCAGTGAAAGAGCATAATACCGGTACTTCTTCTTATCTAAGAATTTAGGAATGAGGTAGAGATAATTGAGATAAAAAAGCCCGATATTAATGGAGCCATAACCGACAAAAAGCACTAATAAATCCCTGGTGCTTATTTTACTGTTATTATGGGTAACTATTGCAAAATAGCTTACAATACTTACCCAAAAAACAACATGCCAGAATATTTGCCAGTTACGCTTCATTGCATCTAATGTAATATATTCGGTGCTTTATCAGCTATATATTTATATATAGACCCCGTTTTTACCGATAAACCCGGCAAAATCTTCGATGAACGCCTGAAAACCGAAAAATGTCCGTTCATCTACAATTCCCGTCAGTTGGTCTAATAGATTTTAGCAGATTAAACTTTCGCCTTTTATTTGTATCATAATCAATCACACAATGAAAAAGCTAGTCTCTAATTCGAATCCATTTATCTTACTGCTGCTACCTGTAGTATTTGCCTTGGTGATGGGGATAGGTTATCAATTTCAACAAAAAAAGGTTTATGCCGAAGGCACGTCTGCTGCAGTACATGCAACTTCGCTGTTTTATAAAGGCGTAACCCTAGTTAAAACTGTTTGCTCTGTTGCCAAAGAAAAACTATGGTAATCAGCACGGAGGGGTTGAGCTTTAATTTCGGCAATCAACAGGTTGTCAAATCGCTATCCCTGCAAGTGCCCGAAGGCAGTATCTACGGTTTCCTTGGCCCAAACGGCGCCGGAAAAACCACCACTATAAAATTGCTGCTCAATCTGTTAAAAACAGATCAAGGCAGCATTCATATTTTTGACCAGGACCTGCGGAACAACCGTATTCCCATTCTTTCACAAATTGGTTCGCTGATTGAGCAACCTGCTATTTACCTTCATCTTTCCGGCAGGGAAAACCTGGTGAACCGTGCTTTGCTATTACAGGTTCCCGAAAAACGGGTAGATGAAATGCTGGAGCTTGTTCATCTTAAGGAGGCCGCCCACAAGAAAGCAGGCAAATATTCGCTGGGCATGAAACAGCGACTGGGTATAGCGCTTGCGTTGTTAGCTGACCCAAAACTTTTGATTCTCGACGAACCTACTAACGGCCTTGATCCGAACGGAATTATTGAAGTGCGGGAATTATTGATCAGGTTGGTCACTCAACATAAAAAGACAGTATTTATATCGAGCCATTTGCTGGCAGAAGTGGAACGTATGGCTACCCATGTAGGCATTATCCATAAAGGCGAGATGCTTTTCCAGGGAAGTATAAAGGATCTGGAAGCAATCAGTCAGCCTCAAATACAGGTTGAATTGAATGATACTGTCGATGCCGCCAACTTTCTGAAAAAACACGGTCTTACCGTTACGGATGTTAACGATGAATGTGTATCTGTTCCCTTCGCATCAAAAACGCAAATGGGAGAGATAAACACTTTGCTGAACAAAAACGATTATACCGTTTACAGCATCCGCAAAGTAAATAAGGACCTGGAGAAATTATTTTTAGATATCACCCAAAACGCCTGAGCAGATGAAGGGATTTTTACTATCGTTCCGGTCTGAGTTTTATAAAACGCGCAAAACCATGGGTTTCTGGAGCGCTGTTTTATTGCCGTTGCTCATCTGTGCACTACTTTTCATAGGCTTCTTTAACAAAAGTGAACATTTAGCCAATATACCTGGTTTTATGGCCTGGCTGCAATTTGCTGGCGCTATCCTGGCGGTGATGGGCTCTTTATTGCTGCCGATGCTGATCGTATTTATTGCTTATTCTGTAAACAACATTGAGCATAAGTCCGAAACCTGGAAATCATTGTTCAGCTTGCCTATTGCCAAATGGTCTATCTATTCTGCCAAGTATTTCTATGCGCTTTTTCTGGTATTTCTTTGCCTTGCATTGTTCGTTCTTTTTACGCTTGGTTTCGGTAATTTTTTAAGCATGTTGAAGCCCGAAGTAAAATTCAATGAATACCATATTGAAAAACTGCTGGTCCAGATTTACTTCAAACTTTTTTTAGCCTCTTTGGGTATATTATCTATACAGTTCTTACTCAGCCTGCTCTTCCGTGATTTTTTAAAGCCGATGGGTATAGGTTTTGTAGCAACTATTGCCGGGGTAATCTTCGCCAATATGAACTGGCAATATGCTTACCTGTATCCTTACAGCCACCCTATGTTGACCATAAAAGGTCTGCTAAATAGTCGCACGAATAACGGCCCAGCCATGCCGCAGATCACCGTGGATATATTCACTAAAGATATATTAGTGAGCCTGGCGGTTGCGGTGGTAGTATTTGTTTTGGGGTATTTTATCGTGCTAAAGAAGAGCGTCAAATAAAATGAATCCGGTCCATAGAGACGCGATGCATCGCGTCTCTACTATGCGCAGATATAAAATCTAAAATCACTTCACCGGTTTCGGATATACCGGCAAACTTTCATGCCCTTCTGCATCCACCGATTGCACCGCGAAGAAATAATTATCCTTTGAATAAGCCAGATCAGCTTTGGTATCGGTGACATAAAACTTCTTCTCCCAATACGGGCTGGTTGTTTCACGCATTAACACATAATATCCGGCAGGCTTTTTACCGCTTGCAGGAGCGTCCCAGTTTAATTGGGTTCGATTGGTTAAGCCGCTGGTTACCATGCCTACATTTTGCGGTTCAGCGGGGGCTAATGCCAGGTTAGCTAACACCGAAAGATTCATCCTTGCAACTTTTTGCACATAGTTGAAATCCACATAATCAGGCAGATCGCCATAGTTTATACCATTTTCGGTACGGATGGTCTGATGCTGGCGGGTATAGTCTTCATTCATTTCGGTGATACGCACTGCGGTAAATCCCTCCTGCTGGAAAGGAGTATGATCACCGCCACGCAGGTAGCGGTCGCGCCGGTAGATCAGTTTTACATCCAACTGGTCAACATAGCGCTCGCCTGTTTCTTTAATATAGCGCGATAGTTCGCGTGAGGGACTATCATTTTCGCCACCCAGCGCTATCAGGCTTGCGATATTCTTTTCATTGCGGCTATCGATAGTTGGCACCCCCTCGCTGAATATGCGCACGCTTCGGTTATCCCTCACATCGGTTTCCATGCCGTGACTGTTTCCCACGATATCATTATTCAGCACCGCATCAATATTCCAGTTTTCGGCTTTAGCACGTTTAGCCACATGGGCCGAACCCAATAGGCCCTGCTCCTCGCCAGCTACAGCCATAAAAATAATCGTCGCAGGGAATGAACGCTTACTCATTATCCTCGCCAGTTCCATTGAAACTGCTGTGCCCGAAGCGTCATCATTGGCACCGGGTTCATCACCATTCGGATCCATTATATCACTCATCCGCGAATCGTAGTGTCCTGAGACGATATAGACACGGGTATCTTTAGGCTCGGTGCCTTTCAAAATGGCTAATACGTTTTTCAGTTTAACAGGCGCATTTACTCTTTCGCCTTTAGGCTGAGTAAGCGTGTCGAATTTTACAGTCATTCGCCCATGTGAGTCAGCAGCATACCTTTCATATTCCGCTTTTATCCAATTCCGTGCCGCGCCTATGCCGGTTGTTTTACTGGTGGTATCCCCAAGCGTATGCCGCGATTTAAAACTTACCAATTTGCGAATGATCGTCTCGATATTGCTTGACGATACTTCATCCACCATTTGCTTAATGACAGCATCCTGCTTAATGGTGGTTTGAGCTATGGCAGGCACACAGAAAAATAACGGTAAAATGAATTTCAAGTATTTCATGGTGATATTTGGTCATTTTTAGACGCGATGCATCGCGTCTCTACGGTTTATCTAATTAGCATCCGCTTCTTCCGCCTCTTCCATAATATTCCCGGTCTGCTTAAAATTACTGCGCACAAAATGGCACCAGTCGCACTCCTCTTTGCCGCAACCGGTATTGAAATCATGCGCCTGTATTTTGGCATAAACCGTCCTGATCTGCTCCCTCACAATCTCCACATCTTCCGGACTGATAACTATCTTTTCAGTAACATATTCGCCTTCGCTTACCGGTTCAATAAAATCAAACTGCGTACTTATTACCTGCCAGTCTTTGGATCGGTCATTCTCAATAAGCAACTTATAAAAAACTGCTTGCCGCCAGTAATCGCCGCCATTAGGTTTGTCATTGGTTGGCCGCTGTAATTTCTCTTTTGCATTGCGGAATTTACCTGTTTTGTAATCAACTACTGTAACCTGTTTTCCGGTAAACTCTACTTTATCCAAACTTCCTTTTACAGGCACGCCACCCACCTCGATGTTCTTTATTGATAGCTCCACAAGGGCTATTTTATTCCAACTCAGTGTATTCAGCTCGTAATAAGGTGGCAATATTTTGTCCCCGTAATCCAGTCGTCGTTTGAATTCGTCTTTGGTGAATGAATCCCGGTTGCGGAACATGTAAGTCCGGAAATCCTTCATAAATAGCTCTGTCGGTGGGAATTCGTCATTGTTCTCCTTCAATGCACGGAAAGCCCTTTTCAAAGCATCATGTGCAGCCGAACCAAATGTTGCTGATGGACTTTTCCCTGAAGGTACCCTAATCAGACATTGGAAATAAAACCGTAGCGGACAATCCAGATAGTTACTTAAATGGGTAACGGACAGCGTATAGTTTTGCAATAACTGGTTAATATAATTTTTGTCAATCAGCTCTACTTTCGGCTTATCATCTTCACTAAACTGCGTAGCATAAAAATCCAGCATGTCCTCCTCTGCAGGCTTTGGATAGTCTATCCGCAAATTGGTTGCAGCCAATATTTCGCCAACGAATTGTGATGCTTCCTGGTCTTTCCCGTTCTTGTCCCTTGCCGCGTATGAAACGCTTAAATGCTGCTTGGCCCGGGTTAAAGCCACATAAAATAAACGCCTTGCTTCCTCCCGCTGAGCGATCTCATCATCCGGCGCTTGTGTTAATGTATCTGGCAGGCTGAACCCATTATTCCGCCCTTTGCTATCCCATGTTTTCTTGTCGCAACCGATCAGGAACACGTGTTCAAATTCAAGACCTTTTGAGCCATGTGCTGTTAAAAAGTTGACACCATTTTCGGAATAGATCACTTGCGTTAACGGTAGCCTTATGTTATTATCACGGATCAGGTCGATGATAGCAACCAGATTACCTGCACTGATATCCGGATTTTTGCGGCTTTCATCTTTCAGAAAATCGAAGAAGTTGGTCAGCACTTGTATGTACCAGCCTTTATCTGGCTGTTTCATGATATATCGCAGAATACCCATCTTGGCGATCAGATCCTGGAAAAGCTGTTGTAAAGTGACACTAACCGATGCCTTCAACAGATCATCGATGTAGGTCATCAGGTATTTCATTTCCTGGTTAGCGGGCGCATCAAATAATGCTTGCTGGGCAGGCATTTTTAATTCGCTGATATATCTTCTGAGCGATGATTTTGGCTCTCCGTTATTCGACGTCTTATAGTTTTGATTGGCAACTGCGATACTGGCTTTGGCAATCTCAATCGGCGGTATTTCAAAAAAATCATAATGCATGATCTCAAACAGCAACTCATCGCCACTATAGGGCGAATCCATTTCCATAGCGAGATAGCGTAGTATATTGATGATCTTTTCGCCAAAGGGTAGGGTTAGGATATCGATCTTTCGTCGCGTATTTACGGCTATTTTTTTCGAATCGAGATATTGCAGCAATTCCTCTACCTGACTATGATTACGATAAATGACCGCTATTTCACCGGCTGCTGTTCCGCCCTCTATCAATTGTCTGATCTGATGTGCCGTATGCACCATTTCCTGCGCGGGGTTTTCGTATTCCCGGATCACAGGTTCATGTGCCAATTCCTTGAACCGGGCACCGGCTGCCATCAGGTTTTTATCCAGTTGCAATTGTCCCGTTAATCGCTCACGGTTATTGCCTATTAACGCTTTTGAAACATTCAGTATATGCTGGTTAGATCGGTAATTATGCTTTAGCACGACGGTCTTCAATGTTTTGACATAGTCACCCGCAAAATCCAGTATGTTCTTCATATTGGCGCCCTGGAACTTGAAAATCGATTGATCGTCGTCACCTACTACAAACACGTTTGGCGTATCCCAATAATTCAGCAGCAACTTCAGTAATTCGCTTTGCGAACCGCTGGTATCCTGGAATTCGTCCACCAAAACATATTGATAGCGCTCCTGGTATTTGCGCAGCATTTCCTCATTCTCACGGAAGGCTTTAAGCACCCAAATGATCATGTCATCATAATCATAATAGCCGCCCGTCTTCATTTTGGCGTCATAACGCTGATATTCGCTCACCGCCGATAAAAGCTTCGACATTACCTCGCGTGCAGCATCAATATCTTTTTGTTTTAGGTCGCCGGCTTTGATGCCTTTTACGGCGTTAGCTCTTTTGTAAATGAATTCTTCACGATTAGGTAAATCATTCAAATATTCATCAACGGCAACACGGATCATTTCCTCGTCCCAGTTTTCCCGTTTCATAACCGAGAACAGGTTCTTCAGGCGCGGAACATCGTAATAAATATCTCCGGTGAAACGCTTTAATAAATGGTCATTCGGAAAATCATCTACCAATTCCTGGAAAAGAGAAACCGAATCCAGATCAGATAAAGGCTCCAAGTTCAGTTTGCCAAAATAGTCTAGGTTTTCCTGGATCACCTCGTTACAAAAAGCGTGGAAAGTATAAATATTCACCCGGTAAGCGTCCGGCCCGATAAACTCGAATAAACGCTTACGCATAGCCACGGCTCCAGCATCGGTATAGGTTAAACACAAAATTTCGTGCGCATTGGCGTCGGTATCCAGTAATATCTTGCCTATACGTGCCGCCAATATTTGCGTTTTACCCGTTCCCGGACCGGCAACAACCAGCACTGGCCCCTCTATCTGATCCACAGCAGAGCGTTGCTCCGGGTTCAGTCGGTTTAAAGCTTCCTGAAATTTCTCGTTATATTTATTGGGAGTAGATTGCATAATAGAATAAAGTAAATGTAAGCAAAAGGCAACGAAAATATTTTCGGGCCACTATCAAATAGAAAATGAATATTGAAGATTTTTAGACTGTCTTCGCCGCCGTCACAATATCTTTCACTTCTAAAATTTGCGTCGGGTAACCATACAAAGTAACGTTGATCATCGCCCGCCCAACCTCTGTCAAATCACATGATGCAGACGGGAAAAGCCAATGAATAACCGGGTATAGCCAGCTAAGATATTTATAGATTGAAGGCACATTCTTAGCTCCTTTGGCGGCTTTCATCAATCCAGGCCGAAAATTGAATTCCTGCCTAAAAGGAAGCTTTGCCAGGTCATTCTCTGTTTTACCTTTCACCCTCGCCCACATCTGACTGCCTTTTTCGCTGCTGTCTGTGCTAGCGCCAGATACGTAACAAAAGGTCATATCGGGATTGAGCCGGCTTAAGGTCTCAGCAACATGCATGGTTAGGGTATAAGTGAGTTTATAATACTCCGGCTCTTTCTTGCCGATGGAAGTTACGCCCAGGCAGAAGTAGCAGGCATTATATCCTTTCAGCTGATCCGCAATCGGCGAAACATCAAAAAAGTTAGCATGGATGATCTCTTTCAGTTTTGGATGAGTTACCCCGCATGGTTTTCGGTTCACTACCAGTACCGCTTCTACCTGCGGGTGCAATAAACATTCCTGCAATACACCTTCGCCCACCATCCCGGTAGCCCCGGTAACAATCGCCCTGATCTTTGTTTCCATGCTGTCGAACTTATTTTAAAATAACTCCCGTGCCATAAGGAAAAACAGTACTGACCCGAACCGGTAACTTCCCTTTCGGACCGATGATTCGGTTGATCACCTTCACCGCCGATCGCTGCATTTCGTCGCTCATCTGGTATCCGGCAATTAATGCACCGCTATTTTCAATACCAGGTAAACCAGCCAGGGTGTAAGGATTGGCAAACACACAAACTACTGAATGCGGATGAGCAGCCACTTGCGCAATAAATATTTTTACGCCGTTGCTGTAATCCAGCTTGCTGGCAGGCCGGGCCCGGGTATCATTAATACTAACGATTACCTGGTCGTAGCTGCGTAATTTATCCAGTAGCGCGAGCAAATCATCCGCTGGTGTTGTCTTGTCTACAATAAAGGTATCATTATTCAAATACCATTGGGCTATTTCATTTTGAAATAAGGTAGGCCCTGAAACCCCGATGCTGATGATAGCTGTTTTGGCGATCGGGCTTAACTGCACGGTTGAGGCATCCCCTTTTAATAAGGTAACTGATGCATCGGTCAATTGTTGAACCAATGCTTTAGCACTTTCCCTGTTCAGGTCTTCAACCAAATGTTCGGGTGAGGCCTCGCGATAATGATTCAATCCTGCCCAGTATTTGGCAGCCAATACTTTCTTCACTTTTGCTTCAAACTCCAGTTTGGTTATTTTCTTCTGGCGCACGGCTTTCTTTATAATATCAATTGCTCTCTTTGAATCTTCCGACAATTCGATAATATCATTCCCGGCTATAAAAGCCCGAAGATCTGCATCACCTTCAGGAAAATATTTTACTACAGCTTTCATCTCCATCGCATCGGATACCACCAGGCCCTTAAAACCAAGTGAATCTTTTAATATCCCAGTTACAATAGGGCGCGATAAAGTAGACGGCAGATTTTTGGTTGTATCCAGTGCTGGGATATTCATATGGGCTATCATTACCCCGCTTATACCTGCTTTGATTGCCTGGCGGAAAGGATATTCCTCGAGTGTATCTAATCGTTCCCGACTAAAAGGCAGTAAAGGCAGATCAAGATGCGAATCTACATTCGTGTCGCCGTGGCCAGGAAAATGTTTGGCAGTAGTAAGCAAACCTGCGTCCTGCATACCCTTCATATAAGCAATCCCCTTAGTCGCAACATTGTATTTGTTATCCCCGAAAGACCGGTAGTTGATCACCGGGTTATTGGGATTGTTATTCACGTCCATATCCGGCGCCAGGTTGATCTGCATGCCCAACCGTTTAAAGTCATAGGCTACAAACTGACCCATTTTATAGATCAATGAATTATCCTGTATGGCGCCTAAGGTCATCTGATATGGATAAGACATTGTTGAATCCAACCGCATACCTACACCCCACTCACCATCCATTGCAACAAGAAGGGGTACTTTAGCCAGTTTCTGGTAGATATTGATGAGGGTCAATTGTCGCACCGGTCCCCCTTGAAAAAACACCAAACCACCGATTTGCTGATCTTTGATCACATTCCCTACGGAATCTTCATAGGCCTGTCCCCGGTTGGTATGTGCCCTGACAAAAAATAATTGCGCTACACGTTGTTTACGGCTGAGTTTTTTATAAACCGAATCGACCCAATGGTTTTGATGGCTTAACAGATTGATATAACTAATTTTTTGCTGAGCGTCAACAGAAAGGCCGCTCACTAACAACACACACAGGAAAGTAAAGCTTAACCCTTTTTTAAGTTGATTCATAGAGGTTTCAAATGTAGCTATTGCAAATTAGTTGTAAATGTTAGAAATGTTGAAAGGCTGTAAAAGTTATTGCTAAAAAACCTTTATAACAGTTGAACTACAACCTGTTCAACCACTATTAAACCCTAATTAAAAAAATTTCGATAAACAACTAAACCTATTTGTTGTCTTTCACTCTAAAAAGTCAATAAACTATAAAAACTTACTCCAATGAAACACATTTTTATTTTAGCTATATGCCTGCTGGTTGCAGGATCTGTAAGCGCTCAAACTTATTATGGCCCGCGTCGTGTTCACCGTCGCCCTGTACAACGTCAGCAAGACGACTTTAATCGTCCAAGTGTTGGAATAGAAGGAGGTGTTAGCCTTGCCAATACAGTATCTTCCTACAATACCGGCTATAGCACAAGTGGTATCGTGGGTTTTAATGCCGGCTTAGTTGCTAATATTCCCGTGATATATCCATTATCATTCGAACCAGAAGTATTGTTTTCACAGAAAGGCTACCAGGCTAATACGACCGATGGGGTTTTAACGCAGCGCAATAATTATATCGATATCCCTTTGCTGGCGAAGTTCCGTATTGTCCGCGGCTTCAATTTCCTGGTAGGGCCGCAAATCAATATTCCATTAGCCAGCACTACCACGTTTGATAATGGATTTACTGTGAGCCGTGAAAGTTATTACGATGATGCCACCAACAAAAGCTATATCTCAGGAGCTTTTGGCGTCAGCATCGATCTTAACCAGAACGTTGATATACACGCCCGTTACCTGATCGATCTTACGTCCAATACTTATGACCAGAATTCTCCAATCTCCGACTATCGTAACCAGGTTTGGCAGTTTGGTATAGGGATTAAGTTTCAGTAAAACACACGGAATTTAGTTATTATTAACTTAGAGTCTGTTTAAATTTATTGTCGAAATCCATGCTTTTAGCACCAATAAGTTATGATTGCACAAAATTTGAACAGTCTCTAAGTTTATTAACTATTCTTCGATCTGAACAACGATTTTACCCATCTTTTAAACCTTCGCCTCAATAAATTATGTTTGGGCCTTTGGTGTTCAACATCAAAATCATAGTGCAGTGTAAGCAAATCAGCCTTTTTTTCAGGGAGAACACACTCCGGATGCGCTATCTCGCCAATATCCTGTAATGGAATATTGGCATTAGGGCTATCCACATCAACAGTATGCGTTGAATTATTACCAAAACCGATGTTACTTATCAAATTACTGTTAGGGATAATAGAGAGGCTTCCATTGAAAAAATTGGTTAACGCTAATTGATAATCCCAGGTATCTATTTTGCCGGCTTTTGTATCGTTGAATATCTGCACCCACGTATCGACGATAAAATTATCATCAAATACATTTTTCAATTGTTTTCTTATTTCTTTTTCACTGAACTTTTTAAGGTCTTTGCTGTATCCCTTCCACACTCTTCTCCAGCTTGCCCATCCCCATACATGCGTCATATTGGAGAAGTAATAACTTGCACTTCCCCATTTTTTTCCATGCTGAAAATTACATCCCGAAATATGCCCTATCCGATTATCAAAACGATACTTTTCCAGAAGTGTATCGCAAAACCTAAAAAAACTATTGTTAGGCAGGCAATCGTCCTCTAATATTATACCTTCTTCTTCGTTTTCAAAAAACCAGGCTATTGCTGATGATACCGCTTCCTTACATCCCTGATTAGTTTGCCTGAAAAGCGTTTTTACTTCGCAAGGCCAGTCAACATCATTAATAATTTCTCTGGTTTGTCTACAAAGCACCTCTTCTCCCGGTCTGTTCATTCGCGGCCCGTCTGCCGCTATGTATAACCGCCCCGGTTTACCAGCCTTTATTTGGTCAAAAACCTTTTTAGTGGTATCCGGTCTGTTAAATATGATGAATAGTACAGCTGATTTTATATCATAAGGCTCGTCCGTAACTATTTTCATGCTGCAAATTTGTTTATTTTAGCACGAAAAATGTACTACTTAGTACCTGTTTTTTTACAAAAACACCTAAATAAAATATGCAAAGTAAGATCACCGGGAGGGATACTACCTTATTGTTTACCAAATTGGTCCTCAATAAGTATGAAGTTAAATATTACAGATGCAACGAAACCGGCTTTATACAAACGGAGCACCCCTTTTGGCTGGAGGAAGCTTACTCATCCATAATAACAAAGCTGGATATTGGTTTGCCATCCCGCAACATTGATTTATCTGTAAGGGTCAGCAAGCTTTTAGCTACTAAATTTAATAGAAAGGGTATTTTCCTGGATTATGCTGGAGGGTATGGTTTATTTACGCGTTTAATGCGTGATAAGGGTTTTAATTTTTATCACACCGATAAATATTGCCAGAATTTGTTTGCCGAGCATTTCGACTTCACCGACCTGCCGCCCGGTACAACTTTTGAAGTAGTGAGTGCCTTTGAAGTATTTGAGCATTTACCTAACCCGATTGAAGAAATAAAAAAAATGCTTGAACTTTCAGATAATCTGCTTTTTACAACTGAACTGCAACCTAAGCAATTGGCTGATATTAACAACTGGTGGTACTTGTCTCAGGAAACAGGGCAGCACATTGCATTTTATAATGTTGAATCTTTAGCTTACATAGCTAAACATTTGGGTTATAAATTTTATACCGACGGAAAATTTTTACACCTTTTTAGCAAGCAATTATTTAATCAGGATATTTTGAAACCCGTCAGAGATAATTTTTTACTCAGAAAAACAAAAAAAATAGTAAAAAAAGCAGATGAAAGTAAGTATGGCAAGATGGAAAGTCTATTAATGGCAGACTGGCAATATATTAAAGACAAATTAAATAGTTGATCAGTTTAAGAAGGCTTAATTAATCTGCGTTAAAAGTTTGCATATCGATCAATTTTCGATAAAGTCCATTGCTGATCAACAATTGGTTATGTGTTCCCTGTTCCACTATTTTTCCGTTTTCAAGCACTATAATTATATCGGCATTTTGAATGGTGCTTAAACGATGTGCAATGATGAGCGACGTCCGGTTTTTCATCAGGTTATTTAAAGCGTCCTGCACCAGCTTCTCAGATTCCGTATCCAAAGCCGACGTAGCCTCGTCAAGAAGCATAATAGGCGGGTTACTTAAAACTGCCCTTGCAATACAAATACGCTGCCTTTGGCCGCCTGAGAGTTTTGTGCCGCGGTCACCAATATTTGTTTGATACCCGGCTTCAGTTTCAATAATAAAGTTATGGGCATTGGCAATACGAGCGGCGGTTTCAACTTCCTCCCGTGTAACATTTGATTTACCGAAAGCGATGTTGTTGAATATAGTATCGTTAAATAAAATAGATTCCTGGTTTACAATTCCCAGCAATGCTCTTAATGAGTCGGTGGTTACTGTTTGTATGTTCGCGCCGTCAACCAATACCTCGCCCGATTTTGGCTCGATAAATCTCGGTATAAGATCAATCAGTGTCGATTTCCCCCCGCCGGATGGGCCTACAAGCGCAATTGTTTTTCCTTTAGGTACCGTTAAATTAATGTTTGAAAGTACCGTTTTTTCACCATAAGCAAATGATACATTTTTAAAGCTGATGTTTTCTTTAAATTCCTGTATAGGTTTTGCATCGGGCGCATCAGTAATCGCGGGTTTTTCGTCAATAAGTGCCAGTACGCGCTCACCCGCTGCTATACCTGAGTGTATATTGCTGAACGAATCTGAAATGGCTTTTGCCGGGCGCATCAATTGTGAAAATACGGCGATATAGGCAATAAACTGGCCGCCGTTCAACGTAGACCTATTGTTAAGTATCAGATATCCACCATATAATACGATACATGAAATCATGGTAACGGACAACGTTTCAGAAACAGGCGAGGCTGATTGCTGACGTTTTGCCATTGAACGTAGTATTTTTGAATACCTGATGTTCTCATTATCAAAACGCTTTTTGATAAAATTAGAAGCATTAAATGCCTTTATGACCCTAACGCCCGACAATGCTTCGTCAAGGTAGCTTATCATATTGCCATAAGTTTGCTGTGCTGATGCAGCCTGCGATTTGAGGCGCTTTACAATCTTAGAAATAATAAAAGCCGATACAGGAACTACGAGTAAAGAATATAAAGTAAGCTTTACGGAATAGATAAAAAGTATCGTCAAAAAGGCGATCATTGTTGCAGGCTCCTTAAAAATGACTTGTAAAGTTGCAGTAACTGAAAATTGCACCACCTGAACATCCGATGCTATTTTGGAAATGATATCCCCCTTCCGTTCGTTATTAAAATAACCCAGGTGCATATCCATTACATTATTGAAGACCTTACGGCGCAAGTTTAATAAGGTATGCACTCTGAGATTTTCCATAGTACGAGCTGAAAGGTACCTGAAAAAGTTGCCTACCAATATGGTAACGACGATAAGCGCGCATACGAATTGCAGGGCCCCCCATTGCCCGTGCGTATTTATAAAATAGTTCAAATAATATTTAAACCAACCACTTAGGTCTAGCCAACCTGGTTGCTTTACAAAGGCTGCATGTTTTACAGCATGGGTAACATTGGAAGCATCGATAGCATTATTCCCAAAAAGTGTATTCAGCAGTGACGGGAGCAATACATATACCATCGAACTGAAAAGAACATAAAGTAACGTAAAGATGATATAAGGGATAGCAAATTTTTCAATTGGTTTGGCAAAAGATAACAGCCGGAAGTAAGTCTTCATTAAAATTTATAAAAATACAAAGCTAACAGTAAATAATTAATTAGCGACAAGCTCATTGGTATAGGCTTATCATAAACCTACGAAAGGTGTAAAGCGAATCATTCAAACACATTATCCAATATCTTAAAGGTCACGCTTTTGTCGAAACTGTTTTTGAACGTATCTTTTGCTAATCTACTTTGCTCCTCATATAACGATGCATCTTGTAAAAGCGATATTATATTTTCAGCAAACTTAACTGGGTCATCACTTACCAGGCATCCGTTACTCTGCTTGTTAGGCAATCCGTCGGTACCCCGCGAAGTGCATACTACAGGCAAACCAAATGCCAATGCTTCAACCACTTTTACCTTTACCCCGGTTCCCCGCAGCATGGGGCAAATGGCAATTTTTGAATCATTATAAAAAGACTCCAAACTTTCAGCGAATAAAATCTTGTTTATACTATTATATGCCTCAGTGACGTGATTATTGATCTTACCAATAACACATAGGTTTAGCCCTGCAGGCAGTAAGGGATAGACTTTATCAAAAAACCATTTTATGGAGATAATATTGTGGATATTGTCATTACCAACATAAATAAGATCGTATTTTTTATTCTTAAAAGGCGTTAAAGCTGACGCCGGAGCATCCATCATCATAGGAACCAACCTGACTCTTGAAGTGCAGAACTGATTAAATACATACTCCTCTTCAGGTGATATTGCCCATATTTCATCAAAAAGGTTCAGCCTGCTTATTTCATCCTCAAAAGTTACACCCAGGTTGAAGTCTCTTTTATCCTTAAACTGAGCGGTTAAAAAATCATGAGTGTCAATTATCGTTTTAGCTCCGCCTAACAAGGCCGTATCAGCTATCAGATCAGCGCTATGCACATAACTGATAATTATATAGTCATAAGTGTTTGTCCTAAGTATATTTTTAAAAGCCTTTTTTAGCGCGAGCGTTAAATAGGTAGGAATATTTGATCTGAGCGGATAGGTTATTAGATAGTACAGCAGGTCCCATAATTTATATCGCAAAAAATAAACTATCGGGTTGGTTTTCCCCTGTTTCCTGGGTAATAGGTAAACATTACTTGCTAAATTACCAGCTTTTAATATCTCTTCGGTTTGCTCGTTATAGTTCTTTCCGGCCTTTTCATCTCTAATACTTACATAATCTACTATAAATCCATTTTGACTAAAATACTTTAACAGGTACAGTGCCCTAGTTTTATTCCCCGCGTTTTGTTCAGTTATATTATCAGGAAAGAAGTATAATATTCTCATCATAGCAACTTATAGTTTTTATACTCTCCCAGTCGCCAGCCGGTCAGGTCTTCTAGCTTTTGCAAGGTCTTTCTGCGGAGAGTCATCTTTTTGTGCAATTGCGTCAAATCAATATTAAGGTTCCAGTTAGTTACCGCAATTCGCTTTTTCATTACTTCAGGATGGTCGCCATCAAAATGCAATAACCTGTCAGCATTTTTATAATCAAATTCAAACGTTTCCGGCAAATTTTCAGCAAGCCATGCATCATCATGATAAAACTGGTTGAAATTCCGTAATTTATTTTTTAAACCTGCAGGTGGCTTTACCCAGCCATAATGATAAATATAAGCATCAATAAGTTTAACATTAATTTTACGGCCATCCCACCTGAAACCCTGCGCATCGCGGTATGAATGGATAGCTTTGTTATTCCGCAATATGCGTATTTCACGACGGTACCACCTGCGCGAATGCCCGTAATAATCATACGAACCATAAAAATGCAGATATTTAAACAGAAGACCTTCAACTTCCTTGTTGTCTAAATTATCTTCCATCTCCCTTTTGATAAGTGGAAGATATTTTTCGTGAACACATTCGTCCCCCTGGATATAAAAAGCCCAATCAGCATCAGGAGATATGGCTTTAAATGCCTTGTCCGTTTCGACTGCGAATACTGCGCCCCCATCCCGTAAAGTATCATCCCAAACCGTATTGATTATTTTTATTTTGGGCGAGTTTATTGCTTGTATTAACTGAGCGGTCTCATCTTCGCTGTTACCTAAAGCCACCACAAATTCATCACAAATTGGCAGAATGGAAGTGATAGCTTCAACAATAGGATAGTCATTTTTTACAGCGTTACGAATAAAAGTAAAACCCGCTACTTTCATGTTCTTTGTATCTTTAAATTATCGATTGATAAACATTTACCGTTTGTTCCATACAATTCTGCATGGTAAATTTCTCCAACTGCCCCTTCCCGGCAACACGTAATTTATTTGCATTGTCCGTATGAAGGATCAGTCCTTCTATAACCGATGTCATAGAATAAACGGAATAAGGATCAAAGTATGACACGGCATCTCCGCCAACTTCCTTAAAACAACTTGTATTACTAACTGCCACGGGGCAGCCATTAGCAAAGGCTTCCAATATTGGCAAGCCAAATCCTTCATACAATGACGGATACACAAACAATAAGGCATTTCGGTACAAAGCTTTAAGTTCAGCCTCGCTTGCCTGCAACTGTGATATTTTATTTGTGATGCCCAAACGCTTAATAAATTCCAGCTCGGTGCTGCTAAAAGATTTGCCGCCTGCACACACTGCGTTTATATCATATTTAATTAATAATGGCGCTATGGCTGTCAACCACCTGAAGAAATTTTTATAAGCCCAGCGGTCTCCTACAAACAACACGTAATTTGAATAAGGAATCTTGGTATCATTAATTAACAAATCCGTGGATGTATCATATCCATGATAGATCATACTTATCCTGCTGTCAGGGATGTTATAGATCTTTTGCAGATCATTTTTGGTTGACTCTGAAATTGTGATAAAATGAGTTGCCTTTTCTATTAATAATCTTTTATTATGCACGGTACTGTCGGTATTTGGAAAGTACTCGGGGAACTTTTCATGGATAAAATCATGAACAGTTAAAACAAATGGGGCTTTAACAATATCTAAAAAATACGGATCATAGTAAGTTGGATGAAAAACATCATAATCGTGTTTGTTAAGACAGTACTTTGCATATTTTTCATTCAGCTTATATATCTTTTTATCCTTTTTATACCATGGCTTTAAAAACGCATGAGGTACGGGAAATTTTTGATCTTTAAGGTAGTTATTATTGGTAAATAGAACACCCTTGTTAAAGCTAAAGGAATCATATTGGCTTAAATGTTTTTGAATATTGGCAAAATACCGCGATATGCCACCAAAGTGCTGCATTGAAAATGCCTGGTGGTCAAATTGTATCTTAATCATTAAATAAAACTAAAGGTTGCTACATGCTTTATTGTAAAATAATAGTTTACTTCGCACTGTTAGCCAATGGTCAAATATACAGTATCATTAAAAATTAATTGAAAATATGTTATCTGAGGGCGAAAACAGTACTGTTAATAATAACAACAGACTACCCAAAATATCTGTTATTATTGTTACCTATAATGCCGCCCCAACTTTGCAAAACTGCTTAAACAGCATTTACAGGCAAAAGTATCCGGCTATTGAGATCATAGTTATTGACGGCCAAAGCACAGATGATACGGTAAAAATATTACAGGCAAATTCAGATAATATCCATTACTGGCAAAGCGAAAAGGATAATGGCATATACGATGCTATGAACAAAGGGCTGAAGCACATTACCGGTAATTGGGTGTATTTTTTGGGCGCTGATGATGAGTTATTGGATGATTTTTCGGTAATGGCAAATGAGTTAAAAGAGCCTGACGCAATCTACTATGGTAGTGTTTTGAGTGATAACAGAAAATGCCGGGGAGCTGTAACTGAGTATATTATTGCCAAATATGGTATTTTCCACCAGGCCGTTATTTATCCTAAAGCTGTATTTGAAAAATACGCTTACGATACTAAGTACAAAGTACGTGCTGATCATGTGTTAAATATAAAATGCGTTAAAGACAAGGACTTCCATTTTATATTTAAAGATTATATCATAGCCAAATTTAACCACGAAGGGCTATCAAATAATTACATTGATGAACAATTTGAAAAAGACCAGAGTAGTTTGATCTATGAAAATTTCAGTTTTACAATATGGCTTCGGTACCTATTTTGGAGATTTAAAAGGCTATTTAAGAGACCTGTAAATAATTCTTCTGATTAACCGTTCAGGCAATTCTCGTATAATTTGAAGTATTGCTCTGCTGTTTTCTCCCATGAAAATTTATCGGCGTGGGCCATCACTTTAGCCGAACGGTCGCCTTTGTGAAAATCGTCCATGCCTTTAGCAAAAACTTCTTGCATGTGCTTAGGTTCAAAATTATCAAAGTAATAGGCCACATCTCCCCCAATTTCGGGCAGAGACGTATACTTTGCCAAAAATACCGGCTTGCCAAAATGCATAGCTTCAATTACCGGCAAACCAAATCCTTCTGCAATTGAAGGAAACAAAAAAGCGCTGCAATTTTTAAAATACCAAGCTTTGTCATCATCGGAAACAGGCCCGGTGACGATTACTCTTTTCTCGCAATTGAATTTTTGCGCCTCTTCTATAATCTTCTGTTTATGGGGGGTTTCAATCCCTGAAATAACCAGTTCATAATCATTGCCTTCCAATAGAGCCGGAAGCAAATGAAATCCCTTTTGGGGTGATAACAATCCTATGGTGAATAAAAACGGCTTTTTCGGCAGATACTGAGGGCTGTGATCATCCGCCACTTCCAACTTATCGGCTCCGTTATAGATCACACTCAATTTATCGGCTGCCTCAGGGATAAATCGTACGATATCCTTTGCCACAAATTCGGATATGGTAACCACTTTATCGCAGAGAGATATAAATTTTCGTATCTTATTAATATGTGCATCAATTTTTTTTTGAGGACTGAACTGCAAATGCACCTTATTAATATCATGTATGGTCATGATCTTTTTCCCTTTTACCCTGTATGGCCTTAGCCTGCACGTTTGGTCAGTAAAATGAATAACATCAAATTTATTATACCACGGAAAGAATATTCGGTGAAATCTTAAAAGATGTATGATATCAACCATTCCATTAAAAAAGGTCGTTCGTCTGAAGAGATAATATGTTAACTTAAATCTTCCCAGATTCTGCTTAAGTAAGGCATTGCCCAAACCCTTTCCAAATGAAAAATAACCCGAATTAGGATTTTTCATTGAATCGAATGTAACTAATACAGCGGGTTTCGACATTTTATATCAAAATATTACTATTGAGAGGGAATTTTAAAGCTGCAATTATATGAAGATATATTAATTTATGTGCTGATAATTTTATTCATTTGCATCTACAAAAACTCCAAAGTGGCTCCTGCAACCAACACATCTTTAATAATACATTGTGATAATTTTAAATCAGTTGCGCGGGCTTTAACCATTGTTGAAAACGATCTTAAAGGAGCAGATCAATTATTAAAAGGGTTAAATTTTGATAAAAGCACTCCTGTCATAGGTATAACAGGTCCACCTGGAGCGGGTAAAAGCACCTTGGTAAATGCACTAATTGCCAAACTCGCCAGTCAGGATAAGAAAGTAGCTGTTTTAGCCATTGATCCAACATCACCATTTAATTTTGGTTCGTTGCTTGGCGACAGGATACGGATGGCATCGCATTTCAATCATCCCAATGTATTTATCAGGTCATTAGCTACACGAGGCTCATTGGGCGGATTATCTGCAAAAACGATCGAAATGACTGATGTATTACGCGCCGCAGGTTTTGACTATGTGTTGATAGAAACGGTAGGTGTCGGGCAATCGGAAGTTGAAATAGCCGGACTAGCCGACATTACTTTCGTCGTCTTAGTTCCTGAGGGTGGTGACGAAATACAAAACATCAAATCGGGCCTAATGGAAATCGCAGATGCTTTCATCGTCAACAAAACCGACCGGGAAGGCGCGGATCTGTTCGCCAATAACCTGAAAAAAATGGTTCAGCAAAAAGGTGCTGAAATACCTGTATTTAAAACAATAGCCTCTGAAAATAAGGGCATTGTTGAAATTGTTGATTTTATTTTGAATTCTGCCGAAAAGAAAAACAGCCACAAAGAATACTTACTGGCTGAAAAGGCCTACAAACTCATTCAGCAAAAGCGGATGGGAAATATCAATAAAATCGAATTATACCAAATGGTTTTAAAAGCCAGTCAGGAGCCGGGGTTCAATATTTATTCATTTGCTGAAAAGTTCTCCGACATCTGAGGCCTTAACTGTTCATTATCTCCTCAATATGCTCTGCTTCAAGCGGGATATCGGCCATCAGATCTATGTTTCCACCCTTAGTGATCAGGATATCGTTTTCCAATCGTATGCCTAATCCCTCCTCCGGAATGTATATTCCAGGCTCGCATGTTAAAACATTCCCGACCTGAAAAGGAGCGTACCGGTTAGCGAAATCGTGTACATCCAGTCCTAAATGGTGCGATGTGCCATGCATAAAATACTTTTTATATAGTGGCATTTTCGGGTCCTGCTTTGATACATCGTGCTTATCCAGCAGTTTTAAACCAATCAGTTCGCTGGTCATTATTTTACCAACTTCTTCCTGATATCCGGTTAATACTGCTCCGGCCTTTATCATACCGATCGCATTTTTCATTACCCGCAATACAGCATCGTATACTTCCCGCTGACGTTTAGTGAAGCGCCCGCTAACAGGTATAGACCGGGTCATATCTGCATTATAATTAGCATATTCCGCACCGAAATCGAGCAACATTATATCACCGCTCTGACAAACCTGGTTGTTATCTATATAATGCAGCACATTTGCATTTGGTCCCGAAGCAATAATCGGATTGTAGCCGTGGCCGGTAGCCCGTTGCCGCAAAAACTCATGGGTGATTTCAGCCTCTATCTCATACTCCGTAACGCCGGGCTTTACAAACTTCAGCACACGCACAAAGGCGTCCCGGGTAATTTCACAAGCTTTTTTAGTTAATTCAACCTCAATATCCGATTTCACCGACCTGAGGTCGCGTAAAATAACTGCGGAACGCTCATAGTTATGCAAAGGATATTTCTGTTTCAGTTGCTCATACATCCTCAAATCCCTGTATGGCACCGAATAACCATACCGGTCGTTATCATTCGTATTGATATAGATGTTATCGGCATAATTAATAATACTGTGCAGTATGGCATCATATTCGTTGAGCCACTGTATGTTTTCGATGCCCGATACTGCGCGTGCCTCCTCTTTGGTATATTTATGACCCTCCCACACCGCAATGTGCTCATTGGTTTGTCTTAAAAAGAGTACTTCTTTGTATGAAGGATTAGGACAATCGGGATATAAAACCAGTATACTTTGTTCTTGATCTATACCTGTTAAGTAAAAAAAGTCGGCATTTTGCTTAAATATAAAAGTCTGATCACCGCTTCTCGGAAATTCATCATTAGAATGAAATACAGCTATCGAATTACCTTTTGTTCTTTTGGAGAAATTTTTTCTATTAGAAGTAAATAATTTTTTATCTATAGGTAGATATTTCATTATTATCGGTATAATTAATTTTTTGCAAACAATTATTTTTATTTATTTGTATTACCAAAAGACAAATTTTGGAACAATGTTTGGTAATGAAGTCAAACATAATTACTAATTTTGAAAAAAAATCACAATTAAATTGTTTAATCTTAAAACTATGAACTATTCTACATTAAAAAAAACAGTCGCCCTTTCATTCGCGTCTTTGTTGGCTGTCAGTGTGGTAAATGCCCAGACTGATGCTGCAAAAACAGATTCGACGAAGGCATCAGCAGCAACAGGTACTGCCAAGGTATTTGGTGGTACGAAACAGTACAACACATGGAGTGTTGGCGTAAACGTTGGAGTCACCGCTCCTTCTGTTGCAACAGGTGGAGTTAACGTATTTAACCACAATCAACCAAGCTTGGGCTACGGAGTTAGCTTGAGAGATCAATTATCGCACGCATTCGGCTTACAATTAGATGTAAGAGGCGGTAGTGTAAAAGGCAGCGAAGAAGCAAAATTCAGCAACCCGGGTTATGTAGTTGACCCATCGCTCGGCCAGGTCGGAAGCTTTAAAACTTCTTTCTATCAGGCTACTTTAAGCGGTGTTGTTAATGTTGGCTCGTTGAGCTTCCTTCACCGCACCAACGCTATTAATTTCTTCTTACACGGTGGCGCTGGTTTAGCATTCTATTCTCCAAAAGTGTATTCTGACAATTCACAAGGTACCCTGCTATTTGATTACAAAGGGCATACCGGTACTGATGGTACAGGATCACGCATTAAAGAGTTAGTTATTCCAGTAGGTGCAGGTGTTAAATTCAAACTATCTGATCAATTTGCACTGAACGTTGGCTACACTGAAAACTTCATCGATGGATTTAACTTCACTGGTGTTCACGCTGACTACCCAGCTTCTAACAAGTATTCTTACGGCTATGCTGGTTTAGAGTATACTTTCGGTCCGAAATCAAAACCAAACCTGGATTGGGTAAACCCAGTAGCTATGATGTATGACGAGTTGTATGATGCAGCTCTTCGTCAGGAAGTAGAAGCTTTGAAAGGCCGTGTTGGCAATGTTGAAAATGCAGTTAACGACCTGAAGAAAGATTCTGACGGTGACGGTGTTGCTGATCAATTCGACAAATGCCCTAACACTCCTGCAGGTACTGTTGTTGACGGATCTGGCTGTCCAATTGTATTCCCTAAAATTGATACTTCATTATTCGTAATGAAACCAAAACCAGGTGAAGCAAAAGCTTACTCTAACATCCAGTTCGAATTCGATAGCTCAGTATTGAGAACTTCTTCTTACCCAGTACTTGACGCTACTTCAGCTGATCTGCGTTCAAACGCTGGTGCTAAGATCGAATTAGACGGTTTCGCTTCATCAGAAGGTACTGCTGCTCACAACATGCGTTTATCTAAAGACCGCGCTAACTCAGTAAAAACTTACTTAGTTAACTCTGGTGTTGATGCAAAACGTGTTAAAGTAAAAGGATTCGGTGAAACTCACCCAATTGCTGACAACTCAACGGAAGAAGGTCGTATCCTGAACCGTCGTGTTGAATTCAAAAAATAATTATTCATTTGCAATAATTTCAGAAGGCTCTCCGGTTTCGGAGAGCCTTCTTTTTTTTATTAAATTTGTTCATGTATTTTTTCAGAAAAAAAGATCCAAACCGGCCAACCAGTTTTAACCTGAAGGTGATGCACGCTATCAATGCTATCGCTATCATTATGTTCCTGGCGGGGATTATCTGGAAACTGATTGATTGGTTTATACTGAAAAAGTAATGGTGCAGAATGTGCTTTTGCATCTAACTCTTATAATATCCTATGAAAAAAGTGATCAATACCAAGAACGCCCCTGCTCCGATCGGGCCTTACAGTCAAGCCGTTGCTGCGGGCGGTTTTCTTTTTGTTTCTGGACAAATACCCAGCAACCCTGCTACCGGCGAAATAGTTTCGGACGATATTAAAGCGGAGGCAAAACAGGTAATGGAGAATATCAAAGCTATATTGACCGAAGCGGGCCTTAACTTCAGCAATATTGTTAAAACAAGCATTTTCCTGACAGATATGGGGAACTTCGGCCAGGTAAATGAAGTATACGGTACTTATTTTACCGATCAGTTTCCGGCCCGTGAGACTGTTCAGGTTGCGGCCTTACCTAAAAATGTAAATGTCGAAATTTCAGTTATCGCAATAAATTCCTGATAGACAAAATTGAACAGGCTGGTATTTCAAACTCCTATTGAATATTTAAAGGGTGTCGGCGTATCACGAGCTGATCTCCTTAAAAAGGAATTGGGAATATTTACGTTCGAGGACCTGCTGCGCCACTTTCCTTATAAACATATCGACCGGACACGGTTCTATAAGATCAGGGAAGTAAATCCTGACTTGCCTTATGTTCAGGTTTTAGCCCGGTTAACCAACAAAGAGATTCTTGGCGAGAAACATACCAAACGTCTTGTAGCTCAAGTTCAGGATGACACCGGCGTAATGGAGCTGGTATGGTTCCAGGGAGTGCGGTGGATAGAGAAATACCTGCAACCGGGGAAGGTTTATATTCTATTTGGCAAGCCCGGCTCTTTTAACGGGAAGCCTCAAATGGCCCATCCCGAAACGGAGCTTTATTCCCCTGCTACCATGAAGCAAAAGGGCAATATGACCCTGCAGCCCGCTTACAGTTCGACAGAAAAATTAAAGCAATTCGGACTGGACAGCAAGGGAATTCAGAAGCTTACAGAACCTTTACTGGATCAACATGCCAAGGATATTCACGAAAACCTGCCCATGCATGTTCTGAACCAATTCAGGCTGATGGGCCGTGCGGATGCTTACCGCAATATGCATTTTCCCGAAGATGCGAACATGCTGAATGAAGCTATCCGTAGATTGAAGTTTGAAGAGCTATTCTTCATCCAGCTCAAACTACTCAAAAATAAACTACTCCGTATCCAAAAATTCAAAGGGCACGTATTTGAAACGGTTGGTGATTATTTTAACGAATTCTTTCACCATAAACTTCCATTCGAGCTAACCAACGCACAGAAAAAGGTGCTACGTGAAATACGCCAGGATACCCAGCGCGGCGTACAAATGAACCGGCTACTGCAAGGCGATGTTGGCAGTGGTAAGACGGTGGTTGCCCTGATGAGTATGCTGATTGCCATTGATAATGGCTTTCAAACCTGCATTATGGCCCCTACCGAAATACTTGCCAATCAACATTATCAAACCATAAAAAGCCTTGTAGGTGATGGTTTTATTGAAGTGGCTTTGTTAACAGGTTCAACCAAAAAGAAGGAAAGAAATGTACTTCATGAACGTTTGGAAAACGGTGAGTTAAAGATACTAATTGGTACCCACGCTTTAATTGAAGACAAAGTACAGTTTCAAAACCTGGGTTTTGTGGTGATCGACGAGCAACATCGATTTGGTGTAGAACAACGAGCAAAGCTTTGGCGAAAAAATAACATACCGCCGCATGTTTTGGTAATGACAGCAACTCCAATCCCTCGAACATTGGCTATGACACTTTACGGCGATCTGGACGTATCAGTAATCGACGAGCTACCGGCGGGGAGAAAACCGATACAGACCGTTCATTATTATGAGAACCAGCGCCTGCGGATGTTTGGCTTTATGAAGCAGGAGATTGATAAAGGGCGTCAGATCTACGTAGTATATCCGCTGATACAGGAAAGCGAAAAGCTCGACTTGAAAAACCTGGAGGACGGTATTGAAACTATGCGCCATGAGTTCCCGATGCCTGAATACCAGATCAGTATTGTTCACGGCAAAATGCCGCCAAAGGATAAGGATTTTGAGATGCAACGTTTTGTGAAGCATGAAACGCAGATCATGGTGGCGACCACCGTGATCGAAGTTGGCGTGAATATCCCGAATGCCTCTGTCATGATCATTGAAAATGCTGAGCGCTTCGGTCTTTCGCAATTGCACCAGTTGCGTGGTCGCGTGGGACGTGGTGCAGAACAGTCCTTCTGCATTCTGATGAGTAGTCACAAACTAAGCTACGATGGCAAAATCAGGCTGGATACTATGGTAAAAACCAATAATGGCTTTGAGATATCAGAGATTGACCTTCAATTACGCGGACCGGGTAATATTGAAGGAACGCAGCAAAGCGGTGTGGTCGACCTGAAAGTCGCCGACCTGACGACTGATCAGGCTTTGTTATTGCAGGCACGTAAATGTGTGGAAGACATATTTGTAAAGGACCCAGCATTAGCTCATCCCGAAAATCAAGTCCTCCAACTGGCATTCCAGGCAAAAAATGCAGGCTTAAGCTGGGATAAAATTTCCTGATCTGACAATATTCCTTCAAAATATTACATTTGTTAAAAAGCACTCTTCTCAACATGAAACTGAAATTCTTTACTATCCTGTCACTTGTGTTTTCTACTACCTTTCTGAAAGCCCAGGACTCATTAATGCTTCGTAAAATTTACGATGAAGCTTTGGTGAATGGGCAATGCTATAGCAATCTCCATCATTTGTGCAAGAATATCGGTGCACGTTTGAGCGGTTCTCCAAATGCCCAAAAGGCAGTAGAATGGAGTAAAAAGCTAATGGAAAGCTACGGCTTCGACCATGTTTTCCTGCAGGAAGTAATGGTGCCACACTGGGTACGCGGAGCGAAAGAAGTTGGAACGATCATTGACGGCAACAATAAAATATCTGTTCCGATTGCAGCGCTGGGCATGTCTGTCGCCACTCCAAAAGAAGGTATCACTGCTGAGGTGATCGAAGTACATAGTCTGAAAGAGCTCGATACCTTAGGCGAGAAAATTATAAAAGGAAAGATCATATTCTTTAACCGTCCATTTGACCCACGCTTTATCGAGACTATACGCTCTTACGGTACTGCCGGCGATCAACGCAATGCTGGCCCGGCTGCGGCTGCTAAATATGGCGCTGTCGGGGTAATTGTCCGCTCATTAACAGAAAGCCTGGACGACTATCCACATACCGGTGCAACACGCTTTACGCCCGGCGGCCTGAATATCCCGGCTGCGGCTATATCAACTAAAGGCGCTAATCAACTGAGTGCTTTGTTAAAGCAAAAGAAATTGCCGCAGATCAAATTCTATTTCAAACAGAACTGTGAGATGCGGCCTGATACCCTATCCTATAATGTGGTGGGAGAATTGAAAGGTTCTGAAAATCCAAACAAGTTTATCACTGTTGGCGGCCACCTGGATTCGTGGGATTTGGCTGAAGGCGCGCATGATGATGGTACCGGTGTGATGGGATCACTGGAAGCAGTTCGAATTTTAAAAGCTTTAGGCTATCATCCAAAAAATACCATACGGGTGGTATTCTTTATGAATGAGGAAAATGGCGATAAGGGCGGCATAAAATATGCTGAATTGGCCGTTCAAAATAAAGAAGAACATATCGCAGCTATCGAATCAGACTTAGGCGGATTTACCCCGCGTGGTTTTGGCTTTTCGGGTTTGACGGCTGAGCAATTTAAAAACCTTGGGCCATGGAAACAACTTTTTGAACCTTATGGTTCAAGCCGGTTTGTTGCGGGTGGTGGCGGTAGTGATATCGGTCCGTTGAAGGAAAAAACTTCGGGTGTCGTACTAATAGGTTTCGATTCCGATTCACAACGCTATTTTGATGTGCACCATACACCGAATGATATATTTGAGAATGTGAACAAGCGTGAGCTGGAATTGGGTTCGGCATCAATGGCTTCATTGATTTACCTTATCGATCAGCACGGGTTTAATTGACCTGTCCCTGTAGAGAGGCGATGCATCGCGTCTCTATAATAACATACCACATTATTATATAATTATGTAAATCTGCAATGATACTTTTAATGCTTAATTGTAAATTGCGGAGCATTAACCTATAAATAGCAATAGTGTCCGAAGAAGGTCATAGTCAGCCCAAAAAAGATTCTTTCGCAGCATTGCGATTCAAGGATTTTCGTACTTATCTGAGCCTGCGGTTTTTCTTCACCTTTGCTTACCAGATGCAAACAGCAGCCCTGGGATATTACATTTACGATATTACTCACAGCAAGCTTGCCCTTGCCTGGATTGGGCTAAGTGAAGCCATACCGGCCATTGGTCTTGCACTTTACGGTGGTTATATTGCTGATAAGTATGAAAAGCGAAAAATGTTATTGCTGATTTTCAGCGGTGTTTTCTTTTCGTCGTTCGTCATGTTCATCGCCACTCTTAAAGGCATGAGCGGCTATATTCATACAAGCTGGATACTGCCGATACTTTACGGCATGATATTTTGTAACGGTGTCGCCCGCGCTTTTTTCGGACCGGCTATATTTACGGTATATGCTAATAGTATCCCCCGCGAAATTTATCCCAATGCCAGTACCTGGAGCAGCACAAGCTGGCAGATTGCATCAATTTTAGGTCCACTTGCCGGTGGTTTTATTTATGCATTCGGCGGTGGGATTACAGGGAACTTCCTCGTGATCTTAATTTTCCTGCTACTAACTCTTGTTCTGGTATTTACACTTAGAAAGTATCCTGCGGTTTTTGTGCCCAAAGAGGGTATATGGAAAAGCCTTTCTGAAGGTGTGGGTTTTGTTTTTAAAACGAAAATGATGGTGGCAGCAATGAGCCTCGACCTGTTTTCTGTTTTCTTTGGCGGGTCGGTAGCCTTGCTGCCTGTATTCGCATTAGATATTCTACATGTTGGTGCGCAAGGATTTGGCGTAATGAAAATGGCATCGTCCTTGGGTGCAGCCTTAACCATGGTCATAATGGTTCGCTATTCGCCATTGAATAAACCATGGCGCAATCTGCTCATCGCGGTAACAGGCTTTGGCCTTTGCATCATCGGGTTTGGGTTATCACGAAGTTTTTTGCTAACTGTCCTCTTCTTATTCGGCCAGGGCGCTTTCGATAGTATAAGTGTGATCATACGCGGCACTTTAGTACAGCTATTGACCCCTGACCATATGCGCGGGCGCGTGTCTGCGGTCAATTCAATGTTTATTGGCTCCTCCAACGAGATTGGGGATGTTGAATCGGGTGTTATGGCTAATTGGATTGGGACTGTCCCCGCTGTGCTGTTGGGCGGCAGTATAACCATGCTGATCGTTATTATTACCTATTTCAAAACCAAAAACCTGCTCCCTCTTAAGGTAAGCGATATTCATACGATTGAAGTAGGGGAAGAAAAGCCTGCCACGGCTTAAAGCGTTTTTAAACTCCTCAGGAATAAATAGGTAAGTGAACCCAAAATGGGTACCACTGCTATAATTGCTATCCATAACAGCTTGGCGCCGCTATTGATATTCCTATTCCTGAGTATATTGAAGAAGCTATAAATGCCTAACAGAACCCAGGCTAACAAAAATATTAAACCGAAGGTCCCCCCGATGGTGGATGTAATCAGATACATAGCAGAAAATGTTTAAATCAATAATCAGCGGTTACTTTCTCACCAATCTGCTGACGCCACATTGCATAATACAGACCTTTTTGAAGTAAGAGCTCGTCATGCCTGCCCGATTCAACAATATGCCCTTTCTCCAGGACATAAATGGTATCGGCGTGCATGATAGTAGATAAACGGTGAGCAATCAAAATAGTTACATGATCTTTTAACACGGACACATCCCTGATAGTTTCGGTTATTTCTTCTTCGGTTATGGAATCAAGCGATGAGGTAGCTTCATCAAATACGAGCAGGTCGGGTCTGCGCAGCAAAGCTCGGGCTATGGACAAGCGTTGTTTCTCACCGCCGGATACTTTTACACCACCTTCACCGATCACTGTACTCAAGCCCTGTGGTGCACGTGCCAGCAAAGTCTGGCAAGCTGCTCGTTGCAGAACTTCCATACATTCTTCATCGGTGGCATCCGGTCGGACGAACAATAGGTTTTCCCGAATAGTTCCTGAAAACAATTGCGTATCTTGCGTTACAAAACCAACTTTTTCTCGAAGCTCATCCAGGTCTATCTCCCTGCTTGGAATATCGTTGTATAAAATATCGCCGTCCAATGGCTGGTATAAACCAACCAACAGTTTAACCAATGTCGTCTTTCCTGACCCTGAAGGACCAACAAATGCGATGGTCTCCCCAACTCTTGTTTCAAAACTGATATTGTTCAGCGCATTCCTGTTAGCCGTGAGGTGCTTGAAACTTACATTATTAAAAGAGAGCTTCCTTACGTCCTCTAAAAGAGCTGGTTTCTCTGGCTTGGCATCAATCGGGATACTTAGTATGCGTTTGAAATTGCCCAGGGAAACCTCGGCTTCGCGCCAGGAAAGGATCACATTCCCCAATTCCTGCAATGGATTAAACAGAAAGAATGAATAGAATAAAAAGCTAAAGTACTGTCCAGGTGAAATAGTTTGATGAAAGATGAGAATAAGCAGTACCACTACCATCACGCTACGAACAAAGTTCACGGTAGTCCCCTGTACGAAACTCATGCTACGCACATATTTCACTTTACGTAACTCAAGATCGAGTATTTTGTAGGTGGTTTTATTTAAACGCTCTATTTCCTGTTTGGCAAGGCCTAAACTTTTTACGAGTTCGATATTTCTTAACGACTCCGTGGTTGATCCGGCTAATGCAGTAGTTTCAGCAACTATGGTTTTTTGAATGCGTTTAATCTTCCGGCTCATAAGCGTACTTACCAAAGCGATCACGGGGATAGCTGCAAAATATACAAGCGTTACTTTATAACTTACCGAAACCGAATACACAATAACGAACACCATACCCACCAGGCTGACAAACAATATCCCGATAAAAGAGGTAACAAATTTTTCGCAGTCCTGGCGCACCTTTTGCAAAATACCCAAGGTCTCGCCGCTGCGCTGGTCTTCAAAAACCTGGTAAGGCAGTTCAAGCGAATGCCTCAAACCGTCGGCATACATTTCGGCACCCACTTTTTGAGTGATAATATTGGTATAATAGTCCTGGAAGTTTTTGGCTATTCGCGATACCATAGCCACACCTATGGCCATACCTATCAGCTTAAGCACAGTACCGATATATTCATTGTATTGAAGAACATTGCGTTGTTCAATGACCTTATCCACTATCCTACCGGTGATATAAGGGTCTAGTAAGGAAAAGCCGATATTGACTGCTGCCAACAATAAAGCAGTGACCACAACCCATTTATGTTTTTTGAGATATGAGATTAGTACGTTCATGCCCGGTAAAAATAAAAAAAGGGAATGGCTATAAATAGCTCATTCCCTTTAATTTGACAATACTCTGGTCTTTATACTGTCATGATATCTTTTTCCTTAGCTTCAGATAACTGGTCAACCTTTGCGATGTGTATATCGGTCAACTTCTGAATTTCTCCTTCACCAGTTTTCATTTCATCCTCAGAAACACCTTCTGATTTTAGCTTTCTGATCTTATCGTTGGCATCCTTACGGATATTACGGATAGCTACTTTTCCAGTTTCAGCTTCAGCTTTTGCCTTCTTCACCAGGTCGCGACGACGCTCTTCAGTTAACGGTGGCACATTAATCCGGATGATCACACCATCGTTCTGAGGATTAACACCCAGGTTTGCCTCCATAATGGCCTTTTCGATAGCGCCCAATAGTGACTTCTCCCATGGCTGTACCACGATGGTACGGGCATCAGGCGTGTTCACGCTGCCCACCTGGTTCAAAGGTGTTGGCGCGCCGTAATATTCAACCAATATATCATCCAGCATACTTGGGCTTGCTTTGCCGGCACGTATCTTTTGTAATTCACCGTCGCAATGCTCAATGGCTTTATCCATCAAAGCCTTTGCTTCAGAAACTTGTTTTTTAATGAGTTCGCTCATCGCTTTTGAAATTTGCTGTCAAAAATAATAAAAAGTATCATTTTACCTCATCTAAATACTCGTACTATAATTGAATAAAAAATGAAATCTGAAACAGGCAACGTTTAGTTAAAAACCAGCGTAATTTAAATGTATTTATTAATATAAGGATGAAAGCGGGAATCACTATTTTCTGCAAAAAACTGATTGCTGCATTTAGCTACATAGTGCTGATTTCAGCTTGCTCATCGCATGCGGATGTCACCCCTATACCAAAGCCAACTCAAGCTGATATATTAGTGCAGTCGGGTGAATGGCATACTACAGGCGCTACGCTAATAGCAGCTGACAGCACCTCGCTTGTGCTGGCCAGTAATGACCCTTTCCTTAAAACCATTTTACTATATAACGTAACGTTTTACGCGGACGGGACAGCCGTTGATACCAATAACCCTAACGGACTTACCGCCAATGGACTAACATGGAAATTAAGCGGATCACATCTGCTTGTTCACATAAACGGTAACAATACCGACAAAGTAGACGGCATCATCACTTTTCTTAGCGATTATTCACTTGTTTTAAGGGTAACAGATTTTTATCAATACAATGGTATTACCTACGCTGGTTTAATTCAGACATTTACTCATTAGGATAATTTATCTAACGAGTGTCCCTATGTGCTCACCATTGGCTATCTTCACAAAATTGCCCGGTTTATTCATGTCGAATACAATGATCGGCAATTTATTTTCATGGCAAAGCGTAAACGCGGTCATGTCCATTACATTCAATCCTTTGTCGAATACTTCCTGGAAAGTGATTTCGTCGTAACGGGTTGCCTTAGGATCTTTTTCAGGATCGGCTGTGTAGATGCCATCTACACGGGTACCTTTTAGCACTACATCGGCTTTGATCTCGATAGCGCGTAAAGATGCCGCTGTATCGGTTGTAAAATATGGGTTACCGGTTCCTGCGCCGAAGATCACAATCTTGCCTAATTCGAGGTGATGCATAGCACGGCGGCGGATATACGGCTCGCAGATCTGCTCCATTTTTATGGCCGATTGCAAACGGGTTTCTACACCAATACTTTCCAGTGCATTTTGCAGAGCCATACAGTTGATTACGGTCGCCAGCATACCCATATAGTCGGCCTGTGCACGATCCATACCAGATTTTTCAGCGCTTAATCCTCTGAAGATATTGCCTCCGCCCACTACAATGGCAATCTCTATTCCTTTATCATAAACAGCTTTAATGTCCTTTGCATACTGAATAACCTGACTGTTATCGATGCCATATTGTCTGTCGCCCATTAACGACTCACCACTTAATTTGAGAAGAATGCGTTTATATTTCATTGAGGGTAGTTTGTCAAAAATATCGATTTAAATTGAGTGTTAAAATAGCGTGTTTTAATTCACCTGTTTACCAGCCAGGTACGTTCCTTTCAGCGTATAGTTCTCGTCAAAAAAGGTCAAATCAGCATCATAACCCGCGTCTATTTTGCCCTTATTAAGTTTAACCAATTGAGCCGGGTATAAAGTTGCCATGTTAACGGATTCGGGCAGACTGATGCCAAAATGCTTCACGCCATTCTCTATACATTTTAGCATGGTGAGGCATGAACCGGACAAGGTACCATCCGGCAATACGTAGCGGTCGCCTGTAAACTTATGCTGGTAAGGGCCGTGATTAGTTTCAGTAACTGAATCAGTAATAAAAAAAAGTTTATCACCCAACTCGCGTTTCGCTAACCTTGCCATCACAAAATCTACATGGATACCATCGGGTACGATACTGGTATAAGGTCTTTCCTCAAAAATAGCTGGGATATATCCAGGATCGCGATGGTGCATTTGCGGCATAGCGTTGTAAATATGGGTTACCGCAGGAATTGGTTTATTTAAGAAACGTTTACCCTCGGCATAGGTAGCATTGCTATGTCCTGATGACAAGATCACACCACTATTGTGCAGGTAATCGATTACTTCCTGATCCTGCAATTCGGGAGCAATGGTCATCATAGTTACCACACCTTCAGCCATATCCAGCCATTTTTTCACAAGGCCGAGCGAGGCCTTTTTAATAAAATCCTTGTTGTGAGCACCTCTCCGAACCGGGTTCAGAAATGGACCTTCCAGGTGTATGCCCAGGAAATTCCCTTTGGCTTTATCACGATATGACCTGCCCACACGGATCGTTTGCTCAATCACCTCATCCGTATTGGTTGAAATGGTCGGGAAGAAACCTGTAGTACCTAGAGCAAGCAAGTCAGTTTCCATTTGAAGCAAAGTAGCTTCGTCTGTATCAATACTCAACAGCCTGCCCCCACTGCCATACAATTGCAGATCAATCAATCCGGGCGCTGCGTAAGCACCTTGCATATCTTTCTTCTCAGCATCCTGCGGAATAGCATTGTCCGCGATGATGCCCGAAATCTTTCCGCCTGAAATTAAAATTGCTTTGCCTTTGGTGATCTGACCATCCGATATGATCTGCAGGTTGTGAAGTGCTGTTGTCATGGCTACAATATTACATAGAGATGCAATGCATTGTTTCTCTATAACAAAAATATTATTGCAAAAAAAATCCCCCTCGTCAATACGAGGGGGATTTAATCATTAAGCTCCTAAGGCTACCCGTTTAAATGCGGTAACGGTTAATCCTTTATCAACGCCGCTCAGGAACTGAGCAACGCTCTTTGAAGAATCCTTTACAAACTCCTGGTTCAACAGGGTTGAGTCTTTGTAGAATTTGTTCAGCTTACCGGCAGCAATCTTTTCAACCATTTCTTCCGGTTTGCCTTCGGCACGGATCTGCTCTTTTGCAATTTCCAATTCACGCTGAATAGTAGTAGCATCAACACCGTCTTTATCGATAGCGACAGGGTTCATAGCTGCAATTTGCATAGCTACATCCTTACCTGCTTCTTCAGCACCGGCAACGTTAGCGCTTAAACCAACCAATACACCTAAACGGAAATTACCGTGGATGTAAGCGATCACTTTTTCGCCTTCTACTATTTCGTATTTAGATACCCCAATTTTCTCACCGATCTTACCGGTTTTTTCGGTAATAGCTTCAGCAATAGTTACGCGGTCTACATCAGTATCAACTTGTAATTGAGTTAATGCAGCCAGGTCAGCAGGTTTGTTCTCAACAGCTGTATTAGCGATTTGGTTAGCGAAAGCGATGAACTCTGCGTTTTTAGCAACGAAGTCAGTTTCGCAATTCAGCTCGATGATCACACCACGTTTGCCATCTTCAGAAGTACGTGCAATAACCACGCCTTCGTTCGACTCACGGTCCTGGCGGCTTGCAGCCACTTTAGCACCTTTTTTTCTTAAGTAGTCAATTGCAGCTTCGAAATCACCGTTTGTTTCGGTTAAAGCTTTTTTGCAATCCATCATACCTGCGCCGGTTTGCTGGCGCAGTTTGTTAACGTCAGACGCGCTAATTTGTAATGTTGACATTTTTATATGTTTTAAATGTTGTAGAAGTTATAAAGGTTGCAGGGGTTATAAACTTTTACAACCTCTACAACCCTTACAACCAAAATATTACTCTTCTGTTTTTTCAGCAGCAGGTGCAGCCGGAGCCTCAGCTTCCGCTTCAGCAGCTACTCTTTTTCTTTTACCACCTTCTGCAGGGGCGCCAGCTTCAGCTTTATCTGCTTTAGGCGCATCCGCTTTCGCTTTTGCAGCAGCAGCTTCTTTTTCTGCTTCTTCTTCTTTCTCACGTTTGCGCTCATCCAAACCTTCTTCTATCGCTTTGATGATGATACCGGTGATCAATGAGATTGATTTGGTAGCGTCATCGTTAGCAGGGATAGGGAAATCGATGTTTGAAGGGTCAGAGTTGGTATCCACCATTGCAAAGGTTGGGATATTCAACTTTAAAGCTTCTGAAACCGCGATGTGCTCTTTCTTAACGTCGATCAGGAACAGTGCGGCCGGTAAACGGTTCAGGTCGGCAATACCGCCCAACAAAGTTTCCAGTTTCACTCGCTCACGCTGGATCATCAGTCTTTCTTTTTTAGAAAGGTTGCTGTAAGTACCGTCTTTAGTCAATTTATCGATGTTTGACATCTTTTTGATCGACTTGCGAACCGTAGCGAAGTTAGTTAACATCCCACCTAACCAACGTTCGGTTACGAAAGGCATGTTTACTGATTTCGCATAATCAGCTACGATATCTTTCGCTTGTTTCTTTGTAGCTACGAATAATACCTTACGGCCTGATTTTACAATTTGTTTTATAGCTGAAGCAGCTTCTTCAACTTTAGTTAAAGTCTTGTTAAGATCGATAATGTGGATACCGTTGCGCTCCATGAAAATGTACTGTGACATTTTCGGATCCCATTTGCGGGTAAGGTGACCAAAGTGTACACCTGCATCCAGTAAATCCTGATATGTTGTTCTTGCCATTTTGTTGTCCTCCTTGATGATTAACGTTTACTGAATTGGAATCTCTTGCGTGCTTTCTTGCGTCCTGGTTTTTTACGCTCAACCATACGGTCGTCACGGGTCATTAAACCTTTAGCGCGCAATGCTGGTTTCTTTTCAGCATCAAGTTCAACAATAGCTTTAGCAATAGCTAAACGAACGGCTTCTGCCTGTCCTTTTACACCACCACCTGCTACGTTTACCTGTACATCATATTTACCTGCAGAACCAGATACTTCTGTAGACTGGGTAACGATGTATTGTAAAGGCAAGGTAGGGAAGTACTCTTTGTAATCTTTACCGTTTACGATAATGGCGCCATTGCCCTCGCTCAAGTAGATGCGTGCAACAGCGGTTTTTCTTCTGCCTGAAGTGTTAGTTGTTGGCATTTCTTTTCTCTTTTAAATTGATAATTAAATGGCTTTCGGGTTTTGTGCTGCATGAGGATGCTCGGCACCTGCATATACATGCAGATTGCCGAATAAGGCGCGGCCCAAACGATTTTTAGGTAACATACCGCGTACGGCTTTTTCAACCACACGCTCTGGATGTTTTGCCATTAACTCCTTAGGAGAAATGAAACGCTGACCACCTGGGTAACCAGTGTAAGAAACATACTGCTTTGCGCTGAATTTGTTTCCGGTCAGTTTTACCTTGTCTGCATTAATAACTATTACATTATCGCCGCAGTCTACGTGTGGGGTGAACCCTGGCTTGTGTTTTCCTCTAATGATCATTGCAATCTTAGAAGACAAGCGCCCCAAAATCTCGCCTTGAGCGTCAACAACAACCCATTCTTTGTTAACGGTCTTTTTATTGGCTGAGACAGTTTTGTAACTTAACGTATTCACTTGCTTAAAATTAAATTTATTAAACGTTTATTATACCCCGTAAAATCGGGACTGCAAAGATACGGGTTTTCGTATTATTTGCAAATAGAATTTGTGTTTAGTTGATTGAGTGAGATTAGGGCGATTGAGTGAGTGGTTTTTGCGTTATCCAGGCTGGTCGCAAAACCTAATTGCTGCACATGAACATAACTAATTACGCGGGCCTCTGTCGGCCTTGGTAATTATGCCACATACCTATGAATTTATAGGCGTGGTGGATACGTTATCAAACGGGTATCGCGAAACGTTTATTGACAATCACCTGTATACCATTGTAGTTAGCGAGGTACTGAGTGGAATTGTGATGGTCTATGAAAGTCATATAAGGTGATCCCTTAACAAAACCAGGGAAGCCCTTGCCTAAATAGCGCAGATTCTGACCTGCAAATAATTTTATCTCTTTATATGGCATGGTTTTTTATTGGTGCGTATTTGCAATTCTATTTACTGTAAATTTCTCTTTTAATCCGCTGGATATTGGAGTCCAACAGGTTTATATTTAAGTCATCATAATGATCATTCCGGTATTGTACCAGTTTTTTTATTCCCAGGTCGAGCTCAGCGATCATCTGGTTGATGTGAAATAATGCTCCGGATTTTGCTTTCTCCATCGCGGTTGCTTTATCTATATAACCATAGTACATTTTTTCATCGGATGGCAGTGAATACTGAATGTATGGAAATGAACAGTTTGCGTCAATTGCTCCATTTCCAGCAGAATCTTTATTAAGCTTCCTTGGGGCAACAGGGATAAAGTTATTTACCGATATTTCGGTAACAGCTGTTTCATTCTTGAAAACGCGGTAAAACTTAATGTATTTGTACTTTCTCATGATAAGTAATTTTAGCAGCGTGAAGCTTAAATATTACCTATCAGAATTAAGCAATGTCTAAGTGGAGTATAACTCTTTGTGGGATTTTTTTAAATATACACATTAAAAACCGATGTTCGCCTGTTTCTGATAAATAACTTCACCACCCGGTTTAATAAACCATCAAATGACCGAATATGTGTTAGTGATGACATATACCATACTTAAATGTGTACCTTTACATCATTCTCTGAGCGATATATGGCATTAAGCCTTTTCGCGTACCACACTTCTACTAAAAGGAAAATCATGAAATTTATTAGCCAACTGTTATGTACAGTAATACTGTTAACTTTTGCTATGTCCGCCACTGCGCAGAAATATAAAGTGCCTGCCGATACCGGTAAGCTAAATGAAGAATACGTTAAAGTTCAAAATGATATTGCCGACCTTAATGCACAATTATCCATCGCCCAAAATAACCTGCCCGGTTTTCAGTCAAAGGCGACTTCTGCCGGCTCCGACGCGCAAGCTGCGGCAACCTCCAGCAGCCAGGATGCCTCAAAAGCTACGAACGGCAGCTTAAGCGACTCGAAGGATGCAAAAAACAGCGCCAATAATGCGTATGACAAGGCAAAGGATTCCCGGTCGGCTAATAACAATGTCGGCAAACAAAATGAAAAAATACGGGCGCTTAATAAAAATATAGCCAAGAAGCAGGAGCGTTTAAAAGATCTTGATGTGATGCGAAAAGCTATTTATGCACAGCTGCCGGCTAAACCACAATAATTACACCTTACGTTTATAAAATTAATCGCCATGTTTAAAAAATCAAATTTTTCCCTTCAACAACAGTTTCATTTGCTTATTAATTTTGATGATGATGAACGCAGCATAACTGTTTTGCCCGATAGAAAGGGGCAATTTTTGATACTTGACCAGGGCACCGTGCTTGGTAAGTTTGATTTTAACAAGCACTTTAACGCTGTACTCGAACATTACAGGCTAAGCGCTGATATACTGAAGCAGCTTGTCAATGGAATAAGAATTCATTATTCGTAAACGAGACCTTAACTTTTTGCATGGATCCCTTTTGGCTTTGTCCAGAGGGATTTTTTTATTTACTTCCAACCCCGCAGGTTCTCCTGCAGAGAGTCAATTCACCAATATCGATAAATCTGTTTACGTCAAATCCATCCTACGGTCTAACAAAACGTCCTGTTAGTGGTTGATATAGAAGAGATGCTTGGTGTATTGATGTTTATCAGACGTTTGACCCATTGAGCGAGGTTCATTTCCAGCGCGGGTCTCTCAACCGTTTGCCCATCAGTATCCATGAAAACACCAATTATTTTTTATAAATCATTCATCATCATTTCCTGCTGCATTTTCCCGGCAGCCTTATTCGCGCAGAATGCAGGAGATGTCGTCCCGGTCAACAAACAAATCAAGGATACAAGCCGCCAGACCGACCTGATCGACGTGGCAAAGGGTGTATTTCATATAGCTCCTCAACATGCAAGGGAGCAGCGTGAAAAAAAGGTCTATTTTTCAATTCTGCCCATAAGCGGTGCAATTCCGGGCGGTGGCGGCAGGGCGTTGATTACAAGTACAACCGCAGCTATCTATCTGGGTCAGCGAAGTACAACCAATCTTTCCAGTGCCGTTTTTGCCCCATACTGGAATTTCAAGGGGCGTTTCGGCTTGCCGCTGAGAACCAGCATCTGGCTTCCCAACAATACCTGGACCATACAGGGCGATATGCGTTTCTTAGTCTATCCTCAGTACACCTGGGGCCTGGGAAGTAATCATAGTTATTCTGATAAAGCCCTTGTTGATGAGAACTATACACGTTTTTATCAGAGCGCCCTTAAGCGGATCACCTCCTATTTTTTTGCTGGGTTAGGCTATAATCTTGACTATCGAAGCAATATTCACAGCGATGATCCTGCTATTAATCTGGCCCAATTTGCAGATTATCATGGCGGGCTTCAGGGAAATTCTTTTTCCTCCGGAGTTAGCCTGAACATGATATATGATACCCGCAACAATTCTATTAACCCAATGCCCGGTTCCTATGTTAATGTCGTTTACCGGATAAACCCCGTTTTTATGGGAAGTAATAACAACTGGAATTCATTGTATATCGATGTCCGGAAATATATTTCTATGAATCGTGAAAAACCTAATCAGCAGAATACGCTGGCATTCTGGAGCTATTTCTGGACGGTCTTTAACAGCCCGGCGCCATACCTCGACCTTCCTGCTATTGGCTGGGACCCTTATAACCGTTCAGGCGAAGGCATCGATCAGAGCAGGTACCGGGGTAGAAGTTTATTTTACCTGGAAGGCGAGTACCGGCGTGATATTACTGCCAATGGTTTAGTGGGAGCTGTGATATTTGCCAATGTCAACACCGTTAGCGGTTCGGGAACCTTCTTTTCTGCCTGGCATCCCGCTGCCGGCAGTGGTCTGAGAATTAAGTTTAACAAAGGCTCTAATACCAATATCGGGCTGGACTATGCTTTTAGTAAGGGCTATCGTACCATTGTTTTGAATTTGGGCGAATCCTTTTAGTCAAAATTTTATTCCGTATTACTTATTTTCTGTTAGGCCTTTCTCTCCTCAGAGTTTCTCGCAGAGACGTAAAACAAATGCTGCTCTACGGCGTTAAATAAATATATCTTCAATAAAAAGCACCTGCATTTAGTCAAAACAGTTTATACACTCGTTTTCCAGACGCATTCCAAAACTCATGTTGCGTCTACGCTCAAGCAGTCCAGGTTGACAGGAATATAAAACCTTTCCCCGCTTCTTATCGATTCTAACCCTGTGTTGATACACAGTAATTTATTTTAGTTTTATGATCATTTTAGTTTTTTTTATAGCGCACTGGTTTCTATCGCTGTTTTTTCAAACCTTCTTCCAGCACCGTTATGCCTCGCACCGGATGTTTACAACCAGTAAGACCTGGGAGCGTATCTTTTATCTGATGGCCTATCTTTTTGAAGGCACATCTTTCTTAAACCCGCGTGCCTATGCGCTGATGCACCGCGCCCATCATGCCTACAGCGATACCGCCCAGGACCCGCACTCACCTCATTTTTTCGTAGATATCTATCAGATGATGAAAGCAACGATCAGCACTTTTGGTGATTATGTGAAACGCATTAAAGATCCTGAAGCGAAGTTCCCCGGTCATTATCCTGAATGGCCGCTAATTGACCGTATGGGTTCTTCGATTGCTTCCCGTTTAATATTTGGCGCTGCTTACACCACCTTTTACATCTTTTTTGCGGCGCACTGGTGGTTGTTCCTGCTATTACCGATACACTTTATGATGGGACCCATACATGGCGCTATAGTTAACTGGTGCGGTCACAAATATGGCTACAGGAATTTCGACAATAATGATAAATCAAAAAACACCACGCCGTTTGACTTTTTGATGCTCGGCGAATTGTTCCAGAATAATCACCATAAACATCCGAACAGCGCCAACTTTGGTGAACGCTGGTTCGAGATTGACCCGGTTTACCCGGTGATGAAACTGATGCACTGGATGCGCATCATTACTTTAAGAAAGACATATTAACTATAAAAACAAGCTATCATGAGTAAAGATAAAGGCGGTAAAAATGTAAAAAAGGCCCCGGCTGCAGTGGGTAAAAAAATGGTGTCCGATTACCAGGCCGGAAAACAAACCGTCTCCAGAGACGAGATTGCTATAGGCAGAAAGAAGTAGACACGTTATCTATCGGACTCTGCAGTTGGGTATATACCCAACTGAGGCAGGGCTATGCCCTCAAATTTGCCTCCGGGCTTCCTTAAATCAGCGGTGTAGCATTTGCAAGGCTGGGCCTCCGCGCCCCCGCAAAAAATCTTTTACACCCGCTTTAATTTTCCTATCCTTTCATCATTAAATTCTGATTAATGCGGTTAAACCTGTTACCCGCTTTTTTTAATTACTTCAATTTAGGTTTAACTTCATCCTGGATAGTATTCCCAATGATTTTTAAATCCCCCTCCATTTGTTATTTTTACCCCGCACTAACGCCGTCATTCACTCAAATCAACAACCAACAAAATGATAATTATTAAAGATCATGCTGAATTTGAATCTTATTTAGGTCAGGAACTGGGGATATCCGACTGGCATACCATCACCCAACAGCAGATCAACCAGTTTGCCGATGCAACGCTGGACCACCAGTGGATACATACTGACGAGGAAAAGGCTAAAAATGAAGGTCCCTTTGGAGCAACCATCGCGCATGGGTATTTGACTGTTTCGTTGCTGCCCTACTTCTGGCACCAGATAGCAGACGTGCAAAACCTGAAGATGCAGATCAATTATGCTATTGACAACATCAAATTCGGGCAGCCCGTATTGGTGGATACGCGTGTAAGATTAAAAGCAAAGCTTGCAGCAATAGTAAATTTAAGGGGCATCACTAAGGCTACAATTGGTGTTGAAATGGAGATTGAAGATCAGAAAAAGCCGGCTTACACAGGCGAAGTGGTTTTTCTGTACCATTTTAATGCCTAGTATTGTTGTAAAGTTGGAATGTTTTAAGATTGAAAAGTTATCTATTAACGAAATCATTCAATCACCCCAATCAACGGTCATTGTTAGTAAGTGGAAACTTTATTCATTTCCTATCATTTTTCTTGAACTACCTTCGGGGGCATGAGAAAGATATTTGCGATAATGATTATTGGCGGGGCAATACTTGCTGCAGGATGCAGCAAAAAGAATAACCCGGGACCATCAGCTTCGGCTGACAGCTACTTACCGGTTAGCTCCGGCAGTACATGGACCTATAATGATGTAGTAGGCGGCAATTCCAGTCAGCTGACCATTACAATGACCGGCGCTACAAGCATAATTGGCGGAAAGACTTATTATGCAGGCACCAGCGTGTCCCCAGCAAAGGGAACAAGCACGGGTTACTTTTATGCCAGCAACCATTTTTACTCATTCCGTGCTACCTCGGCTGCTGCAGGGATAACCATAGAATTGCAAATGGGGAACGATGAACAGAACGTTGGCTATAGCTGGACAACCTCTCCGACTGATAACGGTACCGTTGCCGGTGTCCCCGCAAAAACTGTGAATACCATCAAAGAAAAAGGCATAACCAAAGTTGTGAATGGAAAGACCTTTAACAATGTGATCCATACGCAGATCGATCTTCAATATGATCTTGGTACCGGCTTTCAGAGCGTTGCTGTTTATGATATCTACCTGGCAAAGGGTGTAGGTATGATCGAAAACGATACCAGTGTTTCAGGATCGCCATATGAAGTGGAAACCATTACCGGTTATACTGTTAAATAAATTAACGACAACTCACAATAAACCACAGACTGCCATGCTATTTAGTGTGGCGGTCTTGCTTTAAATCTTTACATTCCGTCCACAACCCCTTCTGTAGTTTTGTGTTTTTATTGATCTATGAGCACAAAACATATCCGCCTGAGCGTATTGGACCAATCGCCGGTACGTAAAGGTGTTACTGCCGCGCAAGCTATACAGGAAACTGCCGAGCTTGCCCGTTATACCGACCAGTTAGGCTATACCCGCTTTTGGGTATCCGAACATCATAATACCGGCAGTCTTGCAGGTTCAACACCCGAAGTTTTATTGGCATACTTAGGTAGTCAGACCAAAAACATCCGCATTGGCTCTGGTGGTGTGATGATGCCTAATCACAGCGCCTTAAAGGTTGCCGAGAACTTCCGTATGCTGGAAGCTTTGTTCCCCGGTCGTGTAGATCTGGGCATGGGCCGTGCACCGGGGACCGACAGGCTAACTGCAGCTATGCTGAACCCATCCAACCAATTCCGTGAACAGGACTTTGTCAACCAGCTTTATGATTTGAACAATTACTTCCATGATCGCGGTGATCCGGGAACGCCCTTGTCAAAGATCAGGGCCATTCCCCAAATACAAACCGTACCTGACATGTGGTTACTGAGCTCAAGCGGCGAAAGCGGTTTATTCGCTGCCCATTTTGGAATGGGATTATCCTTCGCCCATTTTATCAACCCTATTGGTGGGCCTGAAGCTGTGGCGCGCTATCGCGAACGTTTCCAACCCTCGGAAGACCGCGCAGAACCTGCCGCCAGTGTAGCCATCTTTGTTTTCTGTTCAGAAGATGAAGAAAAAATACGCCAACACCAGGCACTGATGGAGTTCCGCTTTAACCAACTGGAGCAGGGCAAAGGAATTTTACCGGTGACTTATGACGATATTAAAGACATAGACTATACCGTGTATGAGCTGGAACGCATGATACACCATCGTAAACGAATGATCACCGGGAAACCCGCCGAAATAAAACAGCAGCTAACCAAGCTCGCTGATGATTATGACGTGGACGAAATCATCGCCGTTACTATTGCCGAGGATTTTGCCGACAGACTAAAATCGTATCAATACCTGGCCGAACAGTTCAATTTAGGTAAATAATTTAGTTAAAAATTAATTTATGAAACCATAATGATAACCGGGTGTTCTTCAATTGAACACTTATTAAATTTATCATTATGGAAACCATCGAAAAATCAGTTGAAGTTTTAAACGATCTGATAGAGATCAATAACGACCGTGCAGAGGGATTTGGGAAAGCGGCACAGGACCTTGATCCGACCGATATGGACCTTCAAGGTATATTCCTGAATTGCTCGCTGGAAAGTAAACAGTTCAGCCAGCAATTGCGCGACGAAGTAAACCATTTAGGCGGTCATGCCGAAAATGATACGAGCAATACCGGTGCACTACACCGTGCATGGATCGACGTTAAAGCATCGTTTACCGGTCACGACCGCAAAGGCATCCTGGCAGAATGTGAGCGTGGCGAAGATGCCATCAAGAAAGCTTACCGCGATGCCTTGTCCCCTGAAAACGATTTATCTGCCGAGGTGATCCCGATTTTACTTCGTCAGCAGCAAAGCATTAACGCTTCACATGACCGCATCAAATCGCTACGCGACAGCGCTAGTTAACTTCATAGTTAATTATAATGGTAGAAGCCATTCCAGTACGGAATGGCTTTTTTTATTTCGAATTTCGAACATACAATTTCGAATTATTAAATTATTGAGGTCCAACATCTGCACATCGTCACATTTGCACATTTGCATATCCGCACATTTGCACATCTTCAAATTAAAATCTGCACATTTGCACATCCAAAATTTGCATATCCGAAATGACCGTTTCTAAACTGGCCCAGAATTTAAGGGGCTCCGAAATTATCAAGATCGCAGGCGAGATCAATGAGTTAAAAAGACAGGGACAAAACATTGCCAACCTTACTATTGGCGATTTTGATTCCAGCATCTACCCAATACCGGCACCATTAAAAGCAGGAATTATTGAGGCTTACAACGCCAACCAAACCAACTACCCTGCGGCTGATGGTATGCTGAACCTGCGCGAAAGTGTTTCGGAATTTTTGAAGAAACGGTACGATTTAGAGTATAAGCCCAACCAGATACTGATCTCCGGCGGGTCACGTCCGCTGATCTACTCTATCTACCTGGCTGTGGTAAACCCCGGCGAAAAGGTGGTTTTCCCTACCCCGTCGTGGAACAATAATCATTATTGCGATTTGCTGAATGCCCAGTCGGTAATGATTGAGACCAGGCCTGAAAATAACTTTATGCCGACGGCTGACGAGCTTCGCCCGCATCTGAAAGGCGCTGCTTTGCTGGCTTTGTGTTCGCCGTTGAACCCTACCGGCACCATGTTCAACAAAAAGGACCTGGAAGAAATCTGCGATTTGGTAATCGCCGAAAATAAAAGCCGCGTAGCAGGCGAAAAGCCATTATACCTGCTTTACGATCAGATCTATTCTCAATTAACTTTTGGGAATCATGAGCACTTCAACCCGGTTAGCCTGCGTCCTGAACTGAAGGACCATGTGATATTTGTTGACGGCGCATCCAAATGCTTTGCTTCGACAGGTGTACGTGTGGGCTGGGGATTCGGTCCGGCAGGGGTGATCAATAATATGAAAGCCATAGTGGGGCACATGGGTGCATGGTCGCCAAAGCCAGAGCAAATGGCTATGGCTAATTTCCTGAAGGACGAAGGCGAAGTAAATGCCTACCTGGCCGACATCAAAACAAAGCTGCAAAACAGCCTGAATACGCTGCACGAAGGCTTTCAGCAACTAAAGTCCGAAGGCTATAATGTCGACTCTATTGAACCAATGGGCGCTATCTACCTTACCATAAAAGTAGATTACGCAGGCAAAACCACTCCTGCCGGCGATGTGCTTAAAACCTCAACCGATATTAACTTCTATTTGATCAAAGAAGCCAAAGTAGCTTTGGTTCCATTCTCCGCATTTGGTACCGAAGAAGAGGTCAACTGGTTCCGTGTATCGGTAGGTGCAAGTACGCTGGAGGATATTCGAAGCGTTGTTCCAAGGATTAAAGAAGCATTGGCGAAGCTGAAATAGGTGTTACATGTTACAGGTGTAACACTATGACTCGTCCTGAAAAAGACCCTTAGCGGTCAATGTACGGAGAAGGCCATCCGTTATAACATTTATTTTACCACCTCACTTACCAAAATAACAGGACTGATATTGGTATAGTTGGAAAAATCCGCTCGAATGGCGTCTCTGTGCGGCCCGATAGCGGTTTGATAGTCGCTCAGGCTTTTTACATAAAATGTGCCAATAGCCATAAAAGGCAGGGGGTGGTTAGGTATACCACTGGCAAGCCCTTTTTCAATGGTGTATTTAACCAGGTTTAATCCTAAAAACGCTGCCACCATAGGCATGTGCTTACTTTCATAATACTCCATATTAAAGGTTTTACCTTCGGCATAAGGGTACATAACAGATACTTTAATCAGGCCTTTTTCAACAGCAGTAATGTTGTTCTTCTCCTGACTAAACGCAGTAATGCAAGCAGATAAAAGAAAAAACAATACAATTAGTTTTAATTTCATAATTCATTGATTTATCTGGTAAAATGTTCAATTTGAGTTTTATTACGAAAATATCAAAATATTGGCTTTATCCACGAGGCATTTTTCCTCTAACCAGAGCGAGTATGCAGCGCAAAATTGCCGGGGTTCGGGGTACTCGTGTCTAAATAAAAGTTACGGGTAGCTTTTACGCTTAGTCCTGCCTGTCATACTCGCACTAGCGGGGGTGAAGCTGCAGTAAGGTTGCACGTTTGAGTATTACGTTATAGGTTTTGGCTGGTGTGTTTAATTGTTTCAGGCGTTCCAGTGTGTTTGGATTCAGTGGAGTGAACAGCGAAACAAGGTTTACCATTTAAGTTTCGCTTTGAAATGACCAGCCTTAAGGAATTACTTTAGCACCTCGATATTATTCTCGTTGCTGGGTTCAATTTTTACCCTATTCGCTGCATAACGGCGATGATCTAGTATCAGCCATCCCTTTATTATTTGAACTTTGTAAACCTTTGACCAATCCGATATACTATCATAAGATACACCAGTTGCAGTTTACCCCTCATCTGAAAACTCGTATGTAGTTGGCTCACTTAATTTATAGGTACTTTTAAAATTTCTCTTGACTTGGTAAAGCGAAATTAATGGTGTCCAAATAGCTACAAAAGAAATTATTGTCAAAGCAAACTGATAGTAATCATTACCTAATATCTCGTAATTTTTAGTAAGTCGAAATATTACTTCGGAAAGGATCAGCAGAAGTGCAGCCACGGGAATCAAAATCATCCATACTTGATTGTATAAAAGTGTGAAGTAAATTCTTCTGTATTCCTTAAAGGCAAGCTGATGGTGTATTGAGAAAGCATTCATAAAAATTAGTGAACTGGTTTAGTTTCGCTAAAGATACAAAAACCCATATTTGTGAAAAACCACACTTTTTATACTTGCTTCGTTTCAATGTTTCCCCGCAAAGAATACCCACATTTAAAACACTGAAACACATCAACCCAATAATCTTCATCATTTGCTCGTTTATTTTAAAACTGTAAATTCGCAGCTTTTACCAAACGCACATAATATGAGATCATTAATCATCACATTATCTATCATACTGGCTACTGTTGCAGCTAATGCACAAACTGCTCCTGCACCTGCCACTACTGCGCCTGCTCCAAGCACCGATAACAAAGGCGGTATTGTATACATCAACTCGGATACCCTGCTGAGCAAATACGCGTATTACGCAGCTATAAAAACCAGGCTGCAAACTTTATCGCAGGGCGCGCAAACAGAACTGGCTGCCAAAGGGCAGGCCTTCCAGAAAGAAGTAGCTGCTTACCAGAAAAGTGCGAACAGCCTGAACCTGGCTCAGCGTACCGCAACTGAAAAACGCCTGGCAAAAAAACAACAGGACTTACAGGAGCTTAGTCAAAATACCGCTAAGCAATTACAAGATGAGCAAGAAGCCCAAAACTCCAAACTATACGATAAACTGGCAGCTTACCTGAAAACCTACTGCAAAACAAAAGGCTACAAAATTGTACTTACCTACTCAAAAGCTAACCCTGCAATGCTGTTTGGCGATGAAAGCCTGGATGTAACACAGGACGTGCTTGTCGGTTTGAATGAGGAGTATAAAAAGGAAAATCCGGGGAAATAACTCTTGTCATTGCGAACGCAGTGTGGCAACCGCAAACTATACAGAGCGAATAGAAAGGCGTCGAACTTGCATAGCTGCTCTGCTAATCAGGGATTGCTTCGTCGCGCACTCCTCACAATGTCGTTTTGGTATTGTTTTACGCCGCTTTCGAAATATATTTCACCAAACTTCTTTTAGCTACGGGCAACAAGGTTTGCTCTAACGGGAAGCTGATATCGCTGGCAACATAATACACTGCCGGGTTGGGCAGGTGCCTGTGCTTATTGATCAAATCGAGTTTAATAAACTCCGGTGTAGTAGTAATGCTCTGCTCATAAGTATCCACAAACTGAATATTGATCCCCCTGAATTTATCGTCCTTATTTTCAAAAATGGTGATCTGGTATTCGTACACCCAGTTGGTACGCTCCTTGCCATTACGCAGCGAAAAATAGCCGCTGTATGGCATTAGCGGCACAAGTCCAACCGGGTCGATATTCAGGTGGCTTTCTACAAAATCATATATCTCCTTGCCTGTTTGTATCGCAGGATTCATTTTATACAGTGCGTATGAAATAATGCTTTCGATCTCCTGCATGGAGGCATCATCCTGAATAATCTTTTCGTAAGTGAGCTTTACCGCTTCGATATCCGCTTGTGTCATTCGTTGCGGAAAGGCCTGTTGCACAATAGATTTGGTACGCTTAAAATCGAGCAGGTTGTTGTAATGAAATATCAGGTCGGTGAGGTTCGGATACAGCCGGCTGCGATCAAAATGGCGGTTGATCTCCTGCAGATAATCAAGCAGAATATATTTCTTATGCTCGAAATCTATGGACCCTTCTATAAACCAATTGATGCCTAACGATTTCATTTTTATAAACAAAAATCAGATGTCTTAATTTACAACAAAAAAACCAACTTTGCAATATGCCTGCCGGAACGCTTTTTTTAATCCCTGTACCACTTGCCGAACAGGCAGCTGCCAAATCGTTCACCCCCTACCTGGTGGATACTATTAACCAGGTAAAGGAATACATTGTAGAGAACGAAAAGACTGCGCGCCGCTTTTTGAAAGAAGCCGGATTACGCACACCGCAAAGCGAACTCATCATTCACGATTATGGCAAACACAACCGCGATATACCTATTAACGAGTTCTTTAACGGATTGGTTGCGGGTAATGATGTAGGCCTGATGAGCGAAGCAGGTTGCCCCGGTGTAGCTGATCCTGGAGCGGATATTGTGGCCGAGGCACATCGCAAAGGCATCAAAGTGGTACCGCTGGTTGGGCCGAGTTCGATCTTGTTAGCGGTAATGGCATCAGGATTTAACGGGCAGAGCTTTACCTTTCATGGCTACCTGCCGATTGATAAAATCGAGCGCAGCCGGAAGATAAAGGAACTGGAAACGCTTGCACAACGTCATAACCAAACGCAGTTGTTTATCGAGACCCCCTTCCGTAACAACCCAATGGTGGAGGAAATATTACGGTCGTGCTCACCCAAAACCAGGCTTTGCATTGCCTGCAACCTGACAGCAGAAGACGAGCTCGTGCAAACAAAAACCATTGCCGAGTGGAAGCAGAAGGTTCCTGATTTGCATAAGCGGCCAACAATTTTCCTTTTATTTCATTCCTGATATAAATGGTGATCACCGAACGACATACCAAAGTGCTGATCTCAGGCGCAGGACCTTCGGGACTGATGATGGCTGCGCAACTGCTTCGCTATGGCATTCAACCCATCATTATTGACGATAAGCTGGGGCCGACGGATCAATCGAAAGCCCTGGCAGTGCAGGCACGATCCCTTGAGATATACCGGCAAATGGGTATCATCAACCAGGTTATCCCTAACGGCAAGCCTACACAGGGGTTGAATTTTAACCAGGGTGGCAGGCAAATGGCATCCTTATCGCTAAGCAATGTTGGCGAAGGAATGACACCGTTCCCCTACGTGTTTCTATATCAGCAAAGTAAAAATGAACGTGTACTGCTGGAAAATCTGACTCAAAACTGCTGCCCTGTTTACTGGAATACCTCGCTGATTTCATTGCAACAAGAACCAGGATCAGTAACCGCCCAAATAAAAAATGAAGAGGGTGAATATAACCTGAAATGTGACTGGGTTATCGGTGCGGACGGGGCTCATAGCATGGTCCGTAAACAATCACAAATCCCCTTTAAGGGGGACACTTACCCCAGTTTCTTTTACCTCGCCGATCTGAAACTGGATACCGATTTTTTAACGGGTGATTATATCCGGCTGTATCTTGATAAGGATAATCTTGCCGGCTTTTTTCCGCTACCCGAAAAAGACAGCTATCGCATAATCGGCAATCTGCCACCGGAATTTAATGAAATAGAAGATGTAGTAGCGGAAGATGTATTGCCGTATATGATCAGCCTCACCAAATCAGCCATAAAAATAGAACAGAACAATTGGTTTACTATCTATAAACTTCATCACCGTATGGCAGAAAGGTTTCGCGAACAACGATGTTTCCTTATCGGGGATGCGGCGCATATCCATTCGCCCGTAGGCGGTCAGGGAATGAACACGGGCTTGCAGGATGCTTATAACCTGGCATGGAAACTGGCAGGGGTGATCAATGGGCAAATAAAAGAAAGCATTTTGGATAGTTACGCCGATGAGCGTATGCCGGTAGCAAAAAGACTATTAAACACTACCGATAAGGCGTTTAAAATTGTTATGTCCAAAAGTTGGTTTACCAATATCTACAGAAAATGGATACTGCCAAGACTTTTGAACATTGCCTGGAGAAGCAAAAAGCTAAAAACCTTCTTTTTCAGGATAGTTTCCCAAACAGGTATTTCTTATCGCGACAGCAGTATAAACTTACATCTCAGTAAAAGTACCAAAGTGCGTGCAGGCGACAGGGTGCCTTACCTGAAAGTGTACGACGAGAAAAAAGAAACAGAAACCGATCTGCACGAATGGTGCGCCAAGCCGGGCTTTACACTTATCATATTTGGCAAATTTGACAAGATGTTTCTGTTCACTATCGCCAAATGGATCACTACCAAATATCCGGGCGTACTCAATTTCTTCTATCTGCCGCCATCAGGGAAAAATGTAAATGTTTTTGATGCTTTCGAGGCTGATCCTCATCGCCAGATGGCTATCATTGTAAGGCCCGATATGCACATCGGCTACATGAACGATGTGGTTGATTTGGGCATGCTCGATAACTACCTGCAAAACGTTGCTGGTGTAATTCCTCAAAAATAAGAAGCGCCTGCCGGGTTAATTGCAGACGCCCAAATTAAAACACAGTTATGAAAAAGGGGAGTAAAATAATTTTTTGTCAGGATGCATTTAATATGATCCGAGGTTGATTCATCTCATGGTAGCTTACAATAGACAGGTCGGGTTGCATTCTTAGAACAAAAGTATCTGTAGGGCCATGTTCGGGAAGATCATCGTTGGCAAGTAACAGGTATTCGCCCATGATCTCGATCAACGATAGCAAACCCGTTTCATAATTGATCGCGACTTTATGAAAGGATGCATCTTCAATATGCGATTCGATCAATTCAAAATTTGCCACCTCAAAGGAAATCTTGTTGCCTTTGTTATCCTTAATCACAGGTATTTTATTATTCAGTTGTGCAATAAAATGCCCCACCGAAAAGCTCAGCTTGTAATGCAATGAGTTGGCCCGACCATCATTCGCTTTGATCTTGCTGAAGGTTTTAAACTTACCCTCGCTGTTATAAGCCTGCGATTTTAACAGGAACTCATCATACGATGCCTGGAAAATAGCTTTTTCAAAAGCGCTGGAACACGACTCATCAATTGCCTGCCTGTAAACTATTTTGATCTTTGCCTTACTCATCGCCTTATATTTTCAAATTTTATAATTTGATCCCTATGGTGTACGATCCGCTATAACCTTCGCTCACACTGCCGGTCAGGCTTACTGTCTCGTTGGCCAGGTCGGTCGTTGAATTACCCAAAATGCTATCAGCTTCGTTGGTTATCGGGTTTACCCCGTGTGCCGAGTACAGCGAACTGACATAAACTACACCATTTGTCGATTCAGAAAAACAGATCTGCGTGGTCTTCTTCATTACGCCATTCACATAAACTTCAATATGAATATGTGTGGCCCTGCCGGAATACCAGCCCGGATAAATGGTGGTAAATTTTGCCACACCAGTTGAGTCGGTTAACTGGTATCCTCTCAGCCAGGTTTCGCCTACATAGCTTTTAACACCCAGTGAGCTGTTCTGATTAGCATAACCGGAATAGTAGCCATCTTTATTGCAGTGCCATATATCCACCCGGGCATTGCTTACTACGTTACAACTGTTGCCTGCGTCTACCACTAAAAAACTCAAGGTAAGGGGCACACCAGTCTGACCACCGGTCACATCGCTGCGATCCAGCGGATTGGTACTTTCTCCACCTACATAAGGGTATGGCCCCTCCGTTTCATCGGCGGTTACAATACAACTGCCTGAAGTGCTGGATGTACTGGTAGAAGAACTGCTCGTCCCGGTGGTAGAGGAAGTTTTGGTCGTAGCATCTTTTTTACAACCATCAATAATCATCGGCCCGGCGGCTGCCATCAGGGCGAATGTTTTTAGAAAATTCTTGCGTTCCATCGGCTAATCAATTTGCGTTTGATAATTTTATTTACTGACGTAAAATTATCGTTACAGGTTAGCGCAGCTGATGGTGTATCGGTTAATCGTTGTTTTGTGCCGATAAAAAGACCTTTTTCATTTAAATTTCATCCATTTGCGCACGAAATCCATATAACTTTCGCTTACTGGCAGCTCTGCATGAGCCAATTGCACCTTGCGGTTATGGATAGATTTGATCTTATCTACAGCTACTATAAAGCTGCGGTGTATGCGCTGAAACTTGTCGGCAGGGAGCTTTTCCAATACCTTTTTCAAAGGCATCAGGGTGAGTATAGTTTTGGCATTATGAACATGAATCTTAATGTAATCTTCCATGCTCTCAATGTACTCGATATCATCCAGGTTGATCTTCACCATCCGGTATTCTGAGTAAACGTACAGGCTGTTATCCGTTTTTCCCCCGGCATCATTATTTTTAAATTTATAGTAGTCAATCGCTTTATCAACGGCTTTTGCAAAACGTTTGGCGTCTATGGGTTTCAGGATATAATCTAATGCCTCGAGCTCAAAGCCCTCATAAGCGAAGTTTCTATAGGCCGTAATGAAAATAATAAGCGGCTTTTTATCCAGTGAACGCACCAACTCTAACCCGCTTACATCGGGCATATTGATATCGATAAACAACAGATCGATTGTTCCCTGTTTTAAATATTCTGCTCCCGATATAGCATCTTCAAATGTCTGTACCAATTGCAGCTCCGGGAACTGGTGCACATACCTCGCAATCAGTTTCAGAGCCAATGGCTCGTCATCTATGGCAATACATTTTAGCCTTGTCATGCTGTTTGCAGGGTAAGTTTAACGCTGTACATTTGATTATCCGTGTTTATATCCAGGATATGCTTGTTGGGGTACAGGTGCTCAAGCCGCTGCTTGGTATTTTTTAGCCCGATTCCAACACGTCGTTTCTCATTCTTTTCGGGGAAGATGCTGTTCTGGCAGAAAAAGTTTATACCCGTTTTATCTGCATCCAATTTAATAATGATACTTGATTTATGGTGTTTGCTTACACCGTATTTGAATACATTTTCTACAAAGGTCATCAGTATCAAAGGCGGAACCTTTTTTTCATCAATGTCTCCTGAAATTTCAACCTCGACTTCGGTTTTTTCACCCAGGCGTAAACGCTGCAGTTCGATATAGTCATAAATACAATCTACCTCCTGCTGTAGCGACACGAAATCGGCCATGGCATCATCGGTTACGTACCGCATAATATTAGACAATTTCAAAATACTATCCGGCGCATGATCGTCTTTCATCAAAGTCAGCGTGTAGATGTTGTTCAGGGTATTAAATAAAAAATGGGGGTTGATCTGCGCTTTAAGGAAAGAAAGTTCAGCACTTGCCTTATCCGATTCAGCCTGAATGGCACGCTTTTCTGTCATTCGCCATTGCTCCATGATCTTCATCGCAGTACTCAATGCTACAATCATTAAGAAAATGAAAAAGCTGATCACATCAAATGGGCGATGATGCCCAAAACCCTCTTGACGCACAAAACGAGGCCCATCACCCCCATATGGCCCCAGCCTTTGCACGCTATCGGTACGCAACCCTGGTGGAGGGCCAAATCTGCGAGCAGAATCTTCAGGAGGCGGTCCACCCAGGCCATCTTCATGGCTGTACATATGCCCGCCGTGCGGTGGACCCGGCATAGTTTTTCCTAATAACCGGTCGCGCATTGGCGACCAGTCCTTATACGCCGGATTTAGCCTCCCTTGACTCCTTATTAACCTGTCATAAGGTTTCAGGTAATAAGTACCGGCCAGTAAAGCAAGTATAACTATTACATAAAGTGTATATTTTTTCTTTAAAAAAAGATGTGGTATAAGTATGTACGAATTGAGGTAGAAAAGAAAAACATAGGTTATACAAAAGACCCAATAAAGCGGTTTACCGAGTATCAAAGCGAGATCATCCTGTCCACCGTTGAGAAACAACAGCGGAAGAGCCATAAACAGCAGCCAGCCTGCTATATGAAAAATTATTTGGTAGGCCCTGAACTTAAACATATGCAAATCAACATATTTCAGTTCGTTATTTGAAGAAGTATCGGTAACCGGGGCGTTTGTATAGATGAATCAGCCGTGTATTGTCTCGCTTTTCCCGTAGTTTTGGATTACCTGAGCTTCATAGTCAAGGAACTCCTTCCAGCGTTTATCCACATCAATACCATCTGCATACTTTTTAGCTAAACGGATGAATGTAGTATAATGGGTAGCTTCGCTGATCATCAATTCGTGATAAAACTCTGATAGCTGTGGATCGTCGATATGTTCTGACATTACCTTAAAGCGCTCACAACTTCGTGCCTCGATCATGGCAGAAAGTAACAGGCGATCGATCAATTGAGAAGAACGACTGCCTCCCGAAGACAGAAATTTACGAAGCTCGTTCACGTAATCGTCCTTGCGTTCCCTGCCCAAAATAAAACCACGTTCAAGAATGATATCGTGCACCCGTTTAAAGTGATCCATCTCCTCCTGCACCAATGCGGCCATCTCCTGAACCAGGTCAGACAGTTGGGGGTTTTGTACGATAAGCGTTATGGCATTGCTCGCAGCCTTCTGCTCGCAAAAAGCATGATCAGTTAAGATCTCTTCGATATTGCTTTCAACAACATTTTTTACCCACAATGGGTCTGTTGGCAACTGCAGTTTAAGGATGGTTCTTTCGCTCACGACGCAAAAATACCGTTATTTAGGTGAAAGGTAAAAGGGCAAAGGTGAAAGCCGCTCCGAAATTTAGAATTTAGAGATTAGGGTTTTGTATTTTATAACCTATCCCCATAGATCAATTTCTTTTTCCAATTCTTCCTCGTGCACATGGGTTTGTGCTTTTTCCTGATGGGTTGAATTCTCAATCTTGGCCATTAACAATAGCTTATCAAAAAGCTCCAGAACGTCGATCTTCTCAGGCATGTTATTTACAAAGTGCTGCAAGTTGTCTTTTGAAAGCTGCATAATACTTAACTGACTAATTTGTTGTCTATTACGCATTAGACGCATCAAAAGTTCTGAATGTTATAAACTTAATCACCCATGGCGGTACAGACCTTTGCTCTCAATAAATTCCAATACCGGATCAGGCACAAAATACTGAACATTCTTCTTTTCTGCGATGGATTTACGGATGAATGTGGCAGAGAGTTCCATCAGCGGAGTCATGGTAATAGTGACTGACGGGTGCGATGCAAATTCGGCGTTCTCATAGCCGGGGCGTGGATAAACATAGATGCGGTAATCGCGCAGAATAAGTTTATAATTTTTCCATTTATGCAGTGTACCCAGGTTATCAGAACCCATGATGATAGCAAATTCGTGCTCCGGGTGTTTCTCTTTCAAATGGGTCAAGGTATCAATGGTATATGATGGTTGCGGCAGGCGAAGTTCCGCATCACTTACTGCAATATTTCTTGAATTATCGGTAGCCAGTTTTGCCATCTCCAGACGGTCGTAGGTATTGATCAAATCGCCATATTTTTTCAGGGGGTTTTGCGGCGATACTACCAGCCAAACCTTATCGAGGTTAGTATGGTTCGCCATATAATTGGCGATGATCAAATGTCCGATGTGTATAGGGTTAAATGAACCAAAAAATAAGCCTATCTTCATGTCAGTTCATGGTAAGTAGTTCATAGATCATAGCAATTAATTATCAAGTGGCATTATATTCTATAGTATAGACCGAGAAGAATTCAATCTATTTAACCCGGATCCGGGTACGGCCCATGAACTATGAACCATTAACTATGAACTTATTTCCGAAGAAAATCACTCACCAACTGCTCCGCCTCAATGCATGCCGTCTGAAGATCGTGATTTTTCAGGATAATATCAAATTGAGGGGCATAATTCAATTCTTTTTCAGCTTTTGCAAACCGTTCCTGCAATTTCTCCTTACTATCCGTACCACGACCCGTTAAACGCTCTTTTAAAACCTCTAACGACGGTGGTTGAACAAAGATAGCGAGAGCTGCTTCACCATATTTACGTTTCAGGTGTAAGCCGCCCTCCACATCGATATCAAATATCACAGCTTTACCGTTAGCCCAGATACGCTCTATTTCCTCGCGCAATGTCCCATAAAAAGTACCACTGTAAACCTCTTCAAATTCCACAAAGTGCTTTTTGGCAATCTTATGCAGAAACTCTTCTTTGCTGATAAAATAATAGTCTTTACCATGTTTTTCATCGCCACGCGCCGGCCGGGTTGTTGCCGAAATAGAAAATTCAAGATCAGGAATTTTAGTAAGCAGATACTGCACAATGGTTGTTTTACCTGCTCCGGACGGTGCTGAAAATATGATGAGTTTACCTTCTTCTGGCATTCGTTGTAATGGTTGTAATGGTTGTAATGGTTGTAATGGTTGTAATGGTTGTAAATGTCGGAGCTATAATTACTTCAACCACTACAACATTTACAACCTCTTCAACTAACTACAGCACATTAAGTAGTTGTTCCTTTATTTTTTCCAATTCTTCCTTCATGCCTACTACCAGCTTCTGAATGTTGGCATCATTAGCTTTTGAGCCTAAGGTGTTGATCTCGCGTCCGATCTCCTGCGAAATAAAACCCAGCTTTTTGCCATTGGCGTCAGCGTTCTTTAGCGTTTCGATAAAATAGTCGCAGTGGCTTTTCAGGCGGATCTTTTCCTCGGTAATATCCAGTTTATCAATATAATAGATCAATTCCTGTTCAAAACGATTTTGATCTACATTTTCGCGGCCAACTGAATCATTCAAAAACAGAGCTAAACGTTCACGGATTACCGGGATGCGTTTAGGTTCTTCAATCTCCACTAGTTCCAGGTTTTTCAGGATAGACCCAATACGCATTTTCACATCCTGCTCCAGCACATTACCTTCATCGGCCCTGAATTTTTGAAAGGCGGATAGCGCCTGCTGAAAGGTGCGTTCCACTATCTTCCACTCCTCTTCTGAAACTGACTCTTCATCATACTTCACCACCTCTGGTAAACCAAGAGCCAATTGCAGCAAATTGCCCCCATGTTCGCCCAGTTCTTCACTCACAGCTTTAAGCTGATTGTAGTAGTTTTTCAATAAATCGTTATCGATGCCCGCGGCTTTTACTGATGAATCTGCTTGCTCAACATTGATAGACAGATTAACCTTTCCGCGTTCGATCTGCTTATTGCACTCGTTACGTAACTGGAATTCTTTTTCCGAGAATGATTTTGGAATACGAAGCGATAATTCGAGAAATTTGCTGTTCAGGGATTTGATTTCAACAGTATATTTTGTACTGCCTGAATCAAAACTGGCAATCCCATACCCTGTCATTGATTTTATCATGCGCAAAGATAGATTTTTAGTCCGAAAGTCGGCAAGTCCGGTGTCCGCAAGTAAAATCTTTCGGTCTTCCCGACTTTTGCGGACTTGCGGACTTCTTTAACATCTTTTTACATTTTTTGCGTTTTACATTGTATATTTTTGCAGGAATGCGTTTCTCCCAAAAACTAATATGCTGTACTTTAATGCTTTGCTTATTGTGTCGCCTAAGCTATGCGCAACAAACATTGACTATAAAGGGCATTATATTTAAAAAAAGCACGCCCGACAGGATATCACAGGCCATAGTAACCGACCTGAAAACCCAGACACTAATGATGAGTGATGAGCTGGGTGGTTTTAGCATTAAAGCTTCAATCGGCGATACATTACAGATCGCCAAAGCCGGATATACTCCGCAAAAAATTGCAGTTGTCAACAACAGCGACCTGGTGGTTTACTTACAACCGGTTATCGAACTAAACCAGGTGACGATCAAGGGTCAATCCAAACAACAGGAGCTTAACGAGGTAATGAAAGAATACCGCAGCCAGGGTATTTTTAATAATGGCAAGTCTCTTCCGGTTTGGCAATTTATCAATTCACCGATCACAGCTTTTTACAACCTGTTCGGGAAGGCGCCGGCACAAGCCCGCCGCTTCGCCGAGTATGCAAAAAATGAACAGGAGGCCAGTGCAGTTGATAAAAGATACACTAAGGAATTAGTAAAAAGTGTCACCAAAATGCCGGATGACGAGATCGATAAATTTATGGTAGCTTTCAGGCCGTCCTATGAAAATGTGAAAGAATGGAATGATTACCAATTGATACAGTATATCAAGAAAGAATTTGCCTATTATCAGAAAAACAAAGACAGACCGGAGGCGAAATTGCAGAAGTTATATTAGTAGTCCGAATGTCCACGTAAGTCAGGAAGTCGGCAAGAAAAACACTATCATCATCTTTCGGTATTACGGACTTTACGTCTTTCCGACTTAAATAGACAGCGCTTCGCAAGCCTTCTCGGCAGCCAGCTTCTCCGCATTCTTTTTGTTGAACTCCTTGCCCTGGCCCATGATCTCGCCATCAACGCTGGCTTGTACGGTAAACAGCTTATTGCTTTCGCCGTCCTGGTTTTCTATCAGCTCAAAAGTGATATCCTTTCCATGACGCTGGCACCACTCAATCAGTTTGCTCTTGAAATTAGTTTCTGTTTGTTCCAGTTTATGAATATCAATATGGGGTTTGATAATGTGGCTCAACAGGAAGTTTTTGGTAAAATCATAGCCCTTATCCAAATAGATAGCCCCTATCAAAGCTTCAAAGGCATCGCCTAACAAGGAGCCCTGCCGTGTTGAATTTACCATTCGGTTATCATACTGGATCAATTGCTCGAAACCCAGCTTACGGGCCAGCTGGTTTAGATTCCCACGATTTACAATCTTCGAGCGCAATTCTGTCAGGAAACCCTCATCCTCAAAAGGATACAACTTAAAAAGCACTTCGGCTACCACACTGCCCAATACCGCATCACCCAAAAATTCTAGGCGTTCATTACTGTTTTTAACGCCCTTCTTTACATTTTGCGCTACTGACTTATGACGAAAAGCCAATCTGTATAAAGACAAATTGCCCGGAACAAAGCCGAGCAAATTCTTTAAAGATTTTACGTATTTTCTGTTAGGCGATAAATAAAGCTTATAGAACCGTGTGATTGGCATTCAATCTACTTAATCTTCGTACTTTTTGAATATAACTGAAGCGTTATGGCCGCCAAAGCCAAATCCGTTGCTTTGTGCTACCCTAACTACTCTTTTCTGCGCAACGTTGAACGTAAAGTTAATTTTCGGGTCAAAAGCCGGATCATCAGTAAAGTGATTGATCGTTGGTGGGATAATGTCGTTTTTAGTGGCCAAAATAGCAGCAATGGCCTCAACTGCACCAGCGGCGCCCAGCAAGTGGCCCGTCATTGATTTTGTAGAGCTGATATTTACACGATAAATATCTTCTCCAAACGTATCTTGTATTGCTTTAACTTCCTGCGGATCACCAATAGGGGTCGATGTTCCGTGAACGTTTACATAGTCAATATCAGCAGGGGTTAAACCTGCATCTTCCAAAGCGGCTTTCATCACCAACGCAGCGCCTAAACCTTCAGGGTGCGGGGCCGTCATATGATAAGCATCGGCACTCATACCGCCGCCTATCATTTCAGCATAAATTTTGGCACCGCGTGCTTTGGCGTGCTCCAGTTCTTCCAGTATGATCGTTCCTGCACCTTCGCCGGCAACAAAACCGTCGCGGTCAAGATCGAACGGACGAGAAGCGGTAGCCGGGTCATCATTTCGGGTTGAAAGCGCGTGCATCGCATTAAAACCACCGATTCCTGCTTCGTTAATAATGGCTTCAGAACCACCGGTTATGAACATGTTAGCTTTACCCAAGCGGATATAGTTAAATGAATCAATAAGCGAATTGTTTGATGAAGCACAAGCGGAAACAGTGGTAAAGTTTGGTCCTCTTAAACCATATTTAATAGAGATATGGCCTGGGGCGATATCCGCTATCATTTTAGGAATAAAGAATGGATTAAAACGCGGTGTACCGTCGCCTTTAGCAAAAGCAACCACCTCGTCTAGGAAGGTTTTTAAACCACCAATGCCTGATCCCCATATCACACCGATACGGTTTACATCAAGCTTCGAAAAGTCTAATCCTGCATCTTTTACAGCTTCCTCGGTAGAGTATAAAGCGTACTGAACAAAGGGATCAAGTTTGCGGGCATCTTTGCGGCCCAAGAATGCGTCGGCATCAAAATTTTTCACCTCGCATGCAAACTTTGTTTTGAAATTTGTAGTATCAAAACTCTTAATCAAGGCTGCGCCACTCACTCCATTGATCAAAGAGTTCCAATATTCAGGAACGCTGTTGCCAATCGGAGTAAGTGCTCCAAGCCCGGTTACTACAACTCTTTTAAACTCCATTTAATAAGATTGGGGAGCTTATTTAACGTTTTTTTCAAGGTAAGCGATAGCCTGGCCTACAGTACCTATAGTTTCAGCCTGATCGTCAGGAATAGCCACGTTAAATTCTTTTTCAAACTCCATGATTAGTTCCACGGTGTCTAACGAGTCTGCACCAAGATCGTTGGTGAAGCTAGCTTCAGGTGTTACTTCACTTTCGTCAACACCTAATTTTTCTACGATAATAGCTTTTACTCTTGAAGCGATATCAGACATACTTTTAATGGTTTAATGATTAATAAAATTCAGTGCAAAGAAAAATAAAATCTATCAAATAACAAATCTAAAAACTTTTGGCATTTACATTAACAAAATTTTACCACCAGAGTTTCTATTTGTATTTTTGAGCCGGGCAAAAGTAGTGATTTTGAACAGGAAAACATTAAAGTTTGAGATCGATTTAGATTTTGTGCTGATCGCCATCACCACATCACTAAAAGATTATCGTATTTGCCATCATATAAACAAGCATTTAAGATTTGGTTTTACCCGAAGTGCCGACCTGGAGGTGGATTTACTTCCCGGGGCCCAACCGGTTTATTTCTCATTGTTCCAGCATCATTGGGAGGCCAGCGAGACTGATTTTTATTTTATAGCTAATAAGGGATCAGAGGGTTATCTTGTACCCGAAATGCGCAAGGCCGATTACTTTTTGTTGATTAGAAATTATATTGATGACGTTGACCTGGAACAGCTGATTTCGGGGCTTAACCGCATACCCGAAATCGTAGCAGCAGTAAAGATTGATCCAAAAAAAATTAAATCACGCGAAAATCTTTTATTTTAGCGCCGATTTTAAAAGTGTATGGGCTACACTAATTTAGATACCCTAATAAGAAAACAGCCAGTTTAACCCTGATAAATATGAAATTATCTTACAACCGTACTAAAATTGTTGCCACAATGGGTCCGGCATCAACCAATAAGGACATCCTTTTGTCAATGATAAAGGCAGGTGTTAATGTATGCCGCCTCAATTTTTCGCACGGAAGGCCTTCTGATCATCAGAAAACTATTGATACTATTCGTGAAATAAACGAACAATATAAAGTAAATGTGGGTATTCTTGCCGACTTGCAAGGCCCGAAGATCCGTATCGGACTGGTGAAAGACGGCGGTATTCACCTGGTAAACGGTTCACAAATACATATTACTACACACGAATGTGTAGGGGACGATAACCGTATATATATTACATACGAAACCTTCCCTCAGGACGTAAGGCCAGACGAGATCATCCTTTTAGATGACGGTAAAATCCAGATGCGCGTTATTGAAACCAACCGTAAGGACTCAGTGCTTTGTGAAGTGGTGCACGGCGGTATTTTGACCTCACGCAAGGGCGTGAACCTACCCAATACTAAAGTATCTATCCCAAGCTTAACCGAGGAAGATCTGGTAAACCTTGAATTCGCATTGCAGAATGATGTAGAATGGATCGGCCTTTCCTTTGTCCGTACCGGCGAGGATATTGTAGAACTGAAACGCATCATCGCACGTAGCGGAAAATCAGCCCGTGTGATAGCCAAAGTTGAAAAACCTGAAGCTATAGATAATATTGACGCCATTGTTGCTGCAACGGACGGTGTGATGGTTGCCCGTGGTGACCTGGGTGTTGAAATGCCATTGGAAGAGGTTCCATTGCTGCAAAAAATGATCATCCGCAAATGCCGCGAAGCCTCAAAACCGGTTATCGTAGCTACCCAGATGCTTGAATCAATGATCACTACCCCACGCCCAACCCGCGCCGAAGTGAACGACGTTGCCAACTCAGTTCTCGATGGTGCTGATGCTGTGATGTTAAGTGGTGAGACTTCGGTTGGTGAATTCCCGGTGATTGTTATCGAAACGATGGCTAAAATTGTGCGAAATGTGGAAGAACTGGGTTATCCTTTTAATACTACGCTGGTACCAGAATTTCCACATGCCCCTGCTAATTTCCTGAGCGATGCGTTGTGTGGATCAGCAGTTTACCTGGCTGAACACACCAATGCAGTAGGTATCATTTCTATGACCGTATCCGGTTATACCGCATTCGAAATATCCAGCCACCGACCAAAAGCCGGCACTTATATATTTACATCGAACAAGAACCTGCTGAAAGCTTTAAGCCTGGTTTGGGGAGTACGTGCCTTCTATTATGACAAACTGGAAAGCACCGATCAGACTATTGCTGATGTAAACGAAATTTTGAAAGCGGAAAACCTGATTGAAGTAGGTGATGTAGTGATCAACACGGCGTCAGTGCCTATCACCAAACAGGGCAAAACTAATATGCTTAAGGTTTCTGTGGTAGAATAATACCGTTGCAAGGTTGGAATGGTGTAAAGTTGAAAAGTTATTTTAACCTGTAATATGAAATCCCGGATAATCCGGGATTTTTTGTTTTAAGCTATATTAATGATTTTTCATCTTCTTGGCGTCTGCGATGTCCGATGTAATCTGAAACTTTATTCCACTTATTGTATTTGTTATTCGTCTTACGTTGTATTTCTTCGAGCCAAAATTTGGAAACTTTATCGCCATATGCGGCGAATGCTTCAAGCTGGTAAACCTCAAATGCTCGTCTGTTGTACCCTGTTATAGTGTCTTGCGGAAATGTTCCATGAAATTCGTTAAAGCCCCCATCAATCAAATCGAATTTATACTCTTTATCACTTTCTATTATATCAGGGATATCTTCTAAACGATCTCTAGAATAAAACTTTAGTTCTGCTAAATTGAACAAAATATCTGCAGGCTTAAAATATTTCTTGTAAGGAAGCTCAGTTGTCCCTCCACCGAATAATTGACTTGTGTTTGCAGCAGCAACTTGTTGGTCATTATAACTAATTACAAAATCATGGTTCTTAAAAGAAATATCAAGCGGATAAGGATTAAAGACTTTAATGAAGGTAAAATTTAAGGAAGGCCAGTGGATTAGAAGGAACCCATAAATTTTTTCAAACCTTATTGCTAATCCAAAATAACTTGAGTCAGGTTTCCAGCAACAATGGTTGCTAATTGCTATTAACGGTTCAAAATTATCAATAAGATTGTCGTCGCTGTCGAGCAAACTAAATAAATGTTCATATGACCCCATCCTAATTTCCTGGGAATGGGAAAAAACTACTTTAGATTTTTTATCCGGTGAAATAACTGATTGAGTAGTTTCCGTATCTACCCCAAACATGTTTTCAACTTTGAGGGGTCGTCTTAAAAGTTTTGATGTGTCCATTATACTATCTGGTCAAAATGCTGTCACTAACTTAGACAATGTTCATTGATGATTCCCAGATAAATGAACTTGTTCAACCTAATCAACCACTTATCCAACCTAATACACCGCTGCTTCACAAACTTTCAGGAATAACTTGTCGAGATTGACAAAGTAATAGTCCCAATAAATTTCAATCATTTTCCTCATCTCAGTAAGTTTTGGTATCCTGTATAAGAACCACAAACGATGCCAGGGTTTAATTATTACTTAAATATTAAAGAAAAAATGGCGTCGGTTTGCTCCTTTGCCCTTTGCTAAAATTTTTCGTATCTTTAAAATAATCTATCACTTCACTATTAAGCGAAAAACATAACAAAATTAACTGAAAATTCTTCGATTTTTTTTCATTTTTTAGTTTTCCACAGATACAATAAACTATAAATCAAATATTTATAGCAACACAATAATGATAATCAGGTTCAACCCAACACGGTGTGGAAAACTCCAAATTGAATTGGACTATATTGAACAATAAATTTGATTAAAAACCCCTAAGGATTTTTTAACACTATAATAACTTATTAGATACATAGATATGGGCAAAAACATTTCAAAAAAAGCAACCGCTTCAAGCGGAAAAGGAGGGTTAAAGGTCGGGAGATACTTTACCAAAGAAGGAAAGAACGTGTATGACCTGTTCAAGTACGAGAAACGCTCGTCGGTGATCCGTAACCCTTCGGGCGACGCTGTGTTTGAAATGAACGATGTTGAAGTACCCGCGTCATGGTCGCAGGTAGCAACAGACATCCTTGCGCAGAAATATTTCCGCAAGGCGATGGTTCCTCAACCCGATGGTACAACAGGTTCCGAAAAAAGCATTAAGCAGGTTGCCCACCGTATGGCTAATTGCTGGAAAGACTGGGGAATGCGTTATGGCTATTTCGCATCAAAACAAGATGCCGAAGTATTCTATGACGAAATTGTGTATACTATCGTTGGTCAGTTAGCTGCACCAAACTCGCCTCAATGGTTCAACACTGGTTTGCATACCTCTTATGGTATCACCGGAAAACCACAAGGTCACTACTATGTAGACCCGATTACTGAAGTGTTAAGCAAATCGACATCGGCTTACGAACGCCCACAGCCGCATGCTTGTTTTATCCTTTCTGTCGAGGATGATCTGGTAAACGAAGGCGGTATCATGGACCTTTGGGTTCGCGAAGCCCGTATCTTCAAATATGGCTCAGGCGTGGGTACCAACTTCTCCAAGATTCGTGGAGAAAACGAAAAGCTTTCAGGTGGTGGTTATTCATCAGGCTTAATGTCATTCCTGAAAATAGGCGACCGCGCTGCAGGAGCTATCAAATCAGGCGGTACTACCCGCAGGGCTGCCAAAATGGTTTGCCTTGACCTGGATCACCCTGAAATTGAAGGTTTCGTAAACTGGAAAGTAGAAGAAGAGAAAAAAGTAGCCGCTTTAATAGCTGCAGGTTATTCTTCAGATTATGAAGGCGAAGCTTACCGCACCGTATCTGGCCAAAACTCTAATAACTCTGTACGTGTACCTAACGAGTTCTTCTATGCATTGCAAGAAGGCAGAGACTGGGAACTGAAAGGCCGTATGAATGGTAAAACTGTAAAAACCATATCCTCACAAAAACTTTGGGATGATATATCATTTGCTGCATGGGCATGTGCTGATCCAGGTATACAATATGACAGCACCATCAACGAATGGCATACCTGCCCTGAAGGCGGCCGCATCAATGCATCAAACCCATGCTCTGAGTATATGTTCCTGGATAATACCGCATGTAACCTGGCATCTATCAATCTTGCACATTACTTTGACGAAAACACCCGCACTTTTGATGTAAAAGGTTTTGAGCATTCATGCCGTATCTGGACCATCGTTCTGGAAATATCTGTATTGATGGCACAGTTTCCTTCAAAGGAAGTAGCTCAGCTTTCATATGACTACCGTACCTTAGGTTTAGGTTATGCTAACTTAGGCTCTGCCTTGATGGTGAACGGTATTCCTTATGATAGCGACAAAGCACGTGCTATCGGTGGTGCTATCACTGCTATCATGACCGGTACTGCTTATGCCACCTCGGCTGAATTAGCCCGCGAATTAGGTCCGTTCACCCGCTACGAAGAAAATAAGAAACATATGTTGCGTGTAATGCGCAATCACCGCTATGCTGCATATAACTCAACTGAAAATTACGAAGGCCTGGATATCCTGCCTCCGGGAATTGATCAGAAACAATGTCCAGACTACCTCCTTTCTGCAGCATGCAATGCATGGGACAAGGCTGTTGAAATGGGTGAACAATACGGCTACCGCAATGCCCAAACCACCGTTATAGCTCCTACCGGAACAATCGGCTTGGTAATGGATTGCGACACGACCGGTATCGAGCCTGATTTTGCACTGGTTAAGTTTAAAAAACTATCAGGCGGTGGTTACTTCAAAATCATCAACCAGGCGGTACCTGCTGCATTGAAAAACCTGGGCTACCAGGAGCATGAAGTAACAGCCATTGTAAATTATGCAAAGGGGTCTGCAAGCTTAATAGGTGCACCGCATATCAATGTGGATACGCTTAAAGCAAAAGGCTTTACCGAAGCTGAGCTGGAAAAACTGGATAAGGGCCTGGTATCAGCATTCGAAATCAGCTTTGCATTCAACATCTGGTCATTAGGCGAAGATTGCATGAAACGCCTGGGATTAACGGCCGAACAATATAATTCACCGGATTTCAATGTATTGCGTGCATTAGGGTTCACCAAAAAACAAATTGCTGAAGCTAATGAATACATCTGCGGTACGATGACCCTTGAGGGCGCTCCATACCTTAAATTGGAACACTACCCGATATTTGACTGTGCCAACAAATGCGGAGCTAAAGGCGAACGTTATATCCATGCACACGGCCACATTAAAATGATGGCTGCTGCACAACCGTTCCTTTCGGGAGCTATTTCAAAAACCATCAACCTGCCAAATGAGGCTAAAGTTGAAGAAATAAAAGATTGCTACGAGTTGTCATGGAAATTAGGTTTGAAAGCCAATGCGCTTTACCGCGATGGTTGCAAACTATCTCAGCCATTGTCGACCAAATCTGATAAGAAAGAAGAAGCGGATGAAAAACTGGATAGTGTAGAAGAAGTATTAGGCGAAGCAGCTAATGTAAAACTAAGTGACCTGACACCTGAACAAGTATTAGAAGCAGCAGTGGCTATTATGGAGAAATCTAAAGATACCCACTTCATGCGTCAGTTATCGCGTGTAGTACAGAAGAAGAGCTTACCTTACAAACGCCGTGGCTATACTCAAAAAGCAAGCATCGACGGACAAACGGTGTTTGTTCGCACAGGTGAGTATGAAGACGGAACATTGGGCGAGATCTTCGTGGATATGCACAAAGAAGGTGCAACCTTCCGTTCGCTAATGAACTGCTTTGCTATCGCGGTTTCAGTAGGTTTACAATACGGCGTTCCACTGGAAGAATATGTAGAGAAATTCACCTTTACCCGCTTTGAACCTGCAGGTATGGTAATCGGTCACGCCAACATTAAAAGCGCCACCTCAATTATCGATTATATCTTCAGGATGCTTGGTTATGAGTATTTAGACCGTAGCGACCTGGTTCATGTAATAACCGAACAAAGGGGTGTGGTAGGCAACCCGCAGATGGATGATGAAGACATCAACCCTGATACTACCAACGTTTACGAGCCATCACCTGCAAAAGTATCTTCGGATGCAACAGGCAGCAAAAAACAAGGCCTCAGTCTTGATTTGAGCATGGGCGTGCAAAGCGATGCACCGGCATGTAACGTTTGCGGTCACACTACTGTGCGCTCAGGCACTTGCTACAAATGCCTGAACTGCGGTAACTCAATGGGTTGCTCTTAATAGCTGAAAAGGCAGCGTGAATGCGTAAAGAAACAAGCTATTAATAAAATTGGCTGTTAAGCTCAGTTTTATAATGGTTAATGTGTGTGAAGCCCCGGCTTTTTAGTCGGGGTTTTTTGTTATCAAATTCACATTTCGAATTACTTCAACTTATTGGAAAATATATTTGATAACTTTAGGCTAAATCACACACCTAAATTATTTAACTCATGAAAAAGCTAGCACTGTTATTTACCTTATTAATTGCCTTTGTCGGCGTTAATGCACAAACCAAAGATCAGATGATTGCCGACTGGCAGCGGGCTAAAAATTACACCAAAGCCTATCTGGATGCAATGCCGGAAGACGGCTACGGATTTAAACCAACCCCCGAGATGCGCTCTTTTGCCGGGCAGATGCTGCACCTGGCTGATGGTAATTATTTCCTTGTAGGCGCTATAGCCGGAAAGCCCGGTCCACTTGGCAAGGAATCAGCCGAAAAAACTGTGGCCCAAACCAAAGAGGCTACTACAAAGGCTACAATGGATAGTTATGATTATGTAATAGCCGCATTGCAGAATGTTACCTCAGCTCAATTGCAGGACATGGTAAAGGTAGCTGGCAAAGACATCACCAAACAGGTTGGATTTAATAAAGCGTTTGAGCACCAGACACACCATCGCGGGCAAACCACTGTTTACCTTCGTTTAAAAGGCGTTACACCTCCGGGAGAAATGCTATTCTAAACAGATCCTTATAAGAGTAAGGGGCGGACATCATTAGATGCCGCCTTTTTTGTTGCGCAAAATAATGGCATAGAACTTTAGCTATAAAATATATTCCGGCTAACGTGCTCCTATTCATTATATAAAGCGTACCTTTCGTAAAATCGATAACATAGTCGCAAAGGCCTGCTCTATTCTTCTACTGCAAATCCTTTCTCCATCTTCTATTTTGGCTGTTTTAAGATTTAACCCGATCAATATTAAACGGGCATCCTGATAAAACTTTTATATAAAACTACCATGAGCAAAGACAGACAAATGATGAAGGATAAAAAGAAACCCGCTAATCCGCTTGGAAAAAAAGCTCCTTCGGATTATCAGGCAAGCAAATCTTCGGTATCTAAATTAGATTTAACTCCCATAAAGAAAAAATAACAAGTATGATAAGCAGAACTATTGAATTCCAGGCAAGAGAGTATGTGTACGATCTGAAAAACCGCGCAAGCGAATTTGGTTTTAATAACCTGGAGGGTTGGCAATTTAGCTTAGTTACCGATCTGGAAAAGACCAGGATTGAGAAAGAATATTATCCTACCATATCAGCCCATCCAGAACAAGAAGGTCTGTTTGAGTTTTTAAGATTGGTTAAGGGCAAACTGCTTCTTCCATTAAGTAAGCAAGAATATGGATTTGATGCTGATCCAGGCGACCATAAAAATCTAAGACATCTTATAGCTTTTAATCCTAAAATGCACCGCTAAACACAATCCAGCGAAAGTGAAAAAGGCATGTATTAATCAAATACATGCCTTTTTATATGATTTAAAATATTGATTATTCGTGTGCCATTGGCTCATCCAAGTCGGTGATGTTACCCAACCCATCTTTAAATACGTGTTCTGGCTTGTCAGTAAACGGAGACGTTTTGGTAAATACCCCCAAAAAGAATATCAAACCGCCAATCAACAATTGTGGCCAGAATACACGGTCTGCAAAGCCATATACCCATGGCGATGCCAGCAGGAACGACGCTCCTACTACATCAATAAAGCAATGCATTGGAACCGGGAACACGTTCATGATACCAAATTTGTGCTTGCTAAAAATAGCCATGATCAATTGCAACCATCCGAAGATTAATGGTAAAAAGAATGATGCTCCACCCACGTGAGAAAACCCGAAAAGCCATGGAGAAGACATCAGGGTTATAGCCACCACCCAGTTTAATAATCCGTAAGTTGATGTTGATACAAAAGGTTTCATTTTTTAAATATGTTAACAGCGCAAAATTAATGTTTATTCTAAAGTTTACAACTTAAACTTTAATGCTTTTAAAATAAAAAGGCTATATCCGTAAATATAGCCCTGGTTGGTATCAGCTAATGTATTTATTTAATATGCAGCAACCTTTTTCTTAACGATAAACGAAGCTATAAAACAAAATAGTCCTAATACTAAGCCAAATGCAATTCCAAACAATGGCCCCATGATCAGCATAGCAAGCCGTGGATGGCTTGGCAAAAACGGGTGCTCCGACGACATTTTGACCACGCTGGGATGATTAGCGATGTAAGTGCTGTAAAAAAGTATGTGCGCTGCTGTTATCCAGATACAATTTACCAGGCTCACACAAAAACCATGCAAAAAATGTCTTCTGCCAACAACCCGTGCAATAATGTATGCACAAAAGACAAAGATTGCAAGCCAGAATATCGGTTCTACTTTTTCAGGAATAAGGGATACTGTACCGATGGCCATAATCAGGCCGAATACGGACAATTGAAAAATAATTTTCCAGTTCATAGTAAGGGAATTTTAGTGAAAGGGTGTCAGTTGTTTAAACAATAATTTATAAATGGATTATTAAATATAATAAAAGCATTCATAAAAACCTAATTATCAACGGGTAAGAAATAATGGACTATTATTTATTGAGATTCGCCTGTGCTTTTTGAGCAGCCTCCTTGGTTTGAATAACCACAACACCATTTAAGGCTTTTTTACCATAAATACCGGCATATACTTCTTTTGCGGGTTGTTGTTTAAGTACCCGGATAGATGCAATATTGTTTGGATTCAAACTATTAAGATCGTGAACGGCCTTGCCGTCTACCACATAAAGCGGATCCATGTTAGTATCCAGACCGAGGAGAACGGTGCCTGTATTTTGGATGGTATCATGCGGAACGATATACGTTACTTTGTCAGGAATAACAACTTTGGTTTTCTCAGTCATGGCTTCTGCGGTAGTATCCGGTGCAGGTTCCTTCGAGATATTAAAATTGATTGGAATAGTATACCTTACTCTTACCTTTTGGCCATTTTGATACCCCGGTTCCCATTTTGGCGATAGCTTCAATACCCGGATAACTTCTTTTGCGGCCCCACAACCAAGGTCTTTTACTACTTTTATATCCGACAGTGACCCATCTGTTTCTACCGTCATTGTGATCAATTCCTTACCCTGTACATTTTTATTAAGCATAGCCTCAGGGTATTCAATATTCTTGCTCAGGAAACGATAAAACGCAGCCATTCCTCCTTTAAACTGAGGTTCTTCTTCCACTGTAATAAATGCAGGATCATCGTTGTGTTTAACTGCAACGGATGCAGGTGCTGTTTCTAGATTATTCAACACATAGGCCGAATCCTTTATAACCGGTTTTTCTTGACCACGGTGGTAGCTGACAGCATTTACATGCTTTTTAACTGTTGTAGCCGGGGTAAATGAAACTGCTGCTGTTTCTAATATATGCTCTGCTTTACTCGCGATTATTTTTATTGTATTGCTTTTACTAATAGAAACCGAAGCCAGGATCATCATCAGCACAAACAAGGGGGCAGATAGGCCATATTTCAAAAGAGCAGTACGCCGCGAACGGTTCTTTTGAAGCATGATTATCCGTTGCTTCAAAAGGCTATGGTTAAAAAACGGGGTCACCAGTTCATGCGGTGTTTTTAGGGTTTGATTCAGCAGCAGCATGGCATATTCGGCTTTGTCAATACCGTTTTCTAATGCATGCCTGTCTGCTATATATTCGTGAATATGTTTGATTTCGAGACGATACAGGTACACCACAGGATTAAACCAGTTGATGATGGCTACTGCTTCTATCAATAATACATCAACAGTATGCCATTGGTTAGCATGTGCCTGTTCATGAGCCGTTATTATTTCGAGATTGTCGAGATTTTCCCCAAGCTTAATGCTCCTGAAGAATGAAAACGCTCCGGACGTTTCTTCCGGTTCATCTATAATTTTTTTAAGTGATATCAGTTGCCAAATAAACCTTGTGATTAGTATAGCGGCGCCGATAGCATAGATAATCATCAAAATTTGCCCGATAGTAATATGGCGTTCTTCAATATTTTTTAAACGGTAGATTAATATCGGAGCGCCATAGGTAGATAGCGTATGCTCTACCTTTTGTGTAATAAACAGGTTTTTTACCCAATCAGAATGAATTACAGGGATAAAAAAAGAAAAAATGGAAGTTGAAACAAGGTAAATACGATTGAGGTGGAAAAAGGTTTCCTTACGAAGTAACAGAGAGTAAAAACCGTAAAATAGTACCAGGTAAAGGTTTACCAGCAATAGGTATTGCCACCAGCTCATATTTTTATTTTTCTTTGAGTTTTTCGATCAGTTTCATGATCTCATCAGCTTCTTTCAGGTCTATTTTTTCCTTCTTCACAAAAAAGGAAAACATGTGTTTTACTGAATTGTCAAAATATCCGCTTAACAGCTTTTCCGTAGCAAAACCCTGGTATTGTTCCTTGCTGATAACAGGGAAATATTCATGGCTTTTGCCAAAAGCCGTATGGCCCACAAAGCCCTTGGCTTCGAGGATGCGAATGAACGTAGACACGGTATTATATGCAGGCTTAGGCTCAGGTAAGGCATCAATCACATCCTTTACAAACCCTTTCTTGAGCTGCCAAAGCACCTGCATAATCTGTTCTTCCGCACGAGTTAGTTCTTTTATTTCCATGATGTTTCGAGTTTATTTTGCCGTTTATAGGCACTTAGTACAATTGGGTAACTTAAAGATACAAAACTCTGGCTATAAAAGCAACTAAACGCTTAGTTTTTTGCAAATAAAAAGCCCCCGGTAAATGCACTGCCCCCAAAAAGTTAGACACTATTTGGGGGCATTTTTATGGCAAAAAACAGAAAGCATGGAGTAAAATTT
>NZ_JAUMKB010000018.1 GCF_030519375.1 Mucilaginibacter tolerans | reverse complement strand
CTGAAATTGGGGATGAGTTTCAGCACTAACTCACTGAAGAGTATTCAGAATCAAAATGAGCAACTTTCGTGTCGCAAGAGGGTTTCCTGCTTCATGCCTCGAAGTTCCCGAATCTTGCTAATCTTTCTGCCGATATGCAGTGTAAGCTCTGTCATAATTCAAAAGTAGTATTTATGGTAAATGTACAAAACAACCGATGATTTGTAAAATACAATTCGTTATGGTTCGCTACACTAGTGGCCTGCTATTCTTTTGTGTTGCCGGTCAATACGGACCGGGTTAACATGATTGTCATGAAAATCCATCCTTTTAATTCATCAGAATTTTATCCACGATATATTAATGAACTGGAAATCAATGATCCGCTATGGGTAATTAGGGATTTCTTTTCTGTGGACTGGCTGACGGGGCACCTTGAAAATTTGCAGCAGTGGCGTAAATATGTAATAGAAGAAAATTACTATAAGGATAAAAGCAGCGGCCCCGTGAGCTTATTAATCACGCATAAATTAACCATGCGCTTGATTGAGGCAATGTATGTCTTGAGCCTGTCGAAAACGGCTAAGCTAAGCCTGAATAAAATTCACCTGAATTTTAATGTCCGGTTGCAATTCGAACAGTTACAGTGGATCGATTACCCGACCCATCTTTCAGAGGAAGAACTGATCAATCCATACCTTGCTATAAAGCATTTCTTTAAACCATATACAATAGATCAATATCGTGAGTTCCTGAATGAATGGTTGGAAACCGCTTTTTCAGCCACTCCCGCCGATGAAACGTTGCAAGCTTGCGACATCATTTACGTTTATGAAAACCTGCAAAAAATCTATGAGGCGGCATGGATTATCAGGCAACGGGAAATTGAACCGACTATTGAAAACACTTTGGACGCAGAAGAGTCCGCCGCAGATGTTGCCCAAACGCAATCGTCTAAACTGTCATTGGTCAAACGGAGTTGTGCTTTAAATGATACGCTGACCACAGCAGAAAAATTGGGTTTAAATGAATTGGTGAAAACCATATTGGACGCCGTTCCCCCCGTGCAATTAATTGTGCACCTGGGCACACACCCAAACCCCGAATCTTATTATTTATTAATAATTATCGACGAGAAGGACAAGGCATTTGAACATGATCTTATCCATCAAATAGAAAACCTCTGTAAACCACTAATAAAAGTTTGCGCTATTCTTCATAAATCCGATGCTTTTATCAGGGGGATTAACGAAGGCAGTCGTTTTTTTTATAATGCTTTAACTAAGTGCACAGTGGCCTACCAATGTGTATACCTGATTCTACCGGAATTTCAGTCTATTGATAGTGAATATATCCGAACACAAAACGAAGCCATCTGGAAACGTTGGGGCAGGCAGGGAAAAGACTTCTTGGATACAGCGTTGAACAGTTATGATGACGGCAACTATAATCTTTCACTGTTTCTCATGCATCAGGCAGTAGAAAGCACTTTAAGTGCCATCATACGCATCAACTTAGGTTACCGGCTTTCCATTCACAATCTGGAAAGGATGTTATGGATCACTTTGATTTTTACGGATGATCTTAGAAATGTCTTTGCTATGGATTCAGGTGAAGATGTCAGGCTCTTTGAATTGCTGCAAGGCTCTTATTCCGCTGCAAGATACAAAGACGATTTTAGTGCCGATCCGGAGATGGTGAAAGCGTTGTCCGATAAGGTCTGCAAGTTATTTATTATTGCCGAAGAGTTATATCTTCAGGTGATGGATGCATTAAAAGGATGAACCAGCGGAAAGGCTCCGCGTTTAATACTTAAAGTGCCGTCACTGCTTTACAACGGCGGTGCCTGCGGCCCGGGCACTCCGCTATATCTGCCTTGGAAAGCGTTTGAATTATTTTTCACATTTGAATAGAGGCACTTATCGAAGGCTTCGATGGCTTGCATTATTCAAGTCAATAATAGATGACTAAAAATAGCAACGAACCGTTAACATAGCTCGTGTAGTAGAAATAAATTCAGAAAAATCCCCCAAAATCCAGGTAAAGCAAGTGATGGGACAGGTTCCCTGTCTGCGAGTGAGTGAGTTAAAAAATCATCTGGTAAAAAAGAGGATGATAAAGCACATCATCGTACTGCAAAAGCAACACCGTTGTCAAAGCCCGAAAAATCTGTCTTCAACCGGCGCGACATCACCTGCAGGCTATCATTAAACCGCCTGACGACGAGATAGTGAAAGGCTGGCTTATAGGTAGCTGCAAGATCATGGCTAACTTCCCTGGTATATAAAGGTTGGTGAAGCCCGCCGCCGCCGCCGATAACAACGAAATGTTTGCCATTCGCGACAAAATGCTCGAAATTGTGTGAGTGCCCCGAGAGGAAAAGGACACATTTTTTAGAGTTAATAAATGCAGGGAGAAAATTTTGACGCACTGACATAGATGGCTTTACGATCTTGCTGTTGGTATAAGGCGAATGATGGCAGCCTACTATAATAAACTTAATAGCATTGTCCTTATCCAGCTCTTCCACCATATTGCTATACCAGTTATCCTGGGCTAATATTTCGGCCGTGGTCATCTTACTGAAATTAGAATTCAGCAGAATGACTGCTGTTGAGTCGATAATTTCGGTATAACCAGCCGCTTTGTACATCGGAAACCTGGTTTGAAAATTTTTGACGCCTATTTTAGGCTTGAATAATAACTCATGGTTGCCAAGTGTAGCATAAACCGGGATAGAATCGTGAGAAAATTGCTTTAGATACTCATCAATTGAGGTCCATTTTCGAACTTTGTATCCTACAGAAACCACATCACCTAAAATGAAAAAGCCAGAAGCATGTAAACTTAGAACATCCTTAAAGATCATTTTGGTGGCTTGCTGATTATGGTTTGCTTTGAGCTTTATCTTTTCAACCCACATCGGTTCTTGTGTATCACTGGCAAATGCGATCACAGGCCGTGCCTCCTGCGAGAACGCCCGGCAAGCAATAAGACTGAGAAAGAAGGTGCAAATAGCCTTCCTCGCACAATAATGGATGTAAATTTTATTGATCCTGTTCTCCATTCGGAATATATATTTATGTCCAGCCTAACTTCTCATCAATCCTTTTCTTCTGCTTGAAATGATGTCGCAGATGCATTTCGGCAAATTGGAGCCAGTCTAAGGTATTAAAGTAAAGCAATCCGGGATGTCGGGTTTTTCCGGTAGTTTTTGACGCATCAAATGAAGCATACAGGTTATTCACTTCTGCTTCTATAGCTAGCAGCTTTTGTTTCATTTCGTCTTTGGTTTCCGGTTGCTTGATGTAGGTATTTGTCGCCGGCCCTTCAATCATCATATCGGGAAAGCTATTATTCTGAAGCATTGCCCGTGCATGCTCATGCATCTCTTTTTCGCTGTCGTCGCTGGTTTGCATGGCCGCTGCCATTTGTACAACAAACCAAGCGGTGTCATCAGTAATATGGGTGTACACTTGTCCGAGCGACCACGACTTATCATCCGGTTTTTTGCAAAGCATTTCCAATGTATAATCTTCGAGAAAGCCAATCCATTTCCGGATGGTCTCATTAAACGCGTTGAGTAATATTGTTTGCCTACCGCTTTCCATGTAGATGTATGATCGAAGATAGCCAAAAAATAAACTACCCTTTATTGAAATAACGAATGCGTACAGTTGTTAAGATTTACTTTCTCAACTTTGTGGTCGGGCATTCCGTTAAAATCCGTAATTTTATAGTGTCTTACCTCATCATAGCAATGCTGTCACTGAAAATTAAGCAACTACTTGTATGACTGCTATTTACAACAAAGATATAGGAACAAAACAAAAGGCCCTGGCCATAAACCTGGACCCCAAAATATACGGCTCATTTGCCGAAATAGGTGCAGGACAGGACGTAGCTGCAAATTTTTTCAAAGCAGGTGGCTCATCGGGGACCATTGCCAAAACGATGTCTGCCTATGATATGACCTTCTCTGATGCCATTTACGGGGCCTTACAGGTACGCCGTTATGTGAGCGAGGCGCGTTTGATTTCCATGCTGGAGCACGAATATGGTCTGTTGATTGAGCGTCTGGCTGCACAACGTGGTGATTCCACAACATTTTTTGCGTTTTCAGACACCATGTCAGCCCTTAACTTTCATAAAACCAACGAAGGTCACGGATGGATGGGTGTACGCTTTCAGTTGGAGCCCAACGGCGCTTACAATGATGTGATCCTTCACGTAAAGCTGCTGGATAATGATAATAACCTGCAACAGCAGGCGGTGGGTGTACTGGGGGTAAACTTAATGTATGCCTGTTTTTATTATCATGAGGTTCCGCCTGTTTTTCTGTTGTCACTGATCGATGATCTTTCAAAGGATCGTATACAAATCGACATGATACGTTTTGAAGGGCCGAACTTCAAAAACGTGGATAACAGGCTGATGAGTTTGCATCTGGTAAAATATGGTTTTTCGGACGCCGCAGTATTTGGCCCGGATGGGAAAAACCAGCAGCCATCTGAGGTATTATACAAAAAACATATCGTAGTAGTAAGGGGCCGATTCCGTCCGGTAATCAACGTGCACATGGATATGTTGCATACCGGTGTGAAGCAGTTTTTGCAGGAGCCGGATGTGGATCACTCGCAGGTAGTGGTCATCACGGAGCTTACCTTACAGTCTTTGAAAGAAAGGGATGCCGACGATAATTCTGAAATTGATGAAAAGGACTTTCTTGATCGTGTAGATATTCTTTGCTCGCTTGGGCAAACAGTGTTGATATCCAATTTCCACGAATATTATAAACTGGTATCCTATCTTTCCAAAATCACCAAGCTAAAGATGGGCGTGGTTTTAGGGTATCCCAACCTGGAGTATATTTTCTCTGAAGAGCACTATCAGGACCTTCCGGGCGGAATCCTGGAGTCATTTGCAACATTATTCAGCAGGAAGGTAAAATTGTTCATTTATCCTACTTTGCGTGATGGTGTTATTATGAATTGCCTGCGCTTTTATCCACCCCCACACTTAATCGACCTTTATCGTTACCTGATAGCCAATAATAAGATTGAAGATATACGGAATTATAACGAAGGCAACCTGAATGTACAGACCGATAAGGTATTGCGGTTAATTAAAGAAGGAGCCGATGGCTGGCAGGAATATGTACCGGCTGAAGTAGCCAGCATAATAAAAGACCGCTGTCTTTTCGGTTATCCCTGCAAGACTGAAACGCCGAAAGAAGAAGTGAAGGCGGACGAGCCATCGGAACATACTGGGGCTTAATTATTTATCGTTATTGCGTTAAAAATTTTACAAGCCCGCACCAAACATAATTCATAACTTAGTTATAAGCCAAAGAATTATGAGACCTGTAAAATTGATCATCGCATTACTGCTTTGTGTAATTGTTATCGCATTTACGCCTTTTTCCACCAAAGAACATTGGAAACCGCTATTCAACGGGAAAGATCTTTCCGGGTGGGATACGTACATCGGCCCGGATCTGGATGATAATGGTAAGCCGATAACCGGGACGCCTGTCGGTTTAAATAATGATCCCCGCCAGGTATTTACAGTTGTTCCGGATAATGGTGAAAATGTTATACGCATATCGGGCCAGAACTGGGGGGCGATCATCACAAAAAACGAATACGAAAATTATCACCTGCAATTGCAATTTAAATGGGGCTCACTTTCGTGGGGGCAAAAGAAGGGGAAGAAAAAAGACAGCGGGTTGCTATATCATTCGGTTGGGAAATATGGCGCAGATTACGGCGCCTGGATGCGTGCTCAGGAGTTCCAGATAGAAGAAGGGAATACCGGCGATTATTGGGGGTGTGCAGGAGGCGAGGCAGATATACCTGCAGATAAGAAATCAGAAACCGATTATATTTATGATCCACGTGGAACGTTACTGCGCTTTAGCCAGACAAGTAAGCAAAGCCGTCACTGCATCAAGCAGGGCGATGCGGAAAACCCGTCAGGTCAATGGAATACGCTTGATTTGTATTGTCATGGCGATACCAGCATTCACGTGGTGAATGGAAAAGTAATGATGGTGCTCTATCATAACCAGCAATCAGAAAATGGCCAAGATTTACCACTTACCAAAGGCCGGATCCAATTGCAATCAGAAGGAGCGGAATTGTTTTACCGGCATATACAGATACGAGCAATTGATCATTTACCTCTGGAACTGATTAAACAGTAGGTACAGCTCTACTATATGCCGGGAAATGAGGAAATAAAAAGGCCCCAACGGAGCCTTTCAATATGTTATGGTAAGAATCTTCGCGTTAGTTCATCCGGTAAGGAGCGATCAGGTAAAATTCGGGTATCTGAACATTAAAGGAGCCATTATCAACCAGGCGGATCATCTGGTATTCGCCTTTCATGCTGCCCATGTCGGTTTTCAGGTTACAGCCTGATACGTATTCATGTGTGCTGCCTGGCTCAATAATAGGTTGCTGACCAACAACGCCCTCGCCTTCTACTTCACGTTTTGCCCCATTTGAGTCGAAAATTTCCCAATGCCTGCGTAATAATTGCACAGAGCTATGGCCCACGTTTTCGATGCTTATTTTGTAGGCAAACATATAATGATCATTTGCCGGGTTTGAATACTCCGGTTGATAGATAGTTTCTACTGAAACTTTAACACCGTCGGTAATTGTTGTGATCATGACTTTTTGTGAATGATGTCAAATATATGTTTATCAAAACAAATATTAAGCCATTTCTTCGGAGTAGCGTTCGGCCACCTCAAATAATATCTCCAGCACTTCTTCCACACTTGCTGCAGTGACCAATTTCATTCGAAATTCTTTAAAATGATCCACTCCTTTAAAGTAATTGGAATAATGTCTGCGCATTTCAAAAAGCCCTGTTTTTGGTCCCTTCCATTCGACAGACTTCTCTAAGTGAGTCTTGCAAACCCCTATGCGTTCGGCAATTGTGGGTTTTTCCAGATACTGTCCTGTTTTGAAAAAATGCTTTATTTCGCGGAAGATCCATGGGTATCCAATGGCCGCACGGCCTATCATCATGCCATCCACTTCGTATTCCAACCGCCAATCAGCGGCTTTTTGCGGCGAGTCAATATCCCCGTTTCCAAAAATGGGGATTTTTATCCTCGGATTTTTCTTTATTTCACGGATTAGCGCCCAGTCGGCTTCGCCTTTATACATCTGCGAACGGGTGCGGCCATGAATAGTCAGGGCCTTGATACCCACATCCTGTAAACGTTCAGCAACCTCATACACATTCTTGGTATTATCGTCCCAACCGAGACGTGTTTTAACAGTTACCGGCAAATGAGTTGCTTCCACAACTGCTTTGGTCATAGCCACCATTTTGGGAATATCCTGCAACAGGCTGGCGCCCGCACCGCGGCAAGCCACATTTTTTACTGGGCAGCCGTAATTGATATCCATCAGATCGGGGTTGACTTCTGTTGCAATTTCAGTCGCTTCGCGCATGTGCTCGATATCGCTGCCAAATATTTGTATCCCTATCGGGCGTTCATATTCAAAAATGTCGAGTTTCTGTCTGCTTTTTGCTGCATCACGTATCAACCCTTCTGACGAAATGAACTCAGTATACATCATATCCGCGCCGTTCTGTTTGCACACATAACGGAAAGGCGGATCGCTCACATCCTCCATCGGCGCCAGCAGCAGCGGAAATTCTCCGAGATCAATATTTCCTATTTTTACAGACATCTTTATCTTTATCCGCCGCAAAAATACGAATTTAGCGCCAAAATATGTCAGAACTCTCTCATAACCCCATACCGCACAAGCAAATACACCCTGGATTACAGTTTTTGATACTGGTGGGCTTGCTATTAGGATTCTTGATTTTTGGTCAACTGCTAGCCGGGGTCATTATAGGGGTCAAGTATGGACAAGATGTTTTACTTGATATTGCCAATTTAAAATTATCATCACCACAAGCGCAAAGCGCATTGTGGATAATGCAAACCACAGGCACAACGATTCCTATTTTAATTACACCAATAGTATTCTCTTATTTTATAGTACGGGAGCCGGACGAATACCTGAAAAATAACGTTCACTTCCCTTGGATTTTAGCATTTCTGGTTTTCTTCATTATGTTATTTTCTCTCCCTGTAATAGAGTTTTTGGGGAATTTGAATCAGAAATTTCCACTTTCCAAAGCATTGCGCGACTATGAGAGCGAGGTGCAAAAAATGTCAGATAGCATGTTACAAATGAATTCCTTTTGGAGCATGGTATTCGACTTGTTATTTATAGGATTGTTAACTGCAATAATTGAAGAAGTACTGTTTAGAGGAGCGATGCAAACTGTCTTTATTCGGTGGACGAAAAATAAGCATGTTGCTGTGTGGATTGTGGCAATCTTATTTAGCGCTTTCCACGTAGAGTTTTCTGGTTTCATTCCGCGTATGTTCCTTGGACTGCTTTTTGGATATTTTACAGTCTGGAGCGGCAGTATCTGGCCGGCAATTTGGGCCCATTTTGTAAATAACGGTACCATAGTGGTAATAACGTATTTGGCCCAGCAAAAAATAGTAAATGTTGATCCGAATGACCAGCATTCTTTTAATAATGTCATTTACATTGTGAGTGGTCTAATTATGATAGTATTGCTGTATTTTTCTCGTTATATTGCAGTAAAAAGGCAAATCGCAGATCATGGAGAAGAACTGGGTTCGGATTTTTAAGACGTTCAATTATTACCAGGCCGAAATTGTGAAGCAAGTACTTATAGAAAATCAGATCGATACCGTTTTATTAAATAAACAAGACTCTTCCCATCGTACTTTTGGCGACATTGAAGTATATATTCATCAACAAGATTTTAGCAACGCCATCGAGGTAATGATCCTGAATCAAATCAATTTATGAAAACACGCGCCATAACCGGCTTTTTCTTTGTTATTGTTATGCTCGCCTCAGTGCTATTGGGGCAATACGTATTTGGAGTATTTTATTTATTATTAAGTGCCTTTGCTTTATATGAGTTTTACGGGTTGGTGAAGCAAAGCGGTATTCAACCAAATATTGCTGCCGGAATATTAAATGGAGTATTGATATATGCAGCATTTTCACTCGTTCGTGATCTGCTGCCTGATCCATTTAGATATGTATTTATTTTGGCACTCACCTTGAGTTTGATCTTCTTCCAGGAATTATATAAAAAGTCGGAGACACCGTTTACCAACATTGCCTATACCATAATGGGCATTATTTACACGATTATACCGTTCACATTTTTCCATTCTTTGGGATTTCTTGGCAGTACATTCAATTTTCATATCCCGCTGGCATTCCTCATCATGCTTTGGTCCAACGATACGGGTGCTTATTTAAGCGGCAGGTTTTTCGGACGCACGAAGTTGTTCGAGCGCCATTCACCTAAAAAAACCTGGGAGGGCTTTATTGGCGGCGTATTAATTGCTGCTGTTGCTGGTTATATCCTGGGTATTTATTACACAGAATTATCCTGGGATAAATGGGTGATCATGGCTGTCCTGATCGGCTGCTTCGGTACGCTGGGCGACCTGGTTGAATCCATGTTCAAGCGCAGCATTAATGTTAAAGACTCCGGCGGCATACTACCCGGTCATGGCGGCTTGCTCGACCGCTTCGACGGCCTTTTGCTATCGGCGCCAATTGTTTATGCGTACCTCTACTTAATTTCAAATTCTTAATTTTGCAGAAAATATCATAACATGACTATCCACAAAGAAGGATATACCTCCATTGCGCTGTGCGTGCTGTTTATATTCGTAGTAAATGCTATCATCCAGTTTTACTACCCCGATGCTCACGTGCTCCGCTGGATTGTATACATACTATCATTCGCATTATTTATTATTATCCTGCAGTTTTTCCGTAGCCCGCATTTTCATATCAATATTGATGAAACCCAGGTGCTTTGTCCTGCTGATGGTAAAGTAGTTGTGATCGAGGAAACCGAAGAACCAGAGTTTTTAAAGGACCGCCGCATACAGATATCGGTATTCATGTCGCCTATTAATGTGCATGTAAACCGGAACCCGATTGCGGGCGTGGTAAAATACTTCAGATATCATCCGGGCAAATACTTAGTAGCCTGGCATCCGAAATCATCAACAGAGAATGAACGTACCACCGTTGTAATCGAAAACAAAAAAGGGGTGCCGGTATTATTCAGGCAGATAGCAGGCGCCATGGCCCGCCGCATTGTATGGTATGTGAAAGAAGGCGATAAAGTAGAACAAGGCGCACAGTTCGGTTTTATTAAATTTGGTTCAAGGGTGGATGTTTTTTTGCCTTTAGGCACTAAGATCAATGTTGGCCTGGGTGAAGTAGTAAAAGGCGGTCGTACAGTGCTGGCTACATTAGCTGAACCCGTTAAGGTAAAGGAAGAGCCTGCAATTGCAGAAGCAGCTACGGCGCCAAAAGCTGTTAAGAAAAAAGCACAATAAAATATACACTGTCCTTGCGGAGAGTGTCGAGACAACTAAGGGTCTACAACTTTTTTCAGTACGAGTCACCTGAAACGGAATGTAACACCCGCAATAGTTAAAAAAATTAACTATCATGAATTTAAAAAGTGCGGGGCCTATAATGGCGTTAGAGAGAAACGAAAAAGCCGACCTGAATTTTCAGATCGGCTTTAATATTTTCAGTACACTTAAACTTATACTCTTTTTGATTTGATACGGGCTGCTTTACCGGTCAGATCGCGCAGGTAGAACAATTTAGCACGACGAACTTTACCGTAGCTGTTAACCTCAACCTTGTCAATATTTGGCGAGTTGATTGGGAAAATACGTTCAACGCCGATACCATTTGAAACCTTACGTACAGTAAAAGTTTCGTTGTTACCTACGCTATTGCGTTGGATAACTACACCCTGGTAAACCTGAATACGTTCTTTGTTACCTTCCCTGATTTTATAGTGTACGCTAACAGTATCACCTGCTTTAAACGCAGGAAGTTGCTTTTTTTCTACTGATTGCTCTTCAACAAATTTTACTAAATCCATGATTTTAAGCTCTTAAAAGCGATTTTTAGCCCGTAAAAATCGGATTGCAATAATAGGGATTTTATTTCTAAATAAAAAACTGAATTAAAAAATTTCCACAATTCGTATTTCTATCCACAATTTACCGAAAAAAGGGGATAATCCAAAATCCATATCCGGAACTTATTTCAACAGATCCGGCCTTCTTACTTTGGTCCGCTCCACCGCCTGTTCAAAACGCCATTTCTCAATTTCTGGAGTATTACCGCTTAACAGGATATCGGGTACTTTATGTCCGTTCCAATCGGCAGGGCGGGTGTAAACCGGTGCATCTAGCAAATCATCCTGGAAGGAATCAGACAGGGCTGAGGTTTCATCGGATAATACACCCGGTATCAACCGAACTACGGCATCTACCAGCACAGCTGCAGGAAGTTCACCGCCGGATAACACATAGTCACCGATCGAAATTTCACGGGTAACAAAAATATCGCGTATACGCTGATCGATACCTTTATAATGGCCACAAAGAATGATGACATTTTTTTTGATGGATAACTGGTTTGCGATCTGCTGGTTCAGCGTTTCACCATCGGGCGACATAAAGATGATCTCGTCGTATTCCCGTTCCGACTTAAGTTTTTCGATACAGCGCGCAAAGGGTTCGATGGTCATTACCATGCCGCTACCACCGCCATAAGGGTAGTCATCAACACTTTTTTGCTTGTTGGTGGCATAGTCGCGCAGGTTGTGCACGTGAATTTCGGCAATGCCTTTTTTCTGCGCACGCTGCAAAATAGAGTGAGCAAAAGGACTTTCGAGTAACGAAGGCAATACCGTGATCAGATCAAAGCGCATGGCGCAAAGATAGGTTTTTTGAGATTCAAGATTCAGGAATCAAGAGCCAGAAGGGAACTCTATTGAAATTTGCCTTGATTCCTGGTTCCTGACTCTTGATTCTATTGCGAAGGTTCTTGATAAAGCCCAAATACATTCCCAAACGGATCGCTAAAGCGGGCGGTGATCTCAGGCGCATCCATGCCTATGGGTTGAACAATTTTACCGCCATTGGCAATTACTGCATCTATAGTTTCTTCTACGCTGTCCATCATCACATAAACCATTAATCCCGGTTCTGTTGATGGCTTGTATTGGTTGGTCCACATGCCGCTCACTACGCCTACGCCGTCATCAAAGGCAGCATTGCCATGGTTATCGCTACGTATTGGCCAGCCAAATACAGCTTCGTAAAAATTAGCAGATTTCGGAATATCATCCGCCGGGATCTCCACGTAGCATATTTTACCATTGCCGCCTCCCCGATGTTGGTATAATCCGAGCAGGTTGCCTGCAGGATCGTTAAACCAGGCAATCTGCTCGTGATCGCTTATAGGCATTTGTTTCACGATATTACATTCCCGATCAGTGATTTTCTTCACAGTTTCAGCAATGCTATCTACCATAATGGAAAGAATAAACCCGGCTTCGGTATGTTTTTTACGACCGGTTACCCAGGAACCACTCACCTCGTTGATGCCGTCATCAAAAGCCAGATGGCCGTCTCCGCGCGTACGCGTTTTCCAGCCAAAAACCTCGCTATAAAATCTTGCTGACTGAGCAATATCATCAGCTGGAATTTCGACATAACATATTTTGCCATTGCCCAGTGTGGGGCCGTTTTCATTTTCCATATCGGGTTGGTTTGATTGAATTTCAGAAACCATATCAACAATGTTCACACCCTGCACCAGTTCAAGACAATGTTGTGCCGCTAGCCCGCGGGCTAACTCAGATGTTTGCGGCGGGTATAGCCATATCGCTTTAGCACCTAATGGCAGAACGTGTTTTTCTACAATGCCGGGCAGCTCGGCTTCCGGTCTGTAAATGTGCACTATGTCCACTGTGCCCGGAAAGCCATCCAGTTTTTCAAAAGATGCATAAAACTCTTCCCCGTCATCGGTTACTGGAAAAATGCTTAAACCTTCCGTATTACGCGGCTTTTCTCTCCGTAATTTGGCCTCCGAATATTTATCGGGGCTATAGCTGAACACGATGAAGCCCGCTTTCAACAAGGCATAAGGCAGGTTGGCACTTGGCCAATCGACCAGGAGAATACTTTTAGCCGCTTTCAGAATCTGCTCAGGGCTGGTTTTGATTTCGTTATCCATACATGCTATTTGAAAGTTTAGTAAAACCTTGATTCTCTGAGTTAATCCCCTTCCTCTAACATAAATATTTCTTCGAGCGGTTTGTTGAACACTCTTGCAATTTTTAACGCCAGCACTGTTGAAGGTACATATTTATTACTCTCAATCGTATTGATGGTTTGCCGCGATACACCCACCTGTTCAGCAAGATCGGCCTGGGTAATGTTTTTTATAGCGCGTTCCACGCGAATATTATTTTTCATGCTTACCCCTCCCGGCTTAGTGAACGGTTGAGGCGAAAAATCACCCACCTGAATCGAATGATGAAAAATATCAGCGGCACCCACAGGTTCAACTCCAGCATGTGCGGAACGTCCTCGATGAATACCAGGCTGATGATAAGCACCAAATAATTAATGAAAATAGCCCAGCGCAGCGAATCCAACCGGATTTGCCATATCTGCTCATCTTCGATCTTTTCTTTTGCAAATGCTACAAGGAACAAACCAGCCGACATAATTAATGTCGTGCTGATAAAGAAAAGGTGCTCGCCAGCAAATATGCCCTGGTCGCGTGGCTGTGGATCCATTATATTGATCATGCCATGCGAGCGGCCCAGCATACTTAGTGGTACATGCAATACCACGAGCCCCCAGCCGAGGTAGCGTGTCCAATAGGGAAATAAAAAATGATTTTTCATAAAGCCAAAATTCCTTTCACATGCTTGTTTTCATTGTTGCTTTTCCATAAAACATAGCTAAAGCGCAGCACAAAGAACAACGCGATGGTACCGAGGTTAAGGAACATAACCAGCATAAAATCTAAAAAGTAAAAAAAGAAATTAGCCAGCAGTAAAACGGCATAATTAAAATACACGGCTAGCTGCATGGACTCAAGCCTCAACGTCGAAATGAACTCATCTTCTTCGCTGCGTTTGCTGTATCCCCAGATCAATAAACTAAGGGGCAACAATAACATTAAGGTGGCGGTCCAATCTTTGAGTTCGATATCGCCTTTAAAAAACCATGAGCCTATGAATGAGAAAATAATGATGAGCAATAACGGAACTGAAATCAACTGACCGATTATCTTATAAGGCTTTTCGGGCAGGTAGTACATTTTTCCAACCTGGTATTCTCCGTTTCTACTGCGTCGTAAATAGTAATATCTCGCTATAAAGATGAGCAGTGGAGTAAATAAATTATAGATAGACATGCTTAAAACATCTGCAAGTCCGCTTAATGGGTCTTTATCTAGTTTGAGTAACTCGATTGCGATCGCAATGATCAGCCAAATGAAGTAAATCATATAACTAATCAGCACTGCCCAGTATAGCGCGTTTTGCCGCATGCGCACAGTGAGCTCGTCTTCCTTTTTTTCTTTTGAGAAAGCGATGAGAAACAGTCCGATGATAATTAATAGCAGAGCCAATGTTTTGGTCAGGTCCTGAGAAACGGGATGGTGATAAAACTGGCTGGGCCAAACAGGAAAGCTAAAGCCGGGAATCTTATAATCGCGGTATAGCGAAAAATAGCCCAATACAAAACCAGGTATAGCCAGCAACCAGCCAAATGGCCTTAATTGGTTGGGGAAGAGAAAACGTGATTTCATGACTTGTAAAGTTTGATTTACCAAATGTAAAACAAATTTGACAAAAGTCAAGTATGTTTGACAAATAATTGAAAATAATTTTAAAAAAATACTCTTTAAAACTATCGGTATAAAATTATACCACCTATCACTTATATTAGTGGATAATTTGATGAGGGCTAATGCAGCTTTTAAGCTAAGCCTTTTATAGCCGTGCCGACAGATATCTATTTTATTCAGCCAAACCAGATGCTTCATAAAAAATGAGATATATCTGCATTATTTTACTAACCTTATTTAATATCACTAAAACTGATCAGGATCTCTATACTTGTAAAAACGCCCGGATAACACTTTTTTCTAAAGCTTTGATAGAGGATATAAAGGCCACTACATCGACAGGTGTATCGGTTTTTAACGCTGAAACAGGTGAATTAAATTTTAGCGCTCTTATTTCTGCTTTTCAATTCGAAAAGGCCTTTATGCAGCAGCATTTTAACTCGGATTACATGGAAAGCGATAAGTTCCCGAGGGCTATTTTTAAAGGGAAAATGCAGGAGCATATTGATCTTACCAGAGACGGCATTTATCCGGTAAGTGTCGTTGGGGAGTTAACGGTTCATGGTGTAACTCAAAAGAGAACCATACAGGGCAGCGTGACCATAAGAAATGGTATCATAAGCATGGCATCCGAGTTTATGGTAAAATGCGCTGATCATCATATAGACATACCCCAGATTTTATTTTATCATATTGCTGAAAGCATTAAAGTAACGGTTTCGGCTACTTATAATCCGTATAAAAACATTCCCTAAATAGATTTGACAGATGAAGAGTTTATTGACATTATTTTTTCTTGCAATAAGTACGGGGTTAATGGCACAAAAGACCTCTACTACCGACTCATTATTCAATTCGATGAATAATGATGGTTCAAAAGGTCCCATTACGGTCTTCGAATCGCCAAGATTTATTTTAACGCAGTCTACCGAAACAATTAAAAAGAACAACCTGAATGTCCTGGTTATTCACCGGTTTGGCGATGCAGCCGGCAATTTGGGTGGCGGTAAAACTTTTTTCGGGCTTGATGCTGTGGCTGATGTTTATATCGGGTTTGAGTATGGGCTGACCAATGATCTGAATATTGATATTGGCAGAAGCACTATTCCTACGGTTGGAGGCTTAGTTAGTGCGCAGTTAAAATATGCGGTCCTGCATCAGACTAGTGATGGCAGCTCGCCGCTTGCGATATCCGTATTGGGTCAAACTGGTGTGCGGCCATATAACACATACAGTTCGTTTAGCGACCGGATGTCATACTTTGCACAAGCCATCTTTGCCCGTAAATTCTCGCACAGTTTTGCTTTTCAGGTTGCTCCTTCTATATTGTATGATAATTTGCCAAACCCGAATGTCCCCGGTAATGAAAATACCATTTTCTCTCTTTCGGCTACTGCCCGCTTAAAAGTTACAAAGCTGATGAGTGTGGTGGTTGATTATGCACACCCATTTTCTTCTTTCAGAAATAACAATGCCGGATTTAGTGACCCCTTGGGGTTGGGCATACAGGTAGTAACCGGAGGCCACGTATTTACTTTAAATGTTACGAACTCAAGGGCGGTGAGTGAGATGAATTATTTAAGCAATACCGCATCGGATTTTGGACGGGGACAATATCGCTTAGGGTTCACGATATCAAGGATGTTTGATTTTAATCACAAGGAGAAGTATAATCCCAAATGATGATAGGGCGCTATGCAGATTGTTCGATGACACCGATCTCGTCTACCTTTTCGTTGTTCTGCCTTAAAACCTGGTCCAGTTCAACCGAGGATATTTCAAGGAGGCGCAGGAACTCTTCTCGTTCATTATCACTTGCTTCTTTCAGTAATGCCACCAGACCCATGATAGAGCAAAGCGGTTTGCGAAGCTCATGAGAGTTTGACCAGGCTATTTGTAAAAGTGCTTCGTTGGATGTTTTAATTCGCTGGTAAGCTTCCTGCAGCTTTGTTTCTTTCTCGATCAGCTCGGTAATGTCTGTAGCCATTACCAGGTTGCACTGCTGATCCTGGAACAATACCGGGTATGAAACGATAGAGACCATAAAGGTTTCGCCGGTCGACTTTACGTGTTCTTTTATACTGGACAGGCGCGCTTCGCTCTGAAATTCCTTTAAATAATCATTAAGTACCTGGTCACCGGCTGCGGAATGGATTTTATCAGCGGTAATTTTCAGGAATTTTTTCCTGCTGTATTCATACTTTTCAACCGCGGCATCATTTACTTTAACAAATTCCAGCTTTTCATTACATATCCAAAGCGGATTTGGATTGGATTCAAACAATTGACGGTATTCCTCTTCCGACTTAGTTAGCTTACGCTGTTGTTTTTTGATCTTAACGTACAACACATAACTGATGATAATCACGAAAACCAAATCATTTAAACTCCTGTATGAATCCTGTTCGTGCGGAGCTAAATGGCGATAAAATAAGGTAATAATCGGGTTGCTAAATAAAGCCCAGCAGACACCGGTTATCAAAAAGGATAAAGGAATACGTGCTGATTTGAGCATTTCAGTTTGAATGATAAAAAAATTTATAATCCATTTTACGCAGATGAGTTGATTTGGTTTAGTTTTTTTATCGGTACAACGAACCTAGATAACGTTCAGGATGACAATCGGTTAAATTGTGTATTTTCGGTAACTCCAAATAGACCTTATTCAAATGGAAGATGGATACACTGTCTTTGGTATGCTGAATAAAAAATCAAAAACTCTGATTTTTATAATTGTAATATGTTTCGGAATTATTATAGTAGGATCGATTTGGTATAAAGATTCTATGCAGAAACCTTATGAACCTTACCACAGGGATGAAATCTTGTCGTGGGAATTTAAAGGAGTTGTAAAAAAGGTATGGTCACCTGGGCATAACACCGTTGGTGTATTTATTAATGATAAACGATACAATCTTTATGATTATAATACTGCAAGTGGTCTTGCATCAGATGAACATCCGGCAGATTCCACTTCAGATTTTGGTTATAATTCGAGAATTCAAAAAGGAGATTCCCTTATTAAAAACAAAGGGCGATTTGAAATAAAATTAATTAAGTATAAGGATCGAAAGCAATTTGTTTTGGATTGCGTAAGTTATCCCTGAGGTCAATATTTACCCCAAATAAATATCCAGCAACCCTTCCGGCAAATCAACATAAACCTCACCGTTGTTCAAATCGATGCCTTTAATAATGGTTTCGTTCAGCGGGAACAATACCTCGCAGTTTTTATAGTGAACAGTGGCAATATATTGATGAGGAAGCTCCTGTATTTCCAGTATTTCGCCCAGCTCGCCTTCATTCTCATCAATGGCTATAAAGCCTTTCAGATCCTTTAGGGTAAACTCATCCTTTTTCTTTTTAGGTTTGAGTTTGTTAGAAAGGTAAACATCCTTCTTTACCAGTTTGGAGGCTTTTTCAATAGTATCCACATCCTCGAGATAAAGCCAGGCGGTATTTTTCTGGTATTTAACTGATTCCACAAAATAAGGTACCAGTTTACCCCCCAGGTCAAAAAATACGGCTGTAAAGTTGACGTCCTGTAGGTGTTCAAAATCGACGAACATTTGCAGCTCGCCTTTTAAGCCCCGGGTTTTAATGATGGTCCCTATTTTGAAATGGTCTTTCATTTATTATAATGTTTTACCTAACCCTCCCCCTAAAATTAGGAGGAGCCGGAGGGGTAAACAAAAATAGCGAAGCGTTTTTGACCACTTCGCTATTTTTTAAGCTTTTTATAAGATTACTCTGCGCTTTCAGCTTCTGCTGATGCGTCTGCTTCGGTTTCAGCAGCAGGTGCTTCAACTTCTTCTTCGGCAGGTGCTTCAACTTCCTCAACTGGAGGAGTATTTTTAGCAGCAATTGCAGCGGCTTTTTCTTCTTTCTTTTTAGCTTCAGCAGCAAGGGCGGCTTTACGCGCGTCTTGTTTCGCTGTAGTCAGGCTTTCTTTTTTACCGGTGATTTTGCCTTCTTTGTGATCAAGCCATGCCTGGAATTTAGACTCAACTTGTTCTTCGGTCAAAGCACCTTTTTTAAGGCCGCCCTGTAAGTGTTTTTTGTACAAAACACCTTTGTATGAAAGGATAGCACGGCAGGTGTCGGTAGGCTGAGCACCATTGTTTACCCAATCCAGGGTTTTGTCAAAATTAATGTCAATTGTAGCAGGGTTGGTGTTTGGGTTGTATGAACCTAAACGCTCAATGAAGCGGCCATCTCTTGGAGCACGCGCATCTGCCACTACGATATAGTAAAAAGGTTTTCCTTTTTTACCATGTCTTTGCAGTCTGATTTTAGTTGCCATTTTAAAGTTTTATGTATTCAACATTATCCCCGGAGTCTCCTTCTGCGGGGATGCAAAGGTAGAAAAATTTATTTTATTTTCTAAATCTTATAATCAATTAAATAATAGGCACTTTTTAAAAAAATTTATGAACTTGGGACCAATAATTATGACAAGCAAAATACGCATCGCCATAGATATGGATGAGGTGATAGCCGATACTATCGACAAGTTCATTGAGCTTTATAAACAAGAACACGATATGTTCATCCGTCTTGATCAAATGGACGGCAAGGAGTTTAATGAAATGTTGCCCGAGGATATAAAGCAAACGCTAAAGGCTTATCTTCATCAGCCCGGATTTTTCCGCGACCTGAAAGTAATGCCTGGAGCAAGGGAGGTAGTGAAAGAATTGTGCGATAAGTATGATGTTTACATAGTTTCGGCGGCTATGGAGTTCCCTAACTCATTGATTGACAAATACAACTGGCTGAGCGAACATTTTCCATTTATCCATTGGAAGAATATTGTTTTCTGTGGCAATAAGATAGTTAATACCCAGATCATGATAGACGACCGTATACGCAACTTTGTTGGATTTGACGGACGTAAATTATTGTTTTCATCACCGCATAACCATTTTATCACGGAGTACGAGAGAGTAAATAACTGGAAAGAGGTAGCTGATAAATTATTATGACATTGTTAGCCAGACAAAAAATAGATAACTTTATAAAGCTGCCAAAACATTGTAACACTACTTATGCTGAATAGTCTCCTTGCGGCTTTGAACGATTGTGTTTGGGCTTTTGATGTAGATACACAGAAATACCTGTTCATCAGTCCGAGTATACATGCTGTTACAGAATACCAGGTAAAGGATTTTCAGAAAAACATAAAGCTCTGGGGTGAAATTATTGACCCCCGCGACCGTGAAGACGTGTTGGCAACCAACCAAAGGCCCGACGGCAATGAGTGGAGCGAGCGTACTTTCCGCATCACCACAAAAGGAGGAAAAATAAAATGGGTGCAGCAGAAAACGCAGCAAATCACCGACGAGCATACTAATCATCAAATTATTCTCAGCGTAATAGTTGATGTTTCCTACCAAAAGCAGGTTAGCTTTAATTTAAAAGAATCGCTGGGCGATTATAGTATGCTGTTCAACAATAACCCCACCCCGATGTGGATATACGAGTTACCCACTCTTCGCATCATGAAGGTAAACGACGCGGCTATAAAGCACTATGGTTACACCGAGCAGGACTTTTTATCGATGACCATACGCGATATCCGTCCCCGTCTTGATCTGGCGAAATTCAACAATTATTTGTATCAGAAAGCAATCCCCGAAAGCAGCTTGCATGGATTTAATAATGCAGGCGTATGGCGGCATGTAAATAAAAAAGGTGAGATTGTTTATGCCGAAATAACAGGGCACGAGATAAAATATGACAATCACAGCTGCCGTATCATTATCGCCACCGATGTTACCGACAAAGTCTTGCAACAAGAGGCACTTAAGCGCCGCGAGCAGTTCCTGACCTCGCTGGTGGATTCGCAAACCAATTTCCTGGTCAGGATTGATGCCGCCTATAATTTTACGTTTGCCAATAAGTGGTTTTTTAAGACGCTAGGCTACAAAGAGAAAGATATTATAGGAGCGCCGTTCTCGAAAACAGTTTTAGCGGAAGAATACGAGTTGTGCGAACGTGCTTTTAAATCTTGTATTAAAAATCCGGGCAAAGTAATAAGCCTTAAGCACCGCAAGGTTGATACAGAAGGGAACAGCCACTGGATAAAGTGGGAGTTCATCGCTATTCTGGATGAAAACGGAGAAGTGTCTGAATTGCAGGGTGTAGGTCAGGATGTTACCCAAAATATTGAGATAGAAAAAGAAGTTAAAAAAGCTTCTGAGAAGCTAAATAGCTTTGTAGAAAGTATTACCGATGCATTTTTTATAGTTAATAATGACTGGAAGTTTATCAGGGTAAATAGTGCCTTTGAAAAAATAACCGGAAAACCGAGGGAGGAAATACTAGGTTCGGTAATTTGGGACATCTTCCCCGACATTGTCGCTACTGAATTTGAAGATGCTTACCGCAAAGCCATGAATGAGGAGATAAGCGTACAGTTTACCGATTATTTTAAGCCACTAAGTAAATGGTTTAATACCACAGTCTACCCCGCAAGCGAAGGTCTCACGGTATTCATACGCGATATTACGTACGAAATGCATGTGCAGGAAGAAATTCTGTGGACAAAAAATAACCTGGAGGCGCTAATTAATAACACCGAAGACCTTACCTGGTCTATAGACCGTAATGGCAAGTATGTTTATATGAACAGCGCTTACCGTAAGCGGATATCGAATACCACCGGTGTAACACCGGAGGAGGGCGATAATGCATACCTGTATTCAGGCTCAACGGATGAGATTAATGCTGAATGGCGGTCTTATTACCAACGGGCTTTTGATGGCGAAAGATATGTAATCAGGCATGAGAGCCTCAATCCAAAAACAAAGGAAAATGATCATTTTGAGGTAAGTTTTAACCCTATCTATAAGGGCACCAAGGACAAAATCATTGGCGTTGGCTGCTTTGCCCGTAATATCACCGAAAGATTAAAAACGGAAGAAGCATTAATAGAGCAGAATGAGCGCCTGAAAAATATTGCTTCGCTAAGTTCGCACGAATTGCGGCGGCCGGTGGCCAGTATGATAGGATTACTCAATATTCTGGACAGGGACAATTTCAGTAACCCTGAGAATAAACAAATCATGGATCACCTGCATACGGTAACCCAGGAGATTGACGAAGTGATCCGCCTGATTGTAAATAAAACTTTTATTGATTCACGCTTCCACTTATAAGGACAGCATATCTACTATTCGTATAACGTTAGGATCGATATCGGTATGGTGTTTTATTGCATGCTCAAATGGTGTAAACATGATCTCGTTGTTGATCAGTCCCACCATTTCTCCGCGGTAACCCAGTTTCAGGGCTTCAACAGCAGCAACGCCGGTGCGGCTCGCCAGTACCCTGTCCATGCAAGTGGGCTTTCCGCCACGCTGAATATGGCCAAGTATAGAAACACGGGTATCTAAATGCGGGAATTTCTCTTTCACTTTACGGCCGATCTCGAACGCACCCCCTTCTTCATTTTCACCTTCAGCTACAATAACTATACGTGATGTTTTATCCTTGCGGCCATTTTCCAGCCTGTCGAACAAACTGGCCAGACCTGCTTTTCTCTCGGGAATAAGTATATGTTCAGCTCCCGAGGCAATGCCTGTGCGCAAAGCGATCATACCAGAGTCGCGGCCCATTACTTCAACAATAAACAGGCGGTCGTGTGATTCGGCGGTATCCCTGATCTTATCTACTGCATTGATCACGGTATTGATTGCTGTATCATAACCGATCGTAAAATCGGTACCTGTCATGTCGTTATCAATCGTGCCGGGTAAACCGATGATTGGGATGTCAAACTCTTCACCAAAAACACTGGCGCCTTTGAAAGTACCATCGCCACCAATACCAATCAAGGCATCAACCCCGAAGCTTTTTAAATTATCGTAAGCAATCTGGCGGCCTTCTTTGGTGCGGAACTGTTCGCTGCGGGCAGTTTTTAGTATGGTACCACCCTTTTGTATAATATTTGAAACCGATCTGCGGTCCATTGGGAACAGATCGCCTGTGATCATCCCTTCGTAACCCCTGCGAATCCCGGTAACTTTAATGTTGTAAAATAATGCTGTACGCACAACTGCCCGTATGGCAGCATTCATCCCCGGCGCATCACCGCCCGAAGTATAAAGCCCGATATTTGTTATGTCAGCCATTTTTGGTAGTACAGCGGGCCAAGAACCCGCTCTCAACTTAATAAACGCAAAAAAACCTTATCAAAATATGATTTGTGTTATAATAACACTATCATTTTTCAGCGCGAATTTACATTTATTTTTGGCTCTGCGCTATTTTTTGTAAGCATTGATACCGCTTTCGAGGAATTTTGTATAGCTGGCAATGTCATAATCCGCCGGCGAAGGCTGAATTTCTTTGCCATCTTTATCCTTCAACAGGTTGCCATCACTATCCAGCATTACGTAAAGAGGCTGTGAGTTTGAGTTAAAACGGGACGCTTCCACGTCGCTCCATTTCCCTCCCAGCGTGGTGATTTTCTTGCCGCTATAACCTGATACAAACTGCTCGTTTGCAGTTAACTCCGCCTTGTCATCAACAACCAACTGAAGCAGTACAAAATCGTCACGCAAATGCTTAAAAACTACCGGATCAGACCATACTTTAGTTTCCATCTTACGGCAATTCACGCAATTGAACCCTGTAAAATCAATAATAATCGGTTTATGCAACTCTTTAGATACTTGTAATGCCTGATCGTAATCATACCAGGCATCGAGGCCGCGTGTTTTTATGCGGAGATAATTGTTGGCATACTTATGCTCTTTTATAGAGGTTTGTTGAAGAGGTGCTGAGGCCGATCCGCCAGGATCACGGGATAGATCAAAATCCTGTGTTGCCGGAGGAGGCAAAAACGCACTGATCGATTTCAATGGCGCTCCCCACAAGCCGGGTATCATGTAAATAACAAAGGCAAATACGATAAGGGAGATAAAGAACCTCGGCACAGATATATGAGTGACTTCGCTATCATGCGAAAATTTGATCTTGCCGATAAGATATAAGCCCAGCAAGAGCCCTAAGGCTATCCAAAGGGATAGAAATATTTCACGATCGAACCAGTTCCAGTGATAAGCTAAATCAACATTCGATAGGAATTTTAAAGCAAATGCTAATTCCAAAAACCCTAATACAACCTTCACACTGTTAAGCCAGCCACCTGATTTTGGTAAGGTTTTGAGCATAGAAGGGAATAAGGCAAATATGGTAAACGGTATAGCCAACGCAACAGAAAAACCAAGCATACCCATAGCCGGGCCAAGCCGTTCGCCTTTGGATGCAGCGTCAACCAGCAGTGTTCCGATGATTGGTCCTGTACATGAAAATGATACGACAACGAGGGTTGATGCCATGAAAAATATGCCGATCATTCCACCCCGGTCCGAGTTCTGGTCTAATTTGTTTGCCAGTGAGCTTGGCAAAACAATTTCGAAGGCTCCGAGGAAAGAAACACCAAAAACAACTAGCAGCAGGAAGAAAAATATATTAAAAATACCATTCGTCGATAAGGCATTCAACGCATCCGACCCAAATGCAATAGTGATGAGCAGCCCTAATGTCACATATATGATAATGATTGACAAGCCGTAAATAACAGATTTAAATATCCCGCCTGCCCTGGTGCCGCTTTGTTTAGTAAAGAAACTTACTGTTAAAGGAAGCAAAGGATAGATACATGGCAGCAATAATGCTGTAAATCCGCCCAGTAAGCCTTCGATAAAAATCTGCCACAATGTTTTTGGTGCTTCTGGTTTAGCTACAGTTGTTTGGGTGGCAGGTTTTGCTTTTGCAGCCTCAACGGCAGCCTTTTTCCGGGCAGCTATGCTATCGGCTGCAGTAGGGATATCCGTAAACTGGACATCACTCGTGGAAACCGTGTCAGCCTGCTTTTTTTGAAAGGCGTATGCCTTGTTATTTCCGGTAAACGATATGACAATTACCGTAAAAAGGGCTAACCATATCGTTTTTATATAGCTTTTTGAGATCGAAGATGTCATTTTCACCAGGGGTTTTATTTACCTAATGGAATTGAAAAATCAACATCTTCCGGCGGAAGGCATTTTTTGTCATTACAGGTCATGTATTCCAGCTGGCCTTTTATGGCCGCCACATTGCCTGCTTTTAATTTTATTTTTTGCTGAAAAGTAACGGTTTTTTCGAAGTAGGTTACATTCATCTTGAACGCATCTTCATATTTTTTGATAGGTGTAGGCTCACTTGTCTTACCAACCAGCGTATACTCTTTTGTTGGCGTAAACTTGAACGAGGTTTTGATAGGTCCGCCATCTCCGACATTTTGCGAATAGATATGCCATCCATCTTGTATGGTGGCACGCAAAAATACTACAGCTTCATTGTTGCTTAATTTCTTGGCTGCATATGACCATTTCACCGGTGTTTCTATCTGTGCATAAGAAGCCGCATTGATCAGCAATACGGTCATCAAAAGCAATAGTTTTTTCATTTCAGTTTCTATTTATCGATTGTTTTATTCAAAAATTCAATTTCTTTCTGCGTATATTCTGAAGTCCCCGATTCATTGTTCAGGATCAATACCCCATCTTCCCGCACACTTTCTATTATTCCCTCAAATATCTGCCCCTTAGCCTTGAACATTTTTCGTTCATTCAGCCAATATAGTCGGGCAAGATAATCTTTCCTTACAACATCAAAATGGCCTGCCTTCAGATTAAGATAGACTGCCTCAATATTTTTGCAAATGTCTGATAATATTAGTTTCAAATCGTAATCCCTGAGTAAGATTTGTTTTAACGACACTGCATTAGGTACTTCTAACGGAAAATTCTCCTGATTAATATTCAGCCCTATGCCGATTATAGAATTTTTAATTTTCCCACTTTGTACCATATTTTCTATTAATATGCCACCCAGTTTGTCATCGGCATAATAAATATCATTGGGCCATTTAATTTTTAATTGGTCGCCTAAAAGAGGAGATAGCGCATTAATAATGCCCAGACTTATTGCCCTGGTCAGGTCAAATTGTTGCTTCAGGGGCAAAAAAACCGGGTTTAGAAGTATACTAAAGGTCAGGTTTTTTCCGTCTTCGCTATGCCAGCGGTTTTGTTGCTGACCCCGGCCGGCATATTGGCTTTCTGCCATAATGACCGTTCCTTCAGGAAGTGGCTTGGAATTTGTCAGAGTATTCTTAAGGAAATTGTTTGTTGAATCAACTTGTTTAATTGTGATTAAATTTTGTCCAACAAATAATCCTGAAAATATGTTATTTTGCAATGTATATAATGTGTAAACTAAATTGTTCAAAACTAATTCTTTTTGATGGTAAAAAACAAAGTGCTAAGTGAGTCCGCTTATCTTTCTGAACTGGCTATATACGGTATACAGGAAAAAAAGGGAAATGATATTGTTAGGTTAGACCTTCGAAATATATTTAGTTCGGTATCTGATTACTTTGTGATTTGCCATGCCGATTCGTCCACACAGGTAAAAGCTATAGCCAATAGCGTAGAAGAAGAAATTTTTAAAGCAACACAACAGGAACCCTGGCGCAAAGAGGGGCTTGAGTACGGAGAGTGGATACTGCTGGATTATATAGACGTAGTGGTACACATTTTCAGAACCGACAAGCGCGAGTTTTATGGAGTAGAGGATTTGTGGGGTGATGCGGAAATCAAATTTTATAAGAGCGCCTAAAAAACTCCGTCACAGAACCGTAAAGACATGCGTCTTGTGCACGGTTCCCATAACAAATAATAAATTAATGATCGTAAGTTTGATCTAATAAATGGAGATGAAAGATAATAAATCAGAGAGTCCGAAACCAATACGGAAAATACCTAATAAAAAAATGGCCCCAAAACCACCCAAATTTAATATCATGTGGCTTTATGCCATTGTTATTTTGGTGTTGCTGGGCGTTGGATACTTATCAAGCAACCCGGTAGTAAAAACTATTAGTTACCAGTTTTTTGAATCTAACATATTAAAAAATCACGATGCCGAAAAACTGGTCGCTTATAAAAATGGTGATCTTGTTATAGTAGAAGTTTACATTAAGAAAGAAAGCCTTAACAAGCAGCAATATAATGATGTCCGTGATCAGAAGACGACCTTTACAGGGGGCACCAATAATGGGCCACAGTATCAGTTTACTGATGCGTCTTATGAAAGTTTAAAACAAACAGTATCTACTGCAGAGAAAGATCTTCCGGACGCGCAAAAAACACCTATTGAGTTTACCCAACACGAAAGCATATTAGGAAACTGGCTGGTTCAGGGTATCATTATGGTGGTATTATTTGCTGCTGTGTGGATATTCATCATGCGTCGTATGTCAGGTGGCAGTGGTGGCGGCCCGGGTGGTCAGATATTTAATATCGGTAAATCAAAAGCTACCCTGTTTGATAAAGAGGCTCAGGTATCCGTTACATTTAATGATGTAGCGGGCCTTGAAGAAGCCAAACAAGAAGTAATGGAGATTGTTGATTTCCTTAAAAATCCCAAAAAATACACCAATCTGGGTGGTAAGATCCCCAAAGGTGCGTTGCTAATCGGTTCACCGGGCACAGGTAAAACATTGTTGGCAAAAGCAGTTGCCGGCGAAGCACAGGTGCCGTTCTTCTCACTCTCAGGTTCCGATTTCGTGGAAATGTTTGTGGGTGTAGGTGCATCCCGTGTGCGCGACTTGTTTCGCCAGGCAAAAGACAAAGCGCCATGTATCATATTTATCGATGAAATTGATGCTATCGGCCGCGCCCGTGGTAAAAACAATATTGTAGGTGGCAACGACGAACGCGAAAATACACTGAACCAATTGTTGGTTGAGATGGATGGTTTCGGTACCGATTCAGGTATTATCATCCTGGCAGCTACCAACCGCCCGGATGTATTGGATTCGGCTTTGTTGCGTCCGGGTCGTTTCGACAGACAAGTTTCTATTGACAAACCCGACCTGCTTGGCCGCGAACAAATATTTAAAGTGCACTTGAAACCTGTTAAACTGGCCGAAGGTGTCGACGCAAAAAAACTATCAGCGCAAACACCAGGTTTTGCTGGTGCTGAAATTGCCAACGTTTGTAATGAGGCCGCCCTGATAGCTGCCCGTAAAAACAAAGAGGCAGTTGATATGCAGGATTTCCAGGACGCTATCGACCGTGTGATTGGGGGTTTGGAAAAAAAGAACAAGATCATATCACCAGAAGAGAAACGCATCGTTGCCTATCACGAGGCCGGTCACGCCATAGCTGGTTGGTTTCTGGAGCATGCTGATCCACTTGTTAAAGTTTCCATTGTTCCGCGCGGGGTTGCTGCTTTGGGTTATGCCCAGTATCTGCCTAAAGAGCAATTCTTATATACTACCGAGCAATTGGAAGACGGTATGTGTATGACATTGGGCGGAAGAGTGGCCGAAGATATTACATTTGGAAAGATCTCAACTGGTGCACAGAATGATTTGGAGAGAATTACCAAGTTGGCATATGCTATGGTGACCATTTATGGTATGAACGACAAGGTGGGAAATATATCATTTAACGACACGCAGGGAGAATATCAATTTAACAAGCCGTATTCGGAAAAAACTTCGGAGTTGATCGATGCCGAGGTACGCAACCAGATTAATTTAATGTACGAGCGTACTAAAAAGTTACTTACCGACAAACGGGAAGGCTTAGAAAAACTGGCAAACAAGCTGTTGGAAAAAGAAATATTGTTCCAATCAGACCTGGAAGAAATATTAGGTAAACGCCCATTTGACCACCGTACCACTTATGACGAGTTTGTAAATGGCCCGGAAGGGGGCAACCAGGACGCAGCTGCTGGAAACCTTGTACACGAGGGTGTTGCTGACCATTCAGGAACATTCAACAGGAATCCTGAAGAAAAAGACGCCAAAGGCGATAAAGCATAATTTTAAGTTCTAAGTCAGGAGTCTTAAGTCTTGCGTTTCTCCCCAAAGAAACAATATGACTTAAGACTTTTAACTTTAGACTCCAGACTTCAAAGATGAGGGACATTACAACATCGAAAGAAAAGCTGCTGAAAAAGATCCGCAAAGCTTTGCTGGAGAAAAGGGATAACCCTTATCCTAATCTTGAAGACCTTCCCCACTATCCCCCTACTGACGAATTACTTGAAGTGATTTTTGCGCAAGAATTTGCAGCTGTTTCAGGACAGTTTGTTTTTTGCGAAGATGAACTACAGGCAATTGAAAACCTGTTAAACCTGGCCGATCAGCATAAATGGCATAAGATTTATTGCTGGGAGCCTGCCTTGCAAGAGTTTTTGACCCGTTATGAGTTCCCATATTTTGAAACTGAAAAAGATTTTGAGCAGGCAGAGGTTGGTATCACTTTATGCGAAGCATTAGTAGCACGCAATGGCAGCATCATGTTATCCAACTCCGATATGGCCGGACGCCGTTTGAGCATTTATCCCCCAGTGCATATCGTTTTTGCTTACACTTCACAGTTGGTTCTTGACCTGAAGGACGGCTTTAAGCTAGTCAAAGAAAAATATAAAGATCAATTACCCTCAATGATTACTACAGTAACGGGTCCGAGCCGGACTGCCGACATCGAAAAAACACTGGTGCTGGGTGCACACGGCCCCAAAGAGCTTTTTGTGTTTTTGCTTGATGGTTAATCAATTAGGTATATGGCCTTTGTTTTCGACCATCTTTTCCACATATATTTTCTGGGTTTTCCACACAAAATACCGTGAAAACACGGTGTATCTTTTTATTCCATTGCTCGTATATTGTACAGTATTAATTAACCCTAACCTAAAAAACTATGGAATCATCAAATGACCCCAAAAGCCTGATTGCGGAATACCAACAACAAAATGCTGCAGACGGGGGACCAGGATTAAAGACGCCAGATGGGTCTTTGCTTAACGGTTTTTACATCGACCGCAAAAGCATCCAGGACATCCTCGACAGCAATCCGGATATCTCGGGTATCAGTATTCAATTAGCCAAGGATCCGTCGGCAACTGGAAACCCAGACAACATTTTCACCATTTTTTATACAGGGGCAATAGGGAGTACCCCTCCATTTACCTCGAGCGGAGGTCCTTATGGTCCGCCGCCTCCGTGTCCGCCCTATTGCACTCAGGGTTAATTCTTAATAAATGACAATACAGGAAGCCGTAAATTTTTCACTGCTAATTATAGTTTTTGGTATTGGTGTGGTTTGCTATTCAAAGCTAACCACACCTTTTAAGCTTCTGGCTCTTACAGTGCCTATTACTATATTATTAGATTTATGTTCTAAAATCTCCGCTCATCTATATAAGACCAATGCACTGGTGTTACATCTGGAGTGCCTGGTTTTATATGTTTTTTATTCATGTATCTACTATTACCTTTTTCAGAGCAAAACCATGAAAAAGATCGTTTTGATATCAACAATTGCAATTGTTGGTTTTGCGTTTGTTAACGGAATATTTCTGCAGCCGGCTTACAAGGCATTTCCTTCCTTCCTGTATATGGTTACTAACACCATGTTGGTTGCATTTTCGCTATTATTATTCAAACAAATGCTTTTGTATCCGATAAAAATTATGATTACCAGTCAGGGAATTTTTTGGTACAATACTTCCATACTTTTTTTTTCAACGACAATGTTTCTAAATTTGGGGCTTACAAATTATTACGCCCAACTTAAGTTTGACGAGGGTATATATTATTTTTGGTACGGTAGCTATTATATATTAAATATCTTAACCGGTATAGCCCTGCTTAACAATTACAAGGAAAAAAAATCAGAGTATGCTTGATGAAAATGTGCGGATGGTTGTGTTCTCCAGTGCAGCTTTATTCGCATTTGTAACGCTTTTCATTATATACTTTGTTGTTTTATATCGTAACAGACAATTAAAAAATAAGCAGGAGCAGGAAGAGCTGCATGCAAACTTTAGGCAGGAGCTTTTAAAAACACAGTTAGAAGTTCAGGAACAGACCCTAAACTATATAAGCACCGAAATACATGATAATATCACCCAGGTGCTTTCATTTGTAAAACTGACTCTTGGAAATATAGCCGGGGGCATTGAGGAAGAAAAAAAGGGGAAAGTGCTTGAAACACGTGAACTGGTGGCGCAAAGTATCACCGATTTACGCGACCTTTCCAAAAGTTTAAGCTTTGAGCATATCGCCTCGCAGGGGTTGATAAGGACTATTGAAAACGAAGTTGAACGTATAGATAAAAGCGGACTTATTAAAGTTTCGCTTGCTCAGGAAGGGAATTCCTATTCGTTGGGCGAACAGCGCGAATTGGTACTTTTCAGAATATTCCAGGAGTCACTGAATAACACACTTAAACATGCAAGGGCGGCACATTTGAAAATCATGTTGCAATATCATACCGATTTGTTTATTTTGACGCTCGAAGATGACGGTTCTGGTTTTTCGGCCGAAACACTTGAAAATAAAAGTGGCTCAGGATTAAGAAACATAGAAAACCGGGCGGCCTTGATAGGGGGCACTGCAACAATAAACAGTTCACCGGGCAAAGGTTGCAATATAAAAGTTGTCCTAAACCCTTTAAAACAACAACCATACTGATGGAGGACCCCATCCGCATCGCACTCGTTGACGATCATCGCCTGTTCAGAAGCGGCATAGCTTCCCTTGTTGAAGACTTTGGTCGGTACACCATAATGTTTGAAGCTGGTGACGGCGAGGAAATGATTCGCAAAATCAGCCCTAAAAATAAACCACATATTATTCTCCTTGATATTAGTATGCCTAAAATGAACGGTATAGTAACCGCTAAATGGCTAAGGGATAACCACCCGGATATTAATATTATTGTTTTATCCATGTTTGAGGATGCCGAAAAGGTACTAACAATGGTTAGAATGGGTGTTAAAGGATATTTGCTAAAGGATTCGGAGCCCCACGAGTTTGAAGATGCGCTTTGCAGGGTTTCGCGTAGCGAGGTTTATTATCCCGAGTTTGTAACCCGTCATTTGGTTGACAGCATCAATATTGATTACAACCTGATTAAACTGAACAGCCGCGAGGTTGAATTTTTGAAGCTTGCCGCTACTGAACTCACCTACAAAGAAATTGCAGACCACATGTGCATCAGCTCGCGCACAGTAGACGGCTACCGCGATCAGCTTTTTGAAAAACTGCAAATAAAAAGCCGCATTGGCCTGGTGCTTTATGCCATAAAACATAAGTTGATAGATTTGTAATATGCTAATATTTTTAGCAAATTTGCACTATGTCACATGAGGAAAATGAAGAGTTTTTTAAGGGCAGGGGCGCACAGGTTAATACCCACAACAAGTTTCTGAAGAATAAATATGTGCTGCAGCATATCGAGGGGCTGGATGAACAATTCCTTGAAAACACTGCTACGCAGATATTTGAAGAGACACCCAAAAAGATTGTAAGCGAATCTAACAGCCCGGATCTGAGTCATATGTTTTCGATCAATCCTTACCAGGGTTGTGAGCACGGCTGTATTTATTGTTACGCCAGGAATACGCATGAATATTTTGGCTTTAGTGCCGGATTGGATTTTGAGCGCAAGATCATCGTAAAACGCAACGCTGCGGAATTACTGGAGCAATACTTTAACAAAAAGAACTACCAGCCAGTGTGCATTCTTCTATCGGGCAATACCGACTGTTATCAGCCTCTGGAGCGGAAGCTGAAGATCACCCGATCATTGCTGCAGGTATTCCTTCAATACCGCAACCCGGTCAGTATCATCACTAAAAACAACGTTATTCTTCGTGATCTGGATATACTGGGCGAATTGGGCAAAATGAACCTGGTGCATGTGAATGTATCGATCACTTCGTTAAATGAGCAGCTTCGGCAAAAATTGGAGCCTCGAACGGTTACAGCGAGCGGCAGGCTGGGCGTTATTCAAAAATTAACTGAAAAAGGCATACCGGTGCGCGTAATGGCTGCTCCTATCATTCCGGGATTAAATAGCAGTGAGATTCCGGCCATTATAAAAGCGGCAGCCGATCGTGGCGCATTGGCAGCGGGGTTTACCATTGTAAGATTAAACGGCAGCATAGCCGAAATATTCACCGATTGGATACACAAGGCGTTCCCCGACAGGGCCGACAAGGTATTGAACATGATAAAAGCCTGCCACGATGGTAAATTGAATGACAGTGATTTTGGGCGACGTATGAGTGGTGATGGTAATATTGCCGAGTCGATACATCAGATGTTCCGTATGGCCGTAAACCGCTTTATGGGCGACAGGGTGATGCCTGAGTTTGATTATAGTTTGTTTGTTCCGAAGGGTGGGAGGCAGACGAGTTTGTTTTGAACTGATTTCTGGATTTATTAGAATGAAATGGATTTTAGCTATCTTTCAATACTAAACCATAAAACCATGAATAAATCGGTATTCAAATCGCTGATTCTAGTGTTGCTGCCATTTTTTGTTGTTACGGGATGCCAATTCGTAACTAAAGGCAAGGAAAGTCTAACCCACTATTGTCCGGGTCTAAAACTTAATATATCAGGAATAAGTTATGCTTATAGTAATGGAAAAGCGTTTTATGTTATTAATTATGACCCCTCTTTTCAGCAAGCAGTTAAGTCATATTTCGAGGAAAAAGAAAATGGTTTTACAGAAATAAAAGATGCCGACTTTTATAATATAAAAATGGATGATGAGCCTGTTATTGACAAAAGTGATAACTTTTTAGGCAAAAGATTTAAAGATCCAAAAGGGAGCACAGAAGTTATATTTAATGAGACCACACGCCGAATTATCATAATTGAAGATTAGATGTAGTCCCCCAAATCATCAGCGGTCCATAAAAAAAGCGCCCTAAAGGCGCTTTCTAATTTAGAATATATCGTATTGCAATTAGGCAGTTTCTGCTTCCAGTGCCATTTGCTCGTCAACCAAAATACGGCCGCAGTGTTCGCAAACAATGATCTTTTTGCGCTGACGGATATCCGACTGGCGTTGAGGTGGGATCTGGTTAAAGCATCCTGAACACGAATCGCGCTGAATGGTTACTACGGCCAGGCCATTCTTTGCGTTGCCGCGAAGACGGTTATAAGCGATCAGTAAACGCTCTTCGATATTTTTTGAAGCTTTTTCAGCCTCTGAGTTCAGTTCGTTTTCTTCTTTTTCAGTTTCAGAAGTAATAGTGCCTAATTCTGCTTTTTTAGCGTCCAGATCGGCACGGCGCCCATCCAGGTCGGCTAATGCTTTTTCGTAGATCTGGGTTTTGGTTGTGATTTCGTAACCAAATTCCTTGATCTTCTTTTCGCTCACCTGTATGTCTAAGCCCTGTATCTCAATTTCTTTTGAGATAGCCTCATACTCACGGTTATTTTTTACTTCGTTAAGCTGAGTTTCGTATTTTTTGATATTGGCCTGAGCTTCTTTGATCAGGTTTTTGCGGGTTACAATATCATCCTCCAGGTCGTCCAGCTCATTTTTTATTTTCTGAATACGGGTTTCCAATCCTTCAACATCATCTTCCAGGTCGGCAACTTCCATAGGGAGTTCACCTCTTACCTGGCGTATCTTATCAATCTTGGTGTGGATGGTTTGTAGGTCGTATAAAGCTTTCAGCTTTTGTTCTACGGTTTGTTCCATTAAATAAAATATTTGACGGGGTTTGTATTAATTTCTGTTAAACGGACGGCAAAGTTAGCAAATTTTTTTCTAATTATTTCATATAATAATTGTTGCGTAAATTGCTCACTTTCAAAATGTCCGATATCGGCAATTACTATCTTTTCTTCGGCATCAAAAAACTCATGATATTTATAGTCAGCAGTTACAAAAACATCTGCTCCGGCTGCTATAGCATGCTTTAATAAAAAACTTCCGGCGCCACCACAAACAGCTACTTTTTTAACGCTTTTTCCGCTTAACGTAGTATGCCGTATTACCTTGGCATGCATTTTTTCCTTCAGTTCGAATAGAAATTCTTCTTCATCCAGCGGTTCGTCCAGGTCGCCGATCATACCCGAACCCACATGTTGGTGCTGATTAGTTAGATCATAAAGGTCATAAGCCACTTCCTCATAAGGATGCGCCAGGAACAATGCCATCAGCAATTTACTTTCGAGTGTGGCAGGGTAAAGGGTTTCTATACGCACCTCATTCTCATAATGGCGGATACCGGGTTCGCCGACATAAGGATTGGTTTCTTCCCCGCCTTTGAACGTACCAGTCCCGTCTGCGTTAAAGCTGCATTCGCTGTAATTACCGATATTGCCTGCGCCGGCATGAAATAACGCATTTCGTACCTGATCCGCCTTATCTGCAGGAACATAGGTCACAAGCTTTTTGAGCAGGCCATTTTTAGGCGATAGGATCCGAAGATTTTTTAGTTCTAAGGTTTCGCAAATACGTTCATTTACCCCATTCATCACATTATCCAGGTTGGTATGAATGGCATAAATGGCAATATGATTACGAATGGCTTTTTCCACCACACGCTCTACATAAGTTTTACCGTTCAGTTTTTTTAATCCACGAAAAACGATAGGATGGTGCGAAATAATCACCTGGCAGCCTTTGGCAATGGCTTCATCAACTATAGCTTCGGTACAATCAAGCGAGATCAAAGCCTGTGACACCTCCTGATCTGGATTGCCGACAATGAGGCCTGAGTTATCATAGTCTTCCTGGTAAGCAAGTGGTGCAAGGCTTTCGAGGTAAGAAGTAAGGATGGACAATTTCATAATTAAGTACTAATTCGTGAAATTAGTGCTTAATCTTCTTTCATCCAAACTACTTTCTGTTCAGATTCATGCGGCTGTGCAATGATATCGCCATACAGATCAGGTCTGCGCGCTTTAATGTATCGATAACCACCTGCATCCGTTAACTTACCCGGAGTGATTGTAGCAATAGCAATTTCATCATCGAAGCTCCGGCACTCAGCGATTACATCCCCAAACGGGTCGATTATCATCGAACAGCCGTTTTTCAGTTGGTCATCATCCATCCCGATCGGGTTGGAGAAAATTGCATAAATCGCATTGTCGTAAGCACGTGCAGGTAACCATTTCATTAGCCAGGCACGGCCTTTTAAGCCATCAAACTCCTGGCGCAGAGTAGTTGGGTCGGCTTCGCGGTTCTCCCATAATTTCGGGTCGACAAAACCTGCTCCCGGCCTAGTAGATGGCGTGCACATAGTAACATGCGGCATAAACACAATATCCGCCCCAAGCAATTTAACTGCGCGAACATTTTCTATAATGTTGTTGTCGTAGCAGATCAGGATACTGCATTTCCAACCAAACAAGTCGAAGATAACATATCTGTCACCAGGCGTAAGATGTGGGTTGATGAATGGATGCAGTTTATGATATTTTGCGATCAGTCCGTTTTTGTCAACGCATACTTGTGTTTTATAAAGTTTGTCGTCTGGGTCTTTTTCAAAGAGTCCGGCCAGGATCGCTATATCAAATTCTTTGGCAATGGTTATTAGTTGCTTTATGCTTGGTCCGTCGGGAACAAATTCAGCAACCTCCAACATTTGCTCTTTTGAAAGATGCCGGGCAAAGCTGTAGCCGGTAATTGAACATTCATGAAAAGCTACCACATCAGCGCCTTTTTGAGCGGCCTGTGCTGTAAGCTGGCGTATGACAGCCAGGTTATAAGCCTTATCTCCACTGCGGTTTTCGAATTGTGCAGAGGCAATTTTTATATTTTTCATTTTTTACGTTTTCTTCAAATTTAGCTGATAAACAAGCAGCTGAATTGTATAATTCCGACAAATCTGAAAGTTTATTAGGACGGATCGACTGCAAGCAAATTTACCGTGAGCGGGTTTGCCGACGACAAGTATTCGGTAGGCGTTAATCCTGTAGCCTGCCTGAAATGGTGTATAAGATGTGGTTGGTCATAATAACCCGACTCTATCCCAGCTATGGTTAATGAACTTGTCTCTTTTCCTGACCGAATAAGCGATAAGAAATGATGCAACCTTACAATTTGAAGATATTTACCCGGCGATATTCCGATAGCTGCCCGGAACAAGCGCTCCAGCTTGCGTTCAGAATATCCTGTTGATCCAGTAAGTTCTTTTACCGTTGTCTGACCTTTGAGTTGTACAATTGATCTTACAACGTGCCCAAGCGGGTCATTATGATTTATCGGGCTTTTAAGCAATGCTGAAAAGTGAGTTTCTAATAACCAAATAGATTGCGCGTAAGATATGGCTGTTCTCAAGTTATCCAATAAGGAATAAAGTTGGTTGCCATAAATAAAATGGGCATCTATTATTTGTCCCTTTATCTCATCAGCAGGCAACCCGGAAAATCTAAAAAAACCATGAGGATGGAAAACAACAATAAGTATTTCCGTCCCGTCCTTGCTATAAATATCCTGGAAGCCATTTAGTTGACCGTATACAAAAACAGCGGGTAAATTTTCGTCACTTCCCCCTGAGTCTTTTACTTTCAGCTGTCCTTTGAGAATAAAAACGAGACCCGTGTTCCCGTCAGAAAAAAGCCGCAGTGTTTTGCTGCTTGTACTTTTCAAAAACAGGTAATGCTTGATACAGAATGACCAGGCCGGCGAGGATGGAAGCTGCATAGCCTAAAATAAATTAAGTAAAGATACAAGCTAATGGAGCCATTTCCAGATACGAAAAATCAGAAATATAACGAGGTTGATCAGAATTAGTGTAGTGATAGGGAAATAAAATCGAAAATTATTACGCTCAATACGAATATCGCCGGGCAGGTGCCCGAACCATTTGAGGCTTCCGCCAAAGAAATAAATAAAAATACCCAATACCAATATAACCGCTCCTATCAGTATCAGGTATTTACCCAATTGGTTGTCCATTATAACTAGCTGCTCATTTTAGCTAACTGGTGGCTTTCAAAAGCCATTTTCTTATTGTATTCCATTGCAAGATCTCTATGATTAACCAGGTCCATGATTGAGCCTATAAAGCATAGGCCCGCTGTGAAGAGATATACGAGACCCATACCCACCTGACCGGTTATAAACCGTTGTAATCCGGGAACCAGACATACCCCAACAATACAAAAGATCAGCATATCCTGCGGGCTTTTTCTTTTACTGGTGTAATTCATATAGAAATATTTTTGCTGGTTCTCTGTCAGCTCGGCAGTTGCTTGCTGCAAAAAAGCCAATTCTTCGGGAGTGATGCCCGGTAAACCCATATAAGGATTATTTTGAAAGCTATTATCCATGGTGATTATTTTTAAGTTGACTCAAAACTAATATAGAACTAAAAGTTTTGAAACGCAAAACTGGCGGAGAGAGCGGCCTTGTCGGTAAATGGCGGAATCTTATCGGTATATTGAATATGACTTGTAATGAATTACCCTTTGATTAAACAGTGTATATATCCGGTAGAGTATAATGCACAGCGCAGGTACACCAAGCCAGTGTGCATGCCATGAATGAGCTATATTGCCGCGAAACAACCAGGATATAGAATGCCCCAGGCCGCAACCCGGGCACCAGGTAAGACCGATAGCCTTTAGCGGGCAAAGATTAAAATGTGCTGGTCCCGCGGGATCGGTAAATGCAAGCGCAGTGAGTGCGGCTATCCAGAATGTAAGTTCGAAATATCTTGAAAAAAGACGTTTAACCAACTTTTTTTGATTTGCTTATCAATAACAGAGTTACTGCAAGTGAGGATAGAACACCAATAAGAAGGGCAGCAAAAATACGTCCCGAAAAATCGCTCCAGTTTGCTTTGTCCGCTGTCGATATCCAATTAATGTAAACGATACCTATAAAAACCACGAAAATACCAGCTACGATCAATATCTTGAAAGCATGTATCAAACCTTCCAGGAAATTCATTTTTCCATCAAGGTCGTTATCCCTGTATCGTTTTACGCCAACATATAATCCTATAATCGGGATCAGTACAGAAATAAACTCTTTAGGGTCCACTTTATCGTTAGAGAAATGAAGCCCCATTATAAGCATAATAAATAACCACACTCCACTCAATACTCCAATAACTAATCCGGGAAACAAAGCATTTTTCATAATAGTTGTGTTTTAAAGGTCATGGCATCGGGTTAACAAGATTATTAAAACGGTGCAATTGATTAGGTGATTTAATGGTTATATAAATATACGTGATATTTGAAGTATTATCAATTTACTTAAAAAGTAATTTTAGCGTCACTTTGTTTTTAATAGCTACCTGTTTTCAATACAAAGGGGTGGCTATGTGCAACAAAAAGCACCTTTTTACTATATTTGCGCCAGTTTGAACATCCGTGATATTTTAGAGCTTTATAAGACTGATGAACGGGTTGAAGCGTTGGCGAAAGCGCTCAACGCTGGCAAGGATACCCGGATTCAGTTACGTGGTTTGGTCGGATCAGGAGATGCGGCGGTGGCGGTAGCTTTGTATTTTTTGCAGCATCCTAATATGATATTTGTGCTGCCTGATCGTGAGGAAGCCGCTTATTTTCAGGCTGATCTGGAAAATCTGACAGGAAAAGATGTCCTGCTTTTTCCATCATCCTATCGCAAAGCATTTGAATTTACGCAGCCAGATAGCAGTAATGTACTGGCGCGGGCCGAGGTTTTGAATGAGCTGAATCATTCATCTGAGTTCGGCCGATTGATCGTTACTTACCCTGAAGCTTTAGCTGAAAAGGTGATTGACCGTGACTCACTGGCTAAAAATACACTCGAAATAGCGGTAAGCAACAAGCTTAGTATTGACTTTATCAATGAGTTCCTGATCGAATATGATTTTGAGCGTGTTGATTTCGTGTATGAGCCGGGACAATTCTCTATTCGTGGCGGAATAGTCGATATATTTTCCTTCTCACACGACCTGCCCTACCGCGTTGAGTTTTTCGGCGATTTTATAGAGTCAATTCGCACTTTTGAAGTGGAGAGTCAGTTGTCGGTTGAACAGGTAAAAACCATCACCATCGTACCGAATGTACAGTCCAAATTCCTGACAGAACATAATATTTCATTGCTGGAGTATGTGGATGCCGGTTCGCAGGTATGGATAAAGGATGTTCAGTTTACTCTCGACATCATTAAAAGTGGCTATAAAAAGGCTGTTGAACTATGGAAGGCGCTTTCGTCAGAAGAGAAGGACAAAAACCCGGAATGGATCGACCCTAAATTTGGCTTTACGGATGAAAAACTAATAGCCGATCAACTGCACGATTTTCCGGTGGTTGAATTTGGCAAACAGTTTTTTTATCAAACCAATCATGCCATAGACTTTGATATGCGTCCGCAGCCATCCTTCAACAAGGATTTCAGCCTGCTGATCCATAATTTTAAAAACAACGAGGCTGAACATATCCAAAACTACATCCTGACCGATTCGGCGCGACAGGTGGAGCGCCTTTATGCCATATTAGAGGATTTGGATAAGACCGTAAAATTTACGCCAATCAACATATCGGTACGGGAAGGATTTGTTGACCGTGAACAAAAGCTGGCCTGTTATACAGATCACCAGATTTTTGACCGATATTATAAATACAAACTCCGGAAAGGCTATCAGCGAACACAGGCGATCACCTTGAAAGAATTACGTGAGCTAAAGTCAGGCGATTTCGTGACCCACATTGACCACGGAATCGGCAAATATGCCGGCCTCGAAAAAGTAGAGGTGAATGGCAAAATGCAAGAAATGATCCGCCTGATTTATGCGGATAACGATTTGCTGTATGTGAACATCAACTCGCTTAACCGGATTTCAAAATATAGTGGTAAAGAAGGGACCGTTCCTAAAATGAATAAACTGGGTACCGATACCTGGGAGCGTTTAAAAAAAACCACAAAAAAAAAAGTTAAAGACATAGCCCGCGACCTGATAAAGCTGTACGCCCTACGTAAAGCCAAAGAAGGGAAGGCTTTTTCTCCGGATACTTATCTTCAAACTGAATTGGAAGCATCCTTTATTTACGAGGACACGCCCGACCAGGAAAAAGCAACTGCCGATCTGAAAAAGGATATGGAATCACCGCACCCGATGGACAGGCTCATTTGTGGTGACGTGGGTTTTGGAAAGACTGAGGTAGCCATTCGTGCAGCTTTTAAAGCGGTAGCCGATAGCAAACAGGTGGCGATTCTGGTGCCAACTACTATCCTGGCGGCACAGCATTATAAAACATTCTCTGATCGTTTGAAGGGCTTCCCTTGTAATATTGACTATGTGAACCGTTTTAAATCGACGCGGCAGATCAAGGAAACTTTGGAGAAGCTGAAGGATGGGAAGATCGATATCATTATTGGTACGCACCGCCTGGTAAGCAAGGACGTAAAGTTTAAAGACCTAGGACTGATGATCATCGATGAGGAGCAGAAGTTCGGTGTATCTACCAAAGAGAAGCTGAAACATATGCGCGCAAATGTGGATACGCTGACGCTGACGGCAACACCGATCCCGCGTACACTGCACTTCTCGCTGATGGGTGCTCGCGACCTTTCCATTATATCCACGCCACCGCCAAACCGCCAACCGGTGGTCACTGAGTTGCATGTGTTTAATGATACACTGATCAAAGAGGCTATTGAATATGAGATAGGACGCGGCGGCCAAATATTCTTTATTCATAACCGTGTTGCCGACCTGATGCAGTTGGGAGGATTGATCCATAAGCTGGTTCCGAAAGCGCGTATAGGTATTGCGCATGGGCAATTGGAGGGAGATGACTTAGAAGATGTGATGCTCAAATTCGTGAGTGGAGAATACGATGTGTTGGTAGCGACGACCATTATCGAGGCCGGTTTGGATATCCCCAATGCCAATACCATTATCATTAATCACGCCCACATGTTTGGTCTGAGCGACCTGCACCAGATGCGTGGCCGTGTGGGGCGAAGCAATAAAAAAGCTTTTTGTTATTTGCTAAGTCCGCCGTTATCAACGCTGACACCCGAGGCACGCAAGCGCTTAAGTGCAATAGAAGAATTCTCTGACCTGGGCAGCGGCTTCAACGTGGCCATGCGTGACCTGGACATCCGTGGTAGCGGTAACCTGCTCGGCGCCGAGCAAAGCGGTTTTATTGCAGAGATCGGGTTTGAAATGTATCATAAGATCCTGGATGAGGCTATTCAGGAGCTGAAGGAAGACGAATTTAAAGGAGTTTTCCCTGATGATAAACCACGGCCGTATATTTCTTTCACACAGATCGATACCGACATGGAAATACTCATTCCCGATGAGTATGTAACCAGCATTGCCGAACGCTACAATTTATATACGGAACTCTCTAAACTGGAAAACGAAGCCGAATTGCAGGCTTTTGAAAAGCAACTGAATGATCGCTTTGGTCCGGTGCCACCGCAGGTAAGCGATATGCTGAACACTATGCGTCTGCAGTGGCTGGGCAAGGCTATTGGTTTTGAAAAAATATCGCTAAAGAAGAATGTACTTCGCGGCTATTTTATTGCCAGCCAGCAATCGCCGTATTTTGAAAGCAGCATGTTCAGGCAGGTTTTGATGTTCGTGCAGTCTAATCCACGCCGGACCAATTTAAAAGAAGTAAAAAACACGCTTCGCCTGAGTATTGATGGGGTGAATAGTATTGATGAGGCGGTTTCTTTGCTGGAAGAGATTGCCGAACCGGTTGGTGTTTAAATCGCCTGAAACATGATTTCTCAGATTTAATGATTAAAAACCAATTCACCGGAGTTTATCAGATCACCCAAGCCTCGCCCCGTCTCAACAAGATTCTTTTCCGTATTAGCAATTGCGGTCGGCATATTTATAAACTCCCGGTTGATTGAAAGTAAGACATCAAAATATTTTTGCAATGCAGCATCGGGTTTTGACGGTACTCTGCCTGCTAAGCCGACAACAGGAATGTTTCTTTTCTTAGCCTCTGAAGCCACACCAAAAGGCCCTTTTCCTTGTAATGTTTGCGTATCTATACTGCCTTCGCCGGTGATCACCAGATCGGCACCTTTTAGGGCGCGATAAAAATCCGTCAGTAATAAAAAATATTCGATCCCGTTTACCAGCTTCGCGCTGAGCCAGGTGTGCAGTCCGGATGTAGCTCCGCCGGCAGCTCCGCCATGTTTGATGCCGGTCATGTCTGTACCAAGCTGTTGTTTTGATACGGCTGCGAAGTTGCCGAGGAAACGGTCTAATGATTTCACGTCAGCAGGTGAAGCTCCTTTTTGTGGCCCGAAGACGGCGGCGGCACCTTCAGGTCCTAAAAGTTTGTTATTGACATCGCAAAGAATAACGATTTCGGTATCATAAATACGGCGGTCAAGACCAGAGTCGTCAATTTTAGCCATCTTTATTAGCTCATCCGGAATTGCTTTTAAGCGTTTGTCGTCCTTATCTAAGAAATCTATACCCAGAGCCTTCAATATACCACACCCACCGTCTACAGTAGCCGAGCCACCCATGGCGATAATGATCTTTGTGGCTCCCTTATCCAGTGCAGCGTTGATAAGCTCCCCCGTGCCATAAGAGGACGTTTGCATCGGGTTAAGCTCTTGTTTTTTTAACAGACGCAGCCCTGATGCATTGGCCATTTCGATCACAGCGGTATTTCCGTTATCGATCAACCCAAAACGGGAATTGATCTTTCGTCCTAAGGGATCATGCACCTGTTGCGATACAATAACACCTTTGCAACGTTCTATAATCAGGCTGCCGGTTCCATCGCCACCATCGGCAATAGGGAAACATCCCGTGGTGCAGTCCAATCGGCTTTGCTTCAACCCCAGCTCTATCGCTTTTGCAATTTGCGCAGCATCGAGACTGTTTTTAAAAGCATTTGGAGCGATCAGGATATGCATATCACCAGATTTTAGATAAAATATAAATGGTCGCCAGCGTGATGATCCCCATGAACAAAGTAGATACAGTATACACCTTGAGCATGGTTTTCATGCTGATGCCGGAGAACCGCGAGATGACCCAAAAGTATGCATCATTGGCATGAGAGACGGTCATCGATCCTGCACCCATCGCCAAAACACAAAATAATTTTCCATTTTCGGTATCCAGACCCAGGGCCGGCAGTAAGGGCAAAACTAATGATGAAGCGGTGATAATAGCAACAGTCGATGAGCCTTGTGCTGTTTTTAAAACTGCGGTAAGCAGGAATGGGAAGAATATTCCCATCGTACTTAAAGCCATTGATTGGCTCAAATGTTCGCCCAATTTGGTAGCGGTTAAAATGGCGCCGAATGCGCCGCCCATTCCTATCACCACCAATATTCCTCCGGCTTTTTCCACTGATTCCTGAAGTATCTTACTTAGTTCGTTTTTATGCCAACCTCGTTTGCAATTGAATGCCAGGAGAACGCCGATAAGCAAAGCGATGACTGGGTCACCTAAAACAAGCCAAATATTCACCCAATCCGGATACCCGGCAATTCCCCTGGTTAAAAAAGAACGGATAGCAATAAGGATGATCGGCACAAATACAGGCATGGAGGCTTTTAACAGCGATGGCCTGTGCCCGGGCTCGTCTTCAGCAATATCTTCAATTAACTTATTGGGTGCATTCCGCCCGGCATAGTTTGCCCACCAGTTACCGATGAGCATAGCTGGGACAGCGGCTATGGCACCAACCAGGATTAGCTTACCATAATCTACTCCGATAGTTGCCGCGGCTGCAGAGGCCCCCGGATGAGGTGGAACCATACAATGTACGGACAGCAAACCTGTGGCAAGAGAAACCGACATCGTAGCAATGGATATGCCCGTACGCCCCGCTATCGAGCGGGTTATACCACTTAGGACAATATAACCTGAATCACAAAATATGGGTAGCCCGACGATAAATCCCGTAATGCTCATCGCTAGTGGGGCAAAGCGTTTACCCATTCGCTTTAGAAGGAAATTTGCCATCACAGTTGTGCTGCCGGTATACTCCAATAACAAACCCAAAGCGGTGCCTAAAACGATGATGAGACCTAAATTTTTCAGGATATTTCCGAAGCCGTCTTTAACAGTACTCAATACATTGCCAACGGGCATTCCGACGCCAAAGCCAACCAGCATACAAGCCAGGAACAACGAAAAGAAAGCCGGGATTTTATAATTTGTAGAAAGGATAACAATAAGCGCAATGCCGGCTACTAATAGAGTAAGGATGTAGGCCAGTGAATGGGTCATTGGTTAAATTGGTGAACCTGGTACCGCAAATTACAAAACTTAATCCAACCCAATCAACTTAATCTAACTTATTCAACCGCTCAACCTACCTTTTTAAATATCCCTTTCAGGTTACGTCCCAGCTCTTTATAGTCTAAGCCGTAGCCTACTACAAAATCATTCGGTAATTCGAAGCCTGTGTATTTCAACTCTGGCACTGCTCTTTCCAATGCTTTTGGCTTCAGCAACAGGGTACAAACGGTAACAGAACCCGGCTCGCGGACTTTAAGCTTCTCAATCAGGTAGTGAATGGTGTTGCCGGTATCTACAATATCTTCCACCAGGATAATATCGCGGCCCTTGATGTCGATGGTCAGGTCGAAATCGTCCCTGATCTTACGTGTAGTGGATGTGCCGCCATAGTAAGAGGCTAGTTTAGCGAAGGTTACCTCTATGGGTATCTCAATCTGCTTTACCAGGTCGGCCAAAAACAAAAAGCTGCCGCTCAGAATACCTACCATTACCGGAACGCGGCCAGAATAGTCATTACTGATATGCGTTGCTATTTCGGTTACCCGTTTTTCAATTGAAGAATAGGGAATGGATAACTCGAAAGTGAGATCAGCTACCTGGGTTTTCATGCCGTTAAATATATGATGAAATAATTGAAACGGCGTTAGTGGTTTATATGGTCAATTGTCTTTTACAAACCTTAACGAGCAACGATCTTCATCAAGTAAAACTACACCTAAATAGATGAACGGTTTACCATCCGGCCCCGGCCCTATGGTGAAACCCAGATCTGGAGGCGCCCCGGCAACAGAAGAATGTAAAAATGACGCCCCATTACCGCTGCCGTAAAGAATATCCAGGTGATAAAACCCGGTAGGTAAGGCAGTAAAGCCTGAATAATTATTGCCCCCGCCTTCTTCCCAGCCTGTGGTGGCCATTAATGATTGGGCGACCGCAAGTGTTGTGCTATAAGAACCGTCGCTGTTTTGTCTCGCTCCTCTTGTGATAAGCAGTGTCAGGTAATCATCATAACTGGGTATACGCCATCCGGCAGGTAAAACAACCTGACTGGCTTCCTGCGGTGTGTATAACTTGCCATGTTGCACGTTATAGCCATCCGTATAACCAGTATTGAATATTCCGCCAGGGCCACGGTAATTTACCGAGGTCCATATTTGGGTGCCGATTTTTATAACAGGGTAAACATCTCCGGATATCGTTACGGTCGAATCGACGGCTTTTAGATTGAGCGGTATAGGGTCATTGTTCTTTTTTGAACACGATAAAAATGCAATGGCCGCAATTGTTACCAGGGTAAAAACCTTTTTCATACGCAATTATCTTAACTGGTTGGCTTTCAGCAGGCTGGTTGTTTTCTCGCAAAGAGGGGATACTAATTTAGGAATAAAATAGATTGTTTTGCAAATTTTTTGGCGGCGATTTTTGATGAGTTTATTCTGCCTAACGGTGACGGGATATTTTCTGTTTAAGCCTTTAAACAAAGCCAACTCCAATCGCTTTTACCATACAATTACACTTTACGGTGCTAAAAGACTTATATTCGCCTCTCATGATTGACTACCAGGTTCATACCTTAACCAACGGTATGCGCATTTTACTAAAGCACTCGTCTTCAACTATTACGCATTGCTGTTTTGTGGTGAATGCCGGCTCGCGTGATGAGCCGGAAGATAAGGCGGGGCTGGCGCACTTTATAGAACACCTGCTGTTTAAGGAAACCGAAACACGCAATACCAACCAGATACTGAACCGCCTCGAATTGGTAGGTGCCGATCTGAATGCATACACCACTAAGGAATACACCTGCATACATGCCTCGTTGCTGAAACAGCACCTGGAGCGCACGGCCGACTTATTTCAGGATATTTTGTTTCACTCCACCTTTCCGCAGGAGGAACTGGAAAAGGAACGGGGTGTGATACTGGATGAGATCGCCTCATACCTCGATCAGCCGGAAGAGGCCATCCAGGATGATTTTGAAGAGCTGCTTTTTAAGGATCATGTTTTAGGGAAAAATATACTTGGTACGCCGGAGACAGTTTCTGCCATGGATAAGTGGGATATCCAACGTTTCATGACGGCCAATTACAATACGGAAGAGATGGTTTTTGCCGTTTTTGGCGACCATGACCTGAAAAAAGTAGTGAAGCTGGCCGAGAAGTATTTTGGCAGTATTGAGCCAAATCGTACAAAAAAGATTCGGCTTAAACCGACTGAAAGTGCGGGTGAAAAACTAAGCGTTTATCGCCCTATTTCCCAAACACATTGCATCATTGGTAACCAGGCCTATCCGTCAGCACATCAGCATAAAACGGGTTTGTTGTTGCTGAATAATCTGCTTGGTGGCATGGGCATGAGCAATCGTCTCAATCTCGAGATCCGCGAGAAATACGGGATTGCCTATACCATTGAGTCAAACTATACGCCACTTTCAGATACCGGCATATTCTCCATCTATTTCGGAACCGATGCGGAAAAGGCTGATAAAGCCTTACGACTGGTCCACAAAGAGCTAAAAAAACTTCGGGATCAAAAGCTGGGCACTCTGCAACTGCACCAGGCTAAACAAAAGTTTATAGGACAGATCGCACTGGCTGAGGAAAACCGCATTGGTTTGATCATTTCGATGGCTAAGAGTCTGCTCGATTTTGGCTATGTGGATACCTTAGAGCAGGTGTTTGCCAAAATAAATGCCTGTACAGCAGAGCAATTGCTGGGGATAAGCAACCAGATTTTTGATAATCGGCTGACCACTTTGCTGTTTGTGCCGAAAGATTAGACTCATCCGATCATCGTTTCACTTGACCTGCCTCTCTCCGCTTGGCGCAAAGAGGGCATTCTTTAATGGATTGATTTTGTTCTTTTTAAGGTAAAATTCTCGGGAACGACGTTTCTCTATAAAATTTCAAACCTTATCTTTGCAAGATGAAGATGCCTATCATAGCCTATGGAGACCCGGTTTTAAGAAAAAAAGCGGTTGCTGTTGAACCGGACGAATACCCCAATATTAAACAATTGGTAGAAGATATGTTCGAGACCATGTACGGTGCGCGTGGAGTGGGTTTGGCTGCGCCGCAAGTAGGTATCTCTATGCGTTTGTTTGTGGTGGACGCTACTCCGTTTGACGATGACGAACCCGAACTGGCTAACTTCAAAAAGGTATTTCTTAATGCTCAAATATTGGAAGAAACCGGTGATGAGTGGTCGTTCAACGAAGGTTGCCTGAGTATCCCTGATATCCGCGAAGATGTATCGCGTAAACCGGTCGTGCGTATCTCGTATTATGACGAAGATTGGAAACACCACGAGGAAACCTATAAAGGCATGGCGGCCCGCATCATTCAGCATGAATATGACCACATAGAAGGTAAGCTCTTTACCGATAAATTAAGCCCGCTGCGCAAACGCCTGATCGAAAAGAAACTCAATGATATTTCGAGAGGGATAGTAGATGTGGATTATAAAATGAAATTTCCTGCTGCTAAGAAAGGGCGTTGATTTTGAAGTTATGAGTCTTAATTCAAACGGTAAAAGACTTAAGACTTTGGACTATCGACTTAAGAGTTAATTCCCGCTCCCCGAAGCACGGCTCTTATCACCTGCTGCTATCTGGTTCATTAACGCGCCCCATGCTACAGGGTTCAGCAATGGGTTGGGCTGGAGCGAATGCTGGTTCAAGATAGCATTATGCTCATTCTGTGCCCAGGAGGATGATATTTCTTGCCCGTCGCGTGGCAGATTATTGCCTGCAGCCCGGTTGGTGGCACGTTCAAGATTTTTGCGTGCAATTTCCAGATCGTCGTCAGCTATTTTCATAGCTAGAAAATCTTTCCTGAATTCGTCTGTAGTCGCCCACGGGAATACCCGGAAGGTTGGCAGATTAATTACCCTTGGTTTAATCCAAACCTGGGTGGTATAACTTTTACTTGCAACATTGGCCGGAATGACTATCCTTACACCATTGTAGCCAATACTTGTAAACACCAGTGTGTCCTGTTCGTGCGCCACGAAGGAGAAATAACCCTCGTAGTTGCTCATATAAACCTGGTTGTGATTGCTGATATTGGTGATGGTCACATAAGGTACGATCACTTTTACGCTGTCAGCGTTATGAATAACGCCCGAGAACTGAACCAATGGCTTTTCCTTTTGCTGTGCAAAGGCTGCAGCAGCAATAAAGAATAAACATATGCCTATTATATATTTCACTTGGTTGTAGGTTCTTCCTTGTTTTATACCTGACTTTTACGAAATAGTTTCAAAAAATGTCAGACAAAAATAGTGTATTGCACAAAATCCTAATGCAATTTAACAATACTTAACAATTATCTCAAATTTGCCGGAAGTACAGCATTAGGATCATCAATGTCGGTTAAATTGATGGCTTCTACGCCTTTTACCTCAGGTACCGCCTTTTTTATGGCTTCTTCGATGCCGGCCTTGAGGGTCATGATGCTCATTGGGCACGAGCCGCAGGCACCAAGTAACTTTAATTTTACAATATGGTCAGGAGTTATTTCCTCCACCGAGACATTCCCGCCGTCAGTCTCCAAATACGGACGAATCGTATTCAAAGCTTCTTCCACCTGATCTAATAAACTCATTTTAACTTATTTATATTATATGTAAAGTTATTAATTATTTACCAATTTTCTATCATTAGCTTCCGCATTATAGATGGCCACCTGCTGTGCTACTTTTTGTGCCATTTCGGTAAACGCCCCGCTCATCGGGTTTTGATGATCCAGGATAACCGGCTTCCCTGCATCACCTGAATCGCTTATACTTTTCACCAATGGGATTTCTCCTAAAAATGGTACTTCCAATTGTTTAGCCAGCTTTTGCCCGCCGCCCTGACCAAATATGTAATATTTATTTTCAGGTAACTCAGCAGGTATAAAATACGACATGTTTTCTACTATACCGAGCAACGGTACGTTAATGGCATTCATCAGGAACATGCCTATTCCTTTTTTGGCATCAGCTAAAGCGACATTCTGCGGGGTTGTTACAATAACCGCGCCGGTAACCGGAAAGGTCTGCGCTACGGTAATGTGCACATCGCCTGTTCCAGGCGGCAGATCGACAACCAGGTAATCCAGCTCGCCCCAGTCCGCATCGTTGAACAGTTGCTTTACAGCAGTTGATACCATCGGTCCGCGCCATGGCACGGGTTGATTAGGGTCAGTAAAGAAACCTATCGACAGTAATTTAATGCCATATTTCTCTATGGGCTCGATACGGGTTTTGCCATCAGCCTGACTTGCTTTTGGCCGTGCGCCTTCCAACCCGAACATGATAGGGATGGATGGGCCGTAGATGTCCGCATCAATTAATCCTACTTTTGCACCCGCTTGCGCAAGACCCAATGCCAGGTTTACGGCCACGGTTGATTTTCCTACACCACCTTTACCAGATGCTACTGCTATAATATTTTTAACGCCGGGAACGCCGGTATTTTTTTGCGTAGTAACACGCGAGGTCATATTAATGCTCACCTCAATATCTTTACTGATAAAATGCGCTATCGCATTACGGCAGGCATTCTCTATCAATCCTTTTAGCGGACAGGCCGGGGTAGTAAGAATAACTGAAAAGTTAAGATGGTTGCCATCTATCTTGATATCCTGGATCATGTTGAGGGTTACCAGGTCTTTTTTCAGATCAGGTTCTTCCACATGGCCGAGAGCGTATAAAACTTGTTCCTTAGTTATATTCATTGCAATCACAAAGCTACTAAACAGGGCTTAAAGCTATGTCATGTTAATGATAAAAAGCGCTTATCGGTGTTGGTAAAAAAAATCTTTTTGCATTGTTAATTGTGCTGAGAAACATTTTGTTGATACTGACGTTTGTATCGCATAAGATTTAGATTAGTTTTGGATAAATTTTTTTGATGCATCGTCCTATTTCCAAATATATCCGCATAGCCGGAATCGTAGCTATTTCCCTGATTATCCTTTTATTAATAGGCGGTTATATTGCCTATAACAAACGCGAAGCACTGCTTCAAAAGGAGATCGCTAAGGCAAAAGATAAAGCAAAAAAGGATTATAAGTTAAACATTAATATAGGTGCGGCACATTTTACCGGGTTATCCACTGTTTCATTTTCTGATATAACAGTTGTGCCCGATCAACGTGATAGTTTATTGAGTATCAAGAAATTTGATATCAGTATCAAGATTATTCCGCTCATATTTGGAAACGTTAAATTTGCTGATATAGTGCTGGATAATGGTCACCTGAACTTAACTGATGTTAAAGGCGTAAAGAATTTTGATTTCCTCTTCAAAAAGAAGGATACCACTGAGAAGAAAGAACGCGCCGATCTTTCAGTACTGGCCAACAACCTGGTGAAGCAGGTTTTATATAAAATTCCGGACGACCTCGATTTGCGAAATTTCCTGGTAACGTTTAAGAAAGACAGTGCGGGAATAAAACTGCTTGCACAAAGTGCAGTGATCAAAGACGGCAAGCTCAGTTCAACCATCAAAGTAAATGATACTTTGGCAACCTGGCATATTGGCGGAAAAATGCAACCATCCGACAAAAACATCGACATTCATTTATATGCTGATGGCAAAAAGGTAGAGATCCCGTATGTAGAAGAACGTTATCATTTGAAAGTGAATTTTGATACCATCTCCACACGCCTGGAGAAAGTGGAAAATAGCGATGGGGTTACCAGAATATATGGCTCGTGGTCTGTAAAAAACCTGCTGGTAAATCACCCCGCATTGTCACCATCAGATATTCTTGTTCCGGACGGCTCTATTGATGCCAATGTGTTTGTGGGGAAAAATTATGTATCGCTGGATAGCTCATCGTTGATCAAGATTAAAAAGATCGCGGTAAAAACCTATCTCAAATACCAGCTTTACCCGGTTAAAATATACACTGTAAAGGTAAACTCAGACTGGATGAATGCACAGGACGTATTCGATTCCTTTCCGCAAGGAATGTTCGATTCGTTTGACGGCATACAAGTTACTGGTAAGGTAAAATATCACCTGCATGTGTTTTTGGATTCATCGAACCCCGACCAGGTGCAGTTTGAGTCTGCACTGGCAAAGGATAACCTGAATATTGTAAAGTATGGCAAGACGGATCTTGGCAGACTAAACCGGCCTTTTGTATATACGCCTTATGAAAAAGGAAAGCCGATGCCGTCGCGGATCATTGGGCCGCAAAATCCTGATTTTACGCCATTGGAGGATGTTTCGCCCAACCTGAAATATGCGGTAATGACTTCAGAAGATCCGTCATTTTATACCAATCATGGTTTTGTGGAAGAGTCTATCAGGCGCTCTATTGCTACCGATATCAAACAGAAGAAATTTAAACGCGGCGGAAGCACTATATCCATGCAGCTGATCAAAAATGCATTTCTGAGCCGCGAGAAGACGTTATCGAGAAAGATTGAAGAGATATTGATTGTGTGGATGATAGAGAATAACAATGTGATGTCGAAGGACCGCATGCTGGAGGTCTATTTCAACATCGTGGAGTGGGGAAGGAACATTTACGGTATTGGAGAGGCATCCAGGTATTATTTCGGCAAATCACCATCAAACCTTACGCTGGGCGAGGGGATTTACCTCGCCAGTATACTTCCGCATCCCAAAACAGGTTTGTATTCGTTCCTACCGGATGGATCACTTAGGCCAAGCCTGATCAATTATTATAACCTGATCGGCAAAATGATGGCCGCCCGGAAATGGACCGACCCAGACAGCTCAGGCTATGGATATTATTCAGTACGATTGAGGGAAGACCTTCGGCAGAATATTGCTCCGGTCTCTACAGCAGTTGCCGACAGCCTGATGAAACAGACGAACGATGATGACGACGATGTGAATGTGCAGGCGATAATGAATAAACCAACCGTTCCTGAGAAAAAACCAAACTTCTTCCAGCGGCTATTTGGTAAAAAGGATACGACCGTTCGCAAATCGGTGGAGCAAGAGCCTGAAATAGATACTGTTGGGAAGACCAAAAAACAAATACGCCAGGAGAAGCGTGCCCTGCGCCGCCTTGAAAAACAACGCCAAAAAGAACTTCGTGACAAAGGGTTGATGTAGTGTTTACTATGGGATGACTCAATTAAATGTTTAAACATCTATTTTTGTATGAACATTTAGGAAGAATTAGGTCATGTCACTCATAGAAAAATTAACCTGGCGCTATGCCACTAAAAAATTCGATAAAACTAAGAAGTTAACCCCTTTGCAACTGGAAGAATTGCTCCACGCTGTTCACCTTTCCCCTGCGTCTACCGGGGTTCAGTCCTATAAAATAATTGTAATTGAAGATGCAGCCACGCGCGAAAAACTACAGCAGGCAGCTTATGGCCAATCACAAATTGTTGATGGCTCACAATTGATTGTTTTTGCTGCCGAAACCAATCTGGATGATCAGTATGTAAAAAAGCTCATAGATCATGTGGCTAAAACACGCGGTATAGACCGTGTCAACCTGGAAGGCTACGAGCAAATGATCAACGGCAAAGTAAACAGCATGAACAAAGAGGAACGTATTACCTGGGCTAAGAAACAGGCTTATATTGCTTTGGGCGTGTTACTTACTTCAGCTGCTGAATTAGGTATAGATGCTTGTCCTATGGAGGGTTTTAGCGCACCTCAGTTTGATGAAATACTGGGATTAAAAGAAAAAGGATTAACAACTGCTGTTATAGCGGCGGTTGGTTTCCGTGCAGCAGACGATGCTTACAGCAAATTAAGTAAAGTGCGTAAGCCTGAAGAGGAAATGTTTATTCATATATAATAAGTGTCTTTGGTTTTTAAAGTTCATTGTTAAGTTTGAAACGCCCCGGTTTATTGGGGCGTTTTTTTGTTTTAAACAGATGATGACCGCCGAATAAACAATTTTGATTCGAGGACAAGGTGTTTTTTTGTTGAATCCAGCCCTTTATTCTCCAATTCTTCAAATAAAAGCTCTGCGGCCTTTATGCCCATTTCATATGCCGGTTGTGTAATCGTTGACAAAGGTGGGCATAATAGCGGGGCAATGTGCAGGCTTGAAAAGCTGATAATTTTCAGATTATTCGGAACATCAATTTTCATATCATTGCAAACATGATAGGTGGCCAAAGCAAGTCGCTCTACCGAACTGAAAATACCATCCGGTTTTACCCTTTCTAAAGCGTTCTGAATGATAGTATAATTTTCATTTTCATCCTGGCTGCAATCAATTACCAACCGATCGTCGAATGCGATGTGATGCTTTGCCAGCGCATCCATGTAACCTTGCCCACGTACCTTACCAATAGAGATATTCTTGTTAATAACGAGGTAGGCTACCCTGCGGCAACCCTGGGCAATCAGGTGCTCGGTAGCCGAAAAACTGCTCTCATAGTCGTTGGTTGTCACTTTTGACACGTCGATATCTTCATAAACACGGTCGAAAAACACGACAGGAATATGTTTTTGTTCCAACTTTTTGATGTAGTTATGATCATTTGCTTCCCCTGAAACCGACATGATAATGCCATCTACTTTACCATTGTTCAAGTAGCTTATAAAAGAAACCTCTTTTTCGAAAATATCATCGGTGCGATAGAGAAGAATATAAAAACCTTTTTTACGGGCGACTTCTTCAATACCATTAATAGCCTGAGCAAAAAAATCGTTCACAATTTCGGGAACTATCACCGCAAGCGTTTTGGTCTTTTTGTCCCGTAAATTACTGGCATAATGATTAGGCAAAAAATTGTGTTCCTTGGCAAATGCCAGTATCCGCTCACGGGTATCTTTATTAATATCCGGACTGCCGTTAAATGCCCTTGATATAGTAGATGTAGATAGCTTTAGCTTCTCGGCAATTATTTTAATATTGATGTTGTCCATTGGATACTTAGCAGTCGGTAAATTTATATATAAATTCCCCTCAGCTTTGAAACAATTTGACAGCTTTTAATATTAAGTATTACAGACTCTTAACTACTCTAGTGAAGCGACCAACATTAAAGAATATTCTGGCAATAACGGTGTTTATCCTGTTATTTTTCCCGCTTTCATCAAGAGCATTTTCTGTTTTTGCACATATGGCAATTATCGATGCCAGCTGGGACAAGTCGATAGTCCCTTTATTAAAACAAAAATATCCAAATGCTACAGATGATGAACTAAGGATCGCACATTCTTATGCGTATGGGGGTAGCTTGATGCCCGACATGGGTTACTTCCCATTTGGTGTGGTTTATTTTACCAACCTGGTCCACTATGTACGCACTGGCGATTTTATCCAGAACCTCGTTGACCAATCGCAAAATATAAATGAATATGCTTTTGCACTGGGTGCCATATCGCATTACGTGACAGATGAATACGGGCATTCTTTGGCCACCAACATAGCTGAACCTATTGTATATCCCAAAGTTGGCCAGCAGTTTGGAAAACTGGTTACTTACGAGGATGACCCAATATTTCATAGCAGGATGGAATTTGCCTTTGATGTGCTGCAAATGTCGAGGGGGAACTATGCATCAAAGAGTTATCATGATTTTATTGGATTTAATGTAGCTAAACCAGTATTGGAAAGGGCCTTTATGCTGACTTATGGGCAGGATATGAATGAGGTTTTTCATGGCAGGCTTGATTTAGCTATTTCAACCTTTAGATGGTCGGTAAGCACCCTGTTGCCGAGCTTAACCCGTACAGCCTGGGCTTTAAAAAAGAACGATATCAAGAAGCTAAACCCAGGAATGACCAGCCGCAAATTTCACTTCAAATTAAAAAGAAAAGAATACTACCAGCAATATGGCAAAGAGCGCGATAAACCCAAATTCGGCAATAGAATAACTGCGTTTATTATAAAAATTTTACCAAAGATCGGTCCACTAAAGGCGCTTAGATTTACTCCACCCGGCCCGGTGGCTGAAAAATTGTTTATCAAAAGCTTCGACACGACCTTAGCAGTCTATGCCAGGGTTTTAACAGGGCTAAAAAATGGCAATAACCCCGAATTGCCTGATATAGATTTTGATACCGGAAAGCCTACTCTGCAGGGTGAATATGGGTTGGCAGATCAAACATATAGCGCACTGGTGCTCGATCTTCAGGGAAAAAATTTTAATGCACTTACCCCTCCTTTACAAAATAATATTCTTAGTTTTTATGGTAAAGGAGATACTACCAGTATGGTAACGGAGTATAAAAAATATAAAGTGGATTGGAAGAAAACCTACCTGGCTTTGCAGCAGTTGAAAATCACTCAGCCCATCCCGATAGATAGCTTAAAATTTCCGCTGGATACAGGGAAAGTCACCATTAAATCAACCCGCTAGCGTTAAAACTGTTGAATAGGATTAAGTTACTGGTTGCAAAGGTTTGCTCAGATACTTTTTGATATCAGACAACAACTGCAGCGGCTGGAAAGGTTTTAGCATACAATCCACAAAACCGCTATCAATAAGGTCCGACAACATTTTTTTATCGACCAGCGAAGCGGTAAATGCAATCACCGGAATTTCAGGATAAAGCTTTTTTACTTCGTGAATTGCTGTGAATCCATCCATTACCGGCATTTCCAAGTCCATTAGGATAATATCAAAATCGGGGGCTTTTATTAATGCCGCCAATGCTTCGGCTCCATCAAATGCCGGGGTAACTTCAGCTTTAAAACCAGTCAATATTTTTTTGGCCACCATCATATTGATCTGGTTGTCCTCAACCAACAATAGCTTTACACCTTCAAGATTATCTTTTTCTGCTGCCTTGTTTTTGGGGAGTTGTTTATGATTATATGCAGCATAATCAAGTTTCAAGTCGAAACTAAACTTACTTCCCTTACTTTTTTCACTGACAAGCACCAGGTTGCTCCCCATCAATTTTAGCAGGCGAACGCAGATGGTTAATCCAAGACCTGTGCCAATAAACTTCTTGGTGTCCTGGTCATACACCTGCCAGAAGCTTTCAAATATCTTCTTCTGATCTTTCTCGGCTATGCCGATCCCGGTATCTTCAATGCTGAAACCAACTTCTATGAATTTATCTTCCTTACGCTTACAGGTCACATCCAGTTTTACAAAACCCTTGTCAGTAAATTTCAATGCATTTGACAACAGATTGTTGAATATCTGGATCAAACGAACATCGTCCGCCAACACATTCACATCCAGTTCAGGGTCAATATGGATTTTCAGATCAAGGCCTTTTTCCTGGAATAAAGTAATAAACGGCATACCTACGTTCTTCATGAACAGTTTCATGTTCAACTCAACAGGGTGAATCTCCAGTTTGTCGGCTTCTATTTTATTAAAGTCGAGGATATTATTTACCTGTTGCAGCATGTGGTCCGAGCAGTATTTGAGTATCTGGTAATATTCATCCTGCTGGGCGTCGCGATTTTGCTGTTTCATCAGATTGATAACGCCGATGATGCCATTTAAAGGTGTCCGCAGCTCGTGCCCCATGGTAGCCAGAAATTGAGTGCGGGAATCAATTACCTTTTGACTTTGCTCTTTAAGCTGATGAATATATTTCTTTTCGAAGAAAATATAGGATACTGCAAATATGATGGTAGACGAAATAGCGATCACATTGTTTACAAACGAAAGTTTACCCAACTGGCTTGGCGTAAAGGCCTCGAGCGGTTTTACATTATGTCCTATAAGTATACAGGCAAGGAACGAGACAATGATAATGCCGATATAGATAAATGAGTCCTTGTATTGTGTTTGTTTCAGATCGACGATGATAGGTATAGACATCATCAATGGGAAAAAGTAAAGATATTGCCCTGATTGTAGCCCCTCTATGGCTGCAGTCGAAACGAGCATGACGCACACAATCGTAACGATAAAGATGGTGAGGTTCTCGATGTCGCCATTATACTTTAACAAGATCACCATCAAAATGGCAAAGCAGAAGCATGCGCTGACAAAAGACGAGACATAAAGACCTATAAAAGAGGTGTAAATGGATAATGCTATGCCTGTAAACAGTGTGGCAAGGCCAAGCTGATAAGTCCTTTTGGATACATCTTTTATATCAAAATGTATGTTTAGAGGGCGGTCATCAACTTTATTTATTCGGTGATATTTATTAGTAATGTCCTTCATTATGGGCAATCGCGGTATCTGTTACCTCTCATTTGGCGCACAAAAATGCTGTTTAAGTTTATATTTAAACGTATACAAACGGAGAATCGTTCGGTTTGCACGAGAAAAAAATAAAATATTGTTTTTCAATGACTTGAAACGTGGTAATTATACCTTCTTGCAGGGTATTATTATAGGTTTTTTGTACTATTTTATGCCGGTTGTCATAAGGGCCGACAACTGGAAGGGCGTTTGCCCGTTATCGGATAATTTTACAATTTTATCGTGTAATTGCTGAGCGACAAGCTCAAATTCTGAAGGGGCCTTGGTCATGATTTCCCGTCCAAGCGGATGCTTTCTAAAAAATCCGTCTACAACAAAATCAGGAGAAGTGATGCCTGACTTTAAGGATATAACCTTTGTTTCGGCATGTTTAAATCCGGCGTCTGTAATCATATTCCCCAATATTTTCGGATTATTCATCGCAAACGGAACCTTAAAACGGGTGGTATCTTCATCACGAAAATACGGAAGCACCAGATCATCGATCAAAGCTTTAAATACGGGCACTTTCATGGTATCGTCCCAGGTAAAGAAAATGAACTTTCCGCCCGGCTTAAGTACCCGCAATATTTCTTCAAAACCTTTCTTTTTATCGGGTAAAAACATCACCCCAAACTGGCATATTACAACATCAAAGGAGTCATCAGCGAACGAAAGTTTTTGTGCGTCTTCAACCTGGAAAATGATCCCATTGTTGTTTAATTCGCGCTTCGCTATCTGAAGCATATCAGCGCTTATATCGGTAGCAAACAACTTCACACCCGGCGGCAGCACTTTGCGCAGATGCCGAGTAACACGCCCGGTTCCGCAGGCAATTTCAAGTACGGATGATACGTAGGCCGCATCAATTTGAGAAGCTGTATACCGGCCATAAGGCTCGAAAAATAACGGCCCTAAGTAATGATCGTAATTTTCAGCATCGTTATTGGTAAATTGATAAGCTTCCTTTTTTTCCATACAATTGAAGGTTATATAATTTTAGATTATCGCTCTTAATGAAAATTGGCGAACTCACGGTAAGCTCACCAATTTGTCTTTGCTCAGGAAAATCTTATTCTGCTTTCAGCCGTACGTATTTTTCTACGTTAACGCGGTTTACGCCAAGACTATCGATCTTTTCAATACCTTGCTGAATGAGTGTATCATTCTTTATGGTAACGGTGAAATCAAACTTGTTGTTTTCCCACTCGCGCTCGCTGCAATATTCCAGGTATTCGGTGTATTTGTCGCCATTAAGGGTATACTTTCCGCCGCCTGAGCTAAAAATTGGTTTTGCCTGTTTGCCTTTGGTCAGGTCATGATCCATAAAGGAAAAATGGTCGCCATTGATGATCTTGATAAATTTTTGATCTTTGGTATATTCGGTTACTACGGGCGCTTTACCCTTTTCCGTCAACGTACCCTGGAGCAATTGCCAGGTACCCTCAATAGGTAAAGCTTGTTCTTTGGGTGCATTTGAAGCCGTGCCCGAATTACTGTTGCAGGAAACGAGTATAGCCGCGGCTGTAACAAAAAAAGTAAGATTGATTTTCATTAGATTGTTAGGTTAAGTTGGAAGCTAAAAATAATAATCTTTTGGAATATATTTTTAGCCCCAACTCACCTTGCTGTCATTATCAGACAGCCTTGGCTATAACTGATCTTATTATGGCTTCTAATGATTTGCAAAGGATCCCGATCTCATCTTCCGTATTATAATAATGGATAGATGCACGTACAACACTTTGAAGTTGATTTTTTTCCATGTAGATAAGTGTTGATACCGCTTTACCTACAGTTACGTTGATACGATCTTCAGCCAATCTGGATTTTATAACTGCAGCATCAAAACCATCTACCGAAAAAGTTACTATACCACATTGACGCTCACCAAAATCATTAACGGTTACTCCACCAATTTGAGCAAGTTGCGCACGTAACAATGCTGACAAGTATTGGATGCGTTCCCATATCCTGTCGGGGCCGATATTCAAAGCATATTCAATAGCTTTACCAAGACCGAGCTTGAGCGCGCGGTTCTTTTCATATAACTCGAACCTACGGGCATCGTTCCTTAGCTGATAGTCTTCCAGGCTAACCCAATCAGTTGCATGATTATCCATAAATATCGGTTTGATCTGGTTCTGTACTTCCTTACGCACATATAAAAAACCGGTTCCGCGTGGCGCCCTCAGGTATTTACGCCCGGTAACTGATAGCATATCGCATCCGATCTCCTTTACATCAATCGGTACATGTCCGGCACTCTGGCAGGCATCCACCAGGTATAATATATTATACTTGCGGGCAATTTTTCCGATCTCAACAATGGGTATCATGCAGCCCGAAGTAGAAGCAATTTCGGTAATGGCTATCAGTTTGGTTTGAGGCGTGATGGCCTCTTCCAATGCCTGAAGCGAAAAGTTTCCCTTCTCGTCGTTCGGGATTACCTTAACTTCGACACCCCGTCTTTTCTGCACATTTAGAAAGCCTATCAGGTTGGTCACATACTCCATTTCAGAGGTGATGACCACATCGCCTGCTTTAAAATCAAGGCCATAAAAAGCAATTCCCCATGCTGTGCTGGCATTTTCTGTAATCGTTACTTCATCCACATTGGCGTTGATCAGTTGGGCAATTAAAGCATAAACGTTTTCTATCTGCTCCTGATATTTTGCTTCTGTTTCATAACCACCGTAAGTAGCCTCTTCATTTAAATAATCAGTCATCGTTTGCACCACCACATCCGGCGGAAGCGAAGCACCTGCATTGTTAAAGTGGATGAGCCCGGTTGTGCCTTTGGTTTCGGCCCTGAATTGTTGTATTTCCTGTTCGCTTAGTACATTAGTTTTCATGGCATAACTCTTAAATAGTTTCTTGTTGAAGTTGACTTCCATCATGATGTCTGACCGTTTATAAGTGCCGGGAACAACGGGAATTTCCGTAAAGCCCATTTTGCGATAAATGTGAATGGCATTTTCAAGTATCCTGTTTGAATAAAGGATTAATTTACGCAATCCCATTTCATGAGCTTTTTCGATAGCAGCCCGGCATAAAAACTGGCCCGCACCACCGCCATGATAGGATTTGTCGACGGCCATTTTGGTCATTTCATAAACACCGTCTTCAATAAATCTAAGCGCAACGGTTCCAATTATGTCCGACTCTGATGCTGCAAAATAAATCTTACCACCATCTTTCAAAATAGCCTCATCTGGATGTTCTAGTACCCATTTGTCCAGCGGTTCAACTGTAAAAAACTCCTCGAGCCAGGCTTTATTGAGCTTTTCAAAATAAGGCTGATATTCCGGCTTGTAATTAATTAATTGAAGTTCCATTGTGAGTGAATAATTAATTATTACAAAGTAAACGCATACAACAATAAAAAAACAGATACAGAATTATTATTTTTGACCATAACAGATTGATGAAAATGTTAATTCCAGAGCCTGATAATGTGTTTTTGTACGACCAGATTGTCGCACGTATTGAAAAGCAGATCAAACAAAACCTGCTGAGAACCGGCGATAAGCTGCCTTCGGTACGTGCATTAAGTCAGCAGCAGGGCATCAGCATAAGTACAGCCTATAAAGCCTATGCCGAATTGGAGAATATGGGGATGATCGAGGCACGAACCAAATCAGGTTACTATGTAAAATTTTCGCCGTCAAGTGTTGCTAAGGTGCCCGAAGTCAATCCACCATTAAAAAAGATCGAACAGGCCAGTGTAAGCCAGATGATTGCTATGGTAAACGCGAACATGTCCAAGGAAAATGTACTGCGCTTATCAGCCTCATCACCTTCAGTGCATTTAATACCGCTTGCCCGGCTCAATAAATCGATGACCGAGTCCATGCGCGAGAGCCCATATGGAAATGTGAACTACGAAAATGTACAGGGTAATATTTCATTACGGAAGCAGGTCGCCAAAAATGCATTTAATTGGGGCGGACAGATCACCGAAGATGACGTGGTAACGACCCAGGGTTGTCTGGAGGCATTAATCTTTTGCCTGCGTGCGCTTACCAAACCGGGCGATACGGTTGCTATTGAAAGTCCTACCTACTTCGGAATTTTTAATGTAATGCTCAGCCTCGACCTGAATGTACTGGAAATACCGGTTCATCCGGAAACAGGCGTCGACATTGATTACCTGGAAAGCGCGATGGATAAATTAGATATTAAAGCCTGTTTGTTTGTGACCAATTTCAGCAACCCGGTAGGTAGCTGCATGCCTGAAGACCGCAAAAAGCAATTGGTTGATCTGATCACTAAACGACAAATTCCATTAATAGAGGATGATATTTACGGCGAGATCTATTTTGGAAAAAGCCGTCCACGCACCTGCAAAAGTTACGATAAAGAAGGCTGGGTGATGCTGTGTTCCTCCGTTTCCAAATCGCTGGCGCCGGGTTACAGGGTTGGGTGGTGCATCCCCGGCAGGTTTAAGGAGCAGATCATCAATATAAAAATGATGCATACCATCAGCTCGGCTACACCCACCCAGGCGGCTATTGCTCATTTTTTTGAGACAGGACGCTATGATTTGCACATGCGCAACCTGCGAAAGGCGTTACACATGCAAAGCTTACGTTATATGCAGGCTATTGCGACACATTTCCCCGCTGATACCAAAATAAGCCGCCCACAAGGCGGTTATGCCCTGTGGGTAGAGCTGAATAAAAAAATAAACGCTTTTGAGCTCTACCAGGCGGCGATAGAGCAAAATATTAGCATTGCGCCCGGGCAAATATTTAGTACCGATTCGCGCTTTACCAATTTTATACGCATAAGTTTTGGCCTGACCTATGACGAACGCATGGAGCAAAGCTTCCGTGTTTTAGGGCAATTGATAAAAGGCCTTGAAAAAAAATCCTGACTCAGTCTTCCTTTTTTTCTTTTGCCTTAGGAGCATAGCCTCTGTCAACATCCAAAGTAAACGAAGCCTCTGAAGCATCACCTGCCTGACGCAGCAGGTCGATAGGCGGCGCGCTGTCCTCATTAGCTGAATCAAACTGTTCGTTCAGCCCATTGGAATGGACGTCTTGCTGGCTCAGTTGGTCATCTGTTTCCGAGTTATCGAAATCGTCAACAGGCAATTTATCATCCGGATTGATCATAGTCGTCGTGTTTTGTGCACAATAAAGTTACAACACTTTCAGCAGCATAGTGTTTATTTTTTTCTGTTAAATAACAGGTTGTCCAGGCTCCACTTACCACCGCCATAAATAATAAAACTCAGGAAAAACAACAGAAATAAAAATGGCAACTGCCCGTCGCCAAAAATTTTACCATTACCCATGAAAATTGTAATGACGCTCATGTTAATTATTAAAGGAATAGAAACAAATCTTGTAAATAACCCGATAGCTAAGAAAATTCCGCCAACCAATTCGGTGGCTTTGCCCAGATAGGCCATAAATAAAGGGATGGGGAAATGAATATCGGTGAGCCAGGCTACTGCGTCTTTCATTTTTTTAGGGTCAAACATTTCCAGGCCATATACTGCAATCATGACACCTACGAGGATTCTGATGAAGATTAGCCAATTTTCAAAAATGACTTCGGTTTTAAGTAATCGCTTAAGCATAAAATATATTTTTAAATAAATATTTTAGCCTAAACTACCTCCGAATGTTTGAATAGAAGGAATAGCAATTGTAAAAAATTGTAAATGGAACTGTAAATTTTTTTTTGTCATGAATTTGAATGCCAGCGCATAATATAAGGTGCATCCGTGTAAGAATGCACCTTTCCATAATATATTAAAGTGTTCGGATATTCAATCTGTAACGATTAGTTTCTCCTGTTGAACAGGAATGAAGCATAATAAACCAGCGTAGCCAGGGAGCTTAATGCCGCAACCACGTAGGTCATGGCGGCCCACCAAAGGGCATCTTTAGCCTGGTCATGTTCTTCGCGGGTCTGCATTACGTTATGGTTATTGTTTAGCCATAATAGCGCCCGCCTGCTTGCATCAAACTCTACCGGCAGCGTAATAAAGCTGAATAGTGTTACCAAAGCCAGCGCAGCTACACCAATAGCCAGCACAAATGGGTTGTGGGTGAAGAAAAGCAGCATCACACCAATAAACAAAGTCCATTGGGTTAAGGTAGACGCCACATTAATTACCGGCACCAATGTCGAACGTAAACTTAACCAGGCATAAGCCTTCGCGTGTTGTACAGCGTGCCCGCACTCATGAGCTGCAACCGCCGCCGCCGCCACACTGCGGCTATAGTACACATCCGGACTAAGGTTAACCGTCTTATTTGCCGGGTTATAGTGGTCGGTCAGCTCACCTTCAGCGGAGATTACCTGCACGTCGTAAATATTATTATCCTTCAGCATGCGTTCGGCAACCTCCCTGCCGGTCTGACCGGATAAAAGACCGATCTCGGCATATTGGTTAAACTTGCTTTTAAAACGCCACTGTACTATAAAGCTGACCAGTGCCACAATAATCATGAGGAACCAGGCAGAGTTGTATCCTATTATAAATGATAAATGATTCATGTTCGTATTATTTACAAAGGGTATTTCAAAAAGTATTCCACTTGAATTTTTACATTTGAGCGTGGAACAATCATTTTCATACTGGGAACGGACGGCTTTTGTAGATCATGCTGATGTGATCGTCATCGGAAGTGGCATAGTGGGTTTAAGCGCTGCCCTGCATCTGAAAAGGCAACAGCCCGACCTGAAAGTTACTGTATTGGAACGAGGTTTCCTGCCAAGTGGTGCAAGTACTAAAAATGCCGGTTTTGCATGCTTTGGCTCACTTTCTGAGCAGCTTTCTTACTTAAAACGGTCATCAGAAGAGGAAGTGTTGCGCCTGGTGGATTACAAATGGCGTGGACTTCAACGACTGCGTGAAAATCTGGGCGACGACAACATTGATTACCAACAGTACGGCGGGTATGAATTGTTTATGGATCATGAAGAAAGTCTCGCGCAGGAGAGCCTGGATCATTTAACATACTTTAACAATTTACTGAAACAGGTGATTGGCCATGCTGACATTTATGCAGTGGCTGATGCCAAAATAGCTGAATTTGGGCTCAATAAAGTGCACGGGATGATCTATAATCCCTACGAGGGGCAGATCCATACTGGTAAAATGATGAGAGCTCTACTCGGTAAGGTTTATGATCGGGGTGTTTTAGTATTGAACCAATGTAATGTGGAGGCGATAGAACCTGAAGAAGGATATGTAAGAATAAAAACCTCAAATGGTGAGCTGAAGACCAATAAAGTAATACTGGCTACCAATGCCTTTGCAGCCCAATTGTTCCCCAACCTTGATGTGGTACCCGGGAGGGGCCAAGTGCTGGTAACCAAACCTATCGCCGGATTGAAGATAAAAGGCGCTTTCCATTTTGATGAAGGCTATTATTATTTCCGGAATATCGATGGCCGGGTTTTATTCGGTGGTGGCCGTAACATCGATTTCAAAAAAGAAAAAACCTGGGATTTTGGACATACTGAGGCAGTGAAAGACCAATTGACAACCTACTTGAACGAAGTGATTTTACCGGGACAAAATGCCCAAGTAGACTATTGGTGGAGCGGCATTATGGGTTTTGGTGAAGATATTAACCCAATTATACAAGAGGTGCAGCCTAATATTTTCTGCGCGGTAAGATGCAATGGTATGGGTGTGGCGATGGGTAGTTTGGTAGGTGAGGAAGTGGCGAATTTGGTTATCCGTTAATTGGGAGATTTCATAATTAAATTAGCCATGCTGCTTTATGGACTATGAGGTAGTAAAACGACTAATAGGTCACAACTATTTAAATATTTCTTTCAACTTATCTCGTAAGTCTTGCCCTCTTAAATTTCTGGCAATAATAATTCCACTTCTATCAATTAAAAAATTGTCTGGTATTCCACTGATGCCATAAATTAAGGCAGCTGTATTTTTATCGCCCTTTAGCTCACTGATATTTGGCCAGGTTAGCCCATCTTTTTCAATGGCATCTATCCATTCTTTTTTCTCTACATCACGATCTAATGAAACGCCAATGATTACCAAACCTTTGTTTTTATACTCATTATATGTTTTTACAAGTTCTGGATTCTCATTGCGACAAGGACCACACCACGAGGCCCAAAAATCAATCAATATAATTTTGCCTGCATAGTCTGATATTTTTATTTCCTTTCCTTGTGACGTTTTTTGTGAAAAGTCAACATAATGATCACCAACTTTCAGATTTCTATTAAGGGTGATAAAATGCAATATATTTTTACCATATATAGATTTTTTATTTTCGGGAGAAAAATTATTATATAATGTTGTCGTCTTATCCTTACCGAAAGTTGATGAATAAACACTCAATATATAGGCGCTTACAATGGAAGTGGGGTTGGCTTTAATAAAAGCTGCGTTTGCTGCTAATTCTTCATCTCTCATTAGAGCAATTTGTTTAGCTATTTCTTTTTTTGTACCCTCACTTGTGTTTTTATTAATAAGATGATTTAAGCTATCAGACTTTTGGTTTATCAAATTGATTGCTGCATTCAATTCATCGTCCTTCTCCTGTGTTTTCGATCCAGCAATAATTGCAAAATGAAATCTGTCCTTTTCCGCAGTGAAGGTCATAGGGTTACTCTCGATCCAGAAAAATTTATAGTCGCTAAACCTTTTGGTATGTATTATTGCATGCAAAATATTCCCGCTCATAGTACCCGAAAATCTAAACTGGCCTCTAATGATTATAGTGGAATCGATGGTATTTGAGTTGTCGGTACTTATATCATCCAGGTATAATTTAGTACTGTCAGGATATCCTTTTACCGATCCTGTTATAATATAACTTTCTTTGTCAGGTGACTCGTTTTTACGAATAAAAGCAGTAGTAAAAATGGCTATAATGAGTAAAACAGTCAGGGCAAATGTTTTCATATACTAATATAAGATTTTAGGATTTACCATATTCCTTCACCAAGGTTTTCGATGCCCGCTGCAGCCAGCATTCAATAAGCAATTTTTTCAATTCCTCTGGGTCAACTGTATCCAGTTGAACAAGTACATACGGATAATTCTTATAATGATCGGTAATGAAAAATACTTCAGAGTTGGCTTGCATCCATTTATCCCGGTCTTCAGTGTGAACCACTAATACCTCGCCATTCTCCCATAAGCGGGCCAATAGCTTTTTTTGTACATAAAAGCCGGGTGTTCCATAGCAAATACCTTCCGATGTTCCGGGCAATGTTGCCATAAACTGACGGATAAATTGCAGGTATATAAAAGGATCGGACATGATCTTAAAATAATTCCACTAATCGCTCCAGGGCCATCCCGCGCGAGCCTTTTATAAGTACTGTAGCATTTCTAATAGGATTGGCTTTTAACCCTGCAATGGCCTCTTCAGCAGTAGTGTAAAATATTGCTGCCGGCTTCCGACTTCCGACTTCCGGCTTCTGTGCTGCGAACTCCGCACCAATAAATATGCGTTCGTCTACCGGCGTTTCCATCGCTTTTTTAATGATGGCCGCATGCTCAGCTGCTGATTCCTGTCCCATCTCGAACATATCACCTAAAACCAGTACCTTGTGTTTGGCCTCAATTTTTCCCAGATTCTCGATCGCTACGGCCATGCTGCTCGGGTTGGCATTGTAATAGTCGCATATCAGCGTATTTGTAGCTGTTCGGGCGATCTGCGAGCGGTTGTTATTTGGCTGATATTCGCTAATACCGGCATTAATTTCATCGGTACTTAATTTAAAGTACGCCCCGATGCAGATCGCTGCCAGTATATTATCCAGGTTATAGGCTCCGGTTAGCTGTGATTTTACCTCATAGCTTTCTCCTGTTGCATTGTTGGTCCACTGCAGAGTAAGGTATGGTGAATTTTCAATTAGCTGACCTGAAACCAAATTGTCAAGGTCAATACTTCCATAAAATGTTACATTTTTTAATGACCGGGCATGCTGCATAGCCATTAAATCAGCACTATCACTATTGACAAAAGTTATACCACCCGATGCCTTTAGGTAATCGTATAGCTCGCCTTTGCCTTTTTTTACACCCTCCACTCCGCCGAAGCCTTCCAAATGTGCTTTACCTACATTGGTAATCAGTCCGTGAGACGGCTGAGAAATGGTACATAACAATTCGATCTCTTTCTGGTGATTGGCTCCCATTTCGATCACCGCGGCTTCATGCGAAGCGTTGATGGAAAGAATGGTAAGGGGTACGCCAATATGATTATTCAGATTGCCTTGTGTGGCATAGGTATTAAAATGTTGTGATAAAACCGCGTTGATCAGTTCTTTGGTGGTGGTTTTGCCGTTGGTGCCAGTTAGTCCTATCACCGGGATGGTCAGTTGACGGCGGTGATACCTCGCTAAATCCTGCAAAGCAGATAACACATCATCAACCAATACATATTGATCGCCTTTTTGATATTGAGGATTATCTATAATAGCATATGCTGCACCTGCGGCGATGGCCTGCTCTGCAAATGTATTAGCATCGAACTTATCCCCCTTTAAAGCAAAAAATAGGCTTCCGGGGATTATTTTACGGGTATCTGTGCTAATTAGCGGATGCTCTTTATAGATATTGTATAGATCTGCAGCAGTCATAATTTAGTATTACATATTATTTGTGCGCGGTGTCATGCTGAGGCACTCGAAGCATGCGGGTAAGGCCATTACGCAGACACTTCGAGTACCTCAGTGTGACACCTCTTTTTAATTAATATTCCTGTTCATCCAACCAATAACAGCCCTAATTTCGCCATAACTGTAATTATCACCTAATACTTCTTTTAAAGGGGACAATCTCTCATAGCCATAACTTTCAATGGCATCTTTTATGACCGGTATTTTTTCCTCTTTCACGAATTCCAGCACATCGATCTCACCCATCTGAACAAAATAACTCAAATGCCCCTCAATTGTTGTTGCCGCAAGCCCGCGCTCTGCTGCTATCTCAGAAACGGTTTTACCCGAGCGGTACAAATTAAACGTTTCTATTTTGGTATCGGAAGAACGAAGTTTACCATTTGGGCTTTCCCGTTGAACTTTTCGCTCGCGTCTGATGGATTTTTGTTTAATCCGAGATGATAAACCGTGTTTAATACAGTAATTTTTAATCGGAGTCAGAAATTCACGTCCATATCGTGCCAGTTTTATTTCGCCAAATCCGGATACCAGTCGTAATTCGTCAAGCGTTTGCGGCAGATAAGTGGCCATCTCCATCAAAGCAGCATCCGAAAGAATAATATATGCCGGAACATTTTGATTGATAGCGATATCTCTGCGGGTCAATCTTAATTCACTTAACAAACCAGCCTCGTAAGGAATAGCTTCCTGCTGCCTTTCTTCCGTGGTTTGGGAAGCTATTAATTCTACTTTCTCTTGTCCTTTTAGTACAGAGTTGCTCTTGCCGGTAAGCTTTAATACTGGGTAAGCGTCATCAGTAGTAGATAGATAACCAAGTGTTACCAGTTCACGCAGATACCGGTGCCATTCAGGTTTGCTGATATCGGCGCCAATGCCATAGGTTTTTAACTGCTTGTGCTCATCCCTTATTTTTTCGCTCCTGGAGCCGCGCAGGAAATCGATCACATAGTTGCTGCCAAAGCGTTCATTTAAACGGAAAACGGCTGATAATGCCTTTTGAGCAATAAGGGTCGCATCAAATTTATCAAACTCACTCAGGCAAATATCGCAGGAGCCGCAATTATCGGAGAAGTCTTCATCAAAATAGCGCATCAGGTATAGCCTGCGGCATGTTTGCAACTGGCAATATTTTACCATGTCGTCCAGCTTTTTTAGCATAATCGCGCTTTGGTCCTCATTCCCTTCTATCCGGGCAAAACGCTGTAACTTATTGGCATCGGCATAAGAATACAATAACAAGGCATCCGATGGCAGCCCATCACGCCCTGCCCTGCCGGTTTCCTGGTAGTAGCCTTCAATATTTTTTGGCAGATCTACATGTACAACATAACGGACGTTTGATTTATTGATACCCATCCCGAATGCTATGGTGGCAACAATGATCTTCACATCATCACGCAAAAAAGCTTCCTGGTTGCGTGCTTTAGTCGCATTGTCCATACCGGCATGATAGGCTTCAGCCAAAAAACCTTCGCTTTTCAGGTCGCCGGCTAATTCTTCTGTCGATTTGCGTGACAAACAATAGATAATACCCGAATCTTCTTTTCTTGCATCCAGGAAGGCCAGCAACTGGTTAAAGCTGTTCTTTTTTGGTAAAACCCGGTAAGTAATATTTGCCCGGTTAAATGACGAGACAAACTCAGCGGGATTTCGCAGATCTAATTTTTCAAGAATATCTTTGCGCGTCAAATTATCAGCCGTTGCGGTGAGTGCAATGACCGGAATTTTTGGGAATTCCCTTTTTAATCCGGCCAGCATCAAATATTCAGGCCTGAAATCGTGCCCCCATTGTGAAATACAATGTGCTTCATCAATAGCGATCAAACAAACAGGCAACGACTTTAAAAAAGCGATCAGGTTACTGCCCTGCCCAAACAGGCGCTCAGGGGCCAGGTAAAGCAGCTTTATCTTGTTCTTTTTAAGCTGATCTGTTATGTGTTGCTGCTCATCGGGCGATTGGGTAGAATTTAAAAATGCGGCAGGTATTCCGTTTACATTCAGGCTGTCTACCTGGTCCTTCATTAAAGCAATTAGCGGCGATATGACAATTGTCAAACCATCCATCAGCATGGCCGGTAATTGGTAGCATAGGGATTTCCCTCCGCCGGTGGGCATCAGGGTTAAAACATCTTGCCCGTTTAAGATGTGTTGAATGATTGCTTCCTGCTGATGCCGGAACTCACTATATCCAAAATATTTTTGCAGGGCCTGTATAGGGGTCATAACTGTGGTATGCATGCAAAGGTGCAGATTTAATGTGAAAAGGTTAGGTTAATGGATGCTAATATAATTAGCAAAATTGAAATAGCAAATAATTATTCGATTTTTTATTTTTAGCTTAGTCTTTCTCAATATGCTAAAAAAAATCTCTTTATCACTGTTTTGTCTGGGCTTTGCCTGTATGGCTTTTGCACAGGAGCTACAATCTCCATCCGAATTTTTGGGGTATAAATTGGGGTCTCAGTTCACGCCTCATTTCCGTATCGCAGAATATTTTAAATATGTGGCCTCGGTTTCCAAAAATGTGAAACTACAACAATATGGCAGCACCAACGAAGGCCGCCCTTTGATGGCGATGTTCATAGCATCAGATGAAAATATTGCCCGGCTTGAAGAGATCCGTCAGTATAATTTATCACTTGCCGGGTTAAGCAGCAATAATACTTCTTTAAGCAACGCACCGGTTATTGTGTGGCTGAGTTATAACGTACATGGTAATGAGCCAAGCTCGAGCGAAGCCGCTATGCAGGCGCTTTATGAATTGGCTAATCCTACCAATAAACGTACGCAACCCTGGTTTAAAAATACGGTGGTGGTGATCGACCCCTGCTTAAATCCAGATGGGCGGGAGCGGTACATTAATTACTATAATTCGGTAAAAGGTGTTACACCGAATGCCGACCCTACTTCGCGTGAACATTCAGAGCCTTGGCCAGGCGGACGGGTAAACCATTATTATTTCGACCTGAATCGCGACTGGGCTTGGCAAACTCAGAAGGAAACCAAAGCCCGGTTGGCGCTTTTTAACGAATGGCTGCCACAGGTGCATGTGGATTTTCACGAACAGGGTTATAATGCCCCTTACTATTTCGCACCTGCTGCAGAGCCTTTTCATAAAGACATTACTTCCTGGCAAAAGGAGTTTCAGACTATCATCGGGAAGAACAATGCCAAGTATTTTGATCAGAATGGCTGGATGTATTTTACTAAAGAGGAATTCGACTTGCTTTACCCTTCGTATGGCGATACCTATCCGATCTATAATGGTTCAATCGGCATGACCTATGAGCAAGGGGGGATCGGAGCAGGATTGGCTATAGCAACAAGAAGCGGCGATACACTGACTTTAGCAGATCGTATCACACATCATCTTTCGAACAGCCTGAGCACTGTCGAGACTGTTTCTGCAAATGCATCACGTGCATTAACTGAGTTCAAAAAATACTATGACAGTAACCGTGCGAATCCGCCGGGTGAGTATAAAACTTATATTATCAAAAACGACAATCCAGATAACCTGGCTATGTTAGCCGAACTGCTGCATAATAATGGTATTAAAGTCGGTCATACGAATAAGCACTCAGCGGTAGGATTTGACTATGTTACCGGCAAGATGGAACAGTTGTCAATCGAGCCGCACGATCTGGTGGTCAATGCTTATCAGCCTAAATCCGTATTATTAAATGTATTGCTTGAACCCAGGACTTTCCTGGCAGACTCTAATACTTATGATATTACCGCCTGGTCGCTGCCATATGCTTATGGCCTTAGGGCTTATGGCTTGAGAGAGTCAATTAAGCCGGAAGAAACGAAATCAATAGAGACTACTAGCCCGGGTGTAACTAAAGGAGAGGCTTATGCTTATGTTGTTCCATGGCGGTCTGTTTTTGAGGTGAAGTTTTTGGCTGAGCTTTATAAAAAAAATATAAAGGTACGTTGCTCACAAGCGCCATTTGAATCAGCAGGACAAAAATTTGCAGCCGGCTCATTAATCATTACCCGCGCAGGTAATAACGCCGGCGATTTTGACGAAAAGGTCATTGCATCCGCAAAAGATTGCCATGTAACATTGTCCGTATTAAAATCAGGTTTTGTAGATAAGGGTGCTGATTTGGGTTCGAGCGCGATCAAATCATTGCACCAACCAAAGGTGTTACTGATATCGGGGGAAGGAAGCTCGTCAGAAGCAATGGGTGAGATCTGGCATTTTTTTGATCAGGAGATCAACTACCCGCTTACCATTGTCAAATACCACGACCTGAGCCGCGAACGCATTAATGATTTTGATGTGATTATATTTCCTGACGGATCTTATGATGATCTGCCCGTTGAAAGACTACAAAGCTGGGTTCATGATGGCGGCAAACTCATTGCCATGGAAAATACCGTTTCAATGCTTGCTGACAAAAAGGGTTTTTCGATAAAGAGCATGACCGACAAACATGATACCAGTTCGAAAAGCAAGGAAAACCTTATAAAAGTTTATGCCGACAGAGATCATGACGCGATACGTTCAAGTGTGCCGGGAGCTATTTATAAAGTTGATATGGATAATACCCATCCGCTTGGTTTTGGCTTGCAGAAATATTACTTCACCCTGAAACTGAATGATGTAATATATAACTACCTGGGTGACGATGGCTGGAATGTGGGCACCATCAAAAAGAACGGTTATGTGGAAGGCTTTGTCGGCCAGAAGGCCAAAGAGAAATTAAAGGGTGGATTGTTATTCGGTGTCCAATCGATTGGCCGCGGTTCAGTAGTTTACCTGGTAGATGACCCCATTTTCCGCAGCTTCTGGCAAAATGGCAAACTATTATTCGGCAATGCCGTATTTATGGTAGGGCAGTAGGCGGCTTGAAATGGGCGGTTTGCAGTGTACTGCTATTAGTTGGCAGTTTGCAGTCGGTTGTATTTAGAAAAGGTGCCGACTGCAAACTGAAAACTGCCAACTTAATTGTTCCCCTTCACTCTTCCGTTAAGATCATCTGCACCGCTCTGGTGTTCGCGGGCTCTTATTTTGGTACTTCCAAAGTTGTAAGTAAATGTCAACCGTGTTATTCTTGATTCGCGTTTCTGGCGGATATCAAAATCAACCGATCCATAATTACTGGTTACATCATTACGGCGAGTATTAAAGATATCGCTCATCGAAAGCTTAATATTGGCTTTCTTGTTGGCAAAAGAGTGGCTCAGCCCGGCATCAACAGAATATTGGGGCTTTACATAGAATAGGCCATAAGTCAAGGCCGACTGATAATTGCCCGTAACTTCCAATTTGTATCCGGCTAATGGTTTAAATGTTTCTGTTGCCCTTATCTGGTAAGCGGTTTGGCCCCTGTCAAGATTGCTTCCTTGGAGGTTGTTTGATTTAAAGCCGAGGTAAAAAGCTGTTGCATTCAGGTTGCCGTCCCACCATTTGGTGATTGTATAAGGCGCATACAGATTGGCATTATAACTGTTTTGCACTTGCAGGTTTTGCTGGGTTACGTAGGCAACCTTTGTTGCGGGATCAGTCCCTGGTACCTCGGTTATCACATCCGTAGTACGGCTGTAGCCTAATGTTAAAGTGATACTCTTATTATAGGTATAGTTGAACTCGAAGTTGTTTGTATACTGTGGCCTCAGATATGGATTACCTTTCTGATAAGTATACGGATCGAGGTGATACACAAATGGATTCAGGTTATCGTATTGCGGACGGTCGATACGCCGGCTGTAGGATAAGCTGAATTCGTTTTTATCATTAATGGTGTGATTGATAAATACACTTGGGAAGAAATTCAAATAACTTCTTGGTATACGTTGCACATTGTTCATTGAATCGCCTACCGCGTTCGATTGTGTGTATTCAGCACGTAAACCAGCTTGTATAGAGGTGTTTTTAAATTGCTTATTTAAATTGAGGTATCCTGCAGTTATTTTCTCATCATATACAAAGTGGTTAACACTGGTATCAGGAGCACCGTCAACAGTAGTTTGCTTCAAATTATTATCGGTTTTTACATCACTGTATTTAAAACCTGTTTCCAGCTTTACTGATTTAGTCAAAGGCTTTGCATAATCCACTTTGGCAGTATGGATGTCGATATTTGATGGTGTCAGGTTACCTAAAAAGGCCTTGTCAGGCTTTAGGGTGCCATCTGCAAAATAAAAAACAGTTCTATATTGTGCATCCGAATTATTTCTAAACTTTGAATAATCCAGGTCGACGCTTATTTGCTGCCCCGCTGTATCTATTTTATAGGTATCGTTCAGGTTAACGGCGAAGTTATTATAGGTTTGATGAATGCCCGAAACGGTACGCAATGATGAATCGGCCTGGGCTGTATTATAGTTCTTTCCAATGTAAGTACGGTTGTCGTTACTGTCGTCCTCGTTATTAAAATAACCGCTGAGTACAAACCCAATTGTATTTTTAGAAGACAGATCATAATCAGCTCCAAAACGGTAGCTGTTGTTGTGGTTGTTGGTAGCGAGCGGGCTGAACTGGTTAAAATAGGTTCGACTTCCGTCGGTACCAGTAATAATACGTTTGATATCGATATTTTGTATACGCTTGTTATCGTTGTGACTAAACGTGCCAAATACGTTCAGGTTGCCTTCTTTATGATTCAATTGCAAAGTTTCATTATCCTTCCATGAAGCGCCATAACCGGCTCCAAGGGTAAGACTTCCGTTTGTCCCTGTCTGCTTATTCTTTTTTAGCTTGATATTGATGATACCCGAGTTGCCTGCCGCGTCATATTTAGCGGAAGGGTTGGTAATAATTTCTATTGACTCAATAGTATTACCATCGGTAGAACGTAAAAGAGTAGCTAATTGCGCTGCTGTCAAATAGGTCAGCTTATCGTTGAGCATTACGGTTACACCCTGTTTGCCTTTTAAACTGATGTTATCGTCCTTATCAACGCTAACTCCAGGAGCTCTTTCAAGAATGTCCATTGCCGAGTTGCCTGCCGCAAGCGGGCTGTTTGCAACATTTACTACGGTACGATCTATTTTTCGTTCCACTAGCGGTTTTGCAGCGGTTACATTCACCGTATTCAAATTATGTGCATTAGGCTGCATTTTCAATTCAGGTACAGTAACCGATCCGTTATCGGCTACCGTGACAGGCGGGCTAACTGCTTTCTGATATCCAACCGTAGTGGCTTTAATAACGTAGCGGCCTTGTTTGATATGGTCGAAAGAATATACGCCCTGTTCATTGCTGATAGCGCCCTTTACTATGGTGGAGTCCTTTGCATTTAATAAGCTGGCAGTAGCAAACATCATTGGTTTTCCTTGCTCGTCGAGCAAGGAGCCGCTAACATTTGCCGATGGCCCGGAAGATTGCGCCAATGCAGCTCCTGTTGCTACCATAAGAAGCAGTAGCGTAAGATATATTTTATGGGTAAACGTTTTCATAATGTTGTGTTTTGTAAAAATTCGGGCAAAAAGTTTCCAGTAGAGGGCTGCCCCTCTTTTTAAAAGGTTAATAAGTTTTGTTTTAACTTGCCGGTTATCTAACCGAAATTTTGGGTAGGTAACTGGGTATTAATAGTTCATTTGCATAGATGGTATATTGTTTTGTAGTTCTAAATATCAGGCAATACCTACACCGTTTAAGAGTACTCTTCTTTTTTTGAAAATCATCAAAAATGGGGTTTAGCTGGTAGTAGCCTGTGTTTGTTATTTTTATATTAAGATGCAATAACCCCTGTGAAGGTTACAGGCGATTTTGAGGTTTTCGGCGAAAAGTGATATTCGCATAGGTGAATAGCACGTTTTTGTCGGTGAATGTTATTTTAAATTTTTTAGGGCGGGCGCTATATTAGATATTACGTCTTTAAAAAAGGAGAAGCCACCTTCGTCAGTTTTACAGTCAGGACCTTTTATTGACTGTATTTTTTCCCGACAGGTTCGCCCATTGTTCTTGATACCTATATTATTATAGGTATGCTTGTCGTATAATGGCAACATAAGCCCGCATATCAACAGCAGGCTTATGTATCTGTTTACCGGTTTCATTTTTTTAGCTTTTTAGCACTATCGCTCAAAAGATGTTTATTTAAAACTGTATCTGTTACCATGGTATCGACTTTGCACTGTAATCCATTGTCAGTCATAATAAAGATAGCGTCGCTCAGTTTATTGCCATCACGCTTGTTTAGTTCATTGCAGTCATAAACTCTGATGTCAGAAATTCTGTCCAGCTCGCGCTCAATAATGATCTTGGCGTTCATTGGAAGCTTTAAGGTAAGATAGACCTCCTCGTCATGCCACAGCTCATCATTTTTTGGATAAAACCGCTCATCAAACTTTAATAAACTATCCTGCTGAGTGTAGATATATTTGATATTGCGTGAGTTAGTTAAAGCATCGTCATAGCTTTTACCCCTGGCATGATAGGATTCGATTAATACCGGCTGATCGACATCGCTTTTTTCAATCGATAGTCTAACCCGCTGACGATAATGATCAAAGTCGTTGTCTTCGTCATCAGTTATCTTCATATTGGGCGCCAGATTTTTGATGTTTAACCGGGCACTATCCTCGGCGGTAAAATATTTAAGATCGTTTAGCTTCAGATAATAGGTGTTGTTTTTTGCGGCTTTCAGATTAATAGTTTCGCTGTAGCTGGCGGACGAACTAAAGTCGGCAGCTATCCGGGTTACATCATACACAAAAACGGCTATTGCAAACAACCAGATAACCAATATAGTTGTACCTGCCGATCTGCTTATTGAACCTGTATTGAATATACCTTTTAATGTCAGTAGTATAATACTTACCAGCGGCACTGTAATAACTATAAATCCTGCTGTATAAATGTATTCGGGGTGGTGGTGTCTTAATAAGCCATAAGGCATATCATGAAATGGGGCAAACTGACCAAAGCCAAGTAACGCTACAAAAGCTACTATAAAAAATATCAATCCAGCGAAGCAGGATAGCAGGATAAATAATCCGATCAGTTTCAACAAGATTTTGCCTGCGCCATTAAAGAAGGTACCCAGGTGATAAAAGAAGTCGCCTATAAAATCACGTGTTTTGTAAACAAATGGCTTGGCTTCGTGCTTCAAGTTTGAAAAATTATCGCGCATCGAACCCATTTCCTCTTCAAAGTTTTTCTTGAAACCCTGCAGGTTGAGCTTTTCACCCTTCATTACCATCCTGTCTGCACGGGTAACTGCTTTAGGGATTACTATCCATAATATGATATATAGTATAATGCCTGTGCCACCAGCCAGTACGATCAGTGCAAAAGCCAAACGGATCCAAACTACATCCATATCAAAGTAATTAGCTATGCCTGAACAGACGCCTGCTATGAGATGATCATCCTGGTCGCGGAATAGGCGGCGCGTAGCTCCAGTATGATAATAAGCATTGGTAAATGAGGCTTTAGTATCCTCTTCGGCATGTTCAAAATCTTCAACGGTGCCCATTTGCTCTATTACCGATTTTACATCCTGCTCTATTATAACCTGTTTATGTTCGTTAGCGAGTAATTCATTAAACATCTCGGCTATGCGGTTTTCTATATCGGTGGTGATTTCCAGACTATCGTCCGAATTCATAAAATGACGTTTTACATCCGTCATATAATTCTTTAATACTTCGTATGCATCTTCTTCTATATGAAAAACGATGCCATTTATATTGATGATAATTGTTTTGTTCATGATCTTGGTTTTTTGCTAGTTATTTTACTTTCCTATCTCCGATAGATATTTGTACCGCGTAAGCCAGTTCCTGCCAGGTTTTGTCGAGTTGCTCTAATACTTTCCTGCCCTCGTCTGATAAGACATAGTATTTTCGTGGCGGTCCGGAGGTTGACTCAACCCAGTTGTAACTGAGGAGTCCATTATTTTTTAAACGAGTCAGGAGAGGATATAATGTCCCCTCAACTACGAGCAACTGGGCCTTTTTTAGTTCGGCAATTATATCCGAGGCATATATTTCGCCCTTTGCTATCGTGGAAAGAATGCAATATTCCAAAACACCCTTCCTCATCTGGGTCTGTGTATTTTCAACAATCATACAACAAAGATATATGTTTTAAATTGTATTATGCAATACATAGTACTAAAATTATTAAAAATTGTGACAAAAAGTCGCTTTTTTAAAAAATTTTCAGCTTTTTGAAATAAATTATTTGACTTTTTAATAATCTAATACTACTTTTAGCTTTAATTAACTATTAACTGATCTTATTATTAACGAAATGAAAAAACTTCTACTAGTAAGTTTGTGCTTTCTGATGTTATGCGTAACGCAGGTTTTTGCACAAAACCGTACGATTACTGGTACGGTTACGGCCAAAGAGGATGGCCTACCCATTCCGGGAGCTACAGTAAAAATCAAAGGCTCAAATGAAGGTACCCAAACCAACGCCGCTGGTAAATTTACCTTAAGCGTGCCAAACGGAGCGTCCCTTGTGATATCCTTTGTTGGTACAGCACCGCAAACAGTTGTTGTTGGCGACAAGACCACAATCAACGTAGCACTGGCTCAAAGCCGTGCGCAATTGAGCGAGGTGGTTGTTAGTGCTTACGGCATTAAGCAAAGTGCCCGTTCAAACTCCAGTGCGGCACAGATAGTTACATCAAATGAGCTGAACACCGTTCGCGAACCAGACATTAACAATGCGTTGGCAGGTAAAGTTGCAGGTATGCAAGTGCGCAGTCAATCTGCTGCGGCACTGGGCCGGAATACTGAAGTAAGGCTTCGTGGCGCTTCGGGCCTGGGAACAGGTAACGGTGCAATTTATGTTGTTGATGGTACTATCCTTCCAAATTCCAGCGACCTCAACCTTGACGACATTGAAACCATTACAGTGTTAAAAGGTGCTGCGGCTGCAGCTTTATTTGGATCACAGGGTGCTTATGGTGCTATCGTTATTACAACCAAAAAGGCTAAAAAGAACGCTGGTCTCGGTATCGACCTGAATTTAGGTGCAACATTTGACAATGTATATTTATTGCCAAATTATCAAAACACCTATGGCGGTGGTAATGACCCTAACCTGGAGCAGTACAACTGGAAAGCAGGTGACCCTGATGCATGGAAAGCTTTGAGCGGAAAATATTATCCGGATTATTCGGACGATAGCAGCTGGGGACCAAAAATGGTTGGCCAGGAGTATATTCCATGGTATGCATGGTATCCGGGAAGTAAATACTCTTACAAAACTGCCAAGTTTGTACCGCAACCTAATAATGCAAGGGATTATTTTAACACCGGTGTTACTTTAAATAATACCATTGCTTTCAATAAAGCCGGTGATGATTATAACTTCAGAATGGGTTATGGCAACGAATATATAAAAGGCTTAATCCCTGATCAGGATCTTAGGAAAAACACTTTAAACCTGAATTATAGCTATGATCTGAACAAACATTTAACACTTTCTGCAGATATTAACTATATTAATCAGAAACAACACGGAACAGTTCAGGATGGTTACGCCAACCAAACTACGGGTTCATTTAGCTCATGGTTCCACCGTGATCTGGATATGAACATCATGAGGGAGCTTAAAAATTTGCACTCTCCTGACGGAACTTTAGCAACCTGGAACCACCTTGACCCAGGGGTATATGATCCCAACAATCCGCAGCATTTTTATGGTGCTAACTATTGGTATAACTTCTTTTCTTACCAGGATAATATTATAGATTATAACAATCGTGACCGTTTGTACGGTAACATATCTTTGACCTATAAATTAAATAAGGATTTTAATATAAAGGCTACTTACCGTAAACAGCAATATACCAGCTTTACAGAGAATATCACAGCATATCCTCTGGAGCAGAGCGCTGTTCAAACCGGTGTTAAATCCAGTTACTATACGCAGAACACCTATTCAAACCGTGAAGACGTTGAGTTATTAGCCAGTTACAACAAAAAGATAAAAGACTTTACTATCGATGCGAATGTTGGTACAGACGTGTTTACCTGGACCTGGAAAGACAATTCGGTACAAACCAATAACGGTTTGACCATACCGAACCTTTATACAGTTAATAACTCGGTTGACCCTGTAACCTTAGTTAATAACAGGGTACATGAAGAGAGTAACACAGTTTATGGAACCGCATCATTTGGCTGGAAGGATGTATTATTCCTTAATGGAACAATACGTAACGACTGGTATTCAACGTTGCCTAGTTATCAGAACTCAGTTACATCAAAATCAATTGGTGGTTCATTCATCTTTAGCGAATTCCTGAAGAGCCAGAGCAGCTGGTTGAGCTATGGCAAATTGAGGGCGAGCTGGGGCCAAGTTCCTAGAGCGCTTGGTTTTACCAACGCCGGGTATGGCGATCCTAATGGCAATGATCCATTTGGCGCCTATAGGTTCCCGGGATCAGCTTACACCGTAAACGCCAACAAATTTAAAGGCAACCTGTTGATGACCTCGCCGGATCAGTATGTGGATCAATCACTTACAGGTTCAACTGTAACCTCAAGGGAATTGGGCATTGACCTTAGGTTCCTGAACGACAGGCTCGGAATTTCTGCAACTTATTTTGCTGATACTGAAAACAAGTTCCCGGCTACTCTAGGCGTTAACGGTGCCAGCGGATTTTCATCAATATTGACCAATTTTGGTCTGATTAAGAAGAACGGCCTCGAATTTAATTTGATGGCTCAGCCTTTCAGATCTACAAACTTCACTTGGACGTTTAATGCCACTTATTCGAACTTGCTGCAAGATAAGATCGTCGAGCTCAGCAACAAATATGGTGTATATAGGGTTACTTCGGCAAATAATACGCAGTTTTCAGGTGTAGTTACTCCCATCTTAGTTCAGCAAACTGGCAAGGAATGGGGCCAATTATATGGCAACGGTATTTTACGTAATGCTGCCGGTATTCCGATATTAGACAATAACGGATTTTATCAAAACAATCCTGATGTTTACTATGGTAGCGTGCTTCCGAAACATACAGGGGGTATTCAAAATACGTTTACTGTATTTAAGGACTTTTCCATTAACGTAAATATTGACTACCAATTTGGTGGTAAGACCTTCTCCCTGTCAGACATGTGGGGCACATACAGCGGTTTAACTGCCCGTACAGCTGTGCTGAATGATAAAGGAAACCCGGTACGTGATGATGTTTCTGCTGGTGGTGGTGTGCATGTGACAGGTGTTGATGCGACCGGAAAAGCAGTTAGCACTTATGTAGGTGCTTATGATTATTTCCATAATTTCGTTAATAATCAAACATTTGACCCATACATCGAAGACTTAACCTTCATCAAATTACGTGAAGTAGGTTTAGCTTACCGTATACCAGTTAATAAATTAGGAATTTCAAATTATATAAAGAGCGCATCGTTCCAAATACAGGCACGCGACCTCTGGTTGATCTATGCAAAAACCAAGGATTTTGATCCTTCACAGATCAGTGGTGTTCAGGGTGAACAAGGACAATTACCTGGAACAAGAGGTATAGGATTTAACCTTAAAATAGGTTTCTGATAGCGTCGACTTTAAATGTAATTTAAATTAAAAAAGATAAAAAAATGAAAAAGATATATATATGTGCAATTACAACTCTGCTTGTGTTAGGGCAAATGAGTTGTAGAAAGCCGAACGATTTTGGGAATACTAACCTGGACCCGGGAAATACTACCAAACCGATTGTTCCCGCACTGATAACTCAGGTTGAAGCAAACCTGGGCACCTACGTATCAACTAACAATTTATCGCAGTACGGTGGGGAATATGCGCAGTATTTTACAGAAACCCAATATCCGGGAATTTCAACCTATAGCTTGCCTCAGCTGTCCTTCACCGGCTACTATAGCGGCGATTTATTCGATTTGCAAAACGTCATCAATCTTAATCAGGACAAAAACTCGGTTGCGGTTGCCAAAATATTGCAGCAATTTATATTCTGGGAGATAACAGACGCCTGGGGTGATGTACCTTATAGCCAGGCCCTACAGGGATTGAAATCAATCACGCCGGTTTATGACAAACAGGAAGATATTTACAAAGGCATCCTTGCTACTTTGGCATCAGCATCGGCCTCAATGGATAACGGTCCGATACCCGGAGATATAATTTATAATGGTGATGTAGCCTCATGGAAGAAAGCAGCTAATTCATTATCAATGTTGGTAGCCATACAGTTATCTAAAAAAGTACCTGGTGCGAGCGACTATGCCGCGGCCGCTTTTAATGCAGCCTTAGCTGCAGGTGGTATCACAACTAACGCTGAAAATATGGCGATTAGTTATCCTGGCTCGGCTTTTAAAGATCCGTGGTGGAACTTATATAACGGAAGAACGGATTATGCAGAAAGTAAAGTGGTTACCGATCTGACCGCAGGCTTCAGTGATGGAAGGACCGTTCCGTTTGGTGGTGATTATACTGACCCGGGACAAGTTACCGGTGGTACGGTTACTTCAGCTATAGGTATCCCTCCGGGCCTAAGCCGTTCGGACGTTACCGCATTTACTACAGCCAACCCGAAATGGGCGCTTGTTATGCGTGCAGATAAGCGTACCGAAACAAGTACTGTCGTAATAATCAGCGCTGCCGAAGTATTTTTAGCAAGGGCTGAAGCTGCTGATATAGGCTGGACGAGCGAAACTTTTGCATCAACTTACAATGTAGGTATTGCATTGTCTTTTGATCAATGGGGATTGGCAGCACCGGCAGCGAGCTATTACACTCAGAACGGTGTGTTGCTTACAGCAGCTCCAGGTACCGGCGGAAACGAACAGCCTATAAGCATCCAAAGATACCTGGCTAGTTATCCTGACGGGCATATGGCATGGGATATATGGCGTAAAACGGGATATCCTACGCTTTCTCCGGCTCCAGGCGCTACAAACCCATCAGGTCAAATTGTGCGCAGGTTTACCTACGCAACATCTGAAAATCAAACTAATGGAGCTAATGTGAAAGCTGCTATTGCAAGAGAAACCGGGCCAGCGGCTGGTACAGACTCTCAGGATAACCGTGTTTGGTGGGATGTAACACCATAAGTAGATACTGATTAAATTAACATATTTGAAACTATCATATCCGTAGTTGGAAAACAAAGGATGAAAAGATAAAATTCATTGATGATACTTTCATTAACATTAAAAAATTACTCAAATGAAAAATAAAGTTTTAAAATATCTGTTGCTTAGCAGTTGCCTTATGGTGCTTTTCAGCGCTTGCCGCAAGGACGCTTTCAAGGGCACTCCAGCAACGGGCGTAGGGAAGACATTTGTATGGATTGGTGAGGCACCTTCATACAATCAGTATTTTTTGCCATTTAGTGATATAAAACCTGTTGCGATGTTTACGGTTAGGAGAGATGCAGCAAGCAGTGGTGATTTACAAAAGAGCGGAACCGCTACGCTAACAGCAATTTCTGTTGACGACTATAATGCTGCGAACGGAACCACCTATTCGTCTATTCCGAGTACCTTGGCAACGCAATCTTCGGATAAATCTGTAGTGGCAACAGCAACCGGTTTAACCATAAATTTCCAACCCGGAGATTTTGCAAAACAATTAGTTCTGAACGTTGACGGGACTCAATTTGATGCATCCAAGAAATACGCCGTAATTTATGCTTTAACAGGTGTCGGGGCAGGACTCACGAAAAAAGCCGGACCTGATACTATAGTATCGGTATTCGGAGTTAAAAATAAGTATGATGGTTCGTACCATGCAACTGGAGAAAGAATACACCCGGTTTTGGGAACGCTGCCGTTTGACTATAATGTAACCATGACTACCTCAGGAGCTACTTCAATTGATGGTCCTGCTTTGGCTGATTTGCAAGCTGACCTGAACTTAACTGTTAACGCGGATAACACTGTTACTTGTACCAGTACTTATCAAACATTATTTGTTCCAGCTGGAATGACAAATACATATGATCCGGCTACTGAGACATTTACACTACATGTTGCATATAACACCGGTGCGCCACGTATAATGAATATTACTTTGAAAAAGAATTGATAGTCTTACAATAAGTAAATATTAAAATGGTAATACAAGCCGCTTCAAGAAATTGAGGCGGCTTTTTTTGTCAGCACTCCTTCATTGATTATCAATATTTGTGCTGTTATCCCGGATTTGTCAAGGCTGACAGTGAGAATTATGATGCAATAGTACATTGAATCAAGTTTGATGAATATGCAATGAGCCCGATTGTATAGGCTGATGTTGTACGGTTAATAAGCAAAAGGGCCCTAATAAATGTTTATTAAAGCCCTTTTGCTATTAATGTCTCGTCCTAAGAAAAGTTGACTAAAATTCAGTCAACAAATGGAAACAGAGAAAATTAAATCAAAAAAGAGTGC
>NZ_JAUMKB010000017.1 GCF_030519375.1 Mucilaginibacter tolerans | reverse complement strand
AGGTTCGATAAAGTAGCCGTTGACGATGCCGCACGGGTCACTGTAACCGTGTAGGTTGTTTGGGTGGTTCCGTCCTGTGCCGTCACAACGGTTGTGATGGTATTGGTGCCAACATTCAGGCTGATCGGACCGGACGGAGTTCCCGATGTTACGGCATTACCATTCACCGTTACTGCCGCACTGGCATCCGAGGTGGTTGGGGTAGCGGTAATGCTCGTCGTTGCATTGCTCACACTGGCCGTATAGCTGGTGGTTCCACTGGCAAATGCCGGGGTCAGCGTTCCCGAGCTAAGTGTCAGGTTGGATAATGTCGCTGTTGACGATGCCGCACGGGTCACTGTAACCGTGTAGGTTGTTTGGGTTGTTCCGTCCTGGGCCGTCACAACGGTTGTGATGGTATTGGTGCCAACATTCAGGCTGATCGGGCCGGACGGAGTTCCCGATGTCACTGCATTTCCATTTACCGTTACTGCCGCATTGGCATCCGAGGTGGTTGGGGTAACGGTAATGCTCGTCGTTGCATTGCTCACACTGGCCGTGTAGCTGGTGGTACCGCCGGCAAAAGCTGGTGTTAATGTTCCTGAACTTAAAGTTAGATTCGACAGCGTAGCAACCGAAGAAGCTCCACGCCCCACATTAATAGTATAAGTGTCCGTTGTGGTTCCATCCTGAGCAGTTACTACTATAGTAACTATATTCTGACCCAGGGATATCGGGCCTACCAGCAAAATTAAAGGTAAAGATGTTCCCCCTGACGCTACGGCAACACCATTAACAGTTATAGTAGCATTTGGATCGGTGGCTGTAGGGCTTACGGTTATGGTGGCAACTGCATTGACAACATTATCGGTATACGAGGTAACCGCGCTTGAAAATGCCGGATTTAATGTCCCGGCGCTAATTGTCAGGTTAGATAGTGTCGCTGCCGATGATGCAGCACGGGTAACCACCACGGTATAAGTATCGGTCGTAGTTCCATCCTGAGCAGTTACAACTGTCGTGATGGTGTTTGTACCAACATTTAAACTGATCGCTCCAGACGCTGTTCCGCTGTTTACCGCATTACCATTTACCGTTATCGTAGCATTCACATTTGACGCGGTTGGAGTCACTGTAATGCTTGTCGTTGCATTGCTTACAATGGCTGCATAACTAGTTGTACCGCTGGCAAAACCTGGCGTTAACGTCCCGGCACTTAAAGTTAAATTAGATAATGTTGCTACTGCTGATGCGGCTCTGGTTACTGTAACTGTATAAGTATCTGTTGTTGTTCCGTCCTGGGCCGTCACAACGGTTGTGATGGTATTGGTGCCAACAGTCAGACTGATAGCTCCCGACGCTGTTCCGCTTGTTACCGCGTTCCCGTTAACAGTTACAGTAGCATTCGCATTGGTAGTAGTTGGGGTCACTGTAATACTTGTTGTTGCATTGCTTACATTGGCAGCATAACTGGTTGTGCCACTGGCAAAGCCTGGTGTCAATGTCCCAGAGCTAAGAGTCAGATTGGACAACGTAGCAACAGAAGACGCAGCCCTTGTAACTACAACCGTGTAGGTATCTGTTGTTGTTCCATCCTGTGCGGTAACAAGGGTGGTGATCGTATTGGTACCGACATTCAAGCTGATAGCTCCCGACGCTGTTCCGCTTGTTACTGCATTCCCGTTAACCGTTACAGTAGCATTCGCATTTGTAGTAGTTGGAGTTGCCGTAATACTTGTCGTTGCGTTGCTCACACTGGCTGTATAACTAGTTGTACCGCTGGCAAAGCCTGGTGTCAACGTGCCAGAGCTAAGAGTCAGATTTGATAAAGTTGCCACCGACGAAGCAGCACGGGTTACAACAACGGTATAGGTATCCGTCGTGGTTCCATCTTGTGCTGTAACTATCGTTGTTATCGTATTTGGACCTACGTTTAAACTGATTGGCCCTGAAGCATTACCACTTGCTACAGTAGTACCATTCACTTTTACAGTAGCTGTAGCATCGTTGGTTGTCGGAGTAACTGTAATACTGGTAGTAGCATTATTAACATTTGCAGTATAGCTATTTGTTCCACTGGCAAAACCAGGTGCTAATGTTCCGGCACTGAGTGTTAAATCAGATAGCGTGGCATCCGTTGATGGTGCGCGGGTTACCGTGACCGTGTAAGTATTTGTAGTTGTCCCGTCCTGTGCTTTTACGATGGTGGTGATTGTGTTTGTACCAACATTCAAACTGATTGCCCCTGATGCGTTTCCACTTGTTACTGCATTACCATTGACAGTAACCGTTGCTGTTGCATCGTTGGTAGTCGGTGTAACTGTTATGCTTGTCGTTGCATTGCTTACGCTGGCCGTATAAGTATTTGTCCCACTGGCAAAACCGGGTGTTAATGTACCAGAGCTAAGCGTTAAATTCGATAGAGTAGCATCAGATGATGGGGCACGTGTGACTACAACAGTATACGTATCTGTCGTCGTTCCATCTTGTGCCGTTACTATGGTAGTGATTGTGTTTGTACCAACATTCAAACTGATTGCACCTGATGCGTTTCCACTTGTTACTGCATTGCCGTTCACAGTAATAGCTGCTGTTGCATCATTAGTAGTCGGCGTAACTGTTATGCTTGTAGTTGCATTACTTACACTAGCTGTATAACTTGTAGTTCCACTCGAAAAACCAGGTGATAAAGCTCCTGTACTTAACGTTAAACCCGATAAAGTTGCGTCAGACGATGGGGCACGTGTTACCGTGACTGTGTAGGTGTCTGTAGTAACGCCATCCTGCGCAGTGCCGATGATCGTAATTGTATTATCACCTACACTCAAACTGATCGCACCAGAGGCCGTTCCGCTTGTCACAGATGATCCATTAACCGTAATTGTAGCGTTTGGATCATTGCTCGTTGGTGTAACAGTAATGCTGGTGGTCGCATTACCAACATTATCTGTATAACTGGTTGTACCGCTGGTAAATGCCGGGTTTAACGAACCATCACTGATTGTTAGATTGGATAAAGTAGCATCTGTTGATTGTGCAAAAACAGGTGTGGCAGACATCATCAACAACGCGCATATCAATATCAGCCCAACAGTCTTTGCCCATATACGCCTTATCCCACCGTTATTTGCAATTGTTGTTGGGTTTACTTTCCCTGTTACTTTGCTTTTTAGTGAGATATTATAAGATTCGAGTATAAGTTTATCCATTTGCTTCGACTAAAAATCTATCCGGAGAGCCTTTGCTTTCCGAAACAACTACTATTCTGCTTCTGCCGGTTAAAATATGACCGGGAATACTAATCCCCTTAATTGGCCCACATAGGAAGTAATGATGGTTTAAAGATAATTATAATCTTTAAAAGAAAGGTTATTGAAACAGAAGTAGATAGAAAATATAGTTAAAGCTAATATTCTAATATCTGTTAAGGACGAAGAATGAAACTATAAGTAAGGAGAAAAATAAGATTGTGATAAAAACCTCGATGAACTGTTCATTCGTAGCATCCCCTCCGAAAACCGCCTTGAACGATTCCTTAAGTTTTTGAACAATGAGTTTTGGATGCAGGTCTTTCACCGTCCCTTATACGGGATTGCATAGTAAAAGTTTCGTTTCTTTAAATACAAGTATTTGTTAATGAAATAATTACCGGATTAGCAATTAAAAACAACGAGGATTTAAACCTGAATCGCATCAGGCATAGCGGGCTTTTAACAGCTGCATCATAAATACATTTACATCCCATTGATTGGCGATAGGAGTACCTGTTCCCGGCAAATGAACCATATAGGGATGAGGCCCAAATTCAGGTGATATTGTTACCAGGTTATCGCCTTGCTGATTGCAGATTCTGTAAACGACCTTATCCCACCACAGCAGATGTTTATTCAGTGCTTCCTCCCATTCCGGCGATCTCGGGTCCGGAATCTGAGGCCCTTCAGGATATCCTACACGGGCGTGTAAGTGACCTGTTCTTTCCAACGCCAGTTCAACGGCCTCAGGTTGATTTTCGAGGAAAGATTCAGCCACATTTACCCAATGCGATATGTCAAGTGTTAATTTCAGGTCCGGCAGTTTTTGCAGATATTCTTTAGTGATATGTGCAGCAAAGCTAAATTTACCCCTATGCGTTTCATGATATACGGGCATACCCGTTCTGTCAGCATAGGCAGTCGCCACATCGATCATTCTTTTATTTTGTTCGAAGGTGAAAAAATCTTTGCCAGTTTGTGAGTTGACTTTTATCCAATTGAAAGGTTCAATTTTCCTGAACCATGCTGCAAAATTATCGGCATGAACGTTGATATCCAGGTCGCTGGTCTCATAATGCTGGGCAATTACCAGCAGCCCCATCTGCTCTGCTTTTCTACAGACCATTTCAAGTTCACTTGCAGGTGTACTATTGGCAATTCCGTATTCGATACCATCATAGCCTGCATCTTTTACTTTGGAGAGAAAGTCACCCCATGATAGCCCGGTACTCCCCCAGCGTGGACAAAAGAATTTTATATTCATTCAGGTTTTATAGGTTGATCAAGCGTAAGTTTACTATAAACAACGAAATAAGCTAAACCGCATTCATATTAAATGGCAGTTTCCTGATACGCTTGCCAGTCAAATCAAAAATAGCGTCAGTCAAAGCCGGAGTAAACGGCGGTAAACCGGGCTCGCCAACACCTCCTGCATCCGCATCGTTATCCATAACATATACATCGACCACGGGTACATCGCTCATTCGGGGCATCTGGTAGCTGTAAAAGTTTTTCTGCTCGACCAGGCCATCTTTAAACGTAATTTCATGAGTAGTAGCGGCACCTAAGGCCATAACCACCGAGCCTTCTACCTGTGCTTTAATAATATCGGGGTTAACATACCACCCGCAATCCATTACCGCCCACACGTGGTCTATCTTAATCCCTCCGTTACTTTTTCTTGAAACTTTTACCACCTGGCCCACGGTACTGCTAAAACATTCCGTTATGGCGACACCATACCCACTATTCTTTTCTCTTGATTTCCATCCCGATACTTCTTCCATTTTGTCAATTAGCTTTTGGCAGCGGTCATCATTTAAATATTGCCTACGAAAATCGAGCTGATCTTTCCCCGCAGCTATAGCCATCTCATTCAAAAAGCTCTCGATTGCAAAACCGTTGGTCGATGCATAAACCGAGCGCCACCACATATTGGGCAGAGGCATTTCGTAGGGAACATCCGAAAAACTGATATTTTTTATGCTCTTGTAATAAGGTGCCAGGAAACCTTCCGAAATACTGTCGTTTCCCTTATCCGTTTTACCACCCTGCCAATGTCCTATATTTTGCCCGGCAGTTTTAAATTTCAAAGCACTTATCCCACCATTTTCAAGAGCACCCTGGCAACGGTAAGTGACACCTGCACGATACGGCCCCTGGGTCATGTCGTCCTCGCGTGTCCAAACCACCTGCACCGGTCCGCCTATCTCTTTTGAGATCATGACAGCTTCGTGCGGATAATCCATAAAAGCTTTCCTGCCAAAACCACCGCCGAGAAAGGTCATGTTGACGATCACTTTTTCCTGCGGGATCTTAAGCCGGCCGCTGATATCCGCTTGTATCCAGTCCGGTGCTTGTATAGGACCCCATATTTCCACCTTGTCGCTCTGGTAATGGGCAACGCAGTTCAGCGGTTCCATTGCGCTGTGCGACTGGTAGGGGGTTTGATAGGTAACATCAAGCGTTTTTGAAGCTTGTTTAAGAGCACCATCCGGGTCACCCTGGGTTTTAACCGGTAAGCCTTCCTGCGTTTGCACTAATTCATTGTGCTTTTTAAAGATATCAGCAGTATTCACATGATCAAAGCCGCTATCATCCCACTCCACACGCAATGCTTTTTTTCCTTCTATTGCCGCCCAGGTAGAATCTGCTACTACAGCAACCCCTTCGCGGGTGGTATTGAAAACAGCCATCTGTACCTTAAAAACATGTTTAACACCGGGAATCTTTTTTGTAGCACTATCATCAAAGCTCTTTACTATACCACGCTGCCTCGGACAACGTTCAACAGCCGCATAAAGCATTCCGGGTAACTTCTTATCTAAACCGAATATGGCCTGTCCATTAGTTTTTAAAGGTGTGTCCTGCCGGTTCAGCGGCTTGCGGATCAGCTTATATTCTGATACTTTTTTAAGGTGAACGTCTTTAGGTGCTTCCAATTTTGATGCATCGGTAACAAGTTCTCCATAATGAAACTTCTTACCAGATGGTTTGTGGATCACATTTCCCGATTCAGCATAACATTCCGATGCCGGAACTGTCCACTTGGCTGCGGCAGCGGCAATCAGCATTTCGCGCGCTGATGCACTTAACTTTAATAAGTTTTTATAAGAACCACGTATGGTTGAGCTTCCTCCCGTGATCTGGCTTCCATATTTCTTGTTATCCCCCTGGGCAAAAATGATATTAATGTCCTTCATATCCACCTCCAGTTCCTCAGCAATAATCTGAGGTACTGACTGGTAAGACCCCTGCCCCATCTCGGCACGGTGATCGGTCAGGGTCACTTTGCCATTGGTATCAATATTGATCCAGGCATTCATCTGAACACCTGCTTTTTCTGCATCCGCGGCATGTATAAGTTGCTCCTCTTTTGCACTTGCAGAAGAATAAAAACCTAAACAAAGCGCTGTCCCGGCAACGCCGGAAACCCTGAGAAAATTTCTTCTTGATATTGCGTTCGTTTCCATTTTCGAATATGTTTTGGTAGACAACCAGATTCTTTAACTTATTTTCAAATCAAACGGCATTTTGCGTATCCGTTTTCCTGTTGCAGCAAAAATTGCGTTTGCTAAGGCAGGAGCAAATGGCGGCAGGCCCGGCTCGCCAACACCTTTTATTTTTCCACCTTCGGCTAGTATATGTACATTAACTACAGGCATCTCGTTCATGCGCAGGACAGGATTATCATAAAAATTACTTTCAATTACTTTACCGTCTTTGAATGTGATTCCAGGTTTTATAGCAGCTGTCAGCGCCATTACTACAGCACCTTCCGTCTGATTTTTGACATTATCAGGATTAACCACTTCACCCAGGTCGATAACTGCGGTTACTTTATCAATTTTAACCGTTTTTTGTGCCGGGTCATAACTTACTTCGACCACTTGTGCACACTGACCCGCAAAAAACTTCCATTGTGCTACACCCCGTCCCTTATTTTTTGGCAATGGTTCATCCCAACCAGATAACTCCCTCAATTTCTGAAATACCCTTTTTGTATCCGACGGTTTCGACAACAACTCCATACGGAAATCAAATGGATCTTTACCGGCTTTCACTGCCAGTTCATCAATAAAACATTCGTGGGCAAAAGCCAATGTCGAGCTGGTGACTGATCTCCAGGCTGCTACAGGAACATGGTAATCAGCTCTTACATAAGAGGTCTTCATATGGGGGATTTCATAATCCTGTTCAGCAATACCTTCCACCATCGTTCCATCGACTTTGGTTTTCTCAAAATCTTTTCTTACCGACTCCTGGTAAGAAGGGCTGATCACCTTGTGCTTGAAGGCCACCAATTTTCCATCATCCGAAAAACTGCCACTGAGCTGAGAAAATGTCATCGGTCTGAAAGGCCCTTGCGTGGTAGTATCTTCTCTTGACCAGATCACCTTCACCGGTTTGTCTGTTTGTTTGGCAACGTTCAAAGCTTCAATAACATAATCGGGGTACAGCCGGCGGCCGAAACCGCCGCCAATAAACATAGAATGTAATTTCACGTTCTCCGGTGCAAAACCTGCAAGCTTCGGTACATCATTAACCCCGCCTCCTACAATGGTACTCGGCACCTGGGTGGATGTCCAAATTTCTGCTTTGTCACCCTGCACATGAGCAATGCAGTTCATCGGCTCCAGGGTGTGGTGGGCTATCATAGGTGTTTCATAAAACGCTTCAATTGTATTTTGAGATGATACTTTTATCGTATCGATAGCACCTATGTTTTTATCGATTATTCCTTCCTGGCTTGCAAGTTTACGGAGGTTATTTTCGTATTCCTTAGAGTTAAATGATTCGTGTCCCTTAGTGTCCCATTCTATCTTCAGCTTTTTGCGTCCCTGCAATGCGTTCCAGTAAGAATCTGCGATAACTGCCACTCCGGTGAAATGATGCTTACCAACAATTCTTTCTGCTTCCACCACCTTTTGAACTCCCGCGACTTTCAATGCATCATCGGCATTAAAGCTTTTCAACGTCCCGCCTAATACAGGGCAGCGCTCTATTGTTGCATAAAGCATATCCGGTACGATCACGTCAATACCGAATACAGCCTTACCAGTGGTCTTCAGGGGAATATCAGGCCTTTTAGAGACCTTCCCCAGTATTTTAAAATCTTTAGGATCCTTGAGTCTGGGCTCTTTAGGAAGTTCAATCTTCGAGGCTTCCTCTACCAATTCACCGTAACTAAGGCTTTTATTCGATGGCTGATGAATTACTTTTCCATCTTCGGCATAGCAAGTGCTTTCATCCACCTGCCACTTTGCTGCTGCGGCAGTAATAAATACAGTTTTTGCTGCCGCGCCAATTTTGCGCATGTCGTTATAAGTAGTTCTGATAGATGAGCTCCCTCCGGCACGCTGACGATCGCCAAACTCTTTTTCGCCACTTGTATTTTTGATTGTGATCTGATCCAGGGAAACTTCAAACTCTTCTGCGATCATAGCAGGCATCGACTGAAAGGTTCCCTGCCCCATTTCGGGTTTGGTATTAAAAATGGTGATGTTCCCGTTAGATTCAACAAGTATTAAAGGGTTAAAATTCTTTGCTGTCGCGACGTTCGAAACTTTGCGCGTACTTCCTTTAGCCGAAATACCCAGCCAAAGCGCGACACCCGCTGTACCCGTAGTTTTTATAAAATGACGTCTCGAAATCCCGTTCATCATTTAGCCCTTTCTATTTCGCCTTTGCGCTTGGCACATAGGCGCCCTTTGCAATCCATAAACGAACCTTTGCAGCAAATGCAGCCCTTGTCATAGGGGGCAACGTGCGTCCCTCGCCCGGATGCCATGCCCAGCCAACCAAGCCATCGTTAGTCATATGATCGATCAGCTGTGCTTTAGTGCGCCCACCGTTCTGTTTAGGGTCGAGCAGTTGTATTGCCAACTGCCGCGGCGTACGTCCCTGGAACACCATACGCATATTTGCAGGTGGCAATCCCCATTTAGGATTTCCCGGAGGCAAATGTACCCCTGGATCATTTTCAGCCTGATGGCAATTACTGCAGCGCATGGAATAAACCCCATGCCCATCTACTCCTCGCTTAACATTCATCGTATGTATATGATTGTCATCGCCCTGCAAAGGTTGATCGCCTGCCGGATGGCAATTCATACACCGCGGACTCATCAGCACTTTATAGACCGACATGAATGCCCTTACCGAGCCTATGCTGTCTTTCACTACAGTAGCAGTATTGTTCTTTTTCTTTGCCGGTTCCGTCTTAAAAGATAATGCTATGATACTTGTGACCATTAGCATTATGCTCAAAAAGATCAGTTTCTTCATGATTTGGCCCCCTCCTTTGCCAACTCCGCAGCTCTGTGAATAGCTGCCCTGATACGCTGATAGGTGCCACAACGACAAATGTTGCCAGACATAGCATCGTCAATATCCTGATCGGTTGGATTGGGATTTTCACGCAACAATACTGCGGCCGACATCAATTGCCCCGATTGGCAATAACCACATTGCGGCACGTTCATTTCGTTCCATGCTAGTTGTAAAGGATGGTTGTTGTTAGCAGAAAGTCCTTCAATAGTCACTATCTGCTGACCTGCTGCACGACTTAATTTAGTACAGCAAGAGCGTATGGACTCTCCGTTGAGGTGTACAGTGCAAGCACCGCACTGCGCCGCCCCGCAACCATATTTTGTACCTGTAAGGCCCAGGATATCCCTAATGGCCCACAATAAGGGCATATTTGGGTCTGCGTCTATATCGTGCCGCTGCCCGTTGACTGTGACGGTAATCATAAGCTTGTGTATTGGTTTGAACTGTGATTATGCTAATATAAAGTTGAGAAAAATTATGCTGTAATGACTAATAAAAATCAAACAAAAAGTTAAGCATTTCAAACATTTGTTTTTATGGCTGGTGGCCTTAATTAAGCATCCTGAACTTTAAAGGCGTATAACCGACGCGTTGCTTAAATAGTCGCGCAAAATGCTGGGGATATTTGAAGCCCAATTCGTAAGCAATTTCACTAACGGTTTTGTTTGTATCGAATATCTTTTCTTTAGCCATATCGATCAGTTTGGATTGTATATATTCCTGGGCTGTCTTGCCCGTTTCTTTTTTAACCAGGTCACCAAAATAGTTTGGAGATAAATTGAGTACATCCGCACAATAGGCAACAGAAGGCAATCCGATCGTTTGCGGCTTTTCAGACCGGAAGTAATCATTCAACAGATGCTCGAATCTTTCCAGGACACCTTTGTGCACATGATCGCGGGTAATGAACTGCCTGTCGTAAAAGCGGGCGCAATAACCCAAAAGCAATTCGATATTAGTTGCAATCAATCTTTTGCTGTGCTTGTCAATGGCATGGTCTAATTCATAATCAATTTTTGAAAAACAATCCAGGACAATTTCTCTTTCGCGGTCCGATAGGTGAAGCGCCTCTTTTGATTGATAGCCAAAAAAGGTATAATCCTGCATATGTCGCCCAAGCGCAGTGCCATGGATAAAATCTGGGTGAAATACTACACCGTAGCCTTTAGGCTGGTAAATTTCACCATTGCTATTCACACCGGCCACCTGTCCGGGTGCCATAAAAACCAGCGTTCCTTCCTGGTAATCGTATGTATTTCTACCATACACCAGATCACCACATTTCACATCCTTCAGGAATATCGTATAGAAACCAAAATACATGCGGGAGCCGGTCCTGGGAGCTGCTTTTGAAAAATCAACAACGCTCACCAGCGGATGTTTGGTGACATTATTATTGAAAGCGTTGTACTCGCTGATCGTATTGAATCTTCGCATGTTTTCCATATCCTTCATTTACTATATCAAAGTTATCACTTTATTCAGTAGCTGGTTCACGGTTGATGTCGAATCAGTAATAATGGTATACATACCCGTAATCTGTATCCTGTCAGAGCAGATAAAAGGTCAGACCTTTGTTTTGTCAAAATGGAATTATGCAAAAAATCAAGTTAAATAACGGCGTTGAAATGCCCATCCTGGGATTCGGTGTATTCCAGGTAACAAACCTGGCCGAATGTGAAAGAAGCGTGGTAGATGCAATTGAAACCGGTTATCGTTTGATTGATACTGCAGCTTCTTATATGAACGAAGAAGCCGTAGGTAAAGCTATCAGGCGCAGTGGAGTACCAAGGGAAGAGTTGTTTATCACAACCAAGCTCTGGATACAGTCTGACGGTCAAGCAGGGACGAAAAAGGCTTTTGAAAATTCAATGAAAAAGCTGCAATTGGATTACCTGGACCTGTATCTTATGCATCAGCCCTTTGGGGATGTTTATGGCGAATGGCGCGCAATGCAAGAACTGTACAAAGAAGGGAAGGTTAGAGCCATAGGTGTAAGCAATTTTCACCCGGACAGGTTGATCGACCTCATCGTTCATAATGATATCGTTCCGGCCGTAAACCAGGTAGAAACGCATCCTTTCCATCAGCAGAACGAAGCGCAGCAATTCATGATAGAAAACAATGTGCAGATCGAATCCTGGGGCCCGTTTGCCGAAGGAAAAAACGGCATCTTCCATAACGAACTGCTGCAATCAATTGCAAACAAGCACAACAAATCAATTGCCCAGATAATCCTTCGGTGGCTTACACAAAGGGGTGTGGTGGCTATCCCAAAATCAGTCCGCAAAGAAAGGATGGCGGAGAACCTCAATTGCCTCGAATTTGAGCTGAGCAGCGAGGATATGGAAGCCATCAAAACTTTGGATACTAACGAAAGCAGCTTCTTTGACCACCGGGACCCGGCAATGGTGAAATGGCTCGGGGAAAGAAAACTGGATATTTAATCACAATAAAAATGACCATACAAATTAAAATCATGAAAAAAGCAATTATCGCGTTCTTATTGTGCATAGGCACTGTACAACTTTCACACGCTCAGGCAAGTTTACCAGCTTCGCCACCAGCAAATCCTTCAAAAGAAGAACAGGAACTCCTTGAGCTGTCTAAGAGTAAATGGACATGGATGGCAGACAAAAATGTTGAAACCTTAAACGGATTATTCGACGAGAAATGCGTTTTTGTACATATGGGCGGTAGCTGGGGTAAGACCCAGGAATTAAATACGATAAAAAGCGGGATGATTTGGTACAAAAAAGCCGAAGTCTACGGGGCATCAGTAAACATCTTTGGCAATACGGCTATCTTGTTAAATGATATCGACCTGCTCGCAGTAGTCGGCGGAAACGAAGTTACTCATGCTTTTATGGTTACTGAAGTTTATCTCAAAGAAAATGGCAAATGGAAAATGGGCTCGCTCACCTTCTCTACCCTGCTCAGGCCGGTTAAAATGAAATAATAATAAGAGTCACCGCTGTTCGAAGTCTTTGACTTACGTCCCTGCAGGGTCTCCTGAAAAGGAGCTCTGCAGTACCCCCTGTAGCTTTGCTAAAATTTGCAGATCAAGGTATTGATCAATAATTATTTAAAAGCTTTGTCCGAGGGAAAGATAAAAAACACCTGTCCTTGCTGAGGTAGCGCCGATATTTAAATCGCTTTTTTGGAGTATATTAGTAAAACCCAGTTCAAAATTAACCCCAATAGCGGTTCCGCCAGCCGTTTGAAAGCCAAGTAGCATGGTAGCTCCAAAGTCGGTCGACTTGAAATCGCCGTTACTGCCAAATTTTATTTTCTGGGTTGTTGGCACATCAGATTCAGTGTTCCGGCAAGTTCCGTTTAAGCCTATTGAGGCATATGGTCCCCCACCTAAAAATAGGTTTGCACCCTCCTGCCCAATCGGCAAATGGCCAATAAAATCTACGGGGATCTCAAAGTAATGTAATCGGTATTCTTCGTCTACTACATAATTGGCCGTTTCATTAATTGTACCACCTTTGCCCTGGTAAAATATACCTGGCCTTATAGAAAAGAAGTCGTTAAATTTAAAATCAGCATTTATACCCGCCGAAATTGGGGTTGCAACGTTAGCATCAACATATAACTGTTCAGGTGCTTTCGTATAAAAACCAGCAGAACTTGATCCCCCTGCTATTCCAAAGGTTATTGTTTTGTCGCCATAGCCATAGTTTTGTGCAAATGTGATGGTGTGTACCAGCGCCAGGCCTAAAATGAGTAGAAATCTCTTCATATAATTGTATAAGGTTTAGGCGGCAAAGATAGAAAATTATTTATTTTGGGCGGATTTTAGCCGATTAGATTCCAGGATTCTGTAGCGAGCATTTTACCAAAGCAATAAATCATAAATTTATGTCCCTGCAGATTCTGTGATAAAGATGTTTCTTCGGTTGACTACGAAGTAAATCAAAATGCTTCATTAATTACTCGGGGACTCAAATAGGAAGCAGATCTTCTATTGTGATGACCGAAGCACTCCCGCTACATGAATATTGCCAACATGCCGGCTGGACGGAAGGGCAATCGGCAGCATAATTCTGGCCACCTGCAGTTCCGGCCTGACGGACTTCTGTTGAGCAAAAGCCACCGCCGTTCGAAGTCTCTGACTAAGAATATTTACTACAAACAACAGGCAGCAGGAAACAACTTTTATCACAATTGCTCCTTAAGGGGCCTGCCTTCAAGTGCCAGGCCGATGTTGGTCAGTAATTCTGGTTCTACATGGTGCCCATCAACCACCCGCCATGCGCCAAACTTGCTGGCAATAAAGAATCCGTTTCCCATAGCATTAATAATATGGAAACCTTGATCGCTGCCCAGTCTTTCCGGTCTTGCTTCAAAACGTAACAGGGCTCCTGTGGAAGGGTCTTTGACAAATAACTCCATAACTAGTAGTTTTGATTAATGATATAACCGAGATTTGGCATAGTGGTTTATCAAAAGATAACTTAAAGAGAGGAAATGCAGGTATACAAATTGACTGACCGGGATATTGAACAGTTCAATGATCAGGGTTATTTACTTATCAAAGGCTTTTTCAGCAAAGAAGAAACCGATAAAATGTTCGGGGAAGCAATAGCTGACGATGCTATGCAAAAGAATGCACTCGACGTGAATGACAAATCAGGAAAAAAAAGCCGACTCTCGTTATGGTTCACCCCTGGCGATGATGTATTTGGCTATATGACGCGTAGTGCGCGAATGACACAAGCTGTTGGTAAGCTACTTGGCGCAGGTGCCCCTATTTGCCATTTTCATTCCAAGCTGATGCAAAAAGAGCCTAAAGTTGGCGGTGCATGGGAATGGCACCAGGATTATGGCTATTGGTATAAAAATCAGTTTATGTTCCCAGATCAGTTAATCAGTGTCATGCTCGCCCTTACTCCGGCTAATAAAGAAAATGGTTGCCTACAGGTAATTAAGGGCTCTCATAAACTAGGCAGAGTTAATCATGGCTTTGCCGGTGAGCAAGTGGGTGCCGATATGGTGATGGTTAATAACGCACTAAAAACAATGGAACTGGTTTATTGTGAACTGCAGCCAGGCGATGCCTTGTTTTTCCATAGTAATTTATTGCACCGTTCAGAAGCAAATCTGTCCGATTATCCCCGCTGGTCTATCATTTCATGTTATTCATTGCAATCCAATCTGGCTTATAATGAAACCTCTACGTCTTGGAAAACACCGGTTGACGTTGTCCCCGATGAAGCGATCCTTGAATGGGAATCCGGTTCATTTGCGGAAAATGACTTTCTCAAGAAAGAAAACGATCCCGCCCTGAAAGATACAGGCTGGGAAAAAGAGGGAAACTAAAAAAATTCCTATCGTCGCTCCGTCTTCTTAGCGAGGTATTATCTACAAATTTCGATCATTAAATAACGAAAAAAATAGTTATAAATTAGTAATGCTTTTAAGTTTGGAATATTAGAGTTAACTTCATTTTTCAATGACCTTAAAAACATTCCTGCCAATTATTACCTTAAGCCTGTTTGTTGCCCGTGCAATTGCCCAAAACGCACCGGATACCCCTTTTTATTCTAAGGCAGAAATGCATGTTGTTGATGTTTACAATAAAACTATCGGCGATCAATCGGAAATATACAATGGGCCTCAATATAATCCTCCGCCCAAAGCATATAGAGGCTCTCCATATTTTTTGGATTCGGCATCGGTTCAGCCAGCCAATATCCGGTACAATGGGACAGCGTATAAAGATGTTCCAATTCTATATGATGCGTACGACGACTTGATGATTTCCGTATCGCATAGTATCCTTTACTCGGTTCGAAGTGAAAAGCTTTCAGACGTATTTTTAGAAGGGCATCATTTTGTTTATCTGCTGGAGTCGAAGAATTTCAACCTGGCAACCGGATATTATGACCAGCTATACGATGGTCCATCCGAAGTATTGGTTAAAAGAAAACGTGGGGTAGTCAAACGGGTCGATCAGCAATCCGTGCAGGTGATTTATGAGCTTGATGATGTAATTTATATCAAAAAGGGTTCTGATTATCTGCCGGTAAACAGTAAGCAATCCGTTTTGAATGTATTTAAAAGCAAGGCGAAGCAGTTAAAAGATTATATATCTGCTAACAAAATCTCATTCCGGAAGGATAAAGAACATTCAATAGCCCAATTGGCAGCCTATTACGACCAGATTAGTCATTAGTATGAGAAAATATTACCTGGCGTTACTTATTATCATCAGGCTGTCTGTCTGGGCTCAAGCGCAGCAAAGTCAGACCAGCCTGATCGATGTTGATTATAATCAGGCTGGTATTTCTCAAATTGTAAATGACCTGAAATCAAAAACAGATTTCCATTTTTATTACAACCCTGCCCAATTTGATAGCCTGAGGGTCACGTTGGCTCTACATCAAAAGCCCCTGAATATTATATTGGATATGGTGTTTGAAAAAACGAGTTTCCATTATGTAATAACAGACCAACAGGAGGTAATATTGACCAAAAACCTGCAGATCAATACGGACATGACCGGATATGCTGACAATAAATCAGCCCCTCCCCCTGCAGATAACACTATAACAGATTACTCAAACCCTACGGAGACCAAAATAAGTTCAGGTGCGTCTTCCGAAAATAAACTTTATACGGTAGGAAATCCTACTAGTCACCCGAAGGGCAAGGCGATCATGACCGGCTACGTACGTAATATAAATTCAGGGGAAGCAGTTGTAGGTGCCAGCATTTACGAGGCTGAGGCACATACCCGCGTTATTACTGACCAGTTTGGCTATTACTCCATTGCCCTGCCGTCCGGACGTCATATATTGAGTATCAAGGCCCCGGCCATGCGCGACACCCGCAGAAACATCGCACTTTATTCTAACGGCAGCCTGAATATTGACATGAAGGAACAAGTGATCTCGCTGAAAGAAGTAAAAATATCAGCCGAGAAGGTGGCTAATGTGCGCAGCACAGAAATGGGCGTAGCAAAGTTGGATATAAAAAGTATCAAACAAGTGCCGACGGTTTTTGGCGAAGCTGACGTTTTAAGGGTGGTGCTGACGTTACCCGGAGTTCAAACTGTGGGTGAAGCAAGCACAGGCTTTAATGTACGAGGCGGTTCGGTTGACCAGAACCTGATTTTACTAAACGGTTCGACGATTTATAATCCATCACACTTCTTTGGTTTCTTTTCTGCTTTTGATCCGGATCTGGTAAAAGATATAGAATTATATAAAAGCAGCATTCCCGAAAAATTCGGAGGCCGTTTATCTTCCGTGCTCGACATTACAGAACGCGATGGCAACAACAAAAAATTCACAGGTTCGGCCGGGATAGGCCTGCTTACCAGCAGGTTTAATATAGAAGGCCCTATTGTAAAAGACAAAACTTCGATCATTTTTGGCGGACGTACGACTTATGCAGACTGGCTGCTGAAAGCGCTGCCCGCTGCTTACAAAAACAGCAGTGCCTCATTTTATGATCTCGATCTTAATATTAGTCATCATATTAACGAAAATAACTCTATCTATTTGTCCGGTTATTTGAGTCATGACGGATTTAAGCTGAATAGCGACACAGACTACAGTTACGGCAACCGCAATGCCATCTTGAAGTGGAAACACAATTTCAGTAATAAGCTATTCGGAGTGGTAGCTGGTGGATGGGATAGCTATAATTACGCCATATCAAGCCGGGAAAACCCGGTTAATGCCTATCGTTTTCATTTCAATATTACCCAGCTTGACCTGAAGGCAGATTTTACTTACTATTTAAGCTCCAAACATACCATATCCTTTGGCCTTAGTTCCATTCATTACAAAATAGATCCGGGCAGTAACGAACCATTAGGTACTGCTTCAGAAACCACCAACATTACCATACCTGCTGAACGGGCTTTGGAAAGTGCATTATACGCAGGCGATAAGTACGACATTACCTCAGCGCTTTCGGTAAGCTTAGGACTTCGTTATTCTCTCTATAACTATCTTGGACCTCAGCTTATCAGACAGTACGCGCCGGGTGTAGCCCGTATTCCCGGGAACGTTGCAGATAGTATTTATCATGGTAACGGTATAATAAACACCTACGGTGGCCCTGAGATACGTGCCTCAGTGAGATATATCATTAACGATGATTTGTCTGTTAAAGCCAGCTACAACACATTGCGTCAATATATTAACCTGCTATCAAATACCACGGCCGTATCACCAACAGATATATGGAAACTCAGTGATCCAAATATCAAACCTCAAACCGGCAATCAGCTATCATTGGGCCTGTATAAAAACTTTAACTCAAACACGATAGAAACCTCGACAGAAGGCTATTATAAATACTTGAATAATTATCTGGACTATCGAAGCGGAGCAACACTTATTTTAAATCCTCATATTGAAACTGATGTAGTCGAGACAAAGGGGAAAGCTTACGGTGTTGAATTTTTGATTAAGAAAAACACAGGGCAGTTAAACGGATGGATCAGTTACACCTATTCACGTACGTTCCTTAAACAAAACGATCCTGGGGGCGGCATTCCAATAAATGGCGGTAGTTATTATCCTGCCAATTATGATAAACCGCATGCGTTAAATTTCATAGGCAACTATCGTTTTACGCACCGGTATAGTTTTTCGGTTAATGCTGTTTATAGTACAGGCAGACCGATTACCTACCCTATTGGCGAATATTATTATGACGGAGCCGAGCGTGTGCTTTATTCGGACAGAAACCAATATCGTATTCCTGATTATTTCAGAATGGATATATCTGTCAACCTGGATGGCAATCATAAGGTGCATCAACGCTTTCATAATTCGTGGACATTTGGTGTCTACAACATTACAGGTTATAACAATGCATATTCAACATACTTTGTGGAGCAGGGTGGCAATATACAGGGTTACAAGCTATCAATTTTTGCTAATCCAATTCCATTTGTCAATTATAATATCAGGTTCTGATGGCAGGGATGAAAAAATATAAAACATGGATTATCCTGATGCTCACGGCATTGTGCATCCCGGCATCAGCCAGCTATGGACAGGTTTTATCTGGCTTGCAAAACAATTTTAATGCGAGCCAAAAATGGAATCTGCGCGAAAAGCTATTCATGCACATTAATAAGAGCTTTTATGTAGCTGGTGAGATACTTTGGTTTAAAATATATTGTACCGACGGCAGCAATAATAAACCGCTAAGCCTGAGCAAAGTAGCATATGTTGAATTATTGGATGAAAATCATAATGCAGCAGTACAAAGTATGGTGGAGCTTAATGATGGTACCGGTAGTGGCTCGCTATACTTGCCATTTTCGCTCAATAGCGGGCATTATTTAATCAGGTCGTACACCAGCTGGATGAGAAACTATGATTCCGGGTATTTCTTTGAAGGGCGGGTTGACATTATCAATCCCCGTAAGCTTACAACAGAGACAAAAGCTTCTCCCCTGGAATATGATGTCCATTTTTTCCCCGAAGGTGGCCACCTGGTTTCTGGGATAAGTAATAGAGTAGCATTCAAAGCAACGGGAAGTGATGGCAAAGGTGCAACATGCGCCGGAGTGATAATTGCAAGTCGTGGTGACACGGCAGTAAAATTCAATACGCTTAAGTTCGGTATCGGGAGTTTTAACTTTAAGCCTAAAGCCGGCGAAACTTACAAAGCGGTTATCAAAGTAAACGACCAGACTTTAACCAGGGAACTGCCACAGGTTTATCAATCGGGGTATACGCTGAAAGTAACAGATGATGGGGACAAATTGAATGCAACTGTCCAAAACCCAGACAGTTTATCTGCGCAAACTGCCTATATCTTAGTTCATAATAGCCATGTTATTAAGCAAGCCGATGAGATACATCTGATTAAAGGTTCAGCCAATATTTTAATAGAAAAGAATAAGCTGGATGAAGGCATTAGCTATATTACACTATTTGATGGGCAGTACAGACCTTTATGTGAGAGATTAATTTTTAAAAGGCCCGCCGGCAAGCTACTTATCCGCGCGCAGTCGGATAGACAGACATATGGCACCAGAAAGAAGGTGATATTAAACCTATCGGCGAATAATGAAATGAATAATCTTGCTGCAGCCGACCTTTCTGTGTCGGTCTTTCGGGCAGATGATCTTCAAAATAAAAGCCCCGATCATATCCGCGGGTATTTATGGTTGCGGGCTGGCTTAAAAGGATATATTGAATCGCCTGATTACTATTTGGAAAATACTGATAAGGAAGCTAATGAAGCGCTGGATAACTTATTGCTGTCGCAGGGATGGACTCAGTTCGACTGGAACAGCATATCAGCAGGTAATACTTTCAAAATCAAATATTTGCCCGAATACACCGGACCTATCGTAACTGGCCGCTTGATAAATACTTTAAGTAATAAACCCGCATCTGGTATTACAGCCTATCTTACAGTCAATGGTAATCCACAGCAGTTTCATATAGCGCAAAGCGACTCTATGGGAAGGGTATTATTCAATACACAAAATTTCTATGGTCTTCATGAGATGGTTGCCCAAACCAATACTAGGGCTGATAGCAGTTATCGTATTGATATCCAAAGCCCTTTTGCTGAACGCGATACAACAATACATCTCAAAACATTCGCCTTCAGTCAGGACATTAAAAGAACCTTGATTGAAAACAGTTTAAACATGCAGGTTCAAAACATCTTTGCGGCTGAACAAATTAAGCAGTTCGATAAGTCATTAACAGATAGCTCCTGGTTCTTTGGCAAACCGACTAAGACTTATAAGTTGGATGATTACACCCGTTTCACTACAATGGAAGAAGTATTAAGAGAATATGTGGGCTCCATTACAGTAGCTAAACGCCAGGGCAAATTTATTATCCGCACTTATAACGGCGATCAACTGCTTGGAGAACCGTTAGTGCTATTGGATGGTATACCTGTATTTGATGCTGATAAGCTATTTAAGTGGGATCCGTTGAGGATTAAAGCACTTGATGTGGTCGCTCAGAATTATATTTACGGGCCAGTGTTATTTAGTGGCATATTGAGTTTTACTACTTATAAAGGCGATGGCAGTAATATTGAGATAGACCCTCATGCAGTAATGCTGGATTATGAAGGCTTGCAGCTGCAGCGCAAATTTTATTCACCAGTTTATGATTCAGACGAACAGACAAATAGCACTATACCTGACTTTAGGACAGCGTTATACTGGAATCCAAAAGTAAACACCGGCTCGGACGGAAAAGCCCGTTTGGCATTTTATACCAGCGATAAAGGTGGACAATATATGGGCATTATTGAGGGAAATACAGTTGATGGCAGATGCGGCAGTGGTGTTTTTACCTTTGAGGTAAAAAAGTAATCATCGCCAAAAAGGCGGGGTGGCAGTTTTCCCACGTATGGTACAATCCACACAAAGCTTTGTCGAATAACTCACTGCCGTGGGGCCACCAAATGGGTTTGGCGGAGGCAGATACAGCCCCTGTACGGCCTCATAAAGGTCACCGTGGTGAATATAGTTGTCGGTTTGAGCCATCTCCAGTGGAGTTTTCGGAGGATTGACGAGAAAAGCTGTATCCAATTCACATTCTGCCGGGTATACCGTTTTATATGACGATGGGAGCTGCTCCTTTGAAATGAATATGCGTTTATAGGCCACATTGCCCACGCTCAGATAACCCACAACTAACTCATTAGGATTAGTAACACAATGATAGTTTGTTGGCGTTTCTGATGGCATCACATCAAACACACTTCCCAACTTTTCAGTATTGCTTTGAAGATTGAGCCAAAAAGCATAAGCATCAGAAGTTAATGCATATTGCTTAACCAAGATACTGTACTTCATTTCTATTTTTTCAGACCTCGCATCTATTGTTGTTATGGGAGCCTGGTACATCACATCGCTCAAAAGTTTGATCGTTGACGCGATGATAACATTTGAAGAGCTATCGTTTGTAAAACAGTAATATATCTGATTTTCGGGTTTTCGTGCCCCTGATTTTGTCCAGGAAGAATTATACTGAGAATGAAATTGCCATGCTTCTGAGTAATCCCACCTGTAATAGCGGGTAGAATTAGACGCATCATGCGAATTGACATATATCTTCATTGCCGATGGTTGAGTAATAAACCCTATACTATCAATTGGCGGGGAGTTTTTTACCGGCACATAATCCGAAACATATTCTTTTGCCTCGGACGTTTTTATTCTTAATCTGTAATTGCGAGTCACATCAATAGTAAATGGTGAGGCTGCGTAGACCCCCGGCCTGATCTCTGCCAATGGGATCGTAACATTCGCATCATTTTCTATGGTCACCAGCGCGTTTGTTTCCGGTAAAATAGTTTTTGAAGTATCAATCTTTTTAGTCCGGCTTAGCTTGATAAAAGTAGAGTCATTCCCCGTGATTTCCCCCTCAACTACCAAATACCTTTTATTCCCTGATTGATTAAGAACGGGTGTAAAAGGCTTTTTGCAGCTAACGGCTAACAAGACTATACAGACCAGGACGAATAAACTTTTCATTATTTTTCGGGGCTCGTTGCCAACCTTTGAGGTTTATAATTATCTAATATCGCTTTTATTTTTCCAATACAGCGTCAGTTGATAATTAAAAAATTAGTTTTTATTTCCAATAAGAGGGAGGGGTTCGCTTTCCGCGCAATGTGCAATCGACACACAGCTTCGTTGAAAAATTGTAAGCAGAAGGTAATCCAAATGGGTTGGCCGGTTGCAGATACAGTGCATTAACAATGCCATAAGGAGAACTTGCCGGTATAAGAATGTTTTCCAGGTATGATCCTGATCGGGGAGGATTTAACCAGGCTGTATCCAGTTGGCACCCATATGGATAATCTGTAGTATAATGAGGGAGCTGCGAGGCGGTTATGAATATTCGTTTTTGGCTTACATTACCTGCCGAAAGGTACCCTACTACCAATTCGCCCGGGTTAGAAACACAATGGAAATTGCTTTGCGTTTCGGAAGGCAAAACGTCAAATATACTGCCGAGTTTCTCTGTGTTTTTTTGCAAGGTTTCCCAAAACTCGTAGGCATCGCTCGTCAACGCATACTGTTTTACAAGTATGCTGTATTTGGTTTCAACTTTTTCAGCGCTCCCCGATATAAACGTCATTGGTGCTTCACTTACGATGTCTTTATTTAATTTGGTTGTTGATGCAATAAGCACGCTGGTCGAGCTATCGCTTCCAAAACAATTGTACACCTGCTGACTTACAGTTCTGGCCTTTATGGAATCGATACCATTGCTATAGTATCCCGAGGGATATTCGCTATGAAATTGCCAGGTTTCAGTAAAGTCCCAGCGGTAATACCGGGTTGCATTGGCATCGTCATGGGCATTTACGTATATCTGAACACCGGAGCTTTTAGCGTTAAACCCGACACTGTCAATCGGCGGAGCGTTTTTTAATGGCACAAAATCAGATAAATATTCTTTGGCATCAGAGGTTTTAACGCGGAGACGGTATTTATGCGAGTTGTCTAAATTTAAAGGTCCTACAGCATAAGTGCCGCTTCGGATTTCTGCTAAAGGGAAACTGCCGCCTGCATCGTTTTCAATAGTAACCTGTGCATTGTTTTCAGCAACGATCGTTCTTAATGTGTCTATATTTTTGCTCCGGCTAAGCTTAATGAATGTTGAATCATTCCCGCTGATTATTCCCTCGATAACGAGATATCTTTTATCCGATTGATTAAGTACTGGTGTGAAGGGCTTTTTGCAGGTTATAATCAGTAATGCTAAGCATGTAATTGCTAATATATTCTTCATCATGTTCAGCGACTGCCTGGATACAAGGTTTTTTAACAATACAATATCGGTTTTATTTGGTGAATATCAAATATGATCCATTACCAGTACGGCGGCCCCTTTTACTTCCCCTGTTCTCAATTTTGCAATCGCCTCATTAGCCTGCGACAATTTGAATGACTCTGTTTGAGTATGCACTTTCGTCGACTTGAGAAGGTCAAAAAAATTGAGCCCGTCTTCGCGGGTTAAATTAGCCACCGAACGGACCATACGCTCCTGCCAAAGCAAATCATACGAAAATGCCGGTATTTCACTCATGTGTATGCCTCCGCATATTACTGTTCCGCCCTTATCAAGATCCTGCAAGGCTTTTGGAATCAGTTCACCGGCCGCGGCAAAAATAATTGAAGCGTCAAGCTTCTCAGGAGGTATAGCTGAACTGTCGCCAACCCACTGTGCTCCAAGTTCGCGTGCAAATGCCTGCGATTGGGTATCTCCTTCTCTTGTAAAAGCAAACACCTTTTTATTCTGTGCAATGGCAATTTGTATTAGGATATGCGCGGCTGCACCGAAACCGTACATTCCAATATTTTTCGCTTTCGGGTCAATCATTCGATACGACCGGAAGCCGATAAGCCCGGCACAAAGCAATGGTGCCGATCCTGCGTTATGATAATGTTCTGAAAGCTTAAAACAATATTTAGAAAAAGCTACTGTGTACTGCGCATACCCACCATCCAACGTATATCCGGTGAACTTTGCATTTTCACATAGATTTTCCTTATCCTGCCGGCAATATTTGCATTTGCCACAAGTGTAACCCAACCATGGAACTCCAACTAAGTCGTTTTCTTTAATGCCGGTAACCTTTTTACCCGCAGACATTACTCTGCCAATGATTTCATGGCCAGGGATTAAAGGTAGCTTGGGTTTGTTGAGTTCACCATCTAATACATGCAAATCGGTACGACAAATACCACAGGCGATGATTTTGATCAAAACCTGTTCAACACCAAATTCAGGAAGGGGTACCTGTTTTAAAACAAGAGGCTTACCGACACCTTCGAATATCATAGCCTGCATCATAGGTGTTTGCATTTTGCTATACGCTAAAGACAAAAACGTTAATAGGTTTACTCTGTATGTAATATAAGTAATAATAAGATATTTTCAGGATTTGTATTGAAATAAGTCAAAGCTTACTGCAATAATTTGCTAGTTAAACACAAATGTTTATATCTTTATACTTTCGCTACTAAATGTAGCATCTCATCTACCTAAATTATACTTAATTAATTAAACTATAATTTTACCTCTGAGAACTATGAGGCTGCTAAATTCATATCGGGACGATGAATTGGTTACCCTTTTAACACAAGGCGATGAGGCTGCGTTCAGCGAGATCTACGAACGCTACTGGCTTAAACTTTATAATGAAAGCCATAAAAGACTAAAAGATAAAGAGCTTTGTGCTGATATTATACAAGATGTTTTTGCCGACCTATGGCTGAACAGGGAGGACAGGAAAATCGAAAATCTTGCGGCTTACTTATGTACCGCTGTTCGATACCGTGTGTTTTCTTTGTATAAAAAGGAAAAGAATATGGGCCGCTTTGTGGAGCCTATTGAATTTATAGTCGCTTCAGCTTCGGATCCGGCTTCGATTTTCTTTGAGAAAGAAATACGTGGGTGTATTGAGATCTGGCTGAATATGCAACCGGAGAAAAGGAAGCAAGTTTTCATTATGAAATTTGGCCAGGATCTGTCGACCCGTGAGATCAGCGAGATACTGCATGTTTCGCAAAAAACAGTACAAAATCAGTTCACAACCTCGTTAAGATTGCTCCGTGTGCATTTAGGAAAGATCATATCCTTATTGCTCTGATATCCCAACATTCCCTTCACTTCCTGCTCATAGATAATCATTGTAATTTTTTTATAAAAATTTTAGAAGTGCGTGGGAGATTCATACATGTTTTGATACATGTATAAAAAAACACTTATGCCCCCGCAACTAAAGAAAGATTTTTTTAAGCTGGTAGAAAAGTATTTAAACGGCAGTGCATCCGCTGAAGAGATAAGGATCATTGAAGATTATTATTCCCACTTTTCTAATGATCCGGATATTACCGAAAGCTTGAATGAAGAAGAGATTAGCGCACTTAAAGCTACCCTTCGGCTGAAAATAGACAATCGCATCGGTCGCATTCAAAAACGGGTTATCCCTATTTATAGAAAGAAATCATTCCAGGTGGCAGCATCTATTTTATTGTTTTTGATGCTTTCGTTGTTTGCCGCAAACCAGCTCAGGCATAAACAGATGGTACTCCGGGCGCAAAATCATGACCTGCCGCCTGGCGGAAGTAAGGCGATCTTAACCCTTTCCGATGGATCAAAAATTAACCTGAATAATATAAAAAACGGTTCGTTAACCCTGCAGCCTGGCGCTCATATTGTTAAACAAAGCGGGCATTTGGACTATCAGGCCGCCTCGGACAACTCAAGTTCAATCCAGGCAAGCTATAATACCCTCACCACGCCTAAAGGCGGCCAATACCAGCTAACACTTCCCGATGGAACGAAAGTGTGGTTAAATGCCGCTTCCTCATTAAAGTTCCCAACTGCGTTTTCGGGCAGCGAAAGGGTTGTTGAGTTAACGGGCGAAGCTTATTTTGACGTCGTACACAATTCAAAACAACCATTTAAAGTAAAAACTGCCGGGCAAATTGTACAAGATATAGGCACCCAATTTGATGTAAATTCCTATGCAGACGAAGAAGCGGTAGCAACTACCCTGGTTGAAGGCAGCGTGAAAATATATCACGCCCAAGGGCAAACAATGATCAGGCCCGGGCAGCAATATTTATTAAAATCCAATAGCATGTCAGAAGTAAAAACTGATGTGGATGTTGATGAAGCGACCGCCTGGAAAAGTGGCATGTTTCAATTTAACAATGCTGATATAAAAACCATCATGCGACAAATAAGCAGGTGGTACAACGTAGATGTTGAATATTCGGGGCAGATACCGGTATCAACCTACCACGGCCGGATTTCAAGAAACTCAAATGCATCAACGGTTTTAAAAATACTGGAATTAAGCGGTATAAACTTTACTATAGAAGGGAGGAAAATTATAGTAAAATAATCACTGGTAGATAAAAGCTAAAAGGCTGGGCCTGATAGCTCACCAGCAAAAAAGCCGGAACGTGTTGCGAGCACCTCCGGCAAAATGGCTGGGCTAAATAAGATGGAGTAACCTAATCTATTCTAAACCCAAAAACCAAACAAATGTATGGAAATTTCTACTATTAATCCGTTGAGGTATAACTACCCGCGGCTTAAAAAGATAATGTTGGTTATGAAACTAACTATTGCTCTTGTCACAGTGTTATGTCTGCACCTACATGCAGCCACATTCGGACAGAACATAACAATAACAAATAAAAACGCAAAACTTGAAAGGGTTTTAAGCGAAATCGAAAAACAAAGCGGTTATACATTCTGGTACAAAACAGATATTATAAAGCAATCCTATAAAGTTTCATTAGACGTAAAGAACCTTAACCTGGAGAATACGCTTGAGCTTTGCTTTAAAGATTTGCCCATAACCTATAAAATAGTACAGAAAACAATTGTACTGACGGAAAAAACGCCCGCAAACGCAGAAGTCACGCCCGCCGCTCCTATTAACATAAGCGGTAAAGTGCTCGATGACATGGGTATTCCGCTTCCGGGTGCGACGATACGGGTGAAGGGCACAAACACCGTTACCTCAACCGACGTAAACGGTAATTTTAAAATAACGGTACCCGATAAATCTGCTGTTCTGACAGTATCATTTATTGGTTATGCTGAACAGGAAGTTACGGTCGGCGACAGGACCAGTATTACCATCAGCTTAAAGCCATCAGCAAGTTCGTTACAAAATGTCGAAATTACTACGGCTTTAGGCATCAAACGTGAAACAAGATCATTAGGATATTCGGCCCAGACAATTTCAGGAGCTGACCTGGATAAAGTAAACCCGCCGAATATTTCCGAAGGTCTGATGGGAAAAATAGCAGGATTGAACATTACCACACCTAACGGTGTTGAAGGCGCTTCCACACGTGTCGTGCTCAGAGGGAATAATAATCTTTACGGCAATAACCAGGCTTTGATCGTTTTAGATAACGTTATAATTGATAACGAGCCGGTACAGCCAAAAGGCATTATTCAATCTTATAGTGATGCATTAAATCTAGGCAACACCGACGTATCACAGCCCCCAATAGACAACGGTTCTTTTTTAAACAGCTTAAATTCGGATGATATAGAAAGCGTCACCGTATTGAAGGGACCAACGGCAGCAGCCTTGTATGGCGCGCGCGGAGCCAACGGCGCTCTTGTTATCGTTACTAAAAAAGGTTCAAAAAAGAAGGGATTTGGCGTTGATTATAATTATTCATACCGCGCTAACGACCCATACCGTTTTATAAAATTGCAGGATGAATATGGTAATGGTATGACCGAAGACCTTTATTCGGCCAATCCGTTTTTTTATAAAGACGGCAATGGAAATAACCGGCAAGAACAAATAGGCGGAGACCCCTATGGCTCTTTGGGCAACATACCGGGCGCTTATGTTAGCCCGGGAGTTACCAGCGCTGCGGGCGGCCCATTTTATAACTATATTGGCTTCCCGGGCGATGGTGCATCATGGGGGCCAAAAATGGAAGGCCAGCCATTGGTTTGGTGGGATGGCACAACCAGGCCATACACCGGCAATCCTAATATTTTCAAGAGTTTTTATAGAACCGGCAACACACAAACGCATAATGTATCTCTTTCGGGTGGAGGTGACTTTGGAACACTGCGTGTATCCTATACCAGGTCGACAAATGACGAAATAACTTACAACAGCCACAACGCGACAAACACATTTAATATCGGTTCCTCTATCAACATCAGCCCTAAAGTAAAAGTTGATGCGACCGCGAGCTATATTAACCTGAATAAATTTAATCCGCCAAACATATATGGTGAAAGTGGAACCGGAAGCGCTGGTATTGGTGTTGGCTATATGACGGTATATAATTTACCGGCTGATTACAAACCCCTTGAGAGAGGCTTAACCACGTTACCTGACGGATCGCAAAATCCTATATTGAAACAGTCGCCATTTGAATATGGGCAGCAATATTACTGGTGGAACGTTTTTAATAACACCACTACGCTCACACAAAATCAATTCATAGGATCTATTTCGCTTAACGCTGAAGTCACCCCTTGGTTGAAAGCTGTTGGCAATGTTGGCTTAAATTACTACACTAACCAGTTTGTAACCAAAAACTATCCTACAGATGCTGCGGGATTAATTGGAAGTTATGGCTATGACCTTGCAAGAACATCTACCAATAACCTGGATGGCCGTTTAGTTTTCCATAAAGATAAACTGTTAAAGGATTTTAATGCCAGTCTTTCACTCGGCGCAAGGCATTATTATACCAATATGTATGATATTGCAACAAACAATCCAGGTCCATTTAATTATCCGTTCGTTTTCAATGTTAGTAACTATAATGGCAATGCGCCAACTGTACTTAACCCTACAGAGAACAGGAACGAGATGGAAATAAATACGGTATATGGGTTACTTAATCTTTCTTACAAAAATTATTTATTTTTAGATCTCTCGGGAACTAATGATTGGTCTTCAACACTGCGCCCATCACGTTGGAGTTATTTTTATCCATCAGCAAGTTTGAGCTTCGTTTTCACCGACGCGTTTGACATGAGTTCAGTAAAAAACTGGCTGAGCTATGGTAAATTGAGAATCAGTGAGGCTCAAAGTGCCAATGCATACCAACCTTATCAAACCGGACTTATTTATGTGCCTGTAGCCGGTAATACGCCTGGTTTTCCAACTGGCTTAAATTTGCCGGGCACGTACCCTACCAATATTCAACCGCAGCGTTCCAGATCTTTTGAGATCGGGCCTGATCTGGGCTTCTTTAATGACCGTTTAAATGTAAATTTCACTTACTATAATACCTATTCAGACCACCAGATATTGACTATTAAGACCCCAGCTTCATCCGGTGTTAACGGCGTTTTGATCAACTCGGGAGCTTTGCGTAACAGGGGTGTTGAGTTAACGGTAAATGCTAAGGTAATTAAGACCGCAGATTTTTCCTGGGACGTAACCGTAAATGCGGCGCATAACCAAAATAAGGTTGTAGAATTGGAGCCTGGCCTTAATTCACTTCAGTTGGGTTCATGGTTTGGAAGCAATGGCGTAACCATGAAGGTTGACGTTGGCAGCGATTACGGCGCCATATATGGCCGGGATTATAAATATGCGCCTAATGGTCAGAAAATAGTAAACCTGGTGTACGCGGATGGTTATAATACAGGGACTGGACCTGTGTTGGGAGCGCAATATGCTACCACAGATAATTTTGTTAAAATTGGTGATGCCACACCAAAACTGACAGGTGGTATTTCTCAAACTTTCCGCTATAAAAATTTCAGCTTATATGTTTTGACTGACTTTAAAATTGGCGGCCAAATCTGGTCTGGAGATTATGCAACTATAATGGGCCAGGGCATGGCACCTGAAACGGTATGGGAAAGAGATGGCCACGGATTGCCGTATACTTATCCCGATGGCACCAAAGCTAATGTTGGTGTAATTTTACCTGGAGTTGTACAAGGTTCAACACCAGGCACGTATGTACCAAACACCAATGTGGTAAACGCCTGGTGGAAATATGCAGGTAATTATCAATCGTGGGATAATGATCCTATAGTACGTACCAATTCCATATTTAATGATTCATGGGGAAAATTGCGTGAGGTATCTCTTACTTACAGACTGCCGAACGAGTTGGTACAAAAAACCAAGGTCTTTCAAAACCTGTCGGTTTCATTGATAGGCCGCAACCTGTTCTACCTGTTCACCACCTTGCCGGATAAAATTAATCCTGAAAGTACTGTTAGTAGCGGGAATGTTCAGGGTATACAATTCGGCGGTTTGCCTGGCGTACGTTCTTACGGTTTTACTGTAAAAGCAGGGTTTTAATATGATTTTAAAAATTAAAAAAGAAACGTTATGTTAAAGCATCATAATATAAAACATTGGATGAAAGCAATGGCCCTGGCGGTCCTTATTGCTTCAATCCTTGCGTCCTGTACGAAAAATTTTCTAAAAGAAAATGCGCCCTATAGTGGCCCGGCATCAGCAACGTTGCCACAGCTTTATGTGGGTATAGGAGCAAATATAGATCGTTCCGCCAATATCGGGAACTGGTCCGCCGCAAGATGGCTGTACCCTATTACGCAGTTGGGCGCGGTGTATGCCATATCGGATTATTCTTTCGTAGAGGGGACGAGCTGGAGCGAATTTTATGCGAATCTACCTGCAATGAATCAAATGCTGAATACTATGGCAAAGAGCCCCGATTCCGCAACCTATACCAATGCCATCGCCATGGTAAAGGTACTAAGGGCGTACCAGGCCATTGAGCTATCTAATTTGTATGGCGACATACCTTATTTTAAGGCAGGAAAGGCATTTTCGGGAAATACCGCTGACCTTGTTGTGCCTTACGATAAACAACAGCAGGTGTATCTTTCTTGTTTAAGTGACTTAACCTGGGCTGTCAATCATTTTACCGCCAACGGTCCACAATTTTCATTCAATTCGAACGAGTTCCTTTTAGCCAACGATATTGGCCAATGGAAAAAATTCGCTAACTCCCTTCGCTTGCGTTATGCGTTAACTATGTATGACAAAGATAGTGCGGATGCCGGACCGATTATTGCCGATGCACTGACCAAGCCGTTGTTAACGGACGCGGTTGCCGATGTAGTTGGTCTTAGCCAAACAAATATACCCGGCATATCATTCGATATTGATGGGGCCGGACGAGGCTTCTTTTTTCACTCGGAAAGTCGTGCGCGAATGGGCAGCACGCTGTGGAATTTATTTAGCAACAATAACAACACCGACGGCACCGGGATATTTGACCTGAGGTGTAAAATATTTTTTGAGGTAAATGGAGACACTTCAGGAACTGTTGGCGTAGACACATCTAACCATGTTAAAGGCAAATGGGTGCCTTATCCGCAAAACCCGGTTACGCCTATATCCGATGGCGGAGACCCTTATAATGTGGAGAGAGACCCTGATAATAAGGGTTGGTCGGCACATAAGGCGGCGAATTTATATTCAGATTATAATTATTACCTTGGGCGTGACGGCATTATAAACGGATCAACCGGTGCATGTCCTGAAATTTTTATTTCAGCAGCTGAAGTACATTTTTTGAAAGCTGAAGCATATGCAAGAGGCGCCGGCGTTGCGCAGAATATGGCTTCGGCAAAAGCTGAGTATGAAGCAGGCGTAACAGCTTCGCTTACTTTCTGGAAAAACATGGCGTTTAATTCATCAATTTGGGTAGTGAATAAACCTACATCCGCTACGCCAACTAATGCCGAGATTAACGCTGTATTAACCAATCCAAAAGTAGCCTTTAATGCCGGCAATGCCCTTAGCCTGATCTATGCGCAGGAATGGGTAGACTTGTTCCGCCAGCCATGGGTAGCCTGGACCTTAATGAGAAGGACCGGCAATGCCACTCCCCAGGACGCCAGCAATCCGGCAGGCTACACACAAAATTACGGCAGCTTACAGCGTTATCAATATCCAGCAGACGAATCCCAGTTCAATAATACCAATTGGAAAGCTGCTACTGGAGGTAATGATCTTACAAGTACCAAAATTTGGATAACGAAATGATTTTGTTGAGAGAATAAGTTGATGCGATAAGCCCCGGGTTGTAAAGCCCGGGGCTTTTAGTTTTTCTGCAATCTCTATAGTGAATATTCTCTCTAGTAGATACAAAGTAATAGGTCATAAAACAAAAAAGCTTCACAATCATTGCCTTATACCCAAATCGATACCGTTCCATACGACTGTATTTATACAGAGCAAATTTCACTTTTTACCTACTTGATTAACAGCGAACTATATCAAAAAAACAAGAAGCAAGCAACAAAATCATACTTGCCCGGTCTTTGTCTAAACAGCAAATTATTCAGCTATTATCCTTGTTAATTATAGTTTTTGGGTGGATTCCCTTATGATAAGTTTCGTTGGTAAAATTACCTCCTCGGCAATAAAATGCTTTTTAAATATATGCTTCATCAACAGTTCACAACTTTTCCTGCCTATCTCCTTGGCTGGTTCTTCTACGGTAGTTAAAGTGGGAGAAATAATTTCAGACATCGGGTCATTTGTAAACCCAATAATGCCTATTTGCTTACCTATTTTTATTTTCTTTTTCTTTAGAGTCAGCATAGCACCAATAGCTTTTCTGTCGTTAACAGCGAAGACTGCATCTGGTTTTTCTTTGCATTTTAACAATTGCATCATGTCTGCTGAACCGCAGTTTTGCGTAAACCCTGAATGAATAATCCATTCTTTTTTAATGGGGAAACCATGCTCTTTAAGTGCCAAAAGGTAACCTTCCATTCTTTTTTCGGTAAAAAGCAAGCCCGTTGGTCCTGTGATATGCGCAATTTTTTTATACCCGCTTTTAATTAAATGGTCAACGGCAGCGTAGGCTCCATTAAAATCATCCTGCATTACTTTGGAAGTGTCTATGTGAGCTGCAACCCTATCAAAAAAAACGATCGGTATGCCCATATTGATGATTTTGGTAAAGTGCTCGCTTTGATCCGAATCTGAGGATACGCAAAGTAGAAGTCCATCAATGTTACCCGGAGAAATATCATATAAGATGTCTTTTTCGCGTTCTGCAGAATCATTGGTTACATAAAGGACAATATTGTAACCGTTTTTATAGGCCACTTCCTGTATACCGGAAATAACCGTGGAGAAATAATAATTCACAACTGCAGGTAAAACAATCCCTATGTTATGAGAGCTATTTGTTACTAAACCTATCGCATTATAATTAGGTTTATAGTTCATTTCCAATGCTTTATTAAGAACTTGCTGTCGTGTTTCCTGATTTACATCATAAGCATCTCTTAACGCCCTTGAAACAGTAGCTACCGAAATATTTAATTCTTTTGCGATATCTTTTATAGTAACAGCATGCGGCTTCATTATTAAAAGTGATTAAGACATACAATTTAATCTTTAAAACACTAATATTCAATTTTAGTGGAAAATGAGATAAATTGCATTTTCAATCCTTTTAAACTTCCCTTACTTACGACATATCACGAAACTATTCTCTATTTAACGGCTATAGCAACAGCAAAGAAATTAATTGCCAGCTTTTCTTAAATAAGGTAAGAGCATTTGCGCCACCCTGTTATATCCTTCGGCATTGGGATGTAAGCCATCCACAAATAATTGTTCATTTATTTTTGCTCTGTAAAGCAGCGATTTGCCTACGTCTGCGTATTTTACATGCAACGATTTAGATAATTCTTTGATGCCCGAGTTTAGTTGTAAAACCCTGCTTTCTTGATTTCTACGTGGAAGTATACCCAATAATAAAATATCACTTTGGGGTTGTCGTCCCTTAATACCCTCTACGAGCAATTTTAACCCTTCGAGAATTTCGGTGTTCGAATTTACGCTCAGGTTATTGGTTCCAATTAAAATTATTACCTGCCGGGCCGTATAGCCGTCAAGTTCATCATGGTACACCCGCCATAAAGCATTTTCAACCCTATCCCATCCAAAACCAAAATTCCGCACGCCAAGGGGAGCGAGATATTTATTCCACGAATCGCTGCCCCTGCTTATCGGTGCCGCGGGCTTGCCCCCCCAATAGTGAGTGATTGAGTTACCGATGAAAACAATACAAGGTTCCGCGGCTTTGTTTAGGCCCAATTGTTCGTTATGCCTGCTTTGCCAGTCATAGGTATTGGCATCACGGTTTTGTGTACGTGGCCTGGTAGTGCTTAAAATGCCAACTGGTTCATTTAATATTTGGCGTATAATTTTTTCGCTCGCCTCCGCATAATGCATCATACCAAGATCTGAGGGATGAGTGCCGTCAACCGTGCAATCAATAGTTTGGCCAATGGCTTCTTTGGATAAGAGATAAATGCCATCTATACCCGCAGCTTTCAATTGATTAAAGGCTGCCTCCTGTATGACATTAACATCAGCATAAAGCTTTTTCCTGGTCGTATCTATCTCAGCATCCGCGTAACCATCGTGCTGAATAAGAAGAATAGGCGTAGTCTTCTGCTGCTGTCGCAATTTAGTCACCGCATTCAGAATTTTATTTTTGATCACTTCTGGCGTAAACTCGCCATAGACAAGGTTTGGCAAGCAATCTAAAATGAAGATTTTAGCATCTATTTCGCTCATCAGGTCGACAATTTCACTATCAAGCCTGGCGTTACCAGAAAAGCCCAGATTGATCAATGGCCTTTCCATTTTCCGGCTGAGAATAGATGTCCAGGCCATCCCCGGTCTTGATGCAGCAGCACCCTGTACTATTGAGGTGCCGTAAACAACTATTGGTTTCTCTTTTGATAAAGGTAAGGGCACAAATGAAGTCTCCTTGGGCACACCTATCTGCAACCATTCAACTGTGTTATATAGTGGCAGATATAATTTGTATCTTCTTCCATGCTCATGATAGGCATCATTGGGATTAAGCCCTTTAAACCGGAAGGTGATCGTATCTCCAAAGGTATATTTACCAGCGGCCCAAATCCAGTCTCCATCACTGTTTACTGCATATAGGTCCACCCCACTTACTCCCGTAGCTGGCATGTGTGGAAAAGCCTGGCCGTTTTTTACTCTATACCTTACAACAATCTCTGAGCTGTTCGCCATAAAAGAAACCGATAAACCCGCAGCGTCATGTGATAACTCCCATACCCTGGGGCGCACTATTTTTTCCGCCCGGGCCGGCAGCCTGTCATACGGATTCTTAACTTCCTGAGGCCATGCCTGCCCTTCAATAACCGGGACGTCATTTTTAGCAGGATCCCACCAGGTATAGTTCCCGGTTTCTTGTGCATGAACTAACGAGCACTGAAAAACCAAATACGATATGATGACAAATAACTTAACATTCATATTTACAAGTGATTAAATTCTTGATTCAAAGCAACTACTTTTTTGATACGACGAAATGATAAGTGCCCGAACCCAGAGTAAGCGCCATATAACCGTTTTCTGTTTTCATTTCAGTAGCAGAGGATAATGCAGCACCACTTTCTGTTACTTCATTGGCATTAGTTGAAGGAACAAAAACTGTTGCCGTAGTATTTGCGGGAATTTCAACGTCCATAAAAATTTTATCGTTCTTAAGTATCCAACTGCTGCTTAGTTTACCATAGTAGGTTTCCAAAGTTGCTGAAGCGTAGGTAAATCCTCCGCCGATATGAGGCTTTATTTTAATGTGCTTATATCCTGGCCCGTCATCATAATTATCCAGCCCGGCCATAACCCGGTACATCCAGTCGCCAATAGCGCCGTATGAATAGTGGTTAAATGAATTCATGGCAGGCGACTCAAAAGTGCTATCGGGTTTTATACCATCCCATCTCTCCCAAACGGTTGTTGCACCCATTTTTACCGGGTACAACCACGATGGGTATTCCTGCTGCAGCAAAAGCTTATACGCTATATCTGTATACCCAAAACGGCTTAAAACATGGCACAGGTAAGGCGTGCCCAAAAACCCCGTGGTAAGATGATTATCGTAACTTTTGATATTTTCAACCAGGCGCTCTGCCCCTTGCTGCCTGAGATTTACAGGCAACATATCAAACTGCAAACTAAGCACATAAGCGGTCTGAGTGCCGGAAACCAGCCTGCCATTGGCAGTTACATATTCTTTTACAAATGCCTGTTTTACTTTTGCCAATAAAGTCTCATCAACAGATATTTCTTCGGTATGGCCCAAAACCTTTGCCGCGTTTATTACCAGCTGGATGGAATTGGCATAAAAGCATTGCGCTATCAGAAACTTATCCGTCACGGCCGCCTTTCCATACTTATCATCATCCGGATGGTAAAATAACCAGTCGCCATAATGAATTCCAGTATTCCATAAATTATTGTGGCTGCTATTCCGGATAAATTCAACCCATTTTTTCATGCTGGGATATTGCTGTTCAAGCACCCTTTTGTCGCCGTACGCAACATATAAATTCCATGGAACAATACAGGCGGCATCGTCCCAACCGGCCGACCCGGATCTGCGTTGGCCCAATATATCCGGTATAACAAAGGGGACGCTGCCATTCGGTAACTGGTCTGTGCTGACATCTTTCAGCCATTTGGCGAAGAAATTATCGACATTCATGTTAAAGGCCGCGGTTCTGAAAAAAACCTGGGCGTCACCGGTCCAGCCCAAGCGCTCGTCGCGTTGCGGACAATCGGTAGGCACATCTATAAAGTTGCTTTTTTGCCCCCACTGAATATTGTGCTGTAATTGGTTAATTAATGGATTTGACGAACTGAAAGTACCTGCTGGCCGTAGGTCTGAATATAAAGCCGTTGCTGTAAAGTTTTCCGGGCGCAACTCGCCGGGATAGCCCTCAATCTTGATATAACGGAACCCGTGCCATGTGAAATGCGGTTTAAATATCTCAACTCCGCCCCCATTTAAAAGGTATGTATCCTGGGCTTTTGCCGCCCGCAGGTTGTCGGTGTAAAAGTTTCCATTCTTATCCAATACCTCCGCATGGGACACAACCATCTTATCTCCTTTTTTTCCGTTGACTTTAAGCGTTACCCAACCAGCCATGTTCTGCCCAAAATCAATTACGTGCTCACCGTTTGGAGTTGTGAATATTTTTACCGGCTTAAAGTGCTCTTGCTCTTTTATCGGTTCATTTACCGTGGCAACCAATATATCGATAGGGTGATTGGTAACCTTCACACTGTCCCACCGGGTATCATCATATCCAGGCAATGCCCATCCTTTTTTTTCCCGCCGAGCGTCAATTATTTCACCATTATAAATCTGCGAGTAAAGGATCGCGCCGGTAGATGATCTCCAGCTATTATCAGAAATAATTGTTGATCTCGTCCCATCAGCATATGTAATTTCCAATTGAAAGAGCAGGGCAATATCTTTACCATACATATTCTCTTTATTCTTAAAACCAATAATGCCCCGGTACCATCCATTGCCAAGTGTTGCTGCTATAACATTATTGCCTTTTGCCAGCATATTTGTCACATCATACACCTGGTACTGTAACCGTTTATTGTAGGATGTCCATCCGGGCGTAAAATAAGCATCGCCAATCTTAACTCCGTTTATTTGAGCTTCATACAAACCATGCGCAGTTATATAGGCGATTGCAGATAATATCTTTTTATTGACAGAAAACGCTTTCCTGAATAAGGGACTTGGGCGCATCACGCTATCTTCTGTAAAGCCTGGCTCTATCCATTTAGCTTTCCAGTCACTCCCATTTAATAATGCCATCCTGAACGATGCGGTGTCGCTAAGCGCAGGTCCTTTTTGATAATTATCCCAGACCTTAACTACCCAAAAGTACTTCTTCCCGCTTTGCAGGGGACTGCCTGCATACCATATAAATACAGATTCTGCACTCCGTACTTTACCCGAATCCCAGAAAGCTTTTTCTTTTGCCGAAGTGAAGACCTCTATCTGATATGCAACCTGGAAAACGTTCCGTTTTTTACTTGCCAATTGCCAGCTAAAACGTGGTGCTCTCTGATCTAACCCGATCGGATTGATGCGATTTTCCGTCAGGAGCTTACAAACCGAAAGCTGTGCAAACGAACACGAAACGATAACCAGCACATTTATAACAAGGCATATAATCTTTTTCATAACGCGCTAAAGAACTGCTTTTTGCATCTTGGGTATTATAAAATGTATAATTACCCAGGCCAGCATAAACGAACTTCCGCAGATAATAAAAATAATATTGTACCCGGCGACAATGTTACCGGCACCTTTATAGAAATCAAGAACATAACCAATAAAGAGCGGAAAAAGCACGCTGCCAATAGCACCGGCCATTCCCCCTAAACCAACTACTGAACTAATGGCTTTTTTTGGAAACATATCCGGAACTATAGCAAAAATATTAGCGCTCCATGCCTGGTTTGCAGCAACTGAAATACTTATTAGTGTTACAACGGTCCATATATTGGTGGTAAATCTTGAGAGTATAATCAGAATGACACATATTGCCGATATCAGCAAAGCAATTTTCCGGGCCCTGTAAACGGGATATCCTTTTTTAATCAGCCATGAGGAAAGATAACCCCCGCCCAAACTGCCTAACATAGCCCCGGAGTAAATAATTGCCAGGGGCAAACTGGGCCTTTTAAGATCAAGATGAAAATAGGAACTAAAGTAAGAGGGAAGCCAGAACAAGAAAAAAAACCATATAGGATCCGTAAAAAACTTACCCGCGATAAACGCCCATGTTTGCTTCAATTTAAGCAGCCCGACCCAGGTTACATTCCCGGTAATAATGCCTTCATTATCCTCATCGTCACTATTAATATAATCAAATTCGGATTTAGTAAGGCGTTTTTGTTTTGAGGGTATTTCATAAAAAATCAGCCATAAAATCAGCCATATAAAACCCAACGATCCTGTTATTAGAAATGCCGCCTGCCAACCATAAACCGCTAATAAGAATGGAACCAAGATAGGCCCAACGCATGCCCCGATATTAGAACCTGAATCCAATATGCCAATTGCAAGCGCTCTCTCCTTTTTTGGAAACCACTCTGCTGTTGTTTTGACACCTGCCGGGTAATTTCCGGATTCTCCTAGACCAAGAAAACCCCTCACCAATCCAAATCCTAAAGTACTTTTAACAGCGGTATGAAGCATTGCTGCAATACTCCAGAGGGTTATTGATATGGTATAGCCCATCTTGGTACCAATTCTATCAATTATTCTTCCGTAGGTCAACTGGCCAAATGCGTAACAGGCGGTAAATGCCATCACAATCCGGCTGTAATCCATTTCAGTCCAGCTAAAAACTTTCTCTAATTCCGGCTTAAGTAAACCGAATATTTGCCTGTCGATATAATTGATTGTGGTTGCGGTAAACAGAAAAAGACAGACAATCCAACGGTAATTCTTGATTTTCGATCCTGACATATTTTATTTATATTTTATTTGTGCTTGGTGAAAATATCCCCGCAGCTTTATTCCTTATTTACTTTGGAATTCCGGGGATCCACCGTTGAGCGTTTTTATAGTATATTTTATCAATCACCTGGCGCGGTAGTTTTAAACCATTAAACTCTCCTTGAACTTCAGGTGCTTTCATTTTTTCATTGGTTGTAAAAAATCGCCAATGCCTTAGCCAGGTTTCATGCGCATGTTTTCTTAATCCTTCCACGGTAGCTATGTGCTCATTTACAATATCCATTGCGTCATGCCGCATATCTGTTCCGTATAATATTCTGTCCTGGTACTTGATAAAAAAATCGTGTACACGCTTCCAATTCGTTTTTGCCTGGTATTGCAGATGAGAGATGCGCTCAGCCATATCCACCGCCATATTGGGATATTTATCCAGTGTTTTAGCAAGTTCGTCTACGCTCCACTCCAAAGACCCTAAATGGGCCCCGATAAATTTCAGATTCGGATTTTTTTGCAACATATGATCCCTTACTTTCAGGTAGTACTCATACGATGGCCGGTCGGGGTGCAAGTACATATACTCTTCCGGATGTGCGGCAGCGTAGTCGTGGTTATTTTTTACAGTCATTTTATCCAATGGAAGCCATGAATTTTTATGCTCACCTAAATGACCGATAAGGGGAATATGATTAATCGCAAGAAAGTTAAAAATGGTATCGAACCTCGGGTTATCGACAAAAACCAATTGATTATTTTTATCCCGCAGCTGCATTCCCACATTCTTCCATACTTTAACTGCAACCGCACCCTGGGCAAATGAATTCCTCAAATAGGCAATAACTTCACTTTGCCAGCCAGGTTCATTGTAGTTTTTTAAAGAGAATGTCGTCGCATAGGCAAGGCGGCCGGGATGAGCCTTAATCAGCTTGATGGCAAAATCCTGCTGTTGTTCAATGGGGTCGCCAGGTGAGCTATATACATTAATCGTCAGCATCCTAAAATTGTCTGCCTCGGCCTGGCTAATAAATGCTGTATCTAGATCCTCTGTCAGGTGTACATGGGAGTCGATCTTTTTAACCGACTTAAAATCGCCGACAGTATAATACTGCCCACCCGGTGCATCTTTTGCAGGTTTGGCTATTTTCTCCTGGGAGTAGCTTTGAGCAGACATTAAAATTACCGGCAAACTCAGGCAGGTAAGCTGAGCGATCGTTTTAAATATGGATGCAGCGCTAATCATATATTGAACTTGTTTGATATTAAATTCCACTCTGCTAAATCTATATTTTGATGAATACCTTTTTCCTGAACATATACCAGCATAGATACCACTCAAGTAAAAATGTTAGTGAGGATGCAATTATCCCGATCAGCAATACCGGCAGATGGGCGGGCGTTAGGAAACCCGCCGCTATCTTATTAACATATTCGTTAATTCCGCCGGAAATTGTTTCGATAAAAAGGTAAATGAACAATGAGTTCATCCCAACTACGGTGACGAGCCATGCGTATTTGGTATGCCCTTTTATATCATTCCACCAGTATAAAAATGCAAGTGCGATCAGGCACCATCCGCCCGAAACCAGGACAAATGAAGTTGTAGCAATCCTTTTAATAATAGGTGTAATGGTGGCTCCTTCGAGGTATCCCGCAGCCAGCAAAATGATTCCGGCCAACAACAACCGCTTCAATTTTATTACGGCTGGTTTAGTTGACAACAAGAGTGAACCGGCCATCATTCCCCAAATAGTGTGGCAGGCTGTTGGAATAAAATTGATGGTAACCCAACCACCTTTACTGATCTTATGCACCAATAAAAGATCGATGTAATTTCCGAAGTTATGCTGATCGGTAAACGGCTGATTGAAGCCGCTTACATTGGTAAAACGATATAGAATTTCGGTTAAAACCAATAAAAAAAGGCTGAAAATAATTTGTCTCTCAATTGACCAGCGAAAAATAAGGAAGGCAATCAAGGTTGTAAATGCAAGCTGAGCCAAAACATTCCATAGCTCAAAGTTTAACCCGTCGGCCTTTATTATCCTTGTCCAGATGCCCCAGAATAACAAAAGAGCGGATCGCTTCAGCGTTTTTATAAACGACTGTCTCCAGGGCACCCCCTGTTCCCGCTGCCGATGTAATGAATAGGACATAGCAGCGCCGGCGATAAACATAAACCCAGGCTGAATAAGGTCCCAAAAACGGAGACCATTCCAGGGATGATGAAAAAATTGCCGAACAACAGCATTAAGGCCAGAACCGGTTGTAGCTGCGTCTAATTTTTCATATAAAGCTGTTCCTTCGAGCATCAGCAAGATCATGATGAACCCACGCATAAAATCGAGGGAAGCCAATCTTTGCCGGGGTTGAACAGTAGCAGTAGGATCAGACATGGTCGTCATTCAAGCTTTGACACTCTTAAATTTTGATGAATATTTTTCGTTTGTATAAAAAGTAGCAGATATACCACATCATACCCGACACAACAAGTATGGTGGCTATGGTAATAGCGTCAGGGCTTATCCAACCAAACAGCCGGTTTGTAACCGGTTTGGTAAGATTCATCAGCACAAGTCGCCCCCCTGAATGCCAGAACAGGTAAATAAATAGCGGGTTGATGCCAACAATTGCAAAAAAAGCTGTGCCCTTTTTTAAATTGAGCACATCAATCAGCAAATAAGAAACAGCAAGGCCAACAAAAGCATACCCTCCGCTCAGTATGATAAATGAACTTGTGCATATACGCTTGATAACAGGAATATACATGCCAAGCGCGCACCCGGCGATAATACCTGCAACACCTATGATCAGCAGCACGCCCACTTTTTTTCGGGGCGTATAATCTTTCATTAATATCGTCCCTGCAATTACCCCCCAAATGGTATGCGCTGTTGTAGGAATGGCGTTAAATGCAACCCATCTATCTTCGCTTAGCCCCCCGGTCAGGAAAATATCGAACCAGGATCCAAAATTATGGTCGGCAGTAAAAGGCTGATTAAAGCCCTCTACTGGCCAGACCCTGTAGATCACATCGGTTAAAACAATTAATATAACCGAAACCAACAATTGCCATTGTATGGCTTTTCGCATTACCAAAAAAGCAATAAGGTAGGTAACTGATAGTTGTGCCAACACGTTTGTAAAAGAAGATTTTGTTTCTGAAGACACCAGCCAACCGAGAAAAAGCAATAACAGCGAACGCCGCAAAACACCCCTGAGCGACTTGCTCCAGCTTTCACCCTTAGCCCATTTTCTTGAAAAGGAGAATGGCATTGCCACACCGACAATAAACATAAAAAAGGGTTGAATAAGATCCCAGGCGGTAAGCCCTTGCCAGTAGGCATGGTCCATTTGCCTGCCAATGGCGGCAACGATCTGATTACTGCTGACCGGATTAAACAACTGGCCGTAACCCGACACCAACAAAAACATGGTTAACCCACGAAAAAAATCAATAGAAAGTATGCGCTCGTGATCAGGGTTTAGTTTGTCCTGGTTAGTCATTTTTACTGATTTTCTTTTTCAAAACAGACTCAATAACGGGTAACATTTGCTCAGAAAACCGCAACATGCCAACATCGTTGGGATGCACCCCATCCGCAGTTCCTTCATGATCATACCCAATTAATCCATCTCCTTTTTTGTAATATAATCCCTTAATCCCTGATTCCTTAAGCAACTCAAAGGCTTTTCTCAATTCCTTTCTCTTATCATCTATGTTAGCCAGGCCATCCTTATTAAAGTAGCTATCTTCATAATAAAACCCTTCCACCAATAAAACCGGGATCAGTGGCCTTTTCTCTTTTAAAAGCCTCACCACCTTTATTGCACTGTCGCAAATAATTTCCTTTTTTGAATTTGGGGTACAATCTATAATATACAAAGACGCGTCAACCTCGCTCATTGCCGATGCAACTGACAAGTCAAATTTCCCCTCACCGCTAAAGCCAAAATTGATAAATGGGATATCCAATTTTCGTGAAAGAATATTAGTAAAGGCCATCCCGGGCCGCGAGGCCGCTGCTCCCTGGGCAATGCTGCTGCCATAGTATATAACCGGTTTCTTTTCGATAAGATATTTTTCAACAGGCTTCGAAATATCTGCCGTTCCATTTACGCCAATAGAAAGTGAATCCACCCCATTATACAAAGGAAGGTTTAACAAATATTCTTTGTATCCTCCATCTCCATTACGCAGCAATATAAACTGGTTCTCCTTATGTTTTGGTTTCCCGGTGTTGACATACTGCCAGCCTGCAGCGGTGTTACAATACAAATCAACCCCGTCGGTGCCGATAGATCCGGCCTCTTTTGATAGCGGATCAATTTCCCTTAAGGACCACCTTACTGCTATAAGGGTTGCGTTCGTTCGGAACCGGATAGCAATACCTGCCGAGCTCAAACTCTCTTCCCAAACCTGGTCTCTCAAAACACCCTTATATCGTTGCGGAAACCGGCGATAGTTTTCTTCATTATGAAACCTGCCAATCACTGTGAATTGACGGCCGTCATAAAAAGTCAGCGTATCTGCAGCAATACCATTTCCGGATAAACACCATGCATCAGGAGCAAAAGCTATTATAACTAAAGCAGAAAATATTACTTTCAAATAAACATGTTGCATCCGTTTCATACTTTGCGGGTTCCCTTTAAATACCAATTTTTATATCTTATTAAAGCTTCCACAAAATAGTAATCTGCATAGGTTAATGGCACATCCACTTCAGATCTAAAAGGTAAGGCGCCAACACTATGCTTTAGCAAAAAGCCGCCATTGGTACCCAACTTAGCAAGGTATAAAGGGGAAGAGAGCGTCTGAATTATTTTCTCCGCCGTTGCAATATACTGTATCCGAAGCTGCCCCTTTGTATATCTTCCCAATTCAAGAAAAGCGGATGCCATTACAGCAGCCGCTGAAGCATCGCGATAGGTGTTAGGAATCCCCGGTGCATCAAAATCCCAATAGGGAATCTTATCAGCCGGGAGATGCGGATGATTGAGTATAAATTTTGCGATATGCTTTGCCTGGGACAAGTACCGTCTATTTTTAGTAAAGCGGTACATCATAGTATAACCGTATAATCCCCATGCCTGGCCTCTGCTCCACGCGGATGAATCGGCTGCGCCCTGCCTGGTGATCTTACGCATCACCTTCCCTGTAGATAAGTCATAATCAATTAAGTGATAGGAACTGAAATCAGGGCGAAAATGATTTTTCATCGTTGTATTCGCATGGTTTACAGCTATCTCACCCAACCGACTCTCCCCTCCATTTTTGCTGCTCCATTCCAATAATTCGAGGTTCATTAAATTATCAATAATTACCGGGCACTTATACATGGCAGAAGAGTCCCACGATTGAATTGATTTAATAGTTGGACGATACCGTGATGCCAAAGATTTTGCGGCAGTCAGTATAGTTTCTTTATACTGCTGTTGTTTGGTAATACGGTATGCATTACCGAAGCTGCAAAATATTTTAAACCCAAGGTCATGATTGCCCGAATTAAATGCCTCTCCTTTTATAATTGTCATTCGTTTCTCTGCTTCCCGTTTTAATGCAGTATCGCCTGAATACTCATACAGATACCATAGTGTACCAGGGTAAAACCCGCTACACCACCATTCCGAATCGCTTGTTATCAACTTACCTGTTGCCGCGTCATAAGTTTTAAGCATTTCCCCAGGTGGTAAAATATGTATCAGCGATTTGTATTGTTGCACAGAAAATTCCAGGTCCGCAGTCACTAACTTCCGCATCGATTCCCGGGATATTCTTTTTTGCGCAAACGATACAGAACAAATTGATATTAATATTCCAGATAATATAAGCTTTTTCATTCGAGCAATTTGCCAACCCATTTAAAACTATTAAGGAGCGGTATACCACAATAAACCTCTTTTAATATCCCGGGTTTTGCGTAAGTAAAGGATCTACTTGTATATCATTTGTCGGAATGGGCCATAAATAATCATTATCACTAAAATTGATTTGATAATCAGGAAGACTTTCTTGTTTCAGAATATGTTTTCTTATAAGGTCAAACCACCGATCTATTTCAAAGCATAGTTCATAATCTCTTTCCATAATCACCTTATTATCAAACTCAGCCATGGTCATGCTGGTAGTAGCTAAAGGGTCCTCCGAATTTATTACATGTCCATTTGCCCGGTCTATCACCCGGTTAATAGCGTCAACAGCCTTTTGCGAGGGGGCACCTTTGGCCATATTGTCGGCTTCAGCAAAAATCAGCAATACATCGGCAAAACGAATAATAGGCATGCTCACTACAGAGCGACCGGCAGCAAAATCTGCGGGGGCATCATACTGAAACTTCTTAACCCCCGGCCAGTAATCGCCAAGATCATAGTAGAGAACCCCGTTTAATGTGGTTTCTATAAAAGCGTCCTTTCTGGGTTGTTTTGGATAGGCTTGTTCCCAGGTAGGTTCAGCGCAAATATCTCCAAAACCCCTCATATCCGACCATATACGCGGATCGGGTCCCTGGTTCTGAGCGTTTGAGTTGAAGCTCCACATCATCTCCGGGCCATATTGATTAGCAACAGAGAATAATGTAGATATGTCCGGCACAAGCGAATAATTTGCACTATCAATTACTTCCCCGGCCATTTCGGCCGCCTTTGCATAATTTTCCGGTTTATTTAACGGGAAAGTAGCCATTGTAAGGTAAGCTTTTGCTAGCAAACCTTTAGCCGCATCCCTGGTTGGCAACCCCCGCATATCTGCTGAGCGTGTTACCGGGAGCTTGGCTATTGCATCTGTAAAATCACTAATAATCTGATCATAGACCTGTTGGACCGTTGAGCGTGCCATTTTCACATTAACCGGATCGGGCGTATCTTCGGTAATGAGTGGAACGCCTCCGAATATTCTCACTAGCATGAAATAATTGAAAGCTCTGAGAAATTTACCCTGACCCATCAAATCATCTATTTGGCCCTGGTCTACCCCAACCAACCCCTTCTTCAGAGCTTTGATAGCGGTATTGATGTTTAACAAAGCAGAATAATGGGCGGCCCATAGTTCGGCTCCATAGTTCTCCGATATATTCAAATCCCCCCTTACGATCTGATCATCCTGGTTAAAATCATCCATATACGCCGAGTAACCCTGGTTGCGGCTCCATAACAAGCTCATAGAAGCCGTATAAGCAGACTGTATCTGGGTTGTGGTAGTGTAAAAATTATTGGGGGTAATAACACTTTTAGGCTCTTCCTGCAATTTTTTACAAGATGATAAAAGTATAAGAATGGCTACCAACTGAAAGCCAGTCTTCTTAGTAAACAAATTTAAATTTCTCATTTCTGTAACTATTTATAATGAAACATTTAAGCCGACATTGAAAATTTTAGATTGCGGGTAGGTACCAAAATCAGATCCAAACTGGGCATCGTTACCAGTGTATGAACTTACTTCCGGGTCGCTGCCTTTATATTTTGTGATCGTGATTAAATTTGTGGCACTTACATATACCCGGAGATTGTTTACATGAAACCGTTGTGATATCGCCGCAGGCAGGTTGTAACCCAAAGTGATATTTTTTAAGCGCGCATACGATCCATCCTCCACCCATCTGGAAGTTCTATTGGCGGAACTACCAGGTATTTTTACGGTACTAACCAAGCCAGAAGCAGCTCTTGTCGCCTGGTCAATTATTGCGGGGATAGATGAGTTCTGATTTGACGGCGACCATCTGTTCAAAAGATCAGCGCTGGTTCCTCCCGGCGATTCAAGAGCAATTCTGGATATGTCAAATATGCTGTTGCCCTTCGATCCTTGTATCAAAAAGCTGAGATCAAAATTTGAGTAGGTAAACTTATTTGTCCATCCAAAAATGAATTTCGGGGTGGAATTACCGATAACTTTTTCATCCTTTGAATTGATGATGCCATCGCCATTCAGGTCGTCATAATGCGGGTCACCGGGCAACTGCCCATATTTGGCGGCGTCTGCCGCCTCGCTTGTTTTCCAAACCCCTTTGTACCCATAACCAATCATCTCACCATACGGCTGACCCTTTACCAGGTACATAAATACACTATTAACACTCTGCCCGCCGAAACCACCTGAGGCAAAACCGATACGGTCCACGCCGCCCAGGTCTATTACTTTAGCCCTGTTTGCTGAAAAAGTTAAGCCTGTATTCCATGAAAACTTCCCTACAAATGGATTCCCTGAAATTGAAAACTCGATACCCCTGTTACGGATAGAACCAACATTGTCGAGAATAGAAGATAACCCCGAGTAAGATGGAAGAACTCTCGGAAGCAACAGGTCAGTGGTAAGTTTATTATAATAATCAAAAGTGAACTCTAATCTTCCATTGAATATCGACATGTCCAATCCGGCATCAGTTTGAGCTGTTTTTTCCCACTTAAGTTTAGGGTTAGCGGTAGAGGTAATCGAATAACCCAGATTTGATACATCAGTTCCATCATACGGGTAATTAAAGCCTGAGCTAATATGTGCCAAAGTTTGATAAGGATTAATGGCCTGGTTACCTGTAACGCCATAGCTGACTCTGAATTTTAAATCAGAAAAGATATGAAGATCTTTAATAAAGTGCTCTTCTGAAGCTCTCCAGGCTACCGATCCCGACGGGAAGTACCCCCATTTGTTATCGCTCCCAAATACAGATGACCCATCAGCCCTTATGCTGGCGGTAAAGAGATATTTATTGTCAAATATATAATTTATCCGACCAAGGTAGGAGTTGATAACCCTTTCTGATGAAGACGAAGCAGTGGTTACAGTATTTGCCCCGCCTACATCAAAAACACCTGTCTGTTGTACCGCAAAATCGCTGGCATTGATCGTCGAATTGAAATCTTTAGTATATTTCTGTTCGGCAACAGCGGTAATGGTAAAATGGCTTTTGTTTATTGTCTTATCATAGGTAAGTATATTGGAATTCTGAAAATAGGTGTTGTTATCTGCGAAAATATTCCCGCTGCCATTCTTGGCTAACCCGGTAAATGTTTTGTTATTATAAAAGCTGTAGTCATCTATATTGGTCAGGATAGCGCCACCGGTAATTTTCAGTGTTAAGCCTTCCAGCAGCTTAAATTCCAGGTAGGCATTAATATTATTATGTATCGTACCATTATTAATTATAGGCTCCTTCGCGCTGGCAACCGGGTTCCAAAGCGTTGGGTTGGCATATCTTAGCGCTGCGGCACTGTAATTACCCACTGAATCATACACAGGTATGGTTGGTGAGAACCTGGGCGCCGCTATTACCGGGTTGGCGGGGTAATTAATGCTTCCGCCAAATAAAGCTGAGTTTGATTTTTCTTTGGATGTTGACAAATTCGCGCCGAAGCTAACCCACTTAGCAATTTCCGCTCTAAAATTCCCACGTATAGAATAACGGTCATAGGCAGAGTTGATGAGGATACCTTCCTGGTTTAAATATGCGCCAGACAGCAGGTAACTAACCTTCTCGCTACCACCGCTGACAGACAGTTGGTGATTTTGGGTATAAGCTGGCCTGTACACCTGGTCAACCCAGTCGGTTCCGCCATTTTGCTGAAATGCTGCGATTTCTGCATCTGAAAAAATTGGCTGAGGTTGAGCGCCGTTGCCATTTTGCGCTAAACGCACCTTATTTATTTCCCTGGCATAGTCGGCTGCATTTAGCAGTTTTGGTTTGTTATTAAGGTTGGCAACACTACCATCAAACGTATAATTAATCACTGCCTTTCCTTGCTTGCCCAGTTTGGTTGTGACCAATATAACACCATTGGCACCCTGTGACCCGTATATGGCCGTAGCAGAAGCGTCCTTTAGAATTTCAATAGACGAAATATCATTGGGATTTAGTGAATTGAGGTTACCACCCTGTAATCCATCAATAACAATAAGAGCACTGTTGTCCCCATTTATAGAGTTTGATCCGCGGATACGAATTACCGTGTTGCCCCCCGGAGATCCGTCTGTATTCTGAACAGATACACCCGGTGCACGCCCCTGCAAAGCCTGGTCAACCCGCTGTGTCGGAAGTAATTTTAAGTCCTCGCCCTTTACCCGGCTAACTGACCCTGTCAGATCACTTTTTTTCTGTGTGCCGTAGCCAATTACCAATACCTCACCTAACTGAGAGGTTAACGATTTAAGCGTTATCACATATTGACTTTTAGAACCAACTGTAAGCTGACTTTTCTCATAACTGACAGCCGACAAAACCAGTACCGAACCGGGAGCAGCGGATATAGAAAACCGGCCTGCTGAATCAGTTCGGGTAGCCAAACTTCCATCTTTTAAGGTAACGGTAACATATGGCACGCCATTCCCATTTTCATCTTTTACAATGCCCGAAATGGGTTTCGTTTGTGCAAATAGAAGAATCGGTATGACAACAAGCAGGATGCTTGTTATGACTTTCCATTTCAAAATGCCATTTTTTAATGGAGGGTGAGTAAAGTGTTGCATGGTCAAAAGTTTTACAATTAAGTATTAGGGTTGATTTGAGTATAGTTTATTGGCTACTGCTTTCTTCATTCAAAATTTTTATTGCTTAACGTGATTGGATTGTAGCCATTCCGACACTTTCCTGTTCATTGCCAGTTCATACCAATACATCCAGTCGGTATTATAAGTACTGCTTGCCAGGTGAGCGTGAAGGTTTGAGTCTAACTTGTAACCGGGTGGTCTGGCCATAACCCGCGTTACAGCAAAGACCTTTTCTAGCCGAGAGCGGATCACTGGAAATTCACTTTGATAATCTCCAATCTTGCGTAATACCCGGTTCTTGTCATCTAATGTCGGGGCGTCATCGTACTGCTTAAGCAGGAGCAATAATTTTGAAGAATAGGCCTGCAGCTCATTTATCTGCGCGAACACCTCAAGGCTGTACTTATTTCTTCTCGCCAGTATCAGGGCTTCTGCTATCCGGTGTTTTACAGTATCACACCTAGAAACCGCTTTCGCAGCCTGTTTTAACCGGTCTTGATATAACAAGCTCCATTGACCACTTTTGGATTTGTCGGGCATGTCTACAAGCTTAAACGACTGGTGATAGTTCTCCCTATCGCCATTAACTATAAAGGCTGTATCCCAAACGCTTACCGCTTTTTCTAAAATATTCTGGAACTCATACTGTTCTCCAGCCAATTTGGGTGAATAAAACCGGTGCCTGAAGGTGGCATGAACAACTTTCTCGCTATAATCTTTATCATTCCAGCTAAACCAGGCAAAATCATGCAGACCGCGCCAGGTAGTTTCGAAGTGGGGCGAACTATCGTCCCATACGGTACATAATATTCCTTTTAATTTCTTCTTAGCGGTAAGCTGGCAAAAGTCTTTAATTGCTTGAAAGTTTGATTGGTTGCGTTGCAACATGGCATAAGACATTTGTGCCGATGTCGCCGCCATTACATCCAGGTTGTGCGATTTATACCAATCAAGCGCTAAGATGTTACCGGCAGAGGCTGGAGCCTCGTAATTCCAGCGCATGTAAATGCAGTTCCGGGGGAAAAGGGGAATATTTTTATCCAGAATGCTCCTATTTTTCTCCCAAAGCTCATTTACCTGCTTAGTACTTAAAGTAGAATCCCAGGTTGTTTGGTACAGGCCGCCTAATTTGAACACCATATCGTCCCAAAAAATAGGGATCCGGCGATGCTCCCGCGCAAAATCTGTCACCTTTTTTAACCAGTACATTTGCAGCTCGAGCGGGCTTTTGCCGGAAGCCTTAGATCGTTCAGATTTTCCCAACGCCCCCACTTCATCACCACCGACATGCAGGTACTTCCCATAGGGCGTGGCCTTTATAGCGTCTTCATACATCGAAAACTGGAGCTCGTAAGTCTTTGGGTTAAGCGGATCAAATACCCAATCCGAAGCCGGGTTGTCACGCAGACGCTTATAGGCATCGTGTTTTAATATGAAAGATGCATGACCCAAGCCCTGAACAAGCGGGCTTATTTCAATAAAGCGATCTTTGGCATATTTGCTTAATGCGGCAAATTCTTCGATAGAGATTGCATCAGCTGCCCCAACCTCTTTTGCCTTTTTGTATTTCAGCTTATCTTCAAATTCAAAAATGATATTGTTTACCTTGATTGCTGCTAAACGATCAATGGTTTTGTAGTAGTAACTGCGCGCATCCAGGTGGTTTTTCAGATCGATGTGAACAGCTCTCACGGGCATAGCCGGATAGTCCATTATCCTGCAGGCCGGAATCGGGACATTCTGGTCGTGCGCATCCTCCAACAATTGATTCAAAGTCTGCATCCCGTAAAATAGCCCGCTTCTGCTTTTAGCTTCGATGACCACCTTTTTGTTTCTGACTGAAAGAATGTAGCCTTCATCTGATGGTAGTGCGAGTTCTTTTTTAAGTTTTAGCAAGAGAGAACCCTTTGCCGGGATGCTTACGCGTGGAAATTTGCTTAACAAACCCGGTATAACCAGTCCCGTGCCGGAGTTATTAAAACAAATGCTACGGATGTCAGTAGATAACAGCCCTTCTCCATTTAATAGTTGAACAGTTTGAGGACGTGGCAGAAGCTTAAAGTAATGATCGAAAGTGTTGACCTCTTGCGCGGCGCATACGGAACACAACAATACGGACAATGTCAATATTATTATGTGGCGGACATGCTTTACTTTTTTGATCATTTTGCTTAAGTTTTCTAAAACAGGTTTACAATTTTTATTCTGAAATATTAAGCTTCATAATTTGCAGTCGCTGTATAACGAGATGCATCATTTGACAGCAAGGAAGCGGACAGCGTTTCCAGGAACAGATCACAGCTTCGATGCGACGATAAAATAGTTGCCGGATAAATATTGCTTATTGGTTCTTCAAGGCAGTTTTTAACCGCTTTTGCTTTGCGCAGATCCGGAACTGAACAAATAATATGTTTGGATTTCATGATCTGCCGAACTGACATACTGATAGCCTGCGTAGGAACTTCATCCATGGAAGAGAACCAGCCTTCATTCATTTGTTGCTGTTTACAATCCTCATCCAGTTGATCAATAATGATATAAGGCGCATTGGTTTCAAAATCAGCCGGAGGATCATTGAATGCCAAATGGCAGTTTTCACCAATACCAATTAAGGCAACATCTATGGGATGGTCGCTAATAAGCTTATTCAAGCGTTCGCATTCTGCTTTCGGCTCTGATTCGCCGTCAATTAAATAGGCTGCTTTTAATGGTGGTAATTTGTCAAGAAAAAGTTCTGTCAGGTATTTTCTGAAGCTTGCTTTATGTGATATCGGGATATTAATATACTCATCCAGATGAAACATAACCACCTTATTCCATGCTATTCCCGGCGCCTTGATCAACTGCTTTAATGTTTCGAATTGGCTGGTGCCTGTTGCCAGGATGATGTTGGCTGTGCCACGCCCGGCTATCGCTTCCCGAATGTGTTGTGCCGCTGCATTGCCCGCAATAACGCCTAAATCCTGTGCATTTTTTTCGATGTAAACTCTCATAAAGATGACTCGTATTTTTTATTTATAAACTATTTTACATAACCCTTCCCGTAGCCTGGTTTCTAACCTGCTTTACTGGTGATGGTATTAAATTTCAGCTGTCTTTTCAGGCCGCACTCATACCATCTTATTAACTCTGTTTTAATTAGCAGACATTCCGGTTAGTCTACGAAATGTCGAAAGGCTTATTAGATTGCCATGCCCCACGCGTAAAGTCCGGAACCTCTATTGGCTTTGAGCCATTTGCGACAGACCATTCACTCAAAGGGGCAATCGAGCTCCAAAGAGCGGCATCGTAAACATCATGGTCTACCGGAAGACCATTACGCAGACAATCAATTAAACGCCAATCTGTTAAAAAGTCCATCCCCCCATGGCCGCCAACTTTTTTGGCCAATTCACTCACTTTTGCGATAGATGGCAGCGTGTATTTTGCCTCTATTTCTGCAAAAACCTCCGGCGAAACCCATCCTTCATGACTGGTTGAGATTTTGGCCGGCCCGGCATCGCACTGAATGGTTGCTTTGGTACCACTAATGAGATACCTCGATGACTTAGGTCTTGGTGAAGAGGTATCATGCTGCAGCATAATTGTTCTTCCCTTTGTCGTCCGTATGATGGACGAATTCATATTGCCCCGAAAATGTTTGTCGACATACTTATTATACGAGGCATCTTTAGCAGCCAATTCTACGGCTATATCATGTAAAGTAAAATCATTGGTGCTCACTGAGGTTAAAAAATCCATTTTATCGCCACAATTGATATTCATGATCTGGCAAATTGGCCCCAATCCGTGTGTGGGATACAGGTTACCATTGCGATGGGCATTTTCGTCCAGCCGCCATAAACCAGGTCGCTGAATGGGGTCAAAAAGCGACCTTGCAATGCTATGAATGTAAGCGCCTTCTCCGTGAAGTACTTCTCCGAAAAAGCCCTGACGCGCCATATTAAGCGTCAGCAGCTCAAAAAAATCGTAGCATTCGTTTTCTAGCATTACGCAATGCAGCTTGGTTTTTTCTGATGTTTCTACCATTTGCCAGCATTCGTCTATGGTTTGCGCTGCCGGAACTTCAACGGCAACATGTTTACCATGCTCCATCGCGTAAATGGCCATTTGTGCATGCCAATTCCACGGCGTGCAGATGTAAACCAAATCAATATCGCTTCGTTCGCATAACTTTTTCCATTCGTGGTCATTTCCCGAATATAAAGCGGGGTTATTTGGCGTTCCCTTTAGGGCTTCTTTTGCCAACTCCACTTGCTTTGCTTTAATGTCACACAAGGCTCTAACCTCTACCCCTTCAATATTAAGTATACGAGGAACAGCCTCCGACCCCCTGCTCCCTAACCCGATATACCCGATCCTCACTTTACCGATTTTTGGGGCAGCATAGCCATGCATATTAAAGGCCTGACTGCTCTTTACCCCGTTAAAAGGATTACTCGTAATATCATCGGCAATTGCTAACCGAGGCAACGCTGCACCCACCAATGCTGTAGCAGCTATGCCAGAATACTTAATAAAATCTCTGCGGTTATTTTTCATGTATTAGCTATATATTATAGTTGAAAAACATTTAAATAGTATGTGCTTCTATTGACTTGCGAACGTTTCTATAATCCCAAAAACAGATGTCTGTTAATTTTATAATTGCCAGATCACGTGTTATTTAATACGGTCTTAACACCTGTCTGAAGTAAAACTAACAAAAAGCGAATCACCTAGAGAGGGTTTGTCCGAATAAATCAGCGAGAACGTTATCGAAAATACAGCATCTGCTTGCCATTTATTTTTATGCTGCTAAATGAGTGTTGTATAGGCTCTTATCTGATTAAAATCCACTATCATCAAGGGCAAAGGTGTTTTTTCGCTCTTTCCATTTACCTTTTGTAAAATCAGGGAAATCCTGCAATGAGTTTCCTGATCTTAAGGAATTTACGGATAACGGAGCTATCACGCTCATCGTGACAGAATCATAAACATCAATCGGGGTTTGTTTTTTTTGTTTAACTGACTCTATAAATGCATTGAATACAAACCAGTCCATACCTCCGTGGCCGGCGCCTTCGGCCAGTTTTTCATATTTTTTCCAAAGCGGATGATCATACTTATCGAACCATAACTTTGCCGGATCCCATGCATCATCCTGTTTTGCCTGGTGATCGATATATATACCGTCAGCCACATCCATCCAAAGCCCTTTTGTTCCCTGAACACGAAAACCCAACGAGTATGGCCTTGGTAAGTGCGTATCGTGACTTAACAATACCGTTTCACCATTTGCGCAATTAATCATCGTTGTTGTTACGTCTCCGTTTTTATAATTGATCTTCGAATTTTTGTGCCCGGGCGAAAGCTCCTGTACATAAGCAGCTAAACCGCGCGATTTGGAGCTGAACGATATCAAATTGGTAAAGCGGTTACCCGCATTGATATTTGCGTAATGCATACATGGCCCGGCACCGTGAGTTGGATAAATATCTCCGTCTACATCAATATTAAACTGGGTGCGCCACTGAGCCTCACTTATGGCATTGGGTCCAAATTCAACGCCGCCGCCATGAAATTGCTTGCCATTGTTGAACAGCACGGCTCTTAAGTTATGCTGGTAACCGCCCTCCAGGTGAACCAACTCACCAAAAAGGCCCTGCCTGACCATGTTTAGCGCGGCCATAACATCGCGGCGATAGCACACGTTTTCAAGGGTCATATAAGGCATGCCTGTTAACTCCGAAGTTTTAACGATATCCCAGTGCTCTTCAACAGTTAAGCCAGCTATTACTTCGCAACCAACATATTTACCCGCTTTCATAGCATCTACCGACTGTTGGTAATGGAATTGCCATGGGGTAGCGATAATGACTGCATCTATATCTTCATGATCGAGCAAACGCTTATAGGCATCCAGGCCGCCGGTGTATTCTTTTACTTTAGGGTGGCCACTTTTAGCTATAAATTCCCGGCAAATTTTTAACGAACTTTCCTGCGTATCACATATAGCAACAATTTCTACGTCCTGCCGAAGCAATCCTTCGCTGATATGGCTCATTCCGCGCACCCCAACCCCGATATATCCTAATTTTACTTTGCCTGGTACAGACGCAAAAAGGCTACCAGTTGGTAGTATGGCCAAACTGGTGGCCGCAATTGTGCTTTGCTGAATAAATAACCGTCTTTTCATGTTCGTTTTAATAAATTTTTATTGATTTAAGCATTCAAAGCCTTTAGATCATTTTTTATTAGCAACCATTGCTGTTGTACTATATTGGTTAGTTCGTCCTTTTTCGATTCAAGCATTTTAAACAATTGCATCTGGGCCCTTGCTCGTTGCAAGTTATGCCCCGGAAAGTGGGTTTTGTAATAAACATCCCCCTCCAGGTAATCTGTCAAAAACCTGACTGCTTGCATATAGGGAAGCAGCAATGCGCCCTTTACAAGCGACTTTAATTCCTGTTCGGTCAGAAAGCACACCGTTTTGCTGAGATATCCTTTGACAAAGGCCTCGAAAAGCGGCATATTTAATTGTATGGCGTCAAGATTTTTTTCGTCTTCGGCAGCAGTATTGATAATCGAACGAATGGCATCGCCAAAATCATAGGCTACGAAACCGGGCATAACTGTATCAAGGTCAATTACGCATTGAACTTCATCATACTGATTGAGTAAAATATTATTGAATTTGGTATCGTTGTGGGTGATACGCAACGGTAATATTCCGGCCCTGCCTAATTGCGATATCTCCCCCATGCTGCTTGCGTATTCAAGCAGATAAAGCAATTCTGGTTGCACCTGTTTCACAACCCCGACGCTGTCTTTCTCTATTGCTCTTTGCAGGTTATCAAGCCTTTTTTCGATGTTTAAAAAATCGGGAATAGTATCAACCAGCAAAGCAGGGTCAAGATCGCATAACAACCAGTGGAAATTTCCAAAAGCAGCCCCTCCCTGATACGCCTGCTTAACGGTTGTAACCAAATCATAACTTTGCGTATCTTTCAGAAAGTAAGTCATTCGCCAGTAATTACCCTGGTCATCCTGCCAATAGTACTTATTGTCTTTGCATGGCACCAGCGTAAGTATCTCTTTCGCAGGGTCGCCGGAGGTCCCTGCTTTTCCTTTTAAATGATTGATAACATGAAGCATATTGGTCATCAAACCATCGACATTTTTAAAAACAAAATGATTGATTTTTTGAAGTAAGTAGGCACCGTCATATCCGGATCCGATTGTGAGCAGAAATGTGTCATTGATATGCCCCGAACCAAAAGGTTCAATATCATAATCTCCGGGAGCGATGTTAAAATTTGCAATAATGTCTTTGAAATTATAAGTACTTATCTTGTCATGCATATCAATACCTTCATATTTATTGTTATCTAATCCCATAAGAGCTGTTCAACATGCCTGCAAACCAAATCGGGGGTGATAGAAAAACTATTTGATTCGAGCAATGAGCGACAGGCAAAATCTGGCCGTTCCCTAAGTGTTTCCTGGCCCAATAACTTGCGCTCGCTTGAAGTAAAACTAATGAAAAACGGTGCCCATTTGGAGAACACAGGGGAATAAATTAGCGAGAACGTTATCGAAAATGAGCGTTTTAGCGTAAATTTAGAAGAGAGGATTGGACGACAAAAAATGTTCTGCATGTCCTTTTTTCTCCCAGGCTGGGCGCGAACCAATTAAATAATTGTAGTTAACAGCTTGATGCTTTCTACGCAACGATTAGAGTTTAGTCCTACCGGAGGTAACTGCTAATTAAGTTAACAACGGATCTGAAGGTGTTCCTAACCCGCGTTTGGAAAATGATAAAGCCGTAGGTCTTGTAATTAAACGGCTTTTTAATTTGTACATCCACCTTGGGTTCGAACCAGGACCAAAAAATTATGAGTCTTTCCGTATGAGAAACTAGTCAGCTCGATGAAGGTATGTCATTTTCAATCGATTGATTTGGCCTTATAAATTGGAATAATTATAAATCGGTAAACTTTGGGAGCTTTTTTTTGTGAAAATCATAAAAACTATAAAATCTATCTATTTAGTAGTGTTTATAAAAAATGTTTTTATATTTGTCGCGAAGAACTAATACAAATGAAAATGTACTCTCAAAATAACAAGGGTATTTCTGGTTTTCATCGAATGCTTTGTTCCGCAAAAGCACTGGGTATGGTCTGTTGTTGTCGCTACTAACGAACAGTATTCACAAATCATTCTTCATTCTGATTAATTTATTTATTGAAGACGAAAGTCTCCCTGGCATTGAACAATTTAACAAAGAAATAATATGTGCGCGAAATAATTTTTACCCCAGAAAAATAAACCGGCAAGGAAGCCTCGCCGGTCTTTTCGGATGAGTGAACAGCCGTAACGCCAATCACTACTGCTCATCATCCCCGGTTTTACTAACGATTGAATCATTAACATAAAACAGTTAAATATATGGAAATATATGTCCATGCAAAATCCTACATCTACCCTTTCCTCAGAGTTCTAATTTTCTTAATATTTCCGGCAGCGCTTTTTGCTCAAGAGACCAGCGCGCCCTTAATTAATTCGCACCAGGAAGGCATTGTCATCGATAGCGTCACCAAACAACCCATTGCAGGTGTAACGTTACAGATAAAAGGTGTTACCCACTCGGTATCAACAGGGCCCGATGGCCGCTTCACCTTTATTACAGGTCAAAGATTGCCCTACGCTTTGATCGTCAGCTTCATTGGCTATAAAACCAAAGAAGTTATTGTGGATGGCACCCCGGTAACTATAAAAATTTCCGATATCGTCAGCCAACTAGGTGAGGTGGTGGTAGTAGGTTACGGTACGCAACGTAAGAGCGATCTGACAGGATCTGTCGCGTCTGTTCCTAAACAATTACTAAACCAGCCGGCATCATCGTTTGATAACCTACTGCAGGGCGGTGTATCCGGCGTAGCAGTAACACAGAATTCCGGGCAGCCGGGAAGTACCGCAAACGTGCGCATCCGCGGAGGTAACTCTATTTCATTTGGTAATGCCCCGCTGTATGTAATCGATGGATTCATCATCTACAATAATAACGACTATACTAACGTAGGCTCTAACGGGACTAGCGTTGATGCCTTGGCCACTATCGACCCAAATGATATCGAGTCGATCGAAGTGCTGAAAGATGCGTCTGCTACTGCGATATATGGATCACACGGTGCTAACGGTGTGGTGATCATCACCACCAAACGGGGTAAAAAGGGCACGAGTAATGTCAGTTTCAGTTCTTACTATGGCATACAAAAGGTATCGAAGACACTCGACCTGTTGAATGCTGCCCAATGGGAGCAACTGGTAAACGATGTTAATGCGAGCGATGGCTTAGCTTCCACATTCTCAGCTGCGCAAATCGCTTCAGCCGGAGCAGGTTCCAACTGGCAACAAGCCGCTTTGCGAACTGCGCCCATTTTGAATGATGAACTGACGATCTCCGGCGGTGACGAAAAATCCCGTTATCTTATTTCAGGTGATTATTTTAACCAGAAGGGTACAATTCTGAACACGGGTTTCAAGAGATATTCGGCCCGTGTTAATTACGAAAAGAATGTATCCGAGCATCTGAAAGTTACTGCTAATACATTCGGCAGCCAATCCATCGAAAATAAACTTTACGGGAGCTCTTATAATAGCATCAACTTCAGCAACGCCTTCGCCACGCTGTTGACAACATCACCGCTGGCACTGATAAAGAACGCGGATGGTTCGTATAATACCTCGAATCCCTACCTGACTACGCCAACCAACCCGATACAGGATATAGCAAAAACTACTAATCAAACCACACTTATCCGTTTCCTGGGCAATTTTGCAGCGGAGTATAAAATACTACCCGATCTGACTTTAAAGATCAGTGCCGGTGCGGACATTCTTAATACTTCGCAGGATTATTATGCCCCATCCTACACCGGTTCACCCGCCGGTGGCTCAACAGGTTATGCAACAAGCGGTTATGCATCGATAGGATCAGGTAATGAGTTAAGCTGGCTGAATGAAAACACGCTAACATATGATCATAACTTCAATGACAGGCATTTTCTGAATATCCTGGCAGGCTATACCACGCAGTATACGCAGTTTAAATCATCAGTCGCTTCAGCACAAAAGTTCCCGAATGATCTGACAACCTATAATAATTTGTCATATGCGGGAATAGCTAACATCCCAACATCTGCAGCATCCAGCCAGGCACTTAATTCTTATCTGGGCAGGGTCAACTATTCGTATCTGCATAAATATAACTTTACTGTTTCTATACGTGCGGATGGTTCCTCAAAATTGGGTTCCAACAATAAATGGGGCTATTTCCCTTCAGCCGGGTTTTCATGGAATGTTGATCAGGAGAATTTCTTCAAACCGCTCGAGAGTACGGTCAGCAGTCTTAAATTTCGCCTAACCGCAGGCAAAACCGGAAACTCTGAAGTACCGCCCTTTGCATCCCTTTCATCACTTGCACCAACTAACTATTATTTCGGCAGCAAGTTGGTTACCGGCAGTGCGCCGCTGCAATTACCTAACCCAGATCTGAAATGGGAAACTACCACACAATACGATGGTGGTTTTGATATCGGCTTTTTCGATGGCCACGTCAATCTGACTTTTGATGCCTATTATAAAAAGACCACCAATCTATTGTTGAATGTACCACTGCCATTATACACCGGTTATGCCAGTGAATTGGAGAATGTAGGAAGTGTAGAGAACAAAGGGTTGGAGTTGGGCATCAATACAGAAAATATCAAATCGGGCAAGTTCAAATGGAAAACAAATCTGCAGCTAGCAGCCAATAGAAACAAGGTATTGAGCCTTGGTCCGGGTGTTACCAGTTATTTCCCGATCGCCCCTATCGGGCAGGTGTCACCTGTGATCGTACAAGTAGGTTTACCTGTAGGCACGTTCTGGGGCTATTCAACCAATGGATTGCTAACTGCTGCTGACCAGACAAACGGGACACCGCTGTTGGCAGGCGTACCTCAAAAAGTGGGCGACACCAAATATGCAGATTCTAACAATGATGGCAAGATCACTACTGCAGATAAGCATAACCTTGGCAGTGCCCAGCCTAAATTTACAGGAGGTATTACCAACACTTTTACCTATGGACAGTTTGACCTGTCGGTATTCTTCCAGGGGTCGTACGGCAGTAAAATATTTAACTTGTTACAGCAAACGCTCGAAAGGCCGACTACTTCTTTAAATGCGTCAGCGGAACTGCTTAATCGTTACAGCGCCTCTAATCCGAACGGCACAGTTGCACGGGCAACTAACTCCCCGGTTCCGCAGGTTACTGACAGGTATATCGAGAATGGCTCCTATCTGAAATTGAAGAATGCTTCGTTAGGGTACACCCTCAATGCTGTTGCGGCCTCCCGGATTCACGCTAAACAAATTAGGTTATATGTTTCCGGTCAAAACCTGCTGACTATTACCAAATACAAGGGCCTGGATCCCGAAGCAAACTTTTATGATAATGACAATACCAAACAGGGTATCGACTATGGTACCTATCCGCCTGTACGCACTTTCCTGGCCGGGGTAAATGTCACTTTCTAACCCAAATTGAATACGAAAAGATGAAAAAGATATCCAATATAAAATTGATAGTTTTTATCACAGTTATTTCCGTGGCAGGAATATACTCGTGCAAAAAGCTGGATGAGAATCCAAGCTCAGTGATTGTATCCTCGCAGTTTTACAAAACTGCTTCCGACGCAAATTCGGCTGTAAACGCTGTATACAGCACCTTAAATAGCGATCCGGCGGGTGACTTTCCCCTGTATGGTCGTCAACTGAATCTATTAGTAGAAAATGCCAGCGATAACCAGGTTTATAGTCCAAGCAACACCAACCCGGATGTGCGGGCTTTAGGAACCGTCACTTACATATCATCCAACAGCCGCGTGCAAAAGGTATGGCAGCAGTTGTACTATGGTATCAACCGGGCCAATATTGCTATCGATAATTTACCGGCTATCCAGATGGATACCACATTGCGAGCGAGGTTGATACGTGAATCGAAATTCATCCGCGGCTTGTTGTATTTCAATCTTGTGCGGCTGTACGGCGCTGTACCGCTCATACTGCATAATCCAACTACGATCAACCCAACTGCCTTATTGGCCGGTCGCACATCGGTCGATTCTATTTATTCACAAATTGTCAGTGACCTGAAGGATGCGACCCGTCTGCCCAAATCATATTCTGGTACGGATGTGGGACGGGCGACCGGGGGAGCTGCACACGCTTTGCTGGCAAAGGTATATCTTACAAAACAGGATTGGGCCGATGCTTTGGCGCAGCTTAACATAGTCATAAATGGTGGTTATGGTTACTCGCTGTTCCCGAATTATTATGATGCATTTCAAAAAGCCACCAAGAATGGCAAGGAGCATATTTTTTCGGTGCAGTTTGAAACCAACCTTGGCGCAGTGAATAGTGAGCAATATCTGAGTCTGAGTTTCACATCGTTCAATACACAAACCTGGCCGATAGATGTACCTGCCGATAGCAGCCTTTATAAATTGTTTAGTGCCACAGATACACGCCGCGCGGTTACTTTCTATAGTTCTGTTTATAATGCGGCAACCGGGCAAACGGTGGTTTTTAACAATCCCTATGTACCATACTTCAATAAGTTTGTCGACTATAGCCTGACCCCTCTTACCACACAGGCACAGAGCGGCATTAACTACCCGGTATTACGCTATGCGGATGTGCTGCTGATGTATGCCGAGGCACAAAACGAATTAAATGGCGGTCCTACGACAGATGCCTACGCTGCCATTAACCAGGTAAGAACCCGTGCTAATGTACCCACCCTGACTGCTGGCCTGAGCCAATCTGATTTCAGGGATTCGCTCTTCCTCGAACGAAGAAAGGAGTTTATCCAGGAAGGTCACCGTTGGTTCGATTTGGTACGTCAGGGCGGAACTGTATTAGTAGACGCTTTGCACACGATTCCGGCTAAATCAGCAGCAAGTTCAAAAAACACCTTGTTCCCAATACCTCTGGTTGAAACTCAGTTGAATCCAAAACTGACCCAGAATCCGGGGTATTGATTTCAAATTTTAACCATTAAAATAAAATAATTATGACACTGTCAGATGTATCACTTATCGGGAAAAAAATACTGGTTGGCATTATTGTCACCGTTGTTCCCTTCGTAATTATTGCCGGCGGGCTATGGTTCACCCAGCATGCGCTTAGTGCGCATGACGCAAAAAAGGCTTCAGTACAAACCACATCAAAACCAGAAAATCATGAAAATGGAAAAAACAACTAAGGATCAGATCACCAGGAATGTGATCGTGAGCCTGTTTATTTATATCCTGCCCATCGCAGCAATGTTCATTACGTTTCTGATCACCGGGCAACGGCCGTGGGAAAAGAAAATACAACACATAGAAAACACTAAAACAATAACCTCTAAAAACTCGCAAAATAATGGAAGCAACGATTGATTTCATCAAGCGGATCATCGATAATCTGAATGGTATCGGTTTCCCGTTCCTGGTCTTTTTTATAGGCATACTTGAAGTAACATTCGGTCTTTACAAGGGTAAATGGCCAAAAAACGAACGTTGGGTAGATATTAGCTGCTTTATTCTGCCAAAGCTGGTTGTGCAGCCGGCTGTTGCTTATTACAGCTTGCATTTTCTGCCTTTTATTTTGCCGGCAGCTAAAGACATTTTTAGCTGGGTGCCCTTCTTATGGGGATTCATCATCATCGCAGTAGCTGATGACCTGACCCAATATTGGTATCACCGCCTGCATCACCAGGTGCCGTGGTTGTGGCGCTTTCACCGCACGCACCATTCGGCATCCTATATGGGCATGGCAATGGCCAGCAGGCAGAATGTGATTTATACTATCTTCTTCTCGCAGATATACCTAACAGCAGCATTGGTATACCTGGGTTTGGGTATCCCTGCAATTGCCGTAAGGGCCATCAAATCTACCATCACCACCCTGGCTCATTCAAGTATACCATGGGATAAACCTCTGTATAAGTACAAAATACTTCATCCGCTGGCCTGGGTACTTGAACGGTTGATTTCAACACCGGCTACCCATCATGCGCACCATGCTGCTACAACAGATGATGGCGTAGGATATTACAAGGGCAATTTTGGTAATATGTTCTTCCTGTGGGATATCATCTTCGGCACGGCTCATATATCAAGACAGTATCCGGCAGCATACGGTATTTCCCACTATGAAGGCGATCAGTGGACCGCACAACTGCTTTGGCCGATATTCAAATCAAAAGTCGAAGGCAGTGAACTGGCACCGAACGGCCCTGTGGTAAGAATAGAAGATGACTACGAAGCACTGGCACGAAGGGGAGCAAATAACCAGAAGGAAGAAACTGTAACACCACAATTGACCACGTCCCCCGCATTTTCCAATAATTAAAAGATGAAGCACACAAATCAAATTAAGGCTCTGTCATTAGCTTTATTGGCGGGAGCGCTTTTTACAAATATAGCCCACGGGCAAAATTATACGCAGCAGCAACAGCCATTCAAGGGTGTTGAGGGGAAAACATTTGCCGAATCGAAAGAGTCATGGGTGACTAATCCAAAAGCGCCCAAGGGTGCCCCCAATGTAGTTTGGATGATATTAGACGACGTTGGCTTCGGTGCATCATCCACATTTGGCGGATTGATCGCTACGCCCAATTTTGACACGCTGGCGCATTTAGGTTTGCGTTATACCAACTTTCATACTGCCGGTATTTGCGCGCCTACGCGCGCTGCTTTGTTAACAGGGCGTAATCATCATTATGTACATGAAGGCGGTTTTTCGCACACACAATTATCAGCCGGATTTCCGGGATGGGATGGTCGTATTCCCTCTGATAAAGGGACTGTTGCCGAAATACTCAGGGAAAACGGCTATAACACTTTTGCTGTAGGCAAATACGGTGTAACCCCTGATGAAGATGCTACCGATGCCGGTCCGTTTGACCGCTGGCCATCGGGAAAAGGATTCGATCATTTCTTCGGCTTCCTGGGTTCGCAAACCGATCAGTATCAACCTGATCTGGTTGAAGACAATGCGCATGTTAAACCCGATGGCCGCAACCTGAATGATCAGATCACCGATAAGGCGATTTTTTACCTGACCAGGCAGCAAAAGGCCGCACCCGATAAGCCATTTTTCCTGTACTATGCGCCCGGCGCCACTCATGCACCGCACCAGGTAAGCCACGAATGGAGCGACCTGTATAAAGGCAAGTTTGATGAAGGCTGGGATGTATACCGGCAGCGGGTTTTTGATAACCAGAAAAAACAGGGCATTATTCCCGCTACTGCTGTGTTGCCTGAACGTAACCCCAATATAAAAGCATGGAATACCTTATCGGCTGATGAGAAACGTTTGTATGCCCGCTTTATGGAAGTATATGCAGGTTACCTTACCTATGCTGACCATGAAGTTGGTCGCCTGATCCAACATTTGAAAACCAGCAAGCAGTTAGATAATACGCTCATCTTTGTCATCATTGGTGATAACGGTGCAAGTAAAGAAGGTTCGTTAAACGGTGATATTGACAGGCAAATTCTGCTTAAACAGCATAGCGAGCAGGAGAATATTCAATATAACCTTGCCAAGATCGGCGAGATCGGTACGCCCGAAGGCACGCAAACCAATTACCCATTGGGTTGGGCGCAGGCAGCCAATACCCCATTTAAATACTGGAAACAGGACGCCAATGCTGAAGGCGGAACGCGTAACCCGCTGATTGTTTTTGCCCCGAAGACGATCAAAGACCCTGGGGCTATCCGCACGCAATATGGTCACGTAATCGATGTTTTGCCAACCACGCTGGAGTTGATCGGTCTGAATGTCCCTGAGTATATCCGGGGTATCAAACAGGATACCTTGCAGGGCACCTCATTGGCATATTCATTAAATGATGCACTGGCTGCTTCTAAGCACCGCGTTCAGTACTACTACATTTTCGGTTCGCGTTCAATTTATAAAGATGGATGGAAGGCAGAAGTTTATCATCATCCTGATTTCACTGACCTGACTAGTCCAGGCAGTCAATGGAAGCCTGATTCGACTGTTAATAATTTCGATAAAGACGTTTGGGAATTATATAATCTGAACACAGATTATACGGAAAGAGTCAACCTTGCCAGCAAATACCCGGAAAAGCTGAACGAGTTGAAGGCACTATACGACGAGCAGGCAAAGAAAAACCATATCTACCCTTTTATCGATTGGGAAGATGTGCTTAAAGGGCGGCTGCACCGAAAAAGCCCTGCAGAGCCTCCGCAATCAAGTAACTAGCGAAATCGATGTCACAAAAAATTGAAATTATGAAAAAGCTTAATATAATTATTGTTATCGGTCTTATCACTACTTCCATACAGGCAATTGGTCAGCAAAATAGTGCTAAACTATCTATCGACGCAATCGAAGAGAGGATAAATCAATCAAAACAGCCTCAAATAATCGATGCGAGATCTGCCGCTGAGTTCGAGCAAATTCACCTTAAGGGCGCGATCGTTTTAAACCAGGATTCTGCAAAGTCGGCGGAGCAAATAAACACACTCGATAAGCAAAAACCAGTTTTTGTATATGCTATAGGCAATGCGCGAAGCGCGATATTGGCCAAACGGCTCAAAGCCCTTGGATTTAACGAAGTATATGAACTGCCCGGGGGCATAGCCAATTGGGTAGGTTCGGGCAAACCAGTCGAAAAATCGGCAAAAAAGGAGTTGGATTTGACAACCTTTCATGACTTGATCGCTAAAGAGAAATTGATCATTGTTGAGTTCGGCTCTAAATACTGTCCCGGGTGTATTAAAATGGCGCCGGTAGCGGACTCGGCAGCAGCAGAAACTGGTGTTAAAATTGTCAGGATCGAAGTTTTTGACCATACTAAACTGGCACATCAACTTAAGATCCATGCGATACCGAACATTGCTCTGTATAAAGATGGCGCCCTCATTTGGCAAAAGGAAGGTATATTTCCGAAAGTTGAGATAGCGAAGGCTGTAAAAACAGGGCAGGCTTTTTCGGCCAATTTGAAGTAATTCGATTAAAGTGATGAGATATAATTCCCCGCTATTTATCTTGTTTTGCTGTGTAATTTCTTTTGCCTGCAAACAGAAAGCAGCACCGATAAAACAGTTGGTTACCGACGGCGTCAGCGCCCCGGTAACCTTTGCGCATAAAGCGCCGCTTTGCTGTGAATCCCATATTCCAAAACGCTTTGCCTCGCTTGTTTCTGAAAGGCCCGATGTATCAGAGATCACCTCAGTCAAAGATCATAAAGGAATGGTTTGGATAAAGGCAGGTAATTTTCAAATGGGTGCCGATAATAAGGAGGCTTATCAGGATGAATATCCTAAGCATCAAGTTGCTGTTCACGGATTCTGGATGGATGCCACAGAAGTAACCAATGCGGAGTTTGCACAGTTTGTTAAAGCCACCGGCTACATCACCACAGCTGAGCGTAAACCCAACTGGAATGAATTAAAAAAGCAGTTGCCGCCGGCGACTGCAAAACCTGCTGATAGTTTATTGGTGGCCGCATCACTGGTGTTCGACCCTCCCAAACAAGCCGTTGATCTGAACGATTATACCCAATGGTGGACGTGGAAAAAAGGTGCCGACTGGCGGCACCCGCACGGACCCGGAAGCTCGATAAAAGGGAAAGAGCATTACCCAGTCGTACATATATCCTGGTTGGATGCAGTAGCGTATTGCAAGTGGACGGGTAAGCGGCTGCCCACTGAAGCCGAATGGGAATGGGCTGCGCGCGGGGGGCTACAAAATAAGCTTTATCCCTGGGGCGATGAACCGGTAGATCAGGGCAAAGTAAAAGCCAATACCTGGCAGGGACATTTCCCTGATCGGAATACCTTGAAGGATAAATTTTATGGACTGGCGCCGGTAGGCTCATTCGTGCCAAACGGTTACGGCTTATATGACATGGCTGGAAACGCATGGGAATGGTGCGCTGATTATTACAACAGTAGTTATTATAAGTCGGTGGCTAGCGGTGCGGTAGATCCTAAAGGCCCCTCAAAAAGCTATGATCCAGATGAACCTTTCGCAAAAAAGCGTGTGATCCGGGGAGGTTCTTTTCTATGCAATGAAAGTTATTGTACAGGCTACCGTGTAGCTCGCCGTATGAAAAGTACAGAAGACAGCGGCATGGAGCATTTGGGGTTCAGATGTGTTCAGGATAATTGAGCATGCATTCTTTAACCAGCTAGCATCTATTGTTAAAATCGCTAATAAAATCATCAAACTTTCGGACAAGCAGTTTGGGAACATTTGTGTGGAGGGATTCCTATTAATGCAGTCAAATGATAACGGAATCAACTACCATTGCAGCTATAGAATAATTCTTGTTAAATTTATCCCAATCAATTATTGCTTTTTGCCTAAGTGGAGAAGAAATTTATCGATGAAAACGCGATTAGACAGCTTATAGCCGGAGATCAATCGGTGTTCACGGCGGTTTACGAATTATACAGTGAGAAAGTATATAGGCTAGCTTTCCGTTTTCTAAAGGACAGCGAGCAGAGTGAGGAAATCGTTCAGGAAACCTTCATCAATTTTTGGCTAAGTCGGGAAAAACTAGACCCCTGTGGAGATCTGTGGCTTTATCTTTATGTTATTTCCAAACGGCTTTCATTAAACGCATTAAGACAGATTGGCAAGTCATCAATTTTGCTCGAAAAATTATTATACCGGATCAGTGATCTTCAAAATACTACGGAGGAAAAAATCATTGCCCATGATCTTGAACACTATACCCAAAAACTCATCAACCAGCTACCGCCCCAGCAACAACTAGTATTCAGGCTGAGCCGAATTGAAGGCATGTCGCACAAAGAGATAGCTGAACAATTGGATATATCTCAGAATACCGTAAAAAACCACATGGTAGAGGCTTTAAAAACCCTGAGAAAACACCTGAAATATGCTGATTTCTGGTTCCTGGTTATTTTCTTAATCTATTTTTAATTTTTTTTTCATTTCAACTAGTCCTACCCCTCCTGCCTGGTGTTCCCTATGTACAAACCACCCTCTCGGGGCTAATTATAAACCAACACCGTATGCAACGTGACCGGCTCAAAAGCCTGATAGTTCAATATTTTAACAATTCGATCAGTAGTGAGGATTGTATCGAGCTGCTAAAGTACCTCAATTCAGCTGATCCGGCGGAGCTTGACGGGCTGACTGATATCGAATTTTCCTCTTTGGACGACGGCCCTGAGTTTAAAGACAGCCAGTCGCAGGCGGTGCTGAATCGTATTAAAGCGGACCCGCGCTTTACTCAAACTTCTGAGCATAACGGCTCGGATCGCCCTCATATAGTTAAATTTTACCGTCGGCGCCTGGTGCAGATGGCTGCGGCGATCCTGATCTTCCTTACCGCCGGGCTGATCGTTTTTAGTAACCGAAAGACCCGAACAACCAACCAGGTAACAAAAAATAGTCCGCCAGCAGTTATCAAACCTGGTGGAGATAAAGCCATTTTGACGATCTCGGGTGGTAAAACTATCCTATTAGACAGCGCTGCCAACGGTTTAGTTGCCACTACTGGTGCCGGCGAAATACTTAAAACGCAAAGCGGCCGGATTATTTACAAGACCGTGGCTTCGGGTAGTGTAACCGCTCTTACCGCGAATATTGAATTCAATACCCTGACTACACCACGAGGTGGCGAATATCAACTTGAATTACCTGACGGCACGAAAGTGTGGCTGGATGCAGCCTCTTCAATCAGCTACCCGGTTGCCTTCACTGGCAACTCGAGACGGGTCAAGCTCACCGGCCAGGCTTATTTTGAGGTTACCAAAAACAAGGAAAAGCCATTTTATGTCGATGTAAATCACACGGAGATAAAAGTGTTGGGAACGCATTTTAATATATCAGCATATAATGATGATCAAGCTATTACAACCACTTTGTTGGAAGGTGCAGTACAGGTAACCAATAACAATTCACTCTCCATACTGAAACCCGGGCAGCAGGCAGTCGTCCAGAGCGGATCGAATGCGATTGTTGTTTCTGATGCTAATATTAATAATGTAATGGCCTGGAAGAACGGCTACTTTATTTTCAATGATGATAATATTGCCAGTATCATGCGCAAGGTATCGCGCTGGTATAACGTTGACGTAGAATACCGTGGTAATTATAACGACCAGCAATTCGGAGGTACGTTCTACCGCTCAAAAAGCATTTCCGAGCTCTTAGCCCACCTTGAAAAGATCGGAAAGGTTCATTTTAAAATTTCAGGAAGGAGGATAATAGTTATGGATTAGTTTATACTTCTCATGACGGTTATCCACAAAAAAAATAACCAGGCGCGTTCGTACCGCTCCCGGTTATCAGCCAAAGGCTAATGTCGGATAATCATACCAATTGCAGCTTATACAATCAATTAATTAACCTAACAATCAAATGTATAAAATTTTTACCGATTTTAAATGGGGCGGCGTGCGCGGCTACATTTATAAACCACTGCTCGTCATGAAACTAACGCTGCTATTGCTGACAGCAACCTTTCTTCAAGTCTCGGCGGCAACTTTTGCTCAGAAGGTCACCCTAAAGGTTAAAAAGGCAAGTATCAGGGATGTGTTTGAAAAAATACAGGCGCAAACCAACTATGATTTTTTGTACAATGCGGAAGATCTGAAAAGTTCACACACGGTAACCTTAAAGCTGGATGATGTTCCTTTAAAGCAGGCGCTGGATATTTGCTTTAGTGACCAGCCCTTGTCATACACAATAACGAATACCAGCATTCTGATCACTAAAAAGCTGCCTGCTTCCCAGCTCGAAATTCAAAAAATTACGATAGCAGGTACGGTCACCGATACAACCAATATGCCTTTACCTGGCGTAACGGTCAGAGAAAAAAATACGACCAATACAGTAATTACCGATGCGAAAGGGGAATATAGTATAACGGTTGCTGATAATGCCGTTTTGGAATTTTCATTCATTGGATATGCCCGAGCAGATGTTCCGGTATCTGGTAATGGACCGATAAACGTCCGGCTGAAGGAAATTAATACCAACCTTAATGAACTTGTAGTGGTTGGCTATGGAACGCAAAAGCGTTCAAATATCAATGGCGCTGTAAGCACCGTGGGATCAAAGGATATCAGCGGCAAGCCTAATATGAACACTTTACAGTCACTGCAAGGCGAATCTCCTAACCTGATCATTCAGCAGCCGGTGCTTGATCCTGGCGCTACTCCGGTAGTTAATATCAGAGGCGTAGGCACCACAGGTGATAATTCGCCGCTGGTTGTTATAGATGGTATCGTTATGCAGGGCCTTGGCAACCTGGCTACGTTAAATCCTAACGACATCGCTAACGTTACTATACTGAAGGATGCCGGCTCCGCTGCTATTTATGGTTCGCGGTCGGCTAACGGCGTTATACTCATCACAACTAAAAGTGGCAAACTGCATGAAAAAGCATCCGTTAACTATAGCGGCAATTATGGCATTCAAAAGCCGGATATACTCGTACATAAGGTGGACGCTGCGGACAATGCCTATTATAAGAATGAGGCCCTGATCAATTCCGGACTTCCTCCCGCTTATACGCCGGATCAAATCCAGGCGATAGCGGTGCAGGGTCGCGGCACCTGGGATGTAAATCATTTATTGTATGATGCGCCAATGACCTCCCAAAACATTAATGTTACCGGGGGCGGCGAAAATACATCGTATTTTGTCGGCGCAGGCTACCAGAACCAATTGAGTAATTTTGTAGGTAATGGCGGATCCGGCAGCAAGTTTGGTTATCAGAAATACAACCTGCGCGTAAACGAGTCGACAGTGGTTGGTAAGTTCAAATTCAATGCCATCCTGAACTATACAAAAAGCCGTAACAAGACCAACGCATCGAACGATAATAATATTTTCGCAGACGCCAACCGCGTACCGGCCAACTACAACTGGCAGGATGCACAAGGCAACTACCTGACCAACCCCGTATCTTCCCAATTTAACCAATTAGCGATTTTAAAAAATGGCGGTTATAATCAGTTTGACGGCGACGAAATATTCGGCAACTTAAACGGTACTTTAACGATCGTCAAGGGTCTTAACCTGACAGGCGTCTTTGGTGGAACGCTGGATAATAACGGCAATTTCTATCGCGACATCGAACAGCATTACCTACCGCAGGGCGTTTCGGGCGATGATCGTACCGTATCCAATAACAATGCCAAAACCTCGATATTTAACACCCAGGTTTATCTCGATTATACCAAGGCTTTTAATAAACATCATTTGCATGGAACCATAGGTGTCTCGAGCGAGGCGTATAATTCACGCGGTTTTAGTTTGTCCGAGCAATACACCGACCCGCTACTGGGTACCGCTACAACCGGCACCATCATCAGCACATCGTCAAACACGGATATCGGCGTTGATGCAAGCAGCCTGCTGTCGGCATTTGGCCGTATTAACTACGATTACAATAACCGCTATTTCCTTGACTTTGTATTCCGTGATGATGCTTCGTCAAAATTTGCAAAAGGGCATCGGGCAAGCTTCTTTCCTTCGGTGAACGCTGGCTGGCAGATCAGCGACGAATCGTTTATGCAGCCGGTAAAAAATACGCTGACTCACTTAAAGCTGAAGGCCTCTTACGGTGTGCTTGGTAATCAAAACGTGGCCAACTACCAGTATGAAACCACTTACTTTAATTACCCGGTGGCCTATGGGTTTAACAATATTCTGCATGGGGGCGCCGGCACTTACCAGTCAAACCCATTCATTACCTGGGAAAGGGCGGCGACATTTAATATAGGAGTTGATTTCGGTTTGTTTAATGATAAGTTGTACGGAAGCTTTAACTACTTCAATAAAACGACAAGCGACATCTTACAGGCGCCTACTGATGTGCCATCGCTGTTTGGTGCCTCACCTGCCAATGAGAATGTCGCAAAGGTACGTGACCAGGGTTGGGAGGCAGAAATCACTTATACCTTAAAAACTGGTGCAGTAACCCAAAGCTTTAGTGGGAATATAGCCGATAGCCAGAATAAATTATTAAAGCTAACCGGCAACACCACGCAGCAAATCTATAATGAAGATGTTTTTCAGTTGATACGAAAAGTAGGCTTGCCTATAACAGAATATTACGGTTACAAAACCAACGGCTATTATCAAAACCAAAGCGATCTGAACAGTTATCCAAAACCCGCAGGAGCGGTAGTAGGTTTGGGTGACCTGAAGTTTAAAGACTTGAATAATGATGGCAAGATTGACGACAATGATAAAACCGTACTGGGCAATCCCTTTCCACGGTATACCTTTGGTTTTACTTATCGCATTGCATACGCTGGTTTCGATTTTAGCATGTTTATTCAAGGGGTAGGTAAACGGGATGAATTCTTACGTGGCGAATTGGTTGAACCTTTCCACGCTAATTATAGCGCAACACTTTTTGATCATCAAACCGATTTCTGGACGCCTGAAAATCCGAATGCGCGTTTCCCCCGTATCGCCATAGCTGGTTCAGCATCAAATACGAATAATTGGCAGCATGGCTCAGATCTGTATAAGTTCAATGCGGCATATACCAGGCTTAAAAATGTGACCGTTGGCTACACGATACCACCGAAGTTGTTATCAAAAACCGGCATCAAAAAACTTAGGGTTTACCTTACCGGTCAAAACCTGGTAACCCTGACCAAGCTCAAATTTGTTGATCCGGAGCTTACGGAGTTTGGCAACAACGTAGGGTTCACCTCCTCGACCAGTGCGCGCAGTTACTTGCTCCCAATTTTTTACGGAGGTGGTATTGATCTTACATTCCAATAATTATCATTTAAAATCAAAGACATGAAACTTTTAAATAAGCTTCTCATCATAACAGTGGTTATCGCAATTGCATCCGGATGCAAAAAGCTGGATATCGCGCCAACAGACCGGTTTACCGACCTGACTTTCTGGAAGGTTGATGCGAATGTGTACAATGCATTATATAACAATTATAGCATTATGTACAATTCCAACCTTTATTTTACAGAAGAAGCGTTGTCAGATAATGCCTTTAGCTCGGCTGGCGACGTAACTATTATTTCCAGTGGCAATGCTACTCCGCTGACCGGCAAATTCGCCGGCGATTGGTCCTATTACTATTCCTGCATCAAATCGTGCAACGAGTTACTGGACGGTATAAAACAGAATAAGACCCTGCCTGCAGCAACCGTCGCCCGTCTGACGGCAGAAACCAGGTTTATCCGCGCCTTTGAGCATTTTAACCTGGAAAAATGGTACGGGGATGTACCGCTGATCAACTATAATATCACACAGGAGGAGTCTAAAACTGTTTCGCGCACTCCAAAAGCTGATGTGATCAATTTTATTATCTCTGAACTGGAGGCCATTACTGCTGATCTTCCTTCAAAGGATCAATTACCGGCAAACGAAAACGGCCGGATAACTAAGGGGGCGGCACTAGCTTTGGAAGCACGGGTTCTACTATACCAGGGAAACAGGATGCAGGATGTTGCGACCGTGTGCGAAAAATTAATGAACGACCAGGCTACCAACGGTTCTTATGCGCTAAACCCAAGTTATACCGCGTTGTTCAGCGACCCTACTATCAACAAAACCAATAATGAAACGATCCTGTCGCTTCAATATGTGCCGACTAAACGCACCTGGCAGGATTTCTGGGACTTTGCGCCGGTTTCTGTCGGCGGTCGTGTAAACTCGATGGCCCCTACCCAGGAGCTTGTCAATGATTATGTAATGCTAAATGGGAAAGCAATCACTGACCCGGGCTCTGGCTACGATGCAAGTAATCCGTATGCCAACCGCGATCCACGCCTTGCGGCAAGTATCGTCTATGATGGCTATCAATGGGACGCTGAAGGAGGAGCCAACGGAACATCCAAAACAATTTATATCAAACCTGGAAGTGACCCGTCCGACAGTCAGGCAAATCCCAACGGGCCTGATGAATATGTAGGAGGCCGCCAAAGCTCATCACCAACAGGATATTACTGGCGTAAATATTTCGATCCAAGTGCACAAGCGGAATATATATCAGGCTTGAATCTTCACCTGATCAGGTATGCGGAAGTACTGCTGGATTACGCGGAAGCAAAAAACAGCCTCGGACAAATGAATGCAACTGTTTGGGATCAAACAATTGGTGCATTAAGAAAAAGAGCTGGGTTTACCGATCCGGGTGCCACAGGTTATCCGGCTTCGGGCGACATGACCAATATCATTCGTGCGGAAAGGCGTGTGGAACTGGCATTAGAAGGGTTGCGTACCGATGATATCAGAAGGTGGCGGACTGCGGAAACCGTAATGAACGGCTACGCGCACGGCGCTCAATTTTCGGGCGACCCTTCGACCGACAACGGTTTCATCAGGGCTCAAAAAAGAACATTTAACCCAGGCAGGGATTATTTGTGGCCATTACCGGCCAATGATGTAAGCCTTGACAAAAATCTCACTCAGAACCCTGGCTATTAATCTATTAACGACAAAAGATGAAAAAGATATTCTTATTAGGTTTGATGGCGATGATATGCGCCACAACCTTCTATTCTTGTAAAAAAGATGTCAGAGCGCTTAATACGAGCGTTCAACCGGTTACCACAATCAATAGCCCTCTAAACGATACGAGCATAAATATAGCACCAACCACAGGCGCGAGCGTCGTATTTAAATGGGCGGCAAGTGCATCTGCTGACCTGGTTCTATATGAGGTGGTATTTGACAAAACAGGTGGCGACTTCAGTAAGCCCATCTACACGGTGATGTCAGATGGTTCAGGTGTTCAGACACAGGCCACCATATCGCAGAAAACACTGAATATGATCGCTAATAGCGCCGGCATAGCAGCCCTGGCCTCCGGCACCCTGAAATGGGCAGTGGTCACGTCGAAAGTTACCAATAACAAGGTAAGTACAACAAGTCATACGCTGCAGCTGACTCGCCCTGCCGGTTTCGCGACCGTTCCGAGTGCTTTATACCTTACCGGTTCAGCTTCTGAACAGGGCGAAGATGCCTCTAAAGCCATTCCGTTTAAAAAATTAAGCGATGGCGTTTTTGAACTTTATACGTCGCTGCAGCCGGGTACTTATAAATTAATTGATAATAACACCGGTACACCGACTACTTATTCAATCAACGGCGTTAGCCTGGCGCTCAACGGCGAAACTACAGTAAGCGGTAATAAGACCGTGTACCGTATCTCGCTCGATTTCAACAATGCAGCCGCAATACTCACTCAGATCGTATCAGTAAACATGTACTTGGCAATCGACGATAAAACATGGTTTACGTTGCCTTACATTGGCAACAGTCAGTGGGAGATTGACGGAGCTGACGTAGTGATCCCGCAGGAACCGTGGGGCGATGAGAGTCGTTATAAATATCATTTTATTGTCAAGGATGCCGCTGGTAACCAGGGGGATGAATGGTATGGCAGCGCCAATCAGGACAATCCTGATCCAACAACCAGTACGCAGCTATCATACTTTTATATGTATCCTGTGAATGGCTCACAGTGGGATAACTGCTTTAAGATGGTACCAGGCTACAGCGGCAAGAAGTGTAATATCAACGTGAACTTTAGCCCAACTATTACGCAGTACACCAACAGTGTGACGCTTCAATAATCTAATGGCAAGGGCCGTTTTAAAGCGGCCCTTTGTTTAAAACCCACATATTATGATATCTAAACGTATACGAAGTCTGATAACGTTATCGTCAATTTCAGCAGCATTAATAGCCAGCAGTTGTTCAAAAAACAATGACCCGGGAGCCGGCAAAGGTGGCCGCACCGATACTTCTGTAACGACTAAGCCACTAACGTACGATTATGCGTTGTTATCTGACTCGTTACAGACCGCTACCTACAACACCTTCATTTCCGCCGACCGGAACTATTTTGTACAGAACAACCAGGGCAACACTACTTTCAACTACTGGCCGCAGGCTCATGTGCTGGATATGTTGCTGGACGGTTACCTGCGCACCAAAAACGGACAATATTCGGCACGTATGAAGGCTCTGCTCAATGGCATTAAAATAAAGAACGGCGGCGCGTATGCTAACGAGTTTTATGACGACATGGGGTGGCTGGCAAATGCAAGTTTAAGGAGTTACGTTACACTAAACGATGCCGATTACCTGGCTGTAGCGCAAACACTGTATACCGAGATCAAAGGCGGTTACAATAATACGGAAGGAGGTGGAATAGCCTGGCAACGAAGTCAGCTCTATTACAAAAATATTCCCTCTACCGGGAACGCCACTATTCTGGCAGCAAGATTTTATGAGTTGAACGGCAACCAGGCCGACTTGACGTTTGCCAAAAGCTTATACACGTGGATGAAATCGACGCTGGTCACTCCTGTTGGCGTGGTTTATGATGGCATCAACCGCAACCAGGATGGCCAAATCGATAGCTGGGAATTTACCTATAATCAGGGGCTGTTCATAGGCTCAGCTGTGGAGTTGTACAATTGTACAAAAGATGCCAGCTATCTGCAGGATGCCGAATCGGTGGCCAACAACCTGATAGCTGATCCGAACCTTTCCCCCAACGGAATTTTAAAAAACGAAGGCCAGGGTGATGGCGGCCTGTTCAAAGCCGTGGCAGCGCGTTACCTGACCGATCTTGTACAGCTAACGGCTCTCGATGAAAGCGACCGCACTAAGTATGCCTCTTTTTTACAAAGGAATGTGCAGACGCTTTATTACAAAGGTATATCGCGGCCATCATTAATGATCAGCCCTGACTGGACTATGCAGCCATCAGGCAGCACCGATTTGACGACGCAATTAAGTGGAGTGATAATGATGGAAGCGGCAGGCAGGTTAAAATCCGCCTCACTGATTCAATAATATTTATAAATGCACGAACATTTCAAAAATTACGCCCTGCATCTACCCTTACTAAAAACAAAATGCTATGTCTGAAAAGAACCTTTGGATAACCATAATGCTTTTGCTTGCAGCCAGCCAATTGCTGGCGCAAAAAAAACCCGTTGACTACGTCAATCCGCTTTTAGGTACGGCAACCCTCTGGGATAAAAAGGACCTTGGTTTTACGCCCACCCACCGAACATGGGGTGCTGAGGTATTCCCTGGTGCGTCCTTGCCTAATGCAATGGTGCAATTGACGCCGGTTACGCAGTTTCACAGCGGATCGGGTTATCAATATGAAGATACGGTAATTTATGGATTTGCCCACACCAGCAAAGGCCACTGGAACTTATGCAATGTGCCGTTGATGCCTGTTACCGGAACCATTAATCCTGAGGATTACAAATCTGCCTATAGTCACAAAAACGAAGCAGCGCATCCTGGCTATTACCAGGTTTATCTGGAGCGGTATGGCATTAATGCTGAGCTGACATCAACCCTGCGTTGCGCATTTCACAAGTACACCTTCAGACCCGGCGCTGATAAAGAGGTCGTAGCAAACCTTGCCCTGTCTAACGAAAGGGTTAGAAGCTGGAACATACATCGTGAAAACGATCATACGTTTACCGGCTTTCAGCAGACAGGAGAGAAACTTTACTTTTATGCGGTCGCTAATCAGAAGGTCGATAAGATTGATTCGATAAAGAAAGATGCAGTGATCATCCAGGTGGTCCATTTTGCCAAGGGAGATAAGCCGCTTGAACTACAGATCGGGTTTTCTTTTGTGAGCGTAAAAAATGCAAAAGAGAATCTGGAGAAAGAAATGCTCGGCAAAAGCTTCAACCAGGTCAGAGGCGAAGCGACGTCAACCTGGGGAAATTTGCTATCAAAGATTTCAGTCGCCGGTGGGACAGAAAGACAAAAAGGTATATTTTATTCATGCCTATACCGCTCATTTCTCTGGCCTGCCTTGAGAAGCGACATAAATGGCGATTTTATCGATTTGAACGGGAAAGTGCAAAACAAGGGCTTTAATTATTATACAGAACCGTCTCTTTGGGATGATTATCGCAACAAACTGATCCTGCTGGGTCTGCTTTCACCAAAGGTAACTATCGATGTAATCAAATCGCTGATCGATAAAGGTGAGATTGCCGGTTTTATGCCCACTTTCTTTCATGGTGATCACGCGTCGGTGTTTATCACAGGCTCATATCTGAGAGGATTGAGAGACTTCGATGTAAATGCTGCCTATCGCCTGATGCTAAAAAATGCCACCGTCGAGGGTACCAGGAAATATGTAGATGAGTATAACACGAAAGGTTATATATCCGAGCTTGATGTACCTAATCCTGTTACCGAAACAGTGACTAAGGCGGCAGTCACTAAAACGCTGGAGTATGCCTATGATGACTATGCCGTTGCGCTACTGGCAAAGCAACTAAATGATACCGCCAGCTACCGCATGTTGATGAAGCGAACCAAAAACTATAAAAATGTATTTAACCCCGCCAACGGCTTTATGGAAGGACGCTTGGCAAACGGCGATTGGGTAAAAAATTTTAATCCATATTATCCATATTATGAATATATGTACCGCGAGGCCAACGCCTGGCAATCTTCATTTTTTGTACCACATGATGTGCCGGGCCTCATCGGTCTGTATAAAAGTCAGAGCGCTTTTGAAAACAAACTGGATTCGCTTTTTAGCGTTCCCTGGAAAGGTGATGAGGCTTACAACATTTCCGGCTTTATCGGCCAGTATTGCCAGGGCAATCAGCCCGACCATAGTTACCCGTTCCTATATTATTTTGTAGGCAAACAGAAGAAATCACAAGTCATACTGGATAGCATCATGAACCATTTTTACGATTTGGGGAAAGAGCATCTTTCCTATGCCGGAATGGATGATGCGGGCGAGATGTCCTCATGGTATGTGTTTAACGCAATGGGGTTTTATCCGTTTTCCCCTGCCGACCCACAATACATGATTTCGGTGCCACTTTTCAACCAGGTCCACATCGAACTGGCTAATGGCAAGACGTATTCGATCGTTAAAAGAAAATCGGGGAAAAAGATTTCGTCTTTGAATTATGGCGGGAAAAAATTAAATGGGTATCTGATAACCGACAAAGAGCTAAAAGAAGGCAAGACGCTGGAGATTGGTACCGAATAAAGAACAGTCTCGAACAGTGGGGGACAGTTGAAAAAAACGAAGTATTATTTTTGTAAGATTGCTAATCACCTATTCTTATAAATGAGACTTTTTAAATACTTTATTATTTTCCTGACCCTGCCTTGCTTTTGCCGTGGACAAAACGCTCAAATACGTAAACTGGAATGCGAGTATTTGTCTATACCCCTGGGTATAGACAACCCGCATCCACGTTTTACCTGGCAAATGGATGATTCCCGCCCGGGTGCCAGGCAAACAGGTTACCAAATAGCTGTCGGTACGGATTCTGCCGAAGTCGTTAAAGGCAATGGCGATAATTGGGTGTTCCATCAAACAAATTCAAATACTAACCTGGCAGTCTACAATGGTAAACCCTTGCAGCCATTTACCAAATACTATTGGCGTATAATCTTATGGGATAAAAATGGCAGGCCCTGTAAACCGGCAGCAAGCAGTTTTGAAACGGGTATGATGCTCTCATCAAACTGGCAGGGATCGTGGATAAGTGATGGAGAAACCATCAAAACTAAAGCAGCACCTTATTTTCGGAAAGCATTCGAGACTTCGAAACACATCGTTTCTGCGCGGGCCTACATCAGTGCAGTGGGATTGTATGAGCTTTATGTCAACGGGCAAAAGATAGGCGACCATCGCCTCGATCCGATGTATACCCGCTTTGACCGCAGGACGCTCTATGTGACATACGATGTGACCGCAAATCTGAAAACCGGCAAAAATGCCATCGGCGTATTGCTTGGCAATGGCTGGTATAATTTTCAATCAATAGGGGTATGGGATTTTGAGCGCGCTCCATGGCGCAACCGTCCTGCCTTTTGCCTGGACCTGCGGATCACCTATAGCGATGGCTCGGCGCAGGTAATCACCTCCGGTAAGGACTGGAAAACGTCGCTTAGCCCGGTCATTTACAATAGCATTTATACCGGCGAACATTACGATGCCCGCATGGAACAACCGGGATGGGATAGGCCGGATTTTGATGATAGTAAATGGCACAATGTGATCAACCGGCAGGCGCCCGCGCAGAAGATCGTAGCACAGGCCATCCAGCCGATCCGGAATGTTGAAAAGATAGTCCCTGTGACTTTGAAAAAGCTGAATGATACGACTTACATCTTCGATATCGGGCGCAATATTGCCGGTGTGACACAAATTACGCTGGAGGGTGATTCGAGTACGGTCGTGCGCGTTATCCATGCCGAAAAACTTTATCCCAACGGGTATCCGGATCAAAGCAATGTAGACTATTTCCTCGATACCGCCACCAAAGCTTTCGATCCGTACGCTACCGATATATACAGGCTTCATGGCAAAGGCCCCGAAACTTTTATGCCGCACTTTAATTACAAAGGCTTTCAGTATGTAGAAGTGGTGAGTAATAAACCCATTAAATTAACAAAGGAAAGCCTGAGCGCCTGGTTTATGCACAGCGATGTGAAGCAAGTAGGTTATATCCATACCTCAAGTGATCTCATCAACAAAATCTATGAGGCTACTAACGCGTCTTATCTTTCTAATCTGTTTGGTTATCCAACCGATTGCCCGCAGCGCGAAAAGAACGGCTGGACCGGAGATGCTCATATAGCCAGTGAAACCGGATTATATAATTTTGATAGCATCACCGTTTATGAAAAATGGCTTGCCGATCACCGCGACGAGCAGCAACCCAATGGCGTATTGCCGTCCATTATTCCGAGCGATGGCTGGGGCTATGAATGGGGTAATGGTCCCGACTGGACAAGCACGATAGCTATAATTCCATGGAATGTATACGTCTTTTATGGTGACGATAAGATATTACGCGATAACTATGATAACATTAAACGCTATGTGGATCATATCAATGAATTATATCCGACTGGTTTGACGACATGGGGTTTGGGCGACTGGGCGCCGGTAAAATCAAAAACCCCTGTAGAACTAACGTCTTCCGTTTATTACTACGTTGATGCTAACATCTTAGCAAAAACCGCCAAATTATTAGGAAAATCGGCAGATGCAGCTACCTATTCAGCTCTCGCCTCCAAAATCAAGAATGCCATCAATGCTAAATATTTAAACATTCAAACCGGTCAGTACGCAGATGGTTATCAAACCGAGCAGGCTGTGCCACTATATTGGGGCATTGTACCGAACCAACTGAAAGAAAAAGCCGCAGTTATACTGGCAAGGTCCGTTGCTGCGAATAATTATCATCTGGACGTCGGCATTTTGGGGGCGAAAGCTATATTGGGAGCGTTAAGTGACAACGGCCAGGCAGAAACGGCGTATAAACTGGCAACACAGAACACATTTCCATCGTGGGGATGGTGGATAGTAAACGGGGCAACCACCTTATACGAAAACTGGAATATTGAGCTGAAGCGTGACCTGTCCCTCAACCACATTATGTTCGGCGAGATTAGTGCCTGGATGTTTAAGGCATTAGGTGGCATAAAAACTGACGAGGCGCAACCCGGCTTCAGACATTTTGAGGTTAGTCCTAATTTTCTAATTACAGATCTTGAATCGAGGCATGACAGCCCTTTCGGCAGGATCACTTCATCCTGGCAGACCAAAGGGCATCAGATCCATTATAAATTAATTGTTCCGCCAAATACATCAGCTGATCTCGATCTTGGCAAGGCAGGGAAAAAACTGCTCACAATTAATGGCAAGACTGCCTTCACAAATACATTCCGATTACCGGCTGGTCGTTATGAGTTTACATTAGAATTGTAACTCAGGGGGCGTGACTGACGCGTAATTATGTTTAACGTGATGAATTCGCATTTGCCCCCAAGAATGTCCTCGAATGAGAAGAATTACAAACCGGAATATCAAGCGGTAAAGATACGGTGAGCCGCAGAGTAAAGTAAATTGAGCCATCAGGGAAACCTTACAAAGGTCTGCATGTTGACCTTTGTGTCATGAAAAACATTCAAAAAATTAAATTAGGTATCAACGGCCCGGAGGTATCGAAGTTAGGTTTGGGCTGTATGCGCATGTCGTCCATCTGGGGCGGCCCGACGCCGGATGAAAACGAAAGTATAGCCACTATACAGCAGGCGCTGGACAATGGCATCAACTTTTTAAATACCGGCGACTTTTATGGTGCCGGGCATAACGAGATGCTTGTTGGCAGGGCCATTAAAGGTCGTCGGGACGATGCTTTCATCAGCGTGAAATTCGGGGCGATCTTTCATAACGGTCAATGGTTGGGTTTGGACCTCCGCCCTATCGCCATCAAAAATTTTATCAATTATTCGCTGACGCGTTTAGGCATCGAGACCATTGATCTGTATCAGCCCTGTCGCATGGATGGCAGCGTGCCAGTAGCCGATATCATCGGCACGGTGGCTGACCTGGTCAAGGAAGGTAAGGTGCGTTACATCGGCGTATCTGAAATTACTGCGGATCAGTTACGGGAAGCCAATAACGTTTATCCAATCAGCGCTTTGGAGATCGGTTATTCTTTAGCTGACCGCCAGATCGAAAAGGATTTGTTACCTGTTGCTAAAGAATTGGGCATCGCGGTGGTGACTTTTGCCAATACGGCAGAGGGTTTGTTGACCGGTGAAATGAAGGCGCCGCTACCGGAAAATGATTACCACACGCACTTTTCGCGTTTCCAGGGCGACAACCTGGTTAAGAACTTGCAGAAGGTGGAGGTGTTGAAGCAACTCGCAAAAGACAAGGGCTTCACTCCTACGCAGATCGCCATCGCCTGGGTCAATGCCCAGGGCGCTGAGTTCATGCCTTTAGTAAGTATGAGCCGAAGGTCGCGTTTGCCGGAGAATACGGCCGCTATGGAGATTACCTTTACGCCGGAGGAAATGAATACCTTAAATACTACTTTTGCACCGGGCGCTATTTTAGGCGGCACCTACTTACAACGGTAAATGACGAATCACGAAGAAATTCTTCCCGGTGTTATTTTCCATGCATACCTCTCCGCCGCCAGGAAGGAGAAGGTATGCTTTTGGAACCATCATACCCTGGTTTTGCAGGTTTCTGGCGCATTCCATCTGGAAACGACTGCACAAACGATCTCCATGTCGGCCGGCCAGATGCTGCTGATTGGCAAGAGCCAGTTGGGTACGATCACCAAGACGCCTCTGCCGGGCGGAAATTATGAGACGATCATTATTACGCTGCAGGAGGATCTGCTGCGGAAGATCGCCCTGGAGGAGAAGATTGAATCAGGTCCGAAGTATGTCGGACCGCCGAATATTCTGGTGCCTCCGGATGAATTTCTGAAGGGTTATTTTCAGTCTATCCTGCCTTATGCGCGGCGAACATCAGCCACGTTGACCGAAGAAATGGGTGTTCTGAAGATCAAAGAGGGTGTCAAATTGCTGTTGTATGTCCTGCCTGGTTTGCGGAGTTTTTTGTTTGATTTTGCCGAGCCGCATAAGATCGATCTGAAGAAGTTTATGCTCAATAATTATCATTTCAATGTGCCGGTGGAGAAGTTTGCGCAGCTGACCGGGCGGAGCCTGGCAGGTTTTAAGCGGGATTTTCAAAAAACTTTTGGCGCGCCGCCTCGGCATTGGTTGCAGGACAGGCGCCTAACTGAAGCGAAACATCTGATCGAACAGAAGCAAATGAAACCATCGGCAATCTATTTGGACCTGGGTTTTGAAAGCCTGGCTCATTTTTCCACTTCGTTTAAGAAAAAGTTTGGCAAAGCGCCGAGCGCCTGATCCGCACCTACCCTACTATAATTTTCTTCGATCCGTATTCATCCAAAGGATTAATATAAGGCTTTTTTTCCACAATTGGATTAAGCAGTCCGATAGATATTCCTGGGGACAAGCTCTTGGAGATTCGATCCTTAGGTTTCCAAAGCGTGTCATTCATCCGTTTTCAGCCAGGCCCGGCTTGCTGCAATTTTTCCGAAGTTAACCTTGCCGATCCCGGTCGGATAACAAATCATAACCGGCCATATTTAGCAATAACTAAAATAGATCTATCTGAGTAATTACGGGCAAAATATATGACTTGCCGGCTTCGGTTGAAGCCGCGGGGATTGGTTATTTTCATAGGCAGATTGGTTGATGAAGCCATCTACGAAACCGACTATACTTTCGTCAGACCCTGAGTTCTGACACTCGCGGAACCAGGCAACGCACAGGGACTATGATATTTTGTAGAGCGGTTTGTCTGCCGTCCAGGCGCGATAACGTATATCCGGTTATAAAGGGCCCTGATCTGTATTTTATGAAAAATTGAAAAGATAAGGAATTCCTTCTTTGCATTTCACCCAGGGATATCAACGCAGCATATAATCATATATGTGATTAATAATCAAAATCTTATGAGGGTTATTTGTATAATATTGATAATGTGATAGTTATCAGTAAACAATGGCAATTATTTTACCCACCTACCAGATATTTATTCCCCATATTGGGCAATTATCTGCAACGCATTGATTTTTTTAAAATTATTGTTCTTTTAATTTATAAATAAGTTTTGAAGCAATTTATCCATAAATCATGAAGCAATTTATATAACTGTTGATGCAAATAAAGGGAGTTTAAGACGAAAATGCCATTCATTTTTTCGTGAATGGTATGATAGTTGGCATAGGCATAAGCAATATATACAATATCAGGGAATATAATTTTCTGGTAAGCGTAACGATAAGCCTCAAAAAGGTGAATGCCTTAAGTAAGTATTCACCAACCAATTTCAACCTAGAACTAGTTTAACATGTCACAAAAAGGAATCTTGCATCCGATTTTATCTATAAAAGACAAAGTTCTTTTATCAACAGGAATTAAATCCCTTGGATCAAATTCAACAGAAGCCGGTGAATTATCAACAGATAATGGTTTTTATGCCGAAGTGGGCGTGCCAGTTGTCAATGATTTTCCTCGGAAAAATAAACGGTTCAAAGATTTTGTACCGAAGCCCATCGTAATGGCAATGAACTTCGTTGTACGTTTGTTTGCTGCCAGGGTGGTAATAATTTTCTGTTTACTATATTTTATTTCACCTTACGCATTTTCTCAAACTACTCAACAGCCGACTGTACAGACTGATCAGCAGGATTATCCTCCGGGATCAACGGTATACATTACCGGTTCGGGTTTTATGGTTAATGAGCCTGTAACACTACAGGTGCTCCATGTGGGAGAACCTGCTGATGATCAGATAAGCACAGCGCATCAGCCATGGACAGTAACAGCGGATTCAGTCGGAAATATTACAGCTACATGGGTAGTGCCGCCGGATCAGGATGAGTATGGGGCAACGCTTCAATTGACCGCGACGGGACAGAGTTCCGGGTTAATCGCCCAGGTGACTTTTACGGATGCCAATCCTAATACCAAAATAGTAGTCACTAATGTTACGGGTACCTATGGTGGAACCGCCACATTTACTGCTACACTCACACAATCGAGCGGGCCAGGAAATGGCAACGCCATCCAAGGTAAAACTATCAATTTTGTAATAAATGGAACAGCCGTGGGAAGTGCGACTACGAATAGCTCCGGTGTAGCAACACTGCCGAACATTGCTCTAACGCTCAGCGGAACACGCATCCCTGCAGGTAGTCCAACCATTACAGCCAGTTTTACAGCTGATGCTTCATTTAATGGCAGCAGCGCAACTGGCACGTTAACTGTTAATCCATTGGCTATAACCTGGTCGTTTACAGCTTCAGACAAGGTTTATGATGGTAATACGACAGCAGCAATTGCATCAATATCACTGAGCGGCGTTCTTAGCCCTGACGTGGTTACCACATCAGGTGGTACTGCTACATTTGCGAATAAGAACGTAGGCGCAGGAAAGACGGTAACGGCGGCACTCGTTCCAACATTAGGTTCTGCGAATTATACATTGACAGGAGCACCGACTCCATCAACAACGGCGAGTCTTACTGCAAGGGCGTTAACGGTAACAGCAACTGTAACGGGTGGCGGCAAGGTATATGACGGAACGACCGCTGCCACGGTCACGCTCGGCGACAACAGGGTATCAGGTGACGTGTTTGTCGGTGCTTTTACCTCAGCAACTTATGCCGATAAGAATGTAGGCAACGGCAAAACGGTAACAGTAAGCGGTATTTCGATCACTGGCACAGACGCCGGCAATTATACGTTTAACGCCACTGCAAATCCGATCGGCAATATTACTGCTAAAGTATTGACGATCAGCGCCAGCGCATCTAATAAAGTATATAATGGGATTAACGCAGCCACAGTTACATTAAGTGATAACCGCGTAAGCGGTGACGTATTTAACGATGCGTTTACATCGGCAACTTTTTCATCGAAAACTGTCGCCAACGGCAAAACGGTGACTGTAAGCGGTATTTCGATTAGTGGTGCAGATGCCGGTAATTATACGGCTAACACAACGGCTACAACTACAGCCAATATTACACCCAGAGCCTTAGCCGTCACAGCATCAGCCTCAAATAAAATTTATAACGGATCCACTGCGGCTACTGTTACCCTAAACGATGACAGGGTAGCCGGTGATGTTTTTTCAACCACTAATTCATCAGCCACTTTTGCCGACAAGAATGTCGGTACGGGCAAAACGGTAACGGTCAGCGGTATTACGATCACTGGTACAGATGCCGCTAACTATGCAGCTAACACCACGACGACTACTACTGCTGATATTACGGTAAGGCCTATAACCGTTACAGCAACCGGCGTCAATAAAACATACGATGGTACTGCCTCTGCTACAGTATCCTTAAGCGATAACAAAGTAAGCGGGGATATAATAACAGACGCCTATATAGCGGCGGGCTTTGCGGATAAAACTGTAGCGAACGGCAGGACGGTGAGTGTGTCGGGAATATCGATCAGCGGAGCCGATGTCGGGAATTACAGCCTCAGCACTACTACTGCTACTGCGACAGCAAATATTACCGCTAAGGCTTTGACGATCACAGCTGCTGCGGCCAATAAAGTTTATGACGGCACTAATTCAGCTTCGGCCACCCTGAGTGATAACCGGATAAGCGGCGATGTCTTTACCGATTCGTTCACGTCGGCAACTTTTTCAAGCGCGTCTGTTGGTACTGCCAAAACGGTCAATGTAAGTGGTATATCTATAGGCGGAGCCGATGCAGGTAATTATAGCTTCAACACCAGCGCTGCCACCACTGCCAGTATTACCTCCAGGACATTGACCGTAACAGCCCTGGCTTCAAACAAAGTTTACGACGGAACCACCGCGGCTAGTGTAACAGTGAGTGATAACCGAACCAGTGGCGATAATCTTACTGTCCATTTCGCCACCTCTACGTTTTCAGACAAAAATGTGGGCAGCGGAAAGATTGTTACGGTAACACCGCTCTCTATAACGGGACCTGCGTCCGGCAACTATACGCTTGCCGGCACTACGATAACTACGACAGCGAATATCACCCAACTTCCGCTGTTGATAGCAGCGACCGGTATAAATAAAGTTTATGACGGCACTACCACAGCAACGGTCACCCTGACTGACAACCGTCTGCCTGGTGATGCATTCATTGATACTTATACCTCAGCTAACTTTGCAGACAAGAACGTCGGCACCGGCAAAACTGTAAGCGTATCGGGTATCTCGATAACTGGTACCGACGCGGGTAATTATTCATTTAATTCAACAGCGACGACGACCGCCAATATTTCTGTTGCCAGCGTTACGATCACCGCCGATGCCCAAACAAGAATCTACGGTGACCCCGACCCGGCGCTGACCTATAAAGTCACTTCCGGAACTGTAGTAACCGGGGATAGTTTTTCAGGTTCACTTGCAAGAGCTACGGGAGAAGCTGTTGGTAGCTACCCTATCGGCCAGGGTACAGTCACGCTCGGCACGAACTATGCGCTGAGCTATTCAGGCGCCAATCTTGATATTACCGCAAGGCCGGTGACCATCACAGCGGATGCCAAAACCAAAATATATGGTGACTCAGACCCAACGCTAACCTATCAGAT
>NZ_JAUMKB010000016.1 GCF_030519375.1 Mucilaginibacter tolerans | reverse complement strand
ATGTGAATGGTACACTGACCGTGGATTCTGCTACTTTGACGATTACTGCTAACAGCAATCATAAGACTTATGGTTCTGCTCAGTCTTTCGCAGGCACAGAGTTTACGACTTCAGGTCTACTCAACTCGGATGCGGTCAATTCAGTAACCCTGGCCAGTGATGGCGCTGCTGCTTCAGCTTCGGTTGGCAGCTATGCTACTGTACCTTCTGCTGCGGTGGGCTCTGGTTTGTCTAACTACCATATCAGCTATGTGAATGGTACGCTGACCGTGGATTCTGCTACTCTGACTATTACTGCTAATAATGCGACCAAAGTATTTGGTGCATCGCAAACCTTTGCCGGTACTGAGTTTACAACTTCTGGCCTGCAGAACTCTGACGCAGTTACCAGTGTAACTTTAACTAGTTTGGGTAGTGTTGCTACCGCACCTGTGGGTGGTTATGACATTGTTCCTTCCGCTGCTGTGGGCTCTGGCCTGTCTAACTACCATATCAATTATGTAAATGGTACAAACGCCGTTGGGCAGGCGCTTCTGACTGTAACAGCCAATAATGCAACAAAGGTGTATGGCGCAACACAAAACTTTGCAGGCACGGAGTTCACAACGTCCGGTCTTCAGAATAGTGACGCTATTAATACAGTTACACTAGTAAGTGCCGGTACCCCAGCTTCTGCTCCGGTTAACAATTATCCTATTGTTCCATCAGCACCAGTTGCTGCGCAGGGGACTAATCTTTCGAATTATGTTATTAGTTATGTAAACGGAACAGATGCTGTAGGGCAAACATTATTAACAGTAACGGCTGATAATAAGAGCATATCTTATGGCGATCCGATTCCACAATTGACAGCTAGTTATAGTGGCTTTGTAAATGGTGAAAGTTCTGCAAACTTTATTGAACAACCATCAATAACCACTACTGCAACTGCAGGATCACCTGTAGGCAGTTACCCAATCGCAGTTACCGGTGCTGTAGACAGCAATTATTCATTCAATTACATTGCCGGTACTTTATCTATCAATGCTGTTCCTATCACATTTAATAGTATCCCTTCTCAGGTATACGGAACTGCTGACTTTGATCCGGGAGCTACAAGTGCTGCAACTATCACATATACCAGCAGCAATACTTCGGTAGCAACCATAGTTTCTGGAAAGATTCATATTAAGTCTGTAGGCACATCTTCTATCACTGCCAATAATGGAAGCAGTACAGTAAGTCAGACATTAGTTGTCACTCCTGCTGCTTTGACCATCGTGGCTGACGGTAAATCTAAAAACTACGGCCAGGCGAACCCTGCTCTGACAGCTAGCTATAGTGGATTTGTAAATGGTGATAATTCATCAAACTTAACTACTCAGCCTACAATAACTACTACAGCAACGCAGGCATCGCCGGTAGGCAGCTATCCTATTACTGCAAGCGCGGCGGCAGACTCAAACTATACTATCAGTTATATCCCTGGTAATCTGGTTGTAAATGCTGTATCGCTCGTAATTACTGCAGATAACCAAACTAAAGCATATGGAGCTACACTGCCAACATTAACTGCATCGTACAGCGGTTTTGTAAATGGTGATTCCGCTGCAAGCTTAACTGTTCCTCCTGCAGTTACAACAATTGCAGATCAGACTTCTCCTATAGGTCACTACCCTATTACAGCCGCAGGCGCCGTAGATCCAAACTATAACATCAGTTATAATCCAGGCACATTGACTGTTACCCCAGTGGTACTGGCAGTTAAAGCAGATAACCAATCTAAATATTATGGCGATGCTAATCCACCGTTGACAATAACCTATACCGGTTTCGTAAATGGTGACAATGTAAATAGCTTAACCACCCAGGCAACCGCTTCAACTACTGCAACATCATTGTCAACAGTGGGCACTTACCCTATTACTGTGAGTGGCGCTGCTGACTCGAACTACACTTTCAACTATGTTAGTGGTACTTTAACCATTAACGCAGTACCATTAACATTTAATCCTATTGCTTCACAGGTGTATGGTACAGCTGATTTTGATCCGGGTGCTACAAGCGCAGCGACAATCAATTACTCCAGCAGCAATACTAACGTTGCAACTATTGTATCCGGCAAGATTCATGTTGTAGCTCCGGGTTCTACCAACATTACTGCGAATAACGGAAGTACTATTGTTACTCAGCCGTTGGTTGTAACCCAGGCTCCTCTTACCATTACAGCTGATAATCAAAGTAAAACTTATGCTTCAGCCAATCCGGCGCTGACTATAAGCTATAGCGGATTTGTAAATGGTGAAACTTCAGCAAATCTGACCACACAGCCTACTGCAAGTACTACAGCTGTTACAAGCTCACCTGTGGGTACTTATCCAATCACAGTAAGTGGCGCTGTGGATCCTAACTATAGCATTACATACGTGAGCGGCACGTTGACAGTAGGCCAGGCAACATTGACCATCACGGCTAATAATCAGTCTAAAAATTATGGCGCAGCCAACCCTGCCCTGACAGTAAGTTATAGTGGATTTGTGAACGGTGACACTCAGGCTAACCTGACCTCTCAGCCAACGATCACCACTACTGCAACCACATCATCGCCAATCGGTAATTATACAATCACGGCAAGTGGCGCGGCCAGTCCTAACTATGCTATCAGTTATGTTGCAGGTACGTTAACAGTAGGTAAGGCTACACTGACGATCACAGCTAACAACCAGACAAAAGCGTACGGTACAGCCAATCCTGCCTTTACCGTTGCCTATAGCGGATTTGTAAATGGCGACACTCAGGCAAACCTGACCACTCAACCTACAGTTACAACCGCTGCTACTACCGCATCTCCGGTTGGTAATTATACACTTACACCTGGTGGTGCTGCAGATTCAAACTATGTATTCAATTACGTCCCAGGTACATTGGCAGTAACCCCGGTTGGCTTGCTTATTACTGCGAATAATCAAAACAAGGTTTATGGCGCAGGTATTCCTGTTCTAACTGTAAGCTATAGTGGATTTGTTAACGGTGATAATTCATCAAACCTGACTACTCAGCCTACGGTTACAACTACTGCTACTGCAAGCTCTCCGGTAGGAGGATATCCTATTACTGCCAGTGGCGCTGTTGATCCAAACTATACCATTACTTATGCTCCGGGTACATTAAGTATCAATCAGGCTAACCTGGTTATTACTCCTGATAATCTGAGTAAAACTTATGGTGCAGCTGTACCAACGCTGACAGCAAGTTATAGCGGCTTTGCTAATGGTGATACACCAAGCAGCCTGACGACCTTGCCTACGCTGTCTACTACGGCTACCACAAGTTCACCTATCGGTTCATATTTGATTACTGCTACAGGTGCAGTTGATCCGAATTATAACATTACTTATAATACCGGTAGCTTAACTGTAACTCCTGCTACGCTAACAATCACTGCAAACAATCAGAGCAAAACTTATGGCACTGCGAATCCAACACTGACTGTAAGCTATAGCGGATTCGTGAATGGTGAGACAAGGGCCAATCTGACTACCAGACCTACAATCACTACTACTGCGACTACTACATCGCCTGCAGGCGCATATCCTATTACTGCAAGCGGAGCGGTTGATCCTAACTATACTTTCGTGTACGTTCCGGGAACATTAACCATCAATCCGGCTGTATTAACTGTAACAGCTAATGATCAGTCGAAGATTTATGGTGCAAATAACCCAACTCTTACAGTGATTTACAGCGGCTTCGTAAACGGCGATACCAAAACCAGTCTGACTACCCCTGCAACTGCCACAACTACGGCTACTGCAGCGTCTCCAGTTGGCACTTATCCTATTACAGCGAGCGGTGCGGTAAATCCTAACTATACTTTCGTTTACTTTGACGGTACATTAACTGTTAACCAGGCTACACTTACCATTGCAGCAAATACGCTGGCTAAAACTTATGGTTCGCCAAATCCCGCTCTATCTGTATCCTACAGCGGTTTTGTGAATGGCGATACCCAGGCAAGTTTGTTAGCACAGCCGACTATTGCAACAACAGCAGTTACCAGTTCACCTGTGGGTAATTACCCTATAACTGCCAGTGGTGCATATAGTCCTAACTATACCATCAATTATTTACAAGGCACCATGATTGTTACCCAGGTAGCGTTGTTTATCTCGGCTGATAATCAAACTAAGGCAGCTGGTAGTCCTAACCCAACATTAACTGCAAGCTATAGTGGTTTTGTGAACGGTGATACTCCAGCAAGTTTAACAACTGCGCCGACATTGTCAACTACAGCAACTACCAACTCACCTGCAGGAACTTATCCTATCACTGTGAGCGGGGCTGTAGATCCTAACTATTCTATTGCTTACGCTAATGGTACATTAACGGTAACTAATACTCCATTGACCTTCGCCGCTATCCCGGCTAAAACTTACGGCGCAGCCGACTTTGATCCGGGAGCAACAAGTTCATCATCGATAACTTATAGCAGCAGTAACCCTGCTGTGGCAACTATCGTAGGCGGTAACATTCATATCGTTGGTGTTGGTAATTCGGTAATCACTGCAACAGCCGGTTCGAGCAGCTTAACACAGTTATTGATCGTAAACCCTGCTTCGTTGACGATAGCAGCCAATAATGTTACCAAAACTTATGGCGTTGCACTAGCCGGTGGCGCTGGTTCAACAGCCTTCACTCCATTCGGCCTTGTTAATGGCGAAAATATCGGTAGTGTAACTATCACTTACGGCGCAGGAGCAGCAGCTTCAGCATCAGTAGGTACTTATAGCGGATCAGTAACACCATCTGCGGCTACGGGCGGGACATTTAACGCTAACAATTACTCTATCACTTATAATACCGCAAGTATTATGGTGCAGCCGGTAGCGTTGACAATTACCGCAAACAATCAATCTAAGAACTATGGTTCTGCTAATCCTGTATTGACTGTAAGCTACAGCGGATTTGTAAATGGTGATACCCAGGCAAGTTTAACTACTCCGCCTACTGTAACCACAACGGCCACCACTAACTCACCTGTGGGTACTTATCCTATAAATGTTAGTGGTGCAGCAAGTGCTAACTATACCATTTCGTACAATTCAGGTACTTTAACTGTAGGGCAGGCAGCATTGGTAATCTCTGCTGACAACCATGCGAAGACTTATGGTTCAGTTAATCCTCCATTGACAATAACCTACAGTGGCTTTGTAAATGGTGAGAATCAGACTTACTTAAGCACCTTACCAAACATCAGCACCACTGCAGTCACAGGCTCGCCAATTGGCAATTATCCGATTGTTGTGAGCGGTGCAGTAGCTTCAAACTACAGTATTTCTTATACTGCAGGTACGATGACTGTAACCCCGGCTGCATTGACCATGACTGCTGATAATCAGACTAAGGTTTATGGCTCTGCTAATCCTGCATTAACCATCAGCTACAGTGGTTTTGTAAATGGTGATACCCAGGGTAGCTTAACTACTCTACCAACTGCAGGCACTACTGCAAGCACAAGCTCCGGAGCAGGAACTTATCCTATCACTGTAAGTGGTGCGGTAGATCCTAACTACAGCTTTATATACAACGCAGGTACTTTGACAGTAACCCCTGCTGCCTTGACTATTACAGCTAATAATCAAACCAAGACCCAGGGGTCTGCTAATCCTCCGTTAACTGTAAGCTACAGCGGATATGTAAATGGTGATAACCAAAGCAGCTTAACTACTCCGCCTACAGTAACCACAACGGCTACTACTAATTCGCCTATCGGTGCTTATCCGATTACAGCAAGTGGTGCCTATAGCAATAACTATAGCATCAACTATGTACAAGGCACGTTGACCGTAACAGGTACTCCTTTAGCGTTCGGCCCGATACCGTCTAAGGTTTATGGTGCAGCTGACTTTAACGCAGGGGCAACAAGTTCGAATTCGATAACCTATTCAAGCAGCAACACAGCTGTTGCGACAATTGTGTCTGGCAATGTCCATATCGTAGGCGTTGGCAGCTCAAGTATCACGGCTAATGATGGCACGACCAGCTTGCAACAAACATTGACTGTAACAACTGCTTCACTGACTATTACGGCTAATAATGCGTCGAAAACTTACGGCGCTACTAACCCATCCATGTCAGTAAACTATAGCGGATTTGTAAATGGTGATACCCAGGCTAATTTAACTACGCTGCCAACAGTTAGCACCACTGCCACTACAAGCTCATCTGTAGGCACTTATCCTATAACAGCAAGTGGCGCAGCGAGCAACAATTACAGTATTACCTACAATGCAGGTACACTGACTGTTGGTCAGGCTTCATTGACTATTACTGCTAACAATCAATCTAAATCCTATGGTTCGGCTAATCCATTGCTGACTGTAAGCTATGGCGGATTTGTAAATGGTGATACTCAGGCTAACCTAACCACGGCGCCTACAGTTACAACAACTGCGGTTACAGGTTCGCCTGTGGGTGCTTATCCTATTACTGCAAGTGGTGCGGCAAGTGCTAATTATAGCATCAGCTACGTACAAGGCACCTTAACTGTAGGACAAGCTGCATTGACTATTACTGCTGATAACCAGACTAAGGTTCAGGGCGCTGCAAATCCACCATTAACTGTAAGCTATAATGGATTTGTAAATGGCGATACCCAGGCAAACCTGACCACTGCGCCAACAGTAACTACTACTGCAACTACCGGTTCGCCTGCAGGAACTTATCCTATCACGGCAAGTGGCGCAGTGGGCGCTAACTATAGCATCAGCTATGTACAGGGTACTTTGACAGTAACCAGTAGTCTGGCCTTTAACCCTATTCCATCTAAGGTTTATGGAGCTGCCGACTTTAATCCTGGTGCAACAGGTTCGGGTACTATAACTTATACAAGCAGCAATACCTCTGTTGCAACAATAGTGTCCGGCAATATCCATATTGTTGGCGTTGGAACTTCAACCATCACGGCCAGCAATGGCACCAGCAGTCTGCAACAGACATTAACCGTAACCCCTGCTGCATTGAGCATCACAGCTAACAACGTCAACAAGGCTTATGGCACGGCAATTTCCGGTGCATCTGGTTCGACAGCCTTCACCTCATCGGGCCTGGTTAATGGCCAGACTATCGGCAGCGTGACCATCGCTTATGGTACAGGCTCGGCAGCTAATGCGGCCGTGAACACCTATACCGGCTCGGTAACACCATCAGCTGCTACAAGCGGTACATTTACCCCAGCTAACTACACAATTACTTACAATGCCGGTAATATCGTGGTGACTCCTGTTTCGCTGACCATTACTGCTAATAATCAGACCAAGGTGCAGGGTACTGCTAACCCAACACTGACCGTAAGTTACAGCGGCTTTGTAAATGGAGAAACTAATACTGCACTGGCTACTCAGCCAACGGTAACTACTACGGCTGTTACCAACTCGCCTGTAGGTACTTATCCTATCACTGCAAGTGGTGCAGTTGACGCCAACTATACCATCAGTTATGTACAAGGTACATTGACAGTAACAGCAGCTAACACCCTAACCTTTAATCCAATTCCATCTAAGGTATATGGTGCAGCTGACTTTAACCCTGGTGCAACTACTACCACTGGTTCAATTACTTATACCAGCAGTAACACTTCAGTTGCAACCATTGTATCCGGTAATATCCACATCGTTGGTGTTGGTACTTCAACTATCACAGCCAGCAATGGTACCAGCAGTCTGCAGCAGACATTAACTGTAACACCTGCAGCCTTGACTATCACAGCTACTAATGTGAACAAGACCTATGGCGCAACCCTGACTGGCGGTGCTGGCTCAACTGCCTTCACTTCATCAGGTCTGGTTAATGGGCAAACTATTGGCAGTATAACGATCGCTTATGGTACTGGTTCTGCAGCTACTGCGGCCGTGGGTACTTATACCGGTTCGGTGACTCCATCAGCTGCTACAGGTGGTACATTTACTGCAAGTAACTATACCATTACTTATAATAGTGGTAATATCGTAGTAGGTGCTGCAGCCTTAACCATAACTGCTAACAATGTAAACAAGACCTATGGCGCAACCCTGACTGGCGGTGCTGGCTCAACTGCCTTTACTTCATCAGGCCTAGTTAATGGGCAAACCATTGGCAGTGTAACCATCGCTTATGGTACCGGTTCTGCAGCTACTGCGGCTGTAGGTACTTATACCGGTTCGGTAACTCCATCAGCTGCTACAGGTGGTACATTTACTGCAAGCAACTATAACATCACTTATAATAGTGGTAACATAGTTGTTGGCAAGGCACCGTTGACCATTACTGCCGATAACAAAACCAAAACTCAGGGCTCTAATAATCCAACATTAACAGTAAGCTACAGTGGTTTTGTTAACGGTCAGACAAATTCTGTACTGACTACCCAGCCAACAGTGACTACTACCGCCACCAAAAACTCGCCTGTAGGTACTTATCCTATTACAGCAAGTGGCGCTGCTGCGGCAAACTATAACATCAGCTATGTACAGGGTACCTTGACCATAACATCATCTAGTAACATAACCTTTAATCCTATTCCATCCAAAGTTTATGGTGCAGCTGATTTCAGTCCGGGCGCAACAAGCACTGCAACGGGTACAGGTACTATAACTTATACAAGCAGCAACACTGCAGTTGCAACTATTGTATCAAGTAATATCCATATCACAGGTGTAGGTACATCAACCATTACTGCAAGTAACGGATCAGGCAGTGTATCGCAAACCTTAACAGTAACACCAGCCACTCTATCTATCGCTGCTAATAATGTAACCAAAACTTATGGGGCAACTCTGACAGGTGGCGCAGGCTCGACAGCCTTTACTGCAACTGGGCTTGTATATAACGAGACTATTGGCAGTGTAACTATCAGTTACACTGCAGGTGCAACTGCAACGTCAGCGCCAGCCACCTATTCTGGCGCAATAACCGCATCTTCCGCAACCGGCGGCACATTTAAGGTGGCAAACTATAACATTACCTACGTTTCCGGTACCTTAACTGTAAGCAAAGCTCCGCTGACCATCACGGCCAATAATGTGAATAAGACTTACGGAGCAACCCTGACCGGAGGCGCTGGTTCGACGGCATTCACTGCAACTGGTTTAGTTAATTCACAAACTATAGGATCAGTGACAATATCTTATGGCACCGGATCGGCAGCAACAGCGGCAGCAGGCACTTACACAGGTTCGGTTATTCCATCTTTAGCGACAGGCGGCACATTTATAGCTGCGAACTATACAATTACTTACGCTAATGGTAATATAGTAGTTAATAAAGCTCCATTGACCATCACAGCTAATAACAAGACCAAAACTCAGGGCACTGCTAACCCTCCATTGACTGTGAGCTACAGTGGTTTTGTGAATGGACAAACAAACTCAGTACTGACCACTCAGCCAACGGTGACTACTACCGCGACAATAAGTTCACCTGCCGGTAATTATCCGATCACGGCAAGTGGCGCTGCTGCAGCAAATTATAGCTTCACTTATGTACAGGGTACACTGACTATTACTAACCCTCAGGCTGCAAGTATCATCTCGGTGAACAATCCGTTGCATGAAACGTATGTGCCAGTTGATGAGCCTTCAGTAAGGCAAGCTGTTTCGCCAAACGGTGACGGTATAAATGATGTATTGCACATTGATAACATCGAAAGCTACCCTGATAACAAGGTAATGCTGATGAACAGAAACGGTACAACCATTTATGAAATGACCGGGTACGACAACGTGAACAAAGTGTTCGATGGGCATTCAAATATCACTAAGCAAATGCAGCAGCCTGGTACTTACTTCTACATGATTGAGTACAAAGTGAAGAGCGGTGAGGTGAAACGTAAGACAGGTTACTTTATCATCAAGTATTAATGAACTTAAAGAATTGTAATATGAAAGCAATCAAAAAGTGGGGTATTTGCCTTCTATTCCTGGGATTTGCGCTGGGCCTCAGGGCCCAGCAGCAACAGGAGTTCGGCTATACCCAGTACATGGACAACCTGACCCCTTTTAACCAGGCTTATTCAATGCTTGATAAAAACGGATCTGTAAGTGCATTGGTTCGCAAACAGTTTGTCGGTATTCAAGGAGCGCCGAGTACCTTCATTTTTAACGGCAATCTGCCAATTGAGTCAATTAACGGTGCATCCGGTTTGCTGGTGATGAATGATCAGTTTGCAATCGAATCAAACACTCAATTCAGTGCCTACTTTGCCAAATCCATACAAATGAGTGATGCGGATTTTCTGGCGGTATCTATAAGTGGAGGTATAAAAAGCTACAGAGCTAGTTTTTCAACGCTCGCCCCTACCGATCCGCAATTTAAAGATGATGTCCGCCAAACCCGTCCTAATCTTGGTTTTGGAATAATGTATTACAGCGATAATTATTTCGTGGGGCTGTCGATGCCTGAACTAACTATTACAGGATTAGGTACAGCCAGCGTACAAAACAATACTAATTTCAGAAACCACTATTATTTTTCGGGAGGCTTCATTACGGAAATTGCGGACGGCATTAAATTAAAACCAGCTGCGATGGTAGCCTACGCCAATGGCGTACCAGTTACTGCTAATATATCGGGTACTATCTTCCTGAAAGATATGCTTGGGGTTGGTTTGAACTATCGTTCTGACAACGAAGCTGCAGGGATCATATCTATTAATATGAATTCATTCAAATTAGGATATAGCTACCAGTTTGGCACATCGTCAAGTAACCTGGGTGGTTTTAATAACTCCATACACGAAGTTACCCTGACCTATCGTTTCGGTACCAACCTGGTTCCTAAACTATTGTAAGTAATAATCATTTATCTAATCTGATGTTAAAAGCCTTTTATCACGAAAGGCTTTTTTTATTTTCTCAGGCATTGTTCTTATTAACTATAACATCAAGTCAAACAATTACGTTCTATAATTAATTAACTACATACCGGTCGGCCGGTAGTAAAAGTGCAACGGGATGAAGAGATTATTATACCTTGGGATATGTGCGGCGATATGTTTTTTCTCCTGCGAGAAAAACTCATCTGATGTAAAACCGACAAACAAAACTGATACCACAGGCGGCACATCTAATAATAGCAATGTAGCAACAGGTTTGGATAATGCGGCTATGCTGCAAATGGTGAATAATGTCCGTGCAACCGGTTGTACTTGCGGCACAACGGCAATGCCGGCAGTTGCACCTTTAACCTGGAACGATGTACTGGCTGCCGCTGCTTTAGCACATAGTCAGGATATGAATACCACAGGTAACTTTTCCCATAATTCATCCGATGGTACCTCTTTTAGCGATCGTATTACGGCAACCGGGTATACGAACTGGCGTTCGCTTGGAGAGAATATTGCATACGGCTATACTACAGAACAAGCTGTCTTTAACGGCTGGCTGCAAAGTGAAGGTCACTGCAAAAATATTATGAATGCCTCTTTTAAAGAAATGGGTGCTGCTAAAGCGAGCACCTATTGGACTCAGGATTTCGGCGCAAAGTAATAATTGATTTCTGACTGCTGACTTTTATACAGCAACCCGGGACTTTTTAGGATCGAGTAATTCCTGATATAAGCCGTCATATGAAAAATCCTGAGAGAGGAATCTACTGGTTTCATAGGCTACCCCAACACGCAGCGCTTTTAGTCCGGATACTGCTTGCAGATCTTCCACATCAAGATGCTCCACTTTGTAAGTTAGTATACCTGCCGACCGCAGAATACGAATATATCGGCCATATTCGGCCTGTTCTTCTGCTTTTGAATACACGATGGTTATGGTACCTTCCGAGGTTATACGTTCGCGGGTTCCTTTTATATAAGCCTTATCAATCCGTTTCTTGATTACCTCATAACGGATATTGTAGGCACCGTCTACATCAAAGTGCTTTTCATCCATCCTGAAGCGAATAGCGATCGGCGCACTGAATACTAATATCAATGATGTTACGCCGAGATGATAGGGCAATATATGCTTCAATCGGTGCTGCTCTATTTCCATTTCGGCAGTAACCAGCAATTGCCAGAGGCGCAAACGCTCCAAATCGGCAACATCGAATTTTTTTTCAGGAGCTATCGAAGCACCGATATACACATTATGTTCAACGCCGTCAGTTTTAAAGCGCTCAAAATAATGCGGAAAATGTTTCTGAATCTCAGCCTGGCGCTCATCCAGGATAGTAATCAGTTTTTCATTTACCAGCGACAGCGTTTTTTCATAATTGCGGCGATTGGCATAGAAGTCCCCTGTCAATGGATTAGCATGTTTAAAATATGCCTCAATATCCTCTTTAAAAGAGCCCTGTACTTTTGAAAACAGGGGATATATATTTATTTCCAGGTAATGAAGGACATTTTGCTCTGTATCTGCTTTAATTCCCAATGACAGTTCATTAAGAAGCCTCTGCAGATCCGGCAGATATTGTTCAGAACCTTTTACTGCGCCTCCCAGTTCGAGCTGCTCCAGTAAAACAATCAGCCCGTTGAGTTGATTTTTGAGGTCATTTTTAACACTCAGATTCCTTGTCACCGACGAGTTTTTTATGTCAACTTCTCCGTAAAGCGGATAAACATCCTTAAAGGCAATTTCTTTCAGGTTATAAGCCAATCCCAGATTAAGATTGTAAATATAATTTTTAGCCTCGCGCCTGAACTTCCAATTGACGCTCGGGTGCATGTTAGTGTAATTTTTTTGTATGACTGCGTCTACTTTGTTTTGATGTTCTTTTATCCTATGGTCGATAGTTTCAACAAAAAAAGGCATCACAATTTCCAACCGGTGTGCGTTTACACTGTTCAGAACATTCACCTTAGACGAAACAAGTTCCAATATTCCCAGCAAAACGCCATCTTTGATAAATGGAGCAAGGATAAAACTTCCAATATCCTGATCCTTTAGCCGGGCTGCCCTAAGGTTTGACGGATCATTGGCCGAATATTCCGCCACATCAGATACAGCATAATACTCGTGTTCATTGATCAGGCTTTGATAAGAAGCTTTTGAAAGAATTTCGTGACACTCACCTTCATCCTTATCTGTTAATAAAAAGCTGCGTATTTCTTTCCCAAATACCCTGGTGCTGAACTTACCCTCAGCCTTGTCAAATGCGGTAAACCCTATGCGCAGGTCAGGTATTCTAAATATCGACCTGAAAGCTGAGTCGATGATATTCTGCATCTCTGGCTCTGCCTTATCTGACAGCAGGCTTGTTTTTAATATAGCTACCGCATTTTCGGTCGTGGCGTCAAACAAACTGACAAGGGCAAAGCCTTTGAGTATCCAGCTTCCTGCCGGGAATTTTTGCTTCCACAGAGCCAGGTCATCATAATTATCGATCAGAAGCTTGATATCGGCATCTGTTAACTTAATAGCTTTTTCAGTGGGAACAACTTCAATAAAATCGGCATTGTACAATATACGGTAATGTTTTACAATGCCATCCGCTGTGGGTATATCGTAAAAAAGCGGTTTGGAAAAATCCAGTTCAGTACCATAAAACTGGTTCAGGATCATGCAGCAACTGCCAACGTAAAACTGGTGATCGTTAAAGTCGCGGATATTCATGTCAAAAGACATCCCTGCCGCTTTCAGAATATTCCGGAACCTTTCTGTCTGGTTAAATATCAACCCCTGGTACGGGATACTTACCCCTTTTATTTCATTATAGCTCAATAAAGGCGGAAACAGCGGCGTCAGTAACCTCGAGATCAGAAGCTCATTCTCTTTTATCTGCGATATATCAGTAATCCCATCTCTCAATTCTGGGTGCGCATTCACCTGGTCCAGTAATTTTTTGGCCCCCTCGCTATCGCGAGCAGTCTCTTCCAGTTGCTCTATCACCTTGTGAAACGAGAGCCTTATCTGAAATGGGTTATCAAAAAATTGTGGCAACAGCATAATTTCTACAGGTTCTGTATCACCAAAGTTATATAAAAAATAGCCAGTCGATTATATGCCTGTAAGTTTCTGACAAGCAGATGAATGTAAAATGTCTTTTGTAAAACACAACCAGCAATTAACGGCTAAAATCGCAACAGCAAGGAAAAATACGGATACCATCCCTCTGTTGAGTGTGCTGCCACAACCTGGAATAACGTCAGTCCCGCCGGCATAAAATAGATGCCGCCACCATTGCCCACATGCCATTTATCCGAGCGGTCATTATCGGTCCATACCCTGCCTGTATCAAAAAAGCCAGTTAAGCCAAGTTCACCGGGTAACACATAGCTGGCAATCGAAAATAGTTTAATTCGCGCTTCAAAATTATTATAGGCCATAGCCTTACCTGCAAAACGATAGGCCCGGTACCCCAGCAGGTTTCCTTGTCCACCTAAAAATAATGACTGGTAAAACGCCGCGTCACCAAAAGTGGCTCCGCCTCCTATCCTGTCCGCCAGGGTGACCACCGTATCTGCAAAATGAACATAAAACGCTGCTTCGCCGGTTATTTGGGTAAAGCCCCTCGAATAACTATTTAAGCCTGCCATACTTTGGAGTTTAATATTCAGATAACTCCCTTCTGTGGGCAATAGTTTATTGTTTCGTCTGTCATCAATCAAAAGTGCTGTTGCTCCCAGATGAATCTTATCTTTTGCGATGGTAAGACTGTCGTATGAATGGATGAGGGAGGTATTTTCTATAAGTCTTCCAACATTCTCTCCGGGATTAAAATGATAATATTGGAATGACGGACCTATGCTAACGCTAAAACCCTTTTCATTTCGCCATCTTAATGCAGGATCGAGCAAGTAAGTATTGAAACGTGTACGGTAATATCTTACATAATCACCTGTTTTGTCAAATGATGTTTCGTTACCCAGACCGAAAAAGTTTATGGTATTGTTAGGCGCTTTTACATTCGCGTCGATCAATATGTCCGTGTTACCGATGGCATGTATCCATTCGCCATGATATTTTAGATCAAAAGCCTGGGTGGAGAATGAATGCGTCACCATCAACTCCTGTATCTGGCTGTATGGCTTTGTGCGGAAGCCATCCTTACCTGTATATCTAAAGCCCAATCCCAGTAAAAAGCCATCGTCTTTATTTATCTGGACATTGGCTAAAGGAGCCCATACATGAATTAGATTTACAGGCAAAAAAGTAGTGTTTGCACTATCTTTTGAGATATGCAGGCTTGCCCGCGAGGCATCGCCGGTGAGCGTTAAATTTTCTTTTGATTGATCATAGATGCCCACCGTGTTTGCCGATTTTTCAATATGATATTCTTTATGGTCAATACTATCGATAAATCTTAGCTTGATGGGCGACTTGCTATTGTTCAACACAATTTTATCGTTACCTGCCCCCATATAAAATCTTATTTCCTGGGTAATTTTCGGATCAAAGGTAAAATCAAGCAAAACATCTTTCACATCTCCATCTTTGTTGATCTTATTAATTACTACGCTTAGTCCATTGTCAGGCGCATCCTTAATAGTCACTAATTCATGTTTGTTACTCACACGCATATCAACTATCCTATTAAAGAAGTAGTAATACCAGGAAAAAGCTGTGGGCAAATTACTCCGTCTCTCTTTTAGCTGACTTAATAACCAATCATGCCTTAACTTGAATACCTCCTTGGGTAGCCTTTTTAGTCCATCTTCCAAAACTGCATCGGTTTCTTCGGCGCAAAAGTCATTAACCACTTTCATCCATTCGGCATAAGTGATGCGGCTATAGGGAAACCTGTCAAACCATTGTGAATTGATCAGCGAGTAACGTATATCCCTGATATTACCACCAAAAGTTTGCAGGTAAGGTCCTATCCAATCACGTGAGGCCAGCCAGGGGATCACACCGGTGTTCAAATACAATGCCTGGTCCCTGTCGCGGGGTACAGGCCTATATATCCTTTTCTTATCGTCCTTCTCTTTGGTAAAGCGCCAGTTGTCGTCATGCCTGTCCCAGTCTCCTATCAGAACATCCAGACATCTTGCTTTCAAAAATGCTTTCGCATCAAACGAGTAATCATTATCATCCGTCATGTTCTGCACAGCTTCCAGTGTATTATCTGATTTTCCGGTTGGTTCCCTTTCTTCAAATAAGCACACTTTGTTTACCAGTAAAGGCAGAAATTTCCCGAGCGCTTTATCCGGTGAAACCACACCAATTACAGGATTAGCGTGAGGAATACCGCCAGCCTCGGCCATGGGTGGCACGATCAATGCTGAAAAAGGATGCTGTGCACTCATTGCATCAATAAATAGTTCGCGGGCAAAAGTCTGCTGAAGCTCTAATGGCAATATTTTTACAGGATCTTTTTCGATGCTCCGCAATACCCATTCCTTTCCGGTCGGGTCGATCAACCTTAGTGAAGTGGTCTGGAACCCACCACCCTTTCGTTCGGGCGTAAGTCCGCCCTTCATTTCGGATATCCGGAAAACAGGCAACTTTACGTCCATTCCCCACTCTTTGCGATAGCCCTCACCCAGGAAGAACCGGTGCATCCCGCTCACTTTATCATATTGAGCATGTACTTTCACCACAATACTATCCTGAGTGATAGGTTTGATGTCGTCTTGTGCCCTGGCCAACAGACCGGGCAACATAATCAAAAGGATAAGGATGATCTTCTTCATGTTATTTCATATTATAGCTTTTCAAAACATTGATACTAAAACGGTGACTAACAACCCCGCTTGCTATTCCTAATATCGTACCTACTAAAACATCTGAGGGATAATGTTTGCCCAAATACATTCTTGAGAATCCTACCGACCCAGCCCATAAAAATGCCGGCCCGGTTATATACCATTTATTATACTCCAATGCCAATGAAGTTGCCATCGCAAAGGCCACCAGTGTATGACCGGAGGGGAAAGACGGGTCTTTTGTGTCGCTATTAGCGAAGATGACACCGGGGTATCGCGTAGAAGGCCGCACCTCCTTAATTGTATATTTTAGCACTTCTCCTATTATGCCACTAATTCCGATGCTAATTAATGTTTCATAAGAGCGGTTACGTGTTAAGCCACTTCCCTGGAAAATTCCGTACGATAATTGTCCCAACGAGATGGTTGCCGGTATATAATAAAGGGAATTACTTGTGTATAACCAGTATTTCGAATCGGGGTGCTCAGGGTTGATTGTCTTTAATATATCGACATCAAGATTCTGGGCAAAAAGCCCAGGTCCGCAAAACAGCAGCAGTATAATTGTGATATAGAATCTGATGAATCGCATAAATAAAGTCTAAGGGCGTATTGCTATTGTAAAACCGGTTCCTGCAGCTTGTTTTTCAGTAAAATATATATTTGTTTTTGGGATTCATTCAATGGTTCGCCATTCTCTACCTTCACATTATTCAATTTTTCATCAATCTGTACGGCCTGCACATTATCATTCAACTGCAAATTCAGCATTTCAATAATTTGTTGTTTCATAGTTGGCTCTGTCACCGGGAAACACACCTCAATACGGTGATAAATGTTCCGGTTCATCCAATCAGATGAGCCCATGTACAGGTCCTGCCGGCCATTGTTATGAAACAGAAATACACGGCCGTGTTCCAGGTATCTGTCCACTATCCTGATAATGCTGATGTTCTCGCTAAGGCCTGCAATACCAGGCACAAGACAGCAAATACTGCGAACGATCATTTTTATTCTCACACCAGCCTGCGAGGCTTCATAAAGTTTATTGATCAGCACCCGCTCCTCCAGATTATTCATTTTGATAGTAATGGATGCAGCAAGTCCTTTTTTTGCGTTGGCAATTTCACGGTCGATCAGTTCAAGGAATCTGGATTGCAGATTGAACTGCGCCACAAGCAAATATTTAAAATTTATTTTGTCTTCAGATCCGGGTTTCTTTCGTTTCAACAGGAAAATAAAAAGCAGTTCCACTTCCCGAAGTATATCATGATTAGTAGTAATCAGTATATGATCGGTATAAAAGGCGGCGGTAGTTTCGTTAAAATTTCCGGTGGAAAGTAAGCCTGAATAACTATTGCGACCGTCGATATTTCGTTTTATCAGTGCTACTTTGGCATGTACTTTCAGCGCAGCTACACTATAAACAATTCTCACCCCGGCATTCTTCATTTTCTTGGCCCATTTGATGTTATTCGCTTCATCGAAACGTGCCTTCAATTCAATCATCACAAATACCTTCTTACCATTTTCGGCCGCGCTGATCAAGGCGTTTACTATTCTTGAATTACTGGCTACCCGGTATAAGGTGATGTAGATTTCTTCGACCGCAGGGTCAATCGCTGCTTCATTGAAAAATCTTAATATGGTATTATAAGATTGGTAAGGTGCATGAATACAGATATCCTTCTTTTTTAACTGATCAAATAATGACAACTTATAGTTGATCTCTTTTACCGGCAAAGCAGGCCATTGGTCATAATTGAGCTGAGGATTTTTCACTGGCATCTGGCCGAGGTCTTTCAGGTTATGATACCTGCCACCCTCAGTAATACTATCAACCGATAAATTAAGACGGCTTTGAACAAGATATAATAATCGCAAAGGCAATCCGGGTTCATAAAGAAAACGCGTAGCCAGGCCTGAATCCCGCTTTTTCAGTTCGTTTTCTATTCCGTCTAATATATCCCCCGAATATTCGTCTTTCACATCAATCTCTGCATCACGGGTTATTTTAATACTAAAACAGCCTTTGACGCTGGCACCCTTAAAAATTTTATCGAGGTTGAACCTGATAATATCATCCAGGAACACAACATATTGTGTTTTATCGATGTTTACAGGATAAAATCTCGGCAGCTGATCGGAAGGGATATTAAGGATCATATTCTTTTCCAATCCACCCTGCTCAATCATTACAACGAAGTATATCTTGTTATTTTCAGGAAAAAATGGCGTGTTGTTATCCGTCAGATCGATCGGTTGCAAAAAAGCCAATATCTGACTATACAAGTAATCGTTAACAGCTGCTAATACTTCTTCCGGCAGCGACTCTTGGTAAAATAAATGAACGTTATTCTTTTTAAGCGACGGAATAATATGCTGCGTAAGCGTTTGCCCAAACAATTCCAGTTGTGCGCCAATGACCTTTCGTACCTCCTTGAGGTTCGTTTTGGCGAGCTCTTCACCACCATCGCCTGACAAATAATGTAATGCCATCTGAACTGGCATACGCACCCGGTAAAACTCATCCAGGTTAGATGAATAAATAGACAAGAACCTGATCCGTTCCATTAAAGGCACGGCCGGTTTGCCTGCTTCGCGCAGTACAAGCTCATTAAACGCCAGCCAGCTTATATCACGGTCAAAGTATTGCACCGATGTTTCCATATCAGCTACTGTGGGATTACTGGTACAGGTTCCGTATGAAACATAACCGCTATAACAAAAGCAAGCACGGAGAGAATAAGCCCAAACATAAAGATATTATAAGCAATCCTTAATTGTAGGTATTTTCTGCCTAAAACAACTCCCTGTGAGTACACATCCATGATGAGGGTATGGTACAATAAATCCTTGTCAGCCATCACCTGTTGCATACCTGATGAATAATCATCCAATTTCATCTTGTAGAAGTTGCCAAAAAAAAGCAGGTTTACTTTTTTCTCACCAACCTCGTCAGAAGAAAATATACCTTTTGGTATAGAAGGCCGGGTGGCAAGAATTGAAAAGATGATGCTCAATACACTCACAGAAAGCAGCATAAACGTAGGTATAATAATAAAGCTATTGTTATCCAGTTTACGAAGAACCAAACTGATAATGGCTGATAAAATAATAGAGTTAACTGTAATAAGTATATGCGCCTTCCCATCAGCCATATCGCTCAGGCGTTGATTATTGCCTGACGTAATGCGGAACATGGTTTCAATACCCCGTTCAGGGATGTCTTTATTTTTTTTAGACCGTTCGGTATGTTCTGCATGATCTACATGTTCTTCATGATTAATTTGCGGCAGATCTGTTTCCAATTGTTTCAGATCTTCTTTATTCAGGCGCTCTTTTAGTTTTTCCAGGTTTTGTTTCTTTTTATCGTTCAGCAAAAGATTACAGTAATCAGTAAAATAATGGTGTTGCTCCATAAATTCAACTGTTTTCAGCCTCCATTGCTCCTTTGATATTTCAGTTTTTGTAGCAGCTTCAATCTCTTTCCTGAGCAGTTTGTTCTTCTCAGAGAACGTATCCGATCCAAAATGAAACATGTCGGCGTCGCATATAATTTCTTCCAGCAGGTCTTGAGGATTTTGTGGCATTTCAGTCGCCATAATGCATTGATTGATCTTTGCAATAGTTGCCTGATCTATCTCCTGCTTTCTTAAATAATTGTCGGCAATTTTCACACTTTCCCGTTCATGGTGATCGCGTGTCTTTAAATAACCTGTATCATGAAACCAGGCGGCTGTAACTACCACAAAAAAATCACTGTCGGATAATTGATAGTGATTGGCAATCTGTATAGTGGAATCGACCACAAGCTGGGTGTGCGCCTTGTTATGATAAGGCAATCCGTTATCGGCTTGTCCGCCGAACATCGACGTCACATATTGTGCTACTTGTTCGAGTGAGGCTTTGTAATTCATCGGCAAAAATTTGATATCATTATAATAGCTGTAGTAAAGGCAGTTTTAAGTCTAAAACTACAACTAAAGGTCGAATATTCCTATCCTACTGAAATAGGTATTACATAAGCAAAGCAATGTTGTTTTTGTATTACACGCTATTTCAAATCACCTACTAGTTATTAAATATTTGATTTAAAAGGAGTTGATCACTATTTAAAAATCCGGCTAATGATATTTCGCAAATAGACGAAGAGAAATGACCAAATAATGCAATTATATACCGTCATATTATTTAAAAAAATGACAGAAATAATAGATAATTCTTACCTTCAAATAAGGAATTTATCGGTCTTAATATGCCTGATTATACCCAAATGCTATATGATATCGAAGTGCATTCTGTTGAAGGCATCAGGCGGTATTTTGATCAGGGTGGTGATCCAAACGAGGTGCATAATGGAATACCCCTATTCACTATGATGGTAGAAATGTACTTTCGCTCCCCTCGATTCAAAGATTGTATACAGGTATTTATTGACCGCGGCCTGGAGTTTGACGATAAAGCTTTGCTGGCTGTTTTAACTGATAATGACGAACAATTGGAGGAATTATTAAAAGCAGACCGCGATATAATTAAACGGACCTATTCTCAATTCAATAATACTTTCACGCCGCTAGCTGGCGGCACCCTGATGCATTTCTGTGCTGAATACAATTGTGTGGCTTGTGCAGAGGTGTTATTGCAATATGGCGCTGATATCAACGCAAAGGCTGGGCTGGACGAACATGGCTTTGGCGGGCATACACCTATTTTTCACACCGTTAACCAACTCCTGAACAACTCTAAACAGATGTTGCATTGGCTTTTGGATAATGGCGCTGATCTTAATATCACAGTTAAAGGATTGATCTGGGGTAAAGGATATGAATGGGAAACTTTTATTCCATCAGTGAACCCAGTCAGTTATGCCCTGATGGGGCTACTGCCACAAATGCACCGGAAAGATACTACAGTCGCCGAAACGGTCTCACTATTGATCAAACACGCATACGGTATTGATTATACGCCCGGCAACGTTCCGAATGCTTACCTGAAGCATTAGTCGCTTGTCGGATTTCAACCCTCTCTTTGTCGCAGTTGAGTGTTCCGGACGGTGATTTATCAGCCTACCTTTGGTAAATCAACAAATAATTATAAACCAAAAACGATCTGGCTATGCAAAAAATAACCCCTTTCTTATGGTTTGATCATCAGGCCGAAGAAGCAATGAATTTTTATACTGCGGTTTTTAAGGACTCTAAAGTCGGCGAGGTTAGGCGTTACAAAGCAGCCGGCCCCGGTCCGGAAGGCAGTGTGATGACGGCTTCGTTCGAGTTATTGGGTCAGCAGTTTATCGCACTAAACGGTGGACCAATATTTAAATTCTCACCTGCAACCTCCTTTTTTGTAAGCTGCCAAACGCAGGAAGAAGTAGATTATTACTGGGAGAAATTAGGTGAAGGGGGCAGAACTAATCAATGTGGCTGGCTCGACGATAAATTTGGTGTCACCTGGCAAATTGTGCCTGCGATGCTCGATAAAGTCCTTCAGGGTAGTGAGCCTGAAAAAGCAAATCGCGCCATGCAGGCCATGATGAAAATGACCAAGCTGGATATTCAAAAATTGCAGGATGCTTACGACGGGAAATAATCTGTTTAAATCAGATTCAGCATCTTCTGAGTGGCCTTAATGGCTGCTACCGTCTGGTCACTGTCTAGTCCGCGGGTTTTAAATTCCCGGCCTTTGCAATCCCACGTAATAATGGTTTCGCATAGCGCATCTGATTTACCTCCTGGCGGGATACGTACAGCATAATCCGTTAACAAGGGCAGGTCGAGCCCTTTTTTCTTATAGATCACTTTGAGCGCATTCATAAAAGCGTCATATTGACCGTCGCCTTGCGAATGCTCCTCAAAAATTTCTCCATCCACATCGATACGCAAAGTAACCGATGGCCGGAGGTTTTTTGAATGAGTAAGTACATAATTTTCAATATGTACCTTCTCATCTATTGTATTACTATCCAGTATATCAGAAATGATATAAGGCAGGTCAGATTGTGTCACAACTTCCTTCCTGTCACCCAGTTCGATAACCCGTTCAGTAACTTTTTTTAAGTCAACATCCGATAAACGGATACCTAATTGTTGCAGGTTGTTCTCAATATTGGCCTTCCCGCTGGTTTTGCCCAATGCATATTTACGCTGACGGCCAAAACGCTCGGGCATCAGGTCGTTAAAATAGAGGTTGTTCTTCTTATCGCCATCGGCATGGATACCTGCTGTCTGGGTAAACACATTCTCCCCTACGACAGGCTTATTTACCGGTACCCTGAAGCCTGAAAAGGTTTCTACCAATTTACTTACGGTATACAATGACTTTTCTTCTACCGATGTGTGTACATCTTTCACATAATCATTCAGTACCGCAATTGTACTTGCCAGGGGCGCATTCCCAGCCCTTTCGCCCATGCCGTTGATGGTGAGGTGCAAGCCTTTTACTCCGGCATTTACCGCTTCCAGTACGTTAGCAATGCTCAAATCGTAATCGTTATGAGCATGGAAATCAAAATGAATATTCGGATATTTCGGCACGATGGCATCCAGGTATTTTCTTGTTTCGGATGGAATTAGCACGCCTAACGTATCCGGCAATAATATCCTTTTAACAGGCTGAGTGGCGAGGAAATCAAGATACTGAAAAACATATTCCTGGGAATTGCGCATGCCATTGCTCCAGTCTTCCAGGTATACATTGGTTTCTATGCCGTTTTTGGCAGCATAAGCAATCACTTCTGCAACTTCTTTAAAATGCTGTTCGGGAGTTTTTTTAAGTTGATAGGTCAAGTGATTTAATGAGCCTTTTGTAAGCAGGTTCATCACTTTGGCCCCGGCTTCCACCATCCAGTCCACTGAAGTAGTGCCATCCACAAAGGTTAGCACCTCAATTTTATCAATAAAGCCGTTTTCGGTCGCCCATTCAGTAATTTTCTTCACCGCTTTAAATTCACCTTCTGATACTCGCGCAGAGGCAATTTCAATACGGTCAACCTTTACTTCAGTAAGTAAAAGCTGTGCTATAGTTAATTTTTCGGACGAAGAAAAGGATACCCCGCTGGTTTGTTCACCATCACGCAGGGTTGTATCCATTATTTCAATATGGCGTTGCAACTGGCTCATTGTACTAAAAATATTGCTGCAGATTAATAGATACTCTTTGCAGCAAAGCCACCTATCTCTTCTTTCATCGCCTGCAGGTAGTCAATATCATCAAACCCGTTGAGCAGGTTGTGTTTTTTGTAACCGTTTATAACGAATGATTCCTTATCACCAGTTTTCAAAATAGTGATAGTTTGATCATTCAGGTTTACCTCCAATTCGGTTGATGGATCGCCGATCACATTTTTGAATATCTTATCCAAAAACTCAGGGCTTACCTGAACCGGCAGGATACCTACATTGATGGCGTTGTTTCTGAATATATCCGCAAAAAAGCTGGATACTACACAACGGAAACCGTAATCGTAAATAGCCCATGCGGCATGCTCGCGGCTACTGCCGCTGCCAAAGTTTTTACCGCCTACCAGTATTTTGCCTGAATAGGTTGAATCATTCAATATAAAATCCTGTTTAGGCGTATTATCTGGATTATATCTCCAGTCCCTGAAAAGATTATCGCCAAAGCCTTTACGTTCAGTAGCTTTTAAGAAGCGCGCAGGGATGATCTGGTCGGTATCAACATTCTCTATTGGCAGCGGAACTGCTGTACTTTTTAATATTGTGAATTTATCGTATGCCATTTTAATTTTACTAAGAATTATTCAATTACCGATTACATCAATTCTCTCGGATCGGTTACCTTGCCGGTTACTGCTGCTGCTGCTGCTACCAGCGGGCTTGCCAATAAGGTACGCGCACCGGGTCCCTGTCGGCCTTCGAAGTTACGGTTGCTGGTACTTACGGCATATTTACCTGCCGGAACTTTATCATCGTTCATTGCCAGGCAAGCTGAACAACCGGGCTGCCGCAACTGGAACCCTGCTTCGTTCAGGATATCAAGGATACCTTCTTCTTTGATCTGGCTTTCCACAACGTGCGATCCCGGAACCAGCCATGCTGTTATATTATCTGCTTTCTTGCGGCCTTTTACCAGCGACGCAAAAGCTCTGAAATCCTCAATACGGCCATTAGTACAGCTTCCCAGGAATACATAATCAACCGGCTTGCCGATCAATTGATCATCCTCATGGAAACCCATATAGTCTAATGATTTCTTATAAGATGCTTCACCATCTTTCACTTCTTTGGCAAACGGAATATGGTGAGTAATACCGGTTCCTAAACCCGGATTGGTACCATAAGTGATCTGCGGCTCGATTTCATCAGCATGGTAAGTTAGCTCCAGGTCGAACTTTGCGCCTTCGTCAGTCTTCAAAGTTTTCCAGTAAGTCTCTGCTTTAGCCCATGCATCACCTTTTGGAGCAAGTTCTCTGCCTTTTAAGTAGGCAAAAGTAGTCTCGTCCGGGGCAACCATACCACCGCGGGCACCCATCTCGATAGAAAGGTTACATACGGTCATACGACCTTCCATACTCATGCTTTCAAATACCTCGCCGGCAAATTCTATAAAGTATCCGGTGGCACCACTGGCTGTAATCTGCGAAAGGATAAACAAAGGAACATCCTTCGGTGTAACACCTTTACCAAGTTTACCATTAATAGTAATGCGTAATTTTTTAGGCTTTGGCTGCATGATGCATTGTGAAGAAAGTACCATCTCTACCTCAGAAGTACCGATACCAAAAGCAATAGCGCCAAATGCACCGTGTGTTGATGTGTGCGAGTCTCCGCAAACAATGGTCATACCCGGAAGTGTGATGCCATTTTCCGGACCAACTACGTGCACAATACCATTTTTAGGGTTATTCAGTCCCCAGTGTGATATACCATATTTAGCTGTATTTTCCTCCAGAGCTTTTAGCTGGTTGGCCGAAAGCGGGTCCTGAACAGGCAAATGCTGGTTAATAGTAGGTGTATTGTGATCGGCGGTTGCAAATGTTCTGCTTGGGTACATTACAGAAATGCCCCTGGTCTTTAATCCTAGGAAAGCCACCGGGCTTGTCACCTCGTGAATAAAGTGTCTGTCGATAAATAATACATCCGGGCCATCCGCAATCTTCCTTACCACGTGTGAGTCCCACACTTTATCAAACAGGGTACTTGGACTAGTGCTCATTTTATTAAGTATTTGAAATTAGTTTTATAATCTTCGAAAACAGAGGTGCAAATTCGGAAAAACATTGCAAAATCACTAATATTTTTTCAAATTTATTTGATTTAAAACAAAATAATAAAGAAAATAGCCTAAATACCATAATAGACTAAGGTCTCAAATCAGCCCAAATAAAAAGGGACGGCATTGTTGCCGTCCCTTTTTATTTGAAACTTACGTATAGTACAAATTTATTTTACTCTGCTTTTTGCAGGGGTAAGAGGTACTATAATAATAGCTAGCAACAGAGCAACTTCTAATACAGTGATCATGACGTTTGTTTTTATTTATTAATTATTAAATGATTAAATAGCTTTCAGAAAAATAAAACTGTCTTACGGCTACACCTCAAATTTTGCAATTCAGGGTTCAGGTTGAACAGAGCAATCGTATTCTTCTGGCATAATCACGACGAAAAATATGCCACTTTTTAAAATATTTTTTTAACCCAAAAATGACTAAAAATGGATTTTACCAAAAAGAAAAAATCATTTTAAAACTTTTTACACTTCTTAAAAAAATTTCATAAGAAAGATTCATCAACAAAAAATATAAGCTTGAAGAAAGCAATAAATTATGTTTAGGAGAAAATCATAAATAAATGGAAAAATTAAAGATGTTTTGCCGGGCAGTAGTTGGTTTTAAGGCCAAATCCACCAGAAAACAGAAAAAATGAGGTGATTTTCGGCGAAAAAACACTCCATCTGACATTTTTTTGTCAAAAAAGGCCTCCCAAATCAAAAATCTTCTTCAAAATTATCACCAAATAAAATTTTTGACAATTTGTCACACTCTTTAAATATGAGCGAATTTGCGACAACCTGTCAGTTAAATTCACCTGACAAGGCACTGCCAAAATGACAAAACAGATAAAAATCGGGAAAATCTCTCCCAAACACCCTATGCCAAAGTTTTTATACTGATTACAGCATTTGAATTCTAATAAGTGTTTCCCCCAATAAGGGTGTTGGCTATTAGCGGCCTGCTCTTTATATAGTGGTTTACGAGAAATTCCGCCCATACTATTAGGTAATTACATTAATATGAGTACCTTCATGATAATTGTAATTATTTAACAATCAGATATTTATTATTCAGGGCACTAAACAACTGTCTCCCCTATTTGAAGTCTGCATTCTTTTAACCTAAATTTCAAACTGAAAGTGTATGTATAGGCTAAACCTGTTTTCCCAAAAAGTACTATTTATTCTTGCGCTGGTTTTTGTTGGAATTAAGCCAAATGCTTTTTCACAGGATTTAGTTCCTTCAGATTCGTTAGCCAAAGTGCTGATCAATAAGGAAGCAGAAATGTTCCATATTGTATTAACCGGCGATAAAGTTGCCGCAGAAAAAATGATCGGCCAGGACTACATTACTATCAATGCGGATGGGGTAATGGAAAACAAAATTGAGATGATGAAAACTTTCGGCAAATTCAAAGGTGCCACAACCACCCTATCCAATAAAAAGATACGAGTTTATGGAAACCTTGCTATCATTACCGGCGGCGCCAGCTTTTACATAAAATCAATTATGGCGGCAAAAATATTTTATACGGAGACCTGGGTTTATCGCGATCACCAGTGGTATTTCATAGGCTGGCAAGGTACGATGACAGGCTTGCCCACCTATTATCCTATAATTTTTACTGTCCTGGGGATCATTTTATTGTATTTTGTCATTAGATTGATTGTAAAAAAGATCAGGAAACCGAAGTTTGCGATGGCGTAAGTTCGGAATAAATGCTGTCGCATTTAACCCACCTGATAGTCGGATTTACGCCTCACCCTGGGGTGATCAATCCCTGTATATTTGTTTATATCAATTAACAACGACGAAAAACAACAACTATGAAAAAGCTGAAATTACAGGTACAGATATCGGTAGATGGTTTTATAGCCGGGCCAAATGGCGAAATGGACTGGCTCACCTGGAATGCCACTGAGGACTTTATACAATATGTAACCGACCTAACCGACTTATGCGATACCATGCTATTGGGACGCAAACTGGCCGATGGCTTTATCCCATATTGGACAGATATCACCACCAGGCCCGACGACCCTCAGTATTCATTTGCCCGGAAAATGGTGGACATGCCTAAAATCGTTTTTAGTAAAACTTTGGATAAATCCAGCTGGGACAATACAACCATTGCAAAAAATGACCTGGTTACCGAAGTCAATGATTTAAAAAAACGGGACGGGAAGGACATTGTAATGTATGGGGGTGCTGAGTTTGTGTCGTCGGTAATCGAAGCGGGCTTGATAGATGAATATCACTTATTTGTTAATCCTGCAGCAGCCGGGAGAGGCATGTCGATATTTGGAGGGCTAGAAAAACCACGTCAGTTAAACCTGATAAAAGTTACTCCGCTTAACAATGGGGTAGTAATTCTATGTTACAAGCCCGCATAATATGTCAAAGGTCCATTAGCCAATGGGCCTTTATGCCTAGATAAACATCAACGAATTTTCGCAATAAATATGCGTCGCTTTTACCGATGGCACATTATCTTTCAGCCATTGCAGCATAAATGCCGACCCTGGCTCCTCACTGGCAATGTGACCTAATACTACTAATGATAAATTGTCGCCTTTGGCACGTGCATCACGGACATATTCCGCTGTTTCCCATTCGGCTATCTCACCGCAGAATAATACGTCCGGTTTTATTTTTCCAATGCTTTGAATCTGACGCGTACCGCCTGATGCACCAGGCATAAACAACACTTTGGAACAATTTTGATTTAGGTCTCCGATAAATCGCACTTTTTCAATACGTAGTTTGTCTTTTGTTTGAGCTATCAACTCCTTTAACGGTATTGAAGGTAAAGTCAGGATATTTGGAATATCTTTTCCGGCATATTGCTGCCATTCCAATTGTTCTAATACGCCTTTAGTAACGCCATCGGGTTTTAACTGGTGAATAGTATCATGATTCCGCCATACGGCAATACCGTGTTTATTCAGCAGATCCATTTTATACTGCAATACATCATCATCTTTTATCCAATCTGTTGCATCCAGGTGGTTATAGAAAGTAGGCTCGTGAGCAACAATGAAGTTAGCTCCCAGATCAATTGCCTTACGGATAACATCAATAGTGGCAAACATCGTCGTAACGATGCCCGTCACTACTGTATCCGGGCTGCCTGATTTTAGCGTATCAACAGTATTTGCGAATGGCGCACCGGGCACCTGTTTCATAAATAGGTCGATGATCTGTTTTACAGTATAACGTTCTGGCTTTTTAACAAAATCGGCAGTGTGGCCTATCAATGGCGATGACAATATCATACCGGCACCTACTGCTGTAGCTGTGTTATAAATAAATTTCCGGCGACTTTGACCGCCGAGATTAAGTGACAGGCTATTTTCTGATATCATAACGGGTTTTGTCATGATATCAAATTTATGATTTTATCAATGCAGCGCTATCCTCATCCAAAAATAAAACTGAGTCAGGGTGTGTACGTAATACTGAAGCAGGGCATTGCTCACTAATCTTTCTGTACAAAGTATTGTAAACGGCAATAGTTTTATTTTTACCCGGAACAATACAGTAAACATATCTGCCAGCCATTAAAGCGGGGATAGTCAATGTAATAGCTAGTTTGGGCACGCTGTTCAACGTATCAAATGTACCATCACTTACCTGTTGTCGCCTGCACTCAAAATCCAGATCGACGATCTTGACCCTTACCGGGTCATTCAGATCGGCCACATGAGGGTCGTTGAAAGCAAGGTGTCCATTCTCTCCTATCCCTAAACAAACAATATCAGATGGATATTCATGCAATAGTTCTGCATATCTTCCGCACTCTGCAAAAGAATCCGGAGAATTACCATTGATATAATTCAGGGTATTGAATGGTAAGTGCTTAAATATCTTTCGGTCTAAAAAAGAGCCAAATTTTTGAGGAGAGTTTTCAGGCAAGCCAATATATTCATCCACATGAAACGCATTGACCCGTTTCCAGTCAATACCAGCCTGCTTAATTAAAGCTGCCAGGAACTCATTTTGCGATGGCGCCGAAGCGAGTACAATATTAACATATTCTTGCCGGCTTAATAGTTCAACGATTCGTTCACCCACTGCCGAGGCTGCCGCCTCTCCCATCTTTATTCTGTCCTGATATATTTTTACTTCTAAATCGTCAATCTTTAATTCCTTTATCATGTATGTGTATGAACTATTTTACCATTCACAATGGTGGCAGCAATATGAACATTTTCATCAAAAATTACAACGTCTGCATCATTTCCTTTTTTAATGGATCCTTTTTTTTCAATTTTCATAATTCTGGCCGGAGTTTCTGATGCCATTCGTACGGCCTCAATTAAGGGCACATCCGCAGTTTGTATCATTGTTCGTATCAAGCGATCGAAAGTAGCGACACTTCCGGCGAACGAACTCCGGTCAGGCATTTTGGCTACGCCATCTTCAACAATCACTTTCGTGCCGTCCTTTTTGCTGCCTAAGATACTTTCGCCCGGCGGCATACCTGCAGCACGCATCGCATCGGTGATCAACGCTGTTCGTTGCGATCCTTTAATCTTATAAATTAATTGAAGCAGCGGTTTTGGCAAATGGATTCCATCTGCAATAATCTCTACATCCATATCATCGATCAGGTAGACGCTTTCAATCACTCCGGCATAACGAAATGCATTCCTCCTGGTTACACCCGACATGGCCGAATAAAAATGCGTAGCCAACGTATAGCCGTTATTAAAAGCTTCGATCACATCTTCATAGATAGCATCTGTATGGGCAATTGCAGGCAAAACACCATGAGCTACCATATATTTACCAAATTCGATAGCGCCATTACGTTCGGGTGCTGCGCTCCACCTTCTGATTGATTTTGAGGCTGATAATATTTCAGCGTATTCTGCCGGGTCAGGGTCACGGATATAACGTGGGTCCTGCGCTCCCCTTTGATTCATGGCAAAATAAGGCCCCTCAATATGAATACCGATAAATTGTGAGCCTTTTGTATTAAGTCTATTTGCTTCCTCGTAAATCCGGAGCGTTTCCAGCAGATCAGCCTTTTCGCAGCTCAAAGTAGTTGGCAGCATAGCTGTCGTGCCGTGTTTAACATGTAGTTCTGCGATGCCAAGAAATGCATCTACGGCGTTATCCATAAAATCATGCCCGCCACCGCCGTGTATATGGATATCTATAAAGCCCGGAGAAACGTATTCACCCTTTGCGTCCAACTCAATAGCATCAGGCGCATCGATGTTTGAGCTGCTGACTTCGACGATCTTTCCGTCATCAATCAACAAATTCCCATTTTTTATAATACCATTGGGGGTAATTACCTGCCCGTTAAATATCTTTAAGCGCATGAGGGGGTTATTTCTTTCGTGATAAGCGATCATATAAAATCCGGGCCTTAGCTCCTCTTAATTCATTCTCCTGGACCAACTCGGTTGGATATAAAACATCCTTGTTGAGATTATTGAACCGTTTGTCCAGTTCGACCTCATCGTCAATCACTTTTTTAAGCTCGGTAAGTATTTCAGGGATACCGGCAACTGTAAATTGAGGCGCGTTGGCACGTTTTTCAATAGCCTCGTATTGCAGATAATTGGCTCGTATATCCGTCATCAGCTGGTATTGTTCAAACTCCTCTCGGTTTTTAAGCGGATTGAGGCGATGAAGGACTGCCGAAGCCGTGCGTATGCTATCCAGCATTGCATCAACAGATAATGGCTGCGGCGACTGTACCTTACCCTGATGAACCGTATAAGGTGTTACTTTAAGCGCTTGCCAAAACTGCTTTGCCTGTGTCTCATTAAAACCATATTGTTTGTGGCAATATGTAGTAACAAAATGTTCTATATCAATCGGGGCGGTCGATTTTAAACTTTCAAAATAGCCTGCAATCAGCATATTAAACCCGCTAATCGGGTATACATGCCTGATGGCATACAGGTCTGTGATCTCGTCCTCGTTCTCAAACACCGCCGAATAAACTCCGGATGTCGACCACGATGTCATTACTATACCGCGATATTTCAACTTTCGGCAAATCGGTATAAAATCGCGGATATTTTTAAAATGTTTTTCCCACTGGGTCAAATAATAGTTATCCGGGTTGGAGCGTATAGCGGGCGCACCCCATATTTCATACCCACTCTCCACCAGTTTCTGGTGTTCACCAAAATTATTCATATCCCAGCCATAATTCCAGTCAATCAACACAGTGCCCTTTGGCAGCAGATTAATTGCTTCGGGATATTTAAGCGCGATATCGGCCCACAGCACAGGCTTTTTGCCCATTTTTATCACGATGTTGCAAAGCATCCGGATGTAATCGATATACAATTTCGATTTACCCTCTTTCTCAGCCTTTGCCTTGCATCGTTCGTCATGACCTAACAAGTAGGTCTCATCGCCACCGATATGGATGTATTTTGAAGTATGTGTAGACGCCAGTTCAGCATACAGGTCGCTGAAAAGTGTACTATCCTGTTTGGTTTGCAGCGGGCACACTTGCGAATAATCTTTCTGATCTTCTCGCAGGTCTTTATACTTTTCATTGCGAAGGAGATACTCCACATGCCCGAAGCTTTGCTGCAAGGGGATCACATCTATACCTAAGCCGTTGCAATATTTAACAAAATCAATTATTTCGGCTTTGGTGTAAGCGTACCTATTGGGTATCAGCGGATGTTTTTCAAACGGATAAGTACCCTCCCATTCCATGATCAGCGTATTGATACCATTGCCACTTAGCCTTTTTGCAAAGGCTTTCAGTTCAGGCATCGGCATTACCTGTATCCGAAGATCGAGGTGAAAGCCGCGTACCGTGAATTGATTGTTTGAAACTGAAACTGCTTGTGAAAAAACGGAGGAGGAATAAACAAAAAGAATAAAGACAAGCAGCAGTTTTTTCATATCGGTATAGTTGACTTCAGTGGATACCAAGTTAAAAAATCTGCCACAAAACCGGCTCATTATTTGAAGGTGATGGTAAATTCTGTCTGTCGCTCGGCAACCGTCTTTAATGAAAATTCAAAACTATGATTGATGAGTATCTCGCGAACCAAAGTTAAACCAATACCCTGACCGTCCTTTTTGGTACTATAGAATGGTGTAAACAGGTTTTCGCTTTGTTCAGCGCTGATGCCTTTTCCACTATCTGAAACAATTAATTGTCTGGACCGAAGATCAGTAACAAACTTTATCACTCCATCCCTCTCAATGGCTTCTATTGCATTTTTTACAATATTGATGAAGGCCTGCTCCAACTGCTGTTCATCTGCCGAAATATAAAATGGCTCTGCGGTGAGCTCAGCTCTGATCGCTATATTCCTTTCAGCCGCCCGTAATTCCATCAGTTTAACGATAGAATATATCAACTCATTCAGGTCGATTCGTTTCTTATTAGCCTGCGGTAATTTCACCAGGTCGGCAAAATTGCGCATAAAGAGATTGAGGTTTTGGTTGCGATCCAGGGCCACCTGCAATGCATCTTTTAATGGGTCGGAATGGTGCCCATTCCACAATTGGTCTGTCTTTAAAGCTGAATCGATAATAGAATTAACCGGCCCAATGGTGTTATTCACCTCATGCGCCATCATTCGGATAACCTTACCATATACATTCTTTTCGGCTGCCAGTATTTCTGCGGTTAATTCTTCCATCATAATAAAATCCCGCGCAAAGCCCCTGTCTACAAAATGCGCCCGCTGCAATTTATACGTAGTCGCGCCGCTTAATTTGATGGTTTTAGTTTCGCCAGGCTGTAAGGCCCGGAGATGTTTTAGAAGATTTTCCGGCAGGTCAGTTACCGGGTGATTGATCAGGCTTTTTTCATCAAGGTTAAATATCTGCAAAGCCTTAGGGTTAATTTGCTGGATATTCTGATCATAATCAAGAATAATGATACCCGTTGGTGAAGTCAGGATCAGTTTTTCAAGGAAAAAATGCTGCTCTTCCTGCAAAGTACGTTCGGTGCGCAACTGATCGATCATCTGGTTATATACATCAATTAACTGATCAACTTCATATTTGCCTGTCGGCAAAAACCTCACATTAAAATCGCGGTCTTTTATAGCGTCAACACCCTGCATTAATGATTTTAGTGGTTGTATGAGCTGCTTGTACAAATTCCATGAAATACCGATAGAGATCAGGATGAATATCTCGCAAGCGATGAAATAAATACGATTTTGTTCAAAAATGATCCAGGTAAGCACCAGTGCAATCAGGTGCAGGATGATAACAAATAAAAGGTACTTAGTCCTCAGCTTCATCGTAAGGGATCTGGTATTTATCCAGTCGCCGGTATAATGCGCTGCGCGTGAGCCCTAATGATTTTGCCGCTCTTGCTATCTTATTTTTATGATATTCGAGCGCACGTTTTATCATTTCGACCTCCATTTCTTCCAGCGTAATGGCACCAACTCCGGGCAGCTGCAAATTACCTTTTTTTACCGGGGATAGCTCCAACTGCGAACGAAAATCATCAATATCCAGGACATCTTTTTTGCTGACAAGGATAGACCGCTCCACCAAATTCTTCAATTGCCTGATATTGCCGGGCAATGGCAAAGCTTGAAGCCATTTCATCGCAGCCGGCAAAACAGATAGTTGCGGACGGTTATAAATCTCCTTCAGGTTATTGATAAAAAAACTAACCAGCAGCGGAATATCTTTGGATCTTTCGCGCAGAGGCGGCAAAACGACCGTGATCAGGTTAATACGATACAGCAGATCCTCGCGAAAGCTGCGCCGGTCGACCATCTCATTCAGATCTTTGTTGGTGGCACAAACTACCCGAACATCAACTGCTTTGGTGCGACTGCTGCCCAAAACCTCATAGGTGCGATCTTGCAATACACGCAGAAGTTTTACCTGGCTGCCCGCATCCAAATCTCCGATCTCATCCAGAAAAATGGTTCCCTTATTAGCCATTTCGAAACGACCCACCCTGTCAAACCTGGCATCTGTAAAAGCCCCGCGCACATGGCCAAACATTTCGCTCTCGAACAATGAAGTAGAAATTCCACCCAGGTTTACTTTGATAAATGGCTTATTTCTGCGCAAACTGTTTTGGTGTATCGCTTCAGCGATCAGTTCCTTGCCTGTACCACTCTCCCCCATTACCAACACTGACGCATCCGTTTCTGCCACACGGCCAATAGTCTCCAGTATATCCAGCATCTTCGGGTCTTCACCAATAATGTGCTGAAAGTTGTATTTACTGTCTAACTGTTTACGGGTGCGGTGTTCTGCTTTTTTATCCTGAAGATCAATCAGCGTCTTCACAGACTGTAACAGGTGTTCGTTGCTCCAGGGCTTATTGATAAAATCATTGGCACCCAGCTTCATTCCTTTTACCGCCAGCTCAATACTTCCCCAACCCGTAATCAATATCACCGGAACGATTGGATTGATTTTTTTAATATTCTCCAGCAATTCCAATCCTTCCTGTCCTGAGGTATCTATGGAAAAATTCAGGTCGAGGATAATCAATTCGGGATTTCTTTTTTTGATGATGCTCAAAGCCTCGCCAGGCAAGGGCGTCCCCTCGGCTTCGTAGCCTTCGCTCTTCAGAAGCAAGAGCAATGAAGTACGTACGGCGATATCATCATCAATTATTAGTATCATATTCGGTTTCAATATCGCAATTATTCTTCATGTAAAGCCACCGCCGGATAAATAGCCGCCGCCTGTTTGCCAGGATAAAGCGAGCAAACAAATACCAAAAGGTAAATAAATATGATCGACAGGATCATAGCCACAATATAAATTTCGGCTTTCAGGTCGAACACATTTAATAGCGGAAACTGGATTGCGAAGAACGTCCCAATAATCAAAGATAGCGTAGCCAATATTAGTGATTCAGATACCAGTTGAGATGATACTGATTGTCCAGAAGCGCCTATTGCACGGCGTAATCCGATCTCGCCTCTTCTTTTATTAATATTATACCATAAAACCCCGAATAACCCCAAAGCAACGTTGATCACAAGGAAGCAGGCTACGATCAATGTCACAATCATTGGTACCAAGCTGAATAAGTTAGTGCTTTTGCGTTTGTTCACCATATGCTCAATCTCTACGTGGGAGTCTCTCATGTAATTGGCCAAGGTTTTATACAATTTCCCTTCAAAAGCTGCATCGGCATCGGGCGTCACTTTCACCATCATCTTGCCAAGTGAACTATATGAGCCGGTATCCGTTCTGAGATAAATAGCTGGTTTAGCTGGCGAATAATCACCTCTTGCTTTTACCCCCTGTATCACCCCAACGACCTTATAATCAAACTTACCATCTTCAACACCGATCATCTTGCCAAGCGCAGTTTCATTGCCGAATAGTTTCTCGCGCGTTGCATCACTAATGATTATTGGCTTAGTTTTTAAATTGGCATCGGCTTTATTAAACCACCGGCCTTCCAATAACTGCAGGTTCATGGCATTTTTATAATTATCATCCGCTATATAATGGTCGACGCCTATTGCTATTTTTTTATAATGCGCATCACCTGTCCATTGATTTTGGGATAACGGGACATTGCTACTACAAAAACTAACTTCTTTCACTTGCGGCATTGATTTAATAGTTTGCCTCAAATTGTCATAAAAAGTATTAAGCGAATCGGTGCTTTTGGTTTGATAAGTATTATTATAGTTTACCAGCCAAAGATTCTCATAATCAAACCCCATGGTTTTCTTATAGTTGTTGTAGTAATATACCATCAGCGTAAACACCGCAAATATGACCAGAAACGAAACCAGCATTTCAGACATCAGCAGAAAGTTTTGTTTCTTCTTGTTCCAAATCAGTTTAAATAAATGCTTTGTCATAATATCTTTATTTATCTACATTAATTTATTGCGCCTTTAGGGCAGTTACTACATTTAGTTTCGACATGCGCCAGGCTGGGTAAACGCCGGATATCAACCCAAAAACGAGACAAACCAGTAGGCCGATAAACAATACCATAAAATTGATACTTAACTCCAGGTTGGCGATCAGGTGAGCACTGTTGATTACCTGCAATACGATAAATGAAAGTATTACGCCAATTACACCGCCCAACAAGGTCAGTATAATGTTCTCGACAATAAACTGGTAAACGAGTGTGCTTGATGAGGCCCCAAATGCTTTACGTACGCCGATCTCCGACGAGCGCTCCATAATACGGGTAATATTGATATTCACCAGGTTGAGCGTTGGTAATATCATCAATATAAATGCAAATATGCTGATGGCGGTTACCACAATAAATACCCCGGAATGCCTGTCATCCCCTGTATCGACGTATGATCTGATATAATTATCAGCGTGGCTACTCACCCTATCAAATTCCTTTTGCTCAGGTTTCAGCCTTTGTATCATTTGCTCATACTCATTATGCAGTTTGTCAAGATCGCTTGCAGAGTTAGCCAATAAAATTCCATAGTACCCACCCTGATAACCTTTATTGTTTTTATAGTCTCCATCTTTTGCTACTGTATAAGGCAGATAAATATCACTATAGGTCATATAACTGGTAATAGGTACATTTTGAACAACACCAATCACCCTGTATTTCACATTGTCCGCCTCAATGTACTGGCCGACTACATTTGGGACATCGCCGAAATACTCCTTCTTCATATCAGCAGAGATTATTGCAACCTTGTCTGAGTTGGCTACCTGTTGTTTACTAAATGCTTTTCCCTCAAGAAAATCATATTCGAGTACTTCCCAATATTCGGAATTAGTGTATTTGTAGTTTACCGCTATCTTCTTATTATTAACATAGGTATTGGTACCATTAAATCCGGAAGAAATAGCAATTGTGATCGGCGTTTTAATCGTCCGCACATAGTGATCCAGAAAATAAAATGAAGGAGGGCTCGATGACATGGTATTTTTCCCTGTTTGTGATACACGGGAAACGTAAAGTGACCTGTCCCTCTTTTTATCCGGATAATTATCCCCAACCACTTTATCGATAAATGCAGTGAGTACCAACAGGATAGTTAACGTAAAACTGATACCAAACAGGCTGATGAAGGTGAAGAACTTCCTTCGCCTTAAAACCGCAATGGCAATTTTGAAATAATTCTTAAGCATGGCTGTCTCTCTTAAAAGTGATTACTGAACCTGTGATCCGTCAAATAGGCGTACCAACCGATGGGTTTTATGGGCCATGTTTTCATCGTGCGTAACCATTACGATTGTGGTGCCGTCATTTTTATTTAACTGTAACAGGATATCCATGATCTCGTTCCCCATAGCACTGTCCAGGTTACCGGTGGGCTCGTCGGCCAAAATAATTTCCGGGCGACCAACTATCGCTCTGGCTATAGCAACGCGCTGCTTCTGACCGCCTGAAAGTTGCGTGGGAAAATGCTTGATTCTGTTCGACAGACCCACCTTGGCTAATGCTTCGGTGGCCAATTGCTTTCTTTCCTTGGCCGTTGTGTTACGATACAGCAATGGCAATTCGACATTATCCAGTACCTGCAAGTCATTGATCAAATGGTAGCTCTGGAAAATAAAACCAAGTTTGCTATTGCGAAACTGAGCCAATTGCTTATCTGACAGATTTTCGGTTTTCTGATCATCAATTCTGATCTCCCCTTTTGACGGTTCATCCAGCAGGCCGATAATATTAAGAAGCGTGCTTTTTCCGCAGCCGGACGGGCCCATAATGGATAAGAATTCGCCTTTGGCCACATCAAGGTTCACCTTGTTAAGCGCCAGTGTTTCAACCGTATCGGTACGGTAAACTTTTTCAATGTTTTGTAAACGTATCATATTGTGTTGATGGTTATTTGATTCATTTATAGTTGATTTTTTCATTTTTTTCAAAGTCAAACAGCGATAGGTAGCGTAGCTGATAATATGCACCCCAGAAGTCGCGCAGGGCTGCTATATAATCTCTTTTTGCCTGGTCATTTTCCTGAAAGGCAATGCTCAGATCGGTGATACTCAGGTTACCCAAAACATAACGTTCCTTTGCAATTTTATACTTTTCGCCGGCTATACTATCGGCCTGTTCTGTTAAAGCTACCTGTTCTTTCATTTGGTTAAATAGAGTTACCTGGGTTACTATCTGCTGTTTGAAGGTTTGTTTATCCTGTTCTACTGCATATTCGGTAAATTTCTCGTTCGCTTCAGCGGTTTTTATTTTTGATTTCGATCTTCCCCAATCCAATACCGGGATCGAAAATGTTAACTGTACCAACTGTTGGTTTTGCGGCGAACGGTAAACATCGGGAATATTGGCAGCAGTATTTGAAAAACCCAGGTTGGCGGTAAGGGAGGCGGTAAGCCCGGTTTGTCCTTTGGCAACGGCCACATCACGCTTAGCCTCAGCTATCCTACGCACAAAGGCTATAGCGTCTGAGCGATTGGCATATGCCTCCGCCAAAACTCTGTCTGAGGTTACACTCATATCGCTGATGGTTTCCGGCAAAACGAGTTCGATCTTATCACTTCCTTCCTGGCTGATAAAACTCCGCAATGTCAGTGTTGAAACTTCGATGTCACGTTTGGCAATTCCTACCGCCTTTTTTGCATTCAATAATTCCAATTGGAGTTGCAATATCTCGTTCCTGGTTACTTTTCCCAGATCGAATTTCATTTTAGCTATCTTCAGGATATTCTCCGTATTGGTATAATTGGTCTGAGCAATTTGCAGATTAACCTGCGCCAATAGCAAGTCGAAAAAGAACCCTTCTGCCTTAATAGATATTTGCTCCTGCGCCTCGATATAAGCCTGTTTACTTTCGTTGTACAATAATGGCTGAATCTTTCTGTCCCATTTCAAACCGTTGTACTGGCCGATAGGTTGACTGACCCCTATCGCATAAGGCACGCCATTGTATAATACGTTATGTCTGTCGAAATCATCAAACCGTTGCAACTGGCTTTCGCCATAAATAGTAGCGCCGGTAGCCGTAATAGATTGGCTAAAATTTAGCGTCATTTGCGAATTATCATTATGTACCTGTTGAAACAAGATGGATCCGTCAGGCTGAATTACAGGTGAAGTTGTTTTACTATACCCGGGCAAATTACCGCTTAGTGATAACTGCGGATTATAGTTTGATTTGTAGGTGCGCCACAGCCAATATTTGGTTGCGCGTGTGGTGACAGCCTGCTTTGAGGCAATGGAATTACCCTTAGCCAGTTCAACCACATCGTGCAGCGAAAGCCTGATCGTATCGGCATCTGAGCAAAATGCTCTTGAGCTGATGAGTAATAATAGTATGATATATAGATATTTCACGATCAATTGCCTTTAACAGTTAATTCCTTTGAATTCTTAAACTCTGTCATATCCGAGGTGATCACCGCATCGCCGGGCTTCACGCCATCTTTCAGTTCAACAAAATCAAAATTGCTGAGGCCGGTATGAACACTTCGTTTTTCTGCCTTTCCATTACTGAGCACAAAAACTTCCTGCGGACTTGCGCCTTTAAAGGCTGGACCATTAGCTACACGCATCACTTTATTGTGCACCGCGGTTACCAGGTAAACATCCACTTTCATATTCGGCCGCAGCTGCTTATTGTTACGTTCTTCCAGTTGTATATCAAAAGTGATAATGCCATTTTGCACAGATGGATTAATGTTGGACACGCTTCCGCGCAATTGAGTATCATTAAAGCGGACGATTACGGGCATACTGTTGTGCAGTTGATCGAGGTAACTGTCTGATAGGCTACCTGTCACTTTGAAACTGCTCAAATCAGCAATGCGAGCCAGTGTTTCACCCTCTTTTATATTGGCCCCGATATTTTTGTTGACGTAGGTTACCACCCCGCTACGTGTTGCCACCACATTGGCCAGGTTCAGCTTACGTTGCAATTCGTTCAAGTCATTTTGCTGAATAGCGGCCGCTATTTCCGCTTCTTTTTCTTCGAGCTGCATGGTTTTCTGCTTACTTTTTATCTCGTTCTCGATCTGTTTCTTTTCCAGTTGGGCCACTTTCAGGTTCAACTCTGCCTGCTCAATATCCTCACGCGTACCGCCGCCTGCTTTGAATAATCTTTTGGCGTTTTCAACTGCGTCGGTCAGGTTGCCTATGCGGAGTTGTTTGATATCATTATTGGACTGAATGTCGTAATAGCTTTTTTCCAGGTCGAGTTTCAGTTTGCTGATCTCATTTTTCTTGGTCTCTAGTTGGAATTTCATTTTGGCATAGTCATTTTCAGAAGCTGACTTATCAAGTGTGAGGATAGATTGCCCGGTCTTCACTTTACCACCGGCGTCAGTTACTACATTTTTGATCGAAGCATTTATCGGGCTGGTGATCACTTCTTCAAACTCGGGTAGCACTTCCCCTGTGGCATTCAACGTATTCTCAACATTTCCTATTTCCACTTTAGCGGTATTGATCTCCGAAGCATTTACTGAAGACCCCAGCCACGTCCTGATCAACACAATTATGATGATTATAATAGCTACAGCAATAAGGCCATAGAAGATTCCTCTTTTCCTTTTTTGTTGTACTACTTCCGCTGTAATCTCGGTATCCATATTAAATATTTTACACAGTACCTTGCAATACCTATACCAAAGTCAATATTTTGATTTATAGTCATTTATGAATTTTAGGTTGAAAAAAAGTGATCGATATCGGACAAAATATTTGATTATGGACAAATCCATTGTCCTTTAGAAATTGAATTAAAGGTCTATTTAGCCTTTTAAACTACCTATATTAGCTTTGTTTTACCGGTATTAAATCCACTCATGAAACGACTGTCCGGCTATCTGTTATTGATCGTCTGCCTATGCTTTTTTGCGCAAACCAATGCACAGCAAAAACAGCTCACCTACTGCAATCCGTTGAATCTCGATTATGGTTATACCCCTTTTAAGGATTTTTCCAAATGGGGGCGCCATCGTGCGACAGCTGATCCGACCGTCACATTGTTTAAGGGCAAATATTACCTATTTTCTACCAACCAGTTTGGGTATTGGTACAGCGACGATATGCTGAACTGGCGTTTTGTTTCGAGACGTTTTTTAAGGCCCTATAATGAGAACCAGGGCGACGAACTGTGTGCCCCTGCTACGTTGGTTTTGGGTGATACTTTGCTGGTGATCGGTTCAACGTACAATAAAGATTTTACCCTATGGATGAGCACCAATCCGACTAAGGATGATTGGAAACCAGCAAAGGACTACTTTAAAGTAGGCGCCTGGGATCCGGGTATGTTTGCTGATGATGACGGGCGCGTCTATATCTATCATGGGTCAAGTAATACACTACCTTTATATGGACAGGAGATTGACCGTAAAACATTTGAGCCAATCGGTCCAAAAGTAGAAACGTTACACCTTGATTATAACGAACACGGCTGGGAGCGCTTTGGCGAGAACAACGACAATGTGTTTTTAGGAGGATTTATGGAAGGATCCTGGATGAATAAGCACAATGGCAAATATTACCTTCAATTTGGCGGATCAGGCACTGAAGGTCGCGGTTATGCGGACGGTGTTTATGTAGGTGATAAACCACTCGGGCCGTTCACTTATCAAAACCATAATCCATTCTGCTATAAACCGGGCGGCTTTGCCAAAGGGGCCGGTCATGGTGCTACCTGGGCCGATAAATATGGCAATTACTGGCATATATCTACTATGGTAGTAAACGTGAAGAATAATTTCGAGCGTCGTATTGGTTTCTGGCCTGCGGGTTTTGATAAAGACGGCGTACTTTATTGCAATACCGCTTATGGCGATTATCCGCAATACCTGCCAACAGGCAATGAAGATCACCTAAAAAGTAATTTTACCGGCTGGATGATACTGAATTATAACAAACCTGTCGAGGTTTCCTCAACACTTGGCGGTTTTGAACCGAATTATGCTGTAGATGAAGACATCAAAACCTATTGGTGTGCTAAAACAGCCAATAAAGGCGAATGGCTCAAATCTGATTTGGGTGAAGTAAGCACGGTAAATGCCATCCAGGTAAATTACGCCGATCAGGACGCGGAGTTCCTGGGCAAATCACACGGTGTTTATACACGATATATTATTTACTCGTCGATTGACGGTAAAAACTGGAAGGCGCTGGTTGATAAGAGCAAAAACAAAACAGACGTTCCTCATGATTATATCGACCTGAAAACACCTGTTAAAGCACGTTATTTAAAGATCGTCAATATTCACATGCCGACTGGTATGTTTGCTTTATCGGGTTTCCGCGCTTTCGGCAAAGGCACAGGTGCAAAACCGGATACCGTGAAAGAATTTATGGTGCTGCGTGGCGACACCGAACGCAGAAACTCGTGGATCAGGTGGCAGCCGGTTGATAACGCTATTGGCTACACTATATACATGGGCATTGCACCCGATAAATTATATAGCAATGTGATGGTGTATGGCAAAAATGAATATTTCTTCAATGGAATGGAGAAAAGCCTGCCTTATTATTTCCAGATCGAATCTTTTAATGAGAATGGGATATCGCAGCGATCAAAGGTGATTGAGGTGAAATAGGAAAGGTCAATTTGAGCAGTTTTGCTTCCAACCAACAAAATAATCGTAGATAATAGTATTAATATTGGCTTTGTCGGCCCCGTTCCAATACCATTGATTATCTGAGTATTTCAAGTCCTCTTTAGCAAAGTACAGCAAATAAAAATCATATAGGTTTCGATCATAGTCAAGCTCTATGCAAAGTACTTTCAAGATGTTTAAAACATCATCAGCTTGCATTTCGCCTGTCAACGCTTTATTTATCAGATAGCACGCATATTTCTTAATAATTGTATCATCATCGCTTAAGTCAATATTCAGTTCATCAAAAATTTTATTTGTTAAACCTATTAGTTCAAATTGGTTATAAGGCACCTGTTCGCCGGCAAGGATAATTAGATTTTCCGTGTCAAAGCCTGACATCAACATATCAGTGGCCCAATTGACCCACCGCTTATCAATATTTCGGTTTAGTACTTTGAATGCCAATATTTCCGCAGTTGAGTCTATTAATTTCATTTTACATCTATTGAAAAAACGTCCTTCATCGCACGTTTTGCCGCATGGTACCCGCACATTCCATGTACCCCACCACCTGGCGGAGTGGATGATGAACAGATATACAATCCTTTGGCTGATGTCCGGTAAGGCGACCATCTTAAAGCGGGCCTGGTGAATAATTGTCCTAGGTCAAAAGCGCCACCGTTAATATCTCCCCCAATATAGTTAGGATTATATTCTTCTACCTGGATGGGATTCATTGTATGTCTTGCCAATATGCGATCCTTGAAACCCGGCGCAAAGCGCTCTACCTGCCGTTCAATTGCCTCTGTCATATCTATGGTCGATCCACCAGGCACATGGCAATAGGCCCAGGCGGTCTGCTTGCCTTCAGGCGCGCGTGAACTGTCAAAAAGGCTTTGCTGCGCCATCAGCACAAAAGGCTTTTCAGCAATTCGACCATTCCAGGCAGATTGCTCTGACGAGGCTATTTCGGCAAAAGTATTACCCAAATGTACTGTACCAGCTTGACGGCATAATTCATTGATAAAAGGTATTTGCCCATCTAATGCCCAATCAATCTTAAATATGCCCATGCCATACCGGTAACGTCGCAACTGCCATTTATAGATACCGGAGAATTTATGCCCGGCAATCTGCAGCAATTGTCTGGGTGTAATATCAAACAATACCGCATTTGATGAAGGCAGCTGACCCAGTGATGTGATGTCAGTATTAGTTTCGATCTTTCCGCCAAGCGATATAAAATAGGATGCTAATGCATTCGCAATCTGCTGTGAGCCTCCTTTAGGCAAAGGCCAGCCTTTTATATGGGCTGCGGACATTAACACCAGTGCGGTAGCCGCGGAGCTTAAATTGGTTAACGGCTGCATGCAGTGTGCTGCCATTCCGGCAAATAATCCTTTTGTTTTTTCGGTTTTGAAACTGCCTGCAATTGATGAGGCCGACCGAAATGCTTTCAAGCCAAATCTTGCCATTGCAATAGGATGCCTGGGAATGTGAAGCGGACCTAAGACATCGGAGGCCATCAAAGGCCAATCGTTTACAACAGGTTGAATCAGATCGATATAAGCCTTTTCATCGATACCAAACTGAGATGCTGTTTCTTCTATCGAATTCTTTAAAATAGCTGCCGCGCCATTATCAAAAGGGTGTGCTGCTGCAATATCCGGATAGATGAATTCCAATCCATACTTGGCAAGAGGGAGTGTCTCAAAAAATGGTGAGGAAACTGCCAGTGGGTGAATGGCAGAACAAATATCATGAAGATAGCCGGGGAGTGTCAGCTCTGCTGAGCGCATCCCCCCGCCTATCGTTTCTTTACCTTCTATCAGTAAAACCGAAAGACCGTTTTGCTGCATTAATATGGCGGCTGCCAATCCGTTCGGACCGGAACCAACTATTACTGCATCATATTGGCGCTTTTCAAGCTTCATTCATGGCTTTAAATCCTAAAAGTCGGAATAATCTGCCGGGTGAAGAAATATAATATCGGCCTTTGATACATTGTGCTGGTACTCCGGCTTTGCCACCAATGTCTTCCATTCCGGATCATCAGAAAATGCCTTCCAATGTTGCTCCCTGTCCTCTTTGCTATTAAACGTCGTCATGTACATCAGGTTTGGCTGATGACTTCCGGCAAGCACTTCGGCATAAAACACCGCATTAAACTTAAGCCGGTTAAACAATGCCGTTTCCCCTCCGTCATTAAACATTTTTACTTTGTTTACGTTCAGTTTTTCCGTCGGACTTTCATAGCTGCGCAGTTCATAAATACGATCAGCCTTCTTTGCAGTCAGTTGTGGAACCGTTGCCGCAGGCCATTTTGGAAATGCTTTCAAAATAATGGTCTCCATACGGGTATAGGGTTGCTCATTGTATGCTGCATCCAGATAATCTTTACCCGCTTCGAGCAATTCTTTATCCTGCATCAGGCCTTCTTCTACCTTCTCCATTTGTGCAACATTGTTGAAGGTGATCAAGACATACACTCGCTTATCTGTATCTTGTTCCAGGGTCCTGAAAACACCTACATTGCCTAACCCTTTGCGGTGTAATGCAGGGAGATAAGCATCTTTCAGATATTTGTCCAGCCTTTCCTGCTGGCTTGGTGTTTTTATATGATAAACTTTCAGCTCATAATACTGTTGACTGGCAGCACTTGCTTTTAGGATGAATCCCTGAACGATAAAAATGAGGATCAATAATGTTTTAATCAGCTTATTCATGGGTTTATTTTTTGTTTTTTGTCAGCCATTTATTTGCAAGCACCTGCATAAAATACCCGCCAACTACGCTGCGGGCCTGAAAGCCTACCATTCTGCCATCAGTCGTTTCGTGCCAGTCGCTCAGAGGAACTCTGGTAGTCGTTTCTGTGGCATATTTATAAATCGGATCGGTCAATGCTTTAAAGTTTGCGGGGTTATTAGCTAAAGTCGCTGTCCACATGATCCAGTCCGATTTCGTATAGGTTTTCCTGCTATCCAAAGGTAATCCGAATTTATTTTGTTTGGTTAGGTAATAAGTAATCTCTTTGTTATAAACGCTCTGAGGGAATAAGTTTAATCCCAATACTTTATCCCAAACCAGGTTATACTTCTGGCTCCAGCTATTCTTATTGCCAAACACCAGCGAATAATGATCACCTGCATTGTCGATATTCATCCAGTTTTTGACCATTTCAGCAGCAGTTTTGCGATATTTTTCTGCAACAGCTTTTTCTCCTAACCGGTCAGCCAAACGGGCATAGCAAGCGATCCCAACAATAGCTTTGGCAGAAAGGTTGGCATTATGAGCCAAATGTCCGGCAAAATCATCGGTACACAATTGATTTTCCGGATCGAAGCCAGCCTTCTCCAGGTATTTAACCCATTTGGTTAAAGTTGCCCAGTGTTTTTTGGCAAAAGCCGGGTTGTTTTCTGCTTTAACTATCGCTTCGGTCATTATGATCATATTGCCTGATTCCTCTACAGGCATGCCTTCACCATAGGTTTGGCCGTTGGCTAAAGGGTACGTTCCCAAGTCGTGCGCGGCGAAATCATCCTTAAACTTGCCGCTCTCGCTGTAATAGAAAATGCCGTTCAACATACCTTCCAAAAACTTTGGAGCATAAGCCAGGTAAAGCGGAGCTGATGGATAAGTTACATCGACGGTATTAATGGAGCCATTGCTGAAATTCTCTTTTGATAGGAATAATATCTCACCCTGCGGACTTTTAACTAATGCATGCGCAGCAATGCTTTGACGGTAAGCTAATACGCAAAGTTTCGCATACTTTTCCCCGCCGGCTTTCAATGCATCCTGGTAAATTTTAATGTTGAATGCCGTGCATTTTTTCATCACAGCGGCATATTCAATTGCAGCAATATTTAGTTCCTGGTCAATAGTCGCACCGCTGTTTTTCCACCATGGTTTTAGCTGCGTGCCGAAGTATTCTACTGCGTACAGGTCATCGTAGCCAAGCTCAACAAACTTCTCAGCATAAGTTGCTCCTACATTGCCAAAGGATAGGATGGTATTTAATGATAACTCCCGGCCTTTTACGGCCTCTTTACTCGTTGGGGCTTTAGTTAAAAATGGATTACCGATTTCTTTTTCGCTGCTGATGTATTGTAATACGCTAGCCGACTTTGGTGCAGCAACGTACATATACCCCCAGTCGATGCGGAGGTCATCGCCCTTTTTCTTTAAGATAGGTTGCTCTACAGTTCCTGCCTTTAGGATAGAAAGTTTGTTATCATCTGCCGATTCAGCCGCAACTTCCTGTGTCGGTTTGTTTACAGCAATCTCGGTAGAAGCACCGAAGAATACTTTTACATTGTGTTGCTTGCCATCATTCGAGCGGACTTTGTAGGTAATGTAGGATACCGGCCTTTGAAAAACCGCAAGATCGTTAAGTAGTAAAGGTGAAGTGAAAGTCAATAACAAATCGGCTTTGCCACATTTAAACTTATAATTTGTTTGTGTGGCAGTAACGGTTACGTTGGTTTGTACGGCTTGCTTGATGGTTTCGTCCGACTTTGTTTTTTCCTGTTCTGCCAGACCTGCATCAAGGAAGGTGTCACCACCTGTATTCTTACAATGTATCGCAAGAACGTTTGTTCCTTTCTTCAACACATTTTTGATTGGGAACATTTCAAAATCGCCATTGGCTCCTGGTCTGTCCAGTACCTTTTCACCATTCAGAAACACTTCCGCGTCGTCATCATGGCTCAATTTTAAAAAGAGCTTATATGCATCAGCATTGCTAATCTCAAAAGTGCGACGAATCCAGAGGTCATTTTTCCATACGGTTTTGCCTTTGGGCTTGCTATCTGCAAAAGGAGCAGCACCTGTTTCCCAGCCTTTGTCGTCAAATTTTTCTGATTGCCAGCCTTCGGCGGGTTGTGTTTCGGTGTATTTACAGTCGTAAGCCTGTTCATCTGCGGCAGGCAAAATAGTTTTGTACGATTTTGGCTCCTGTCCCATAAAACGGTACGCGTCACCATCCACTTTTATAAAACCTATCATCGATTGATCCTTGCCTGTCCAGTGTTTGGTAGGCGAATCATTCAATTGATCGGTAAACGACCAGATGCTGAAATAGGTGTTGTGAGTGATCAACGGATAAGCCGGAGCTTTCTGCATCTGTGCAAAAACAGAGATACAATACAATAGAAGAGCCGACAATAAGAAAGCTTTTTTCATGTTGGTAAGAAGTATGTTTTTTAGGTTATGAATGACAAATATAATCTAAAAAATGTTGGACAAACAGTTATTATGTGGCATTAACTGTCAACGACTGAATCATCAATATATTTGTTACAAAAGCAATAAAAAAGGGTCGCCAACCAGTTGGCAACCCTTTTTTATTATTTAGTTTTTAAGATTATAACTCGCGTATCCAAATGTTGCGGAAGCTTAACGGCTCACTTTTGTCGCCATGTGCTTGTAATTTGATAGGACATGCCCCATGAGCTTTGTACTCAGGTTTACCGATGTACAAGGTTGGGCCTTTCAACTCAAAATTATTTTCGACCAATACACCATTGAAGAATACAGTAGCATGGGCAGGCGTTTTAACAGTACCGTCTGTGTTAAATGCAGGTGCATTCCAAATCACATCATAAGTCTGCCACTCACCGGGTTTGCGGCCCGGGTTTGCGAGCGGAATAGCTTGTTTGTACAAGCTTCCTGCCATACCATTCACGTAAGTTTTGTTATTGTACGAATCCAAAACCTGCAATTCGTAACCTGCGTCACCTTTACCAGTTGATGCCAGGAACAATCCACTGTTGCCTCTTGCCTGTCCGCTACCAGTGATATTGGCAGGTACGCGCCATTCTAAATGCAACTGATAACTGTTGAATTTGCGTTTGGTTTCAATGTTACCGTAGTTCTTGTTCACGGTCAATATGCCATCAGCAACATCCCATTTTGCTGGCGAGCCATCAGCATTTTGAACCCATTCATCCAGATTTTTGCCGTCAAAAAGTATAATTGCATCCGAAGGAGCATCTTTAAAAGTTGCACCGGGGGTAACAACTTTGGGAATTGGTTCCCAAGTTTCGGTGTCTTCGGGTTTTGCTTGCTGCGCGAACGCCATAACAGCCCCTCCTGCTAACAGGGCGGTTAATATGATCGTTTTTTTCATCATTAATTTAGTTTGGTTTGAACAATTGGTATTATATGTTTAGTGTATTCTTCATGTAATAGCAGCTCTGGGTAATGCTCACAAACGGATCAATGTTGGTGAAGTTTTCCTGCTCCATCATAAAGTGTCTTACACCCGCAGCTTTTGCTTTCGGAATAATGGCCTTAAAATCAATACTGCCTTTACCTATTTCTGTGTTCAGATCGGTTTTTACTTTGTCTCTGTCTTTCACGTGGGCGAAAGCAAACCTTCCCGGATGTTTCGCCAGTATCTCAATAGGATTTTGACCCGCGCGAACTACCCAGAAAATATCCATCTCCATGTGTACCAGCTTAGGGTCAGTTTCTTTCAGGATAGTATCATAAAAGGTCGCACCTCCGCCAAGTGGTTTCCATTCAAAATTGTGGTTATGGTAGCCCAGTTTTAAGTTAGCTGTTTTTAAAAGATCAGCCGCTTTATTCATTTTTTCAGCTACAGTTTTGCACTCGTCAACCGTTTTGATGAATTCACCATTTAATGAAGGGATAATGATATAGCTTTGCCCGATAGTATTCGCCACTTCCATATAGCGTTTCAGATCTTCGGTATCACCCTTTCCAAAGAAAGAGTCGATGCCATAGTGACCGCTTGGTGAGCTCAGGCCATTATCTTTTAGAAGCTTGGCAAAATCTTTTGACTGTAAGCCCCAGTAGCCCGTTTTCGCATCATAGCCAAACGTTTCAACCTCTTTATAGCCAGCTTTAGCCACTTTGCCTATCACACCTTTTACATCCTTTGGCAACTGATCGCGCAATGAATATAATTGTATACCTGGTTTATGTACGGAAACAGCCTTCAGCAGCGATGGGGCGACAAATACTCCCGCCGTTGCTAATCCGGCCTGGGCCAGAAATTTTCTTCTTGTAGTCATTATTTATTGCTTAGATAGATTGGTTAAGTTATTACACATCACATATTTGAATCGCTTTGCGCAGCGATCCAATTTTATCTTTCTCCTTAGGGACAAATTCCTGTCCCACATAACCTTTAAAGCCGGTTGCAGCAATGGCTTTCATTACTGCAGGATAATACAATTCTTGCGTATCATCAATCTCGTGCCTGCCGGGTATGCCGCCAGTATGAAAATGAGCGATATATTTATGATAATCATTAATGTTTCTGATGATATCACCTTCCATTATCTGCATATGATAAATATCAAACAACAGCTTAAAGTTTTCAGAATTAATGCGTTTTGCCAACTCTACACCCCACTCTACGCGATCACATTGATAATCCTTATGGTCAATTTTGCTGTTCAACAGCTCCATGCATAAAACTACCTTATGTTTTTCGGCTAGCGCCACCAGCGGCTTCAGTCCTTCTTCACAGTTTTTCCAGCCTTCTTCATCACTTTTTCCCCTGCGGCTACCGCTAAAACAGATTAGATTGGTATAGCCGTTCTTTTCCACCAGTGGAATCATTTCGGTATAGTTTTTCTGCAAAGTTGCGTGGAACTGTTTATCACCGAAACCATCTGTGAGGTTGATTTCGGCTCCGTTGCACATCGGTGAATACATACCATGTTTTTGTAGCGTAGGCCAGTCCTTTGGGCCACATAGGTCGACTCCTTTGATGCCAATACTTTTAGACACTTCGCACAATTGGTCCAGTGTCAGTTCGCTGTAGCACCATGGGCTTACCGAGTGATTGATATTTCCTTTTAAAGGAGCAAATTCCTGCTCGTTATCGGCAGGCGAGGTGAACGATGATATCATTCCAGATGCGGTTATTGCGGCCGTGCCTGCAATCAGGTTCTTAATTGCCGACCGACGATTTTGTGAGTTATTCATTGGTTAGTTTATTTGAAAATTTGAAAGTGTGATAATTTGAAAATGATTTGCGGATCATGTGCTTGTTAATTTCCAAATCTTCAAATCGATACATTTTCAAATTAAGTTATATTTCCAGGTTTGCGGAAGGTTCCTCAATATCTAATCCTGGTTGTGTTTCTGTTTTGTTCTTATCGGTAAAAAGCAACATAAATAATAGCAATACCACTATTGCGATTCCACACGGCACCAACCAAATAGATTGCCAGTTATGTGAAGTCGGAGATGTTTGCCAGTGGCCAACTACCGATCCGGCGATCGAAAAGCCGATCAGCATACCCACGCCATATGTTGCCAATGTAATAAACCCCTGCGCTGCACTTTTAAAGCGATCACCAGCCAGTCTGTCTGTGTAAATATATCCTGTGACAAAAAAGAAGTCATAACAAACGCCGTGCAGTACTATGCCAGCAATTAACATCCAGTAATTTGCGCCTACGTCGCCATAAGCAAAACATACGTAGCGCAGCGCCCAGGCCAACATACCAAATGCAAGCATTTTCTTGACACCCAAACGCACAAAAAAGAATGGCATTAAGGCCATAAAGCCTAATTCGGAGAACTGTCCTAAAGTTTGAACCCCCGCGGCTGATTTCATACCTACTTCATTTAAGAAAGGATTGGTGAAATTGTAGTAAAATGCCAGGGGAATACAAATAGCAATCGATGCCAGGAAGAATACCAGGTAAGATCTATTCTTTAATAAGCCAATCGAATCAAGGCCTATAATATCACCAAGCGATGTTTTCTGACCTTTTTTTGCGGGCGGAGTATCAGGCAGGGTAAAGCTCAATAAACCCAAGCCTAAGGAAGCTATAGAAGCCATTAAGAATGTCGAGGATAACGCCCCTTTTTGCTCCCATTGCAGCCACCCAATGATCAATCCTGCAGCTATCCATCCACCTGTTCCAAAAATACGAATTGGCGGAAACTCTTTACTGGGATTGGCCATTTGTTTGAAGGAAACCGAATTCACTAATGCCAGAGTCGGCATATAAATGATCATGTAAGCCAATATACCCGGATAAAAACCACCAAAGTCGGGTGCTTTATATTCATAGTACATTAATGCTGCGCCAAACAGGTGCAAAACGCCCAGAATTTTTTGTGCAGAAAAATACTTATCGGCAATAAGGCCTACAATGAATGGGGCGATGATAGCTCCAAATGATTGTGTTGCATAAGCTGTTGCGCTTTGAACATCGGTCGAATGAAGTCCCTTGGTCAGATACGTGCCCATGGTAACAAACCATGCCCCCCAGATAAAAAACTCGAGGAACATCATCGTAGATAGTTTAACCCGGATACCTGCGGTCATGGTTTGTTTATTTGGATAAGAAGTTTATATCCCTATTTTTTCAAGGATAAAATATAATTAACCATTGATTTGGCGTCGCCCACAGAAATGGTTGGGTGCGGGCTCATTGGAACTGTTCCCCAGTGGCCGCTACCACCTTTAATGATTTTGTTAGCCAGCGTATCAGCATCCGACGAAGTATATTTTTTTGCCACATCTGCGAAGGCGGGGCCAATCAGTTTTTCTTGTTCTTTATGGCAAGTGCCGCAGTCTGATTTAGCAATCAATTGAGCTCCCGCTGCTGAAGGCGTTCCCGCAGTTTTCTCAGTACCGTTATGGCTTGCCGCTGTATCCTGCGCTGCATCGGAATTGCTTGCCGTAGCGGTTTTGTTAGCAGCTGATGTGCTGTCAGCTGATCCGCTGTTAGATTTACTGCCGCCGCAAGCAGCGAGTGCAAGGCTTAAGCCCAGAACGATGAATGTCTTTTTCATTTTAGAGGTTATTATAGCTTGATTAAATTTTAATTAAGCGCAATTTATAAATTTTTTAAACTACCGGATTAGCTATCGGTTGTGTTTTGTTTTTATAACGCATATATAATACTAAACCGCCAAAAGCTACTATTAATGCGATCGGAATAACCAGTGTTGTCTGTAATATTTTTTGTCCTGCAAAGCTGTTATCACCATTTGCCTCTTTAACAATGTTATCATAATATGAGCCCATGAATATGGTGTAGATAGATACAGCAAACATACCAGCACCGCCCATCAGGTTTAAGCCAACTGCACCTGTTTTTGGCAGGTTTTGATTGACAAACCCAAGCATGGTGGGCCAAAAATAACAAACCCCCATACCAAATATAACAGCCGCACCATATATTGCCGGACCAGTTACGGTACTTAGCAGATATATTCCTAAAGCAGCCAATGTAGTTGATATTAACAATAACACCTGTGGTGGAAAAAGTTTTAATACAGGTTTGGCAAATGCGCGGCCAACCACCATTACACCAGTATCGAGTGTTAATATAAGGATCGCATTGTCAGTGACATTCTTTAACAATACATCTATCCACTGTCCAGTAAACAATTCGGTTATAGCTGTTCCGAACATACAAATGAACATGAAAATAAATAGTGGGTTCCAAAGCGCCCGGTACATTCCTGCAGTTGAAACACCGGAAGCAACCCTTTCGGTAACAGGGAAATCCAGTTTAGAGAATAGATAGCCATATACCAACGTAGGAATAAGCATTAAGCCTACCTGTATCTGCCAGCCCAAGCCAATCTTATTCAACAGAAGCACGATCAATGTGCCAATCACTATGCCTCCGGGAAACCATAAGTGAAAGTGATTCAGTTTGGTTGTTTTATTATCGGTATATAACGAAGTTACCAAAGGATTACACGCTGCCTCAACTGTCCCGTTTGCAAGTCCGACTAACAGAGTTGAGATATATAATGTCCAAAATCCCTGGGCAAAAATTGTTAATAGTATCCCTGCCAGATGGAACAAGAATGCCATTACCAGCAATCGTTTCATTCCGATGATATCAACTATAAAACCACCGATGACTACAGCTATAGGGAATCCATAAAAAGCAGTTGCGGTGATTGAAGCTAATTGTGCTTTATCCAACTGAAAATCGGTGCCCAGTTTATTTAGGATGCCGGCACGAATACCAAATGACAGTGAGGTAACTAAAAGGGACAAACAACTTGCCCGAAAGAGTTGAGTACGGTTTATAGTCTGCATGAATTTTATTTTAGGGTTATATTGGTTTCTTTAGTTTAATTACAAGGCGATGATTATTCTAATCCCAGTAACCTGCGATTAAAAGTTTCGTCTGATCCGGAGGCGGCAAAATCATCAAATGCTTTTTCCGTTACCCTTATAATATGATCTTTAATAAATCCGGCACCTTCTCTTGCACCATCTTCCGGATGTTTCAGTGCGCACTCCCACTCCAGCACAGCCCATCCTGTATAATCATATTGAGTCAATTTACTAAAAATACTTTTAAAATCAACCTGACCATCCCCTAACGAACGGAAACGACCTGCACGTTCAACCCAATTCTGGTAACCGCAATAAACACCTTGCTTGCCCGTTGGGTTAAACTCAGCATCCTTCACATGGAACATTTTGATCCGCTCATGATAATTATCAATGTATTCCAGATAATCGAGGCATTGCAGTACAAAGTGTGAAGGATCGTACAACAGGCAGGCACGCTTATGCTGATCGACATGATCCAGGAACATTTCATAAGTAATGCCGTCATGCAAATCTTCACCCGGATGAATTTCGTAGCATAAATCGATACCACACTCTTCGTAATAATCTAGTATAGGTCTCCAGCGTTTGGCTAATTCTTTAAAACCAGTTTCAACCAAACCGGCAGGGCGTTGCGGCCACGGGTAAACCATTGGCCAAAGCAATGCACCGCTGAATGTAACAGACGCATTCAATCCTAAATTTTGCGATGCTTTAGCTGCATATTTAACCTGCTGAACAGCCCATTTCTGACGTTCAACAGGATTATTTTTATAAGCTTGTGGTGCAAATGCGTCAAAAAGGGTATCGTAAACAGGGTTTACAGCAACTAATTGCCCTTGTAAGTGGGTAGACAATTCCGTGATTTCTAATCCACAAGAATTCACCTGCCCTTTTATCTCATCAGCATAAGTTTTGCTTTCGGCTGCTTTTTGAAGATCGATAAAACGGGTATCATTTGTAGGCAGTTGCACGCCCTTGTAACCAAGGCTCTTTGCCCATTTACATATCGATGTTAAGTTATTAAACGGTTCCTGGTCGCCGATGAATTGCGCCAAAAAGATTGCCGGCCCCTTGATGGTTCTCATAATGCTTAATTAATAACGTAATCAGTCCATTTTTTATCCGACTGGCTTGAAGCAACAACATTGTCGATAAATGCCATTCCTCTTATACCGTCTTCAATACCCGGAAAATCCAGCCATTCTTTGTGCGGCTCTTCGCCATTCAGTTTGGCACTCAGACTCAAAGCGAAATTGCGGTAAAGGTTGCCAAATGCTTCCAAATATCCTTCAGGGTGACCTCCCGGAGTACGGCAGTTGTGCGTAGCATAGGTTGATTCACGATCTGAATAGTTATTGCCTGCACGGAAAGTCTGGGCAGGTTTATCGCTCCACCTAACAGTCAGAGTGTTTGGCTCCTGTTGTGCCCATTCCAAACCGCCATTTTCGCCATACACACGAATCTTCAAAGCATTTTCTTCGCCGGCAGCTATCTGCGAGGCGGTAAGCACACCAGTCGCATTCTGTTCAAACCGCAGCAGTATGCCACCGTCGTCGTCCAGTAAACGGCCCTCAACAACAGTATTTAACGAAGCACACATTTGTGTGATCTTCAATCCTGAAATATATTCGGCTAAGTGAGCAGCATGTGTCCCTATATCACCCATACAACCGCTTTTGCCCGAGCGTTTAGGGTCAGTTCTCCATGCGGCCTGCGCATTACCTTCACGTTCTGAAAGTTTGCTCAGCCATCCCTGGTGGTATTCAACATATATTTTACGGACTTTACCCAAAGCGCCGCCTTTCACCAGCTGGCGGGCCTCTTTTACCATTGGATAGCCTGAATAAGTATGCGTCAGTAATAACATTAATCCGGTTTCTTCAACCTTCTTTTTCAGTTGTTTGGCTTCATCCAGGGTAAAAGTTACCGGCTTCTCAATCACCACGTTAAATCCGTTATCCAGTGCCATCATGGCCGGACCAAAGTGCGCGAAATTCGGGGTAACGATTGTCACAAAATCCATGCGTTTGTCTGCAGGCAGCCGAGCCTCGGCAGCTATCATTTGTTCGTAACTGGTATAGGTTCTGTCTTCGGGCAGGAAAAGCATTTTACCGCTTTCTTTTGCTACATCCTCGTGAATGCTGAGTGCACCGCAAACCAGCTCGATCAGCCCGTCCATGTTTGCAGCAATGCGATGTATGGCACCAATAAAGGCGTCTTTACCGCCGCCAACCATACCCATGCGCAATTTTCTTTTGCTCATAAATAGTGTAGTAGTTTTAGTTTAGTAGTTGAATGGTTGATTAAGTTAGATTAGGTCGATTAAGTTCAAATCGAAATAAATTTCAAAACTAAACTCAATCAACCTAATCAACAAGTCACTTAATCAACTAATTATCACGACAACGCCCAGGCCTTATCACCTTTTTTGTAAGGGATGCAACCGTCAAATCTTCCTGGTACCGGTACATAGCGTAATGCTTTTGTACATCCCACTTCAGATGTAAAGTAACCTAACAAGGTAAGTTCTTTGATCATTCTGAAATAATGGTTAGGATCTTTCGGTTTTTTAGTTTTTGAGTATTCCTGTTGTTCTTTATCCAGATCGGTTAACAATGCGGTGCGCTGGGTGGCGTCCAGATCCATAAATTTCTTGCTGAATTTTTTGTTAGCAGCATCATCAATTTTATCCAGGCCTTTTAAGAATATATCCTGATCAGCAGGTTCGTAACAATCTCTTACCATTACCGCCATAAAGTTGCCTACATCAGCAGCCTTTGCACCAGGGGTACTGGTAGTTGGTAAAATAGTTTCACCTACCTCGTTCAAGAAAGCTACGTGATCTGTATTGAACAGATCTTCTACCTTGGCAGCCTTTGGTTTACAGCCCGATAAAAGATATTCGGCACCTATAAGGGTTCCGCCCATGATCAGGGCCACCCTGCCGATTGCGTCTCTTCTATTCATTTCTTTAGTTGATTTATTGAATTAATGAAATTACTGATTTATTAATTGGTTTGCGGGACTAAATATAGTTTTTAAATTTATGCTTTTAAAACAAATCCTTCCCTATAGTTACGTTTTACGTATTCGTTTACTGCATCAAAATTGCTCACTTTCATAGCATTGTTATCCCACTCGTATTTGATTTGACCACCTCTAAGGTCATGCCCGCGAACAGCTAAGTTGGCCATCAGCAAAGCTTCGGTCAGTGGGCCTGCTTTTTCAAACGATGAACTCATCTCCATCTTACCATAACCGGCAATACAACCTTCTACCCATTGTGCATAGTGACCTTCGGCACCGTGTGGCACCCTATCGTATTTTTTAGGTACGGTTACTTCTTTAGTACGAGCCAAAGGCAACAATGTCGCTCCGTCAGAATAAGTGCTGGCATACATTTTCCCTTTGGTACCGATAAACAACGTACCGTTGCCTTGCTCACCAGGGAAATGCTCGTTTGGCCCTAATTCTTCAGGCCTTTCAGGCTGAATACCTCCATCCATCCAGTGAAGGGTTACATCGCCCTGAGTCTTACCCGTTTTAGGGAAAGTCATCGTAATGTGGCTCGATGGCGGACAGCTTTCCGGGAAGTGCCCCTGCTTAAATTCATCAACAAACACCGTCCCTACACTAGCCTGCACATCCTTAACATATTGCAAGCCCAATACCCTGAATGGTGCTTCAACCAGGTGACAGCCCATATCGCCTAATGCGCCTGTGCCGTAATCCCACCAGCCGCGCCAGTTAAACGGAACTAGTTTATCTACATAGTCTTTTTTCGGAGCCGTTCCCAACCAAAGATTCCAATCCAGTTCTTTTGGAATATTGGGCTGCGGTGAAGGCCATGCGATGCCTTGCGGCCAAACCGGGCGGTTTGTCCAGCAATAAACAGTATGCACATCACCAATGATACCTGCATCATACCATTCGGCCATTTGACGCGTTCCATCATTTGATGAACCCTGGTTACCCATTTGCGTTACCACCTTGTATTTTTTGGCAGCTTCCGTTAGTAAACGTGCTTCCCAAATATCATGGGTCATTGGTTTTTGAACATATACACCTTTACCCAACTGCATTGCAGAATAGGCTATGATAGCGTGGTTATGATCGGGAGTTGACACCGAAACGCCGTCTATGTGTTTATGCTCTTTATCCAACAGCTCGCGCCAGTCTTTATAGTATTTAGCTTTAGGGAAATTTTTAACACTGGTGGCAGCCTGGCGATCATCCACATCACACAAATAAGCAATATTGGCTTTGCCGCTCTTGGCAAAATTTGCAATATCACTCTGCCCTTTGCCACCTGCACCCACACCTGCAACCTGTAACATATCACTTGGTGCAATAAAACCTTTGCCGCCTAAAACGAAACGCGGAACAATCATAAAGCCCGCAGCAGCGAGCGAAGTATTCTTGATAAAATCCCGCCTTGTGGGATTTTTAGGGGCATCTTTTGGTTCTTCAGTCATTGGTATATGTTTTAATAATTAGTGATTTACTGAATTAGTGAATTAGTGATTGGACCGTTGATTAAGGTGATTAAGTGATATCTTATATTCGATATCAACTTCACCTAATTAACTCATCTCTGATTAACTGATCTCTAACTTAAATATTCCCTTTCTTAAGTTCCTCCACTGCATGGTTAGCAGCACGGGCTGTTAATGCCATGTAAGTTAATGATGGGTTCTGGCAGGCAGTTGATGCCATAGCTGCGCCATCCGTAACGAACACGTTTTTAGCATCCCACACCTGGTTCCATTCGTTCAATACAGAAGTCTTAGGATCACGGCCCATACGAGCGGTTCCCATTTCGTGGATTCCACGGCCCAATACAGGCTCGCTGGTAAACGTATGCACATTTTTCACACCGGCTGCTTCCAGCATTTCTTTAGCATCATTAGCCATATCGATACGCATTTTCAGCTCATTATCCTTACAGGTAGCGTCAATGGCCAATACAGGGAGCCCCCATTTATCTTTTTTGTCTTTATCCAGGTAAGCACGATTTTCATGATACGGCAAGGTTTCGCCAAAGCCACCCATACCGAAAGTCCATTGTCCTGGCTCTGATAAAGCATCTTTAAATGCACCTCCAATGCTCATTTCAGGAATGCTTCTGCCCCACTCGTCGCGGCCTCCGCCACCCTGATAACCAAATCCGCGGATATAATCGCGTTTTTCGCCGTTCAGGTTTCTGAAACGTGGAATATAAATACCATTAGCACGACGGCCGAAGTAATATTTGTCTTCGTATCCTTCAATCACACCGCCGGCACCTACGCCTAAGTGGTGATCCATCAGGTTATGTCCAAGCTCACCGCTGCTGCTGCCCAAACCATCAGGCCAGATATCGGTTGCAGAGTTCATCAACACCCATGCAGAGTTTAATGCTGAAGCGTTTACGAAAACGATTTTTGCATAGTACTCATAAGTCTTGTTAGTTTCTGCGTCCAGCACCTCAACGCCTTTTGCCTTTTTGGTGTCTTTATCGTACAATATCTTGGTAACGATAGACCATGGCCTTACGGTCAGGTTACCGGTTGCCACAGCTGCAGGCAAGGTTGATGACTGTGTACTGAAATATGCTCCGAACGGACAGCCTAACCAGCATTTGTTGCGATACTGACAGTTAGTACGGCCCGGAAGCGGCTTGGTGATATTGGCAGTACGGCCAATGATCATATAACGGTTATGTTCTTTATAGAATTTATTGAAACGCTCAGCCACGTCCTTTTCCACGCAGTTCATTTCCATTGGCGGCATAAAGTTGCCATTGGGAAGAATAGGCACGTTGTCCTTATTACCAGAAATGCCAGCAAAACCCTCTACATAGGTATACCATTGTTCCAGGTCTTTATAACGGATAGGCCAGTCAGTACCAATACCATCTTTCAAGTTAGCTTCAAAATCTGTATCGTGCCAGCGGTAGCTTTGACGGCCCCACATCAGCGAACGGCCGCCTACGTGGTAACCACGAAACCAGTCGAACCGTTTTACTTCTACATACGGGCTTTCTTTTTCATCTACCCAGTAATCAAGGTTGGTTTCATTTAGCGGATAATCTCTTTTCAGGACCGGATAGTCATGGATCATCTTTTGCGTCCGCCCACCACGATGTTCAAATTCCCATGGAGCCTTATTGGCGTTTACATAATCCTTAACGTGTTCGATGTTACGACCACGTTCGAGCATTATGGTCTTCAATCCTTTTTGAGTAAGCTCTTTTGCTGCCCAGCCGCCCGAGATACCTGAGCCAATGACGATCGCGTCATATGTGTTTGTAGACATGATTTTTTAGTTAAAATTGGTTAGTCCGACTAATGTATAAAAAATAAATTTCGTTCCTATGTATCATTGTGTTTTTTTAACACAATATTGGCTTTTTAGAGCCCTATGGGTGATTTTACCCCATTTTATATAAGCTCTTGAGGCCAAAAACCGACCTAAATATTGCCCTTTTTCATCTCAGAAATAGCATAATCCGCCGCTCTTGCTGTCAACGCCATATAAGTGAGTGACGGATTCTGACATGAAGTAGACGTCATGCTCGCACCATCCGTTACAAAAACATTTTTACAGGCATGCATCTGATTCCAATTGTTCAATACCGAAGTCTTCGGATCAAGGCCCATTCTGGCGCCACCCATCTCATGAATGTCCAAACCGGGTGCCCGGCGATCAGTCTCCGCCTTAATATTTTTGAAACCTGCACTGGTAAACATTTCCGTCAACTGCTCTACGTAATCCTTCTGCATTTTCATATCATTATCATCATATTCGACAGAGATTTTGAGCAGAGGTACTCCCCAGGCATCTTTCCGGCTCGAATCAAGTGCCACGAAATTGCTTTCTTTCGGAATAGTTTCACCCATCATGTGTGACCCTACATACCATGGCCCATATTCCTTGCTTGACAGGCCGGCTTTAAAATCCTGGCCTACATCTTCATGGCTATGTTTATAACCACGATAAGCGCCTAAACCGCAGGCATACCCACGCAGAAAATTAGTTTCCTGTTTAAATACATTTCTGAAACGTGGGATATAACCGCCGCCTGCCGGGTTACGACCGTCTGTAGCCCATTCTTCAAAACCTTCAACCTCAGCACTGATATGTGCAGAATAATTATGGAAAGCTACATATTTACCCAATACACTACTGTCATTACCCAAACCATTAGGAAAACGATGTGAAGTAGAGTTTAGCAAAATAAGATTGGTATTTAAAGCTGCGGCATTTACGAAAATGATGCGGGCGTAATAATCTATAGTTTCTTTGGTATTAGTATCTATTACACGAACGCCTTTAGCCTCGCCTTTTTGCTCATCATAAATTATGGATTGTACTACTGAGAAGGGCCGTAAGGTAAGATTACCTGATTTTAACGCCCATGGAATGGTTGATGCATTAGCACTGAAATATCCCCCAAAGGGACATCCGCGCTGGCAAAGGGTACGTCTTTGACACTGTGCACGCCCCTGATCCAGATGTATCTGATTAGGAGTCGACAAATGAGCGCAACGCGCACTAATTACATGGCGGTTTTTATATTTTTCTTTAACGTGCTTGCTGAAATAAGTTTCAACTGCATTTAAAGGGAACCCGGGCAAAAACTCACCGTCAGGCAGCACATCCAGACCATCTTTATTGCCTGAAATACCAGCGAATTTTTCGACGTAGCTATACCATGGAGCAATATCTTTATAGCGTATAGGCCAATCAACTGCAAAGCCGTCGCGTGCAGGACCTTCAAAGTCAAAATCGCTCCAGCGTTGGGTTTGACGCGCCCAAAGAAGGGATTTACCACCTACCTGGTAACCGCGTATCCAGTCGAAGGGCTTTGTTTGTACATAAGGATGCTCATTATCCTTTACAAAAAAGTGCATGGCGTCTTCCTTGAAAGCATAGCAGCGGTTCACTACCGGGTTGGCTTCTTGTATATCCATCGGTACCTCTCCCCTGTGTTCAAACTCCCAGGGATACATGTTGGTCGTCGGATAGTCTTTCAGATGTTTTACGTCACGGCCACGCTCCAGCATCAACGTCTTCAGTCCTTTGCCGGTTAGTTCTTTTGCTGCCCATCCGCCACTCATCCCCGAGCCTATCACGATCGCATCAAAGGTGCGTTCTTTAGCGCTATCTATATTTAAATTAGCCATTCTTCGCTACTGCCTTCCCATTTTTTACCGGATACCATGCATTGTATCTACCAGGCACCAATTCATAAACAATTTCTTTAGTCATGAAATACTTCGACTCGGTATACCCAAACACCGTCAATCCTTTTACAGTCTGGTAAAATGCCTGTAGTTCTTTAGAATAAGAATTATCTTTTTTCTCAAAACTTTTCAGCACATCTTCCTTTTCTTTCTTATTACACTCGGCAAAGGGCTTGCTAAACATCTTTTTCGGCACATCTTCAAACTCAGCCATGCCTTTCAAAAATGCTTCCTGGTCTTTCTTTTTGGTGCACTCATCCACCATTTTCATAACAAAGCCATACAGGTTCAAATCGGTGGCGCCGGGTGTGTTAGTTTTTGGAATAATAACTTCAGCAATATCGGTTATCAGTGTTTGCTGATCGAATGTGATATCAAAATGTTTAAAATGAGCGGATGGATTGCTTTTGGAACAACGGGGTAAAAGCACTGCACCACCTATCACTAAAGCCAGATTCTGGATCGCTGTACGCCTGTCCATCTTTAAAATTGGTTACTAAATTGGTTGGGCTTTTCTCTCAAAAATAGCCGGGCACAATATAGATGTATAATTGACATTATTAAAACAGAAACGGAAAAAAATTCAGAAAAATATGGATTTATCTTCCTGAATTTCTTTGCGTGATAACTAAGTGTCTAATTTACACGAAAATGGGTCAGAATCCCCACTTTTTCATGGTTTGTAAATCAATTTTTACACAATCGAACGGATCTTTACCCTGATAAGATTCTTGTTCAATAATAAATTGGGAAGTACCACCATTTTTTCTGGCTTCCTTTACGATATCTTTTACCGGCATTACACCCTGACCAAGTATGGTGCTGTCGTAACCATCCATACCGCCACCTGTTGTGCTTTTTATTTCGTCCTTTACGTGCATCAGCTCAAAACGGCCCGGGTATTTTTTAATCAGGTCCAAAGCTATACCGCCCGCACCAAGCATATTGCCGATGTCCATTTGCTGTGCTACCAATTTAGGGTCGGTATTAGCCAGAATGAAATCGTACAAGGTACCGTCGCCTACCTTGGTACTGAACTCAAAATTATGATTATGGTATCCAAACTGAACACCTGACTTTTGCGCCAGTTCACCACATTTATTGAATAAGTCCATAAACCATTTTAACTTATCATGGTCATGGCGCAGGCTTTCATCCAGCCAGGGGCTCACCAAATAACGTTGTCCTGCTTCTGCTGCATCTTGGATAGTATATTTCCACTTATCAGTAAAGTCATTTTTTGATGTATCCCAATCCTTTTCAGTCATTACTACGTGACCGCTGTTCATTTGCAGGCCCAGGTCGCCCAATATTTTTTTAAAATCCTTTGCGCTATAACCATAAAACTTCCTGTCAATATAGTCGGCATGTTCAACATGAATATACCCCATATCGGACAGCTTCTTCAATGAACCTTTCGGATCAGTGTGCATAGCATCGCGCACGGAATAAAGCTGTACGCCAACACGTACAATTTTTTTAGGGGATGATGCAAACAGATCACCTGATTTTGACAACAAAGCAGCGCCTGCTACTGCCATGCTGGTATTTTTGATAAAATTTCTGCGTGAAGTATTCATTTTTATGCGTTTATAATTGGTTAAATAATTCTATTGACCTATCGGGAATACCGGGAATAACAAATTGGAATTGCTCACAAATGCCAAATGCTTGCTATCCGGTGCCCATGATGGGGTATTGATAGTCCCCTGCCCTCCATACAGATAAGCTACTACTGTTGACGGACCGCCCCCAACCGGCATTATTCTTAAATAAACATGCTTATAAAAAGGGTGATCGGCTGGCGTAACTTCGTCCTTCAGAAAGGTAATATAAACGATCCATTTACCATCAGGCGAAATATGCGGGAACCAGTTATTAAAATCGTCGTTGGTTAACTGAGTTTGCGCGCTGCCATCAGCCTTCATGCGCCATACCTGCATCAAACCACTGCGTACCGAATTGAAATAAATATACTTACCATCGGGGCTATATTCCGGGCCATCATCCAACCCCTTTGTGGTCGTCAACCGCACTTCAGGGCCTCCCTTTGACGGGATACGGTAGACATCATATTCTCCGTTCCGTTCACCGCAAAAAACAATGTATTTACCATCGGGCGACCAGCCATGCATGTATGACGGGCCGGTTGGTGTGATCTGCTTTGCTTCTCCTCCACCTATTGGCACCGTAAAGCCCAACGAGGCGCCATTCTCACCATTCCCGCTGCTAATGGTCAGCATTTTCCCATCGAATGAAATTACGTGGTCGTTATTATTTTTATTTGCGGTACCTGTATTGATCTCTTTTGGTGTCCCGGAAGCCAGATCGAAATTGTATAACTTGCCTTCACGATTATAAATAAGTGATTTACCATCCTTTGACCAGTTTGGTGCCTGTAATGAGTTTGGTATCTGATAAATTACTTTACTGGTCTGATTTTCTACGTCGAGTATTTCGATACTGCTCCCTAAATAGTCTCTGTAGGGAACCAAATCTTTCCCCGCCGGAACAACAATACGTACATTATCAAAAGTGGCCTTCTCCGTCACATCAACATTGTGCGAACAAATGAATATCCCTACATACACATCATCACCCAAATCAAGGTCGTCCAGTTTTTCGCTTACAAATGTTTCTCCTTTATGAGCTACCGACATGACATAAGAGCTTCCTTTTCTTTCCAATTGAATTATATCGGCATGAGTCAACGTTGATTTCTTTTCTTCCGTTGTTCCACTAACTGTTCGTCTGAACTGTAAGGAAGTTAAGCCATCGCCATGTAATACAGCATTAATATGTTTTGAATTGGTATCAAGTGATGAACGCACCATCCAGCCTATTTTTCTATGATCCTCTACCCCTTTTCCGATAAATGCAACATTGGCCCTTAAGATAAAATCACCTTTCATCTTCTTCCATGCAAAATGGAATTCATCATGCGTGCCCCAAATATTGGCACCCGCTCCTGTAAGGGTATATTGCTGGGTAGCTGTATCAAACGAAGCGGTTCCCGGATGCTTAACCGGGCCAACATCAGACTGATTATCAAATATACCTACCTGAGCATAGGCATTGGCACCTAAAAGTACTAAGCTAAAAAAAGCACAAGTCAGCCATCTGAGCGTCTTATTTTTCATTTGGGAAGGGTGTTTGGCTTAAATTAAATAATCGGGTTCACTAAATTATAAATTACATTGATAAAAGCTACAGAACGCGCTATCAATTTGCATAAAATAACAAGAGAGATACGGTTTGTATCTCTCTTGTTACATTTTAACCCATTAATTCAGATCAGGCATATTCTGCATTAAGCGGTAAGCTAAAAAAGAAGGTGCTCCCTTTACCCGGCTTTGAGTTGATCCACATTTTTCCACCATTTAGCTCCACAAGTTCTTTACACAACAGCAAACCTATTCCTGTGCCCTGTTCGCCTAATGTACCCGGCTGCGAGAAATGTGTTTGCGGGTAAAACAATTTACTTATTTCATCGGCAGTCATTCCCTTGCCTGTGTCCTGTATGCTGATGATCACCTTATTTTCCTTATAGGCCGAATTCAGTTTAATCGTCCCTTTGGCATCGGTGAATTTAATGGCATTGCTAATTAGGTTGCGCAATACTACCTTAATATGATTCTCATCGGCCATTACCGACTGGCCTGCTGTAGCCTGGTTCAGAAATTCAATATTTTTACGATGAAGTGCATGGTTAAAGGTTTGCTCCATTTCAACCCCCAGCAGAAATATATCCAGCCTGGTTGAATTAATACTCTGTCCTTTAATCTGGCTTCCGGCCCATTCCATCAGGTTCGATAGTGTTAATTCTGCGCTCTTTACCAGCGGGTTTATATCTTTCATCAGCCAATGAATCTCGTCTGCCGAAATATAATCAGCCTCAAACATTTCAACCATATTGCGCAGGTTAGCCAGCGGCGTACGCAGGTCATGACCAATAACTGCCAGTAACTTGTCTTTAATTTTACTGATCATCTGAAGATTCTCTGTCTGAGCCTCAATAAGTTTTTTATGTTCCAGCAAAGCATCATGCTTTTTGTTCAACTCGTCGTTTAGATCCTTCTTCTGTCTATAAAAATGGTAGGTGATCAGCAATAATGTAAGAACAGCCAGCAAAGACAGGCTCAACGAAATAATAATGATGCGTTGAAACTGCATCTTGGCTTTTATTTGCTTGGCATTACGTTCAAAGCTGGCTATTGCATCCAGGCGGTTATCCAATTCGAAATAGCTCTGGATTAATTCCGAATTTTTAGACCGGTAGAAGCTGTTCAGCATATCCTTAATGGCGATGTATTTCTTTTGATAGACCATCGCTTGTTTCAGATCGCCTTTTTGTTCATAGCTGGTTACCATTTCCCGGTATGCTGTTGATATGGCATCCATTACGCCAATGCTATCGGCCAGGGCCGCTCCCTGTTTGGCATAAGGTATGGCTTTGTCATAACTGTGCAGCAGGTTATAAATTGTGGCATAGCCGACCAACGTTTTTGCCCGCAGACGGTTATTACCTACCTTTTGGCTCATCTGATATGCAGTGTCAGAATAGGCCAGTGCCGCTTTATAATTTTTGGTATATAGGTAAATACTACCTAAGCGGCCGTAAATGACAGCTGTATTTTTATAGTCTTTGGAGATTTTATTTAAAGCCAGCGATTGGTTTGCTTCACTTATAGCCCGGTCGTAATCTTTAAGCAGCATATATGTATATGAACGCTCACTATGCACTTCGGCCAATTCGTCTTTATTATCGCCGGCATATTTTTCAGCAATCAGCAAGTTATTGAGCGCGTCTTTGTAATTACCAAGTTCTGCGTAGGTACGGCCGCGCAACTCATAACAGTCAGCCAATAATAAGGGCTTTTCTTTGGGTAAATTGATCAGCGCCTTATTAAGAAACACCAGTGCCATAGCATAATACGACTGGGACCAGTATACATGCCCAATGTTTAGGAAGCTGCGGCCAATACCTGCTTCATACTTCGATTTTTCTGCCAAAAGGAGTGCCTTTTCTGCAATAGCGCGGGCTGAATCGGGAGCATTTAGATACAAGCCATAAGCCACATCATTAAGATCATCTATTGTTTTTTGGGCCGCATAAGTAGTATCCTTTGGGGAGGGTGCAGGCACAGTACTATCAGCAAAAGCTACTTTTTGTACCAGCAGCGTCAGTACCAGGCCAATAAAAATCTTCATTTAACTTAATACGGTAAAAAACAACCAATAGTTTGTGGAAATACCCCTGCTCAAAGATACATTTTAGGAAGATACGATGCAACGCTCATCTGCCAGCATTTCCATGCATTGCTCCTCGCTTTCAGGCACTTTTATTTCACTCGCCTCGCGCTTGTAGTTTTGTTTCAACAACCTTCGGCGTTTGGCTTCGACAAAGCGCCTTACCTGTTCCTTGTTCTCTAATATTAAACCGGGTACCACCACAGGCATATTTTGTTCGTCTTTGGCTACCATCGTAAAATAACTGGTATTTGTGTGGTAAACTTTATTTGTTTTAATATTCTCTGATTCTACCCGGATACCGATCACCAATGAGGTCTTGCCTACATAGTTGACGGATGCCATTAATGATACCAAATCGCCAACTTCAACTGGCTGCAAGAAATCCACGGTATCGATAGAAGCTGTTACGCAGTAATTCCCTGCATGCTTTGCCGCGCATACATAAGCCACTTTGTCCATCAGTGACAATAAGATACCGCCATGTATCTTACCACCAAAGTTGGAATAAGAAGGGATCATCAATTCAGTAATAGTGGTTTGCGAAAAACTTACCGGTTTGTAGTTTGATTGATCGTCGGTGATTAGCATGTCTGCATTTTGTTTACAAGTTTAGTGATTATTGGTTGTAGTTGTTGGTTGTTTTAGCTTTCAAAATACCGAAAGTATCCCTATTATTGCCATAAACCGACGACCAATTTTGAAGAATTTTCTGCTATTTGTTTGTTTTCTTTTCTATCTGACCGATTGCTTTGCCCAGGAGACGATCGAAAAAAAGAACAGACTCAATGATAACGTTATCGAGAAATTCCATGTGCTGAAGGATAAGCCTGAGATAAGAAACGGCTCTTATGAGGCTTTGTACAGGCGCCGGGTGCCCGTAGCTCAGGGTAGTTATACGAATAACATCAAAACCGGAACATGGCGATTTTATGACCCAAAAGGAAAGCTAATGCAGGTATATGATTATGACAATAAAACGTTCAAATACGAGGCTAAAGAGTTTATGCAATCTTCTGATTTTTATTATGGCGTCGATAAAGAAATATCGGATTCCGACAAAGTAACGAAACCGATAAAAGTCGGAGGCAGGTATTTTGGCTACCTGCCTTACCTGGGATTATATCAACCACCATTTAACCCTTATCAGTATAGCACATATGGCTGCGTAGCTCTAGTTGAACTGCTGATAAGTCCCTTGGGCAGATTGGCTGATTTTAAAGTACACACTAATTGTTCGCTGATACAATACGACCAGACCATCAGCATGCATGTTAATTTATTTAAGGAAGAAGACAGGCAATTTATTCCAGCCACCTATAATGGCGAACCTGTAGTATCCCGCATCGTCATCAGGTGCGTGCTCAGGACAAATGGGGAGCTTGAGTTTATGAGCTATTGAAATAATGAGCACCGAATTTCGAATGCTGAATAATGAAATATTAATTCAACATTCGAAATTGAAAATTTGATATTCGAAATCAATGGTGGTGGTGTCCGTCCGGACCATGGGCGTGGCCATGAGACAACTCCTCAGGTGTAGCCGGGCGAACATTGATGATCATCCCTTTAAAATGTAATTCCTGGCCTGCCATTGGGTGGTTCAGGTCAACTATAACTGAATCCTCAGCTATAGATACAACCTGTCCCTGGAAATGATTGCCGTGATTATCCTGCAAAGGCAGCATGCTTCCTATCTCAGGAATGTCAGTTCCCTGGAACATTTCCTTCGGCAGGCTCGCTACAGCTTCGTCGTCGTAATTACCGTAAGCATCTTCTGCTGATAAGCGAAACTCATAAGGATCGCCTGTTGAAAGCTCATTTAAATTCTCTTCAAATTTGGGCAGCATTTGTCCGGCACCGTATAAAAAAACAAGTGGTTGTTCTTCAGTAGCGCTTTCTACCAATTCTTCTATGCCACTATCTTGTTTAACGTACAGATCATATGTTAATGACACTACGTGTTGTGGTTTAATCTTCATTTGTATCTTTTTTTGATAAGTATTTTAATTCCAGATTTGTTTTAGTGCTTCTTCGGTATTTTCAGATGGTAAACCACAGGTTTTGTCTTTACAAATGAATATGCGGGTGGTAGCGGCAAACTTGTCTTGCAGCAAAGGTAAACTTCCTTTTTTACCTCCCAAGATAATTTTATTGGGAATGTAATTTTTTTCCATTTCAACCCGCAGCGCCGCAGCCCTATCACCTACAACTGCCACCTCATTTATGCCAAATATTTCAATTAACAGCAGCGAACACCAGTTGGAATAAGATGAGCCATATTTGGCTATCTGTCCGGCCACATTCCGCAAAAGCTGGGCAGATTTTTCATTATAATCCTCATTATCAAAAAGTAATCCCACTTTTTTAAGATTATTGGCCATTACCGAATTGGATGCCGGTATCACGCTATCCATGATCTCCGACTTACGGGCGATCAATTGCTCATCATCTGCAGCTGTAAAATAAAATATGCCTGTCTGTTTATCGTAATAGTGTTTTATAGCCTGCTCCGTTAAATCTTTCGCCTTTTGCAGCCATTCCTCATCAAAAGTCACTTCGTATAAAGCAATAAATGCATCGATGGTATTGGCATAATCGTCGAGGAAAGCGAATGCCTCCTGATCTGAGGCAATCCTTTTTAATCTTCCCCCTTCAATTATCATATTGTCAATTATAAACCTTGCATTTCGTAAAGCCAGGTCAAGATATTCTGGTTTATGAAACGCCCGGTAAGCCTCACAAAGCCCTTTCAGCATTAATCCGTTCCATGAGGTTAGTATTTTGTAGTCCAACCCTGGCCGTATGCGTTTACTTCGTGCTTCCAGTACTTTATTTCTTAATGAATTAATTTTAGAAACCAGATCATTCTCACCCAAACCTAATTTTTCAGCCAGTTTCTGATCGGTTTCTTTTCTGAAGAACACATTGGTTTCTTCTTCCTCCCAATTACCATCATCGGTCACGTGATAATAAATGCAAAACAAATCAGCATCCGGGCCGAGTATTTTTTCTATTTCTTTTTTGGTAAACGTATAGAATTTCCCCTCAACACCTTCGCTATCAGCATCAAGTGCTGAGTAGAATCCGCCTTCGGGCGAGGTAAGCTCCCGTTTTACGAATGCAATTGTTTCGTCCACAATCTGAAGATATAGCGGATCATATTGCCAAACAGTTGCCTCAGCGTATAAGGCAACCAATTGGGCATTATCATACAGCATCTTCTCAAAATGCGGCACATGCCAGTAACCATCAACCGAATACCGCGCAAAGCCGCCGCCGATATGGTCGTAAATTCCGCCAAAGGCCATTTTATGCAGGGTCAGTTTAACCTGCTGTGCTACATCGTCGTCCTGCATCAGGAAGGCATAACGCATCAGGAATTGCCAGTTATTCGGCATTGGGAACTTTGGTGCGTTTCCTATCCCCCCCTCAACCCTGTCGAAATATCGCTCCCAATTTTTCAGGATGGTTTCCAGGTCATCCTTCGTGTATTCAGGCTGACTATCAATAAACTTCACCGACTCGTACTGCCGGATGCCTTCGGTCAGTTTTATTGCATATTCTTCCGCTTCTTTGGGTTTTTGCTTATAAAAATCAGCCAGGTTAAACAACAGGCTTACCCAGTCGTTTTTGCGGAAATAAGTACCGCCATAAATGGGTCGCTGATCGGGCAGACAAATACAATTTAATGGCCAGCCACCGCGTCCGGTCATCAGTTGCACCGCGCTCATGTAAATCTGGTCAACATCCGGCCGTTCTTCCCTGTCCACTTTAATACAAACGAAGTATTCGTTCATTACGGCAGCTACCTGCTCATCCTCAAAACTTTCGTGTTCCATTACGTGACACCAGTGACAGGCCGAGTAACCAATACTCACCAGGATCAGCTTATTCTCCTCTTTGGCTTTTTGCAATGCTTCGGCGCCCCAGGGATACCAGTCGACCGGGTTATTGGCGTGTTGCAGAAGGTAGGGTGAAGCAGAATTAGCGAGACGGTTCATAGACGGAAAATTAAAACGCGAAAGTGCATATTCAAATCAAGAATTATGTAATCCGAAAGTTTTAAAAATGTGCAATTATCACATTTTCAACCTTCCCCCCGTCTAAATCGATAGTTCCTCAATTTTATTTGGTTTCTTTGCTTCCTGATTATCAAATTCTCAATTAATGAACCGTTTTAAATTAAAACATGTGGCAGGCATCGGCCTGATGCTGCTGATTGCCGTTAACGCCTCGGCGCAAACCGATACCATTAAATATGACCACCAGGACTTGTTTGGCCCGATTACCTGGCCGGTTACCAGCGGTAATACCCGCTCGGCTAACGGCAATCCTGGAGAGCATTACTGGCAAAACCGTGCTGATTATTTAATCAAAGCAACACTTAACGAAGCGCAGCAGGATACGACCATCACTGGCGAAGTAACCATCAGCTATACCAATAACAGCCCCGATCAACTGGATCATTTATGGTTGCAGTTGGATCAGAACCTGTTCAAACCCGGTTCTCGTGGAGCCGATGTTACCCCATATACCGGCGACCGTTTCGACGTAAAAGGATTTAGCCGTGGCGGTTATCACATCGAGGCTGTTTCAGTAACCTACAAAACTCAAACTTATACTGTCGACCCGGTTATTACCGATGCACGTATGCAGGTACGCCTATACACTCCGTTGGGTGCTAAAGGCGATAAGATTCAGGTAAAAGTTAAATATTCATTCTCTGTGCCATTCTATGGTGCCGACCGTATGGGCCGCAAGAAATTTAAAGATGGATATGTGTATGAGATTGCGCAGTGGTATCCGCGTATGTGCGTTTATGACGACGTTGAAGGCTGGAACACTCTGCCTTACATGGGGTTAGGCGAATTCTACTGCGACTATGGCGATTTTGATTATTACATTACGGCACCGGCAAGTATGACCGTTGTTGGTTCAGGCGACTTGCAGAATGGCGAGCAGGTGCTTTCGACTAAGCAACAGAATCGCCTGGCCGAGGCCCGAAAAAGTGACAAAACTGTAATGATCACCAGTCCCGAAGAAGTTGGTAAAAATAATAGTGCAAAAGGCGCCAAGACATGGCATTTTAAAATGCTGAACAGTCGCGATGTTTCCTGGGCAGCCTCAAACGCATTCATCTGGGATGCAGCAAGGGTAAATTTCCCCTCAGGAAGAAAAGGCATTGCGATGTCAGCCTACCCGGTTGAAAGTTCGGGTAACGACAGATGGGGCCGCTCAACCGAATACCTGAAAAACAGCATGGAGATCTATTCCAAGAAATATTTTGAATACCCGTGGAATTCCGCTGTAAACGTATCGGGCGTAGCCTTAGGTATGGAATATCCCGGCATTATTTTTTGTCTGAGCGACCTGAAAAACGGCGGCCTTTGGGGTGATGTAACACACGAGATCGGGCATAACTGGTTCCCGATGATCGTCGGCTCGAACGAACGTAAATATATGTGGCAGGATGAAGGGTTTAATACTTTTATTAACGAGTACGCTACTGAGCAGTTTAACCACGGTGAATACAATGATACGGCAAAACGCGCTCAAGCCATTTTGCGTCAATTCAAAAACAGCAAAGACCCATTGATGACCCCTCCTGAAGCTATAGGCCTGAATGATTATGGTCAGTATTATGTTAAAACAGCTTTAGGTCTGGATATACTGCGTAATGTAGTTTTAGGCCCTGAGCGTTTTGATTATGCTTTTAACGAATACGTAAAGCACTGGGCTTTCAAACACCCGCTGCCTTATGATTTCTTCCGTGCCATGAACGATGCTTCCGGCGAAGACCTGAACTGGTTCTGGAAAGGCTGGTTCTTTACCACCTGGAAGATAGATCAATCGGTACAATCTGTAAGCTATATACAAAATGATCCAGCAAAGGGTGCACTGATCACCATTGTAAATAAAGAGAAACTGGCTATGCCTGTTGACCTGCTGGTCACGCAGGAAAACGGCACAACCGAAACACTGCACCTGCCTGTAAATATTTGGCAGCGCGGCGGTGTATGGAAATTTAAATATCCATCCAAATCAGCGATTAAAGGCATCGTCCTCGATCCAGGTCATGAGTTACCGGATATTGATCTGAAGAATAATGTTTGGAAAGCGACGAAATAGCCATTGGTCATTAGTCTTTAGTGCGAATTTCTTAGATAGCGATGGATTTGAAATCCATCGCTTTTTTTATCCCATTAAATGATATTACACTTGTAACTTAATCAGGACGGTGTCGTCATAGAACGAAAAATAAATCAATGTCATTAGTTATAACCAACCTTACCAAGCAATACAATAAGAACAAAACCGGGCTGTCAGATTATTCCATTACGATCAATAAAGGCGTTTTAGGCTTACTAGGGCCAAATGGAGCAGGTAAATCAACCCTGATGAAAATTATAGCCACTATAAGTAAACCCACCCAGGGCACTTTGTTTTTGGACGGCGAAGATATAGTGAATAACCCTGACCGTATCCGTAAGGTATTAGGTTACCTGCCTCAGGATTTTGGTGTATATCCTAACCTGAATGCTTATGAATTCCTTGAATATATTGCGGCAATGAAAGGTGTTGGCGGGAAAGACCTGCGCAAACGGATAGATATGCTTTTGGAAGGCGTTAACCTGACGGCTGATGCCAAAAGGCCAATAGGCACTTACTCCGGCGGAATGAAACAGCGTATCGGCATTGCACAGGCACTGCTTAACGACCCTAAGGTATTGATCTTTGATGAACCTACAGTTGGCCTTGACCCCGAAGAAAGGATGCGGTTCCGTCAGTTGATATCGGACCTTGCAGATGATTGTATCATTATTCTTTCGTCACACATCGTATCGGATATTGAAACTATTTCGGATGAGGTAGCTATTATGAAAAGCGGTCGCCTATTGGAGAAAGCTATACAACCCGATATTATTAAACAAGTAGAAGGAAGGGTATTTGAAACCCTTATTGATAATAGCGAACTAACCACGTTCAAAATTAAATATCTGGTTGTTAACACTATCAGGCAAAAAGACAAAGTGAATGTGCGTTATATCACAAGAGGCAGCGGGTCAGAACCGGGTTCGGTAATCGTTCCCGCCACTTTAGAAGACGCTTATTTATTTCTGACCCAAAATAGCTAAGTCTTATGAAACATAGCTTTACCCTGATAAAAGCGGATTATCTGCAACGCACGCGTAGTTATTCTTTCCTGATCACACTGGCGATTACTGTTTATGCCGCCTATTCGTTTGTGCCGCCTACAAACGCGGCGTATACCACATTAAATGTTACCGGCTACCGTGGGGCTTTTAACTCGGCCTGGGTGGGTTATGTTTCCGCAACCATGACGGCGGTAATGTTATCATTATATGGTTTTCTTTTGGTGAACAATGGGATTAAAAAGGACATAGAGACTGAAGTTGGCCTAATTATAGCTACCACACCCATTACCAATTTTGGATACCTCATAATCAAGCTATTCAGTAACTTTTTGGTATTGCTTACCATTGCGGGTATCACTTTTGCTGTTAGCATGGCGATGTTTTGGGTACGTGGCAGCGGCGTTTATCCTTTTATTTTTGCTGATTTTATAACTCCTTATGTAATGTTTGCAATGCCTGCCTTATTCGTGGTATCGGGGCTGGCAGTTGTTGCCGAGGTTTTTTTAGGCAAACGGAGCATATTACAGTTCATCATTTATTTTTTTATTTGCGGAGCCGTGATGGCCGGCATTAACAGTCCAAAACCCGGTATACCGACCGCAGTATTTGATCCTTTTGGTTTAAGCCTGGTTACCGGCAGTATCAAAAGCCAGATCAATACCGAGTTTCATGAAAATATTAAAGAGGTTTCATTTGGCTTTATATTCGCCAAACATAAATCGTTCAGAACATTTGAATGGAATGGCGTCAACTGGAACGCTATTTTTATAATAAGCCGCCTTATTTGGATGGCTTTTTCGCTGTCTCTGGTTTATCTATCCTCGTTTTTCTTTCACCGGTTTGATTTTAATCAAACTGTAAGCAAGAAAAAGAAAGCATTAGCCCCGGATTACCAGGCCGGATCAACTGACACTAACCCTTCTTCGATAACTACTGGCACTCTTCCGCCCGTAGTTACCGACTACGGTATTTTCCCTTTTATCAAAACGGAATTATTGCTATTAATCAGAAAAGGTGCTAAATGGTTCTGGCTGGTAACTGGTGGGGTATGGATAGCCATGCTGTTTACTCCGCTTGACATTGCCCACACTTATTTATTACCTGTAATTTGGTTCTTACAGGTTACTCGTTTGTCGGAGTTAGTGACTAAAGAGCGCACGAACAGGCTCCATTATTTTACCTACTCATCCTATAAACCTTTACTTAGGATGCTACCGGCACAAATACTGGCTGGCGTCTTGCTTGTTGTTGTACTGGCGCTACCTGTGATGGGGCGTTATTTGATTGGGCTTAACTTTTATGCTGTTTTTAATATCCTTTGGGGCGCAATATTCATTGTGATATTAGCAGTATGCCTGGGTATTGTTAGCGGCGGCAAAAAATTGTTCGAGATTGTATTCTTTATGCTCACTTATGGCGTTACACAAAAAATACCGTTTATAGATTATTTAGGGGTTACACCACACCCGGATCACACCGCTTATATAGCTGTTATAGGTTTATTGATTTTATCTTTGGGAGCGTTAAGCTTTTTTGTGAGAAATTACCAGGCGAGGCATTTGTAGCAATTGCAGAATAAAGCAGAATAAATAGTTCTATTACACATTTAACGACCGGGTTGAGAAACCTGGTCTTTTTTATTGTATAAGAAAACGTTTTACCTTTATCATTTCACCTTTCGACCTTAGGTAATGTCAAAACTCCAATGGGCTAAACTGATCATGCTGCTGGCTGCTATTTATAATGCAGTTTGGGGAATGGTTATTTCGATTTATCCGCAAGTCATTCTATTTGATTATTCATCTACTAATTTCACCCTTATCTTAGTGCGATGTATCGGAATGCTGGTGGGCACTTATGGGTTAGCTTACTATTTTGCATCGGCTGATCCTGTACGGTACTGGCCTTTGATATTTGTTGGTTTTGTGGGAAAGATATTAGGGCCAATTGGTTCAGCTTACTATATTATTAAAGGCGAACTAACTATGAGATTTCTCTACGTCAATGTGTTGAATGACCTTATCTGGCTAATTCCTTTCGGATGGATATTGTATAGTATCTGGTTAAAAAAGATTACTGATTGAGGCTTTGCGTTATCCTCTCTGAAGTTTTTTCCTCGCAAAATTTTTTTTATATTTTCTTCTTTTAACATCCCAAAATACGATACCAGCGGTTATAGCGATTATCCAGGATATAGGTACTAACCATCTATTGTTGTCAATATTTTCATTTACACAATTGGTATTCAAATATTCGTGGCCATTACAAGATAATGCAACTACTAAGCGGAGATCGGAATTAGTTATCAGACTATTTTTATTCATTATTCTCATTTGGACCAAATGATTTTCTTTCACGTTGCCGGTAAAGTCTTCATAATTGAAACAGTCTGCGCAATCAGCCGAAATCTTATAATGCTCATTATTTTCTTTAATATAAAGATCGTAATTCAGGCTACCTCTTGCTGGTTTGCTTCTATAGATTCTTGCCAAATGACCAGTTATTACTCTAGTGTTATTTACAGTAGCCTTTTCAGTTGTTAAAATACCGATCGTCAGTACGAACACAGCAATTAGAAATGTTCCTATAACAAATTTTTCCTGGAGGTTTAGTTTTATCATCATCCTAAAATAATAAAATTATAATGCCTGCACTGTCCGGAGTTTGTAACTCCTGGCAGTGCAGGTAATTTTTTTAACTATTGCGGGTGTTAACTATTGACTCGCCCTAAAAAAAGGTTACAACGGAGACATAAGTGTGGACTAAAAGGCCGTCGTGTTTAAAAAAAATCCGAAATCGAACATTCGAAATTCGAAATCATGGAGTCTCCCTTTCCTCCTTTCGCCCCAAAATCATAACTTCGCCAATTCAGAAAAGAGGACAAGATTTTGGATTATTTAAAGGGATTAAACCCGGCCCAGCGCGATGCAGTATTGCAGATGAACGGTCCGGTAATGATCATTGCTGGTGCAGGTTCGGGCAAAACAAGGGTGATCACCATGCGTGTTGCACACCTGGTTGCCAGCGGAGTTGATGCTTTTAATATACTGGTGCTTACCTTTACCAATAAGGCAGCCCGCGAGATGCGCGAGCGTATTATGCACGTGGTAGGCGATGAAGCCAAAAACATCTGGATGGGTACCTTCCACTCTGTTTTCGCCAAAATTTTGCGCGTAGAGGCCGATAAAATTGGCTATCCGAACAATTTCACTATTTACGACACTGACGACAGCAAAAGTGTTATCCGCGCCATTTTGAAAGAAATGCAACTGGATGACAAGCTCTATAATGCCAACTTCGTTTACAACCGTATTTCAGGTGCTAAGAATAACCTGATCTCGTGGCAGGAATACCAGCAGAATGAACAAATACAGGCTGATGATTTTTCATCGGGCCGGGGGCAGTTGGGTAAAATATATGAAACGTATGCCAACCGTTGTTTCCGTGCCGGTGCGATGGACTTCGATGATTTGTTGTTTAAAACCAACGAACTTCTGAAACGCTATCCTGAAGTATTGAATAAATACCAGCACAAGTTTAAATACCTGATGGTGGATGAGTACCAGGATACCAACTTTTCGCAGTACCTGATCGTGAAGAAGCTCGCTGCAGTAAATGAGAACATCTGCGTAGTGGGTGATGATGCCCAAAGTATCTATGCCTTCCGCGGGGCCAATATTCAGAACATCCTGAACTTTGAAAAGGACTACCCTGATCTGAAAGTATTTAAATTGGAGCAAAACTACCGCTCTACCCAAAATATAGTAAACGTTGCCAATAGCATTATCGCCAACAATAAAGAGCAGCTGAAAAAGAACGTTTTTTCCGAAAAGGAAGAAGGCGATAAAATAAAGGTAATGCGCGCCTTCAGCGACAATGAAGAAGGCAAGATAGTTGCAGAGGCTATTATGCAGGAGCGCTCGACCAGGGGCATGAAATGGCACGATTTTGCCATTCTGTACCGTACCAATGCGCAGTCGCGCTCTATGGAAGAGGCGCTTCGCAAGTTGAACATTCCTTATAAAATATATGGTGGTCAATCTTTCTATCAACGCAAGGAAATAAAGGACCTGATCGCTTATTTCAGGCTGACTATAAATCCCGCTGATGAAGAAGCGTTGAAACGCGTAATCAACTACCCTCGCCGTGGAATAGGTGACACAACTGTCGACAAGATAATTCTTGCAGCTGACCAAAACATGGTGACCGTGTGGGAAGCGGTGATCAACCCTTCAAAATACTTGGATGGGCGTAGCTCCGCAGCCGTTGGGACATTTGCGACTATGATCCAGAGCTTCCAGGTAATCACCCGTACGCAGTCGGCTTATGACGCTGCCCTACACATTGCACAGCACTCAGGCATATTAAAAGACTTGTATGAGGATAAATCTGTCGAAGGATTGAACCGTTATGAGAATATACAAGAGTTGTTGAACGGTATTAAAGAATTCTCGGAACGCGAGGATATTGAAGAAAAAGGGCTGGATGTGTTTATGCAGGATGTGGCCCTTTTAACCAGCGATGATAAAAACGAGGATAAAGATGCCGATACAGTATCCTTAATGACCATACACTCAGCCAAAGGGCTTGAATTTCCTCAGGTATTTGTGGTGGGGTTAGAAGAGAATCTTTTCCCTTCGCAAATGTCACTAAACTCGCGCAGCGATTTAGAAGAAGAACGCCGTTTGTTTTATGTGGCCGTTACCCGTGCTGAGCGCAAGCTCCACATCAGTTATGCTACCTCACGTTTTAAATTCGGCACTCTGATCAGTTGTGAGCCAAGCCGTTTCCTTGATGAGATCGACGCACGGTTCCTTGAACTTGATTTCACTGCGAAACCTGCCCCATCGGCCAATAATCCTTTTTTTGACGATGAACGCAACTCGTGGAACAAACGTAGCGGTGATGTATTTTCAAAACCTAAACCTGCGGCAGCACCCGTTAAAACAACATCCATCCTTGCCAAGGCCCACGTACCATCACCAGGTTTTGCTCCCTCAGATACCAGCAACTTGCAGGTGGGTATGGAAGTTGAACATGAGAGATTTGGCTTTGGAAAAGTTATTAACCTGGAAGGTAATAAACCCGATATAAAAGCCACTATCTTCTTTAAAGAAATTGGTCAGAAGCAACTCTTGCTTAAATTTGCAAAACTTCGTATATTATAAATTATTAACTAATTGTTTATTGTCTTGTTTATTAACTAAGTTTAATAGGATTCGTATTTCCAAATACATTAAATCATTGAGAATTGGTTAAAATTCCATGACAAATATTTCCGCTTCGTAGAAATATTTCCCCAATACTACCCGAAACAAAATTGCTTATAATGTAATAACCCTTAATTAAGCGCAAATTGACTGTGGCACGCAGTTTGGACAATATTTTTCACCCTTAAACAATTTTAACTTATTGAATTATGAGCGATCCAAACAAAAGAACCGCAAACAAATCGATCGGCAAAAGCATCAGAATTTTGCGCCATCAGCATGGCTGGAGCCAGGAGGATATAGCTAACCGTTTAGGTATTTCAATTCCTGCCTTTTCAAAAATTGAAACTGGTGTAACCGATGTTAACTTATCACGCCTCGAACAAATCGCAAACATCTATGAAGTTAGCGTTGTTCAGTTATTAACTGTTGATAATGAACAAGCCGAAGTAGCGCCTTCACACTTAAACCTTATTCAAAAGAAATTAAGTGATCGCGAAAACGAAATTGCTACATTGCAACGTAAGGTAATTGAGTTGTATGAAGAGCTTCGCAACAAAGGTTCAATTGCCAGTTAATTGTTAGTTGTGTGCTAAATACTACATTTTAAGCTCATTTTAATCATTTATTATACAATAATTGATTAGAGCTTATTTGTATTTATTAAACACTGAGAAATAATATTAATTATAAAAAATAAAGATTTCTCATAAATAAATTAAGGCGGATTTTATCGAATAATCTATACAAAACGTATTTTTTGGAGTAACAATTGTAGAGTTCACAGATATTAATCGAATTTGTGATGCTCAATTATCTGATTTCAATTCCAAAAAATGGTGTCCCCACAAAGGAAACCATCCACGACCCTGAAACCAAATTAAAGATCAAAGTATTCGATCTTCTAAAATCAAAGTTTAGACCTAAGCAGGGCGAAGTAACGTACTTTGTTACAGCTGGCGAAGAAACACTCGCTTTCGAAACAGAGGGCTATGGTAAGCACCACCGCAATCTGCTTATTCTGCATATGATATCCTGGTACTGCGTTTACCTTGGATTATTTGAAGCACAGATACATACCAACTGGCCATGATTTGGTAGTCTTAAGTCCTGAGTTCTAAGTCCTGAGTTCTAAGTCTTGAGTTTTAAGTGTTGACTTGCGACTTCAGACTTTCGACTTAAAAACTGGTTCTCTTAGGATCGTGCAGAATATCGGTCATATCGATGATTTTTTCATCGATGTCCGACACGCACTTGTTCATCATATTGATACATTCTTCCTGGTCAACAAGCCCCTCCTTCTCCAGGTTCATCAAGCCTTTCAATGTTGCAATCGGGCCGCGTATCTGGTGCGACAAGTAAGATGAGTATTCAGAAAGTTTCTTGTTTTTGATCTGCAGGTCGCGGGTGCGTTCATCAATTATTTCTTCGAGGTGATGGTTGATGCGGTCAAGATTATCTTTCTGCCGCGAGACCTCGCTATTCAGTTCAGTAAGTCTTGCGTTAGTCATTGCTTTGCGTTTCACATTACCCACTAACAAACCAACCACTATCAATAACAACCCAGAAGCTGAAACGGCCCACCAGAATTTAACCCGGTCATTTTTCTGCCGCTCAATAATCAGTTCGTTTTCCCTTTGCTTTTCCTGCTGATCATGCTGCTTTTTCATCAGGCTCAAATCCGATGAAAGCATATTAGCCTGTAAAGTACTGTCCCTTACATATATAGTATGTAAATAAGACATTGCCTGCGGGTAGTTTTTCTGATGAAAAGCAAGCTGGTATGAATTATATGTAAATTCCGCTTCCAGCTCCTCGTCTTTTGTAGCTTGTGCGTAACCCACACCTTCTTCCAAAAACTTCTTAGCTTCTTCTAACCTCCCCCTCTCCAGGTACAGGGACGAAAGTGTCAGATCTATAGTGCCTATAACGGTATTCAGGTCTTTATTTTTGGCCCCTTTATTTGCCTCAAGCAAAAGTTTCTCAGCTTTATCGTACTGTTTCAGTTTATAGTATATAACGCCGATATTTTGTAATATAATAATAGGATTTACCGGCTCATTAATTTTCACGAACAGATCACGACTTTTGTTATAATAATCAAGCGACGCATTAAAATTCTTTTTCCGTTGGTAAACGTTTCCAATATTTAGATAGGCGGAAGCTATTAATTTATCGTTAGCTAATTGCTTAGCTATCGCAAGGCCTTTTTGCAGGTAAACCAGCGATTCATCATAGTCCAACTCCTGGTAGAGGTTGCCTATATTATTATAAACTTTTGCCTGGCCAAGCAAATTATTTGCGCGCTTAAAGTACGAGAGCGCATTTAAATAATCAGCTATGGCCACGGCACTATTACGGGAATAAGCTTCTCCGATACCTAATATTCTATAAGATTCAGCAATACCATTAGTATAATTAAGTTTTTGCGCGAGTTCAAGTGCCTGCTGACCTTTTGCTAATGTTTGTTCGTGATCAGTCATCCGTATACCAAACCCCTGCCGGTTCAGTAGATTAACCTGCGCCGTATCTTCCTTGCCATCGATAGCCACTTCGGCAAATACTTTTGACAAAGACAGACACAGAAATATAATAAGTAATAAATAAGCTTTTTTCATTAATGCTGAACAGGCTTGGAAGCTGTGCTAAGACCCTATTACGAGAAAGTAATTAAAAAGATGCGTTAAATATTTTTTTACTAAAATTTTTTATTCTAAAAAACATGTTTATATTTGTAAAGCAACTTTAGTTAACTGCTGTAAATAGCTAATAATTAGCTTTTTATAATTTGATTTTTTATGCAATTTTTAGGTTATTTTTTAGAAGATTTTGACAATTTTTCATAAAAAAGGCCTAAAAAATATAAAAAAAGTAAAAAATCGATAAAAAACAGGCTTTTAATTACTTATACAGCTTATATAATTAAAAAAGCGAAAAGGCTTTTTTAAGAATTTCTAAAGGAGCTTATACCTAGATGAAAGACGCCTTACTCTTCCGAATTGGTCGGAGAATAAGGCTTTTTGTATCTAAGTGAAGTTTTAAAAAGCATTTTATTAACCACCAAATTCTATAACCATTATTAATTAACATTCACATGAAAAAAGTAATCTTGGGTGCTCTTCTTGTCGCGAGTATTGCTACATTATCTTCGTTCACAGCGAAATCAGATAGTGTAAAACGCGGTGCAGTTGCAGACAGAACTGCCTTAGGTAATGCTGATGACAGAACTGCGTTAGGTAATGCTGATGACAGAACTGCATTAGGTAATGCCGACGACAGAACTGCATTAGGTAACGCTGACGCAAGAAAGCTGAACCAGCACGTTGCTGACAGAACTGCATTAGGTAATGCTGACTAATTAGATTAGTCAGGCATTTACGGCCAGTAAAAAACTGATCGTGGGGTAGTATAGTATTAAGTATAGGTACTTATACGCCATTTCACCCCGGATAAAGATAATGCCCGGCTTAAAGCCCTTTAGTTAAAAGGGTCTTTAAGCCTTTACATAGGGCATTCGTCCGGAAGATATTATTTTGCTTATTAAATAAGCGGTAATATTCCTTACCACCAGAAAAACAGCCTTTTTTATTACTCCCTTTTACCAGGTTTTTCGAACCTGTAGCTAATCTTTTGTGCAATTTTTTTCCTGGACAGCTGCGCTATTGCCATAAAAACTATATTTGCTGCAAATTCATCGCAATGCAAAATATAAAGCAATATGTGGAGCAGAATAAACAGCGTTTTTTAGACGAACTGTTTGAATTATTGCGCTTTCCATCTGTAAGCGCCGACGCTAAATATAAGCCTGATGTATTGAAAACAGCAGATCATGTAGCCCAAAAGTTGCGTGATGCCGGTGCTGATAATGTTGAAGTGTGTCCAACAGCCGGCTACCCGATTGTTTATGGGGAAAAGATCGTCGATCCATCAAAACCCACCGTATTGGTCTACGGGCATTACGATGTTCAGCCTGCTGATCCGCTGGAGCTGTGGAAGACTCCTCCTTTTGAACCCACCGTTCGTGACGGCAAAATATATGCGCGTGGTGCCTGCGATGATAAGGGCCAATTTTACATGCATGTAAAAGCCTTTGAATTGATGATGCAAAATGGCGGTCTACCCTGCAATATCAAATTTATGATAGAGGGTGAGGAAGAAGTGGGCTCATCAAACCTGGGCATATTTGTTAAAGCGAATAAAGAAAAGCTTAAAGCTGATGTAGTGCTTATATCTGATACTTCCATGATTAGCATGGAACATCCGTCATTAGAGACTGGTTTGAGAGGATTATCCTACCTTGAAGTTGAAGTTACAGGCCCTAATCGCGATCTGCATTCTGGTGTTTACGGCGGCGCTGTAGCTAATCCCGCTACTATATTGGCAAAAATGATTGCTTCCTTGCATGATGAAAATAATCATATCACCATTCCTGGTTTTTATAATGATGTAATCGAACTAACCTCTGAAGAGCGCAAGGCATTGAACTCTGCACCCTATAATGAGGATGAATACAAAAAAGACCTAGGAGTAGATGAGCTATGGGGAGAAAAAGGCTACTCCACCTTTGAACGCACCGGAACCCGTCCGACGCTTGAGGTAAATGGTATTTGGGGAGGTTATATCGGCGAAGGGGCTAAAACAGTTCTCCCGTCAAAGGCAAGTGCCAAGATATCAATGCGCCTGGTTCCGAACCAGACATCTGATAAGATCACTCAGTTATTTACCAATCATTTTATCAAAATTGCTCCACCTTATATAAAAGTAAAGGTAACCCCGCATCACGGAGGCGAACCGGTAGTAACACCGACCGACGGTATTGCCTATAAAGCTGCTCAAAAGGCAATAGCCGAATCATTTGGTAAAGATCCAATCCCAACCCGCGGAGGTGGCAGTATTCCGATTGTAGCGTTATTTGAGGCTGAATTGGGGATTAAAACTGTTCTTATGGGCTTTGGTTTGGATAGTGATGCCCTGCATTCCCCAAATGAAAAGTATGATATATACAATTACTATAAGGGGATTGAAACCATTCCTTTGTTTCACAAGTATTTTGCGGAATTGAGTAAGTAGACCATGATTAGTTACAGGTTATCAGTTAATGAGGAAACAACCCTCATAACTGGTAACCGGTTAACTGATAACTAAACAGTAAACTTTTCACAACCTGCTAAAAACTCTTCCGAGGCATCAGCGCCAATGCCGAGCGCATCACCGATGTTAAGAGTATAACCATTATAAGTAACACCTCCCACACACGGGTCAATCAGGTGCCCCAGCATACACGTATCCATATCGTAAAATTTAATATTCGGGCTGGCATACACAAAATGCAGTTTGGCACTCAATGCTATACGAGTTTCCAGCATCCCCCCCATCATACATGGAATGCTCTTTTCAGCAGCAAGATTATGTATCTTTTTGGCTTCATTAATGCCTCCGGATTTCGAGAATTTGATATTGATGTAATCACATGAATTGCTTTGGATCTGCTTGCGCGCATCATGATGATTGAAAACACTTTCATCAGCCATAATTTTAACCGGAGATAGCTTTTTCAATTCAGGCAAGCGGTCATCATACCAGGTACGCATTGGTTGTTCACAAAACTCGACGTCATATTTACTTATGTTCTGCAAAGCATAAACTGCATCCTCAAAACCCCAGCCCTGGTTGGCATCTACCCTGATTTTCATCCCCTTTCCCGCAGCGTCACGAATTTGTTTGATCCGCTCTACATCACTTTTGGCATCTTTCCCAAGTTTAACTTTCAATATCGTAGCACCAGATTGCTTAAACTCGACCGCCTTTTGCGCCATTGCGGTCGGCTCTGCTATCCCGATAGTGATATCGCTTTCAATCCGACGCTTAGACCCACCCAAAAACTGGTATAATGGCAATCCGGCATTTTTAGCGGCGATATCATACAAGGCGATATCAAATGCGCTTTTTATAGTGCTGTTTCCAGCGGTAAAATTGTGCAATTGCTGCAAGCGCGCGGGAATATCTAAAGCATCTTCACCCTTCCATAACCGGGCAAACTCCCTGGCCATTACCAGGCAGGTGTCCTGTGTTTCACCAACTATCATTGGGAAAGCCGAGCATTCGCCAATGCCATAAAAACCAGCATCGGTATGTACGCGGATAAACACATTCTGGGCGTGAGTCATAGTACCGGTTGCAATGGTAAAAGGCTCCATAGGGATACTAAAACGGTAGATATCTATTTTAGTGATGATGGTTCCTTGCTGTGTCAAAGTATGATGCGTTTTTAGCGAATTTAATAAATTGTCTTATTAATGGGAATGCCAAATGCCTTTCTTGTTTGATTATTAACCTGGACAATAATCAAAGCCACTTGCCTATCAGCAATTTCAATAATTCACTTGATGATTTCTATGCCCTAATAGTAAACAAAATGTAAACCAGCTAAAGGATATTGTTTCTGAAGCTTTTTCGCCAATACTTTATAAGCCCTTAATTCGGGATAGATCGCGACATTTGTTTCTGCCGTTGCCCAATTCCCCATGTTAATTATTGCCTGTCCGGCGCATGGTGTAAAAGCTGTATTTTTATTAAAATAGCGGCTGAGTTTCCGGCACTTAGTGGTATTGCTAATGCAAACAATCATCGTTGGCAATTTACCTGAATACAAGCTTGATGATAAATAATAATCCCAGTAACCAACAAAACTCAAAGCGGGTAAAACTCCCCAACACAACACTACCAGTTTGTTCCATCCAGTAAACATTATCGGAAAGATCCCTTGATGTTCTGCTTTGTTAAGGAAAATAAAATACAGGTATAATATCATCGCGACATTCCATGGCCAAACAACTAAATTCAATTTTAAGCCGAAAATGCCTAACAATAAAATGACAAACAAGTGCCTCAGGATTAAAACTACAGCAGCTTGTTTGAAGGTTTTAACAAAAAGCAAGCCCAGCCCTGCAAACAGTTCAGTCACCCCCAGAAGGTATCCCATATGAAAAATCCAACGATTAAAAACAATACGGCTTGGGATTTTAAAAAAATGCCGAAGGATGGTGCCACTCCATGTTTACTGCAAAAAATTTTGATTTAATTTCCAGGCACCACTATATATAAGTAAACGCAAGAATGAACGATATTGCTACAGGAATCAGCTTTGGCCGGCCAGCATTAATTATGAATATAAAAACTGCGAATAAATACTGATATTCCCAGGGCTGCAATCTGTTTTGATCAAGCACGCATGAAAACAGTTCAATGATTAGTATCACGGTTAATAATAGCCTGTTAATGCCAGAAAACAAAAGAAAGATTAGCAATCAAACAACTATATAAAACAATGAAGTATCTATAAAAAAAGGTATGCCGTTGAGCCACTCAAAAAAAGGGGCCGTAGGGAACAATCGGTGGGCGGTAAACATCCTCCATCCAATTAGCTTTACCGACAACGCAAAAAGGCAGGTTATCTATAAAATTAAAGCGTTTACATTATCGACCGATAAGTTTGTCCTGACCTTAAACATTATCAAATTTAAAATACGATCACGTGTTCGATTCAATATCCCTGTCTAAAATTTCTTAACTATTCTTATACTGGGATACTTATTATAATTTGCAACCTAACACAAATACATTATATTTGCGATACTACATCCAGTAGTATTCAACTTTAGCCTCCGGTCCCGGCACTATTGGGATACCGACTCTGCGCTAATTTTATTCTTAATTGCTAATTTTTATTAAATTCATTATTATATGGCTATTGAAGAAACGCCTCAATTTGACTATAACTCCACCAGGAATAAACTGATATTATCCGAGTATGGCCGCAATGTACAAAACATGGTTAAATACATTGTTGCACTACCGACCAAAGAAGAACGTAACCGCTATGCACAGGTTGTGATCGATTTGATGGGTTTTCTGAACCCTCACTTGCGGGATGTTGCTGACTTTAAGCATAAACTTTGGGACCATTTGCACATCATTTCTGATTTCAAGATCGATGTAGATTCGCCTTATCCAAAACCCGCTCCTGATGCTATTCATTTAAAGCCTGAGCCGTTGAAATACCCCCATCAGCGTATTAAATATAAGCATTATGGCAAAACCATTGAGCTGATGATCGAAAAGGCTAAAAGTATAGATGAGCCCGAGCGCAAACAACACATGGTACAGGCAATTGCTAATTTTATGAAGATGGCCTATGTACAATGGAATAAGGATTCGGTAGCAGACGAGAGTATCCTGGCTGATTTGCGGGCTATGTCAGGTGGTGCATTAAAACTCGAAGAGAATGTAAATCTTGCAAAAGTTGAATATCGCACCAGCAGCAATCAAAATACCAGCAGAGGACGTTCTAATAACAATAATCAGAACAAAAACCGCAACAACAATCCGCGGAATAACAACCAGAATAACCGTAATCGCAACAATGGCGGTGGTAGCCGGAAATATTGATCTCTCCTATGGTTCATTGTTGATAGTTCATAGCTGGCTAAGCATTATTTTTTTATAATATTTGCAAAGCAACAACAAACAATTGCTGTTTGTGAGTAGTGTGGCTATGAACTATGAACCACCAACTATAAACTAACTATGAATAACGCATTTGAGATAATTGGCGGCAAGCCATTAAAGGGCGAAATTGTACCACAAGGTGCCAAAAACGAAGCGCTTCAGATACTTTCAGCGGTACTTCTGACCAGCGAAAAAATCACGATCAGTAATATTCCTGATATAAAGGATGTGAATAAGCTGATCGAACTGCTGGGTGACATGGGCGTTATTGTTAACCGTCTTAGCCCTGACACTTATACCTTCGAAGCAAAAAATATAGATCTTAACTTTTTCGAGTCCGAAGCTTTTAAAACTAAAGGCGGTGGTTTGCGGGGGTCGATCATGATTGTAGGTCCGCTGCTGGCACGCTTTGGAAAAGCATCTATACCCAAACCAGGGGGTGACAAAATCGGTCGCCGCAGGCTGGATACTCACTTTTTAGGTTTTGAAAAGCTAGGCGCCAAATTCAATTATAATCCAGATACCGGCTTTTTCAATGTAGATGCATCTGACCTGAGAGGTACTTACATCCTGTTGGACGAAGCCTCGGTAACCGGTACAGCCAACATAGTTATGGCTGCCGTGCTGTCAAAAGGAATTACCACCATATACAATGCAGCCTGCGAGCCTTACTTGCAGCAATTATGCAAAATGCTGAACCGTATGGGGGCAAAGATCAGTGGCATCGGTTCAAATTTATTAACTATTGAAGGTGCAACAGAGCTACATGGCACAGAGCATCGCATGCTGCCTGATATGATCGAGATAGGCTCTTTCATCGGTTTAGCAGCCATGACCGGTTCTGAGATCACCATAAAGGATGTGCATTATGATGAGCTCGGCATTATTCCCGATACGTTCAAACGTTTAGGCATCAAGTTGGAGCGCCGCGGTGATGATATTTACATCCCTGCCCAAAGCCATTACGAGATCGAGACTTTTATTGATGGTTCCATCATGACCATAGCCGATGCGCCATGGCCTGGCTTCACCCCCGATTTACTGAGCATTGTTTTGGTGGTTGCTATACAGGCGAAAGGTTCCGTTCTGATACATCAAAAAATGTTCGAAAGCCGCTTGTTCTTTGTAGATAAGCTGCTAGACATGGGCGCACAGATCATACTTTGCGACCCGCACCGTGCAACCGTGATCGGATTGGACAACCAGGTAAAACTAAGAGGCATTTCGATGACTTCGCCTGATATCCGTGCCGGTGTTTCATTGCTAATTGCTGCATTATCAGCCCAGGGCAAATCAACCATTTACAATATCGAACAGATAGAACGTGGTTATCAGCATATTGATGATCGCTTGAGAGCACTTGGCGCTGATATAAGAAGAATTTAGTAGGCAAGTCTGAAGGTCCACATAGTCCGGGAGATAAACTACTAACTCTTTGGGACTTTCCGACTTACGCGGACTTTCAGACTCAAATAACTATCTTTATAAAAACCATTTATACTCTTGCACAGCTATAAAAATAACAGGTCTAAATACTCTTACTTCCTACTGATTTTTGTTGCTATTAAAGTAGGGTTGAATTTGTTGGCTATCTCTCGTTTTGGCTTTCAACGTGATGAGCTTCTGCACCTGACCTTAGGCGATCATCTGGACTGGGGTTTTAAGGAAGTGCCCCCCTTTATTGCAGTACTTGCCAAAATCACTACATCTGTATTTGGCAATTCGGTTTTTGCAGCGCGAATATTCAGCACCATATTTAGCGGACTGATCATATGGTTTACCGGACAGATCGTTATTGAATTGGGCGGAAAGAAATTTGCCATCACCCTGGCCTGCCTGGCTTTAATATTTTCACCTGCATTTGCTGCAAGCGGGTACCTCTTTCAGCCCGTGGTTTTCGATCAGCTATGGTGGGTGCTGACCGTGTATCTGCTTATCCGGTATATGAATACCTCTTTGCCCGTTTACATTTACCTGTTGGGTATTGTAATAGGAATTGGGCTACTGACCAAATATACAATGGCCTTTTTTGCCATTGCCCTAATGCTAGGACTACTGTTAACCAGGCAGCGCAAATTATTGTGGAACAAGCACGTATTATTTTCGGCCGTAATTGCATTGACCATATTCCTCCCGAATATCATCTGGCAAATGACCCATCATTTGCCTGTGGTTACCCACATGAAAACGCTTCGTTCGCAACAACTCGAATATATCAAACCAACAAATTTCATCATACAGGAACTATTGATCAACGGCATTGCCTTATTTATCTGGCTTACCGGGTTTGGCTTCTTACTATTTTCGGCGCGGTTGCGAAGGTTCCAGTTTTTGGCCTTTGCATTTATACTGATATTCATTTTCTTACTAGCCATGAAAGGTAAAGAGTATTACCTGTTTGGTGCATTCCCGATGCTTTTTGCTGCCGGCGGCTATGGGTTTGAGCGATGGATGAAATCTAAGGGTTATGTATTACGCACGGCAATTGTCTTGTTTTTCACATTGCCCAATCTCTTATTGCTTCCTTTAGCATTGCCAATATTCTCGCTGGATCAAACTATGGCAGCGTTCAGGTTCATGCATATAGCTCCAAAGTGGGAAGACCAAAAAGAGCATTACCTGAGCCAGGATTATGCTGATATGCTGGGATGGGATGAGATGACCGAAAAGGTAGCCAAAACCTACAACAGTCTTACACCCGAACAACAGAAGCATACCCAGATCTACGCTGATAATTATGGGGAAGCGGGGGCCATACATCACATTGGCAAACAATATAATTTGCCGGATGCTGCTTGCCTTAACAGCAGTTTTACACTTTGGACGCCCGACAGTCTGAATGCGCGGTATATTATTTATGTGGACGAGACAAACGGTAGTAACATAAAGAAATTCCAGTCCTATTTAGAAAGCTATATTAAAATCGGCGAAATAGATTCTCCTTATGCACGGGAAAAAGGCACGGGCATTTTCCTGCTGGTCAATCCAAAGCCTGAATTGGATGAAGCGTACCGGAAGGAATTGGCAGAGAAACGACTGGAGTAGATATTTGATGTGCGAATGTGAGGATATGCTGACGTGCGGATCAGCTACAATCTTGCCGAGAATAACTATTTTTGACAAATCAATCTATGCGCGCACTAAAAACGATCATTCTTCTCTTCATCTCTAACACTTTTATGACCTTTGCCTGGTATGGGCACCTGAAATTTAAGGAGTACACATGGGGTAAAAATCTGGGACTGGTCGCTATAATACTGATTAGCTGGGGACTGGCTTTCTTTGAATATGTATTCCAGGTGCCGGCCAACCGTGCAGGCTCACAGGAAACCGGCGGACCATTCAGCCTTGTTCAACTCAAGACTATTCAGGAGGCCGTTACATTGACTGTCTTTATGATATTCACTCTGCTTTTCTTCAAAACAGAGAAACTGGCCTGGAACCACCTGCTAGGCTTTTGCCTGATCGTGCTGGCCGTGTTTGTGATATTTAAAAAATGGTAGCTTGGATGTGCAGATGAGTGCATGTGCAAATTAAAAAGGTGTCCCGCTTACCACAAAACACCTTTCAGCTTTCATCTCACGCTGATATCGCATTAATGATATCGTACTGCGTAATAATCTCAATATTGCCCTGATCCTCTACCAAAACAGCTATATTATCTTTATTGATCATAGCCGAAATACGATCTATCGAAGTATTAACATCAACAAACGGGAATGGCGCTGTAGTGATGCTTTGTATCGGGTGCGATTTGAGTGCAGGGTTTTCGAGTAATGCATCCAGAATATCACTCTCAGTAATCTTGCCGATCACCATGCCTTTTTGAGTAACTGGTATCTGTGATATATTGAGCGATTTGATCATATTGATGGCCTCCAACACCGTCTTTTCGCAATCGATAGTGATGATCTCCTGCCTTTCTTTCTTCTTGATAATGTCTTTAGCAGTCAACTTTTCGTCCTTCAAAAATCCGCGTTCGCGCAACCAGTCTTCGTTGTACATTTTAGCCATGTAGCGTGAGCCGTGATCGGGGAATATGATAACCACCACATCGCCTTCTTTAAACATGTGTTTTACCTGCAAAACCCCTGCAACAGCTGAACCTGTGGAGTTCCCGGCAAAAATGCCTTCTTTTAAGGCTACTTCACGGGTCATCAGGGCGGCATCCTTATCGGTTACTTTTTCAAAATGATCAATCAGGTTGAAATCGACGTTCTTTGGCAGGAAGTCCTCTCCAATGCCTTCGGTGATGTATGGGTAGATCTCATCTTTATCAAAAATGCCGGTTTCCTTATATTTCTTGAATACCGAACCATAGGTATCAATTCCGATCACCTTAATATTGGGGTTCTTTTCCTTCAGATATTTAGCTATACCGGATATTGTACCGCCAGTGCCCACTCCCGCTACCAGGTGTGTTATTTTTCCTTCAGTTTGCTCCCATATTTCAGGCGCTGTCTGCTCGTAATGAGCCTGTGAGTTAGACAAATTATCGTACTGGTTTGGTTTCCACGAATTAGGCACCTCACGCTCAAGGCGTGATGAAACTGAATAATATGAACGCGGGTCTTCCGGATCAACATTGGTTGGGCACACAATCACTTCGGCACCAAAAGCACGCAGCGCATCAAATTTCTCTTTCGATTGCTTGTCAGTACTGGTAAAAATACATTTATAGCCTTTTATCACTGCAGCGATAGCCAAACCCATGCCCGTATTACCCGAAGTGCCTTCAATAATAGTTCCGCCGGGTTTCAATAAGCCGTTCTTCTCAGCATCTTCTATCATTTTAAGCGCCATGCGATCTTTAATCGAGTTACCGGGGTTGGTCGTTTCTATTTTGGCCAGCACAGTCGCCGGGATATCTTTAGTAATTGTATTTAGCCTGACCATGGGCGTGTTGCCGATGGTTTCGAGTATATTATTGTACCACATAGTATATCAAAGTTAGTTGATTAAGTTGATTGAGTTAAGTGGTTAATGCAAATTTACGGGGCCTGACTTCTCCCCTAGCCGACCACTCACTTGTTCAACTTAAAATTTGAGGTGCTTTACCGTCAAGCCATTATTGATCAATTGTTTCAATGATTCGATACCAATATGTAAATGAGTTTCTACATATTGTTCAGTAACCGACGAGTCACTTTCAGCTGTCTTCACTCCTTCCGGGATCATCGGCTGATCGGATACCAGCAACAATGCTCCTGTAGGTATTTTATTGGCAAAACCGGTTGTAAAAATAGTCGCCGTTTCCATATCAACGGCCATAGCACGCAGGGTTTTTAAATATTTCTTAAATTCTTTATCATGCTCCCAGACGCGGCGGTTGGTGGTGTAACAGGTTCCGGTCCAGTAATCACGGCCGAAGTCGCGTATGGTTGTTGAAATAGCCTTTTGGAGAGCGAATGCCGGTAGCGCAGGTACTTCAGGTGGAAGATAATCGTTCGATGTACCTTCACCTCTGATGGCTGCGATGGGCAGTATCAGGTCGCCCACATTATTCTTTTTCTTTAACCCTCCGCATTTTCCCAAAAATATAACTGCCTTTGGTTTGATAGCAGTAAGCAGATCCATCACCGTAGCCGCTACCGAACTCCCCATACCAAAGTTGATGATCGTAATTCCACCTGCTGAAACGCTTTGCATTGGTTTATCCAGCCCTACAATCTGCGCATTCTCATTCCATTCAGAAAAAAGCTGCAGGTACTTAGAAAAGTTGGTAAGGATAATATATTCGCCAAAATCATTCAGCGGGCGACCGGTATATCTCGGCAGCCAGTTCACCACAATGGCTTCCTTTGTTTTAAGACCTGATTTTACTGGCGTTTCTATTTTACTTACTTCTCTGGGATCGAGTTCGTCTTTTTTTATGTCTTTTTCTTCGTTCATAGTGTATTAGTTAGGTGTGTAAAGAGGCATTATATCGTTTGCCCCGGGAGGTCCTGACCTAAGTTCAGGAAACGATTTCTGACTATACAACAAACCCCGGCGTTTCACCAGGGTTCGTGTTTTGATATTACAAATATAAGCTTTTAAACTTATGGCGCTGTTAAGCTACTTTTAATTTTTTGAGATCTGATTTCTCGAACTTATCGTGCGCATAATCCAGCGTCACGTTCAAGCGTTTGATATCTCTCTTAGACGGAAATTCAAACATTGCATCAATCATGATTGCTTCGCAAATAGAACGCAAGCCACGTGCCCCAAGTTTAAACTCCATCGCCTTGTCGACAATAAAATCAAGTACTTCCTCATCAAACTCCAGCTTTACACCTTCATACTCAAACAATTTTTTATACTGCTTAAGTAATGAGTTTTTAGGCTCGGTAAGGATATTGTGCAACGCTTCCCTATCTAAAGGATTCAGGTAGGTTAACACCGGCAAACGACCGATCAACTCAGGGATCAATCCGAAAGACTTCAGATCAGCTGGGGTAATATACTTGTACAGATTTTTCAGGTCGATCTCGCCTTCGTGGTGTGCAAGCTTATAGCCAACGGTTTGTGTACGCAAACGGTTAGCTATCTTCTTTTCAATACCGTCAAACGCTCCACCACAAATAAAGAGGATATTATTGGTGTTCACCGTGATCATTTTCTGATCAGGATGTTTACGACCACCCTGAGGCGGTACATTTACCATTGTACCTTCCAGTATCTTTAACAACGCCTGTTGAACACCCTCCCCCGATACATCACGGGTTATGGATGCGTTATCGCTTTTGCGGGCAATCTTGTCTACTTCATCGATATAAACGATACCTTTTTCAGCAGCGGTTACATCATAATCAGCAGCCTGCAGTAAACGCGTCAGGATACTTTCCACGTCCTCTCCTACGTAACCTGCCTCTGTTAGTACAGTTGCATCGCAGATACAGAAAGGCACGTTCAGTATTTTAGCCAGCGTTTTTGCCAGTAAAGTTTTACCCGTACCGGTTTCGCCCACCATAATGATATTCGATTTTTCGATCTCTACTTCGTCCTTCTCTATCCGCTGGTTTAATCGCTTATAGTGATTGTAAACGGCTACCGAAAGAATCTTTTTGGCGTCATCCTGACCAATCACGTACTGATCGAGATGCACCTTAATCTCAGATGGCTTTAACAATGCAGGCAAAGACGGTGATGTTTTAACCTTACGCACTTTCAACTCCTCAGCCAATATTTCATTAGCCTGATTCACACATTTATCGCAAATGTGCGCATCCAGCCCGGCTATCAGCATGAGCGAATCCTGCTTACCGGCACCACAAAACGAACACCTTATCTCTTTGCTGTTCTTATTCATTATTATTCTATCTAACCAAACTTAGCAAATTAATGCAACTATTGCAACGTTTTTGGATAGTCGTTTATTATTTAATACGTTGTTGCCAGGGAGTTGTTTCTTATTTTTTGCCCTTTGTTCCGCGTAAAATCTCGTCAACCATACCAAATTCTACTGCTTCTTCCGCAATCATCCAGTGGTCACGGTCCGATGCATCCCAAACTTTCTGATATGGTGCACCGCTGTGGTCAGCAATGATTTGGTATAACTCCTGTTTCAATTTAGTAATCTCGTGGTAAGTGATCTCGATATCAGACTGCTGGCCCTGAGCACCGCCAGATGGCTGGTGGATCATCACCCTTGAGTGTGGTAAAGCAGCTCTTTTACCCTGTGTACCTGCGCACAACAATACGGCAGCCATTGAAGCAGCCATACCGGTACAAATAGTAGCTACGTCATTCGAGATAAACTGCATGGTATCATAAATACCTAAACCTGCATAAACTGAACCACCTGGGGAATTGATATAGATCTGAATGTCGCGTTTGCTATCTGCAGATTGCAGGAACAACAACTGCGCCTGAATAATATTCGCGATGTTATCATAAATAGCATCCCCCAGGAAAATGATACGGTCCATCATCAAACGCGAGAACACGTCCATTTGTGCAACGTTCAATTGGCGCTCTTCAATAATATAGGGAGTCATTCCCATAGGAAGATTGCTCTTGTCGACGTTTGAAATAAATTTATCTACATATAAGCTATTAATACGATGGTGTTTCACAGCGTATTTTCTGAATTCATTCTTATCGATATTGCTACTCATGATTTTTGTTTCCTTATTTTTTATTTGCGTTAAATATAGTTTTTAGTTGAATATAAATATTGATATTAAGTTTGGTAAAAGTAAAAATAAGATGCTTATAAAAAACGAAAGCAACCCATTAAGAGCTGCTTTGGTTTTAGTACGATATTTTTTAGAGATTATTCTACTGAGCTAAAGTCTTTAGCGTCAACTTCTTTATTTTCTAAAGTAACTACACTTTTCAAATAGTCTAGCGCTTTCACCGCTTTCACTTCTTCAAAAATCTTGTTAGCCTCGTCCCTGTTCTGTAAATACTGAACAGTATATTGACCTAATTGCTCCTCGCTTAAAGGCTGTGGGCTGTACATTCTGAATTGTGCATCCAAACGTTGTTTTGCTGCTGCGAAAACTTCCTCGTATTTGATTTCGATCTTGTTATCCTTAATGATCTTGTTTTCAAGCAAGGTCCATTTCAGGTTTTTTGCAAAATCGTCATAACCACCTGTCAGTTCTTCCTCGGTCAGTTTTTCGTTAGTTGCTTTTAACCAGCGTTTCAGGAATTCATCAGGCAATTGGAAAGTTGCTTTATCAATAGCCAGTTTATACAGGTCGTTTTGCAGTTTACGCTCAGAGTCCTGTGCGAACATCGCTTCAACTTCCTCAGTAATTTTATTCCTGAACTCCTCTTCGGTAGTTACTGTACCTTCACCAAATAATTTATCAAAGAACTCCTGGTTCAGATCGCTTTCCTCCAAACGGTTAACATTTTTAACAGTCAGGCGGAAATTTGATTTCAACTCGGCTGCTGTTTCATCGTCTACCTTTAAGATAGCAGCAATACGTGTTGCATCGTTATTATAAGCTTTCTGGATATCCAGTGTTACTTCATCACCTTTTTTCAGACCGATAAGCGACTTTTTGATTTTTTCGTCCTGTACCTGGTCTAAACGAATGGATGTAGTATTGGTAACACCACCCTCAAAAACAGAACCATCCGGAGAAAGCTGTACTAATTCGGCATAAAGCACATCACCATCTGCCGATACGTCAGGATTTGTCATTTTGCCATAGCTCTTGCGGATATTTTTGATGCGTGCTTCCAAAGTTTCTTTGTCAGCTTTGATCACGTATTGAGTCACTTTATCTTTTGATGAAAAGTCAACCTCGAAAGCTGGAGCTAAACCCACTTCATAATTAAATTCAAAATCATCAGCAAAATCCCAGTTGTATTGTTTGCTGTCGTCCATTTTTGGCAATGGCTGACCCAATACTTCCAATTGCTGTTCGTTGATATAGTTGTTCAGCGTATCAGAAAGCAGGTTATTTACTTCGTCAACCAAAATGCTTTTACCATACATTTTTTTGATATGCGCCGGCGGCACCATACCCGGGCGGAATCCTGGGATCTTTGCTTTTTTCGCATGGTCTTTTATCGCTTTTTCAACTCTGGGCTGATAATCCTCAGGTTTGATGTTGATGGTTACAACGGCATTCAGGCTGTCGATTTTTTCCTGTGAGATGTTCATCTTGTTATTTCGTTTTTTACTAAAATCCTGTGTCAGTCATGCCATTATCAAATAGCATGCCCTTTGTTTTGGGAGTGCAAAGGTAAGAATTATTTTAGAAAATTTGCCGAAAAGCCGCTTTCAATCAGATCATTTTGGCAGGCAAAATAAAAAAGCCCCGACAAGCAGGGCCTCTAAAATATTCCAAGTGAATATTTACTGTATTTTAGTAACGTTTGCAGCACCGGTTTTACTGGTGTTTACGTTTGTTGGATTGCCACGGTATTTGATATCAGCGGCTCCTGTGGTGTTCACATTCAGGTCTTTTAATACGTTAATACTGCACTCGCTTGCTCCTGTTGTCTCAATGTCGTAACTACCTACTACAAAATCCAGTGCTTTTACTTTACCGCTGCCTGCAAATTCAATCTTGTGTGAAGAGGCCTGCCCTTTTAGAGTCATGTCAGTTGAGCCGCTGCCTTCTGTAAACAAATTAGCTGCATTCAAATCCATGTCAACTTTACTGGCGCCGTTAAGTTCAAGGCGAAGGTCTTTTGTGTTTAGTTTCCCGTCGGTAGCTAAATTGATACCTCCTGACGTTTTTATTACTTCAAGGTTCCTCACTCCTATGTTGAGCACGAGCTCGCCGCTGCCGCATATGCTTTTCTTTGAGTAAATGCGCAGCTTATCGCCATCTGAGTTTATGTGAATATATTTCATCAGATTATCATCCGCGGTAACAGATACGGTCAGGCTGCTGTCCTGTTTCAGGTTAATCTTAAAGCCGCCAGAAATATCGAGTCTGGTAAAATCGCTTACTTTATGATTTTCGGTTACCTGGTGGCCAGAGCCCTTTATACAGCCGAACCGGCACGATGATAAAACAGATAACGATATGGCTGCAATAAATAATATCGCAATGGAGTATAATTTTTTCATGGTTTGATTTTTTTAGGTATTGGACGTGTTTGATCAGATCTGGTTACATCAAAAATAAAAAAAGCCGTTCGATTTACAAGAACGGCCCTCTGAATATATGATGAACTTTTGCAAAAGTAGGATTAAAGTACTGCGATGTCTTCGTTTGTATTTACATTCAATCCGTCAACAGTTTTAGTAATATGCCCAGCGGCAAAGTCAGTGCTGTTTACAGTAGCTGAACGATCGTATTTTAAGTTACATTCATTTATGTTACCAGTTAAGTCAGCTTTTGCACGGTTGTTTAAAGTGATGTCTGCACTGTAGCCGTCCAAATCCAGTTTAGCATAAGCGTTGTCGTGTAAAGTAACATTCATTTCTATTGGTGATAGTTTACCGAATGATTTTACTTCAGCGTTGTCATAAGCTGAGATAGCAGTTAACTGAGCTGCGGTAACCCAAACTACCAGTTTCTGATCGGCAAAAGATGAGATGCGTAATACCCCGTTCTGGCTTTGTATCAAAGCGCTTTCTGAATAGTAACGGTTGTATACTTTTACCTGATCGGCTGAACCGTCTGATACGAATACTTCAACGTTTCCACGAACCTCAATTTTGTTGATTTTGCTTACATTAGTTAACACGGTGCTAACTTCGCTTTTGTTGTTTGCAGCTGCGCTGTCTTTTACTGCTGCTATGGTTGTGTTGCTTACTCCTAATACTATTGCTGCGATAGCTACGAAGGATAAAAATTTAGTTTTCATGATATTTAATATTTTGATTGTCAATTTGTTTGTTTCTAAATACACCCATAAGACGACCCCAAAAAGGAATCGTTACAGCCAAAACCCCACTATTAGATGTATGGCCCTTTTATCTCGGTGAACGGCTGAAAATGGTCGGCGAAAATTCTGTTGGGCGGCCGTGTCGTGGCTTTTACTACCTCTTTTTTAACTGAAATTTTATTGAACGGCTGTTACATATGCTGGCTGCCTTGCGTAATGAGTATATTACCTTGAGCCAAATATGAAAAGTAAAACTATCCTGACTTTATTCACTATTGTTGCACTTGTTGGTGTACTTACATCATGCAAAAAAACGCAGGATCCCAACTTGCCCGCTAAACAGGTCACTTCGCAAGATAATGGTAAAACCGTTACGCTTTTAGAAGGTCAAATTCTTAAAATCAAACTTGGGAACCCCGGCGATGGTGGATATACTTTTGATGCGCCAAAATATGATTCATCAATGCTGAAGTTGAATAGTCATATCAATACCCCACCTGTAAACAATATGAACGTTGGAGATTTCGGAACAGATACCTGGGAGTTTAGCGCCTTAAAATCAGGTACCGCCGCATTGATTATAACTGCCACACGAGGTTCAGAAAGCCCGATTATTATATTTAGCGGAACAATAACAGTTAAATAATAAAAACTGCGCCCATAAAAAAAGCCACCTGTTAAACAAGTGGCCTGCGATGTATATGTTGAACTTTTGCAAGTGATGATTATAAAACTACCAGATCATCGTTTTTAGCGACTCCGTCAGTTGTTCTTGTCATGTGCGCTGCAGCGAAGTTGGTGCTGTTTACATAGGCTGAGCGGTCGTATTTTAAGTTACATTGTTCTACGTTACCTGAAAGATCAGCTTTTGCGCGGTTGTTTACGGTAATGTTCATGCTGTAACCGTCTACATCTAATTGGGCATAAGCATTATCGTGTAAAGTTATATCCATTTCAAGCGGAGAGATTTTACCGAATGATTTTACTTCAGCATTGTCATAAGCAGCGATTGAGCTTAACTGTTCTGCTTTAACCCAAACTACCAGTTTCTGGTCGGCGAAAGATGAGATACGTAATGTACCGTTGTTGTTTTGGATCAAAGCGCTTTCTGAATAGTAGCGGTTATAAACTTTAACCTGATCGTCTGAGCCATCAGTTATATACAGCTCAACATTACCGCGAACTTCGATCTTGCTGATTTTGCTTACCTTCAATACAGTGCTAACTTCACTGTTGTTTGCAGCTGAATCTTTTGTTGCTGCCAAGGTGGTGTTGCTTACTCCTAAAACTACTGCTGCAATAGCTATTAAGGAAAAAATTCTTGTTTTCATGATATTTAATATTTTGATTGTCAATTTGTTTGTTTCTAAATACACCCATAAGACGATCACAGGAAAGATCCGTTACAGTAAAAAGGCCTCTATTAGTTGTACAGCAGGGTTTTCCCGGTAAAGCGGGGATTTTGGTCGGTGAAAAAATCAGGTTTATACCGACCGGTAACAATTACAATGTCAGGCAATCTCGTTCAAAACTTCTGATGATCAGAATCTATTTAGTGGTTATCGGCGATAGACGGCTCTTCAGTTCTTTGCCGATGCCGATAAATGTGCGGTGATTTAACGGGAACTCCAGGATTACGTGAATAGTGCTCAATAGGAAAAGCCATTTTAATCCTGTATTATAGTTATAAAAGTATAACCCGACTGATGCGATCCAGATGACAATGATGAATACAGCCCTTTTTACAGATATCCGGTGCCAATTAATAATCCGGGTTTTGCTAAACCAATTTAAATAGTGATAAGTGTAGGCAAAAGCAATGAACCTTGTTAATAAAACACTTGTTTTATCGGCATAAATATTAAGTACATGAGTATGTAGTGTAGTAAAATTAAGCCGCGAGAAGGCTCCATAGTTACTTGCAGCCCATGCGGTAGGTACATTATGCCATCCGGCAAATAAAAAACATAATAATACCGGACATAATACAAACACTAATATTGACAGGTAACCCGAAATATTCTTGCTTTTCAAAGCGCCATACAATATAAACGCCCCGGTAAACACATATACATGAATAAGGGTGCCCAGATACAACCCGAAAATAGTCCGGAGTAGATTATGTGATAATAAAAAATACCCGGCAACTATTAATATCACAAATGCAAGCACTCGATTCGTGCTATCCTTAATAAACAAGAAAAGCAATGTTAATCCAAATGTATAAAATAATAGGTTAGCATATGGCAGTTTAATCAGCAGAGCAACAATCACGATGATTATAATGATAAAATAGTCATGTTTTTTAACAGTAAAGAACTGCCTTTCTTTAAGCCATGATATCTCAGTAAGATAATGTGCCGGCCCCAGGATAGCATACGATAACAAGGCTAGTTCAAAAGGGATGAGTATCGCAAGACATGCAGACAGCACCATCGCCAGAATGTTATAGTAATTAACGCGATCCAACTGGTTCATTCCCATCATCATATTAAAGATGCAAAATATCTCTTTTAGGAAACCTTCTATCTTTTAATTATAAATTTATAAATAATACCTCTCCCCGTCCGTCTTGATCTTACCGGCATCCAGCAGGGTACGGATGGTTTCGATGCGGTCTTTTTCAGTACCGGCTTTTATGGAACTCATCAAGTCATCAATAGTAAGCGCATCGACACTAAGCAGATGGGCTATCTCGTCGGTGATGTTGTCAGAGGTTTCGGAAAGGTTTTTCAGGCGTTTTTCTTCCAGGCAAATATCGCAGATACCGCATTTATCGGCATCAGATTCATCAAAATAAGCCAGCAACATCTGGCTGCGGCACTTTTTATGTTCTGCATAAGCAAATACCGCTTCGAGTTTTTTCAGGTAGATGGCTTTGCGCTCATCAATATAACGCTTATTAACCACCATCTCATTATTTTGCAACCGCGGCTTCAGGTAAGTTACCTGCGGCATGTCAGTTTGTTGCATATAGCTGAGTATACCGATTTCCTGTAGTTGTTTTAAGCCTTCAATTACTTGCTGAACACTGAGATTGCTTCGCCGGGCAATATCGAACTCGCGCAAACGAACATAGTTCTCAAACGAGCCTCCATAGGAGCGTAGTAGTGTTTTGATGAAAGGATCCCATGAAGCATTTTGAATTTGGAAGTTATATAGTTCCTCATTATGCACTTCGAAACGAAAACGTGAGGGTAAAAACACACTTTCGTTAAATGACAGGTATTCATCCTGCTCGAGGAATTTCAGCGCATTTAGCGTTTTATTGGGTTCAAGTTTGTAACGAACACAAAAATCGCTCAGATCGATATCAAAACTCACTCCCTCGCCGGTTCCGAAGGCTAATTGAAAATAACTGCCTAAATGGTGATAAACCAGTTTGATCTCGTCTACCGAAGGAAAGTTGGTCAGCAGTTTCTTTTCATTCTTCAGGCGGTCGGCATAATTGTATAGTAACACGGCATAAGCCTTTTGTTCATCACGTCCTCCCCTGCCGGCTTCCTGGTAATACGCCTCCAGGCTTTCGGGTATATCCTTATGGATTACGAAACGAACATCCGGTTTATCAATCCCCATCCCGAAGGCATTTGTTGCCACTATGATCCGCGTTTTATTGTTTTTCCATTCTTCTTGTTTCTTTGATCGTTGTTCCATCGTCAGGCCAGCGTGGTAAAAATCAGCCCTGAAACCATTCTCATTATAGAGCTTAGCGATCTCGGAAGTTTCCTTACGACTGCGGACATAAACAATACCACTACCCTTCACCCCTCTCGCAACATCCAACAGTTTGCGTAGCTTGTTTTCTTCGTTCTGCACCACGTAGCTGATATTCTTCCGCTCAAAGCTTTTGCGGTAAATATTTGGCTGCTTAAATAATAGCTTTTGCTGAATATCGTCACAGACTTCAGCCGTAGCGGTAGCGGTAAGCGCCAATACGGGGACGTCTGGCTGTATTTCGCGCAAATCAGCGATATGCAAATATGGCGGCCTGAAATCGTAGCCCCATTGTGATATACAATGCGCTTCGTCAACTGCGATCAGGTTGACATTCATATAAGCAATCCGCTCACGAACCAGTTCTGATAGCAGGCGTTCGGGAGACAAGTACAGAAATTTAACTCCACTGTAAACACATCTATCCAAAGTAATATCCACCTCTCGTTTGCTCATACCGGATACGATGGCAACAGCCTCAATGCCTTTTGCTTTCAGGTTCTCTACCTGGTCCTTCATCAAAGCGATCAGAGGCGAGACAACTATGCATAACCCAGCCTTAGTTAAAGCTGGTACCTGAAAGCAGATAGACTTACCTCCGCCCGTTGGAAGCAAAGCCAGCGTATCCTGACCCAGTAAAACAGACTGGATGATCTCCTCCTGTAATGGCCGGAAGGTATCGTGGTTCCAATAATGTTTTAGTATTTGCTGGATAGTCATTATTAATCTCGGATGTCGAATTTACAATTTCGGATTTAGTATTCGCTTGTAAGATAGCCGTGAAATGTAACATTCGAAATCCAAAACCTTTTTAATAACTCAATATTTTTAACTTCGCGGCGTTAACATATTGATACCTTATGAAATATCTGATTCTATCTCTACTATTTTCCTTATCAATCAATATAGTTTCTGCCCAAAAATGGAACGTGGAGGCGCCTCCCGGACCGGTAAAAAAAGTAAGTATTACTACCGACGAAGGTACCTGGATGAATCTGGATGTGAGTCCGGATGGCCAGAATATTGTCTTCGACTTGCTGGGCGATATTTACACCATTCCAATAAAAGGTGGAAAAGCTACGACACTTACCTCCGGGAAGTCGTGGGACTTACAGCCGCGCTACAGTCCTGATGGTAAAATGATATCCTACACCAGCGATAAGGATGGCGGTGATAACATCTGGATCATGAACAGTGATGGCTCCAATAAACACCCCATCACCAAAGAGACTTTCAGATTATTAAATAACGCATCATGGACACCTGATGGCCAGTATTTGGTAGCACGTAAGCATTTTACAGCAAGCCGTTCATTAGGCGCTGGTGAAATGTGGTTGTATCACAAAACAGGTGGTGATGGTATCCAGTTAACCAAACGCAAAAATGATCAACAGGATGCGGGTGAGCCTATTGTATCGCCTGATGGTAAATATGTTTACTGGAGCGAGGATGTTACACCTGGGCCATATTTTCAATATAACAAAGACCCTTACCAGGGCATTTACGCTATAAAAAGATTGAATCGCGAAACAGGCGAAATAGAAACAGTAACTGGTGGAGGCGGCGGTGCTTGCCGTCCGCAGATCTCTCCTGACGGCAAATTATTGGCATTTGTGAAGCGTGTAAGGCTGAAGAGCGTATTATACCTGCACAACCTGGCAACAGGCGAAGAATGGCCGGTTTATGACGAGCTTTCAAAAGACCAGCAGGAAACCTGGGCCATATTTGGTGTTTATCCTAATTTCGGATGGACTCCCGACAGTAAGAGCATCATTTTCTATGCTAAAGGCAAGATATGGAACCTGGATATTACGACATTAAATGCTGCGCAGATACCGTTTGAGGTTACTTCACAACAAACGATAACAGATGCGCTTCATTTCCCTCAACGGGTTTTCCAGGATGAGTTCTCAGCTAAAATGATCCGTCAGTTGACCACCTCGCCGGACGGTAAACAAGTGGCATTCAATGCAGCTGGACACATTTACATCAAAACTTTGCCCGATGGAGCACCTATGCGAATTGATAGCACAGCTGATTTTGAATATGAACCGCAGTTTAGTCCGGATGGAAAATCACTCATTTATGTCGACTGGAATGACGAACTGAAAGGCTCTATCAGCAAGGTCGATCTGACAACGCATTTTGTAAGCCGGCTTACCCCAGAGAAAGGCCTGTATTATTCGCCAAAATTCTCCAACAAGGGCGATAAGATCATTTTCCGAAAGGGTGAAGGTAACGATGTGTTAGGCTTCGCGTTTGGTAAAAATCCGGGAATATATGTCATGTCGGCAACGGGCGGCAAACCAAAAATGATTATCAATAATGGTATCTGGCCTCAGTACTCTGCCGACGATTCAAAAATCTATTACCAAAGCAGCGAGGGCGATAAAAAGACCTTTATGGTGATGGATACCACCGGCGCAAACCAAAAAACATTATATACTTCAACTTATACTACCCAGTTCACGCCTAGTCCTGATGGGAAATGGATGGCATTCACAGAGTTATTTAACTGTTATATCACACCAATGGTTTACTCCGGCAGTCCTCAGGATTTGTCGGCAGGCAATAAAGCCCTCCCGCTCAACAAGCTAACTCGTGATGCAGGCACCTATCTCCATTGGAGCAAGGATAGTCAGAAATTGATGTGGACGCTGGGATCAAAATATTTTGTGCGCGATATTCATAGCGCGTTCCCGTTTGTAGAAGGCGGTGACGATAAAACAAAAGTTGTTGATACAGCGGGAACCGACGTTAACCTGAAACTGAAATCAGATATTCCGGACGGCAAAATAGCCTTCACCAATGCCCGTATTATTACTATGAAGGGCGATGAGGTGATTGACAACGGCACTATTGTAATTGAGAAAAACAGGATAGCCGCTATAGGAAAAGCATCTGACATACAAGTTCCGTCTGATGCGAAAGTCTTCGATGCTAATGGTAAAACCATTATGCCGGGCATGATCGATGTTCATGCACACCTGCATCCAAGTCCGGATGGTATTTCACCACAGCAGGACTGGAATTACTTTGCCAACTTGTCATTTGGCGTAACAACGGCGCACGATCCATCCACCAATACGGAGATGGTTTTTAGCCAGTCGGAAATGGTAAAGGCCGGCATTATGGTTGGCCCGCGGATATATTCGACCGGCTCGATCTTGTATGGCGCAGATGGTGACTTTAAAGTAGTGATCAACAGTCTCGACGATGCTTTGTCCAATCTTCGCAGATTAAAAGCGGTAGGGGCATTTTCAGTGAAAAGCTATAATCAACCACGTCGCGAACAACGTCAGCAAATCATCGCAGCAGCCCGTGAATTGCAGATGCAGGTAGTACCTGAAGGAGGGTCAACCTTCTTCACCAATATGAATATGATACTAGATGGGCATACCGGAATTGAGCATAATATTCCCGTTGTACCGATTTATAAAGACGTGAAGTCCCTTTGGAATGCTAGCAAAACCGGTTATACTCCTACCCTGATCGTATCCTATGGGGGCTTATTTGGCGAGAACTACTGGTATGACCGTACTGAAGTTTGGAAAAACGAACACCTGCTCAGCTTTACGCCGCAATCTATTGTAGACGCACGCTCACGCCGCAGAGTAACTGCTGAATATGGCGACTACGGCCATATCGAGGTCTCCAAATATGTAAAACAAATCGCTGACGGTGGTACCAAAGTTAACCTGGGCGCACATGGTCAGCTACAGGGCCTTGGCGCGCATTGGGAGCTTTGGATGTTGACACAGGGCGGTATGACTCCATTGCAGGCTATCCGGTGCGCAACTATGAATGGCGCATCTTATTTGGGAATGGACAGAGATATAGGCTCATTGGAGCAAGGCAAACTGGCCGATTTGATTGTTCTGAATGCTAACCCATTGATTGATATCCGCAACAGCGAAAAGATAAAATACGTGATGGTAAATGGTCGGCTGTATGATGCCAATTCGATGAACGAAATTGGCAATCACGAAAAACCGCGCCTGCGTTTCTGGTGGCAGCAAAACAGGGGTGAAATGGTGAACTTACCTGTAGGCAATACCGAAACCTGGCTGTATACCTCGCAGGATGGAGACTAATTAGTCAGAAAGTCCGAAAGAAAGACAGCTTCCGGACATACCGACTTTCCGACTTCTCATAATCTTTAGCTACAAAAAAAGCCCGTCAGTTTGGACTGAACCCCAAAAGTTGGACGAATTTAAAAATTAATTGTAATGATGAGCCCGATAATTTATCGGGCTCATC
>NZ_JAUMKB010000015.1 GCF_030519375.1 Mucilaginibacter tolerans | reverse complement strand
GATGAGCCCGATAATTTATCGGGCTCATCATTACAATTAATTTTTAAATTCGTCCAACTTTTGGGGTTCAGTCCATTGTGGGGAGGCTTTTTAATTTCCGCCGGTTTTCAGATACATGTACACAATGCCACAAATGACAATAATGGCTAGCACGATCAGGCCCGTTGCACCTTTGCGTTTATCCTGTCTCATCAACCAGATAAAAAACGCCACCAGCGGTAATAAAAAAACAGTAAAGAAAATTATTGAAGGAGCACCCATATTTTTAAAAATCCGGAAGACGGGAAGTCCGCAACTCCGGAAGTGCTGCAAAAATAGAAATTAAAATAATAAACCATTCAGCTTAAAAAGGCATTCTTGCCAGCGGCGCAGTATCCTGTCCCACAAAGTCACCTTTCAGATATTTGTAATAACCGGCAATGGCTATCATGGCAGCATTGTCAGTACAGTATTGAAATTGAGGAATGAATGTGTTCCAGGCCATTTCTTCGCCTAGTACTTTCAGGCCATTACGCAAGCCTGTATTAGCTGATACACCTCCGGCTAGTGCCACATCCTTCACATCATATTGCTGAGCTGCTTTCTTCAATTTGTTTAACAGGATGGTGACGATTCGCTTTTCTACCGAAGCACAGATGTCTGCGATGTTATCCTGCACGAAATTAGGGTTCAATCTGGTGTTATCCCTGATGAAATAAAGGATCGCCGTTTTTAATCCGCTGAAACTGAAATCCAGTCCTGGAATTTGTGGCTCTGGAAATTGGTAAGCATTCGGATTACCTATACGCGCGTATTTATCGATCATCGGTCCGCCTGGATATGGCAAGCCCAAAATCTTACTGGTTTTATCCAAAGCTTCGCCTGCGGCATCATCATTGGTTTGGCCAACTATCTCCATATTGAAGTAATCTTTTACCAAAACGATTTGCGTGTGCCCTCCGGAAACTGTCAAGCACAAAAAAGGAAAGCTTGGTTTCGGTTCATCGATAAAATGGGCCAGCACATGCGCCTGCATATGGTTGACTTCAATCAAAGGTAAATTCCTGGCTAATGCAAAAGCTTTGGCAAACGAGACACCTACCAATAATGAACCTAAAAGCCCCGGACCACGCGTAAAAGCGACTGCATCAATATCATTCTTGCTGATTTTTGCGTTTACAATAGATTGTTGTACTGCGGGAACAATATTTTGCTGGTGTACGCGCGAGGCCAGCTCGGGCACTACACCACCGTAAGCTTCGTGGATAGTTTGATTGGCAATTACATTGCTTAAAATTTTGCCATCAGCGCAGATGGAGGCTGATGTTTCGTCACAGGAAGATTCAATTCCGAGTATTACAGGCACCTTAAAAAATCAAAATTTCAAAACCGAGTTAAATAAACTCTGGTTATTGAAGAAAGTCAAAGAAATAAACGTTAATATGTGCAAAAACTAAACTCATTATCAATATATGAATGCATATTTTTGCGCATCCAATTAAAAAATACAAAGTTATTAAAAAACTACTCAATATAGCGTTAGGGATTGTGCTGTTTATTTTACTAGTAATAAGCGTCATACTTCTGCTATTTGAGTATAAACCAGTACAAACCTGGGCTGCTAAACAGGCAACAGATTACCTTTCCGAAAAGCTCAATACCAAAGTCAGCATCAAGAGTCTTTACATTAAACCATTTTCGACCGTAGTGCTCGAAGACTTTTATGTACTGGATAAACAAAAGGACACTTTAATCAATACGCCTAAGCTTACGGTTGATATTAGCGGTTTTTCTTTATTAACCAGTATACAACGACGGCACCTTGATCTGAGCTTGGTGCAACTGGACAACGGATCTGTCTATCTGAAAAAGCTTAAAGATAGCACAAGCAATCTTAAATTTCTTGAAGACTTTTTCAGTTCGCCACATACTATAAAAACAAAAACTAAAAGCAAACCTTGGACAATAGATTTTGAGAAAGTCGCCATTAATAACCTGCACTTCCGTTACAAAAACTTCCTGGTAGACACCGCTATGAATCAGGTGAATTTTGATGATTTGGATGTGCACAATTTTACAACAGAGATATCAGACCTCGATTTTGTTCACCATGTCTTCAAAGGCAATATACATAAACTGACCCTTTTGGAAAAGAAAAGCGGTTTTTACCTCAGGAACTTGATTGGAAAAGCTACCGTGGATACCAATCAGATATTGGTGCAAAACATGCATTTACAAACGACACATTCTGATTTGAAGAACTATTTCAGGATGAAGTTTAAGAACTTTGATGACATTGGCGACCATATAGATGACCGTGTGTATATGGAAGGCGCCTTCAAAACCTCCCATATTGCATCCAGCGATATTGCTTACTTTACTGATGGGCTGGAAAAGGTAAAATTCGACCTTGGCCTCGATGGGCAGATAAAAGGGTATGTAAATAATCTGAAGTCGAAGAACCTGCTGGTTACCGGCGGGCAGGGTACCTATGTGAAAGGTGACTTTAACCTGAAAGGCCTCCCGGATTGGGATAATACCTTTCTTGAACTCAATTTCGAGCAGATCGCCACTAACAAGAAAGATATCGACTACCTATACAGCAACTTTACTGGTACCCCAACGGCAAAGGTACCGGATGTGATAGCCAAATTTGGGCAGATCAATTTTTCAGGACGTTTTACCGGATTACAGAACGACTTTGTCGCCTATGGCACTTTCAAAACCAAATTGGGCCGGTTTGATTCAGACCTTAACCTGAAAATCAACAAAGCCGGCACCCCAAGTTATAGCGGTAAATTATCAACCTATAATTTTGACCTGGGCACGCTGATAGACGAAAGTGATGTTGGTCGCGCTACTTTAACGGCCAACGTAGTAGGGAGTGGCGATAAACTAAAAGACCTGACTGAGAAGCTGGATGCCAGTATAAAAAATATCACTTTCAAAGGGTATGATTATAACAACGTAACTCTGAACGGCACGTTCCTTAAAAAAGTAGCCAGTGCGAAACTCTCAATTGATGACAGCAACATCCAACTGGATGCAAATGGCAGCATAGATTTGAATCCGAAATTACCTGAGTACAATTTCGCAGCCACTATCAACGATGCTAAGTTGCATACGCTAAAATTATTAAAGGATACAATTACGCTTTCTACACGCATTAATGCCAATTTCCATGGCCATGATCTCAATAATACCGAAGGCAAGGTACTTTTATCACAAATAAAGATTACCGATCCACGCAATAATTATGTGGTTGATTCGGTATATCTTGCAGCAAACGGGTTGGGTAAAGTAAGGGAAATCAGTTTAAAATCAGATCTGGCTGATGCCGGCATTAAAGGAAGCTACGATCTGGCAACTTTGCCATCCTATTTCAAAACAATCGTAAAGAAATATATCCCGTCACTGAAGACCGAGATTGTTGCCCCGAAACCTCAGCAGTTTTCGTTCAATCTAACTATAAAAAACCTGGAACCTTTGCTGGCCATGTATGCCCCCACTGTAAAAGTGCCGGACCAGGGAACTTTTATCGGGCAGTTTGATTCGGCAAATAAAACTGCGACTCTTAACGGCTATATCAAAACCGTTCAGTTGGGCAAGACTGTTTTTCATGATTTTATCTTAGACGAGAACACCACCGACAAGGACCTGGAGGCAAACATCTCGTTAAGCCGGGTCAATTTTACGGATAGCCTTTTCGTAAAAAATATAAGTATCTCGAATTTCTTAAGAAAAGACAGCCTTAATTTCAACATCAAGCTAGCCGACAAGGATGCTACTAACCAGCTCGACCTTTATGGCCTTGTGCAATTTGGACGCGATACAACAGCCAAGCTTTCGCTTTTGCCATCAGACGTAATATTGGAACATCAATACTGGCGGCTGACAGATAAAGTTAGAATAAGGTTGCTGGACGGCAAGACCCAGGTAACAGGCTTTGAACTTTCCAACGGCGGACAAAAGGCCCGGATAAACGGCTTTATTTCCGACAACCCGGCTGATCAGTTGAAGGTGGAATTTGAGAAATTCAAGATGTCAACATTTGATCAGTTGACACGCACGGCCAACTTAAAAATGAATGGCACACTAAATGGCGACGTGGTATTAAGTGCGGTTACCAAGGCACCGGTATTTGATTCGCATCTATCAATCGATACTTTCATGATGAACAAGACCGTGATCGGAAATGTGAAGATAGCATCCTCATTAGATACCGCCCGTACTCAGGCCAATGTAAAAATGAATATTATCAACCGTGGTTTGGAAACTATGAATATTGAGGGGGCTTACCTGATCGGAAAACAAACGGACGATAAGCTGGACTTCAATATAAAAATGAACCAGGCCGAGGCTATCATTTTAGAGCCCTTTATTAATGATCTGGTATCGAATCTTAAAGGCACCATCTCTACCGATCTAAAGCTGAGCGGCACTCTATCAAACCCTCAATTTAACGGCGATATTACCCTGGCAAATACGGGGGTGACGGTTAATTACTTAAAAACAGCTTATACCATAAATAATAAACTAGCTGTTAACAATAGCGTAATCAATGTAGATGGGTTGGTATTGAAAGATATTCGTGGGAATGAAGCCACGGCTACCGGAAAAGTTGACCTGAATGATATTTCGAACCCGGATATTGAAGTGGTATTAAATGCCAAAAACTTTATGGCACTTAATACAACATTTAAAGATAACAGGCTTTATTTCGGTACGGCCTATGCCACCGGTCGTTTTAGCTTTAGCGGTCCTACGGATAATATGAATATTGATATTAAAGCAAAAACTGATGCAGGTACAGTATTTAATATCCCGTTAAATACCTCAACTGTAGCGGAGGACTATGATTTTATAAAATTCGTAAGCCATAAAGATACGGCTAAAAATGTCGCTAAACCCAGACCATTCAATGGTGTTAGTCTGAATTTTGACCTTAGCGCTGATGAAAAAACATTGGTAAAAATCACTACGGATTATGGCAAGTTGGAAGGTAGCGGTACTGCGACTAACTTAAAGTTAAACATCAGCAGTCTGGGCGATTTTACCATGTTCGGCGACTTTTTGATCACTTCGGGCAAGTTTGAATTTATTGCCAAGGACGTCATTAGTAAAAACTTTCAGGTAACACAGGGAGGAACCATCCGGTGGACCGGCAATCCTAATAATGCGGAGATAAACATGCGTGCGGTTTATGAGGTACGTACAGGAATCCGGGAGCTTTATTCAGCTGCTGGTATTCCGTTGCCGAATGAGTTAGTATTGGTTCAGGCGAATTTGATCTTAACAAAATCGCTGTTACAGCCTACCATCGACTTTGATTTTAACTTCCCTACAGACCCCTCGATAAAAGAAACTGTAAGCGCATATCTGAGCGATTATAATAATCGTACGCAGCAAGCTTTGAGTATTATTGCAACCAGGAGGTTTACCCCGGGCGGTAATGGGGGCGCTTTGGGCACACAAACATTGAATACAGCAAGTGAGGCGGTAAGCGAATTTGCATTCAATAAACTCAATACGCTTATTTCCCAATCTAACACAATTAAAAGCCTCGATTTGAATATCCGGTCATTTAATGATGCGAGTGCATCATTACATTTATTTAATGAGCGCGTGGTGTTGAGCGGAAGTTTGTATTCCGCCGCAGTTTCGTCAAACGATTTATATTATAACAACAATAGCCTATTTAATTCGAGCTTTAATAACTTATCAAAAGACTTTAGTGCGCAGTATCTTATTACAAAAAACGGTAACCTCACTGCGCGATACTCCTATCGCTTGCTAAACGGCACTGTACTGAATACATTAGACCAACAATTAACGGCGCAATATGTAAATGGTGTCGGGCTGGTTTATCAGCGAGACTTCGACACCTTTGGTGAGTTTTTGAGGAACATGTTTGGCATACGCAAGAAAAAGCAGCCAGTTATACCGCTTCCTGAACCTATAAAAACGCCAAACTCAGGAACAACGCCTGGTGCTAGCAGTCATGCTGTAAATGAAAAGGCAGATGATAATGATCAATGATCCCGCAGGATAGCGTGATCCATTTTATCGCGTTTGGTTTTCAGGTAAGCCTCATTATGCGGATTAGGCTTTATCTCAATCGCCACATTCTCGACAATCTCAAGCCCGTAGCCCATTAACCCCGAACGTTTCTTAGGATTATTAGTCATCAAACGCATTTTAGTTATCCCCAAACTGCGTAGTATCTGGGCACCAATGCCGTAATCCCGCTGATCCATTTTAAAACCGAGCTTAAGGTTTGCTTCAACCGTATCCAAGCCGTTTTCCTGAAGATGGTAAGCCCTTAATTTATTAATCAGTCCAATACCCCTGCCCTCCTGATTCATGTACACAATAGCGCCCTTACCCTCTTGGCTGATCATCTCCATCGCCTTATGCAGTTGAGGCCCGCAGTCGCACCGGCATGAGCCAAAAATATCGCCGGTAACACATGAGCTGTGTACACGTACGAGCACGGGTTCGTGCGGCTCCCAGCTTCCTTTTACCAAGGCCAGGTGGTGTTCTCCTGTATCCAATTGAGTATAAGCTATCATGTCAAAATCGCCCCATTGGGTAGGCATCTTAACAGCAATTTCCTTATGTACTAACGTTTCGGCAGTAAGACGGTATTCGATCAAATCCTTAATAGAAATGATCTTCATATCAAATTCCCTGGCCATTTGCAGCAAATCAGGAAGGCGAGCCATTTCGCCGTCTTCTTTTATGATCTCACAGATCACACCGGCAGGTTCAAACCCTGCCAGAACAGCCATATCAATGGCCGCTTCAGTATGCCCTGTACGGCGCAGCACACCGCCATCCTTCGCTATCAATGGAAATATATGGCCCGGACGGCCCAGATCAGATGGAACTGTAGACGGATCAATCAGAGCCAGAACGGTTTTTGAACGATCGGATGCAGATATACCAGTTGTACAACCTGCCAGCAGGTCGACAGAAACAGTAAAGTTCGTCTCGTGTGAGGTGGTATTGTTGGTTACCATTGGCTCTAACTCCAACTCCTTTGCCCGCTGACTGGTGATGGGCGCACAAACCAGTCCCCTTCCATGACGTATCATAAAATTTATAGTTTCGGGGGTAGCATTATGCGCAGCAGTTAAGAAATCACCTTCATTTTCGCGGTCTTCATCATCAACAACTATAATGGTTCTTCCAGCTTTGATAGCTTCTATAGCTTCCTGTATTGTATTCAGCATTTTTTGGTGTCAGTAGTGTAAATAGGCCTCCGGTAAAGCCAGCATACCATTGTATATTATACAAAGTTAACTGTTACTCTATCCATTACGGTCGGATATTTGTAAAAGTTGCTTTATAGCTCTTATACGTCTTTTCGCCGTAATAATTTATTGAAGAACCGTTTATAAGCTTCCATGTCAAATAAAACAGAATCATTTGCCGCTTTATAAGAAAGGAACAGTCCGATTGGTGTTAATATGATTATCGATATCCATTCACCTATTACCGGCGATAGATCTCCGCCTTTCGCAGATTTCTCGCCAATTGTCCAGGTGATATAATATACAAGGAAGAATATCACAGATACAACAACCGGCATCCCAAGCCCGCCCTTACGAATAATGGATCCCATTGGTGCACCGATCAAAAACAGGGTGATACACGCCGCCGATAACTCAAACTTCTTTTGATATTCCAGAGCGATATTTCGCCCGCTTTTGGCCATGTCTTTATACATATCGGCACGGTTTTTAGTTACCTCGGTAACAGAACGCACTTCATTTTGTGCATTCATCAACGCAGCTACCTGTTGTTGCAGGCTCATATCGCCCAATATATTTTTACTCTTACAAACCACATATTTAATTTTAGCATCCTTTGGCTTTTTAGGTATACCAAAGTATTTAATATACGGACTAACCTGTTTATAATTAAGGCCTGTAACGCTATCCAATTGTCTGCGGGTTGAATCGCCAAAATATTTCAATTGTTTGAGGTCCATCATTTGCACCGCCTGCCTAAATAAATTTTCGTCGGTACGCTTCAGTTTCATGAACGACAGATCAAACTTTTGCTCTGTTTCCTTAAAACGGAAGCGAGTAAACCGCTGGCGCATCTCGAAATTTTTATCACCATGCGCTTCTTCATACCTTACACCATCTTTGAGTCTCAGTATCAGAAACTGATTATCCATTGTGCGGTACATCCTGCCTTCTTTGGCAACCAAGACGTTGGTATTATTGTCCGACTCGTTTTTTGAATAGATCATCACATCATGCAGGGTTTGCCCATCAGGGTCCTTTTTATTTACACGAATAGAATAACCCGGAAAACTGTTACTGAAAACACCCTCAGGTAATAAGTTAGCTGATTTTTGTTGCCTTACGTCATACAAAAGAGAATAATATTTCCTGTTGGCCACCGGGAGCATATTGTCGGAGAATATAAAAGCCGCTATACTAAGAATACCAACCACAATGATCATTGGGTACATTGCTCTGCGCAATGAAACTCCTGCCGATTTTATAGCTACCAGTTCATAGTTTTCGCCCAGGCTGCCATAGGTCATGATGGATGAAAGAAGCACTGAGAGAGGCAATGCCATAGCCACATTGGTAGCCGAGGCATATAACATTAATTGCAAGATGGTGGTCAGCTCAAACCCTTTCCCGATCAGGTCGTCGATGTATTTGAACAGGAACAACATCAACAACACGAACATAACGATCATGAAGGTGACTATGAAAGGCCTGATAAATGCTTTGAGTAATAAGAGATGAATTTTCTTCACAATACAAAATTAGGGAAAATTATTCCCTTATGCACCTAGAACGCTGATAAGGTACTCAATCTGATTATCCCAGATTAATTTTCTTTCACTCAAGGTATCTTCTGCGGCAAAGTCGGTAATGCTCAGGGCGACGTCATTGGTTAGCTCGTCCTGCAATATCTCCATTTCGAAAAAATATTCCGGATCATCATCCAGCCACTTAAACCTGACCAGTTTATTTTCTTTGGTGCAAAGCAATTTTGCTTTTTGTTCTTCTCCGTCCCAGTTAAAGGTAAAAACCTGGTCTCTAACAGTTACATCATCGGCAAACCACTGCGTCAGTCCATTAGGTTCACTCAGGAAGCTATATAGTATCCTGGGCGACGATTTTATTTCGTACTCAATATTAAATTTCTTCTTTCCAGACATAGGGGTTTATAACAACCGGCGGTATGATTTGCCGTAAATCTTAACATTTTTTCTAAAGAAAACGAATTTCTACTATATTTGCAAACTCTTTTTACAGCGATAAAGCTTTATTTGATGCCATTTTCGGCCTGAATAATAAAGAATAACGTTTAAAGCAAATAGAGGCTGATTTTAATACAAGTTGTTGAAAAATAGCCAGTAAAAAGATAAAAAAAAATGATCCGGCGGGGTAGCTCAGATGGTTAGAGCGTAGGATTCATAACCCTAAGGTCGGCAGTTCGATCCTGCTCCCCGCTACCAAATCGGCGAAACCGGCAAAATCCAGACCCAGTTCTGGTATGCCGGTTTTTTTATTGCTTATAACCTGCTGTATATAAGCTCAGATAAGGGTGACCGGTTAGCTGGGCGATTGCCAGGCCCATCAGCAAGGCCACTACAGTACTGATAAAAGGCGTAAAGCAAAGCAGGACACCAACTATAAAAATCGCCTTTTTTGCAGGCTTATTAATATTCAGGAGCAGGCCTGTTTCTTGTATGATTTTTTCTTACGTGGTCATGTTATTTTGTTTTGATAGAACAAATGTCTATAATCAATTCACTCCATTTTCATCACAATTTTCAATGTTCGATAATTAAAATTTATTGATATTTATTTCTTATGCCTCCGTTCCGGAACAAGTGATGGTATTCCGGGTTGATGATGTTGGTATGGGTTTGATAAATAATGAATGATCTCGCAATGAAAGATCTTCAAATACCGCAAAAATGCGGCGAATCGACTGATTATTCACCGCACCATTAGGATATGCGGTAAATTCTATATACATTTACCGCATATTTGCGGCGAATATGCATATTCACACCTTAAAACAATGGCCCGATTTGACCTGGCAAGATCAGGAACTTAGCGTGAAATTGGGAGCAGTAAGACACCGTCAAGGGAAAATACTGGGGCAAATGAATGCTGCAGGCTTTAAAATAAAAGAAGAAGCCATCTTAAAAACCTTAACCCTGGATGTTACCAAGTCAAGTGAAATCGAAGGCGAAATATTGAATCCGGAACAGGTTAGGTCATCGATTGCAAGACGCTTAGGGCTGGATGTTGCACGACTTATCCCCACCAATCACTATATCGAGGGTGTGGTGGAAATGATGCTGGACGCTACACAGAACTATAAAAACCCATTAACTGAAGACCGCTTGTTCGGCTGGCAAAGCGCCCTTTTTCCAACTGGCAGAAGCGGAATATTTAAAATCAAAGTCGGAAACTGGCGAAACGACGAAAAAGGCCCAATGCAGGTAATATCAGGTGCGAGCGGTCGGGAAAAGGTACATTACGAGGCTCCTGAAGCTGAAAGATTACCGGTAGAAATGACCCAATTCCTGCAGTGGTTTAATTCCTCGCAGGAAATTGATGCGGTAATTAAAGCAGGAGTTGCCCACTTATGGTTTGTAACCATTCACCCTTTTGAAGACGGAAATGGAAGGATCACCCGCGCTATTACTGATATGCAGCTGGCCAGAGCTGACGGATCTGAACAACGTTTTTACAGTATGTCTGCTCAGATCGAACAGGAAAAAAGGTCTTACTACGATATCCTGGAAAAAACACAAAAGGGTTCGCTGGATATTACAGAGTGGCTGTTATGGTTCCTGGAATGTCTTGACAGGTCGATGGATAGCACCGATCAGATTGTGGGGAAGGTTCAAGCAAAAGACAGTTTCTGGAAGGCACACGAAGGTGCTACACTCAATGGACGACAACTAAAAATGATTAACCTTTTATTGGAGGACTTTTACGGAACATTGAATGTCTCCAAATGGGCAAAAATAAACCAGTGTTCAACAGACACTGCGCTACGCGATATACAGGACCTTGTAAAAAAGAATATTCTGGAACAGGAAACAGCAGGAGGCCGCAGCACAAGTTACCGGATAGTACAGGTCTAACAAATTCCCTTACAACCAAGTAGCCAAACTGATTGCTGTAATTTTCTATTCAAAAATCAGACTTAATAGCATTCCTCAACTAAAAATCTGGCATTTACAACAGCTTGAATATCCTCCCAAAGCTTCGACATATTGCTGCTTGCTTCTACTTTAAAATCAGGTTGTTACGTGAAGGCGTTTCAGGCTTTTTTATTTTGTTAACGATTTTTAGCTTGCTCTTGCCAATTACAAGATACAAATTGTAACAGACTTTATCAAAAAAAATTCATTTTGAACGTTTAAATTCGGGAAGCTTGAAAACTGCATATAGCGAAACAAGAATTTTCAGAAGGGAATAAACGAAACTCTTTTCTTTGATTTGGTCACTAAAAATAACATAGTTTTTAAGTCGACTCATAACCCGAAGGTCGTAGGTCCGAGTGCTGGTCCCCCGCTCAAAAAAAGCACAGTAGTGTTTAATATTACTGCGCTTTTTGATTTATCTATTTATCGCTACAATGACAGCTTTATATCGGACGTCGACATTTGTTCTTTATAAACACCAAAAGTATGAATTGCCACGCATGCTTTTCCAGATGTGATCCTTAATCGAATTTTAGATGCCATAACCGGATTAAACTTAACCAGCCATTTATAACCAATGGACTGTTTTCCGGTAGCTTCCGGGATTGCCGTCCAATCTTTGCCATCAACAGAATAATCTACAGACCAGCCTATCGTCCGATGCCCAAGTTCAATTACCTCTTGTATCTTTATTACATCAAACGTCTTCTTTGAGTGAAGATCAAAGGTTATCGTATCTGTTTTATTCGCGTCTTTTGTTGCATAAAAAGTGCCCTCTTGTTCATCCACCATGTTTTGCGGTTTAAAGTTTGGCCCACGTGGGTGAAGTGATTTTATAGTAGAACCATTCAGTAAATTTGTTTTAAAAGTACCCACTATTAACCGGTGCAGGCTGTCTGCTCTTTGCGCATCTATATTAGGAACAAGCCCTCTTTTGTCCGGAGGAAAATTCAACAACAATACGCTATTTCGCCCTACCGAATTGAAATAAAGGTCCCATAACTGAGAAACTGTTTTCACCCGGCTATCTTCTTCGGGATGATAAAACCAGCTTGGGCGGATAGAAACATCAACTTCAGCGGGCACATAGGCACTGCCATTAATTTCTCCGTGATTCAATTGCGAGATATGCTCAGATTCGTCTCTGATTGAAGAAGGTTCAATGGTCGACCAGCACGGGTCGCCGGAAATTCCCGATTCATTCCCAACCCACCGGCAATCAGCAAACCGGTAAGAGTTTTTTGTTCCGAAAATAACGCAGTTTGGCTGTAACTTACGAACAGTATCAGCCCAGCGCGTATAAAAGGCTGTAGTGAGTTTATCCGCACCGGCCCCATCCCACCATATTTCCCATATCGGCCCATAATTTCTTAACAGCTCGGATAATTGACCGGCATAATAATCTGCATAGTCTGGTGTTCCATACCTGGAGTCATGCCGGTCATGAGGGCCCAGGTAAATGGCTGCTTTAATACCTGACGCTTTGCAGGCGTCCGTAAACTCCTTAACCACATCACCTTTGCCATCCTTCCAGGGGCTATTCTTTATCGAGTAATTGGTATGGACAGTAGGCCAATTACAAAAGCCATCAGCATGCTTAGCTACCAAAATGGCAGTTGTAATACCCGCACGTTTAAGCACGCTGGTCCATTGATTGCAATCGAGCGCGGTTGGGTTGAACAACTGCGGACTTGCCGTTCCGTCGCCTTCATTGTCATTGGTAAATGTGTTCATACCGAAATGAAAAAAAGCGATTATTTCACGATGATACCATTCAATCTGTCTGGCATTAGGTACTGGCCCTACGGGAGCTGGCGCTTGTTGAGCGCTAGCAAGAATAGGTGTAAGCGAACAAATTATGCTTACAATAGCATAGTAATTTTTTATTTGCGATAATGTTTTTTGAAATCTCATATCCATTATTTGAAGTTTATATTTTATTCAAGCCTGACAGATCAGGATTATTTCTCTTCTACTTTTGTAATTTGGTGTAATTTTAAATACCCCCTATTTATTCTCATTACGGGCATATTCATCGACGTTCCCCATAGCGGGATTATAAGGTTTTATAGTAAATGATATTGTTGCGGGTCTATCAGGAATATAATACTGCGTTAAAGGAGTAGGGCCACAGCTTGCATTCCCTATCCCTAATTGCTCATAGTCCAGGCTTAACACTGTTTCTTTTCGCGGCTTTAACTGATACAAATGATGGGCTTTCCAAAGGTCCTGGTCGGTATAATGTAATGCGGTAAAATTCAACTTGCCCTTAGCTAAAATAACTAATCCACTATTCACATTATTAGCAATTTTAACCCATCGCACATCCTCCCTGTTACCCATGCCCTGAGGTCTTTCATAAGGTTCCAGCATCTGGCTCACTGTTTTTTGATACTGCCCGAATGCCGCGGATTCCTTCCTGTCCGAATAATTTTCATGCGGCCCGCGTCCATACCATTCTACATTTTCCAGATTCTCATCTAAAAACAGCCGTAATCCCAAGCGAGGTATGTCGAGATCGTTTTTACCCGGTTTAAATGTCGCGTCTACGTTGATGAATCCATTTCCATAAATGATATAGGTAATGGTAATATTAGTTTCAAATCCTGAGCGTGTGGTTGCATTAGTGACGGTAGTAAGAATTGCCTTATTATCACTCACCTGCTTAAACACAAGACTTACTAATTTATAATTCAGATTATCATATCCTGCCTTCGACCATTCAATGTAAGGTCCCCGCTCCTTAGTCCGGTCATTATCCATACGGGCACGGTACAGGTTAAACATAGGGCCATCCCTTATAGAATTAATAATGTTTTGTGCTCCATATGTAAGTGACGAAATAGTCCCCACAGCCTTATCAAATGCGATGCTGAAAGTTTTCCCGTTTAAACTTATTTCCTTTTCATTCTCAGAAACCCCTAACGGAGGAATACTATCGGTTTTTTTTGGTGATGGTACTGTCTCAAATGGTACAGCCATCTGCCCCCAGGCAATTACATGGCCTTGTTTTGCCCAGCGGTTATCTTCGTGCAGCTTTAATGAGACCATAAGCCAGTATTCAGCGCCTGGGTGAATTATAGGTTGGGTGAACGGAATTGTAACAGCAGTCGATTGCGCGGCCGGAAGGTTTAATGCCGGCAATATTCCCGATTGAATTGTTGTACCATCTTCGGCAAGCGACCAGCAAAGATCAAATTCTGCAAGGTTGATAAAACTATATTTGTTTGTAATTGACGCTTTACCTTTAATAATGTCTGCAGGCTCTATTTTTACACATTGATAAACCTTTTTCACTTCTTCCATTTCTGGCTTTACCTGACGGTCTGAAGTAACAAGGCCCTTAACACTGAATGTGCTATCATTAGGCTGATCGCCAAAATCGCCGCCATAAGCAAAGAATGTCCTCCCTGCGGTGTCACCCGGAATAGGCTTATTCACACCCTGGTCAACCCACTCCCATATGCAGCCACCGATCAAACGTTTATGAGATTCGATAACGTCCCAGTATTCTTTTAAGTCACCAATCGCGTTACCCATAGCATGTGCGTATTCGCACATAAAGAAAGGTTTAGCTGATTGTTTTTCACCTTCTTCAGTCAAGGTTGCAACCGAAGGATACATGCTCGATTCGATGTCCGCCACCTCATTCTGCCCTTCATAATGGATTGGCCTTGAATGATCAATGGCGAGAATAGCTTTTCTTCCGGCAACAAAGTTTTCACCGCCCCATGATTCGTTTCCCATCGACCAGATGATCACAGAAGGATGGTTTTTATCGCGCTCCACTAATCTTACTTCGCGATCTAAATAGGCAGGTTTCCATTTGGGGTCCTTAGTAAGCTGATCACCCATGCCGTGTGTTTCCAAATTGGCTTCATCAATCACATAAAGTCCATACTCGTCGCATAGCTTATACCAAGCCGGGTCATCGGGATAATGACAGGTGCGAACAGTGTTGATGTTGTATTGCTTCATGAGCTCTATATCGCGGATCATTGTCGCTAATGGTACTGTCTTACCATAGGCTGGATGTACTTCATGACGGTTTACCCCCTTAAGCAACACTGGTTTTCCGTTTACAAATAAACGGCTGTCTTTGATCTCAACTTTCCGAAATCCGAATTCTGATGTAACCACCTCCTGGACTGCTCCACTTTTATCCTTTAATGTAAGAACCACTTTATATAAGTTCGGCTTTTCAGCCGACCATAATAAGGGGCGATCTACCATTCCTTCAAGCAAGTAGTTTTGCTCTGAACCCGCAGATACCGATGCGATATTTTGTGAGATAAATATTTTATTATTCAGTAATCTGCCATCCGGCGTATAAACATTAACTTCTAAAAGTCCGGGAGATGCCCTTTTATCTTCATCGTTCTTAATGGCTGCTTTAACCGAAAGTTTCGCCGAAGAAAAATCATCGGGAAGATCAGAAAGTATAAAGAAATCGCGCACATGCACCTTCGGTGTTGCATAAACAAATACACTGCGGAATATACCGCTGAAACGGAACATGTCCTGATCTTCCAGATAGCTGCCTGCACTGTATTTGTAAACTTCTACTGCGATCAGGTTTTTACCCGGGTGCACATATTTGCTGATATTGAATTCAGCCGGGCTCATGCTATTTTCGCTGAAACCCACTTTTTGGCCATTTATCCAAATGTAAAAAGCACTTTGTACCCCGTTAAAATGAACAAATATTTCCCTGCCGGTCCAGTTATCAGGGACATCAAAGTTACGGCGATAAGACCCTAATGGATTGGGTTCTTTGCTTACTGTCCAGTCTGCCGGAACCTGCCCCATTACTTTGGGCGGATTGGGTTTAAAAGGATAGGTGATATTGGTATAAATGGGTATTCCGTATCCTTGCAACTCCATATTGCAGGGTACCGGAATGGTTTTCCATTTAGTATCGTCGAAATTAGTTTTGTAGAATTCCATCGGTCTCTCAGATGGCTGCTTTACCCAACGAAATTTCCAATAACCATCGAGTGATGAATAATATGGTGAGGATTCTGAAACATCTCGTAATGCTTGTTCTAAATTGGCGTAAGGCGTATAGGTAACATGAGTGGGCTCTTTATTAATGCCAAATATTTTCTCGCTTTCCCAGTCAGGAGTTTGCGCAATAGATATCTGTACACTTGACAGTAATAAAATGATGCAAAGGAATTTTAACTTTCTCATTCAGATTGATTTGTTGTTACCGCTCTGCCAATGTACCTGCAAATCAATTGGTACACTGGCAGCGGCAACAAGCGTCGATAATTTATATATAATTACCAGCCCGGGTTTTGCTTAAGGTTTGGATTTAATGTTAACTCTTGTGTAGGTATCGGGTATAAGTACAATTTATCATCCCAGGTACGTGCGCTGCCCGGATAAACTTCTATATAACTATTAGCATCAGTTACTATGCTGCCCACCTGATCAGGTGGATACTGCGCTCTTAACGCCGGTGTCAACTTCATACCTAAAACTGTTTCAGGATTGTTGATCAGTGTGCCGGCATGCCACCTGTGAAGATCATCCGAACGGAACCCTTCTGAAGCCAGCTCTACGCGGCGTTCACGGCGTATTTCATCGATCAGCACCGGAATATTTGGAAAATCTGACTTTGGATCTTTAACAAGACTGGTAATAATCATATGAGGCATTCCTACCCTATCCCTTAATTTATTGATAGTTGCATCTAATATTCCTTGCGTGCATGTTCCCAGTTCTGCCGTGGCTTCTGCTTCGATTAGCAGAGTCTCAGCATATCTGAATATAAAGACATCGTAGGTGGATTGGTCGGCATTCCATGCTGCAATGCTGGACGAACGGCCTTTGATAGGCTGATATCCTGTAGAAGTTACCGAGGTTCCTATCCTTGGCAATGTAATGATATCGCCATTTAAAAAGTCAAATCCTCTCGTCGCTATTTCCTGTTTATATCGCGGATCACGGTTGGTTGCTTCATCGTCTGGCGTGTCATCACCTTTATATAACGGACTAAGTGAGGTTGGTAATCCATCCGAGCATAAATAAGACCGCACAAAATCCTTACTGTAGCCATCTCCCGCCTCTCCTAATTGTCTGTCGAAATTGTTTGTTAAAACAGTGGTCAGATACCGCATAGGCATGATAGCCTCAGGATTAACCTGCAATTCGTCCTGAATGAAAAGATTGTAGTAATCCGTTTGTGGATGCCCGGTGGTATATATGTTATATTGGCCGGAATTCATGATCTGTTCAGCCGCATCGCTGGCTGCTTGTAGATAAGGTGTCTCATCGCCCGCTCCAAAGTATTTCCGGTAAGTGCCTTCCCAAAGGCATACACGCGCTTTTAAAGCCAGGGCGATATATTTATTTACGCGTCCGTCAGCCGCGCTTTCAGGGAGGTGGTCAACCGCAAAATTGATGTCTTTCAGCACAGAATCCATCACTTGCTTATGAGGCATCCTCGTGCCATATAATGCACTTTTTGAAGTATCGGTTATATACCTGTTAATGTATGGGACATCACCGAATCTTTTCACCTTTCCCCAATAATCATTTGCACGGAAAAAGAGTGTTTCCCCGACATAAATGTTCTTAATATCGGTAGTGGTATTCGCTTTTGAATAATTGGCCAGGAAATAATTGCAGGTACGGATAAAGCCAAAATCCCAGCCGCCCCCGGTGGTCGGCACAGTATAGGTCCCAGCCAAAAACTGATTCATTGATGCATTAGCCTTGTCATCCGAATTATCATCCATATCCACAAAACCTTGTATCGGCAGGTTGGCGTAGTATTGATTGCAATACAATTGCAGATCAGTCTCATCCTTAAAGAAATTTTGCGGACTGACATCACTTAATGGATACCGGTTTAAAAAGCTATCTTTTTTGCACGATGCAAAAGCCATGATAGCCAAGACGATCATATATAGGTAATATTTATTTTTCATCTCAATATTTTTTATTGTTTGTAAAACCTAAACAGCATTTTTATAAAGTGGCCTGCAGCCCGAACGAAACCGATTTATTGTAAGGATATGTCTGAAAGTTCGGAGTATTCAGAAAAGTGAGGCCACTTGTAATGATTTCAGGATCATAGCCCTTGAACAAAGACGTAATGGTAATAAGGTTTGCTCCGGTTACATACACCCTAACCTTTTTGACATGCAGGCTGCTGGCTAAGGTTTGTGGCAGAGAATAACCCAACGTTAACTGTTTTACCCTTGCGTAGGCCGCATTCTGCAGGTAATGGGTGTTGGGTTGCTCATTACCCTGGCCGTTGAATCTTGGCCGAGCAAAATAGGCATCGGGATTTTGAGGCGTCCAGTAATTGGTTGCGTAGCCGTAGGGAAGATTCCATTCATTACCCTGAAATGCATAAAAAACATAATCGTTTGGTGCATAATCAGCTTTGAGTACACCTGCGATGAAAGTTGCAAAATCAAAATTTTTGTAAGCCAGGCTCAGGTTAAATCCAAATTTGTAGCGGGGGGTGCTATTACCTATGATTTTCTGGTCACCAGGATTTGACAGTGTATTGTTCCCATAATTAATCTTGCCATCGTGATTCAGGTCGGCGTATTTGATATCACCAGCCAGCCATTGATAGCCCGCGAGCGCTGAATTATCAACCGCAGCCGCCTCAGCATCTGTCTTATAAAATCCTTGCGATTCAAATCCCCATATATTGCCTAACTTTTCTCTGGGATAATAAATACCACTGTTATTACCAATAATTCCTGTTGGATTAAGGTCGTATTTAGTAATTGTACTGGTCGCATCAGACAGACCAATGGTGGCGCTGTAGTATAACTGGTTATTAAATATGCGGTCTTTCCATGTAATGCTCAGCTCCCATCCATTGGTTTGCAGATTAGCAGCATTCTTATAGGGAGCAAGGGTACCTAATACCGCCGGCAATGGCTGGCCTGCAACCAGCATGTCTTTGGTATTGGTGACATAATAATCAAGGCTACCGCTCAATCTGCTATTTAAAAAGGCATAATCCAAGCCGATATTTTTTGTTTGTACCTTTTCCCAGCTTGGATTGCTACTGATCAAGTCTGGAGCATAAACTGTCACTCCCGGCTGATTATTAAATAAATACCTTACAGTTCCGGTTTGCTGCACGGCTATATACGGGTACTGTGCCGATGATGATACATTCCCCGAAGTTTGCTGGTTTGGCAATTGGCCATAAGATGCCCTTACTTTTACTTCGTTAATAGTATTCTTCAGGTCCTTCATAAAAGGCTCTTCTGCTATATTCCAGCCGGCAGATACGGAAGGCGAGAATGTATACCGGTCATTTGTCGGGAAACGTGAAGTGCCATCATATCTTCCGTTCACTTCGAGTAAATACCGTCGGTCGTAATTATAATTCAATCTGAAGAAAGTGCCGATCAGCGCATATTGTGTTTCCGGTCCCCCAACAGTTGGTTTAGGGTCATTATTAACGCCTATGGCCGGTAAAGTGGGGTCGATCAGGTTTCGCGCGGTAGCATTACTCAGTACATAGTGCTGGTACTCCTGGTTATAGCCTACTATCGCTTTAAAATAATGCTTTTGATTAAATGTGTTCTCATAAGTAGCAAAGGCATTCAAGGCATTGTAATTATTGTTTTGCCGGTACTCGGAAACGCTTGATGGATTTGTATGTGGAAAAACATCAAGGAAAGCGCCATTAACGCCATATTCATTAAAGGCTATAATATGCGATTTGTCAAAGTCCGAGTAGTTGTTCCAGGTATAATCGGAGGTAATAGTTAAATGGTTAACGGGTTTTAAAATGATACGGCCCGTTGTCCAGAAATCATTTTTTGAGTCGATATCCCTGCCATTCTGATTAATCACCGCTACCGGGTTTGTATAATTTCCCTGTCCAGAATAATTGCCGTCAGGGTTATAAATTGGCATCACCGGCCGCAAGTCAGTGGGTATCCATGAACCTCCTTGGTTGCTCTGGTAAGTATATGCACTCTGATTGTTATCAGTATGCGTCATTGACATCACAAAGTTAAATGTCAGCCATGGAGCGACATCCGAGCTTATTTTTACGCTCGGCGTATACCGGTTATATACCTGGTTGGCCAACTTTTCCAGGCCATCTTGCCTTAAATAACCCATACTGGCCGAATAGGAGGTCTTGCCCTCTCCCCCTGTAACAGACAAATAATGTTGCTGCTGTGGCGCCCAGCCAGGATAAAGTACCTTCATCCAATCGGTGTTGCCGACGTACCGGTAGCGTTGCGGGTTCCCAGGATCAATGTATGCATCGGGGTTATGCGCCGGATCGTGAAAATAAGCAGCAACCATTGTAGAATCCTGAGTTGTAAAAGGATCACTGGATGTATAACCACCGCTTTTTGCGCCCGTTCTTTGTGCGCTGTTAAACAGGTTAATATAGTCCAGCGAGTTAATATATTCCGGAATTTTAGTAGGACGGGATGTAGTGTAAGATCCGTTATAGCTAACCTGAGTTGCACCTTTTTTTGCATTCTTTGTAGTAATTAAAATCACTCCGAAAGCAGCCCGGCCTCCATAAATAGATGCCGATGCTGCATCTTTTAATACGGTTACGCTGGCCACATCATTTGGGTCGATCAGATTAGGATCGCGTTGTACACCATCAACAAGTATCAGTGGATTAGAATTCGAATTCTGACCTATCGTTGCGTAGCCCCTGATATTATAGCTTGCACCTGTGCCGGGTTGCCCATCATTCAGATTAACATTCAAATTGGGAACCAGACCGTTTAGACCATCCCCGAGGTTCACTAAAGGGCGGCTATCTAATTTATCACTGCCAACGGAAGCTACCGAGCCGGTTAAATCAATTTTCTTTTGTGTGCCGTAGCCGACTACAACCAGCTCGTTAAGGTCGTTCGGAACAGAAACCAGGCTAACATTGATCTGTTGGTTATTATTGATTGGCATTCTGATCTTTTTATAACCAATAAATGAGAAAACAAGTGTTTGGTTAGCCTCAGCCGCGATACTATATTTACCGTCCTTATCCGTCGAGACGGAGCGATTTGTTTCTTCGACGGTTACAGTTACTCCGGGTAAAGGACTTCCTTTCTCATCTAATACCGTACCAGTTACCGTAATGGGCGCCGAAAGGCTTGCCATGGTTTTCGCCGATAATTCTCTTTCTTTGATTACAACCGTATTATTGCTGATGGTATACGTTAAAGGCTGATTGGCCAACACCTGATCCAGTGTTTCCGTGATGGTTCCGGCGTGAACCTCTATATCCACTGGCTTCGCATTTTTGAGCATGCCTTCCGTGTAAATAAAGTTATAACCACTTTGCTTCCTTATCTCTTTAAATAACTTTTTTAACGTGGTGTGATTCTCATTCAGGTTGATTTGTTGCGCGAATGTGGCTGCGCTGACCTGCATGAAAGTGATGAACAGAAGGAATACAGTTATTTTCATAACCAGTAAAAACTTTTTAAGCAGCCGCGGAAAAGGCATGCCTGTATTAAAAGCAGATATTTTCATACTTTTGTGTGTTTGGGTTAAAACAATGATTTATTGACCAAAATTTTTCCTGAATTATTTCAGGTAAGGGTTAACTCAAACTTATAGGGCGTGACGGTGGTGGTACACCTTCACGTCTTTTTTTTGAGCCCCTGTTGATTTTAAGGGAGTTTTCGTAATGTCTTCTTCATGCGGTTGTTGGTTTAAATTGGTTTACAATAGTGTTAATTAAGTTCTCTCAGATTATTTCTATTTAGTTACGACTATCTTATTGTTTTCTATTCGGAAACGCACCTTCCCGGTCAACTGTAACGTTTTTAGCACTTCAGATACATTATTAAACCTGGAAACAGTTCCGCCAAACTCATCATCTGGTTTTTCGCCATTATAGTCCACATCCACATTATACCATCTGGATATCATGCGCATAATATGTTCTATTTTGTCCCCATCAAACACGAAAAGCCCATTTTTCCAGGCTATAGCGTTTTCAGTATCAACCTGAATAACCGTTATTTTAGAATCTGAAACTCCGAATAATGATTGAGCCTGGTCACCCGGTTTAAGTATAGCCTGCTGCCCGTTTTTACTGATCCGGACTGACCCCTCCAAAAGGGTTGTTTTGATAACAGCCTCATCGTTATATGCATTAATATTGAAATGAGTCCCCAATACTTCTACAGTTTGCCCGTTACTGCTTACCCTAAATGGCTTGGCAACATTATGTGCGACTTCGAAATAAGCCTCGCCGGTAAGCTCAACTTTACGTTCGTTGCCATTGAAAGCGGTGGGATACGTGATGGAAGAAGCGGCATTAAGAAATACCTTGCTGCCGTCGGGCAGCACAATACCAAATTGCCCTCCCCGCGGCGTAGTCACAGTGTTATATAGAGCAGGAGTTTCGGACGTCTCTCCCGCCTCGGTGTAAATAATTTTTCCATCAGCTGTCTTTTTGATCTCCGTTGTATTCTCGGTGGCCAAAAGTCCATTATGAATATCATTAAGCTCGATCTTTTTCCCGTTGCTAAGTGTTAATATTGCTTTGTTCCCTCCCGGTGCGATATCATGTTTTAAAGGTCGGTTATTAGCAGTCTGCTGAACAGGGGCTTTGTGCAAACCGATATATAAACCGGCGGAAATGAAGATAAGGATTGCGGCCGCCGCACTAATCGAATACCATAGATTCATCCTCCGAACTTTATTCGCTTGCGGAAGTTCCTCCATTATCCTGTTCCAGATAATTTGCTCTTCCTGCAAAGGATTTTCAGGCGACTCAGGCATAGGCTGTCTGGTCGCTTCGTCAAGGTACCATCGTTCCAGAAGTGCTTTTTCTTCCGGTGTACAAATACCCAGCCTGTATTTTTCGATTAATTCCTGCGCTTGTTCCTTGTTCATAATTCCGTTTACAACAGATACAAAACATAAACGGGCATCAGAACAGGAAGTAGTAGAAGAAAATTAAAAAAGTTTATTTAAGGGTCCTATTTTTTTAATAAGACAAGGAAAACTGCCCATCCGGAAAGATGGTGAAGCTTAGGGCGGATAATTTTAATAGCATTACTAATCTGTTTTTTGACAGTTTTGTCCGAAATCGACAATTCAGCAGCAATTTCCTTGTAGGTGAGGTGCTTATGCATACGCATTTCGAAAATTTGCCTCATCTTGTCCGGCAGCTGCTTGATTTCGTTTTCTAATGCCTGTGCTAATTCTTTTTCGGTTATTGTGTCGATTATCCGGTTGTTATTTGCCTCGATAAATGAGCTCAAAGAATCAAGGTAATTAACCCGAACACGTTGCTTGGCGATCATGTCGAGCACCTTGTTTTTTGTGCAGGTATAAAGGTATCCCGCCAAATTTGAATTTAGGTCTATTGTTCCTCTGTTTAGCCACAGAGAGGTGAAAACATCTTGCAATACGTCCCGGGTATCATCTTCATCCCTGAGCATTTTAAGTGCATGCATATACATCAGCGACCAGTATCGCCTGTAAATTTCTTCAAACGCATCCCGTTCGTCTTCTTGTAGAATGACAAGTAACTCTTTGTCAGAAAGCGAACTGCATTTAGGGGGCATATTGGGTCTATAAAGCGAATGTAATATAAATTTAACGTAAATATCAAATTTGTTACATGCGCCCATGATATAATTTGCGGCATCTAGCTACGAATTATTCTTGAGTCGTTTTAACTTTCGCATGTCTATCTTGAACTTAGGATTGGCCGAGGGTAGATAATGTCCAATGTAGGCAGATTTTTGAAATGGATATCATTGCGATTGTCAAAACATTGTACAATCCGTCTTAATCAATTTTATTTATTGATTTTTTCGGCGTCAAGGATCCAACAACAAATTACTATGGGGAATTTTATGGCGGAGAATCCCGAATCGGACTTTTCTCTATTTTACAATGATTCTTGTTTTATCACGGTTTTATCACAAAAGGGAAAAGGCTTTACGGATTTTCGCAAAGCCTTGATATTCAATGCGGAGAATATCGGAGTCGAACCGATCACCTATTGCATGCCATAAAAATAAATTTGTTTTCAAATTTCAAATTCTTCAATCAAACCTTTAGCATCTACAAGTGCCTGTATATCAGTCAAAAAGTTAGACCTATTGCGAGCTCCTTCTACTTTGATAATCAGGCAATTATAAGGAATAGCAACTGCCTTAATTTTTTGTTAAGACAATGTTTAAACAGGGCAATTGGCAAATTACCCCCGAATGCAACAGGTGAAACGAAAATGGGATCCAAGAAATATATTTCATGATTCCTGTATAGGAACTAAATAAAAAAAGTTATTAGCCGGCGTTTTCATATTATTTAATTGTTCAAACTATTTTTTCTGTGATCGAATAATGAAGTACACTTTTTATCAGAGGGTTAATATGTTCTCGTTTTACGGCATCGTAGCCCCGCTGCATCACATACCTTTTTTGACGGTCTTTTTGCATCAGGGCTCCAACTTTTATCATCAGCCGGTGAAACCACGACAACCTGGACATATCGACACGCCCCGGCAGAAAATATACCTCACAATGCTTGGCTAAATCAGCAGGTAAATTTTGCTTTACGATCTTATCCTGGGCCACCTGATCTCCGGCCGACCCACAAACCACAAAAAGTTTAATAGTTTTATTGAGCAATGCCTTTTCATTTTTCAAAAACCAGGTTTTTAGCAACATGCTGCCAAAATAAACAGGGGTACCAATAATCAGCGTGTCATATTCTTCAAAGACATCTGCAAAATATTGGTCGACATCAAGAATAGGCAGATAAAGCGCTTCGGCCATCCATTTGGCATATTGTGCTGTAGAACCGTATTTACCCTTATAAATTACAACTCCTTTCATAGTATTTTCTCCTTTACATCACCAGGTTTTTAAGGCCAGTTAGCTCGCTTTTTATTTCTTCCTGACGCTGGGTGTTCAAAACCTCATTAATATTTTTTATACCGCTGATCAATGCATCTGGGTTAAAAGCTATACTATCGATTCCTGCTTCCACAAGTATCCTTGTAAATTCTTTCGAATCACTCGGCGCCTGGCCGCAAAGACCCACCTTGCGATGCAGTTTCCTTGCTTTTTCAATCATCGTGATGATCAATTGTTTGCTTGCAGGATTTTGTTCATCAAACAGGCCGGCTATCAGAGATGAGTCTCGATCTATTCCCAAAGTCAATTGCGTGAGGTCGTTGGAGCCGATAGAGAAGCCGTCAAATATTTTGGCAAATTCTTCAGCTAATATTACGTTACTCGGTATTTCGGCCATGACAAAGATCTCAAGACCATTCTTGCCCCGTTTCAAACCAAACTTTTCCATTTGGGCCAACACTTTTTTCCCTTCATCAACTGTTCTGCAGAAAGGGATCATCAATTTCACATTAGTCAAACCCATGTCGTTTCGAACCAGTTTCATCGCTTCACATTCCAGCCTGAAACCTTCACGGTAGCGTTCATTGTAATATCTTGATGCCCCGCGGAATCCGATCATTGGGTTTTCTTCTTCCGGCTCGAAAGTTTTCCCTCCTATCAACCCTGCATATTCATTAGTTTTAAAATCACTCATACGAACGATAACTTCCTTAGGATAAAATGCAGCTGCTATGGTAGCAACTCCCTGAGACAATTTATCGATGAAGTAACTTTCTTTATTCTCGTAATTCCTTGTCAGGTTGGCGATTTCCAGCCTTTCAGACTCATCTGTTAGCTTATCAAAATTAACCAAGGCCAGTGGATGCACTTTTACGTAATTACTAATTATAAACTCCATGCGCATTAAGCCAACGCCATAACTAGGATAGCGTGCCAGTTCAAAAGCCTGGTCGGGCTCGCCAATGATCAATTGCGGTCTTACAAGTTCGGGTAACTCAAGATTGCTTACATCACTAACGGTTTCTTCCCAGATGCACCTCCCTCGGTAAACGATACCACTTTTCCCTTCCGCACAGCTCAAGGTGATTACTTCACCATCTTTGATCGTTTGAGTTGCATTCTCTGTGCCTACGACAGCTACCGCACCCAATTCGCGTGCTATGATGGCAGCATGGCTTGTCCTGCCTCCTTTGTTGGTCACTATTCCTCCTACCTTCTTCATTATAGGATCCCAATCGGGGCTGGTTATATCCGTTACCAGAATGTCGCCTTGTTGGAGTTTACCGGCTTCAGCAGGCGACGAGAGTACGCGGGCGCAGCCACTGGCAATTTTGTTTCCGATGGCCTCACCTGTAGTAATAACTTCTCCTTTTTCTTTGATTTTGTAAGACGTTATCTTAATAGATCTTTCGCGGCTGTGAACGGTTTCAGGGCGTGCCTGGATAATGTACAACTGGTGGTCAATACCATCCTTTGCCCATTCGAAATCCATCGGTTTTCCGTAATGCTCTTCAATAATAAGCGCCCATTTGGCAAGTTTTTGAACTTCTTCATCATTGAGCACAAAACGTTCGCGCATTTTCCATGGGGTATCTTTATTAATTGTGGTGTTTGTATCATCATCCACATCGGCATAAACCATCATTTTATTTTTTGCACCCAGATTCCTCTGAATTATGGCTTTTTTTCCGTGCCTTAATGATGTTTTGAAAATCAGGAACTCATCCGGGGTCACTGTTCCCTGCACAATATTTTCACCCAGACCCCAAACACCGGCCAAATGAACTACATCGCGGAAACCGGATTCCGGTTCCAAGGTAAAACCTACACCTGAACAACCTAAATCTGCACGGACCATTTGCTGAACACCAACAGAGAGAAATACCTTATTGTGGCCAAAACCCTTATCCTCACGGTATTTGATGGCACGGTCGGTATATAGTGAGGCGAAGCATTTTTTCACTGCATAAAGTAAAGCTGTATGGCCTTGTACATTCAGGTATGACTCATGCTGACCTGCAAAACTTGCATCAGGCAGGTCTTCTGCCGTCGCGCTGCTACGCACAGCCACCGGTTGATCATCATTATCAAATAGATAATCGTAGGCCTCGGTAATGGCAAAACCCAATGCAGGGGGCATATGAGCGTCCATAATGAGTTTGCGCGCCTGGGCGCCTGTCCTGGCAAGGTTCGAAAAATCCTTCCTGTCAAGTTTGCCCATCAACCCGGCAAGTTTATCGCCCAGCTTATTTTCATCAATAAAATACCTATAGGCAGATGCAGTTATTGCAAAACCATCAGGTATAAGCAAATCTTTTGCTGTTAAGTGACTGTACATTTCGCCAAGCGAAGCGTTTTTACCACCAACCTCGGCAATGTCGTTTATACCTGTTTCACTGAATTTCCTGATAAAAGCTTCCATAATCATTTCGATTGATCTGTCGTTCAAAGCTAACTCGCCCCTTCGGTAATGTAGATGACCTAAGTCAACCCCCGATGTGACTGATATCACAATTTACTATGCCCCAAATCATTAGCGGTTATTAGCCAGTGTAGTAATCTTGTGTTATGAAACAGATCAATATTAAACACATCGCAAGTCTGCATACCACCACACTGAATTCACTTGCTTTTTATGAGCAGGAAATTGAAATTCTAAAGAAAAGACTTGCAGAAATAGCATCAAAAAACACAGGGCATGAAGTTTCTGAAGGTATCGAGCATTTTCAAAATCAATTTATTATCCACGGAGAAAAGATCGATGAACTAAAACACGCTTTCCACTCCAATCTGCACACGCTCGAGGTTCAAATATTGGAAACGATGGCTTACGCAGAAGAGGATTCGCTGGAAGCTAATGAACAGCTATTTGATGAATACTTGATGGAAGAAACATTACTGAATGAATTGCGTCACGAATTTTTACGCTTCTCAGCAAAATGGATGTAATTATTAAATAATCATATTATGAGCCAGTATCCCAGCATCTTAGAAAAAAACAACCACGGCGTTTACATCGAATCGTTTGGCGCAGCCGAAACGGTGACTGGATCCAAACATCTTCTAACAACGCCTAGTTATAATCTGCTGATCGATTGTGGATTGTTCCAGGGCATAAAGTACTTGCGCGAAAAGAACTGGGAGCCATTACCGGTCAAACCTTCTTCTATAGATGCTATTATCCTGACCTATGCCCATCTTGATCATTGCGGATATATTCCGCTACTTGTAAAAAATGGGTTCGGCGGCCATATTTATATGAGCAAACCAACCCGTGACCTCACTGAACTAATTCTCCGCGACAGCGCAAAGCTCCAAGAGGAAGATGCATGGAAAGCCAATAAACATCATTACTCTAAACACAAGCCAGCAAAACCGTTGTATGACACTGCTGATGTGGAAGCAGCCTTGCCCTATTTCAGAACGGTCGAATTAAATACAGCATTCGAACTAAATGAAAATTTGTCGTTCAAATTTCATATCGCCGGACATATACAGGGAGCCTGTTCGGTTGAGATAAAATGTTATCAAAAGACTATTCTATTCTCGGGGGACATTGGCCGCTTTAAATCAGAAATATTGCCAGCGCCCGAACACCCGCAAAATGCCGATTTCGTAATCATGGAATCAACTTATGGTGACAGGTTACATGAAAAAGGCGATGTAGCCGACGAATTGTCTCTAATAATAAATGACACCATCCTGAATGGCGGCAATGTCTTGGTACCCTGCTTTGCTGTTGGCCGTGCCCAGGAAATAATCCATTTGATATATAAACTGAAACAAAGAAAAGCTATTCCACCGATGCTACCTGTTTTCCTGGACAGCCCCATGGCAGCATCAGCGGGCAAAGCATTGTTAAAATACCCTGACTGGCTTACCATATCTGAAGAAGAATGCTCACGTATGTCCAGCAGTATAACGATCAATCAGGACGCACAAGGCACGCAGGAGATCATTAAGCAAACAGGCGGAAAAATAATTTTGGCAGCCAGTGGTATGTTAACAGGAGGCCGTGTGTTGGAGTATTTGAAGCATTACCTTCATGATTCAAGAAATACCATCCTGATTATTGGTTTCCAGGCAGCAGGTACAAGAGGGCGCGCATTACTGAACGGTGCCGGGGAATTAAAAATACATGGCCGGTATTACGAGGTTCGGGCCGGAGTAAAAGAAATAGGTGAATTATCAGCCCACGCAGACCAGGCAGAATTATTGACCTGGCTAAAGAAATTCGATACCACTCCAAAACGGATATACCTTGTTCATGGGGAGCCCACAGCACAAGATACTTTACGCCTTAAGATTAAAGATGAATTAGGGCGGACAGCGAAGATATTAAGGGAAGACCAAAAAGAGTTTCTCTTCTCAACAACAGGGGTGCAGTTTCAATCAACAACTGATGGCGGCGATAATTACTATAACTTTTAATCCGGCGCTGGATAAAAGCGTAACCGTGCCTGAACTGATCAGTGAGAAAAAACTGAAATGTTCGCAGCCGGTTTATGAACCTGGCGGCGGAGGTATTAATGTAGCCAGGGCTATAAAAAAGCTCGGTGGTGACCCAACACCCATTTTTTTGGCAGGAGGATTTGCAGGCGCCAAAATCTGTGAATTACTTGCAGATGATGGCATTTCCGCCCAAGCTATTAATATCACTGGTAACAGCCGTGAGAATCTGATAGTAGCTGATGTAGCAACAGGAAGACAATACCTTTTTGATATGCCTGGCCCCATCATTAAGGCCAACGAATGGCGCGCCTGCCTTAATGCCATCGCTCTGAGTGATGGGGTACAATTTATAGTTGTTAGCGGCAGCGTTCCTCCAGGCCTTCCTGATGATATCTTTAAACGGCTTGCATTCATTGCAGCAAAAAAGAAAGCTAGATTATTCGTAGATACATCAGGGGCGGCACTGCAGCAGGCGGTAGAGGCTGGTGTTTATATGATAAAACCCAACCTGAAAGAGCTGGCATCTCTTGCAGGCACTGATTCTTTAACTCATGATACAGCAGTCGAAGCTGCCAAAAAGGTTATAGCCAAGTATAAATGCCAGGCAATTGTAGTATCGATGGGTGGTAACGGTGCAGCACTCGTTACCGAACAAGAAATAGTTGAAGTACCTCAGCCCCCGGTAAAAGTTAAAAGTACGGTCGGTGCCGGAGACAGCCTTGTTGCGGGGGTCGTTTATGGTTTATATCAAAATTATAGTTTGCCGGATGCAGCGAGGTTTGGCGTGGCTTGCGGCAGTGCAGCCACAATGAACCCAGGCACAGAGTTATGTAACAGAGCTGACGCCGAACGTATATATGCTGCTATACGGCAGGCTTCGACCGAAACCATGAATTTGACATAATGCAGAAGAAAGCCCTTTATTTTGGTTTCCTTACAGCGCTTACTGCCTTTATTGCTGCGTCGGGCTACGGCGTAGTGCAATTGTTGCAGTTGTTTCATGTCACCACCTATCCGCTCGATGAGATCCTTATCTATGCTTTTTCTTTACTGATTTCGTTACCATTCTTACTTTCCATATTGGCCCTTCATTACACAACACCACAAGAGAAACGCCTTTGGAGTCATGCTGCCGTTTTAATGGCGCTTATGTATACAACCTATGTTATCTTAATGTACTCCGTCCAGTTGGCAACAGTGATACCCGATTCATTCCACAATAAAATGCCTACGATACTAACAGTTACGCCGCACTCATTTTTCTGGACACTGGATGCCCTTGGATACATTTGTATGGGAATTTCCACTTTGTTTGCATATTTTGCCCTGGAGAAAAGCCGGGCCAACAGGTGGCTAAGAACCTTCATGCTGGCCAATGCCCTAACTGTTCCCCTTATATCTGTGGCTTATTTTTATCCAAATTATTCAATAATTGTTCTGCTTATCGGTTCCCCGTGGATAATTACAGCGCCTGGTTCAATGCTGTCGCTCGCTTTTTATTTCAGAAAGCGTAAATTAATGGGCAGTAACTAGCAGACTAACCATGCTTAACCCTCAATGCAAGCTATAAGCTGCTTTTCATCAAAAGGTTTGAGCAGATAACAGGTTGCCCCCATTTGAAAAGCTTTATCGATCTCATTTTTTTGGGATTGCGCAGTAGAAAATACAAATTTGATATTTTTAGTCTTCTCATCATTCATGAGATTCAGGAAAACGGCATATCCATCGACACCCGGCATAACTATATCACATATAACGACATCAGGTTTTAGAGATTTAGCCATGTGTAATCCATCATCACCGTTAGACGCAGTAAAAACCCAATAACCTTCCAGTTCCAATAGTTCAGCTGTATTGTCCCTTATGTCAGGATTATCTTCTATAATCAGGATAGTTTTCGGGTCGGTACTCATAATTGTAAAAGGATAAAGCTTAATCTACTCTAAGTTCGAAATTAATTACAACTTAACCAATACTTTTCCTTTAGTAATATCTGTTTGCCGAACCAGAACCAAACGCGTCAAAATGTGCTTAAAATCAATTAGTTGATTGACTGGAATCATTCTCCGGGAAAATGCCCTTTGCCATATTTGCTATATGAATATATCAGCGTGATGAAAAATGTGCTTGTACTTACCGATTTTTCGACAAATGCCTACACAGCGGCCGAGGCAGGCCTCCTTTTAGCGGGCAAACTGCATACTGACCTGCTTTTATTTCATACTTATATCAACTATCAAACGATCACTTCGTACGGTGGGGGCGGCTGGGTTGTAGATGAGTATACCGAAAGAAAACATCAGGACCGTATTGGCCTGGCAGCGATGACCGAGGGCCTCGAATCAATGAGCGGCCAGTTGGATCCTGAAGATCGCAAGCCGGCTATAAACAGCGAATCAAACGATTCGGACCTGGGCCTGGACGTGGAAGATTTAATACGCCGGAAAAATGTGGAGATGATTGTCATGGGTTCCCGTTCACACCAGCCGGAGGACATTGGCTTCGGCGCCGACACGAATGCGGTTATTGAATATTCTAAACGCCCGGTATTAATCACTCCCGCCGGCACAAACCTCGGTAAAGTTCACAAAATACTGTTTGCAACCGATTTTGAAGAAGGTGACGTGGAGGCGGTGCATTATATGGCTCGTTTAGCCAGGTTATTTCATTGGAAACTGGAGATCGTCCACGTCTGCGATTCCGGGTATAATCACTGCAACAATAAAGAGGCCGACTTTAAAAACCAATTGGAAAAACTCGATATAACCGGCCTCAATTACCTGGAAATTAACGGCAAAGATATCATCAAGCGAATTCATCGTTTTTTGAGCGACGAACCGAAAACCATACTAGCAATGGTGCATGTACAAAATTCCTTTTTAGTACGCTTATTCCAGCACAGCCTTGTGCACAAAGCCTTGGTGAGTCAGAATACGCCCCTACTGATATTCCCGTCAAAAATGTATCATAAAAATAAATAAGTACATTATGAAAACGATACTTATACTGACTGATTTCTCAAAGAATGCCACACATGCGGCACTCGCAGGAATCAGGCTTGCAAAAGATTTGCATGCCAATATTTTCTTATTTCACTCAAATACCAACCAGGCGCTTACACCAATATATGCAGGCGGTCCCACTGTAGTTGACGAAGTTAATCTCATGGAGGATGAGAACAGGGAAAAACTTAAAGCATTGGCCGATCTTCTTCAACCATTTATTGAAGAGGGCGAAGGTGCCTGGCAACCATCATTGCATTACAATGAAGGCCTCGGGGAGCTTTCCTACCAGTTAAGAAATATTCTGGCTACAAAAGATATCGAGATTATTGTGATGGGTGCGAGAGAAGGCAGTCGCCTGGATCACTTTTTCACCGGCAGCGAAACATTCTCGGTAATCGATCATGCCAACAAACCAGTGCTTGTCGTGCCACAAAATATCGACCTGGTTAATTTAAAAAGAGTGCTATTTGCGACCGACTTTGCCGAAGAAGACATAAGAGCAATACGCTACCTGGCCGGGTTGGGGTCGGTGTTTAATTATCACATCGAAATAGTGCATATCAACTCTTATGGCGATGATGATATTACCAAAGAGCTCAGGAAGCTGGAGTTTATGAAGCACATTGAAAGGCTCCGTTATTCTCTCATAAACAATGCGGAATTGAATGGCAAAGACGTGGTAAATCGCCTTAACAGACTCTGTGAGGAAACGAAACCCGATATGCTGGCATTCACACACTACCGTGACTCGTTTTTTGCCAGGCTCTTACATCAAAGTATCTCACACGAAGCACTCGAAAATCAGAAGGTGCCCATGTTAATATTTCCGGCAAAATTTACGCTTTAAAACAGGTTGGACAGTCTTTAAGCCTTTCTGATTTGCTTTTGCAACTGCTTGATCCGGGCTGAAATAGACGGCACTTCCTCCTTTTCTAGCTGATTTAAAAATGGCAATAGTGCCGTTTTATTATCAGCAAGTTCAAACAAACTTTGAAGTGCATTTACACGAACAATCCGTGAGTTATCTTTATCGGCAGCCCAACTATGTAAAATTGAACGAGCTTCCGTCATTTGATCATGATCCATAGTTATCCGGGATAGCAGCTGAGCCAGGTGCCATTTGAGTTCTTTATGAACTGCAATGCGGGAAAGTGAAAATATATCCAAAATATGCGTCGAAAGAAATCCCGGTTTGTCACTAGTAACTTTTTCAATAACGTCAGCAGCACGCATAACTACAAGGCGGTCATGATGGTAGAGCAACTGAAATAACTGGTCAAAGGCATGCTGCGTTCTAATCAGGGGGATAACCTCATTAACTCTGCCAATGCAGCGCAGATCGCTACCCGATAAAAGTTTATCAAATCTCTCCATAAGTAGCATCCGTTGAAAAGTACTTTTTGGCAAAAAAGCCCACCGACATTAAGCCCAAACCCACTCCAAACATAATCAGGTGAAGAAAATATATCAGAAGAATCATAAAAATCTGGATGATTAGCCATACGATCAAAACAATACCCTGAAAAGCTACAAGTCGCCATAATTTTTTATGGTTAAAAAGGACAGCACCGAAAACATAGAAACTAAGTATGCCATTAACCAAAAGCAATACAATACCAGGCATAAGGTAGCTATTGAAAATTGAATGCCCCAGTAAATCCTTCGGAAGATGTATTCCGCTTCCGTCAGGATATATGATCATCATAAGGCCGCCATATAAGGCGCCTATACCATTAAAAATCAACAATACTGAAGCAATTATTTTTAACAAAAGTCTCATGTAGCGATAAGTTAAGATTTGATACCGCGCTTTCGCATCTCTTCAGCCAGCTTACCGCTGATTGGCCTGCATGAGCAGTTTTTTTGGTGTTCGAGATGCCAGGCTACTCTCTGTTCAAAACTTGGGTTTTTGGGTATCGGATGTGCCAAATGCCATTCCTTGTTGATCTTCATAGTTTTAAATTTTTGCTATTGTCCAAACAACGAACCCGATTATTGTTGCTAGAAGTATGATAATGTTTGCAATTGTGCCAAGTTTTGCATCGTTCCAATCATGAATGATAAGGTATTGCGAAATGATGACTGCCAGGGCAGAAAATATCCACCATGACTGGTGCTCTATTGAAAATAGTATGGCTGCGAAAATAAAAAACAGGCAGGCCACCAGCCATAATAGACCATTCGACTTTGGTATCGGTTGAACCAATTGAGCCAAATCTATTATGCGAAACGCTTTAATAAAGCCCATTGAATGAAGGGTTCCATGCAAGATCAAAAGAACTACAAATGCTATTTTCATAATCATTTTCTTTCAGATTGACGATAAGTTTATCTGCTCAAAATATTTGCAAACCCACCAGATATTCTGTCGTATTATATAATGCTCCTTCCAGTTTCTTGTCCAGATTGTATATATCATTATAGTACACAACCTCGCTATTTTGCACCTCACAGGTGATGTATGTAATTTTTAATGGAATAGGTTTCTCTATAATAAAATTGCTTATGGCATAATCATTTATAGCTTTTCGAAGCGATTCAATCTTATCGGCATGGCCATCTGCCGCCAGTAGAAGCGATGCCAGTTGTTCGCCTTTTTCTACTTTGATATTACCTTTACTCCATGCGCGGTTATCGGATTTGAAGATATTGGTTTCGGGGCGTCCGCAGATCGAAATTCCATAAGGGTTCTTGAACCAGAAATAAATTACTCCCCGGGGGTTTATGCCGGGCGGTATGTTGCTATTGCGTGACATCTTTAACCCTGACGCCGTTGTAAAATCCGTTAAAGCGCTATTTAACTGTGAGGTTGGAGTTGACGCACTACCCACTATAGCCTTAAAGTCATAATTTTTATCAGCTTCATGAACTATTAGCCTAAACGAAGGAATATTTACCTGCAACCAGGTTTCATTACTTACAGCTGCCATCCAGCGCATACGGTCAAGATTAATGGCCATCTGCCGTACCCGCCAGTCAGGTAATGCATCGCAATCCTGCTGAAATTGGGTTAGCTCACGCATTTTCTCTTCCAATTCTGCATAGGCTTTAATTTTAGGCTGAACATTGGTTACCGAACTCATCAAATGAGGTTTTCTGAGCGCCAAAGTGAGCGTTTTACCAGCGCTAAAGCCGGTATCGGCACCAGCATCAATTTTCGCAGCAGTGAAATATGGATTTAATTTGCCATAATGAAGATGATTAATGAAAGTAATGAGCGCATCCGTGATCATCAATTCGCACCTGGCTTTTTCATTATTATTTACCTGTTCCGGGTGTTCAAGCATAGTGTGCAGCCGTGTATAATCTATTTCTTGGGGATGATAATCGGCATGGCAAAGACCAAACTGAAGAACACAATTAATAAGCAGAACACCTTCCCACGTGCGTTTCGGATCCTCCCCGGATTTTATCCATACCGGCTGAAAATTATGAAACCTGTAAAAGCGGAATACGCTGTGCGGGAAATGAAAAATGCCTGTACTTTTAAAATCCCCCAGTTGTACCTTTATTTCCGCCGAAATGGAAGTATCCCTATGGATTTTGACCGGGTGCGCATAGGATTTGACAACAACTGCCATCATCAATAAAATGGTTAGCCCACTTTTGGCTATTAGCTGCTTCGAATGTGTATTCAAAATCGTTTTCATAATTCTCGGATTAAAATCAGCATTTCTTGTACCCAGTGAATTTCTCTTTACGATGTCACCGGGAAAATTAGGTTGACGACAGTTCCTTTCTTAGCATTTTTCTCCACCGTCACCCTGCCGCCCATTAATTCAGCATACCGTTTCACCAGGTTCAAGCCCAATCCGGTGCCTGTAGTGTGGGATGCATTGCTGGCCCTGAAAAACGGTTCAAACAATCTGCCTTTTTCTTCATCCGGGATGCCGATACCGTAATCCTTCACCCAGATCCTGCATGAATCGTCATTTATCTCGGAACCCACCTCGATATGATCAGCGACGTCGGAATATTTAATGGCATTTGAAATCAGGTTTATCAGGCAGTGCTCCAAAAGTTTCTTATCCAGCGAGATATGAGAAGATCCGGAATGGGTATATTTAATATCCTGCCAGTCCCTGGTTTGATACGTCATTTGGCTGACCACGTCTTCTGTTAAGTTTTTCAGATCGAACGCGGATATGACCGGCTGCACTTTATGTTTGGCAATATCTTCTGCAGCAAGAACATCATTAAGTATAGCATACATATATGCCGCAGCTGTTTTGATGCTTGTTACCTCATTCAAGACATTTTGTTTACTCAATGTGTCATAACTACTAGCGATCAGATCAGCGGAAAGCATTATGGTATTCAGTGGGATGTCTAATTTGTGAACAGCCGCTTCAAGGGGTTTATTTTTTCCTTTTGTTTCCTGAGTATGATATCGCGAATACTGATTTAAAAAGTTTCGATGATGGTGCCCCAGTGCTTTTCTGACCGGCGCACCTTTGTCTCCTGTATCAGATAGGAAATACCTGCAGGCAGATGTATGTTTCCCCCTTGGGCTAAGTAAATTAACAGATAAAACCTGGCCAAATCCTTTTTTTGTCCTCATAATATGATTTCTATTTAAACACGTTCAAACAACCTACCGGCCAATTATAATTGCCTTTGATAAAAACAAAAATGACTGATATCTAGCTTTTTGCATATGACTCCCATCATCCAGACTTATGATTTAAATCACAATATCCAGGGCGTACGGACCATTCGGGCATCGTTTTGTTCAAAGCTTATCATACAGTGCTTTTACCAATTCAGGACGAATTACACTGGCCCGATTCTTTGCGGGGTTGCCGCCAAATAATAGACCTCCAAATTGTATTGTGACCGATTCTCGGTTGCTACCAACGCCTTCCGTTATGAAGTATGCAGGAGACCCTGAGTCGCCAGCCCCAAGATCGTCACCTGAGTAGGTAATTTCGTATACCAGAGGGGAACAGGAATACGCATTCCAATCAGGCAAATGAACTATTGCTTTTTTTGAGGCCTGCCCCTCAAATTGTCGTAATGACAGGCTTTGATCATCGACTGCAAACCCGTACGTGAGAATAGTATGAGGGATATGCGAAATTGGCTTGTAATTTAATATGAGTGAGTCCAGTCTGTAAACTTGACAGCTGGCAGGTATATTCACCGGAATAAAATAAATATCATGGCTATAAGGGTCGGCTTTTATATGCTTAAGATCGCTAATGTCTATCGCCAACGCTGTATCCAGGTGACTATTTTTTAAACCTATTTTTATGAAAAGTGTATCAGGGTAACTTCCTTTTGCATCGAACGATTCAAAAAGCCAGCCATTAACAACATGGCTGGCGGTAACCAGGAAAGTGTGGTTCTTTTTTTTAACAAAGAAACCCGTTGCCTGTACACTATTTCCTGAAGAACTGCAGCCATATATTAAATAACTATATTTCGCCAATTTGGACGTATCAGTCAAACGCTGTTGGCCGCAGACCATTGTCAAATTCAACAGAAAAACAAGCGATGTGTAAAAAGACTTTGCCATCTATCCATTATGCAATTTCCTCGGTCAGATTGACCATTGAAGATTTGTTTTTGATATCTCAAAAATATTGAGGCTTTTTGGCAAGGGAAATGACAGCGATCACGTAATAATATGATTTACATATGCAATTAAGGGGATGAGCCAGTTTATTAATTAAAGTTGCAATTGAAATTATCCATTCAGATTGCCAGATCCTGCATGACACAATAGCCTGAGAGCATCATCCGATAAAGTTGACGACAATCAAACCTGTTCGTGATGAAGGTCATAGAAAAAAAGTTTGAATCTCAGGTACTTTGGGTTGCAATAAGCAACGCCGGATTAACCAATAGAGGTTATAAAGCTGATTTTAAACCATTAAAAAATTTAAAGCCATGAAAAAAATCAAGATCTTTTTAGTACTGTTGATATGCCTGGCAGGTATGTCAACCCAGTCGTTCGCCCAAATTACATTGCCTGAAGTGGTTATCAGGGCGGTCAAATATAAATACCTGGATGCCGTTGATTACAAGGGCGCGCCACAACCTGTGAAGGTACTACAAGCGACCGCCGCAACGTACAATGTCAAAACCTCTGAATATTATAACGATGACTATGAAGGCTACTTTGTGACCTTTTATATTCCTAATGGGAAGGTCCTTGCTGCATACGATGCAAATGGTAAATTACTAAGGACAGCTGAAAAATATACAAATGTTCAGCTTCCTAAGGCGGTTACGTCAGCAATAGCTACAAGGTTTCCGAAATGGGCTATCACGAAGGATGTTTATAAAGTACAATTCTATAATAGCAAAGGAGAAGCGAAAAAACGCTATAAACTACTTCTCGAAAACGGCGATCAGCGGGTCAAAGTAAATATCAACGAGAAAGGAGAATTTCAGGATTGAGCAGTATAAATATTAATTCAATTCTTGTAGAGGAGTATTTAAACCACCATTACCTGGTGGTTTTTTTATTGTTTATGAGGCATTACTTTCCCTCAACCTGCTTGACCAGTTTAGTTTCTTTTGCTGCTCTACGTGTCAGTATCCAATACAGCCCTTTTACGTTTGTTCTGTAATCAGGCAAAACTATCACAAGTATAACTTCTTCCAGCAAATCGATGCTTGTTAAAACAACCGTGAGATAAAATATCCAATAAACCGGGTATGGCATGAAAAAGAAAGTAATAAGAAAAATTGCCTGTGAAATTGCTGCAACTTTAGCTGTATAGGTATGAAAGCTTGTCGGCCTTTTATATTTCCGAAACGCTAGCACGTTTTGCAGTAGATATAATATGAGTAAGACGGCTACCGGTATAATCTCAATTAGAAAGAATAGTGAATGCAAAATGCATATACCTATTATAGCGGCCAAAATGGTGCAATCGTCAGCCAGAGAATCGATGTGTGCGCCAAACGAACTGGCAATCTTATATTTCCTGGCAAAAAAACCATCTATAGCATCTGTTAAAAAGCTAATAAGTAACAGCCATTTAAATAAATCAAATTGCCCAAAAACCGCCAAAATAATAAGAAACGGCGCTGCGCAAAGCCGGTAAAGTGTTAAGCTGTTAATAACATAAAAACTGGTGGTTCGTCCGATCATAGCCATCAATTACCTCCTATCCTTTTTATATAATTTTTGACGGCCTCCATATCCCAAACAGCCAAGCGGTTCTTTTGTAACGATGTTATATGAAATTGATTAGTTATAAGCGGATAACTCAATACAAAAGGCGCGTTTTTTTCTCTCCAGCCTTGTATCTGTCCAAACCTCAGTATGTTAATATATAGTGCTTTGTCTGAACCGGAAAATGTGTAGTACCCATTTGCAAAATCCCTGAGATTATGAACCGAATGTTTACCCTGCACAAAACTCAGTAAAGAATAATTCTTAGGTTGAGTTTCCAGCTCAATAACCCGTGATCCACTATCAAATACAGAACTATAGCCTGTATAATAACAGCTATCAGATTTAATAACAATATACCACAACATACTGTTCAGGGGCGTAGGTGTAGTAAAATAATTTTTGGTATTCATTTGGTGTAACTGCAGGATCCTGTTTACACGGCGGTCAATAATAACTTTATTAATACCCGCGTAGACCAGGTAACAACAAGAAAACAGCAGAGCCGCCTGTACCCATCTTGCTCTAAAACTATATGAAGCACTGCTGATCAATAAGAGAATGGCAGCCACAATAAGTCCAATACTAAACAATGGATCGGCGACAAAGAGCAAATTCACTGAAAAGCGCTGATGGCCAAACGGTTCGAGCAAGCCTGTGCCATAGGCGTTACACAGATCCAAAAGATCGTGTAAGGTCAGTTGGCATAAAACAAATAAGAATATCGGGAAAAAACGTTTGCCTTTCTTTTTAAAAATTGGGTAGATAATTAATGAAAGAATAAAACCTCCAAAAGTCGCAAAGAACACAGAATGCGTTAACCCACGATGGATCAAAAGTGAGTGGTCCGCAGGGAGGAATAATCCAGCGATAGTATCGATATCTGGTAAGCATTGAACAATCCCGCCCAAATACAGAATTCCTTTCCCGTCCTCTCTTTTCCGGATTATTTCTGCAGTGCAAATACCTAGCGCCAAATGTGTGACAATGTCCATAAACTTTTAATGGTAAAGCCGAAGAGCCTGTTTTCCGGCAAGCTGCTATTATTAATAACAGGCTAAATATCAAAACCCTAAGGGTTTATTTAAATGACCTTGATCACCATAAATGCTGACTGTTATCAGTAGCATTTTTTGGTTCAGCACGTGTATACCAAAAATTTCAATTAATCTTAAAACAGCGGATATCTGACCTAAATCACTATTCAGCCAAATTCCTGTCATTTTTTTCAACCACAAACGCATATAACTTGGTCAAAAACTTGATTATTAAACATTTACACCATTAACACATGGATATCATCGCTAAAACCCGCGATTTCCTGAACCAAACCGGTTATATAGCACGCTTCACCGGGCAGCTATTTACTTTAGCTGCCAAACCGCCCTATGAGATTAAAGAATTTCTGTCGCAGTGTTATATTATAGGCTACCGTTCGCTGCCGCTGGTAGCGCTGACAGGCTTCATCATGGGTTTGGTGCTTACCATGCAGCTCAGGCCATCATTAGTTTATTATGGTGTGCAGTCCCAACTGCCCGTGATGGTGGGGATTGCCATCGTCAGAGAAATTGGCCCTGTTATCACTGCGTTGATTTTTGCGGGAAAGATCGGAAGCAGCATTGGTGCCGAGTTAGGGTCAATGAAAGTGACCGAGCAGATAGACGCGATGGAAGTAAGCGGTACCAATCCTTATAAATATCTCGTAGCCACAAGGGTAGTCGCCGGCACACTTATGCTGCCCGTACTGACAATGCTGGCCGATGCCATATCACTTTTTGGCGCTTATGTAGGCGTTAATATCAGCGCGGTAACAAACTTCAGGCTGTTCTTCATGCAAATATTGAAAACGCTGGAATTCGGCGATGTGTTGCCTGCTTTCATAAAAACCTTCTTTTTTGGTTTTGCTGTAAGCATAGTGGGCTGCTACAAAGGCTATAACTCAAACAGAGGGACACGCGGTGTCGGTAATTCGGCAAATACCGCGGTTGTCCTATCGTCTGTTTTGATTTTTATAATAGACCTGCTCGCTGTTCAGATAACTGCACTCTTAGGGTTAAACTAACTGATCATGCAACAACAACAGCCAACGGAAATCAAAAAAAGTAACGGAAAAGCAATGATCGTTGTAAAAAACCTCTGCATGTCTTTTGGCAATAATCATGTTCTGAAAAACTTTAATCTAAGACTGAACAGCAAAGAAAACCTGGTTGTGCTTGGGCGTTCAGGGTCCGGGAAATCCGTACTGATCAAATGCATTATTGGCTTACTCACGCCAGACAGCGGCGAGATCATCGTTTTCGGAAATGATGTAGGCGGACTCAGTCATCATGAACTGGATATGTTGCGTACGGAGATCGGCTTTCTTTTTCAGAGCAACGCCTTATATGATTCGATGACCGTACGCGAAAACCTCGAGTTCCCTTTGCGCAGGCATTGGTTTGAGCTTACTCAGAAAGAAGTTGACGACATGGTGATGGAAGCATTGGAGAATGTCAACCTGGGCCATACGGCTGAAATGATGCCTGCCGAGCTATCTGGTGGAATGGCCAAACGGATTGCACTGGCGCGGACAATGATATTAAGGCCAAAGATCATTTTATACGACGAACCCACTACAGGACTTGATCCGATTACTGCCCGCGAAATAGAAGGCCTGATCCTGAAACTGCATGACAAGTACCAAACATCATCGATCATTATTTCGCATGATATGACTTGTGTTAAAAATACCGCCGACAGGGTTGCATTGTTGCTTGACGGAAAATGCTATACAGAGGGTTCTTTTGAAGACCTTAAAAAATCGGAAGACGAACATGTAAAACAATTTTTTGAATAAGAAAATGGCAAACCAGGGGGAAAACAATATCAGATTAGGAGCATTCGTGCTAGCGGGGTTGCTCGCTCTGATTTTCACGTTGTATATGATCGGAGAAAACCGTAGTCTCTTCGGGTCGAATTTCGAGCTCAGGGCACGCTTTGCTAACATCAACGGCCTCATCGAAGGTAATAATGTACTCTTCTCGGGCATACAAGCCGGTACCGTTAAGCAAATAAAGATCCTAAATGATACTTCAATCGAAGTCGTGATGCGTATCGATAATAAAATAAGGCCATTTATTCACAAGAATGCCCGTGCATCAATTGGAACACAGGGCTTGATGGGCGATAAGATCATCAATATTGTACCCGGAAAGGGTGCACTGTCCCTTATTGAGGATAACGATCTGATTGAAACAAAAAAGATCAGTAGCACCGACGAAATACTCGAAACACTATCAAAAACCAGCAACAATATAGCCGATATCTCCGAATCACTTAAGAATGCCGTTCAGCAATTCGACAAAAGTGCGGCATGGAGCCTGCTCAATAATAAAACATTAAAAAACAACATTGAATCGACTTTAAAAAATATTGAACAAACCAGTATAAGCACCCGTGAAATGACCCAGGGCCTGAATGATCTTGTTTCCCGAATAAAGCAAGGTAAAGGTAACGCCGGACTGCTATTGAAAGACAGCACACTCGCAACCAATTTGAATGAGGCCGTAAGTAAGATCAGGCAGGCCAGCGACAATGCCAACCAGGTTACCGTCCAAATGAATAAGATGGTAAGCGAACTGAATGGTGACTTGCATAAAGGTAAAGGAGTGGTTAAGCTTCTGCTCAACGACTCCGTAACAGCCAAAAATCTGAGCATAAGTATGGAGAATATTAAAAAAGGGACAGATGGTTTTAACCAAAATATGGAAGCCTTAAAACACAATTTCCTGTTACGTGGCTATTTCAAAAATCTTGAGAAACAGAAACAGAAAAAAGCCGACACTGTCCGCAAAAAATAGAACAACGTTTTTTTATTTAATGATAAAATTTCAAAATAATTCGATTATCAAGCCCTGACACGCTTCACATCAATTCATGATCTTGGTCACCTTGCTTCACCGTCTGATATACTTTGACTTTTCTTCCTACCCTCGCGTTTCCCGAATATCGCTTCGATATCTTCTTTACAACCAATTAACAATAGCTACATAACTTACTTATAATTAAGATATTATTATTAAAACCACATTAAATGCACAAAGTGATTTATATCACTTATGCCGATGATTAAAGTCATGTAAGCTGCGACCACGCGCGAATACTTTTGTATTAATACAATAGAAAATAGATAAAGTAAAACACACAAAAACAATGTTAGGACAACTCGACGAAAAACAGATAGAAACGCTCCTGGCGGAACAGATAACCGGCAGGCTCGCTTGCCATTATGACGGTGAAACTTATATAGTGCCGTTAAATTATGTTTACAAAGATGGGGTGTTATACGCCCACTCTGGCCCCGGGAAAAAAATAGATATGATGCGCAAAAGCCCTAATGTCTGTTTCGAGGTGGAGGATATAGAAAGTATCTTCCAGTGGCGTTGTGTTATTACCTGGGGGATATTTGAAGAAATATCAGATGAGGATGAAAAGCAGCAGGTTCGCCAGCTCTTAACACACCGGTTTATGCCGCTCGTTTCCCAGCCGCAGCACCATGCATCACATGGCATCGCAGCCAACGAGGTTGATATTGATACACGCGTTGATCCGATAGTATATAAGATCAGGATTAAAAAAGTAACAGGCCGGTTTGAACGTGCTTAAGCGATAAAAAAGTTGTTATGAAAAAGTTTATTAAACTCATGCTGATTACGCTGGCTACTTACCTGGCCGCAGGGTGTTCATCCTACCAATACTATGCAATTCAAAGCAGCAGTGCTAACTTTGGCAAATTCCGCACATTTGCCTGGATTCCGCCTGCCGATACAGTTAAGAACAGCAGGTATAATGATATTGCTGATGAAAAAATTAAAAATGAAGTAACAGCGCAACTTGAAAAAAGGGGGCTGGTTTTAAAATCGCATCGCCCGGATCTTCTTGTCCGATATTCAATAGCCGTGAATGACAAAGCCAGGCTCTATAATAACCCGGTCTATATCTATAGCGGTCAGTTTTATCGGGGTGCCGTTCGATCCTATAATGGTCACTATTTCTATTATGCTTATCGTGCCCCCTACCCGATCTACGTTGGCCAGGAAATTCAACAGGTGCCCTATAAGGAAGGCACTTTGATTATTGACCTTATTGACCAGCATTCTTCACGCGTTATATGGCGGGGCTACGGCAGAGGGGAGGTCGATAACCCGGAAAAAGCGATCAATGATATACCGGAAGTTGTTGATGGCATTCTGAAAAAGTTACCAATTCGCCCACTTGCTAAGTAATTACAAACCTGACAGACCAGTAAAGTTTATGAAAGAGCAAATTAAAAAAGCGGGCAACCAGGGTTCAGTACTTTATGGCATGGGGTTTATAGGTTCATTGGTATACTTCATCAGTCATGCCATGAGTTTTTGGATGGGCATTTTAGGTATTATAAAAGCCGTATTCTGGCCGGCTTTGGTGATTTACAAGGTGCTCGAGTTACTGAAGCTTTAACCAAATCAACAATCAAACAATCAGTATTGCCGCTTGTTGCAACAGGTATAATGATCAAGAAAACATTCCCGGGTGAGCAGGAAGAAATGCCTGTAAATCCACAAAAACCTGAAATACAGAAACCAGGTGAACCCACCGGGCCTGGTATACCACAAGAAAACCCTCAACGTGAACCAGCTGAGGTGCCCCCGCCACCGTCCGTGCCTCCATTGCCAAATACTCCTGCGCCGTCCGTTCCGCCTTCTCCGCAGGCATAATATCTGCATTCAGTTTAATTAAATAAACGGATTAAAGGATTCTATGTCACGCCATAACATGACCATCGTCATTTATTGCATACAAAATTTCAGTCAACTTTGCTTTCAAATTAAAGATTATGAAAGCACTTGTTTATCACGGGCCGGGGAAAAAATCATGGGAGGAGAAACCCCAGCCGACAATCTTGAAACCTACTGATGCGATCGTCAGGATTTCGAAAACCACTATTTGCGGGACCGATCTGCACATCTTGAAAGGTGACGTTCCCGAGGTGATTGATGGCCGCATTATCGGACACGAAGGTGTAGGTATTATAGAAGAGGTTGGGACAGCTGTCAGCAATTTCAAAAAAGGCGACCACGTATTGATCTCTTGTATCACATCATGTGGAAAATGCAGCTATTGTAAAAAGGGAATGTATTCGCACTGCGAAGACGGCGGCTGGATACTAGGCCATTTGATTGACGGCACCCAGGCTGAATATGTGAGGATACCACATGCCGACAACAGTCTATATCCCATTCCAGCGGGGGCTGATGAAGAAGCATTGGTAATGTTAAGTGATATATTGCCTACCGGCTTTGAATGCGGCATTTTAAACGGGCAAGTAAAGCCCGGGGATATAATTGCCATTGTGGGTGCAGGGCCAATCGGCCTGGCATCGTTGCTGACAGGACAGTTCTATTCGCCTGCCGAAATCATAATGATTGACCGTGATGAAAACCGTCTGGAAGTGTCTAAAAAATTTGGAGCAACCCAAATCATTAATTTCGAAAAAGAAGACCCGATTGCTAAAGTAAAAAGCCTGACAGGCGGTAAAGGGGTTGATGTAGCTATAGAAGCCGTCGGCGTACCGCAATCCTTTGAACTTTGCGAGTCAGTCATCGCTCCGGGGGGGCATATTGCAAATATCGGCGTACACGGCAAAAGTGTCAATCTTCATCTTGAGTCGCTTTGGGCTCAAAATATTACCATTACAACGCGTCTTGTAGACACCGTTTCTACTCCCATGCTTTTAAAAACGGTTAATGGTAAAAAATTGCAGCCTGAAAAGCTTATCACTCATCGGTTTAAGTTAGCTCACATATTAGATGCTTATGACACTTTTGAACATGCCGCTGATAATAAAGCTTTAAAAGTGATCATTTCACAGGGGTAAGCAAATTATAACTCTATGGCAAAGTCAGTATATGTGCTCAGCACTGAAGCCGACAGTGGAAAATTTGTGATTTCCCTGGGGCTGATGAACATGTTCGGTCAGAGTTTTAAGACTGCTTATTTTAAGCCAGTGATCGGTCAAATGAAATCGGGCGAAGAAGACCCGGATATCAAAACCATCAGCAATTACTTTTCAACCGGCGCTGAAATGAAGAATTGCTTTGCGATTAGCGGGGATTATTGCACGCTGGAAGCCACAAACCGCGGGGAGATGATCGACACGATCATAGAAAAATATAAGCTGCTTGAAAAAAATCATGATTGGATCATTGTTCAAGGCACTGACTATTTTAACACAGCGAGCGCTTTTGAAACCAATCTCAACATCGAAATAGCTGAAAATATCAGCACTCCCATTTTATTGGTAATTAAGGGGGACAATAAAACTGAGTCTGAAATTTTGGCTGAGGCTGATGAAATGTATTGTCAATTAAGCAGCAGATCCATACTCATGGCAGGCATCGCCGTCAATAAAGTGGCTCCAAGCTTAACCAAAATGCTGCTTTACAAGCTGCAAAATAAATTTAGCAGCAAATTTCCGGTTAGCGTAATTCCTTGTATAAAGGAATTGAGTAACCCCGTTATGGCCGAGATTTGCAGGGCTGTGGATGGAGTTCTTTTATCAGGAAAAGAAAACTTATTAAACACCGTATCCCAGACTATTGTGGGAACAGCATCCGTAAAGAGAACATTCAGTCAAATCGATGAACCGGCCCTTATTATTACTTCTGCTGATAGAATTGACATAATTAAAACTGCCGCAAATGCTTATCATTCTGGAAACAATAACTCTATTGCAGGAGTAGTTCTATCTTCAAAGGCCAAACCAAATGAACAACTTTTAAGGTTGATCGCAGAAACGGATTTACCCGTTATTTTTTCGTATAATGCTGTTTTTGATATTGTCCTTTCAATAAGTCACATCAGGTCACACATTTCCTTTGAAAAACGGGAAAAAATACGCCAGGCCATAAATGCTTTTGAAAAATGGGTAGCTAAATCAGGATTGGAAAAGCGCCTTAAGGAGAAGTTCCCCTATATAATTACTCCTCACATGTTTCAATTTCAATTAATGGAACTGGCAAGGAAATCGAAAGCGCGTATAGTTATGCCCGAGGGCGACGATCCAAGAATATTGAAAGCGGCTGCAAGAGTAATTTCGCTAAAACTCGGCGAAATTATTTTAATGGGTCATCCGGATCAGATCAAGTCGCTCATAAAACAAGATCAGATCGGCTTAGATCTGACTCAAGTTGAAATTGTCGATCCGATTAATGATCTGGATTTTGAGCTGTATTCAGACAGGCTTTATGAGTTGCGAAAAAAAAGCGGGTTATCGCGTAACACTGCTGACGCGCTAATGGCAGACGCCTCTTATTTCGGAACCATGATGGTGTATTCCGGTCGTGCAGACGCGATGGTTTCAGGGGCCGTTTATACGACCAGGCAAACTGTTAAACCTGCGTTGGAATTTATAAAGATGAAAGAAGGCAAACAGCTTGTTTCGTCCATATTTTTTATGTGCCTCCCTCATCGCGTAGTTATATTCGGTGATTGTGCAATAAACCCGAACCCTAGCGTGGAACAGTTGGCAGAAATTGCTATTTCATCTGCAGAAACCGCCCAAATTTTCAATATCGAGCCACGAATAGCAATGATCTCTTATTCGTCAGGCCAATCAGGAGTTGGGGATGAGGTCGAGAAAGTGCGTCTCGCCACAGAAATAGTAAAAAGCAGGCGGCCTGATCTTGATGTTGAGGGCCCTATCCAATATGATGCTGCGGTGAACCCGTTAACAGCCAAAACTAAACTCCCAGGTTCCAAAGTGGCAGGGAAAGCTAACGTTTTCATTTTCCCTGACCTGAATACCGGAAATTCAATTTATAAGGCTGTTCAGCAGGAAACAGGCGCTATGGCGATTGGCCCAATACTGCAAAACCTTAATAAACCAGTAAATGACCTCAGCCGCGGCGCAACTGTAGATGACATATTTAACACAATCCTGGTGACATTAATACAATGCGGGCGGGAAGATAGTAGAATAACAAAAACTTTCCATTCCAGAAAAACTGCTGCCATACTGGGTAGGTAGCAGTTCGGGTGAGCCGCTGAAAAGCTGGAAGCAGCTATTATTTTTGCTCCTGACGGTCTTTTGCGAATATAAACTCTTATGGTTGCCACCCAAAACATGCATAGTTCCCGCAAATAACCCTTGGGCAAATTTACGGGCTTTGGTCATAAAATGTTCATAGAACAGCTGTATTGATATGGATCGATATGTTTCCAAATATGTTTAACCACTCAGGTAAATGGGCCTCGGTTCGGGGATCGCCTTACGACCGTCAGCGGAATTAAAAAAGCTGTTGAAAAAGGTGGAAATGGGGAAAAAATTAGTCTTCATAATTGCCCTTACTTTTGGATAAAGCATAACGATAACTCTCTAGCAGGTGCAAAAAACTGACCTTTCATTGTATAACAACCACCCGTATCATCCTATTAATGTGCCCTGCTTTGTTCACTGTCGGCACCACCGGTCTCACGTTTTTCAGGTGTATTGGTTGATTTACCAAAACTATAGGTAAATGCCAGAGTTGCTACACGGGTGTCCACAAAGTTATGGAAGGTGGCGGTGGCATCCTGGATATTAGTAATAGTCCCGCTTGGTGCAAATGAGTGCAATATGTCGCGTACGTTTAATTTGATGGAACCTTTGTTGTTCAAAATCTTCTTTTGAAGTGCAGCATTGAGCATTCCTTTGGGTAGTAGAACAAATTGACCGTAAGTGCCACCGGTATTATAAAATCCGCTTAGCTCGGCACTCCACCCATGCGGAAAAGTAAACTGGTTATTGGCATTGGCAGAAAACGAATATTGTGATTGGTTAAGATACCCCGTGTAAAACGCCCCCTGGTAAGAATTTCGATATTCTTCGGCATATAAATTAACCGACCACCATTTGGCAGGCTGGAAATTGCTGCTAACAGAAAGGTCGAACAGCTTCTGCTGCCCGATGTTGCCTGTTGTACTGATGAAAACTTTGCCGATTCTGTGAATGGTTTCGCCCTGAACATCAGCGGTATGATTATAGGTAAGGGCAACTGTAAACAGGCTCCTGAAGCTATAAGCCAGTTTATAATTATCCGTGAATTGCGGCTTCAGGTAGGGATTACCGGAGAAGTAGGTAAACTCATCCACAAAAAAGGTAAAGGGGTTTAAACTTCCGTAGTTCGGTCTTCCAATGCGACGACCGTAAGACAGTACAAGCACATTGTGAGCCGCTGTATCGATATTATAGGAGAAATAGGCGGTTGGGAACAGATTGGTATAGTGATTCACAAATGATGAATCCGCCCTTTGGGCATTACCCAACTGATGCCCCCATCCGTTGGTGTTTTCTAAACGTAACCCTGTTTGTATAGAGAACCTACCAAAATTTTTATTAAAATTGATATAGGCAGCATTTATATTCTCTTTATATAAAAATCGGTTAGTCTTGCTATAATCAATGGAATCCACATTATTGATCACATTAAAGTAGTTCGCAGCGTTATCGGTATTTACATAACTGCTTTTTACACCTGCCTCAATCCTGGCCTTGCCTTTAAGCGGGTGCGAGTAATCGGCCTTTGCTGAGTAAATATTGATGACAGCAGGCAAATCATCGGTTAAGGTTGTTGAGTTGGTTAAAGTATTGTCTGGTAAAAAGGTATTGTTCACAAACATTTGATTACTGCCTGATATGTCATGAATATAATCCAGGTCGAAGGTGAACTGACGACCTGTACTATCAAACTTATGGGTGTAATTCAAATTGATGCCATGGCTGTTAAATTTATTTTTAGAAGTATTAAGTGTATTGATCGTTGAATCCAAACCGCCGTTTGCCCCATACAATAAGCTGAATACAGGGCTGCTGTCATGACCGTTCGATATATCGCCTGTGTAAACAAAGCCCCAGGTGGTTTTTGGTGATGAAAAGAAGTCCATTCCCGCCTTAATGTTGGTGTTATGATTAGTCGGTCTGAAGTAGGAAATATCTTTTAGTGATGACGTCATATCGCCATTTACATCTAAATAGTTACGGTCAATCTCGAGCCTCCTGTAAGTCTTTTGGCCATTATAAGAGATGTTTGCAAACAAGTTGACTTTGTTTACGCGGTAATTCATATTAATACTCTCGTTGGTGCGGTTATAAAAACCCTGCGCATAATTAGCGGATACAACAGCATTAAATCCCCTTAAGGTATTCTTTTTCGTCTTGATATTGATCACACCTGCATTTCCGGCAGCATCGTATTTGGCCGGCGGGTTATCCATCAGCTCTATCTGGTCTAATGCTGAAGAAGGTAAAGATTTCAGGTAAGTAGCCAGGTTTTGCGCCGAAAGATAAGTAGGCTTATCATCAATCATTACCAGCACACCGCTTTTACCTTTAAAGGTGATATTGCCTTCAGCGTCCACCTGCACACCCGGCGTTTTTTCAAGAACTTCGAGTGCGTTAGCGCCAGTATTGGATATCAACGCATTTACATTTACTACAGTTCGATCAATCTTTTGCTGAACATACGATCTCTGAGCAGTCACGCCTACACCACTCAATGCTTTCCCAATCGACAATAAAGTGATCACCGGTAAATTAATGGTTTTTTGTCCGCTGACTGCGATATTTTTACTGGTGTAGCTTTTATAACCGATGTAAGTTACTTTGATTATGTAGTTGTTATCCTTTACGTTTTGAAAAGCAAAACTTCCGTCTGATTTCGCAAGCTGATTACTTACCAGCGATGAGTCTTTCGCCGCAAGCAGTACAACGGTTGCCCCATTAAGCGGTTTTCTAGTATCGTCTAAAACCGAGCCTGAAATTTTGCTGTCTGAGGTTTGTGCATCAGCAAAATTGCAAAGTAACAGTGTAAATAAGGTTAAAAGCAGTAACTGTGGTAGTTTCATGGCTATAAGACATGCTTATCGCCGATACCGTTACAACATTTTTATAATTTGAAAGAAAAAGGAGGGGCGTGCATTTAGCCTCGTCTGGCTTTATCAGTAGCTTCCCACATTTCGTCCGGCACCATCTCCAGCATATTGAATTGCCCCGCTCCCTGCAACCATTCTCCACCGTCTATGGTTATTACTTCGCCATTGATATAGCCTGAGGAGTCAGATACCAGGAAAGCCGCCAGATTTGCCAGTTCCTGATGGTCACCTACCCGTTTAAGCGGCACCTTATCTTTAAAATCAAACTTTTCAGCAAGCTCTCCCGGTAATAACCGATCCCATGCGCCTTTGGTTGGAAAAGGCCCTGGTGCAATAGCGTTGGTTCTAATCCCATACTTACCCCATTCTACAGCCAGGGACCTTGTTAAGGCCAGCACACCACCTTTTGCACAAGCTGATGGCACTACGTATGCGGATCCTGTAAAAGCGTAGGTTGTTATAATATTCAGCATGACGCCGGGTATTTTTTCTGCAATCCAATATTTGCCCAATGCCAGCGAGCAGTTAACTGACCCTTTCAAAACAATATCGATAATCGCAGAGAATGCATTTGCAGAAAGGCGTTCCGTTGGCGAAATAAAATTGCCGGCAGCATTATTCAGCAAAACATCTACGCGTCCAAAGGCATTGATGGCTGCATGAAGCATGTTTTCAACCTCATCGTATTTTCTTACATCGCAGGTAATTGCTATTGCCCTGCCTCCGGTCTCAGCCTCCATTTCGGCGGCTGTTTCCTTTAGCACATTGTAATTACGGCTGGTGATCACCAAATTGGCCCCCAACTTTAAAAAATATATGCCCATCGCTTTACCAAGCCCGGTTCCTCCTCCGGTGATAATAATGGCCTTTCCCTTTAAGGCGTCATCACGTAAGGCCCCGCCAACCGGTTTTTGTTTATCAGAATTATTCATCGTAAATCGGTCATTTTACCAGATTGGGGCTTTCGCTCACTTCATCGGCATACATGCTTTCTATTTCGGCATTATATTTTTCTGTGATTATTTTCCGCCTCATTTTGCCGGTTGGTGTAAGTTCTCCGCTATTCAGGGACCACTCTTCTGCAAGTAACTTTATTTTTTTGATCTGCTCCACATGATTAAATTCAGGATTGTAGCCATCGATTATCGACTGATACAATGCGATAACCCTTTTGTCCTTAATAAGTTCCTCATGAGTCGAAAAAGCTATTTCATTTTGTTTGCACCATGGTATTAAGTTGGCATAGGACGGCACAATAAGCGCTGCCGCGAATTTCTTATCTGCTCCCACAACCATCATTTGTTCAATAAAATAACTCTCTTTCATTCGGTTTTCGATAGGTGTCGGTGCAACATATTTCCCGCCTGATGTTTTAAATATTTCCTTTTTGCGATCGGTTATCTTCAAAAATGAATCCTGATCCAAAACTCCAATATCGCCAGTATGAAACCATCCGTCGCCCATTACCTCAGCAGTCAGCCCCGGGTTTTTATAATACCCCACCATAACGCCGGGTCCTTTGCAAAGTATTTCGCCATCTGAAGCTATCATTACCTCCACGCCTCTTAGTAAAGGGCCTACGGTGCCAAACCTCCTTTTATTCTTTTCATAGTGATTAACGGAAATTACCGGCGATGTCTCTGTTAAGCCGTATCCTTCCAAAATAACAATACCTGCGGCCGTAAAAATCTTTTCGAGCCTGACAGGGCAGGCAGAACTCCCTACTACTATCGCTTTAACATTTCCACCGATTGCCTTACGCCACTTACTGTAAACCAATTTATCGGCTATGGCCAGTTTTATTATGTACCCTATACTTTTATTTTCCAGTTCAAATTCATTGGCTACTTTTATCGACCATAAGAAAATCTTACTTTTTATACCTGTCAATTTCTTGCCCTCAATTAGTATTTTCTCAAACACTTTTTCGAGCAGCCTCGGCACCGCGGTAAATAACGACGGTTGCACCTCTCGCAAATTAGGGCCGATGGTATCCATACTTTCGGCATAAAAAATAGAATAACCAGAGAAGAGGTAGATGTAGGTGACCATCTTCTCGAAAATATGGTTCAAGGGCAAAAAGCTGAGTGCGCGTTTTTGTTCCACCGGTATTTGGCTCAGAACATCATTTGAGGCCATTACATTGCTTAAAATATTTTTATGAGTCAGCATCACTCCTTTGGGGTGACCGGTGGTCCCCGAAGTATAAATGATGGTTGCCACATCATCTTCCCTAACCGTATTGCAGACCGCTGCCAAAGTTTGGTGATCTTTTTCCTGCAGAGGTTTAAGTAATTCTGTCCAGCGGGTGCTGCCCTCTATTTCATCGAAGGTGAAAATTGCTTTCAAGGAAGAGACTCGTGAATGTATCTCATTTACTTTATCATATATCTCCTTGTTGCTTACAAATACACATTTTACCTGCGCTTCATTTAGTATTTCTTCAAGTTCGTGGGCACTGGTGTTAGGGTATAATGGCACCAATACTGCTCCTGTTTGCTGTACGGCCAGATCAGTTATTAACCATTCAGGGCGGCCGATACTGATCAGCCCGACTTTGTCGCGACCCTCGGTTGTACCATCTCCATAAGAAACACCCATACTTAAAAGAGCCACAGACAACTGATTAATCAATTCATGCACCTCTTCTGTGCTATAGGCCTTCCATGTTCCATTCACTTTGGCATTTAACAAATCAACTCGTGGCTCTTTTGCCTGAGTTGCTATGCAATCGAACAACCTCGTCGCCTTTTCCATGTGTACAACAGTTTAATAAGGTAAAAAGCTATTAAACCACGAAAGCTTTTACATCTTCTTTTGCAATTAGTTATCTGTATTATTCTTCATGGTTTATTATGATAACAGTTCAAATATTCCTGCGGCGCCCTGACCTGTGCCTACACACATAGTCACCATACCGTATTTTTTATTTCTTCTTTTCAATTCGTTAAAAAGCTGAACAGAAAGCTTTGCACCGGTGCAGCCGAGCGGGTGGCCGAGAGCTATAGCTCCGCCGTTTACATTAATAATATCAGGATCAAGGTTTAAGCCTTTTATTACAGCTAACGACTGTGATGCAAAGGCCTCATTTAGTTCGATCAGATCGATATCCTTCTGCGCGATCCCAGCCATTTTTAACACTTTTGGTATTGCAAAAAGAGGGCCAATCCCCATAATTCGCGGAGGGACACCCACAACCGCATAATTCACCAGGCGGGCGATCGGTTCCAGCTTATTTTCTTTTAAAAAACGTTCGCTCACCACCATTACAAATGCCGCTCCGTCGCTTGTTTGTGATGAGTTGCCGGCAGTGACCATTCCTTTGGCATCAAATACTGGCTTAAGTTTTGACAATGCATCTAATGATGTATCTGCACGCGGCCCTTCGTCTGTATCAACCGTAAATTCTCTTTTTTTCTTTTTCCCTTGCTCATCTACATAGGTCTCCGCAACATTTATTGAAGCTATTTCATCTTTGAATTTACCTTCCTGAATAGCGCTGATTGCTTTTTGATGCGAACTATAAGCAAATTGATCTTGTTCGTCGCGATTGATTTTATATTCCTTCGCAACCGCTTCGGCTGTTAAACCCATTCCCCAATAATAATCAGGATGGGTAATCGCGACATCAGCATTGGGTATAATCCGCCACCCTCCCATCGGTACCAGGCTCATACTTTCAACCCCGCCGGCAATAATACAGTCGGCTAAACCGCTGTGTACTTTTGCCGAAGCTATCGCGATAGTCTCTAATCCTGATGCACAATACCGGTTTACGGTCATTCCCGGTACCTTATCAATATCGAGCGCCATTAATGAGATCAGTCTGCCTACATTTAAACCCTGTTCTGCTTCCGGTGTTGCATTCCCTACTATTACATCGGCTATTTGCTCACGGTCAACATTTGGCACCGATGCTAAAAGCTGTTTTATAACGTCAGCAGCAAGCGTATCCGGGCGGGTAAATCTGAAGCTTCCCCGGGAGGCTTTTCCAACAGCACTGCGGCGGGCCGCTACTATATATGCATTCATTTTATTTACAATTTATAAAATCAGTTCCTTAATACTTTTCCGCCTGTTAAAATGGATTGTATACGCTCTAACGTTTTCCTTTCAGCGCAAAGCGATACAAACGCTTCGCGTTCCAGGTTTAATAAATAATCTTCGCTTACCAGCGAAGGCTGTGAAAGGTCGCCTCCTGAAAGAACGTAAGCCAGCTTTTGGGATATCTTGGCATCATGCTCGCTAATATAGTTACCGCTATACATGGTATTGGCACCCACATAAGCCAACCCAAGCGCTTGTTTGCCCAACACCCTGATATCTGTGCGAGGTGTGGGTTGCACATACCCTTCATCTGCCAGCATCAAACAGTGCTGTTTTGCTTCAGCTAACAGCCTGTTCCTCGACAAAACCACTACATCCCGGCCTTTTTTAAGATACCCCAGTTCGAAAGCCTCATATGCAGAAGTGGATACCTTTGCCTGGCCGATGGTTAAAAATCTTTCCCTGAAATTGTTTAATTCTATGTCTCCCTCCTGCAATTCGTCGGAGAGGCGGAGCGCAAACTCTTTGGAGCCTCCTCCGGCAGGGATCAGACCAACGCCAAACTCTACCAGGCCCGTGTATAACTCGGCATGGGCTATTACCTTATCAGCATGAAGGCATATTTCACACCCCCCCCCCAAAGCCATCTGATGCGGCGCTACAACTACAGGAATTGAGGAGTAACGTATGCGCATCATCGCACTTTGAAAGGCCTTTACAACCATGTTCAATTCGTCGAACTCCTGCTCAACGGCCATCATGAATATCAACCCTACATTAGCGCCGGCACTAAAATTGGCACCCTCGTTCGAGATTACAAGTCCTTTGTAACTTGCTTCGGCCAAAGTAATGGCCTTATGGATACCTTCAATTACTTCGCTCCCTATAGTATTCATCTTGGTATGAAACTCAAGGTTGATTATTCCGTCACCAATATCTGTAATGGTTGAGCCACTGTTTTTCCAGACAACGTTTGCTATGCGGATATTGTCTAGCAACAAAAAATCTTCTGTGCCTGGGATTACCTGGTAGCTTTTAGAAGCAATATCATAATACCAGCGTTTGCCATTCTCGGTTTTATAAAAGCTGGCTGCTCCCGATGACAGCATATCGTACACCCATTGTGCAGGCCTATTTCCTGCGGCTTCCATCTCCTGCACCACACGCTCCACACCCAACGCATCCCATTTTTCAAAAGGCCCCATTTCCCAGCCAAACCCGGCATTCATGGCAGCATCTATTTTATATAATTCGTTTGCTATTTCGGGGATACGATTACTTGAATAGGCAAAAAGTGCCATAAAAGTAGCCCGGTAAAAATCGCCGGCTTTATCCTTTGCAGTAAACAAAATTTTAAGCCTTTCTTTTAGACTGTCCACTGCTTTGGTAGTCTCCAGCGAGGGGAATTTTACCTTCTGTGAAGGCTTATATTCCAATGTCTTTAGATCAAGCGCATAAAACTCAGTGCCAGCGCCAGTCTTTTCCTTTTTATAAAAGCCCTGATTCGTTTTGCTTCCCAGCCAATTGTTTTTAACCATTCCGTTCACAAAATCTGGTATGCGGAATGATTCTTTAGCCTCATCATCCGGTACGTTTTTGCTCAACCCGTTTGCAACATGAACCATAGTATCTAGTCCGACGACATCGCTGGTACGGAACGTTGCTGATTTAGGGTGACCAATAACCGGGCCCGTAAGTTTGTCTACCTCCTCAACTGTCATCCCTGTTTTGTCAACATAGTGCAGTATAGACATGATGCTGAAAACACCGATACGGTTGCCAATAAATGCCGGGGTGTCTTTGGCCAGCACAGTCGTTTTCCCCAGGAATTTCTCGCCATACTCCATTAAAAAATTCACCACGCTTGCTGATGTATCTCCGGTAGGAATAATCTCCAATAATTTCAGGTATCGCGGCGGGTTAAAAAAATGCGTTCCGCAAAACTGCTGCTTAAAATCTTCGCTTCGGCCTTCAGTCATTAGGTGTATCGGAATACCGGATGTATTGGAGGTAATCAATGTTCCCGATTTCCTGTATTTTTCTACCTTCTCAAATACATTTTGCTTGATATCCAGGCGTTCAACGACTACTTCAATTACCCAGTCGCATTCCCCGATTTTTGGCATATCATCCTCGAAATTCCCAGTGGTTATGCGTCTTGAAAAAGACTTAAGGTAGATTGGAGAAGGATTAGACTTTAACGCAAAATCCAGCGCATCGTTTACTATCTTGTTTCTTGCTTTTTTGTCATCCTGGGGAGCTCCCTCAGGCACGATATCCAATAATAACACCTGTACGCCAATGTTTGCAAAATGGCAGGCGATCCGGCTGCCCATTACACCCGAACCCAGTACTGCCACTTTTTTTATGACCCGTTTAGTATCCATACAATGCGCTTATATTGAAAAATTTGAGCTTAAAATTTGCTTTGGGTTATTATTAAGTAATTTACTTATTTCCGCACACTATCAATACAATTAATCTGATTTAACCGGTGTATGGCCGCGAGCTTCAATGTAATCGTCGCTTTTAGGCGCCTTGATGAACAACTGGCTCAGTTCGGCTGGTAAAACAGTCAGCTTACGCTTTATTGTATCAATCCAGGCACCATCCACGGTAACAACCGACGCTTTAATGCCGTCACTCCGGTACAGTTCATGACGAATGGACCAGCGGGAGCCATCAGGCCGCGATTTGGTAATTTCGCAAGTTATTTTCAGGTGTTCATTGAGAGCCACCTCGCGCAGGTATATCAATTCTTCTTTAAATAAAACGGGCCCTATATTATATTCAAAAAGTTTTGACAGCTTTAAGCCTACACTTTCCAGCATGTTTAATCTTGCCTGTGCGGCAAAATCAGCGTACGCGCTGTGGCGCATATGTTGGTTGGCATCCATCTGCGACCAAAGTACCTGCCCTTCATAAAACACATTCATATAGCAGCTTTAAAAACAATATTTATTTTCAGCAATTACCTTTGCAGCGATATCTCTTCGCGCCTGCGTGGTATTAATGTCCTCAGTTTTAGTAAAACGCTTTAAGCCGATCATCATCATCTTCCTTTCGTCACCCTCGGCAAATGAGTTAATCGCCTCCCTTCCCGATTTGGCGATATGCTCGGCAGCGTCGTTAATATATACCCGCATCATCTCTAGTTGTTCCCTGCAAGCCTCTTCACCTTTTAAGCCAACCAGTTTCTCTACACGTAACTGCAGCGATTCGCTTACATACAGTTCAATCAGCATATCGGCCACGCACATCAGCACTTCCTGTTCCTTAGCCAGTTGTGTCATCAGCTTTTGGACAGCAGCACCTGCCACCATCAATATGGCCTTTTTAAAATTTGCGATGTATTTCTTCTCTTTTGAAAATAGGTTTTCCTCTTCGTCTGAACCAAAATCAGGGATGCTTGTCAGCTCACCGACAACTTTTTGAGCAGGCCCCATTAAGTCAAGTTCACCTTTCAGTGCGCGCTTCAGCATCATATCTACGGTCAGCATCCGGTTAATTTCGTTGGTGCCTTCAAAAATCCTGTTGATCCTTGAGTCACGGTAAGCCCTGTCCATAGGCGCTTCTGCACTATACCCCATACCGCCGTATATCTGAACACCTTCGTCGGCAACATAATCCAGCATTTCAGATGCATGAACTTTGATGATTGCCGCTTCTATCGCAAACTGTTCAGTGCCTTTGAGTTTTGCTTTTGTTTCATCAAGCCCTGATGCCACATACATTGCCTTTGCTTCTTCTATATTTTGGCAAGCACGGTAAATAGCTGATTCTGCGGCGTAAGTTAAAATAGCCTGCTGTGCCAGTTTGTAGCGTATAGCTCCATATTTTGAGATCGGTCTTCCAAACTGCTCGCGTTCATTGGCATAGTGTACGGCGGTAGTAATGATTTGCTTAGCCGCGCCAACGGTTGCACCGCCTAATTTTATCCTGCCCAGGTTCAATATGTTCACTGCTATTTTAAAGCCATTCTGCCGTTCAGAAAGCAGGTTTTCGACAGGCACCTTGCAGTCATTAAAAAACACCTGCCGGGTTGAGCTTCCCTTAATACCCATTTTATGTTCTTCAGGGTTCAGCGAAAGCCCTTCAAAGCCTTTTTCTACAATAAATGCACTCAGGTTTTCGTCATCATCAATTTTGGCGAATACAGTGAATATGTCGGCAAAACCTGCATTGGTGATCCACATTTTCTGACCGGTGATCAGGTAATATTTACCATCTTCAGAAAGCCTGGCGCGGGTTTTCCCGGAATTCGCATCAGAACCAGCACCTGGCTCGGTAAGGCAATAGGCTCCTTTCCACTCGCCAGTGGCTAGTTTGGGGATGTATTTTTGTTTTTGTGCATCATTGCCGTAATACAATATAGGCAAAGTACCTATCCCAGAATGAGCCGAAAAAGCAACAGAAAAAGAATTGCCTGCGCCTAATTTCTCGGTAACCAGCATCGAGGTCTTAAAATCCTTCCCGAAACCGCCATATGCTTCAGGAACAGATATACCTAACAGGCCAAGAGCCCCAGCCTCTTCTATTAGATGAGGCATGAGCCCTTCTTCCTGCTCATCGATACGATTTAGATTCGGTATCACATTCTGCGCAAGAAAATTGATGCAAGTTTCGGCAATCATTAATTGTTCTTCATCCCATTCTTCCGGGATAAAAATATTCTCGGCTGAAGTTTCCCTGATCAGGAACTCGCCGCCTTTAATAGCTTTTACAACTGTATCATCCATAATTAACTACTTTAAAATAAGGTCGTCATCATGAGCCTTTCCCGGCTGATGGATGCTTTATCGGTTTATAATTAATAGTAAAATTAGGCGCTTTTTTAGATCAATAAAAGGGCTGTAACGCGGAGATATTGGTCAAAAAGTCGGAAAGGGGACGGTTAATCTGGTCAATTTCACTTAATCTCGGCCGGATGATTTTGATGCGTTAATACCATCCTGTAATCAGTGGGCGATAGCCCTGTGTGTTTTTTAAAATATTTACCAAATGATGATTGATCCGGAAAATGAATATTTTCGGCAACCTGGGCTATACTGATCTCGTGGTTTCTCAATAATACCTTGGCCTCAAGGATCACCGCATCTTCGATCCATTCGCCGGATGTTCTACCGGTGACTTCTTTAATCGTTTCTGTTAAATGTTTAGGTGATACGCAAAGGGTATTAGCATAAAACTGAACACTTCGGTGCTCTTTATAATAACGAAAGACAAGATTCTGAAAAAGTAAATTTAATTCCTGTTTACGGTTCTGCCTGGCCTTTATTATTACATGTTGTTTTTCGTAAATAAATTCCAGTTCGTATAGCAGCATAGTGAAGGCAGCTCTGGTTATCTCCTGACGATAGGGATGCTTTTCCTGCTCCAGTCTTTGCTGTATCAAACGGTAAGCCTCAAGGATTATAGCTGCATCCTGCTGATCGGGATGAATGACGGGATGAGACTCACTTTTGAAATAGCTAAATGACTCCAGGAAAAGACTATTGGCATTATTTCCTGTTAAGAAAGCTTTGGAGAAAACAATGAACCGGCACAAAAAATCATCACTGCTGTTATAAATCCTCAGAATGTGAAAGGGTGTTGCCAGAAGCATCGCACCAGGAACAGCCTGATAAACCTGCAGATTTACCTCTACTTCTGCTTTTCCGCGGGTGCAAATACCGATGATATAGCCGTCGGAGCGATACGGGTATTCACTCAATTCCAATAGCTGCTTTTCGTCTGTAATAAAAAATTCAGGGCCGATCATTTTGTCTGCATACAGATCAGCAAATCTTGAAAGGCTCAGCTGGCCAATTTTTTTATTCATGGGTTGGAGATAACGGCTGTTTCCTTCGTTAATCAAAGCTACTATTTCTTCTTTTTTCTGGACATTCCAAAACAGTCCAACACCTGATCAATTGAAGAACTGTCTCTTGAAACGTTGAACCGTAACTTCGTCATGGCATACTCAGACATTTGCCAGCCCAGGGGCAACACCGGTGACAAGGTGCTTTTGGGTAACCGTTCATCTGTCGGCCTGAATTGATAAAATCCATAGTGTTTCAGGCGCGAGAAGGAATAGTTCCACCCATCAGCCTTTTTTGTATAGCCCACCCTGCTATTCAATATGCCCTTAGGTGGGACAAGAAGCTCAAATAAATTTCCAGGCTTCCCGGTTGATTCTGTTGTCAGGACCGAATTTGGCAGCGAAAGAAACTGAGGCTGTATATGGCTGAAAACTGGGTCTTTTCTGATCAGTCTGCTGCGGACTCTTTCAAATACAGTCAGCACCTGCAGTGAGGTTTCGGCGCCTGAGTTATCCCAGGTCCCCCCGTCCATGAAGTGATGCCGACCGTCCAACTTAGCAGAAGGGCTGATGTAGGGAAACCGGGCACTCAGAAAAGCTGCGGTGCTCAGACGCAAATCGCCGGGATCTTTAATTTCCTGTTCCAGCATTATTGTCGCCGGAAAATCCAGGTTACTTAGTAGTACTGGCGCTATGATGCCCTTTTTCCCGCTATCTACATCAAAGGTATTGGCAAATAGCAGGGGGACTTCATAGTTTTTGTCCTTTCCAATATCTCCTATAGTAACCCTCATATCCGCATGATGAGGGGCAGTATGCGTTTCCCAGACCTGCTCCATTAGTCTTGCTCTGTCGGGCCAGGGCGCTATTCCTAATGCGGATGCCAGCATATCCCGCCCGAGCAAACCAACCATGGTAGTAGTAAAATAATCATTCCGGTAAATATCGAGAGAGTTGAGCGGGTAAAAGACAGTATCATCACTTGTTCGTTGTCTGTAACGATAGCGTGCGCTGCAAAGCAGTGACACACCAACGGTACCGCCCGAAGCTCCAGAATAGGAAAAAACATAGTGTTGAAAATCAGATCCCGCTGAACCGCTTGTATTCTCTGATTTTAACAAGCTGTCCAATGTACCGATTACCATGGTTGTCCACACGGTGGCACGGATGCCACCACCATAAGCATTCACGAAAAATACCGGATAAGTTTTACCCGGATGCCTGGTCGTAAAATCGTTAATATCTTGTTTTCGGCTGATTAACCAATTTTCGGTATAACTATCTAATGAATCCAGTGATTTACGATAGTTTTTTTGTTTTTCAATATAAGCTTCATGATAGACCGTAACGGTGCTTGCCGACCGGTAAATGGTAAACAACAGTAAGAAGGTAATCAGGCTTATACCGATTTTTTTACCTGTAAACTGCAAGAAGGAGAAACATAGCAGATAGCCAGCTAAAGCGCACAACACAACGGGCATTGTAAAAAAACGATTATCGCGGGTAATGGTATTCAGAAAAGTTGGCGAATTGCATAAGATAAAAAAAAGCAAAGCAGCCAGTCCGCTAAAAGTAATCCAAGGCGCGGCATTCCATTTTGAAATTGTCTGAAAACTGGTGCGCAAGGTGGCAGTAATTAAAAATATCATCGACAAAAAAACCAGGTCGAGTGATAAATAGGCAAGGAAATAGGGTTCGCGGCTTTGTCTGCCATAGCCCCAGCCCCATATCACCAAAGGGAACAGCAGAACAGCCATACTTAGCCAGTAACGCCATTTAATTACATGCGCTCCTTTTTTATAGAAACGGTCAATCCAATGATACTGCAATACGATTGTATAGAACGCTAAAACAGCGATCAAAATGATCATTGGAGGTATCCCGCTAAGCTTATAATCGATGTGATACGAATTCATTGCTTGCTGTATACCTATTGCAGGTATGAGAAATCCGGAGGCTCCAAACAGTCGCGCTGTATTTACTTTTTCTGACGGCCTTTTGGTCGCTGACACCCTTGCTTTTGCAAAATCGAAAGGCCCCATGAAAAATCTTCTATAGCTTATATTGCGTGCATTATCAATTGCCTTGGGCAGGTGCCAGCACAATAAAGCCAGTAATGTCGTCGATAGCAGAAAATAAATGCTCGCCACGCGAGACGTATTGATCGAAAGGAAAAGATCCTGTACCTGATTACTAAATATACCCAATAAAAAAATCAGCAGGACCAATAATACGATACGGAACCGCCAGGAATAAAAACGCAGGCTTCCCAGCCAAACGGAAGTAAACTCAAGCCAAAGTCTTGGTTTGCCTAACTTAAAAGCCTCGTACAATAACTTAACAGTAATAATAATAAGCAGCAGATACTTGGTCCATGCAAAAATGCCAATGGTCCAGGCATCGGGTAATGTTTCTTTAAGCCTGAAATGCAAGAGCATCCGGCTTGTAGCTATATTCACAAAAACATCCATCAGCCCGGCCAGAATTGTCATAACTCCCATTGTCAAAACGGCGCGCTGGGAGATAACAAACTTTCGGGGATGAGCTTTTTGGCAACCTACCCTGATAATCAGGATAAGTAAAAGCAACGTGTAGTCCAAAATAAAGCCATAGTCTGCATTATTGTGCAGGATAACCGCCTCAATACCAGTTACGGTTTTAGGATTATTGGCATTGCTGGTATAGGTCTGAGTTTTTTTAAATCCGGCTTGCCATTCTTTCAAGATGGAATCCCTCCGGGCGTTGGTCATATTAAGTTCCCAGTCGACAACACCTGATGGGGTATATTTGGTGATAACAAGGTAATGGTCCTTCCGGGTCATACTGCCGACAACCAGGAAACCTATAAGCAACAATAAAAAAAGAGGTTGGAAGTGAACGTTAACCCGGTTTTGCAAACGCTGTAACATAATCCAATGAATAAGGTAATTCACTTAAAGTTACTGAAAATTCTGCACAGAACCATTTTAAAAAGGGTTAAAGGCAATAACCCTTTTCGTGAGCATGAAAATGGTGCAAGATTATTCCTTCATTTTGACCGATCGTTTGTTGCCTTGGTCATACGCTAATTAAATAATAAGAGTCTGCACCATTGGCCGGCGCAGACTCTTATTGTTTATAAAACTAAAAATCAATTCCAATCGCCGGAAACATCTTTAGCAACTGTAGCATTTGCATTTTTCTCTGATAAAGGTATCGGGAATAACACATTTTTATCCTGGAAAGGCTGAGTACCATCCTCAATTTGCCTTTCAGCATTTATTGTCTGTTTTGCAATGCCCCAACGAATAAGATCGAAATAGCGGCTTTGCTCACCAGTCAACTCCAGTTGTCTCTCGCGCATCAATATATCCATAGCGTTGGTTTGACTGCCTAATGAAGTGTAAAGCGGAGCGTTAACACTTGGCCTGCTGCGCACCAGATTGATTAAAGCCAAAGGTTGTGCACCAGTGTTGCCCTGCTGTATGTAGCTTTCTGCCAGCATCAGCAATACATCGGCATAGCGTATTACCTGGCCGTTTATACCGCTTTGCGGACCGCCATAACTTGTTACCTTGTTATAATATTCATATTTAAGCCACTCGTATCCTTTTGTGGCAAAGGGATAAGCCACAGGCCCAGTAGAACATTGCTGGCAATATTGTGTTTGCCCGCCACTTGCGGCATCCCCATAAAAGGTGAAGGCTGCGCGGGGATCTACATAATTCACCGAAGGGTTTTGCGGGTTAGGGTAGGTGAAGGCTTTAACGGCGGTTGTAGTTACATATACGTTGTTCCAATCATTAAAGCCATATTCCTGCGCACGGTCTGAGTGTGTTGCTTTTCCGCCCCAGGTTTCCTGACCTCCAAAAACGTAGTATTGGTTGCCTATACCCCAATCTGTCCATTGCTGGTTCATCACCTGGAAAATGGTTTCAGGATTATTTGCCGGATTATCCTGATTCGGATCGTCAAAGAGATCGTTATAAACCGGTGCCAGCGAATAACTGAATGGTGCTTGAGTCAATTTAGTAAGTTCTGTTTGTGCCTGGGCCCATTTTTTTTCATATAAATAAGATTTACCCAAAAGGGCCACTGCAGCGCCTTGTGTAGCACGGCCGTAATTGGCAGAAGCGTATGAAACAGGAAGGCCTGCTTCAGCATCTTTCAAGTCCTGTTCAATTAATGCCCATACGTCGGCAACCGGTGATCTCGGCAAGTAAATCTCTGCAGGTGTTGGCTGCGCTATAAACTTGGCACGAATTGGTACCCGGCCGAAACAATTAACTAGTTGAAAATAGGCATAAGCACGGAGAAATTTGGCCTCTGCAATATATTGAGTCTGGTCAGTTGTCTCTGTGGCATTAGCTGGCTTCCATGCCTGTGCACGGTCAATAACCACATTGGCACGTGATATTATTTGGTATAAAGATGCCCACAATTCATTCACTTGACTCTGGTCGGGAGTAAGCTTATATTGTGCCACTTGCAATAAATCGCCTTGCAGTGGTTGATTATTTTTGGCATCATAGCCAAGAAAGTCAAAAATAAAATAATACTCCCGCGCCCACAAACCACTGTGGAGCAAACCTGCGTAAGAGGCTATAACAGCCTGGTTTATGGCAGCGTCACTGGTAAAATAAGTGTCATAGGTGTAAGCACTTTTATTAACCAAATTTAAATCTTTTTTGCACCCTATTGAGAGGATCAAAAGTCCTCCCGTTAAAAGGAATGTTATATATTTTTTCATAATTATATCTTTAAAATGTTACTTAAAATCCTGCTTGTATCCCGAATAAAAATGTGCGCGGCTGCGGAACCTGGGCATTGTCAATACCACGGTTAAAAATATAATCGCCCCCATTCGTGCTCACTTCAGGATCATACCCTTTATAACCGGTTATGGTAAATAAATTTTCCGCGGCAATATATAGACGCAGTTTGCTTAAAACACTACCTGAAAACGATTGCAAAGTGGCTTTACTAAAGGTATAACCTAAGGTAATGTTACGGGCACGTAAATAGGCCCCGTTGTCTATAAAGAAATCTGACGGCCTTAAATTCCCCGATCCGCTGTCATTCTGCCCTGCCCTTGGCAGCTTGGCATTGTCACCCGGTTTTTCCCACCTGTTTAATATGTCGGTTGAGGCATTATGCCCTGTCCCAGCGAAATCCAAAGTGGAGGCCCTCAGATCATTTCCAATTTGCACGCCCTGCACACCAGATAATACGACATTAAGGTCGAAATTATGGTAATTGGCGCCCAGGTTAATCCCGTACATAAACTTTGGAATAGAACTCCCTAACACCTGTTGGTCTTTCGAGTCAACGGTCCCATCACCGTTTAAATCCTTAAATATAAAGTCGCCGGGGAGTAATCCGGTCTGGTAAACCGCTGTCGCGTTGCCGGTTTTTTGCCGTGCCATTGCATTTAACGCATCAATTTCAGCCTGATCTCTGGCTACATGATCAACCTTGTAACCATAAAAAGCCCCGATAGGGCTACCCGGCTGGGTCAATGTTTCTACCGCACTAGTCCCACCAACTATTGGGGTTGGCGACTGGGTACCTAACGCTATTGTTTTATTAACGTTATAAGCACCATTAATATTTATGTTATAGCTAAAACCATTTTTAACTGTAGAATGATAACCTAACTGGAATTCAAAACCTTTGTTTTGTGCATTAGCCGCGTTAACAGTCTCATTAATGTTGGACGTATTGATCCCTATACCTAAACTTGGCGGTAAAGGTATAAACACTAATAAACCACTACTTTTCCGGTTATAATAGTCGGCGGTAAAAGTTACCCTGTTGTTGAGAAATCCCAAATCAATCCCGGCATCGGTTTGATCGGTTGTTTCCCAATGTAAGAAAGGATTCCCGATAGCAGTAGCTGTTGTACCGTTAACAAATTGTTCGTTCTGACCTAAAGAATACACCAGGTTTCCGACAGGCGATCCGGCAAAGGTAAATACATTGGTCTTATCAATACCGAAATTGTTGTTGCCAGTGCGGCCCCATCCGACGCGCAGTTTACCATCGCTAACAAATGGGAACGCCGTTTTTATAAAATCTTCCTGACTAAAGCGCCATGCAAAACCAACGCCTGGAAAATTTCCGTAACGGCTTAATGGGCCAAAGTTAGAAGATCCATCACGCCTCATACTGGCCGAAAAGATATACTTATCGTCATAAGAGTAAATCAAACGACCGTAATAAGAAACTACTCTGCCGGCAAGATTGTAATAACCTGACGAATTGCCGGTGCTGGTAATTGTCGGGGCTACACCTATGTCTTTTACGGCATCGGTCAGCATACCGGTACCCGATATACTAAGACTTTTAGTGCTGCCCGGATCAATGTAACTTGTACCTGCTGTTAAAGAAATACTGTGCTTCCCGAAGCTATGATTATAGGATAAATAGTTCTCAATCGTGTAATTGGAGTAGTCATTATACGTACGGCCAGCCTGCCTGCTGAAACCCAATTTATTGGAGGTTACATAAGGTATCTGGTAAGAATCACTTACGGTGCTGCCATACACCCCTGACGCCTGAGAACGAAAAGTCAAGCCATCAATAATTCTTAGTTCGCCAAATACTTGTGGATATAATACCATATCATGGCTGCTTTGTGTTTGTACACCTAACGACTGTAAAGGATTGATGGCATTACTATTATCATCGACATTGGTAAGGATGGAGTAGCCGCCCGGAATTGAAGAATCATAAATGGGCTGATAAGGCGCGTATTGAAGCGCGTTACCTATACTTGTTACAAAGCCCTCAGTTTTAGTATACCTCAAATTTAAGGTTTGCCCAAAATGGAAACGGCCTAATTTTTCATCTAATACAAACCGGTTATTAAACCTCTTAAAATTATAGTCCTTAACCATGGCTTGCTGCGTTACATATCCAGCCGACATATTATAGGTAACCTTGTCACTTCCACCGCTTACATTTACCTCATTTTGCGTTGAAAAAGCAGTTTTAAAAATTTCGTTTTGCCAGTTGGTTCTGTCAACCAAAACATATGGGGTGTTCAGTTTTGCCGGTACCGGTTGATTGTTCGTCGCATCAATATCTTTAAGGAGTTGTACATAATCAGCAGCGTTTAGCAGGTCGAGCTTTTTAGGTACTGTTGATAAACCTGCCTGCGACGTAAATGATACTTGCGTGGTGCCCGTTTTGCCTTTTTTTGTGGTGATTATCACAACCCCGTTAGCAGCGGCGACACCGTATATTGCGGTAGAAGCAGCATCTTTTAATATGGTGATATTTTCAATATCCTGCGGGCTAATCATATTAAAAAGATTAGCGTCTCCTTGTATACCGTCAACTACGTAAAGCGGGCTAATATTTGTAAATGAACCGGTACCACGTACTATAATTTGCGCTCCGGAACCCGGTACACCGTTTGCCTGCACTACCTGGACACCAGGTGCTTTGCCTATTAATAGTTGTGCCGGACTTGTTGATGTATTAGCGCCTGCATCTTTTGCGGCTACGACGTCAACAGAGCTTACCAGGTCTTTTCTGCGGGCGGTACCATATCCAATTACGACAACCTCGTTAAGGTTGTTCATACTTTTTGACAGAGCGACATCAAGTGTACCTGATGCCGTAACGATAATCTCTTTTTGATCGTACCCAACAAAATTGAAAATCAATGTATTTCCCGGAGCAGCATTTATGGAGTATGATCCGTCCGAATTCGTGCTCGTGATCTGAGTCGTGCCTTTTACTTTAACAGTTACGCCAGGTATGGGGAGTCCATCGTCTTTGCCTGACACTTTGCCGGAGATTTTCCCCGTTTGGGAAAAGCCCTGTTGACTTATCATTATAATTGATAAGGTCATCCCGATAAAAATCAGGAATTTTGTTAGTAGTTTTCTTTTCATGAATCTAAAAATTTAATGAATTAATTGGTTGAAGGATATTAAGGGTAACAATAGCTCGCTGTAAGAGCCCCGGGTCCGAACATAATTATGTTTATAGGATGGAGTTCATGCCTGATGCTCCTCCCATCTTACCGGGACATTAAACGCAATCGTTTACGATAAAGAAGTTGTTTAACAATTTGTATTTACAATAGATTACCACGTTCGATATCGAAAGAGGCCTCACAGTCTGTCAGTGAATTTTCTCTTCAGTAGGTTTATATTAACCCGGCACGATTTTCCCAGCGCAGTTCCGAATTGGTATAGCCCACAGCCGTGAGACCAGTTTACTGGCTGAACCAGCTTTAATAGAATAATCTCCGCTTGCATTCGCAGTCGCCTCGCTGTTATTCGTTATTTTGACAGCTACGCCCGGCATCAGTAATCCGCTTCCACCATTTGTAGCAGTATTGGTTACCGTGCCGTTTTGCGCATAACCGGAAAGACTTAACAACAAGAATGATAAGCTTACTCCGATCACAACCACAAAATTTTTTATTTGTAGTTTTCCAATCATATAGGTTGTAATACTTAAAAGGTTAATATTGGTTTTGAACTGATATGGTTCCTCTCCTCCGATAAAGAAAAGAGCATTTACATCACATCATAATAAAATTAGGAGCACATCAAAACGGGTTGTAACACAAATGTTAACAATTATACAACAAATGTTAATCACCATAAAGTCTCTGATTATCAGTAGTATAACGCAAAAACAATCCAAAAAATGCAAGAATTGTATAGTAATGGGGACACAATAGCCCAACAAAAGCCTGTTATTAGCCCTTTACACCTGGGAGTGCAAAATTTTTAAATTGTAGAAAAGGGAAATGGCGGCGTCAGATCCGACAACTTTTAAAAAGTTATCAAATATTTGAAGACAAATTTTAAACTTATTAAAACTCGTTAATTACGTGAACAGGCTCTCTTCTTCGGATTTCATTCAGGTACTCAGAGGGTAGGGTACCGTACTGTTCTTTAAAAACTTTTGAGAAATAGGTCGGATTATTAAAACCTACTTCATAGGCAATGCTGGCAATGCTGAGCTTGCTTTTCTCCAACAGTTGCACCGCTCGTTTTAGACGTATGGTACGGATACATTCAACCGGGGTTTTACCGGTGAGAGTTAATAACCGTTTATAAAGTGATACACGGCTAAGCGACATCTGGCGACTGAGTTCCTCAACCGAGAAATTTGGATTGGTGATATTCTTCTCGATGCAGTTGAGGGTATTCTTCAGGAACTTTTGATCTTCTGATACAATGTCCATTTCCTGTACTTGAATTTCTACCTGCTTCTGATAGGTTTTTTTCAGGGTTTGTTGCATCTGCAGCAGGCCATTTATTTTCGACAACAATATCTCGAAATTGAATGGTTTTGTGATATAATCATTAGCCCCACATTCGGTACCGGCCAGAAGATCCGCTTCTTCACTTAATGCGGTCAGCAATATTATGGGAGTGTGGGCAGTACGTTCGTCGTGTCGTATTTTGCTGCACAAATCCAGTCCATTCATTTCGGGCATCGCTATATCACTCACTACCAAATCGGGGTGCATAGCGAGCGTTTTTTGCCAGCCATCCTTACCATTGATGGCTTCAATGATGTGAAAGTTTTGTTTCAGGTTGTCCTTCAGGTAGAACCTCAGGTCATCATTATCTTCGATCAGGAGGATAACAGGTTTTTTCCCGGAATCCAGAATGTGTTCATTTGACTTTGACCCATTGCCTGAAAACTTAATTATTGGTGCAGCACTTACCTTTTCAAAATCAGCACACACAGGGATACGTATAGTAAAGCAGCTACCATCGCCGGGTTCGCTTTCTACATAAATTTCACCGTTGTGCATTCTTACAAATTCGCGGCTGATGGATAAGCCAATACCACTTCCCTGGTTCAGCAGGCTTTGCGGTAAATTGTCCTGGAAAAAGCGTTCGAATATCTTTTCCTGTTTTTCTTTAGGTATACCGATTCCCGTGTCCATCACTTTTATTTCGAGTAATTGCTCTGTACCGGCACTTCCACTGGTAGATAAACTCAGGAATACACTGATATGTCCGCCCGTCGAAGTGAATTTGAATGCATTCGATAAAAGATTAAATAACACTCGTTCAATCTTATCTCTATCAAAGCTGGTAGTCAACGAATCAATCTCACTGTCAACTATGTAACCAATATTGTTTTGATCGGCCATATCGGTAAACGAGAAGCACACCTCTTTAATAAAGTGAACGATATCCCCTTTCTGCAAATTTAGTTTCAGTTCTTTAAACTCCATTTTTCTGAAATCGAGCAGCTGATTTACCAGATTCAATAAGCGCCTGCCGTTTCGTTTGATCATTAAAAGCTGTTGCTGATGTTCGGGTTTATCGTTGCCTTTAATCAGCGTATCAATTGGTGATATGATCAATGATAAAGGTGTTCTGAACTCGTGGCTGACATTGGTAAAGAACTTGATTTTCATCAGGTCCAGCTCATGCATACGACGGGCCTCTTCACGCTCCTTAGCCAGTTTCCTTTCGGCTTCCAGTTCATGTTGCCTTTTTTCAAACTCCCTGCGGATATTTAGGATACCCCTATGGCGGACATACAGCAAAAGGCCGGTAAATGCCAGCGCATATAATACATAAGCCCAGGTGGTCTTCCAGAAAGGGGGTAATATCTTAATATTCAGCGTAGCATAACTTTCGTGACCGGGATCGTTGGGGTTGCCCGCTTTTACTCTTAGCACATAGTCGCCAGCATCCATATTCGTATAAGTTGCCTTGCGTGAGCCTTTGGGAGCAACCAGCCATTGCTTATCGAAACCGTCCAGTTTGTATTGATAAATGATTTTAGCGGGGTTAAAATAATCGCAGGCAGCAAACTCCACGCTAAACACATTTTCATTGTGTTTGAGTTCCAACGATTGTGTTTCAGTAATTGATTTTGTTAAAATTACCCGCCCTTCAATGGTATCACCCACTTTGGCGCTCCTGTTGAACAGTTGAAAGTCCGTAAATATCAACTTCGGCTTTAATGAAAATGCATGTATATTTTCCGGGTTAAACCAGTTGAAGCCGTGGGCGCCTCCAAATATCATTTCGCCGTTCCTGGTTTTATAGGCAGCATTGGCATTATACTCTTTGCCCTGCAAGCCGTCAAACTCATCATATTTATGGATCTGGTAGCTGTTAGGATCATTTGGGCTACTCAATTTAATGCTAACCAATCCATTAGCCGTACTGATCCACATGATTCCGCTTCTATCTTCCAGTATATTCAGCACATTATTGGTTGGAAGCCCTTTTCCTTCATCAACATTTGTAAAGATGTTAGTTGCCGTGTTCAGGATACTTAAACCGCCTTTGGTCCCTATCCAGAAAAAGCCCCTGCTGTCCTGCACAATATTATTCACATCGTTATCGATCAGGCTATTTATATTTCTGGGGTTGTTGTAATAATGCTTTACAGCAGCTGATTTTTTTTCAATGATATCAATCCCTTTATCCCTGCCTATCCAGATATTTTTTTGCCGGTCCTCATAAATTACCGATGTGTACTCAGATGTCATCGCATAATGCGGATGAATAAAACTGTCTGTTTGAGGATCGTAAATATTCATGGCGCCTGCAAAAGTGCCCACCCATAATTTTTGCGATGAATCTTCAAAAATGCTGTAAACACGATCATCCGAAATGCTTCCCGGGATTTGATCGTTATGCCTGTAATGAATAAAAGTATTACCATTCAGGCGCTCCAAGCCACCGAAATAGGTGCCTATCCATAACCTGTTTTCATGATCGATACGCAGGCTGACAATAACATCATTTGATAAACTTTTGGAATTCGTCGGATCATGCTTAAAGCGAGTATATTTTTTTGACGCTTTATCATAGAAAATAAGTCCGCCGCCATTTGTACCTATCCATAAGTTTCCATTCGCATCTTCTACAAAGCAATCAACGTCTTCATAGGGCAGGCTTGCGTTGTTTGAAAGGTAATGTTTAACCAGCGGAAACTGGATAATTCCTTTGTGAAAATAGCTTACACCCTGTTTGTAAGTTCCAGCCCAAATTATGCCAGTATTATCCTTGTATAGTTCAACGCAATCGCCGCTCAGTGATTTCCCGTCATCCTCCTTATTAAGTAAATAGGTTACCTTATGGGTTCGCACATCAACCAGGTTGATGCCGCCGTGGTCCGTTCCGATCCAAATATTATTATCGTTGCCCTGTACTATGCTATTTACGACGTTCGTATTGAGACTAATCAGCGGGCTATCCTTACCATAATGTGCTATGGCTTTGGTTTCCGTATTATAACAATAAACCCCTTCAAATGTGGCGGCTGCATATATCCACAGGTTACCATCATTACCCAATATCGCTGAATAAATTTCAGACTTATTATTGGACATTTTATTTAAACTGAAATCTCTTGACAAAACACGATTCATGCGGCTATCCAGCTGATCGATCACGCCATCGCTATATATAAACCACAATTTATCATTTCTCCCGTCAACAATGTCCGTCACATTATTAGAGTGTAATATTGTAGAAAAATTTGCCGGAGTATTGTAGGAACGCGTTGTTTTAGTTTGAGGATTGTAAAGGTATACGCCGTTGTTGTTAGTCAGGAACCAAAAGTTGCCACCTTTATCCTTTCTAATTGAAGTCAGTTGGTCGGTAGGAACCTTATATCGGGATAGCTCGCGCAACAGGTCGTTGGCAAACGATTCAGTATTGGGATTATACACACTTATACCACTATGGGTATATAACCACATGCTCCTATCCGGGCCTTCCTCAATTCGAAAAATATTGTTATCGATCAAAGAATTCGGGGCGCCGGGCCCATGCTTAAACACTTTGAACTTATAACCGTCGTACCTATTGAGCCCTGATGTAGTCCCAAACCACATAAAACCATTGGCATCTTTAAAAATGCAGCTTACGCGGTTATTAGACAGGCCGTTAGAAATATCAAGATGTGAAAACTGGTAAATGTTTTTCTGCGCATACAAATAAGAATGTATTGCAAAAAAGAATAGAATAGTTATAATAACCCTGAAACGCATACTCAATAATTGGTCCGGCAGCATCTTTGGAGCAGATACTAATCCACTAATATATCAATAAATGTACATTAAACACTAATTAGCGGAAAAATTCTGCTTCCTGTGCGCTAACTTTAGTCTAGCCTTATCGTGAGGTTAATGAAACTTTTACTATAGTGGTTTTTTTGCCAAAAGCGGGACCTCCCCAATCGGTTTCATCGCCATTCAGAATGCGTAGTGGTTTGAATGTTCCGTTATGATAGCTTCCTTCGTCTGCTTTGAGAAATTGCCAGGCCTTTCCGGCATTTTTACCCAAGGGGTGAAAAGTGATATGACAAAGTGACCCAATCAAAATAAATTGATTTTCGCCCAACTGGACGATCATCATTTTGCCGGTTGGCGCATTGTTTTGAAAGTTGTCTCCTCCTTTGCGTGTACCGAATGACACTACAGCTTGCCATGCACCCAGGTCAATTGTCTGGTCGGCATGATCTTCGCGCTCCACAGCGGCCTTTACTTTTCCTTCAAACGCCCATTTTGCCATTTCGGGCATCATAGGTAATAATACTTCATAGTCTTGAGCGAAAGGTGCAAGTTCTTCTTTAAGTTCGGTTTCTGTAGCTCCGCTTCCGTTATCATCTATACCGAATGGTGAAAAACCTATGCCACCATGTGCGATAACATCATAGAGGTACCTTGCCTTATCAGGACTTAAAGCTGCCTCAGGGACAAAGAGCGCATTATCAGCTCGATCATAAAGTTCGATCACTTTTAATATCCGTTCGCTGCCTGAAAGATAGATATCAGGAGCTAACAGGTCGATTGCCGGTGCAGCGGCTTTCCATATAGGGATCACGTTGTCCGTTGGACCACCGCTTTCGTAATGGTTTGCCGACGGATTAGTCAACGGATCGCGCAAAGCAACGTTCACATACATTGGCAGTGGATATTCTTTCTTACCTGCTGCCGCCACTTGTCCGACAAAACGCCCGATTGACCATGCCTGAAAATATTCGTCAGCCCTGTCGCCAAATACTTTTGCCCATGTACCTTCAACACCTGCAGTTACATTTAATGCTTTCAACACATCGGGCCTTAATAATTCAGCAGGGACTGGCTCTTCAAATAATTTTTGAGCCATCGCAGAATAATCACGCACGCTTCCCCATGAGCCTGCCTCGTTTTCAACCTGCATCATGATCACGGTATGCTGCGAGTCGGCTTTTTTCAGGTATCGCATCACTGCTGAAAAAGCATTAATATCAGCATCCAGCGTTGCTTTGATATGTGGCGACGGTGAATCGATGGGCTGAGCATTTTTCCCGGTAATGTTTGGATATTTGGCCGCTTCCAATTTCATCCATTCTGGCATGTAATGATTGCTACCGTTTTTCCAGGTGGCAAACCAAAGCAGTACCAAACGTACTTTATGCTGACGAGCCTGTGTAAGCAACGTATCGACGATAGAAAAATCAAACTTGCCGCGTTGCCCTTCAATCTGTTCCCAGTAAATCGGGACTTCCAGTGTATTAGCATGCATTAGTTTAACAGCCTGCCACACTTTTGGCATCATTCCGGGCCAGGCGCTTGAATTGTGAGCCTGCCCGCCGAGCATCAGGAAGGGCTTGCCATCTACCAATAACGCATGATGGCCATCCTTTTCTATAATTTTAGGTATTGCCGTTTGCCCGAAGACATTTCCGAATGAAAACGCTAATGCTAGGCAAAAAAATATAGCTTTTGTCATTTTATTCATGACTTATAAAGATTTTTAATTAACCGATACCTATAATTTCACCACTGTGGCTTTGCCTGAATACTGTACCACCTTATCAAATTTTTGAGCGACGGTGAGACCTGTACCTTTGTCCTTTCCAACCAACACAACGTTAAATGTATGATGTTTTAACATACCAGGGAAATTTCCTTTAGTATCAGATATTGTCAACTGATGGGCCTTATCCTTCCAGGCGATGGTGAAAGTAGCGAAGGCTCCTTTTTCGTAATTGTAATTATCGTTCTCGTCCTCGTACATTTTAAACGAACCATCAGCACCCGGGTAAATACGTAGTTCGATCTTATCGCCAGGTTTTTGGGTAGCATATTCCATTTCCGGGCCCATTGGTACTACAGAACCTGCTTTGATGTAAAGTGGTAAAACATCAATTGGAGCGGAGGCATCAATTATCCTTCCGCCATTAAGAATTTCGCCTGTCCAGAAGTCGTACCATTTAGTATCAGGCAAATAAACTTTTCTTTCCTTCTCACCTTGATCAGTTACTGGGTTCACCATGAATGCCGGACCGAACATATATTGATCAGGAATATTGTAAGTATGAGCGTCCTTCCTGAAATCAAAAGACAGCGAGCGCATGATAGTGTAATTATCGGTAGTCACACGACCCGCCAGAGAATAGATATAAGGTAACAGTCTGTAGCGCAGATTATCATATTTCAGCAGTATGGCTTTGGTATCTGCATCCCAGTTATCGGAAAATAAAGCACGTTCCCCTTTGCCATGAATTCGGAATATAGGGCAGAATGCACCAAACTGGAACCAACGTGTAAACAGTTCTCTAAACTCAGGTTTCGACCAATCGGGAGCCTTCCAATGGTATTGATAACCTCCGATATCAGATGTCCAGTACGGTATACCCGACGCGCAGGCATTTATGCCCTGAGGCACCTGTTCCTTAAAAGCCGTGAATGAACAGAAAATATCCGACGACCATAAAGTTGACGCATTCCGCTGAACGCCTGCAAATGATTGCCGCGCCAGGAAGTACGCCCGCTTACCCGGAATATCCTTGCGCCAGCCCTGGTAAATCCCCTTTGTATGCTCCAGTGAGTAAGTGTTAAAATAATCTATCCCCTTGCCGGTATAAAATGTGGCCTGGCGACGGGCATCCAGCAGAGCTCCGTTGTCTGGCTCACATTGGTCTATCCACCAGGCATCCCAGCCAAAGCGTTTTACCAGACTGTCCCGGGCTTGCTCCCAGTAAAGGTCGCGTGCTTTAGGGTTATGCGCATCATAATAAGTATCAAATGTATGGGTAACAATGTTGTCCCAGGTAATGCTGGTGAGTCCGCCCATTTTTTCAAGCGCATCGTAATCTTTGGTTCCTTTTCCGAATACCGGCCAGATGGAGATCATCCCATGAATATGTGACTTGTGTAACTCATCCAACATCTCTTTTGGATCAGTATAACGCTCGGGTTTCATTACGTGCGAACCGATGGGCAGCGGATCCCAATAATACCAATCCTGCACAATTACATCCACCGGGATATGGTTATCGCGGTATCTATCCTTGACAGAAAGAATCTCCTTCTGACTCACATACTTATCCTGCGATTGGAACAATCCAAATGCCCATTTGGCATACATCGGCGCTTTTCCGGTTGCGGTACGATACAGGTTGATGATCTGATCGAAATCAGGACCATAGAAGAAGTAATAATCTACCTGCTTACCGCTTTCCGATACGTATTTGTATTTGGTATTATTATCAACTGTACCGTAAAAGTTAGAAGCCGAATAATTGTCCCACATCAAACCATACCCGTTTGTAGACAAAAGCACCGGAATAGCACCGGTCATATAACGTATGGCCAAATCCTGGTCCCGGCCTTTATAATTGATAGATAAACTATCCTCAGGATGGCACCCTAGACCATAAAGTGCTTCATTTGATGGCGAGTTGAACTCCGTGTTTACATTATAAGTATTGATACCTGCAACGGTAGCAGCCTTCATTGTTTTATTTTCAGCACCTTCCGAAGTGACCGTTTCGCCTTTAAGATTTTTATAGGTGATCGCATTGGTGGATTTATTAACAACGATTTTCAGGCGTTGGGTAATGATGGTATAATCTGTTTTATCCTGATCGAATTTAAAAGCCGTTGGCTGCCATTGGTGATCGATAATAAGTGAGTTGATTTTCGGAAACTCATCAAAAATGGTGTATTTCACTTCGATCACATCGTCCTTGCATATTACAATCTTCATCAGACCCTTATCGAGCTTGAAGATGACTTCGTTTGATTTAATCTCGTACGATTTAATGGCTGCAAACGAATTAATTGCATTGAAGCACATAAAAGCGGCCAATAAGGAAAATAGTCTTAAAAAATTCAGGGCAGTAGTTTTCAATCTCATTTTTCGATCCTGGTATTAAGGATTTTTACTTTAGTTATTTAAAACGAATTGTTTATTAGCAGAAAGGGCACATATGTCTTTGCCTTCTGCAATTGGTTTGATCCAAAACTACCGGATTATTTATGTACCGTTGTCATACAAAAAGTTCATTTTAGGTATAAAAATGTTAATCAGATGCCTGAAGCCACCCGGTTTTTAACTTTTGATCTATTAAAAAACCCTAAAATCCCTGCTTTATCAAGAATTTGTCTCGATTGATGTAATTTTTTATACTGGCTTTCAGTGATACGGTTACTTCGTAGTGTAATTCATTAATCAATTAAATCGAAACATATGAACAATCACTTTCATCAGGATGATGCCGATACTCATGATCTGAACGGCGATGGCATCGACCGCAGGGGTTTTCTTGAATGCATGGCCTGGGCCGGCACAGGTGTATTGTGGATGATGACCGGCGGCGTATTAAAATCATACGGCATGAGCCAGATGATAGACCGTACAACGGGCGACTTCAAACGCGGACTGGTGATACCGAAATCAGATTTCAGCTTTGTGCAGATCAGCGACAGCCATATCGGTTTTACTAAAGCTGCCAATCCGGATGTTGTAGGTACGTTGCAAGCTGCAATCGATAAGATCAACGCCATGCCAACGGCACCATCGTTTGTATTGCATACCGGCGATCTGTCACATCTCGCGCAGGCCGATGAATTTGATACCTTAGAGCAATCGCTAAAAAGTGTTAAAACCGATAAGATATTTTATGTCCCCGGCGAGCATGACGTAACTGACAACGGCAAATTGTATCTTGAGCGTTATGGCAAGGGCACCAAAGGTGATGGCTGGTATAGCTTCGACACGAATGGTGTGCATTTTGTTGGCCTGGTAAATGTGACTAATCACGTGGATGGCGGGTTGGGTTATTTGGGGCCAGATCAGCTCAAATGGCTGGCCGATGATCTGAAGGCCTACTCTAATAGTACTCCTATTGTGGTTTTTGCACATATTCCACTTTGGGCCATTTACCCGCAATGGGGCTGGGGAACACAGGACAGCGAGCAGGCTTTGGCATTGCTACGTCGCTTCGGATCGGTATCAGTATTGAACGGGCACATCCATCAAACCATTCAAAAGGTGGAAGGAAATATCACCTTCCATACGGCTAACTCTACGGCTTTCCCTCAACCTGCTCCAGGGGCAGCACCATCACCCGGACCAATGAAAGTCCCGGCTGAAAGACTGCGCGGATTACTTGGGCTGACCAGCGTTAATTATCAGGAACACGACCACACACTTGCAATTACAGACACACCACTTATAAAACCAGATAATTAAAAAACTTAACCAGCTTGGCGGTTAGGATTGATGGCCGGAGTCGCCTGGCGTGGCGGCTCCTTTTTACTCTTTTACTTAGAATGTACTATCATGAACAAAACCATTTTATTATTACTTGTACCTCTTTTTACAGCAAGTATTGCAAAGGCTCAATACATACCCGTTGATAAGGAATCAACATTATCTTTCAAGATTGGGAACTTTGGATTTGATGTGAACGGCTCTTTTACCGGGTTTAAAGGTTTGATCTACTTTGACCCTAAAAATGTTACCGCAAGCAGCTTCGATGTAACTATTGACGCGTCGACCGTGAATACAGATAACAGCCTACGGGATGAACATTTGAGAGACGCATCCTATTTCGATGTAAAGAATTACCCGGCAATACATTACATATCATCTAAAATAACCTCATCCGGGAATTCCTTTGTCGCTTACGGGAAGCTTACTATCAAAGGTAGAAGCAAAGACATCAGCATACCATTTACCGCAATCCAGGGAACGGACGAGTACCTGTTTAAAGGAACATTCAAAATAAATCGCAGAGACTTTGGCGTCGGTGGTACAAGTACGATCTCGAACGAGCTGCAGGTATCATTGAATGTGCTGGCAAAAAAACAGACCGCTATATGAAACTGCGTAAAATGGTTATTATACCGGGGTTACTGGCCTATGTGGTGATTAGCAGCGTGGCTGCGGCTACTTCTACTAAGGAAAAAGTAAAATATACTAACCTGAAGGTGCTGCCGAAAGATATCAGCTCAAAAGACCTGCAGGATATCATGGCTGATGATTTTGAGGACGGGTTGGGAGTAACCTGCGGATTTTGCCACGCCAATGCAAAAGATGGACACGGGTTGGATTTTGCCAGTGATGAAAAACCGGAAAAAGAAATTGCCCGCGCTATGATGCGCATGACGCTGGGTATTAATAAAAAGTACTTTCAGGTAAAGCATCCCAACATCGGCAGCAATGCGTTAACAGTTACCTGCACTACATGTCATAAAGGTGAAGCATTCCCTGACGGAGACACTGCGTTGAAATAAATGGATAAAAAGCTATTTAATGTATATTTTCGATAAAGATTACGAAACGTCTTTGAAGGTCAACAAACTAGCATACCACCTGCTGTTCTGGCTGTTTGCCTATTTGTTCTGGATATTTATTTTCCGGAATGGTACGCTGGTGTTTACCCACGCCATTACCATCCAGTTTTGTTACCTCGTATTTATCGCCGGCAACTACTATTTCAACTGGGTGTATACGGTACCCCGTCTATTGAACAATAGGAAATACCTGGCTTTCGGGTTTTGTTTCCTCTCCGGTGTTATAGTAGGTGCTATTCTGCGAGTACCGGTTTCTTATTTAGTTAACACTTATCTTTTTAAGGCTGACACCAGTCATTTTAACACACTGAAGGTCTTTTTTGATTCCTTCGTCAACATCTTGTTCTGGGTAGTATTGATACTGGCTGCCAAACTGATCATCGAGAAAATAAAATCGCAACGGTACATCGAGCAGATAGAAAAAGAGAGGTCCGATAATGAACTGAACTTTCTGAGGGCCCAGTTCAACCCACATTTTTTGTTCAACTCTATCAATTCTATCTATGCCCATATAGATAAAACCAATAAAGAGGCACGAGAGATGTTGCTTGTTTTTTCGGAAATGCTGCGTTACCAATTGTACGAATGTAATGTTGAGCAGATAGGGTTGGAACGCGAGATAAACTATATCCGCAACTACATCGCGCTGCAAAAAAGCAGGATCGACGAGCGTATACAAGTATCATTCTGCGTTGCTGAAGCAAATGGCAGTCTGCTGGTGCCGCCGCTTATCCTGATTACTTTTATTGAAAATGCCTTTAAATATGTCGGCTTTAATGAGTCGCGTGAGAATAAAATAGAGATTCATCTTAAGCATTATGATAATGTACTGGAGTTTTCGGTGTTCAACACCAAAGATTCCTTTATCGATCATGCACTCGGAGCATCGGGGTTGGGCATTGCCAATGCAAAGCGGAGGCTGGAACTGCTTTATCCCGACAGGCACAGTTTAACCATCGACGACCAGGAAAATACCTATACCGTTTGCTTAACTTTGAACGATCTATGAACTTGAATTGCATAGTTGTTGATGATGAGCCAATGGCCCGCAAGCTATTGCAGGAGTATATCGAGGAAACTGATTTCTTGACGCTGGTGGGTATTGCTGAAAATCCGCTGAAGGCAATTCCGTTGTTGAAGACTAATGATATCGACCTGGTATTCCTCGATGTGAATATGCCCAAAATGAGCGGCATGGAATTTCTGAAATCATCTACCAATTTACCGATGATCATCATGACAACGGCTTATGGCCAGTATGCTTTGGAAGGCTATGAAATGGCGGTGGTGGATTACCTGGTAAAGCCCTTTTCATTAGAACGCTTTATTAAAGCTTGTCAAAAAGCATTGGAGCTGAAAGTGCTTCGTTCAAAAAAAAGCATACCGGATAAACCCGAATCGGATTACTTCTATGTAAAAAGCAATAATAAGATTGAACGTATAGTTTATGATGAATTGCTTTACATTGAAGCAATGGCGAATTACATTACGTTGTATACTCTTTCGGGAAAGCTGGTGGTATATCTGACTATCAAAGGCATCCTTGAAAAACTACCCCAACAGCGTTTTATACAGGTTCACAAAAGTGTGATCGTGAATGCTGATAAGATCAAGTCCATCGAGGGGCATATGCTATACCTCGGCGATGCCAAAATTACCATGAGCGCCGGTTTTCATACCGAGGCGATGGATAAGATTTTGAAGGATAGGTTTATTAAAAGGTGACCCATAAAAAAAAGACGTTAATACTTGCCTTCTGATCACAACATGATTTCCATCACGTTTGTATTTGTATCGTGTCATTATTTACGGAACTTTATAATCAGATATTTACGGATGATATTGGGATAAGAAGAGCTTTAATACTAATTCCTTTTCCATCAATTAAAACCATGAAAAAAATAAGCGCAGCCTTCGATGGTTTGAAGTTCTCAGAAAGCACTTTAACCTATGCAATCAAACTGGCCCATGCTAGCAAAGCTATGCTTTCGGGTATATTCCTGGAATCGTTTCTATATCACGGCTACAAGATGCAGGACCTGGTGGGGGCACACGGCATTTCAGAGGTAAAAATGAGGCATCTTCTAGAGAAAGATACCGAAACAAGGCTTAAATCAAGTGCGGTTTTTGAACAGGCTTGTAAAAATGCAGGTATTAAATACGCTGTTCATCATGATGAAAGCTTTGCTTTACAGGAACTAGTGAAGGAAAGCATTTATAGCGATTTAGTACTGATCAGTGCTGACGAAACACTTAGGCATGCGACAGAAAAAAGGCCAACACATTTTCTACGGGAATTGCTCTCGCAAACTCAATGTCCGGTTTTAATTGTACCAGATAAGTATACAGAAGTCGAAAAGGTAGTGCTATTGTATGACGGCAGACCATCTTCCGTATATGCGATTAAAATGTTTAACTATATGATGCCCTGGTTGCAAAACAAAGAAACTGAAGTAGTTTCAGTTACAGACCCAAAAGATATGATAGACTTGCCCGACCAAAATCTTGTTGAGGAATTTATAAAATGTCATTACCCGGGCGCAACTTATACGCTTTTAAAAGGTGATCCTGAGGAAGAAATAGTAAACTATTTAAAAAGCGGCAACCTTAATAGCTTAGTGGTATCGGGGGCGTATCAACGGGGGCAGGTCTCACGCTGGTTTAAAAGCAGTATGGCCGACAGATTAATGGGTGAAATTAATATGCCATTATTTATCGCTCACTATTAGAACAAACAAAAATCTCCGGCTTCCACCGGAGATCTAATCAACCAATTACGCTCAATCCCGTAAGCGCATTATTTTTCGTTCGACAGCGAATAAGGGAAATCACTGGCTTTAACACCTCTTTGTTTGTTTGGCGTGGCCGACATGTCGTAGTTCAGTACGGCGCCTTGCAGTAATGTTTTATGATCGAAATAGTTCAGATCATAAGGCTTGCCATTATAAGTAAGCGTGCTCACATATTTATTGGCAGCACTGTTGTTTGGCGCATTGATCACCACCTTTTTACCGCTTTCCAGGTTTACTGTGATTTTGGTAAACAATGGTGCCCCTAACACGTATTGCCCTGCAGCCGGGCAAACCGGGTAAAATCCTAAAGCCGAAAACACATACCAGGCGGATGTTTGCCCGTTGTCCTCGTCGCCGCAATAGCCATCCGGCGTAGCTTTGTACATTTTGTTCATGGTTTCGCGCGCCCAGTATTGGGTCTTCCATGGCTCGCCAGCATAATTATATAAATAGATCATGTGCTGAATCGGCTGGTTGCCATGTGCATACTGCCCCATCCCAGCAATCTGCATCTCACGTATCTCGTGGATCACTTCGCCGTAGTAACTATCATCAAAAATTGGTGGCAGGGTAAATACCGAATCCAGTTTGGAAACAAATTGCTTTTTGCCTCCCATCAGGTTAACCAAACCCTGTATATCGTGGAACACTCCCCAGCTATAATGCCAGCTGTTACCTTCAGTAAAGGCATCACCCCATTTAAATGGATTGAAAGGCGTTTCCCATGAGCCATCTTTATTTTTGCCGCGCATTAAACCAGTGGATGGGTCGAACAGGTTTTTGTAGTTCATGCTGCGTTTTTTGTAAATACCAATTTCCGATTCGGGCTTATTCAGCGCCTTACCTAATTTGTAAATGGCAAAGTCATCATAAGCATATTCCAGCGTACGGGCAGCATTTTCATTGATTTTCACATCATAAGGCACATAACCCAGCTGGTTATAGTACTCCACACCACGTCGGCCTGCAGCACGCGGACCAGTATTGTTAGCATCGTGAATTAATGCTTTGTATAGGCTTTCGATATCATATCCGCGTAAACCCTTCAGGTAAGCTTCTGAAACAATTGACGCTGAATTATTGCCTACCATCACATCCGCATATCCGGGGCTCGACCATTCCGGCAGCCAGCCGCCTTCTTTATAGTCGTTCACCAGGCCCTCCTGCATTTCTTTATTGATAGAAGGATAAACCAGGTTTAGGAAAGGATACAAGGCGCGGAATGTGTCCCAGAAACCAGTTCCGGCAAACATGCGACCGGGTAATACTTCGCCGTTGTATGGGCTCCAGTGTACGATCTCATTTTTTGCATTGATCTCATACAGCTTATTCGGGAAGAACAACATACGGTAAAGGCAGGAATAAAAAGTGCGCTGTTGATCCGGCGTGCCACCTTCAATTTGCAGTCTGCCCAATGTTTTATTCCACACCTGTTTTGCTTTTTGTGTAGTTAGGTCAAAACTGTCATTACCCAACTCGCGTTTCAGGTTCATTTCGGCTTGCTCTATGCTGATGAAAGATGAAGCTACTCTCATGTGCACTTTCTCGCCTTTCGCTGTTCTGAAGCCGATAACCGCACTCGAATGTTTGGAATGCACTTCGGATGAGTCTACCTGCGTGCTGTCACTGAACAAACGGGTCAACGTAATCGGCTTATCTACATAGATCACGAAGTAATTTTTAAAGTTCTTTAATGGTCCCCATGAGTGGCGGGTTGAATAACCAATGATCTTCTTTTCACCTGGAATTACTTTTACATACGATCCCTTGTCGAAAGCGTCGATCACGATAAATGAGCTGTCGCTTTTCGGAAAAGTAAAGCGGAACTGTGCGCTGCGCTCGGTGGGCGCAATTTCTGTCGTCACATCATGATCGGCCAGGTAAACACTGTAATAGTATGGTTTTACGATCTCGGTTTTATGGGAAAACCAACTCTGGCGGTCATTTTGGGTCACTTTTAAATGACCAGTTTCAGGCATAATGGCAAATTGCCCGTAATCGCCCATCCATGGTGAAGGCTGGTGGGTTTGCTTAAAACCATTGATCTTGTAGGAATCATAGGTATACTGCCAACCGTCGCCCATTTTACCAGTCTCGGGCGTCCAGAAGTTCATGCCCCAGGGCAATGCAATGGCAGGATAGGTGTTTCCGTTGGAAAGATCATACCTGGATTGTGTTCCCATCAGCGGGTTCACATAGTCGGTCAGCGTGGTTGGTTTTTGCGCAAATACGGAGAATGGCAGCAAAAAAAATAAAAATAAAAGCGGTGATTTCATGTATTTGTATATGTGCTTATAGCGACGAGTTTTACTCATTGCTATAAAAGTTAATTGCAAAAAGTTTTGGCTCCGGAACTTTACCATTCTATATCCACTTTAATGCCATCCGGACTATTATCAAAACCCAAATAAACCGTATGCGACCATTCATCCCAGGATGATTTCACCTCTTTAACTGGCCGGCCATTATGATCAGAAACGGTAATTTTTCCTGGTTTCGAAGGTAATAAAACACGCGCACTATTTATGGTATTTACAGGACTTTTAGCTATAAATGAATAACTATTTTGCGTCGCCTTACCATCGTATATCCTTGAGGCTGATGCCAATACCTTTGGCTGCTTTTTATCTACCACGCGGCTCAGATCGTACAGCAATGATTGTTCACCTGGTTGAACCACTTTCTCGCCCAAAACAGGCAATTGCGGGTCGAACAGATCGATAACCGGGCCTTTTACCGTGTAAGGTTTCCTATCCGCGTTCTCATCCAATACCGAAATAATATCGTAAGGACCACGCTCCAGGTAAAAGTTGTTTTTGAATACCAGTTCACCTGCATGAGCATCTTTTTCATAGGCCGTTTTTATCTCTTTAATATATTTTTCATCTTCGCCTGCCTGCATGGCAAACTCTTTAGGGTTCTGGCGGATAACATAAACGGTGCCTTTGCCAACGGTATATCTGTCTTTACCCCCTATAAGGGAAATTCCCAATAGCTTGAACAGATGCCCAGATGGCGTTTTGTATTTCTGGCCCTTGGTGTTCCACCACTCCATTACTGATTGATATGGATCATCGTCGCGGCCGCAGTAAACCAACACGCCTCCTTTCTTCACCCAGTCGGCAATATGCTGATGCACTTCCGGGCTGTTCGGCTTCATGTTCGAGTAACTCATCACCAAAACTTTGATGTCCTTCAATGTTGGTGCATAAGCCAGGTTCTCCATGTGTACAGTTTGTACAGGAACACCGCGTTTTACCAATGGCAGGGTTTGTCCGTAGAAATTTGAGAATTGCGGGTCCTCAAATCCATTTTGCGTAGGAAAGCGCTGAAACATCAGTGAATTACTCATCAGTACCCCGATACCGTTTACACCGTTCACTTTGTTTTTTGATAGCGGCATATCATTGAGCGCATGGATCATCACCTGCATCTGGGTTGAATAAAATTTCGGTATCAGCACCATTGAGTCGCTGTGCGCAACCTTATATGGATGGGTGTAGATACGTTCTGGCCAGGGCATCACTTCGTAATTATCCACCATCGGGTACAAAATTTCGGCGGTGAAGGTTGCCTGGTAGTTGCGTTTGTAATCAGCCCAGTCGCGTGGCCGGTCTTCGATAGGGTCAGTCAGGAAGAATAATTTTCGGCCCGTCGGCGCGGTCATGGAAACCATTGAGCCGTATTCAAGAAAAGCATTTTCAAAAACGCGTTCTTTCTCCTTACCATTAAAGTAAGTAGGCTCACGCGAAGTACCTGTCCACACCTGGGCAATGTAACCATCAATTCCTGGTAATGACGCCAGACTAGCCTCTGGGCTAACGATCTGCCAGGAAGAGTAGTTAACTAATGAGTGCGTAGCGATATAAACTTTGATATCCTTGCCTTTGCTTTTGCCGTATTCTTTCGCATAACTGGATACTTTTTTTATAGCGTCATAATATAAATGATATTTCAGCTTGCTTGACAGGTAAGTATTCTCAGACGATTCGTGCTGTGGCCTCCATGGGAAACCATAATATTTTTGCCATTCTTCTTTAAAAGGTGCGCTGTATCCGGCGCGGGCCCAAAATTCAGGCTCTTCTAAAAATATGGTGGTGATGTTAGCATCAATTACCCGTTTTACAACGGCGGTTTTCATGTATTCGATAAACGATTGTACAGGCACCACGTAAGGCATATTTTTACCGTGAAAGATGGTATCACCTTTTTGAGTTACCTGCCCCACACCGAGGTGATTTTTACCGTCCCATTTCCCCAGGAAATAATCATAATAGCTTCCCCAGGCAATGCCGGTCATAAATGCGGTTTGATAGCCTTTATCACGCCATGATTGTACACGTTGCTCAAAAGTTTCTCCCTTACGGTCATTCGTGCCGTAAACAATAGCCATGTCGGACCGCACATCGATCTGCGGTATCCAGGAACTGCTGGTTTGGAATGTGGTTTTTTGTCGCGGATGTTCCTTAGCCGAATCATACTTCTGCGCATATGCTGTACATGAAACTGCCAGTAAAGAACAAAGCAGGGTAGTCTTTTTCATTTAGTATTAAATATAGGTGTTTTAAATAGGTAGATGTAGTGTCGCAAAAGGTAAATGAAGGGTCTTGAAAAAGGAGGGCCGGAGCCCTCCCCTAGTTAAATCATGGATATTTTACAGATACAGGTGTGCTATAATTGTATTCGTCTAATCCGGCGTTTATCCGCGCGCCAATCCGAAAATAAACATCCTGCTGCGGTAGCGCGCCAGGTTTTGTAGTCAATGTGAGCGTATTAGTTAAGAGGCTATCAGTTTGATGGGCAGTACTGAATGAATTGAATGGCGAATACCTTATGTCATAATTGTTGTCACCGTCGTATTTAGTATTACTTACATACAGGTTAACATCGGTAATTAGCGACTGGTATGCGGGATTTGTAGTGCCTCTTGATATTTTAAATTTGACTGTAACTGTGCTGTCGGCATTAAATACCGGCTGGCCAACCCAATCGATCCTCAAAAAAGGTTCCACTTTAAAAGTGAGATGAGTTGTAGTGTTGGTGCCTTTTATGGTGATGTTCTGGCTTTGATCAGATGTTACTTTACCTGTACTATCAGTTTGCACCAGCGGCACAAATGGGCCTTCAACCGATGCATTGTAGGTAGCGGCGAATATTTTGGTGTTGTTAAATGTACCATCCTGCATCGATTGGAAATAATACGGTGTAGGATTGGAGCTATAACTTGTTTCCAATAATTTCACTCTTGTGCCACGGCTGCCAATTTCAGTCTGTACTGTATTCCCTGTGCCGGCATCTATCGTTTCGCCGGTGATTGTGTTTGATGGCGCAGGATAATTATCAAGTTTTGAACATGAGCTGGCCACTATTGCTGCCAGGCCAAATGCTAAATAATATAATCTCTTCTTCATTGTCTTTCAGTGATTAATAACCGGGGTTCTGTATTAAATTAGGGCTCTTTGAAATCGCTCCGCCTGGTATTTGTTCATAATACCATTTAGGGTCGTAGGTATACACGTCGTTGCGCTCGTCGGTACGGGCATCAAAGAAATACTTACCTGCCGTTGATGAGTAGAAAGGCATTAGTACGCGATAGATAGTACCGTTCTGTTCCTTATCGAATATTCTCCATCTTCTCAAATCCCAGTAGGTTTTGTTTTCAAAGGCCAGCTCTTTTCTTCTCTCTTTGCGGATGGTATCGATGGTCATCGCACTTGAACTTGCCAGCGGAATTGCACCTGCTCTTGACCGGATCTGGTTAATGATCGTAAATGCATCGTTAATGTTAGCAGAATTAGAAGTTCCAAGCTCATACTCTGCTTCGGCGCGGTTTAATAAAACTTCTGCATAACGCATCTCAATCCAGGTTTGCGTTTCGTTGTTTTCCAAAACTTGCGAAGTAGGCAGGTTAGGATCCAACCATTTACGAACAGAGAAGCCTGAGATAGCACAAGTCTGATCGCCGGTAAAAATACCGCTTGCACCTGCGGGGTTCATTTTTGAACCATTGGGCAAAGTGAAAGCCTGTTGACCAGCATCAGCTCCTTGTACCAGGTTGCCTGTAGGGTATTGCGATTTTGAACCGGCAGGTAATAGCGGACTAATGCCACCTGCTGATGGCCCTGTGTAAATGGCACGACGTATTTCGATGCTTTCTCCTTTAAACAGGTCACCTGGTAATATCACCGATGCCCTTAAGCGCGGCTCTGCATTGGCAAACATATCCATTGTGTTATTGAACAACTGGTAGTGACCGCCGGCATCCAGATTTTGGATAGTACCATTTGCATTTTTAGGGATACCATCAAACATCTCCACAAAATTGAGTGTTGGGTTTACTTCTGAAGAGTATCCGTTAGGACCGATCAACTGGCGTGGTACGTTATAAGCATCGTAGCCATGTACAGAATTCGGATAGTTATACTCTCTTACGAAAACAGTTTCAGAGCTTGTGGCATCAGAAAACAAGTTCACAAAGTTTTGGTATTGCGCAGCTTTATCTGTTGATGACCATCCTTTCAAATACAGGCTGTATACGCCCTCCAAAGTTTTAGCCGCATCAACTGCCTGCTGGAAATATCCTGCTGCTGCACTTGCGGGGATACCGCAAAGCTGATTCTGGCTACCATCAAACAATGTAATGGAATTGTATTTTGCGATAGTACCGGCATAGAGCATTGCTCTTGATTTAAATGCTGCTGCTACATACTTATTGGCCCGGCTGCCATCTTTATAATCCATATTAACATCTGGCAGATTCGCGATCGCAAAATCAAAATCGCTTGCAACCTGGTCCCATACAGCTTTCTCAGACGAACGGGGGATTTTCAGCGGTTCAGTACTTCCGCCAACTGTATAATCCAATGTCTTGTTAACGATCGGCACACCGCCAAAGCGTTTTACCAGTGCAAAATAGGTCATACCACGAACAAAGTAGGCTTCACCTAACCATTGATTGATTTGATCTTTGTTAAAGTTACTGGCGTATTTAGGCAATGTTTCAATAAAATAATCACAATCATGGATTACGGTATATGATCCGTGCCAGATATCCCAGTTCCATCCGCCAAAGTTTTCCTGCATGGAGCTTGTCTGATCACGGCTCAGCGCCTCGCCGGTTGTAGCCGGGGTTGGGCTGATGATCCAAAAAAAGTTGAGCCCTCTTGCAGGCGAATACCTGAAATCTTCTATTGGCAACTCGCTGTATAAACGTGCCATATATGCCTGTATACCGGGGCTGGATGTAAAAACATCCTTGTCCTGAATAATATTGGGCGGCGGTATACTTATTTTCCGGCATGCCGATCCGCATACCGTTAAAATTGCAATTATTATATATATGTATCTTTTCATGATTGCTCTGATTAAAATTTCACATTTAAACCAACATTGAATACTTTGTCAAGTGGATATAAATACCCATACATGCCTGTTGGGTGCTCCGGATCGACATACTTCACCTTTGTCCAGGTTAGCAGATTGTAACCATTGGCAAATATTCTGAATCCGTGGATGCCGATATGTGACAAGAGTGTTGATGGCAGGGAATAACCTATTTCCGCGCTCTTCAGCCTTACATAAGCCGCGCTTTGAAAGTTGAATGACGATCCGGTATTTGCCGTTGTGCCGGTATAGGCAAACTGACCAGGTACCCATACTGTATTTGGATTGTAAGGATCGGCGTTCGGGTTAGCAGGGTGCCAGTCGTTCATGAACTGAGTTAAAGCGCTGCCACCTCCCCAAAGCGGGATATTCAACTGTTCAATATAAGAGATGTCGATCTTGGCGGCTCCCTGGAACAATAAGTTAAAATCAAAGCTCTTATATGAACCGCCCAGGCTAAGACCATAGGTTATCTGAGGTGTAACAGTACCGCCATTCGGATTGCTGCCGTAAGCTATTGGGTGATTATCATTCCCATCGATCTGCCCGTCACCGTTCCAATCCTGGTAAGCGTAGTCACCTACCACGGTACCCCTGCCTACAAATACCGGGCTATTCAGTATCTGGCCGTAGTTTTGATATTGTCCAGCACTGCCTAACCCCCATTGAATGGCCTGGTAACGGTTGCTATTATTTTGTTGCCAGTCGAGGTAAGAGTTACCATGTTTAGACTCAGCAAATTTAACCCAGTTAGTGCGGGCGTAAGAAAATGTACCCCGGACATTGTAGTTAAACTTGCCGATATGGCTCCGGTGGGTCACCTCAAAATCAAAGCCTTTTGTGCGGTCGCTGTTCAGGTTTTCTTGGGGCAGGTCTGTGCCCAGCACGTCCGGCACCTGTGCAGTACTAGCGGAGAATAACCCGCTTCTGTTACGTATGAAGTAATCAAATGTAAAGCCTAATTTACCTTTCCACGCATCAAAATCGATACCGGCATCAAAGGTGTGCGATGTTTCCCAACTGATATGAGGATTAGGTAAAGATGTAGCCTGAACTGCGTTTAAAAAGCTGTTGCCAAATACCGATCCGCTTGGAACCTGGTTATTATTACCACCTGCAGGATAATAATATCCCTGCAAAAATTGGAAGTACAGGGTATTATCGTCACCCAGCACTCCATAAGACCCGCGCAGTTTCAACTGATCAATAAATGATAATGCTGAGGAGTTTTTCCAGAAATCTTCTTCAGAGATATTCCATGCAGCTGAAGCCGATGGAAAGAAACCACTTTTTTGACCAGGAGGAAATTTTGATGATTCGTCATTTCTGAAACTGAACTCAGCTAAATATTTGCCTTTATAATCATAGTGCAACCTGCCCACAACCGAGTTGGTGGTATAATGATATAAAGTACCATCCTGGGAAGCCTGCTGATTGAGTGCATTACCTGCAAAAATCTGGTCTACTGGTATTGCCAGTTGCCTGTATGCAGCAAAGTTATCGGCCTGCTGGTCATTACCTTCATACAGCAATAATGCACTGATGTTGTGGCCACCTTTAAATGTGTGGTCATAGTTGATTGACAGCTGATCTGTATTCTGCGGATAATTGTAATACTGCCTTTGTACATAGCTTGGAGCTCCTGTCAGATGTGCTGTGTAAGTTTGTGTAGCATCATTATAGGTATACAGGTTATATGCTTTATCAAACGATTTATTATCCTGTATCTGAGCGTTATAACTGTACATAGCCTTAATAGAAAGCCCGTCAACAAAAGGCACTTTATATTCAAGACTCATTAAACCATTAAAAAATCTATTGTTTTGATTGGAGTAACCGGTAAGGTCGGCATTTTCATAGGCTATCGGGTTGCCGTTGTCTACCTGACCTTGCAGATAGTAAGGCGCTGTGTTATTGGCATAAACCGTCTGGATAGGAAGCTCACGCCAAGTCTCCCTGGTGGTCCACCAAACTGAAGTGACCGGCGCGGTTTTCTGATCCATAATAGCGCTCAGATTCAAATTTACCGTCAGGTTTTTGGTTATTTTACTGGTAATGTTTGAGCGTACGTTATAGCGTTTATAAGACAAATCATTGCTGGTTAAAAAACCATTCTGACCTGTGAAACCGCCGCTCAGCATATAAGTGGTTACGTCGTTGCCACCGGTTGCGGTAAGGTTATGCTGCTCCTGGAAAGCAGACTTTTTGAAAACTTGATCGTACCAGTCAGTGCTTTTCTTTGCCCCGCTTGTATAGGGACCAAAGTCCGCTGGCGTATAGACAATCCTGCCGCCGTTAGCCTGGTGCATGGACTGTTCATTTACCAGTGTCATGTACTGAATTGCATCGACAGGCTTCGGAAGCCCCGATGGCACCTGGGAACCAAAAGTTCCTGAATAGTCCAGTTGGAGCGCTCCCTTTTTACCCTTTTTAGTAGTTACGAGAATAACGCCGTTTGCAGCTTTAACACCATAAACCGAAGCCGAAGCATCTTTCAAAACTGATACGCTTTCGATATCGTTCGGATCCAGCCTTGCCAGGATGTTGCTCGACCCTGTTGAGTTATCGCCGGTACCGCCTGTAACGCCAAAATCAGGCATCTGCACACCGTCAACCACGATCAATGGATTGTTACCAAAGCCGCGGATAGAAATATTGTTGTTAAAGTCGCCTGGTTCGGCGGTGTTTTGCATCACCTGCAAACCGGCAACTTTACCGGTCAGCATGTTCTCCACGTTTTCGTTCTTGGTGGTTTCGATTTCCCTGTTGGTAACTGAGGTTACCGCGGTGGTTAATGACAGTTTCTTTTGACTACCATAACCTACCACCACCACTTCGTTAAGTGCTGAGGCGTTTGGCGCCAGTGAAATCGTAAGCTGACTAAGGTCCTTCAATGTTACTTGCTGAACTATGTAGCCGACATAAGTAAACACCAGCGTTTGGCCGGCACTTGCATTAATAGAGAACTTACCTTTTAGGTCAGTTACGGTCCCTTGTTCGGTTCCTTTCAATTTAATAGAGACACCGGGCAATGTCTCCCCTTTTTCGTCCAGTACAGTCCCCTGTACTTTCCCTGTTTGTGCATAGGCAGAAACCGACAGGCACAGTGCCAGCAGCAATGCCAGAGGCGGGGAAATGAGGATCTTGATTTTAGCCAGGCAGAGGTCGGTCAGCCGGCTTCGACAGGTAAAAGATTTCTTCATAAATAAATAGGTTGGTTGTTGGTTTATAAAATGCCCCGGATCAACGATATGAACAGTGGCTTTCGGTACACAATGTTAGAGGGGTGGTATTAAAAAATGGGTTAAAAAATGGGTTAATTAGCTAATAATTTCATTAACCACAGGATAATTGCGTGATTGCAATTATTGTAAAAAGTACACTAAGAAAAGTGTGGCAAGAAAGAAAATTAGAGCGAATAATGCGCTAAGAGCGGTAGTAATAATATTATTGAATCAGTTTTTCGAAACTGGTCTGATAATCCGACCCAAAAGATCTTTTGTATTCAGCAATGAACTGATCGTAAACTTTCCGGGCTTGTTCAATTCCCTTCTGCTTTCTTATCGCTTTTAACTGGTATTTAAGAGCAGTATCGTTGAACGGATCGGTATCCAATATCAGTTTAGCCAGATCTGGCACGAGGCGCATATCTCCTGATTCATAATATTTGATCAGCAAGGGCTGAATCATTCCGACCAACTGTTCATCATAATTTTTTTTAAAATCATCCAGCCATTGATCTGGCATGCCTGAGAGCAGTGTGCCGCGCGATACCAGGTCAAAATGTTCTAAAATCTTATAGTCGTTATTAGCCCAATGGCTTTCTTTGATCAGCTCAGAGACAATAAAATAATCACAGAATAACTCTTCTGAAAACTTAAACAGGTAATTATCGTTCTGGAAGGTCAACTCAATACCGTTCAGGTCGCTGATAATGCTTCGCAGGTGATTAAAGGTTACCCCTTTAATATTTTTGGTCTTGGCTACGTCTTTATCGGGCCACAACAATGCAGATATTTTTTTTGACGTGATACCAGTATAATCCCGGCTATTAATCAGTATTAATATAAACAGTTGCTTGATTTTGGGGCTAAACAGGTAAGTGATATCCCTGCCATTTTTATTATAAACAGCAAACTCACCAAGTAAATAGATGGCATTTTGTTTTTTGCCCGTTTCCTTTTTCTCAGCAGGCAGCGGTGACGGCACAGGCAGCACTTCAGGCTCAGGTAGTGTCCCTTCAGGCTTTCTTCTGATAATGATTACTACAAAAACACCTATGATAAGGACAACGCCAATTGCCAGATAAAGTGATAAATGTCCCTTACTTTGCGGCGGAGCCAAAGCTTTTAAATAAGCAGCATTGCTTACAGGTGGTGCCAGCAGCGAAAAAATTCTGATACTTGAGTTTACCCGATCGGTAAATTCTTGTATAGTGCAGAAAAACTCGTTGGTTTTGTGGCTAAAAAAAAGGTTAATATCCGATTCTATCCTCTCAGAAGTAACTGGTATTGGCGCACTTACCACTTCATAAGAGCCATCCTGCAACGAAAATTTATATAACCGTATTTCTGTTTTAGCTATTTCATGCGGATAGCACAGAGCATAGAAATATTTTTTATCGGGAGACAGGATCAGGTTATTGGCCGGCACAAATACCTCTTTATTCTGAGGGTGTATGCTCCAGGCTTTTTTTATGATATGAGTTTTCAGGTTGATGCGGTACAGATCGTAAAATTGCTTTCCACCTACTATCTGGTTACCAGAGTCATTTCCATAACCACCAAAAAGTAATATTTCATCAGGATTGTCAGAGCTTCCGGCAGCGGCAAAAAAACGTGGTGTTATATTGTCTCCTTTAAATGGGACTTCTATCCAACTATCTTTTCCCGCATCGTACTTCAAAAATTTATTATAATACTTATATGCGCCATAACCTCCAAACAGGTAAATAGAATCCTGCTGCAGGTTATAAAACATGTTATGGTGGTGCCGTTGCTGTGGTAAAATGGTTTTTCCTATCGCTTCCCATTTCAGGCTGTTTTTATCCATGTTCAGCGAGGCGACACTCGGCATTCCCTTGGGAATATCAAAAAGCTCGTAGATATAACATTTGTTTTGGCGGGCATTAAAGATACTTTTGCCAAGCACCATTGGTACAGGAAACGGATTTTGGTAGGGTGTGGCAATAGCCCGTTTCGATTCAGAATTAAAAGTGATGATTGAATCTTTTTTGAAAATAAACAGGTTCTGATCGATCGTATTAAAATTTAATCCAGCTACTTGCTTAAAGGAATTTGTGTAAACTGGTTTCCAGAAATACGATTCGTTGATCAGCCAAACAGGGTTTTCTACCGCACCAATGACATTGCCTTCCTGATCGTGCGCTTCGGTTCCTTTCCATTCATCCAGTGGGAAAACATAAGTGCTGTTATGATCACCTACCGATAAATTTTTGATAGCCATATTCGGCACTTCGGTATAAAACTGATTTTTACCAAATATCAGATTCCCTTCCGCTTGATCCTTAAAACCCAGCTCGCTTGCCTGGTAAAGTTTATTGTTGATATCAATATCGACCTTATCATTTTTCAGATCAAAATCCATCCGCACCTTCATCCATTTGCCCTTCTTCAATATGGATTTGTCAAGCGGTATCTGGATCTTATTGCTTTTCCTGTCGATGTTGAAGTTCAGGAAACCGGAGCCATTCATGTACAGGTAGCTCAGGCTATATGAATTGTCTTTTTCGGCAAGATTGCACACATAACCCAGGTGTGCATTATCCCATAATGAAAGATCGAACTGGATATACAAATGATCATGAAATACCGGTACATCATTGCTGAACACATGCAGCGAGGTACGTTTGTTTAACAGGCTGTCGTTTGAATTAAAAAGCAAGCCCTGAGCCGTTCCATCCAGAAATTGGAAAGTGAAAAGTAAAAGAAAAACTGTTTTATATAGATAGAAAAGAAAAGCCTTATTAAACTTCAGCATCAATTATAATACTTTTAACTGGCTCGCACCGCCACCTGCACAATTTCAGCACTAAAATATACTTTTTTAAGGAAGAATAATTTACCTGTTTTTAAAATCCCCTTGCAGCGCAGCGAATAAAGACGTTATCCAGGGTTATTTTGTGGCAAAACATCATAAGATAAGAAAAGGCAAATGGGCTTTCATTTGCCTTCATTAATAAGTATAAGCTTAAGGCCTAATAAGTCGCTGCCAGTTTGAGCGCCTGGTAAGCATTCACAACACCACCAGTGACACATAATTCATCAAACGAAACTTTGCGCTCGCTATCACCTACTTTCAGATTAACTTTGTGGGCTACCTTTACTACCGATTTTAGAATAATTTCCTTCACCTGCAAAGCAGTAAGTTTAGGGTAGTATGAACGGATGAGCGCCGCTAATCCAGATACTACAGGCGCAGCCATGCTAGTACCGTCATGCGGTGCATAAGTTGAATTAGGCGTAGTTGAATTTATTTTAACCCCGGGAGCAAATACATCAACGCTGGTTTTGCCATAATTAGAGAATGAGGCTTTCAAAGTTTTATCATCATTTACTCCGGAAGCTCCAACCTCAATCCATGCTGCTGCCTCGCCGCTTTTATCTTGGTAGATACGCGTTGGAAAATGTGGCTCTTTGTCATTGTCCTGGTTATCATTTCCTGCTGCGTGGATGACCAGAACATCTTTACTCATGGCCAGTTTCAGTGCTTCGTCAACTGCTTTTTTATCAAATGAGTAAGATTTACCAAAGCTCATATTGATCACTTTGGCTCCATTATTGGCAGCGTACCTGATAGCATTAGCCACATCTTTATCTCTTTCATCGCCATCCGGCACTGTGCGTACCGACATAATGCGCACATCATTAGCTACCCCCATTACCCCGAGATTATTCTCACGATCAGCGCCAATAATACCGGACACATGTGTACCATGTTCAGCATCGGGGCCGGTCACGTCATTATTCCCATAAAAATGCTCGCTGCTATCGTTGTAGTTATCACCTACTATCGAGCGCGGATCGAAATCCACATTATAGTGATAATTTAATTGTTCTGAAAAGTGCTTTAGCCCGTCGTCTATTTCATTTTTTCTGAAATCGGCCATGTCTTTATAACTCCCCAGGTTCTCTACAACAATCTTCTTAACATAGGCCTCTCCGTTATTTTGAGGCTCATAGCTTTGAAAGTCAGACAATACTGGGTCGGATTTACCAATTTTGGACAACATCGATTTAAGTATCTCATTAAAATTGGTAATGATGGCATATATGCGCTGTGCTTTTTTCACTTTCCCGGCCAGGTCGGTACGCATTTTTTGATAAGCATAAAAATCGGTCTGTTCCTTACCGGTCAAAGCCGTCGTATCCTTTCCCTTGAATTCTGCCGTATATAGACGGACACACCTCACCAATTCTGTATTATCGTAATGCTCGTTTCCGTTTGCCGATCCGATGAAATCCCACCCATGCATATCGTCCGTATAGCCATTTTTGTCATCATCATTGCTGTTACCTGCCACTTCATTGGGGTTAGTCCAGATAATACGTTTTAAGTCTTCGTGGTTGATATCAACACCGCCGTCTATAACAGCAACCAGCACCGGGACATGCGGCTTACCTTTAAGCAACTCGCTGTAGGCTTTTTCTGTGCTTATACCAAATACGGTGTCTGTTTTAAGATCGAGATTTTGCCAATTGGGCTTAGGAGCCGGACCGTTCTGAGCTTTTAATGCAATGGGCAAACAAATGCCGGCTATCAGTATAGCCTTTTTTAGTGAGGGAAAGCTTGTCATCGTTAACATAAGGTTATAGGTTAAACGGTGCTAAAATAATCTTTTATATGATTTAATAAAAGGATTACTGATTTTAGAAAACAGCATTTTGCTTATTTACTGCCCATTTAACACTTATTAACATAAATTAACGTGCTGGCAGTTTTCTTCCTAATGATTTAGTTATATCTTAGGCGCTCCTAACACAACCTTATGAAGCACATAAACTTGCTATGCCTTATTCTTCTTGCCTTTTCAACCTCTTTATCAGCCCAAAGCAAATACGCCGTGAAAGGTGTAGTAAGTGATAGCGTCGAGCATATAAAACTCCGTAACACTTCAGTGTCAGTATTAAATGCTAAAGACTCAACACTGGTAACCTTTGCACGTGCAGGCGAGGATGGTTCCTTCGATATAAACGGCCTTCACCCTGGAAATTTTATCGTGTTATTAGCCTATCCGGATTATGCGGATTATATAGACAAATTCAGTCTCGACTCAGCCAGGCAAAATTTTAACCTGGGGAACATCCATCTGCAGTTGAAATCACGCCTGCTGCACGAGGTAATTATTAAAGGCTCCGCCGCCCAGATGAAAATAAAAGGCGATACAACCGAATTTAATGCAGCTGCCTATGTTACCCAACCCAATGCAAAAGTGGAAGACCTGTTAAAGCAATTACCCGGTATACAGGTGGATAAGGACGGCAAGATTACCGCGCAGGGCCAAACGGTAAATAAAGTGCTTGTTGACGGCGAAGAGTTTTTTGGGGATGACCCGACACTTGTCACCAAAAATATCCGGGCCGATATGGTTGATAAGGTGCAGCTATATGATAAAAAGAGTGACCAGGCTGCCTTTACCGGTATTGACGATGGTAAGAAAGAAAAGACGTTGAACATCAAATTAAAAGCCGATAAAAAAAATGGAATGTTTGGTAAAGCTGAAGTGGGGGATGCAACGGAAAACATGTACCAGGCACAAGTATTGTTCAATGCATTCAAGGCGAAACAAAAGCTTTCTGTTTATGGCACCTTAGGAAACAATGGCAAAACTGGGCTTGGCTGGGAAGATAATCAGAAATATGGCTCGGGAAATGCCATACAATCAGATGATAGCGGGACAGTTTTCTTTTTTGGTGGTAACGGTGATGACCTCGATTCCTTTGATGGCCAATACAACGGCCAGGGGTTGCCAACTGCCCGGACCGGCGGTGTGCATTACGACACGAAATGGAATGACGACAAGGAGTCATTAAATACAAACTATAAGATAGGCTCACTTACGGTTGATGGCAGCAACACCAACATCACTCAAAACAACCTTCCCGATACTATTCTAAACAGCACCTCGAACGAGAATTTCCATAAATACATGTTCAAACAAAAGCTGGATGCTACCTATAACGTGAAGCTGGACACAAGTTCGAACCTTAAAATAGCTGTTGACGGAACTTTAAAACACAGTAACACCATTGAACACTATACCGGATCAGAATCCCGGAACGACACCTTGGTAAACAGAAGCAACAGAGACATTACCAATGATGTGGATCAGAAAATATTTAATGCCAGTGCCTTTTATACGCACAAATTCAAAAAGCCGCGTCGCACACTGTCGTTTAACATAGCCGAAGCTTATAATCGGAGCGAAGCTAATGGGTATTTAAATTCCAAGGTTTATTATTATAAAAGTATAGATACGACAGGCACAAAACCTGACACAGTCGATCAGTATAAGACCAATAATCTGAAAAACTCAGCGCTCACCACCAACCTGACATACACCGAACCGCTTTCAAAAACATTGGCTATTACATTCAACTATGGTATAGGGATAAATAATGCCACTGCCGATAGAAAGTCTTTCGACAAATCCATCTCGGGTAAATATGATATGCTGAATGACACCTTCAGCAGCAATTACAAACTGAATAGCATATCAAACCAGGGAGGTGCGATTTTCAATTATAAAAAAGGTAAGACCATAATCAATTTTGGCACCAAAGTGGCCGATGTTAATCTTAAACAAACCGAAGGTTACACAGGCAACGCTCTGAACAGAGATTTTACCGACTGGATGCCACAGGCCAGTTTCCAGTACCGTTTTTCGCAGCAGAAATCTTTTAACATTAACTATAGCGGACGCACCACTTTGCCATCAATTGATCAACTACAACCCATACGAAATAACAATGACCAGTTGAACATTGTTGAAGGTAACCCGAACCTAAGACCTTCGTTTACCAATAATTTTAACATGTGGTATAATTCATATAAGGTGGTGTCCAGTCAGTATATCTATTTAAACGGAAATTACTCCTATACCACAAACCCTATTGTAAGCGACATTACCTATTCACCAAACGGAGGAAGCATAAGTCAATATTCCAACCTTTCGGGAAAACGTACCTCGAATTTTGGTATATGGGGCAACTTCGGTAAAAAGATAGAAAAGCTTGATATAAACGTAGGTATTGGTGGCGGCGCTAATGGCAGTACCTTTTACAACCTGGTAAATGGCGTACTGAACCAGACACAGAACTATTCTTTTAATCCACGGATCAACATTAATAAATACAAGGAGAAAAAGATTGAACTTTACCTTTCAGGAGGGCCTATCTATACCATCAGCAGGTCGTCATTGCAGCCCAATACAAATAATAACGGCACAGGATTCAGGGGTTATGGTGGATTCACCATTTACTTGCCGGGCAAATTCCAGATAGGTTCAAATAGCGATTATGAATACAGTCCAAAAACCGCATCATTCGGCACCGACTTCAGTAAAACGATCATCAATGCCTCTATTGTAAAAACATTCCTGAAGAACGACAATTTGAAGTTCACTATATGGGGTAATGATTTGCTGAACCAGAATGTGGGCTTTAGCAGGACAGCCAGTTCAAATATGATCGTACAAAATAGTTATACGACCATAAAACGATATGTTATGTTCACTATTGATTATGAGTTCACTAAAATGGCCGGAGGAGCTCCCAAAAAATAAAACCATGAAAAACACACTGACATTCCTGATTTGCCTGGTGATATTAAGCAATAAGCTTTTTGCCCAGCACGCCCATTTTACTACATCAGGCACTATTGAGTTTGAGCGTAAAACAAACATGTATGCCATTATTCCCAAAATGTTTAATAAGGACAACGAAGCGTGGTTAAGTCCCCTGTTTGATGCCTATAAAAAAGCTCAACCGCAGTTCAAGGTATCCAAAAGCGTTTTATCATTTGCTAATAATAAAACGCTCTTTACACCGGCCGAGGAGGAAATCGCAACCGGAGGAGGGTGGTTTGCTAACAGCCCTGTAGCCACGCAAAACAACACCATTTATACCGATCTGGATACAAAAACAGGTGTTTTTCAGAAAAAAGTATTCGATGAGCTCTTTTTGGTAAAGGACAGCACACGAAAAATAAAATGGAAAGTAACCGACGAAACCCGTGAAATAGCCGGTTACAATTGCCGCAGGGCAAACGCTATTATGATGGACTCGATCTATGTTGTAGCCTTTTACACTACCGACATCCCGGTATCCGGCGGTCCGGAGTCCTTCAACGGCCTGCCGGGGATGATATTGGGAGTTGCACTGCCTCACGAAAATATTGCCTGGTTTGCAACCAAAGTAACCGATACGACGCTTGCTCCTAACGCGGTTTTACCACCCAAAAAGGGAAAGGCGATGGAAGGTAAAGCATTTAAGGATAAAATGCTGGCAACATTTAAAGATTGGGGATCGGAAGCGCCTTTTTATGCCAAGGTCTTCGCACTCTGACGAAAAACGATTATAACAAGCCGGATAAGATTAATTGGCCGTTATAAATTATACGGCTTTTTATTATCTTGCACCCATTATAATGTATAACCAACCTTATCATTCCATATGAGAAGTAAATCCATCTTGCTAAGCATATTTTTGCTTGCCTTATTTGCCCAACAATCGTTTTCACAAGATAAATCATCCAAAATAAGCATAAATCTTTATGGAGGTTATGGCTTCATCGATCCGGCAGGCGACTATTTTACAACAACAGGCGATGTTCACAACGGAGCCAACAATGGGAATCAAACCAGCAGCACTACTGCATTTACCAGAACCAAAGAAGCATTAGGGAACGGAGCCCATATGGGTATAGGAGTTTCATACGCACTAAACAGCTTTATTAGTATAGGTATTGATGCAGATTATCTGACCGGTAAAAAGAAGGCCGCTCAAAATATCCCGGCTGATACATTAACCGGTTCATTTAACTCTACCCATTCGGTACTGAGTATAATTCCAAATGTATCCTTCAAGTTGGCAGGTAAAGGAAAATATAATCTATATAATACCTTAGGAATTATAGTGGCCGTAAAGACCAAATTTGATTATAATGATTACGCCCAAAAGGCACAAGACCAGGCTGCTGACAGTTATAGATACCACTATGGTGTAAATACCGGGGTTAAAGATGCATTAGGTGTTCGGATAGATGTCGCAAAAAATATCCAGGTTTTTGCTGAGGTGTCCGGTTACTTCTTGTCGGTAAAACCTACATCACTAAATGCCGTGCTTAACCGGAGCCTTGACGGCGGAAATGCGATACAAGTAGCCAATCTTAATATTTCCTACAGAAACTCAGGTAGTTTTAATTATCAGCAAACCACAACCGACGGTCACACAGCGGTTACTAATGCATCGTATAGCGATCAGGCGCCTAATCAGCATTTCTACTCTATCGGGTTAAATGCTGGCGTAAGGATTAATTTGCCTTATTAAATTTTTACTTATTCACTTGTCACCACAATGAAAATAAAAAACATTTTACCGGTCATATTACTTGGCGTTTTAACTGCGAGTACTTCCCTGGCACAAGAAAAGCAACCTCTGTTTTATATTAAAGCATATGCTGGAGACGCAGTAATAACCCCCGGCTCTGATGGTGTCCGACCGAGCGCGATATTTGGCCTTGAAAACGGAAGTACCGGTAATTATTCTTACAGCAAGAAAGGCCTGGGAGCGGGTATTAATTATGGATTTGGTATTGAAAAACCCCTGGGCAGAATATTTTCTGTGGGGCTGGATGTTAGTTATTTACATGGAAAAACAATCTTTTCGAGTTACAGCGTCTATCCGCCAACTAATCAAAATGTATATTCTTTTTCCTATATAGGTTCAGCTGCTTACTCGTTGACAACCTTTGTACCCAGCGTAAGTGCAAATATATTCCAAAAGAGCAGCTACGCTATTTATACTAAAATGGGTATCATTGTCGCTACCAAAATTAAGAATCTGAGCACCGAAAAATATGATATTGAAGGCAATGGCAGTCCGTTAACAGAAGTTTTAAACATGGAAAACCGATACGGTACCGAGAAAGGGTTCACTGCAGCCATTGGCGCACGCATTAACATATCGGGAGCTTTGAAAGCGACTGTTGAGATTAGTGACAATTTATTATCCGTGTCGCCCAGATCGACGCATCAATATGGGTTTGTTAGTGAAGGATACGATGTCCTTATTGATGATAATATAACTTATATTAAATCAAACTCCGGCGTAGGTACTTCCAATGCCACGGCAACCGGTAATAATATTGGTGGTGGTTCTGTAACGGCGACCGATGTAGTACCATCATTTAATCAGCACATCAACAATATTATAGTGAACATAGGCCTAGCTTTTGCCATAAAATAAATTAGGGCTCATTGTATGCATGAGCCTTAAATCGCATTCTATTTTGCTGCCGGTGCAGTTGCCTGTTGCTGTGGCACCTCAAAGTGGTATACACCCGAGCCAGCACTGATACCGATATAACCATCCTGGTAAGAGCCAACGGCCAATCCTTTATCCGATGCCAACGGCTTGCTGTCCTCGGTAATATCTTCTGCCTGTTTTGCCGGCAGGAAGATATCGGCCTTGGTATTCGAAGGTATTTCAATCGTGTAATACGTTTTCCCGTCCTTTACTTCCCAGCCTGAGCTGACATTGCCATAATACGTCTGCAAGCTGGCTGAAGCATTGGTAAAACCACCACCCGGGTGTGGCATTATCTTGATGTGCTTATAACCCGGGCCATCGGTATAGGTATCCAGGCCTGTCATTACACGGTACATCCAGTCGCCAATAGCGCCATAGGCATAATGGTTAAAGGAGTTCATGCTAACTGCCTCAAAAGTTTTGTCAGGTTTAATACCGTCCCAACGCTCCCAGATGGTTGTGGCGCCCATTTTTACGGGGTACAACCACGACGGGTATGTGTCCTGTAATAATAAACGGTACGCCATATTATCCTTCCCGAAACGGGTAAGCACATGGCATAGATAAGGCGTGCCTAAAAAACCGGTAGTCAGGTGATCGCCGTAGGCATGAATGTTTTCTACCAATCGTGTTGCAGCCTGATCGCGCAACGATTCGGGCAGCATATCAAAATTGAGCGCGAGCGTATAGGCAGTTTGCGTACCTGATACCAGCCGCCCATTTGGTGTTACATATTCTTTGAAGAAAGCATCCTTTATACGTTTTAGCAAGCCTGTGTAATAGGTTATGTCTTCCCGTTTATTCAGCACCGTTGCAGCGTTGATAAGCAATTGCGTAGAATAGGCATAAAAACATTGTGCGATGTAGAATTTGTCAGTAATGGCCGATGTGCCATCGGTATCATCATCACGGCTGTAAAACAACCAGTCGCCAAAGTGGAAACCACTGCTCCACAAGTCGTTCTTGGATTGATGCTGCATATAATCTACCCAGGCCTTCATACTGGTGTATTGGGTAGCAAGAATGCGTTTATCTCCATAAGCCAGGTACATATTCCATGGTACAACCGTGGATACATCACCCCAGCCTGTACTGCCTTCGGTAAAGCCTAAACAGTTGGGCACAACAAATGGCACAACACCCGCAGGTGATTGGTCCGCAGCAACATCACGCAGCCATTTGGCAAAAAAGTCATTCACATTCATGTTGAAGGTGGCGGTGCGTGAAAATACTTGCGCATCGCCTGTCCAGCCAAGGCGCTCGTCACGTTGAGGACAATCTGTTGGCACATCGAGGAAATTACCACGCTGCCCCCATTGAATATTGTGCTGCAACTGATTGATCAATGGATTGGAAGTAGTAAATGTACCGGTTGGCTTCATATCGGAATACAATGCAACGGCAGTTACATCCTCAGGCTTGATTACATCGCCCGGATAGCCTTCGATACGGATAAACTGAAAACCATGAAAAGTAAAATGCGGTTCGAATATTTCTTCTTCTCCCCCTTTTAGAATATAGGTATCCTGAGCTTTTGCAGCGCGAAGGTTTTCAGTATAAAAGTTTCCTAGTTTATCCAATACTTCGGCATGTGATACGGTTATCTTATCACCAGCTTTTCCTCTCACTTTCAGAATCACCCAGCCTACCAGGTTCTGACCAAAATCGATCACCTGCTCATTTTTTGGCGTTTTAAAGATGCGAACCGGTTTAAATGTCTCGTGCTTCTTGACCACTTCGTTGTAGGTGGCAATCAATATATTTTTAGGGTAGCTCTGAACCTGGACTCCACTCCATTTTGAATCGTCAAAGCCGGATTGTGTCCATCCCGCCTGATTTTTATTATGATCAATGGTTTCACCGTTATAGATCTCGGAATACACTACCTCACCGGTTGATGATTTCCAGCTATCATCAGACGAAATTATCCCGGTTGATCCGTCTTGATAAGTAACGTTGACTTGCATCAGCAAAGCGATATCGCTTCCATACACATTTTTCCGGTTACTATAGCCGATAATACCGCGATACCAGCCGTTGCCGAGCATCACGCCAATGGCATTTTGGCCATCCTTAATCAGATCAGTCACATCATAGGTTTGGTATTGCAGACGGTTCTTATAGCTTGTCCAACCGGGAGTTAGATAAGCCTCGCCTATACGTTTACCGTTAATATTGGCTTCATACATACCATGTGTAGTGATATAAGCTACTGCAGATTTTATCTTTTTATTAACTGCGAATTGTTTACGCATTAATGGGCATGGACGCATAGTAGTATCTTCCTGGTAACCGGGAGTTATCCATTGTGCTTTCCAGTCTGACTCGTGAAACAGAGCTGTTTGCCACCATGCCGGAGCACTCCATCCCGAAGATTTCCCTGCATTATCCCATATTTGCACGCGCCAGAAATATTTTTTACCTGATTGCAACGGCAGGCCTTTATAAGTAACAAATACTGATGAATCGGATTTTACTTTTCCTGAATCCCAAACATGCCCGCTGAAATTGGACTTTTCGCTCACTTCAACCCTATAAGCACTTTGCATCTGATTACGTTTATCGCTAATCATTTTCCAGCTAAAACGGGGTATCGCAACATCCATTCCTAAGGGATTGGTGCGATTTTCGCATAACAGACCATCAACTTTAACCTGGGCAAAACACAGGGAGGCAACTATTTGCAACGCAAATAATGAGCAGAAGAATTTCATATATTTTATTACTTAGGTGTCAATCGCAACGTGTGGTGTTACGCTGATACCAAATCTAATGAAAACGCATCGGATAAACTGTCCTGAACTGTCTGACCAATGGATTTTTTACAAAGGCAGCTCAGTGAGCATGTTCGGCCCCCTTTTTCTGAAAGCTATAGATCAAATAGATCAATGCTGGAAGAATAAATACACTGCCGATAAGCAATGCCAAAGCAAGTGCTTCAATAGTTTTATCAGTGCCTTGGTTTTCAAGCAGTGACAGATAGCCGCCGTTTTTGAGGATGACAATATTGGGATAATGCTTGTAGGTGGTGGTCAGTAATATCATGGTGATCTGGAAACCGGCTAATAAACGCAAGCTTTTTGACCGGCCTTTATAGATCAGGTACCATAATATAATCAGGGAAATAGTTGCTGTCGAAACCGCAGTAATACCTACCGGATTGCCAAATACCCATTGCACCAAAGGGATACCGTCGGAAATTGCCGATACAAAAACCAACCCGCCAGAGATAACGGCAGCAATGTTCATCTGCACTGCTTTGCGAACAAACCGTCTGCGTTCCAACTCATCATATTTGGCCTCACCTATGAGAAAGATCGCTGCGATAAATCCGCACAGGGAAACAGTGAATAAGCCAATAGTAACCGAAAACCAGTTAAGCCAACTGAAGATATAAGCGGATAGAAAAGTATCCGCATGTGGATCAATCTTCCCCGATACTGCGCTGCCGGCAATAATGCCCAAAAATAAAGGCGTGATAAAGCTGGAGTAAACGAATATCTTATTGTATACCTTCTGCAAATTGTCGGTCACTGCATCATAATTCCGGAAGGCGAAAGCTGTTCCCCTCGCGATGATCCCCAATAGCATCACCACCAATGGAATATGCAGATGCACGGACATGGTCGTATAAATAGCCGGAAAGCCAACAAACAAGATTACAATAGCAATAATAAGCCACATGTGATTGGCCTCCCAAATCGGTCCGATAGCCTGGTAGCTGATTCTGCGTGTTTTGGCCTTATTATCCTCTGTTGTAAAAAGCTCGATAATACCTGCGCCAAAATCCGCTCCTCCAAGTAGCAAATACAGCAAAAGCGCAACCCATAAATAGATAATTACTATGTAGATCATGTTTTAATTTAGTTAAATGGTCGATTGAGTTGATTAGGTCGATTAAGTTTTACAATTGTATAAACTACTTAACTCAATCAAACGTTCAACTTAATCAACTTCCCTCGTACAACTTAGGTACCATCTTTATCTGTCGGTACAACATAAAAACTACCATAACGCTCAGAGACAAATACACCGCCGTGAACAGATAAAATGAATAATGAATACCCGGCATTGGTGTAACTGCATCAACGGTACGCATAACGCCTTGTATGATCCACGGCTGACGGCCTACTTCGGTTACCGTCCATCCCGCCTCGACAGCGATAAAACCTATCGGCGTTGCCCACGCAAACAGTTTAAGGAACCATACTTTGCCGAACCATTTCTTCATTTTTATCAATGCAATAAAATACAGGACCGCAATACCCATCATCAACACACCAAACCCTACCATTACCTGGAAAGCATAATGCGTGATAGCTACAGGTGGCTGATTTTTTTTTGGTATCTGGTCAAGACCCTTTACTTCGGCATTAAAATCCTCGTAGGTCATGAAGCTTAAGAGTCCGGGGATTTTGATGGCATAATTCACCTGCTTTGCTAGTGTATCGGGTATCCCTCCGATGATCAAAGGCGAAAACTTTTCCGTTTTAAAATGAGCCTCCATTGCTGCCAGTTTTGCTGGCTGACGTTTAGCAACATCCTTGGCGGAGAGATCACCGCTAAAAGGCTGCAGAATTGCCGCTACTGCACCAAACACGATAGCGATACGGAAAGCCATGTAATGAAACTTCACATTCCTTTTGCGAATGATCATGATGGCGTGCACGCCTGCCACAGCAAAACCGGTAGCTGCAAAAGCTGCGATAGACATATGCAAGGCCTGTTCAAACCATGCTGCGTTGAACATTGCTTTCATCGGATCGATATTCAGATATTGCCCATTTACAAAATCAAACCCTGCAGGGCTGTTCATCCAGCTATTGGCAGCTACAACCAATATACCCGAAACAATACCGCTGATACCCACAACCACCCCTGTAATCCAATGAAACCAGGGGTTGAAGCGCTCCCATCCATACAGGAAAAACCCTAATGCTATAGCTTCTATAAAAAATGCTGTACCTTCTAATGAAAACGGCATTCCGAATATCGGTCCGGCGTGTTTCATAAAGGTGGGCCATAGTAATCCCAATTCAAATGACAATACCGTACCTGAAACTGCCCCCGTAGCAAAAAAAATGGCTACCCCTTTACTCCATGCTTTCGTGATGTTCTTATAAACCGGGTCTTTGGTTTTGAGCCAGTAGAAATGAGCGATCGCCATAAAAAACGGCATCACCATCCCGATGCATGAAAAAATAATGTGGAAGCCTAAAGATAATGCCATCTGGGATCTGGCAGCTATAAAATCATCCATAGTGAGCGGTGATTAATTTGCAAAAACTTAATTCTGCTTTGCAAAAAATTTGTTACGCCAAAGGTAAGCGACAATAGTAAAAGTGATATTAACTGCGATGAGGTAATCGCAATTTATTTCGAATATAAATTAGTTGATTGGGTTGGATCAAGTTGATTAAGTGGCGAAGTTTTAGTATAAACTAATCGACTTTTGCCAGCGTAACGCTATTAGAATTTAGGTATCTGCGCAGCGTAACCAGGCGGTCGGTATTGATCAGATCGACGCCGCATTTCAGCAATTCGTCCCAAACCACCTTCTTTTCGGGAGAGGCCCATAAGCGAACTTTTTCGCCCATACGGTGTGCTATAGCAACAAAAGTACATAGCCTGGTCCGCTCAGATTCAGGAAATATCCCTTTACCATCCCAGCGCAACAATCTTGAATACTTGCAGCTGGCCATCGTAAACATATTGGTCATGGTGGTATCCCGCGATACTTTACGCAAATCTTCATCGATAAAAGCAAGGCGATTTTGCTCACCGCCAATCATATCATAAGGCTTATGACCGGATAAAACAACCGTAATCGCGCCATAAACCACCTTACCATCGTCCAAATGGGTCAGCATCGCACTATATTTTTCCAACAAAGGTTTCAGTGCCTCGTAAGTATTGTCAGCATTGGTCTTTATATCGATCATCAAAATAACTGGTTTATTATAGTTTTCATAAATCTTACCGTTATTCTGCGCTATTCTTTCAGACAATGGTTTGAAGTAAAGATTCTCCAGGGTGCGTTTACCCTTGAAATATGGAAACACGTGTGCCACGATCAGCTTATTATTCTTTAAAAATATATCCGCCTCAATATTGGTAAAGCCATTGTCAAGCGCATCGAACAAAGGATGCTTATGCCTGTAATCATTATGAGCGAAGCCATTCAGAAGAGGGGTGGATTGTGCCTTGCAGTAAAACTGGGTGAAAATAAGCGAGACAAAAAGAAGCGTTTTAACGCAGCGGATGATCGTAATAGTCAATTTCATCTTTAAAGTCCGGGGTTAAACTTTACCATACAAGTGTAGCCGATTATTATATGCATATCGTGAAATCACCATTAACTAATCATTAAAACAGACGCACTTAACATTAAATTATTGTAAGCGGATTATAATTTAATTAGAATGTTATACGACGTGCATATCACTGGGTTAGACGATTTTGAAATTAAATTTTTGGGTAAAAAAGTCAGGAAAGATTTGATTTATTCTTCGGTCGCGGAAGTTTCTCTATGAATGACTTTCTTTTCGATGCGCCTGTCCGGAATAAGCCACATGCAGGCTACCAGTGCGTATAAAGCACAGGCAATCTGTGGGTACCAAAACGCAATAATAACGCCAATTATATAGGTTGCAGTGGATAGTTTCCCCTTCCAATCTTTACCTAAAGCCTGGGCCAGTTCGGAATTTTTGCCGCAATGACTCGCCAATATATACGCCAGTATGATATAAGACACCGCGCACATAACCAGTATCAGGCCATAAACTGCTACAGGTACAGGTGCAAAATGGTTATTTGCCATCCATTCGGTACCGAAAGGGATTAACGACAGCCAAAAAAGCAGGGTCAGGTTAGCCCATAAAACGCTGCCGGTAATAGAGTTTACCAGGTAAAGCATGTGGTGATGATTGTTCCAATATATACCGATGTTGACAAAGCTCAACACATAACTCAGGAAAAAAGGCGTCAGCGGGATGAGCGACTTCAGGTTGTCACCATGTTCAGGCACCTTTATTTCGAGTACCATGATCGTAATAATGATGGCGATAACTCCATCGCTGAAAGCTTCCAGACGTCCTTTTTTCATTTATAGGTCACTAAAATTTGCAAGCTAATATACTAAGCAAAAGTTTAACAGATCAGTCGACAGCAAAGCTTCCTGAATAATCGCCCAAAACTATTTTTTCTTTTTCTAAAACCGCCACACAAAAGGATTACGTAATTACGACAGCGGCCCGCCAGTTCTAACTACAATAAACCAACTAAAAACTAAATGCACTTGCTATGAAAAAACGAGCAATCAGAAAATTCCTGCTTTATACCTTTTCAACCCTGTTGATTCTGGTATTGGCATTGACAGTACACATCTACATGGTATACCGTCCTAAAATCACCCAGAATACCAGGGTGATGGCACGTATTGACGTCAAACAACCCATCACCCAGGACGATGCCAATAAAATCTCAGCATTTATGGCACGTGAAAAAGGTGTAGACCATTACCTGGTTAATACTGAAAGCCGGATCGTCGTTTTCACTTTTGCCCCCGGTAAAAATAGCGGCGATCAGATCGTTAACGACTTCAAAGCGAATTTTAGCTACAAAGCGGAGCGCTTCATGCCTACAGCAGAAAATCTTAAACATAGCTGCCCGGTTGCGGCATCTTCTTTTGGCTACAAAATCTACAAACTAATTTCTCAAATCATTTAAAACAACTTTTATGAAAAAACTAACATTTTTGCCCCTGGCATTTGTATTTGCGGTAACGACATTGCTACTGTTCTCTGAATCGTGTAGTAAAAACTCAAGCAGTCCAAAACCCATGACCGGTACAACATTATATGATTCGTTGGGCGGCACGGCGTTGGTGTCAGATCCGACCCATACAGGCGCAATGATCGAAAAAGGCCGATTGGCTATACGCAACGTAATCGACAGTACCATTTTTGTGATCGCTGCAGACTCGAGAATAAATGGTCACTTTACAGTTTTACTTTCAGAAGTGACCAAAGGCGACCTGAGTGGGTTTACGGACCTGAGCGAAAATCTCACCACTTTTGTTTCTGGCGCAACAGGAGCTAAAGATTATATCTACATTGGCTTGAGCATGAAGGATGCGCACGATCCGGCAACTAACTCCCGTATGAATGGTAAAGCTACCAGTGCCGACTTTGATGCCTTTGTGAGCGACCTGGTAAAAGGCGCCAATAAGAACAACGTGCCCTCAAATTTGCTCAATTCTCTGGGTAAGATAGTGGAGAGTTTAAGAACTACCGTTGTACAGCAGTAATAATCTCATATGGCGTTTGTTTAGTTGAAATGACAGGTCCCGTATTGGCTACGGGCCTGTTTTTTCCTCCTAAAAACTGACGAAGATCACTTTTTTATCCGTTGAAAATCACGCCCTAAAAGTTCCGCTAACTGCATATTTGTACCGGCTTAGGCAAAATACCTGGCAACTTATGAACAAAACGCAGCGTATCGAACTAAAAAATAAATAAATGCATTCCTCTAAACCACTTAGTCCTGATAATTTCTTTGTAGCGGGAATCAGTTATAAAAAAGCCGATGCAGCTACGCGAAGTCAGTTTGCCATTAGTCATATCCATTACGATGAGGCGTTAAAAGTGGCTCCCGGGTTTGGCTTGAATGCATTATTTATCCTATCCACCTGCAACCGTACCGAAATTTATGGTTGTGCTGAGAATGCCTCTCAATTGATCGACCTGCTTTGTACTCAAACGACTGGTGATGCCGAAACCTTCACCAAGTTGGCTTATTGTAAACAAGGGGATGAAGCCATCGCTCATTTATTTAAAGTAGGTGCAGGCTTAGATTCACAGATATTAGGCGATTATGAAATTGTGGGTCAGCTGAAGCAAGCGGTTAAATTTTCCAAAGACCGTCATTTCATCAACAGCTTTATGGAGCGATTGGTGAACAGCGTTTTGCAAGCTTCAAAATCGGTTAAGAGCGATACAACATTGAGTGGTGGAACAGTATCGGCTTCTTATGCAGCTGTTCAGTATATCAAAGAAAACCTGGCTTCGGCTGCTGATAAAAAGATCTTATTGATAGGGACAGGCAAAATTGGGCGTAATACCTGCAGAAACCTGATCGACTACCTTGGTGCGACCGACATTACGCTTATTAACCGTACCGATGATCGGGCCGCCGGGTTAGCCAAAGAGCTGAATCTGCATTATGCTCCAATGGCTGATCTTGCCAGTGAAGTAACCGTTGCTGACATCATACTGGCCGCAACAAATGCTGCCGAGCCTATTCTTTTAAAAGAGCATCTGGAAAATAAAGGCAACAAGCTCATTATCGACTTGTCTATACCTTACAATGTTGCTGCTGATGCAAGTCTGCTGCCGAACGTAAAGCTGGTGAATGTGGATGCACTGTCTAAGATAAAGGATGAGGCGATGCAAATGCGTGCGGCGGAGGCTCCCAAAGCCTTACAAATAATTGCTGAGCATCATGCTGATTTTATGGGATGGTACCGCATGCATCAGAATGCTCCCACGTTACAATCTATTAAAGCTGTGCTAAATAGAATAGCTGTAGTGCATCAGAAGGAATTGAATAACCCACATACCCGTTGCCCTTATATAGCTGCCGAACAAAAGATACAGCAGATCATGAATGGCATTGCCGGAAAAATGCGTAACGGAAGTACAGAGGGCTGCTATTATATTGAGGCTATTAATCAGTATCTGAGTGCGGTACCTGTTCAGAATAAGCATTGAACCATAATAGCGTCACTCCTGCGTAAACATTAATTCCCTGATTATAAAACCATTTGCAACATATGTTACAACACGTAACTTTGTAATATGGAAAAGACAGAGATACTGGTAGTAGGCCGCAACCCGGAAATTGTGCAAACGGTGGTTAGACTGATTAACAATAACCCCTCATGGAATGGCAGCTCTGCTCTTACTGACGCTGATGCCATCTCACTTTTCCAAAATCGGCCCTTTACCCTGGTGCTGCTTGGCGGTGGCATTGAACCCGAATCTGATTCACTTCTTCGTGAAGCATTTACTTCCCACAACCCGAACATCACCATTATACAGCACTACGGCGGTGGCAGCGGCTTGCTGGCTACCGAGATTAATATGGCGCTGTCCGGTTTACAGTAAGCCGGTTACAGTAGGTATTCTTTTACAGTTGGCGGCTGGCAACGATAATGCAAACTAATAATTGTCAACTGATCAGCTGTCCCAAAACTCCTCTGTCGACGCTACCAAAGTAAGCAACTCCAATCGGGGTTCTTCTTCCAGTCCGCTGGCCCATAGTTCATCACCGAATTTTTCGAAAGACTTTAACGATGTCAACAACCGATGATCTTCTTCAGTCTCAAACTGGTCGAAATGCATAAACGTTTTACCGTCAGGTAGCAGCCAGCAGCTATATTTAATGCCGGGACGGTTCAATTTTTTCAGCTCACGAACTATAGCGGCGATATTGGCCTGATTTACCGGAGCGAATTCTAATTGGGTGGTGTATTGTACTCTTACTATTTTCATAAAAATCGGCTATGCGTAGTGAGTAACAATAAAATTAGCTTATCTGTTGCAGGCCAAAAACATGTAAATGCGACATCTTGGACGGTGTTTTGCGCCAGATAACCAGGTTGTAATTTTATGCAATACGTTGGACATCTTTGGATGAATCGTATCATGTATTAAAAACACCTAAGCTTATTGAAACTTGCCCGGCTTCCGTGGCTTTTCCTACGGCATCATAACATCCTCGCCCTTAAATCGTTTAACAGAAAGCGCGGCTTGTTAAGTTTGCATTAAAATAGTGTAAACTATTTCTTTGGAATATGCTTTTTTAATAAGAACAAATATTTTAGTTATACTCATATTTTAATCCCGGGCTGGAACCCATCTGCATGAAATATACCCTTTTGTTAATTTTTTTATTTTTCTCTGTTACATCAAAAGGGCAAAATACTATAGTCAGCGGTACTATAACCGATGCCCAAACTAATCAGCCCCTGCCACTGGTATCGGTTTCATTTCCGGGCACTTCAATCGGCACAAACAGCAGTATGGACGGTAAATATTCAATCACAACCGGAAAAACCTATACGCAGTTAAAATTTTCATTTGTTGGTTACAAGCCGGTGATCAGGACTATTGTAGCCGGTAAGGAACAGATGATAAATGTTAAAATGCAGCCCAATGTTCAATCACTGGCGTCTGTGACAATTCACGCCGGCAAAAAAAAGCGCTACAGGAATAAAGACAATCCGGCCGTGGAGCTGATAAGGCAGGTAATTGCCCACAAGGACTCGAACCGTATGGAAAGCTACAATTATACAGAGTATGAGCAATATGAAAAGCTCGAGTTTTCTTTTATCAATGTTAACCCTAAATTATCCGAGAAGAAGGGATTTCGTAAATATAAATTCGTCCTGGATAACCGTGACACCACCAATTTTCCGGGTAAATCCTTGCTGCCTGTTTACCTGGAAGAGAAATTAACGCAGACCTATTACCGCAAGAATCCCGAAAAAACCAAAAAGATAATTGAAGGCGAAAAGAAGGTGAACATTGTGAATTTTGTGGACGAGGAAGGTGTAAACAGCTATCTGAACCGGATGTATGCGGAGGTGGACATTTACTCCAACAACATCTTTTTAATGACCAACCAATTTTTGAGCCCGATATCGGATGGCGCACCCTCCTTTTATAAGTTCTTTATTACCGATACCATTGAGGTTGACCATAAAAAAATGGTGGAACTTAGCTTTACTCCGCGCAATGGCAACGATATGCTGTTTGAAGGTCTGATATTCATCACGCTCGATGGACGGTATGCCGTGCAGAAAGCCAGGCTATCCATCAATAAGAACATTAACCTTAACTGGGTAAAAAGCATGTCGGTAGACCTGAGTTATGAAAAGAACCCTGACGGACGATATCACTTGAGCAAAAGTGACATGAAAGCAAGTTTTGGCGCAAATAAAAACCGGGACAAAGGGATTTTTGGGGAACGGACTATCTCCTACCAGCATTACCTGATCGACAATCCGAGGCCCGATAGCGTGTATGCAGGGGAAAACACCGTTACCGTTAAAAATGCCTTGCAACAGGGTGATCAGTTTTGGTCAGACAGTCGCGGGCGGGATACCCTTACCGGAATTGAGGCCAATGTTTACAAAAATATAGACAGCCTGCAAACTATGCCATCCTACAAGCGCACGATGGAGCTTATTAATCTTGTTGCAGTTGGTTTTAAGTCGTTTGGTCCGGTTGAAGTTGGTCCGCTGGGTGCCTTATACAGCTTTAATACAGTAGAGGGCGGCCGAGTGCGTCTTGGCGGTCGCACAACGCCTGATTTTAGTTCGAGATATTACTTTGAAACTTACGGGGCCTACGGCTTTAAAGATCAAAAATTTAAATACCTGCTAAGTGCTGCCTATGCATTTAACAATAAATCGATTTATACATTTCCTGAAAATTATATAAAAGCTACTGTTCAGAGTGAAGCAAAGATCCCCGGCGAGGAAATTGCCTTCCGGCAAGCTGATGCGTTTTTCCTGTCGTTTAAAAGAGGGGTGGATGATAAATACCTGTACAATAATTATTATAAGCTTAATTATGTAAATGAATTTGAGAACCATTTTTCGTACAACTTTGAGTTTAAAAACTGGAAACAAACACCGGCAGGCTCGTTGTATTTTATTGATGACTTTCAAAATAGTGTTCATTCCATCACTACCACCGAGCTTTCCGTCAATCTGCGTTATGCGCCGCATGAACAACTGGTGCAGGGTAAGCTTTACCGAATAACCATTCCCAACAAATACCCGATCATCAACCTGGATTACCGTGAAGGTATAAAAGGCTTCTTTGGAGGAAGCTACAATTACCAAAATCTGCGTTTAAGGATAGATAAGCGGTTCTATTTATCACAGCTGGGTTTTGCGGATGTAACTGCGGAAGGCGGCTATCTTTTTGGACAAGTACCTTTCCCGCTTTTGACCATACACCCCGCCAACCAAACCTATACTTATGACCCTAATTCGTACAATTTGATGAATTTTTTAGAGTTTGTAAGCGACCATTACGCCGGTATGAATATTGATTATTGCTTGAACGGGTTTATCTTAAACAAATTCCCATTACTTAAAAAATTAAAGCTGAGGGAGTATGTCTCGTTTAAGGTGCTTTATGGGGGCGTGCGCGATGAGAATAATCCAGCACTTAACCCATCGTTGTTGCAGTACCCGGTTGCCCAAAATGGCGTACCGATAACTTATACGCTGGGTAAGTCGCCGTACACTGAGGGCAGTATAGGAATAGGGAATATCTTTAAAATCTTCCGCGTGGACCTTGTAGAACGTTTTAACTATCTGAATAACCCCAATACCACCCGGTTGGGAATAAGGGCGCTGGCTTCGTTTGATTTTTGATAATCTATTGATTTATAAACAGTGAGTGGTGAGCGATCCATTAACAACTCCCTAGCCCCCCAAACAAGAAACCCCATCCCGATATATCGGGACAGGGTTCTGAGTAAAATTTGGCACCGACCTACTCTCC
>NZ_JAUMKB010000014.1 GCF_030519375.1 Mucilaginibacter tolerans | reverse complement strand
GGACCTCAAGGCTCGGCTGGAGCAGACGGTGCAACAGGGTCTCAAGGTCCAATAGGCTTAACTGGTGCTACCGGTGCTACCGGCCCTGCTGGAGCAGATGGTGCTACCGGTCCGCAAGGTCCAATAGGTTTAACTGGTGCTACCGGCGCGACTGGAGCTGATGGTGCAACCGGTGCTCAAGGTCCAATAGGTTTAACTGGTGCTACTGGACCTCAAGGCTCGGCTGGAGCAGACGGTGCAACAGGGTCTCAAGGTCCAATAGGCTTAACTGGTGCTACCGGTGCAACGGGTGCTACTGGAGCAGATGGTGCAACAGGTCCGCAAGGTCCGATTGGTTTAACAGGACCTACTGGTGCCACCGGAGCAGATGGCGCTACGGGTCTTCAAGGTCCGATTGGTTTAACAGGACCTACTGGTGCCACCGGAGCAGATGGAGCTACGGGTCTTCAAGGTCCGATTGGCTTAACAGGTGCTACTGGAGCTACGGGGGCTCAAGGTCCAACTGGAGCAGATGGCGCAACCGGTCCGCAAGGTCCAATAGGTTTAACTGGTGCTACCGGCGCGACGGGTGCGACTGGCGCTGATGGTGCAACCGGTCCACAAGGTCCAATAGGCTTAACTGGTGCTACTGGACCTCAAGGCTCGGCTGGAGCAGACGGTGCAACAGGGTCTCAAGGTCCAATAGGCTTAACGGGGGCTACCGGGGCTACCGGCCCTGCTGGAGCAGATGGCGCAACCGGTGCTCAAGGTCCAATAGGTTTAACTGGTGCTACCGGTGCAACGGGTGCTACTGGAGCAGATGGTGCAACAGGTCCGCAAGGTCCGATTGGTTTAACAGGACCTACTGGTGCGACCGGAGCAGATGGCGCTACGGGTCTTCAAGGTCCGATTGGCTTAACAGGTGCTACTGGAGCTACGGGGGCTCAAGGTCCAACTGGAGCAGATGGCGCAACCGGTCCGCAAGGTCCAATAGGTTTAACTGGTGCTACCGGCGCGACGGGTGCGACTGGAGCAGATGGCGCAACAGGCCTGCAAGGTCCAATAGGTTTAACTGGTGCTACTGGAGCAGACGGTGCAACAGGGTCTCAAGGTCCAGTAGGCTTAACTGGTGCTACTGGAGCTACGGGTGCTACTGGAGCAGATGGTGCAACAGGTCCGCAAGGTCCGATTGGCTTAACAGGTGCTACTGGAGCTACTGGGGCTCAAGGTCCAACTGGCTTAACAGGTGCTACTGGAGCTACTGGGGCTACTGGAGCAGATGGTGCAACAGGTCCGCAAGGTCCGATTGGTTTAACAGGACCTACTGGTGCCATCGGAGCGGATGGCGCTACGGGTCCTCAAGGTCCGATTGGCTTAACAGGTGCTACTGGAGCTACTGGGGCTCAAGGTCCAATTGGAGCAGATGGTGCGACCGGCCCTGCTGGAGCAGATGGCGCAACAGGCCCGCAAGGTCCAATAGGTTTAACTGGTGCTACAGGAGCAGATGGTGCAACAGGTCCGCAAGGTCCGATAGGTTTAACAGGAGTTACCGGAGCTACCGGCCCTGCTGGAGCAGATGGCGCAACAGGCCCGCAAGGTCCGATTGGTTTAACAGGACCTACTGGTGCCACCGGAGCAGATGGCGCTACGGGTCTTCAAGGTCCGATTGGCTTAACAGGTGCTACTGGAGCCACCGGCGCGACAGGCCCTGCTGGAGCAGACGGTGCGACTGGTCCACAAGGCGGGATTGGCTTAATATTAAATGGCACGAACACTACAGTTTCGGGTTCAGGCACAGCAGGCGATCCATATAAAATAAATACGCCAGCATCAGCTTTAACTCAAAATACATCAACCGGCGTTATAACTTTCACTAATGAAGCCAGTACCGTTGTAAACGCCAAAGTTGTAAGTACAGATGCAGGTAACCTTATAACTACAGGGGCAGATGGAGGCGCAAAATTAAATGCAGCAGCATTACCTGCAACAACTGTTTCCAACACATCAACAGCAAATAATTTAACAACCACTGTAAACGGCGTAACAGGTGCGGCTGTCCCGATGGTAAATACTAATGTTTTAACCAACACAAATGGTAATTTAATTTCTACGGTAAATGGCGTAGCTTCCGCGTCTGTACCTGTTTTGATTTCTGCGAATAACGGCTTGACGGCTACCAATGGTAACGTTCAGTTAGGTGGAGCATTGAGCAAACCAACTACAATTTCAACCGATGCAACAAACACGCTTACATTATCGGGTTTACAAACAGGTGCTGGTACTGAAGGCATTGTAGTTGCTGATGCAACCGGCGTCGTAAAAACACTACCACAATCAACGTTAGCCATTGAACCATGGGATGTGCAAAGTACAACCACAAAAGCAACGCTAAATACCCAGAATATTTTTATGACTGGCGGAGTAGCGATAGGGCGAAACTCGTTTTTCGGCGGTGTGGGAACCGCCGGTACCCCAGGTGCAGGTAATGAAATGCTTTCTGTAAATGGGTCGATCGTGACCAATTCCAGTGTTTATGCGGATTATGTGTTCCAGGATTACTTTGATGGCACTTCAAAAATCAATAAGGATTACAAATTTAAAAGTTTAAACGAGGTTGCTGATTTCATAAAAACGAACCGGCATTTGCCGGGCGTAACTCCTATTAAAGATCTGAAAAAAATGCCTGACGGCGGCTATGCTGTTGACATGACCAGGTTATCGGTGCAATCATTAGAGAAACTGGAAGAACTCTACCTCCACGTAATTGATCAACAAAAGCAAATAGAAGCTAAAGACAAAGAAGTTGAAGCGCTTAAAAAATCTCAGGTGCAAATGAACGAACGTTTGGAAAAGCTTGAAAAACTATTGCTTGATAAGGATGAAAAGAAGGTTAAAGCCGAAAGATAAAATTGAACCAAACAATATGGAATAAAATAATTGCCTCTATCCTGCCTATGAGCTACCAAATGAAAACAGGACGGATTCACGAAGATTTCAAATGCTTGGTGAATTTTTCTACCAAACAAGTTGAAATTAACAAAAATGAAGGTTACTGAAATGAACAAATTACTTGGCGGTGCATTGTTACTGATCCTGTTCTTGCTGGGTGTTTCTGAACTTCACGCCCAAACAGGAAAGGGAAGCATGACAGTAGACAATTCATCGGTATATATTTCTGCTGGTACAACAGAAATGCGGTTTTCTGAAGGTAGTTATTTTGGACCCAATGCCAATTGGGTGATCGACGGCACGCTTGAGATATGGAGCAAGAATGTCTGGTTAGCGCCTACCGCTGCCTTCAGTGGTAAAGGTAACATCGTAATCCATAATCCTGGCGCCAACCCGGTCTATACCAAAATGTCTTCGGGGCCGACATATATCGATGGGAACAACGGGACATTTATCAACCTGCTTATAGAGCATCAGAATAATCAAAATATTGTTTTAAATGATATCCAGGATCCCGGTTACGGTACAACAAACCCCAATGCCGAAGCATCCGCGGCACTAAATATAGGTGGGACTCTCAATCTGGCTGTTGATCACGCTAACTTAATCCTCAACGGTAATAATCTTTCCTTTAACACAAGTGGCCAGTTATTAAACTTTGAAAGGAATCGTATGGTATCTACAGGCAATAGCATATCCGGGCATGTTGTAAAAGAATATGCAGACAGTTCAACATTTATTTTTCCAGTTGGTATTGAAGAAGGCGATTATACACCCGCAACAATCACATCACCTGGTGCCGCCAAATTGTTCGTCAGTGTACAGGATTATGCGGCGTCTTTTACCAAAGGCTTCAATACTGAACGTGGTATGGACAGAAGCTGGCACGTTTATTCTTCAACACCGCTAAAAGTTACCATGATACTGCACCATAATTCAAGTAGTAACGGCTCTTTATTCAAAGATCCTGATGCTGTAATATCTCAGTATAACGGGGGCAATAACTGGACTTATTTAAAAACCATTAACCCGGCAAACAGCATACACACTACATATGATGCCAATCTAATATCAAATTTAAGTGGTAATGGTGTGTGGTTTACGAAGTATTCACTAACCAACTTAGTAATTCCAACCCTCTTTTCACCAAACGGCGACGGAATTAATGATGCATTCGAGATTAGAGGAATCGATCAATTTGCTGAGAACGATCTTATGATCCTTAATCGCTGGGGAGGTGAAGTATATAAACAAACAAATTATAAAAATAACTGGAGCGGAGAAGGACTTAATGAGGGGACCTATTATTATATATTACGTGTGAAGCGAAATACTGGATCTGATTGGCAGGTTTATAAAGGTTATATCACATTGATAAGAGCATTTACAAAATAGAATATGGGCAGATATGGATCTGGAGTAACAAGTTTATCCCATATCATACAGGCGGTCGTAAACATGAAAAAAATTATATTTATAGTTGTTTTATTGGTGAATGTTCATATTGCCAAAGCCCAGCAGGATGCGCAATTCAGCCAGTACATGTTCAATGGAATTTATGTAAATCCGGCTTATGCAGGTTACAAAGAACAGTTGAATATCCAAGGGTTTTACCGTGATCAGTGGACAGGGTTCCCCGGAGCCCCTAAAACGATGTCGATTGCGATAGATGCGATAGCCAATGACAATAAGGTTGGGCTGGCTTTTCAGGTGTCGAATGACCGGCTTGGGGCTCAAAGCAATCTTGGGGCTTATGCGAGTTACGCGTATCGTTTGCAAATGAACTCAGAGGGTAGCGCACGTTTGGCATTCGGATTGAGTTTTGGATTTGTCCAATTGGGCATTGACGGATCAAAATTGAACCCCGATGACCCTGAGCCATATCAGCCTTTAGGTTTCCAGGGCAAAGTGATGCCGGATGCACGCACCGGGGTGTATTATGCCGATGATAAGTTTTTTGCTGGCTTGTCCGCAGACAACCTGGTATCGCAGTTTTTTAAAGTAGGCAGTTACTCCTTTATCCCACAGCCCAAACCTCATTATTATTTAACAGCCGGGACGCTTGTTCCTTTGTCGGAAGAGGTTTTGTTAAAACCATCTTTTCTTTTAAAGGACGACCGGGCAGGCCCAACTAGCCTGGATTTGACAACATTTCTAATATGGCATGAAAATTTTTGGATAGGATGTTCCTATCGTACAGATGTAAAACTATATAACAAGAGTAATTTACAAAAGGGCTTAACCCAAAATAACTCCATTGTAGGGACCGTCCAATTATTTTCAGTTAAAAACTTCCGTATTGGCTACTCTTATGACATGGCTATCGGCGCTTTGCAAGGATATACTGGTGGAACACATGAAATATCGTTGGGATACTTTTTCCCATCAAAGAGCTCAAGGATGTTCACTCCAAGATATTTTTAAAAGGAAAGACTTTTATACAAATGAGAAAAATTTTAACCATATCGTTTTTTGTGACTTCCTTGCTGTGTTTATGGATACCTGCAAAAGCCCAATATGTCATTAAACAGGCAGATACCCAATATGAATTATTCGATTATGTAAAGGCCATCGACTTATATGAACAGGCTTATCGTCAAAAACAAACGTTGCATGCAGCAGAACGCTTAGCCTCGTGCTATTACCTCGTGCAGAATTATAAAGAAGCTGAAAGCTGGTATGCTATAGCTTCGGCTATGCAAGGTAGTGATCCATCCGATCTGCTGAATTATGCCAGGGCATTGCAAAACAATTCGAAATACCTGGAAGCTAAAGATGCATACAATAAATATGCGGCAATGAACAATAATGTCACCCAGGCTCAAAGAAACACCTGGCTTTCGTCATGCGATTCGGCAATGATATGGATGAAAAGCCCTGAACATGTTAACATTGACAATCAAAAAACTCTAAACAGCCAACAATCAGACTGGGGAGCGATTGCTTACAATGACGGCGTTGTTTTTGCCTCCGACAGGCCCAGCAGCCCTTCTGAACGTCAAAAAGGAACTAAACCATTTTTAAAATTTGACGGAGGCCACAAACCGGATAAAAAGGTTTATGGGTGGACAGGAAACGGTTATTTGCGGTTATATTATCAAAAAGAAAATCCAGGAGACGTACAGGCATTCCCTGTTACAATAGGTTCAAATTATCATAACGGACCTGCAAGTTTTACGGCAAATGGGGATGAAATGTATTTTACGTTGACGCGAATACCCAAAAAACTTGAATATGAAAAAGGGAGAATAGCTACCATTAATGTAGAAATTTATAGCTGTAAAAAAGATAGTGCAGGTAATTGGTCAGCTCCAGTAGCATTCAGATACAATAATCTAAATAGCTATTCTGTTGGCGATCCTTACATTAGTCATGATGGCAATATATTGCTTTTTGTATCCAATATGCCTGGCGGTATGGGTGGTACTGATATATATTATTGCCGGAGGGATTCTGCAGGTCAATGGGGAAAACCGGCCAATATTGAATCTATCAACACGCCGGGCAATGAGCGAACGCCTAGCTTTGGTGACGACAATAGTTTCTATTTCAGTAGTGATGGCCGTGTTGGCATGGGGGGCCTGGACATATATAAATCTAAATGGATTAATGGTAAAGTGACCCCGCCTGTAGATTTGCATTATCCATTTAATTCACCACAGGATGATTTTGCCTACCTTGCAACAACACCAACCAGTGGCTATTTTTCATCCAATCGCCCGGATGGTATGGGCAGTGATGATATTTACAAATATACAGTACAGAAAACGATCATATTTGCGCTTGAGGGGACAGCATATGATAAAGACACAAAAGAGCCGCTTTCAAAGGCCGTTATTTCATTGACATCGGCAAACGGTTCAACTGTAAAGGCACAAACCGACGTTGATGGAAGGTACAGATTTAGCCTTGATACCAATTCAAATTACAATCTACTTGGTGAAAAAACCGGTTATCGCAATGATGGCAACTCAACTGTTACAACTGTCGGGTTGGCACACTCAACTACCATTAGGAAAGATCGTTACTTCGAAAAGATTAAGCTAAATGTGGAGATAGTTTTAAAAGATATCTACTACGATTTTGATAAGGCGAATATCCGACCGGATGCAGCCAGGGAACTCGATAAGCTTGTCAAAATAATGCAGGATAATCCTACTATATGGATCGAACTTGGTTCCCATACAGATAGCCGTGGAGGTGACGCGTATAACCAATGGTTATCTCAGAGGCGGGCGAATTCGGCAGTACAATATATTATTGACCGGGGTATCAATAAAAACCGCATCACGGCAAAAGGATATGGAGAAAGCCGGCTGGTAAATGGCTGTAGCAATGGTGTGCCATGTTCTCCGGTCGAACACCAGGCCAACAGGAGAACGGAATTTCATATAGTTAAATATTAGTGTAAATATTACCAACTGAAATAAAGAAAAATTTAGTCGGCAGTGAACATACTATCGCGAAGACTTAAAAAAGCATAAAGATGAAAAGACAATACATTTACAAAATAGCGATTATTTTAACAGGATTCTTCCATATCTGCAATGGCTTGTATGGACAAACCAGCAACACTGGCATCGGCACCCTCACACCGGGTAGTAAACTTACCATTAACGGTTCTTTTGCCGCCACTTACAATAATATTACCGCTACTACTTATACCTTGCTGGCCAGCGACTATTATCTGGCTTGGAACGGAAGCTCTGCCGGTAACATTACATTACCTGCTGCCATCTCAGGAACGGGCAATTTTAGCGGCCGGGTATATCACATTAAGAATACAAGCACAAGCAATTCCCTCACTATTGCCGCCAATGGCAGCGAACTTATGGACGACCAGAGCGGGCCGGGTGTTGCCAGTATAACACTACCTGCGGGTTATTACGGTATGTTTATTTCCAAAGGCACTACCAGTGGCACTACATGGGAAGTTGCCATCGTAGGCAGTAGTGTTACATCATTTGCAAATAACTGGACTCCTTATACAGGAACATTAATTAATCCTTTTGGAGGATCTACGGGTGGTTCCGGTTTCGCTACAGGAGTATCAGTGACAATCCCGGCAAAAGGCTGGTATTTTTTCCGTTGTGGAATGGCAATTCAATCCGATTGTAATGACTATTTCTTTTATATTAACGGAATTGGAGATGTCTGGAGAAGCTACTGTGGATCTGCTGCCTCCGTTATTTTTATTCCCCGAGATCAAAATCGCGTATTATATTTCGCAACGCCAGGAACCTACACAGTGTTAGCCGGTAAAACTAATGGTGTAGTTCCAACTTTTAACATCGGTAATCCTTCTTTTTATTTAGATTTTGTAAAGTTTCAAAATTGATACGGTATTAACCTATTATTGACTGTCTTTAAAAAAAGTATAAAATCCCATTTAAAGAGATAAAAATCACGCCCAAAATGAAGTTACAATGCATCTGCAAAAAAGCTATAATTTTAACGGGATTCCTACTCACTTGTAGTAGTTTATATGCACAAACCGGCAACACTGGTATCGGTACCATTACACCGGGCAGTAAACTTACAGTGAACGGTTCGCTTGCAGCACCATACAAAAATATTAGCGCCAGCGGGACTGTAGGGGCTAATGATTTTTATCTTGCATATAACGGCAGTAGTAATGGTACACTTACATTGCCCGCAGCGGTGAGCGGGACGGGTAATTTCTCTGGACGGATGTATCATTTCAAAAATACCGGCACAGCAATATTAACGGTAGCGGCTAATGGCGCAGAACTGATCGATAACCAAAGCGGTGCCGGTGTAGCTTCGGTCGACGTACCGGCAGGATATTATGCTTTTTTTATAAATAAGGGCACTACTACTGGGACGACCTGGGAACTGGTCCTGTTATCAAGCTCCAACAGTGTACCTGCTGCTGCGTCCACTTATCCGTTTGCGGCGGTGCCCACCACTACACGGCAGTCATGCACTGCTTCTCCAACTCTTTCAATAAAAACAGAAATCAATTATCCACAAGGAAGCGTGGTTAATACGGGCAATGTACTGAATACATCCACCGGGCGGTTCACGGCCCCTACTAGTGGTTACTACATGTTCTACGGAGCTACACAATTTGACAATGGCGCGGTTGCCAGTAATCCCAGTTTTGGGTCTGTCACTTTGTATTTGGTAAAAAACTTTGGAGGCTCTCCTGCTGTGTTGGTTCAAACCTTTGAATCCAATCCGGTAACTGTCGAAGGTTTGAATACGTCATGCATCACTTATCTAAATGCAGGTGAAACTGTCAGCATGGCCGCAACTGCTGCAGTGAGCAGCGGTAGTACTTTTCAGGTAGTTGTCAGCTCGCTCTACGGTTACAAAATTGCTAATTGACTTTGCTTTTGATCAGTATCATTAATGGGTGGTAAGGAACAGCGCCGATTGGAGTATAAGCAGGGGTCTTTATTAATGCCAATAAAAACGCATTACACATTGCATATAAGCGTTTTACATTTGATTTGCTGTGAGGGAGGGATTCGAACCCAACTTATTATATTGTTGATTTATATCCATTTAAGTACCGTGAGATAAGCAGTCGCCACAGATGTCGCTCTTTGTATTACCTCTGTAAATCTTAACTAAAGATACACATTTTCAAATAACCAGCAAGTAAGCATAATAACAGTAAGGTATATGTTTTACGTTCGTTAACGTTACAGATTATTAATTCTGAGTTTTTTAATTGCCTACACAACACGGTGCTCCAAAGCCCACCGAGCAGCCCGATCAGGCCTCCCGGAGTGTCCACTTAGGGGCTACCAATTAAACCAAATTTATTAACTAATGTCCTGGATTTGGGGTTAAGTTTTTATAAGATCACGCTCTCCTCCGTCAATACCCTCTGATAGTACCGTATACTCCGTATGATTGATCTCTAATGTCGTACAGTGGACGGAGTGAGTAAATTCTCCCCTCGTCAACTAAATGAAATAGGTTGTTATCGGATACTGACAGGTTTTTCAAGATTTCTTCCTTTGTTCCTTTTAAAATGACCTCCGATGCGGTCTCAAATGCCATGAGATTGGGGCCGTAAAATATGGCCACTACTTTTGGATCATCAGGCATAGCCTTGATATAAAAATTGTAGTGGAAAACCAGTTTTATTTTTTCATTGTTCTTCCATTTGCGATTTATACTGTAATAGGATGAAGGCGAAACATTGGCATTCTGCCTTTGGCCATTGACATATATATCTACTTTTCCTGCCCAAGCGGGAGTTAAAAAATTAAGATTAAAAACCACCTCCTTCTTTGCTGAAACAGTAAATTCTACCGCGGAGTCTGTAGGAAAATTGCCCTGTTGCTCCAATACTATGCCTTTTTCAGTCCATGCAACTTTGGAGGGAATGTATAGGTTGACCCACAAATCAGAATCGCCATGAAAATAAATTCCTGAATTTAATAAAGCAAATGCCTCAATGCTGGTGCCGTTGCAGCAGCGAAAATCATTCTCTTTTAAAAAAGCCTTAACTCTGGGAGAACCAAGCGGTAAATGATAAACATTATTTCCTGTAAGGGAGTTTTGTGTTGGCAACACGGCATTGTAAAATGCATTCATGTACTCGTTGGCATAGATTGGATTGGCTGTCCATGAAAAAAGCGTTGAAGTTAGTTTCTGTGTGTTGTGTGATACACATGATTCTGCGATCTCATTTGTCATCGTATTGCTGAGATGGTCCGGCACGCCCCAATGTTCTGCAGTGAGTGAGGTGGGTGTAACAACATTAGGCCGTGGCCCGCTGCTTGATCCGTTTGCGTAGGCGTGATGCTTAATGAGCATATCCCAGAAATTCACTACAGCATCATGGTATAAATTTTCGTGCGTAATGGAATATCGCTGAGCAAATCCATTGACTAATGCTAAATGCGTATTGGAGTGCAGCCCATTCAAAATATCTTCGTTCTTTGACAGAGGAACGGCAAACCAGTCACGGTCGAATATTTTCGCTAGTGCAAGGTGCTTAGGGTCTTTTGAAATTTTGTAGAGTTTATATAAAACATCGTTCATTGCACCGGATTCGTTTGCAGGATTCGCCTGTGGGGTGTAAAGTACCTTTTCAATGGTTTCCTTATCAAGTCTGGACATTCTGTTATTGACATAAGCCGCCATTTCCTCGACCATCACATATGCCTTTTTGTTTTTGGTACGTACAAAAACATCCAGCAGGCCCTGCATGATCTTGTGATAAGTGTAATACGGTGCCCATACACCACCATACTTTTTTTCCAATGTATCAAATTCGATTTCCGGAAATGCGCTTAAGTAACCGTTTCCCAAAGCTTGCTGGCATTTGTACAATTCGTCTATCATGTAACTAAGCCTCTTGCTTAATAATGTATCCTGATACTTTTCTACCAATAACGAAGCGGCGGAAAGATAGTGTCCGGTGAAATGGCCTCTCAATCCTACATCCGGTGCTTCCCAACCTTCAAGAGGCTTGGCGTTAGAAGGCAGTTTTGCATTTACCCTAAAATTGTGTAATAACCTGTCGGGGTCAAGAGATTTAACATACCTTGTGTTCAAGTCTTCTCTTTGTTTTACCCATGACGGTTTTAATACAACCGAAGCATCGGGGAAGGGCTGCGCTTTCTCGATGACATTATTGACCTCCTGGCCAAACGATTGTAAATAACCAAAAATGCATAATGTTGCAACCGCTAATAATCTAATTTTCATCGCGAATTTTTAATTTGTGTTATAAAATCAATCGGCACCAGTGAGGTATCGCGTCCTCTAAGCATAATAACAGTAAGATATATTTTTCATTTTTTTACCTCCTTGCGTTCGTTAATTCCCAAGGCTTTATTTCTCCGGGGAAATGGAACCTGCTATGTGAAAAAAGTCAAAGTCGGCCGCTCCCCCTATGTTTTTTGTAGCATAATTAAACAAAGCAAAACGATAGCCCATGAAATGTGGGAAGGTATAGGCCATTTTTAATTGCGTGCCCAATGCCATCCACGTTTTCCCATCCAGGCTATAAAAAAAGTCTGCCACGTCTTTTCTGTTCGTAAAGTTGCATTCCGCCTTAAAGTATACTACTTTTTGGTTTAAGGGGATCTTTTGTGCTTCTACAGGTTGTCCGGTGCTTGCATTGATCATTACGATAGCTTTGCTATCCCCGGTTATTTTTACACCAGCCAATCCGTAATTTTTTTGCAGAAGGCCCAAACCCGCAAAATCACCATCTTTCATTTTAGAAATGTCGAGCGAAACTGCCCCGGAGCATACCGGGCCCATGGTGCGTTGTGTCAATGAATTTGGTGCCATCAGGAAATTGGTGTCGATCCTGCCGGTGGTGAGTCGTAAATATCCTTTCCGCGCTGTAACAGACCACAAGCTATTATCCGGGTTATGGTTCCATTGCCAAACCAGTGGTAATGCCAGTGCGCGTTTTTTACGGGTAAACTCGTCCGAAGCCACAATGCCCGGGATCAAACCTTTGCCGGCCGGCAGGTCGAGTGTATCGGTCACTTTGCCGCCAGTGCCCAAAACGGGCCAGCCATCCACCCACTTTACAGGCACCAAATAGGGAATACGGCCCACCGAGCCATAATCACGAAACAAATAAGAATACCATGCCCCATTTGGCGCTTCGACCAATCCGCCTTGCGCCACACCCAGATCCTGGAGGGCAATTCGTCCTTCATACGGACCGGTGATCTTATCTGCCCGGTGTATTGTAACAGTGCGTACGCTGCCCTTTGGCCATGTAATATTGAAAAGGTAATATTTGCCGTTTATCTTAAACAGCTGAGAGCCCTCCGGACCGAGGCCGGTACCGCCCGAAGGCTCTCCTGCCTTTTCAACGATAATTTTGTCCGTTCCGCCGAGTTTTATACCGGAAAGATCATCCTTTAATTCAACTAATCTTAAATCTCCGCTCCCGCTGATCATATACACTTTTCCGTCATCATCAAAAAATAAGGAGTGGTCACCCAGGTCGGGGGCAAATGACCTGGCTTTCCACGGACCTTTTTTGATATTTTTAGTACTGTAAATGTGCGTTTTATTGGTATTTGCAGAAAATGTGCTTACATAATAGGTGCCATTATGGAAACGAATAGAACTTGCCCACGACCCCTGCCCATACATGTTTTTGCCATTTGTGAGATTCGTTGCGTCAATATTTGCTAAAGTATCATATGCATAACCCACCGTCTTCCAGTTCACAAGGTCGTTCGACTTCATAATTGGTACACCGGGACTCATGTGCATCGTTGTGCTGCTCATGTAATAGCTATCGCCTACGTGTACTATTGATATGTCCGGTACATCTGCATAAATAATAGGATTAGTTGCTTTTTGTGCATATAAACACGGCGCTATAAGCGTGATAATTAAGGCCGTCATCCCTAACCTGTAGATCGCATTTCTCATATTGACTTTTTTTCCTGGTATTCTTACCTGGTTTTAATTATTTTGTTAATGTATTTATTTGAAGCACGCTTACTGAATATGGATCAAAAGTCCTTGTAAATTTAGCGCCGGGCACTTTTACTTTGGTGGTAACCGGAACTATTTTTACCGGATCGTTTATCGTGTTCGTATCTCCCGGTTTATCACCTTTTATTACTACGATGATACCCTCGGGAGAAAGCTTTCCGGCCCCCTTCAGATCAATATCAACCTGCTGCGGCTTTCCTGTTGCATTTACTACTTTAAGAAACAGTTTTCCCGTTTTTGTGTCCCGGGTGGCTACATAAAACATGGCTGGTATAGGTTTGGGCATGTTGTTCGCCGCGCTGTCCTGCTTGGTGGCAGGCCGCGTTTGGGTTGGTATATTTACACCTGCCACGGGAACCACCTTATTGCCGATATAGCTGTTAAACATCTTCTGCACATAATATGATGGCGAACCAAAACTTGTCAATGCATCATAACCTATCAGGTTTGATTCCCATTGCCATGCTTTCGGCGCAGTTGCGGTAGCCTTATTTACATTTGCAAATAAAGGCGCATAGCATGAGCGGATAACCAGGTCCGAATTTCGCTCCATACCGGTCATCCAGGCTGCATCGCCAAGGGCGGCATTCAAATTGGTGGTGGGCATGCCTTCTGTTGTTGCCCATTCACCTACAAACACTTTATATCCTTTGCGATCATAGTTATCATAATGTGCCGCGTCCTCTTCCATCCCCCAGGCATTGCGGTAATAATGTTCATCTACAATTTCGGGCTTGCGAATTGTTAATTTACTCCTGGTCCCAAGCCAGTCCTTACCGCCGATGGTTGCTATACAGTGAAGGTTAGGATATTTGGCTTTAATGCCATCATAAAACTGGGCAAAACGTCCGTCGTAACTGCCAGACGCGTCAAACCCATCTTCGTTACCAATCTCCACATAGCTGAGTTTAAAAGGTGCCGGGTGCCCATCGGCTGCACGCTTAGCGCCCCAGTAGGTGTGTATATCGCCCGTAACATATTCAATTTCATCAAGGGCATCATCTACATATGGCTTTAAAAGCGGGCCTGCGTCCACATGGTCGCCATCGAGTGAATAGCCGGCATGAACGGCAAGCAGCGGTTCCATTTTCAGGTCTTCGCACCATTCTAAAAATTCAAGTAAGCCCATTCCATCAGTGGGGCGGTATCCCCATGAGCCTGTATGGCCGGGACGATTTTCAAGCGCGCCTAAAGTGGTCTTCCACGGGAACGCATCATTTAGTTTCGGGCCTTCAAGAAAATTACCACCGGGGAAACGTAAAAAACGGGGTTTCATGTCGGCCAGTAATTTCATTATGTCTACCCGGTTCCCATTTGGGCGGTTATGATAAGTTGGCGGAAATAACGAGACGAGGTTAAAATAATAAACCCCGGTACGGTCTGTTGAAATAACAAAACGGGCGTCAGTTGTTGGTTTAACACCAGCGCCGGTTGTTAATTTAAGTTCATATTTTTTCCAAAAGGCACTTTTTATCAAATTAATAGTACCCGAAGCATATACCGTTTTACCGTCGTTGCTTTCTATACTTACGGTTATTGGTCCGGCCGTGTTATCAGCAATTACAGGGACTGCAGTTTTAGGTGCGGGAGCCCATTGCTCGTTCAATGGCTTGCTTTCCATACCTTTAATATAAAAAGAGGCGTTGTAAGTTGTATTAGGCAAAACCGGTATGCCCCAATAACCTTCATTTGCAATACCGACCCGGCCACCTCCGGTATCAACCAATAATCTTAAACAAGTGGTTAACGCGCCATTAATTGCATGGCGCCGCTCATCTGCAGGTATATAGTTGGGGTTTGCGGCAACTAGTTGCATTGTAGCCTTTGCGCCACCTTCCTTGATTACGCCCCATGCTTCCGGCGTATTTGGGTTGTCTTTAAATATTCTGTTTCTGATCAGCTCGGCATACAAGCCCCCATCGTACGAATGGTTGATCTCTTCGGTCATCAACCCATACAGTTGTGGACTTACATTTGCGCCGGGCTTAGTTAAATCAAGTGTTAGCTTAGGGGTCTGTGCTTTAAGGCTTGTTGCTGTGAACAGGAACAGGCACAAACTTGAAATGGGGAATAACTTTTTCATCGTGAAATTTAATATTATTTATTGTGTTTTTTACACTTATTTTACAGGGCCAACGGGTCATTTCCATTGTTCGGAACACGCCCAAACATTGGCATACTTTTTTCTAAAATCTATTTAGCAATATTTGAATTGGTACCAGGTTTATTGATTGAGCGGTAAAACTAAAGAAGAGATAATTTAATGATGAGAGATAAAAGTTAAAAAATAGGGCGCTAAATGTTAACTTGTAAAAAAAAGTACATTTTTTAAATGCCTTCCTAATGACTATGCTTCAAAATTTTGCAATACAATGCTTTGAAGCCAGAGCAAGGCAAAGCTGTTTCGACCGGGTCAAAACGGGGCTTGCCGGGACATAGTCCTTCCCGTAACTAATAGTTTGGCCCTTCACTGCATTTGTAGCTACTATGGCCGCTCCTGACTCCTGGACGCTCAGCCGAATGTCTCCATCGGGGTTGTTACTTAGCAGAACCGCGTGCCCGTTCAGCTAACGTCCCGTTCAGGTCTCCCCGGGTAATGCGCCTCTACCTTCCCGCTTATGTCTGCCACATCTACCCTCATGCCTTCCAGGTAAGTATTGGACTTCGAAGATGTTGGCCTCCTTGTCCGGCATGAAAGCCTCGTATGCGGTTTCTGTTCGTCAAACCAGCGTTTTGCCTAATGCTTCCTTCAGATTCCGGGTCGCCCCGCACACCCTTGCCTTCGGCTAATCGTTCCCCTTACCCGGCCCATAGTGGACTTCCACCACGGAGTAAAAGCGCCCTGCCGGGCGCACCAAAAAAAAGCCTATAAATATATGATTTACAGGCTTTTGGTGTTTTTTGACTATCCAATCAGCGGTGAGGGAGGGAATTGTATGCCTCTTAAACCGAATTGATATTCAATACTTTACGTGGTTCTTATTTCTTACTCGCCGAAAAACTCACCACTTATTTAATACAGATTAATTGCAAATCTATCATACAAATATAAGTATTATTGGATTGAAAGTCTACAACCATAGCCTAATTGAATGTGGCCTTCAAATAAATAAAATCTCTCTGCAGACCAATGAATAGCTTGCCCTGCTTTTTACAATGAATACCAGTCTATTTTCATATTTGGTGCGCAAAAAACGTATTAGGGTATATTAATATAATTAGCACTGAGTGAGTATTCGTTATTGGGAAAAAAGCGATAAAAGATTAGTTCATTATCGCTTTTGACAAACTAATTTTTCCGCGTCCGGCCCATATACAAATGAAAGAGGAACTTAGAGTCCTACTTTCGCAACCGTGAAACATTTCCAACAAATTGGCTCTACGTATCAGCCAGCAGGTCAAAATATTCGTCATCTTCATTTTTACCGCCGTAACCTTTACCTACGAATTCAGCCGTTTCTAAAAATTCGATCTTATTGATCCATTTCACCATTTTGTAGCCCAGCTGGTTTTCAATTCTTAGTCTGAGCGGCGCGCCGTACTTTTGCGGCAGCGACTGGTAATTCATTTCCCAGGCGAGGATAGACTCGGGTTTCAAGCAATTATCCAAACTGTGGGTATCATAATAATTCCCGCCGTATAGGCCCTCGCCAAAAGAGTAAAATATTACGGTAGTCGCGGACGGATGGGGTTTAACAAGTTCCGCGAGCGCTTTGATCGGAATGCCGCCCCATTCGGCAATACCCGACCATCCTTGGATACAATGGTGCATCGTAATATTTTGTTCCAGTCCCAGTTCTTTGAGCTTTTCGAGCGATAGCTCTACCGGATTTTCAACCAAGCCGCCTATTTTAAGCTTAAAATCTTTAAAATCATTAGCTGCCAGGTTTCGCCATTCGGCTGATTCGGGCATTTTGCCGTTTACCCAGAAATAAGGCGATATATCTTTTTTCGTAAAATATAGCTTTGGTTTTAACTTATTAATAGAGTTAAGCCATAAAATGCCATTAATATCGGCCTCTGTTTTTTGCAGCAAACGGGGCCTTTGCCATGAAACCCAATGGGCGAAGAAACCAAAAGCCACCGTAAATAAAACAATACCCGCGCCAATATAGAGGCCTGTATGGCTAACCGCATTATCAGTACCGACAGTAATATGGTTCATATTACGGGTTAACCCTGTCGCCGCAACCATCGCTACATGAATGATGATAAAACCCACAAATGCCAGCATAACCAAAAAATGAACAGAACGGGCGCCCTGCCGGTTGCCAAATAGTTTGGGGACCCAGTGAAACCTGTTCTCGATAGCGGGGGACATTGACATTCCGCTAAGCATGGCTACCGGCGCTAAAATAAAGACCACGGCAAAGTAGGAAATTTGTTGCAAGGCATTAAAATGATAAAACCCGTTTGGCTCGATAGGCATGTGAAAGGTGGCATAATGCACGAAGACATTCCAGGAATCTGGCAATATCCGCCACGATACTGGAACTAACCGCTTCCATTGATCCGTAAGGAACAGGAGCGCAACACATACCACGCCATTGAAAAGAAAAAAAGGAACGGTTATAAAATGCCAGCAGCGTGCCAGCCCTACCGAATGGCGGTAACCCGGCAGACCTGCTACCGGATTTAAATAACGGCCATCCTCTTTAGCCGTATAAACCCTGTCGTCAGGAACTTTTACCGGGGTAAAACGAATCCACTCTGAATGCGGCGAACAGCCACGGTTCCAATACAGGCGGGGATGATCAGCCAGTATGGAAAGTCCGCTCCTGATGATAAGTACTAGGAAAAAGAAGTTAACCCAATGGCTGAGAGATAGCCATAACGGAAATCCTTTAGGGCCTGTTGGAGTTATCGCAGGGAAGGCGACAGAAGGGTCGGATGGTAAACCGAACACCAGGTATTGCATCCATGCAAGCCCGACTGTTGCCATCAATAGTATAAAGAGTATAATAAGTGCATAGGGATTAATACCTATAAACAAGCGCCTGTCATCTGGAAATTTTATTGCGTGTTCGGCTTCAGTAAAGTAGGTAAACATTATTACTTGTAATTAAGTGTTAAATTGGTTTTACTTCAACCTATATGAAGCAGGTGCACAATTTGGGCATATATGATTTAAAGCCTTAGGAAATCAGACCTTTGAATCGTTATGGTTCACTGCAAGAGGCTTTAAAAGAGCTTATTTGTAATTTACAATCTCCAGCCTCCCTAAACAGGGAACGGTATTTATTCCTTTAAGTTTTTAATATAATTATCAACCAAAACTATTTCCCTCAAAATTTATCCATGCTTTATTTAAAAGATGTTGCAAAGGAAATAATCATTGGTTTTCCTGCGAATATCAAATTATATTATAAAAAACAATTGTTGTTAATCGAAGTTATCTTAAGCATAACGCTCATAAAGGACAGGCATAAAAATCAACACCTGTTTTACGCAAAAATGAAGGCTTAGATTGACAGCACCTTTCATTTTTCTATAATCACCTCCACTTAGGAATTGCCATTATTCTACTACGGTGATATTTAAGTTTTACTAACAATTTTACAGGAAACCAAAGCATGAAACAGCGCAATTATATCCGATACTTCCGTGTTTTTAAGAATGACACTGTTGTAACAGAAGTTTCTACAAACGATTTTCAGCCTTTAAAGTTTAAACCCTTTAAGAAGGATTGGCTTATTGGAAACACTAAAGATGTGTTTTGCGCTATCGCAAGCGTTAATTATAGCTTACCAATTGATGACGCGTTATTTTATGGTTACAGTACACGGGCCAAAGCCATGGAAATGGCTAAAGCAGGCGCATTGGCGCATATTAACGCCTTAATAGTTATGGGCAAAGATGGGGAACTGGCCCTTTATGAATATCGTTTTCATCATTACCAGGACCTCACCGTCAGTTTGGTTGAGGCAAATATTCACGAAGCGGAACCTAAAACCGCAAATGCACGGCTTGAAAAAGAAATTCAATAAACACCAATCATGATACTTACCATTAATGGCGGTTCGTCCAGCATAAAATTTGCTTTGTTCGAGGTGGACAACTCGCCCGAAAAAGTATGTTACGGCCAGCTAACCCGCGTGGGTACTACCGGCACCAGGTTTACCGTAAATAGCGACGCTACCTCTTTGCCGGTTACAGCAACAACTTACAAGGGTGCTATTGATTTCCTGGTGGAATGGCTCGAACAAAATATAACATTTTCTGATGTTAAAGCCATCGGCCATCGCATCGTGCACGGCATGCAGCATACCGAACCCAGCCTGATCGATGCCGAACTATTGAAAGACCTGAAAAATATCGGCGCCTACGATCCCGATCACTTGCCTTTTGAAATACTCCTGATAGAAGGGTTCAAAAAAAATCATGCAGAGATTAGTCAATTTGCCTGCTTTGATACGGACTTTCATAAAGATATGCCGCAGGTAGCAAAGCTACTACCCATTCCACGCAGGTTTGATAGATCAGGCATCCATCGTTACGGATTTCACGGACTCTCCTACCATTACCTGATGCAGGAACTGGAACACTTAGCAGGCAGACAAATAGCAGACGGTCGTATCATCATTACCCATTTAGGAAACGGTGCCAGCCTCGCCGCTATCAAACATGGTAAAAGCGTCGATACCAGTATGGGCTTCACACCTGATTCGGGCGTACCGATGAGCACCCGCACCGGCGATCTTGATCCCGGCGTTGCCTGGTTCATGATAAAGTCGGAACAGCTTACGCCCAAACAGTTTAATCATCTGATCAGCAGCGAATCCGGCTTACTGGGCATTTCGGAAACCAGCGGAGATATGCACGACCTGTTGGAACTAGAAGCGACCGATATACGTGCGGCAGAGGCAGTAAGCTTATTCTGTTACCAGGTAAAAAAATGGATCGGCAGCTTTGCCGCCGCTTTGGGCGGCCTTGACACTCTCATATTTACCGGCGGTATCGGCGAAAATGCACCGTCCATACGCGCAAGGATCTGTGAAGGCCTGGGCTTTTTGGGCGTAGAGCTCAATGATGAACGCAACCAGAAGAATGCGCACTTCATATCCGCGGCAAACGGCGTAAGCGTACGCGTCATGCATACCGACGAAGAAATGATGATCGCAAAATTAGTTTGCGACAGGATGGACCTAACCACAACACAAAAACAGAACACTAAAGACATACACCATGCTTGATACAACTGAACCAACCGTAACCGAAACACTTTCCGACGCGCAATTGCAAAAAATGGATGCCTATTGGCGCGCTGCCAATTATTTATCAGTCGGGCAGCTTTATTTACGCGATAACCCGCTTTTAAAGGAGCCCTTAAAGCTGGAGCATATTAAAAATATGCTTTTAGGCCACTGGGGCACCACCCCCGGACAGAACTTTATCTATACCCACCTTAACCGCATCATCAGGCGGTACGACCTGGATATAATCTATGTTTCGGGGCCGGGGCATGGCGGGCCCGCTGTGGTGGGCAGCACTTATTTAGAAGGCACGTACACCGAAGTCTACCCGAATATAACACAGGATGAAGACGGGCTAAAGAAACTTTTTACGCAATTTTCTTATCCGGGCGGAATATCCAGTCATGCCTCGCCGCAAACTCCCGGTTCCATTCACGAGGGCGGCGAACTGGGTTATTCCCTCAGCCATGCTTTTGGTGCAGTACTGGATAACCCCAAGCTGATCGTGGCCTGCGTCATAGGGGACGGCGAAGCAGAGACCGGGCCGTTGGCTACCGCCTGGCATTCCAACAAGTTCATGAACCCGCTTACAGATGGTACAGTATTGCCGATACTGCACCTCAACGGTTATAAAATATCAAATCCTACGATGTTAGCCAGGATCTCACACGAGGAATTGGAGCAATTAATCCGGGGCTATGGCTGGAACCCCATTTTTGTGGAAGGCGATGACCCCGCATTGATGCATCGCGCGATGGCGGAGGCTCTGGATTATGCGGTTGACCGCATATTGCAAGTAAAATATGATGCCCAGCACCCGAACGGGCAACGCCCGCGCTGGCCAATGATCATTTTGCGTTCACCCAAAGGCTGGACCGGCCCCAAAGAAGTAGACGGCTATAAAATTGAAGGTAATTTCCGGGCCCACCAGATCCCGCTGGCTGTTTCGGCAGCGAGCCCGCCCGAACACTTGAAAATCCTGGAAGAATGGATGAAAAGTTACAGGCCGGAAGAGCTATTCGATGACAAAGGAAAACTGCTGCCTGAACTGCAAATGCTGGCCCCTAAAGGCGAGCGTCGTATGGGTGCTAACCCACATGCAAACGGCGGCCAGCTATTGCGTGACCTGCGTTTGCCTGATTTCCGGAATTACGCGGTGACAGTTGATGCTCCTGGCACTGAAGGCGAAGGCGATACTTATGTATCCGGCCGTTTCCTGCGTGATGTTATTAAAGAAAACCAGGTCAACCGCAATTTCAGGATTTTTGGCCCGGATGAAACCGTATCCAACCGGCTGGATATCATCTTTGAGGCCACTGATCGCCAATGGACGGCGCCCATTGCTGAAAGCGACGAGTTTCTGGCTGCCGATGGCAGCGTAATGGAAATGCTGAGCGAACACCAGTGTGAAGGTTGGCTGGAAGGTTACCTGCTGACAGGAAGACATGGTTTATTTAATTGTTACGAAGCTTTTATACATATCATCGATTCCATGTTTAACCAGCACGCCAAATGGTTAAAGGCAAGTTCCGAACTGTCCTGGAGGCGAAAGATCGCTTCCTTAAATATCTTGTTGACCTCAACCGTTTGGCGGCAGGATCATAACGGATTTACGCACCAGGACCCTGGTTTCATTGATCATGTGGTGAATAAAAAAGCAACCATTGTGCGGGTTTATTTACCACCCGATGCCAATTGCCTGTTATCGGTGATGGATCATTGTCTGCGCAGTTATCATTATGTCAACGTAATCGTTGCCGGGAAACATCCGGCCCCGCAGTGGCTGAACATGGAACAAGCTGTTGAACATTGTACACGAGGAATCGGAATATGGAATTTTGCCAGTAACGACCAGGAAGCCGAACCGGATGTGGTGATGGGCTGCAGCGGTGATGTACCTACACTGGAAGTATTGGCGGCAGTTTCGATCTTGCGCGAACACTTACCGGAGGTTAAAATCAGGGTTATTAATGTGGTTGACTTATTTAAATTGGAAAAAAGTACAGAACACACTCACGGATTAACCGATGCAGACTATAATGCTTTATTCACCACCAACAAACCGGTAGTGTTCGCCTTTCATGGTTATCCGTGGCTGGTACACCGCCTAACTTATAACAGGGCGAATAATGTCAATATGCATGTGCGGGGCTATAAGGAAGAAGGAACGATTACGACATCCTTTGATATGACCGTATTGAATGAAATGGACAGATTCCACCTGGTCATGGATGTGATCGACCGCCTGCCGCAAACGGGAACGACAGGCGTTTATTTGAAGCAATTGCTACAGGATAAACTGATCGAGCATAAACATTATATCAGTGTTCACGGTAAAGATATGCCCGAAATACTCGACTGGAAATGGATCAATTGATCCTAATCATTAAAACCAAAAACAATGAAAACAATCGCCATATTAACCGATTTTTCGGAACGGGCAGAAAACGCAGCTAATTACGCATATCGTCTTGCGCAATCATTACAGGCCGACATCATATTATATGACTCTTTTTTAGTACCCTCAGCCAGCCCTTTAGCAGCTCAGATCGCGTGGCCAATGGAAGATTATGACCAGTTATATAAAGACAATGAAAGATGGATGCGGACAAAGTTATTGAACAAGTTGATGATTACCAGCAGTAACAGCCTAATAGACACAAAAAAACCGATAAGATAAGCTGATGAACAGAATAGCCCTTATTCAACGGTTAAGCAACTGAAGTGTTAAACCGGGCAAAGCATCAAGGCCGGGCCTCCGCTGAAAAATAAACAAAAAGCCCGCTTGCTATAGCCTTGATGCTTTGTCCCGGTTTGGCCTATCTTCGCGGTGCCGGTGAATAAGGGATCACAAGTAAAAGCAACGGGAAAGAAAGGTGGTTGTGAGTGGGCGACCAGCTTCCTTTAGCGGGTCAGGAAAAGCTGTTTTTACAATGGAGCATCGCGGAATGTAAAAATGGCTTTCCCTGAATGGGATATTTACCGACCCCGGCTATAACCCGAGTCTTGTTCCTCATCATTATCTTCATTCCTTGGATTACCTCTATAGCGGTTAGCGATATTGATAACCGTTTGTTCTACGGATGTAGGAAGGTTCGTGCTGAGGTAAATAAGCTCTTGTTGTTTTATACTTAATATTGATTTAAATTCACTAAAATCTTTTGAACCATCAACTATCTCCAGATTGTCAAAGCTGTCAGCATAACGTTCGAGATAAAGCAGCCCTTCATCATAATTTAGCTGGATATTTTTATGATCTACAAAATGTCCGCCATTCAGCACTCTTTTATTTACCCGGTAAATAGATTGTTCAATACTGTCCAAAGTCAAATAGACCATGTTTGTGGTATAACCACGGCGCTTAAATTGGGTGGCTATATCCACTAATTCTTTATCCCTAAAGTTAGTTTCTAAAGTGAAATGCTGCCTTTGCCTGACTGCTTCATTAGCCTGGTTAAAAAATTCCTGTGTCGCTGTGTCGTATACCTTTTTCTTAGGCATACCAGGTGATTGGGCCTCTATGCGGGCAATAACTTTATCCACGTCAAAGATAATGGCACCGGGATTCGACAACTCTTTGGAAAAAGTCGATTTTCCTGCACCATTCGGCCCCGCGACATATAACAGCTGCGGGTTGTTTGACATAAGATCAAAGGGTTTTTACAAAGTGTTCTTTTCCTGTATGATCCATCCATATCAACTCCTTCCTGTCGCGATATTCATGTACCGCATGTGCGTTTGTCGGGCAAACTAACGGATCGAAATAAGTGAGGTAGCTGTTTTTTGCAAACGCTTCTTGTTTAATCTTTTCATAGGCCGGACGCAGTCTTTCCCGCAGTTGTTCGTCCGATAGCTCGAAGATCGGAACTGAACGTAAATCTTTTAAAGTGCTGCTGCTCATACTTGGGTGTTGTGTTCTCAAACAAATATAGTTATTAGTAAATTGATGTTTTGCTGGCTTCCCAGGTTTTTGTAATTCATTTATCAACAAACGCCTGCTTTATATTTCTCTTTTAATAACGCCATGTCCTTGCTGACTTTCATGTCTAATATCTTAGCATAGTGCTGTGTGGTTTTGATATTGGTATGCCCTAACATTTTTGACACTGATTCAATAGGCACACCATTGGATAAGGTGACTGTGGTTGCAAAGGTATGCCGGGCAGTATGGTATGTAAGCTCTTTATCGATGCCGCAAACGCTTGCTATTTCTTTCAGATAGGCATTCATTTTTTGATTAGTTGACACAGGTAAGGCTCTCCCATTAATTTCGCAAACTGGGTGAAATGCATACTTATCTAATATGGCGAGTGCAGACGGTAATAACGGCACACGAGTTGGTGTATCAGTTTTTTGACGTTTTGTGTAAATCCACATTTCACCATCCAGCCCTTTTTCCACCTCTGCCTTTTTCAATTTTTGTACATCCGCATAAGCCAATCCAGTGAAGCAACTGAATAAAAAAACATCCCTTACCTGGTTAAGCCGGACCGTTTTGAAGACCTTATTAGCTATAAGGTCAATTTCATCTTGATTCAAAAATACCCGATCGACAATCTTTACTTTCGATTTGTAGTTTCTGAAGGGATCTTGGGTAAGCCATCCACTGGCCAAACAGAACCGGATAATCTTTTTGAAATTCTTGACGTATTTCAGAGCAGAGTTGTTGGAACACTTTTTTTCCGAGCGGAGGTAAAATTCCAAACTGGTAATGAATTCGTGGTCAATTTTCTTTATATCAACATCAGGTGCTTTAAACTTCCAATAAATATAATTTTCTGTGTGCTTAATTGTAGTCCGGAAACAAGTCAGCGTTCCTGACGAATAGCCGTTTCCAATCAGAGCGCCCATATTGTTATTGTGCTCTCTAAAAATCGTTAATAGCATAATAGCCTTTTCATCATTACCCAAAAACCTATTTTTCAATTTTTCTGCTGTTATAGCTATCGCTGCTTCTGTTAGCTCCTTGTGAGCGTCGTAAACCTAATGTTGAAGACCATCGAGGTAGGCGTTGAACGACCTGATATTTTCAGTTGTTCCCTTTAGACGGCCAGAATAACTGTTCCATAAATTAGGATCACATTCGCGGTTGGAAGTAGCTTCCGCACGTTCACCATTAACAGTAATTCGGATATAAATTGGCACGAGGCCTGATACATAGTTTTTGGGCTTTTTTAAATAAAAAAGCAAGCTGAAATTAGTTTTCATGTTTTTGACAATAAAAAGTGAAACAAAATTAAGCTTGCAACTAATCCTAAACAAGATGTTCAATTATCAAACATCTTGATAATCAAATAAATAAGCCGATTTGGTGAGTAAGAATTTTCGAGGTCTCAACTCACCGAATTACTCACTTTTTTATTATGATTTAGTGCATAAAACGGCAAGTTGATCTAAAAATAAAAGCCTGCAATCATTTGATTTGCAGGCTTTTATCTGTTTTTGATATTGAAATCAGCGGTGAGGGAGGGATTCGAACCCTCGGTACAGTTTCCCGTACGTCAGTTTAGCAAACTGATCCTTTCGGCCTCTCAGGCACCTCACCTTTTTAAAAACAAATGCCTGTTTTTGGGACTGCAAATATAGTGATTCGTCTAAATCGTCAAAAAAAAATATTAAGGTTAAGTGGTTGATTAAGTTAAGTAGTTGATTGAGTTGAACTTATTCTGCTTAATGCCCGTATTGCAGTGTCAATAGTCAACCCTGACATGATAAATACTTCCGAGCATCCGTTTAAAGATCGTCTTGATAGTTTCTATATCCTTTAGTGTTATGTTACTGTCTTTCAACTGATCCTGGTTCAGTTTGTATTTTACGATACGGTCAACGAGGTCGCTGATGGATTTTTCGTCAGGCTCACGTAATGAACGGGACGCGGCCTCCACTGAATCAGCGAGCATCAAAACACCTGTTTCTTTTGAATATGGGATTGGCCCCGGATACCGGAAAATATTTTCGTTAACAAACTTTTCTGGGAAGTTTTTCAAAAACGACTGGTAAAAATAATCTACCCTTGTATTGCCATGGTGTGTGCGAATAAAGTCGACGACGATCTCCGGCAGATTAGCTTTCCTCGCCATTTCTATACCCTTGCTTACATGGCGGATGATGATCTGTGCGCTTTCTTCATACGACAGCTTATCATGAGGATTAAAACCGGGACTTTGATTCTCGATAAAGTATAACGGGTTCTCTATTTTACCAATATCGTGATATAATGCCCCTGCTCTTACCAATAAAGCATTGCCGCCAATGGAAAATATAGCATTCTCGGCAAGGTTAGCTACCTGTAAGGAATGCTGGAATGTTCCCGGGGCGGTGAAGGCCAGCTCGCGTAGTAATGGCGCGTTGGTATTGGTGAGTTCAATCAGCGTAATATCCGATGTGATGGCGAATACCTTTTCGAAAGCATAGATCAGCGGATAAGCCAGCAGCGTCAACAAAACGCTTACTACAAATGGCACAAAATCCATCCAGTCTATATTACTGAAACTACCCTCACGGATAAACGATATACCCAAAAATGACAGAAAATAACCAAAGGTTATGATCACTGCCGAAATCAGGAATTGCTCACGGCGTATCAGGTTTTTGATGCTATAGATAGATACCATCCCCGCTGTAATCTCAAAATAGGCAAACTCAAAACTATTAGGCACAAAAAAGCCTGCTACCAATATCACAAGAATATGGATGTTTAACGCCAAACGGGTATCGAACAGTATCCGGATGATGATCGGAACAATACAATAAGGGATATAATACAGGTTAGGCAATTGCAGCCGTATAGCCAGCGACAACGAAGCCAGCATTGCCGTTACTACCAATAAGATCAGGCATACCAGCCGGTTATCCTCATAAATATCGCGACGGAATAAATACAGGAATACCACCAGCAAACAAATGACCAACGACACCAACAGAAATTGCCCCAACAGCACCAGGCGGCGGTCACCATTCACACGGGCGTTATCCTCAAATGCTTTCTTAAAGGATTCCAGTTTTTGGTAGATAACGTCATTGATGACCGACCCTTTACCTACTATCACCTCCCCTTTTTGCACCATGCCACGCGTTTGAGATAAACCTTCCAGGGCCTCTTTTTCCAACCTGGTGGTAAGCTTATCGTCATATTTCAGGTTGTTCTGCAGGCGATCCTGGATCAGGTCGAGCAAAAACGTTTTATCAATATCCTTGCGTCTGCTCAATTGCTCATCACAGTAGGCCAGAGCCTTCTCTTTGGTGTACAGATCGGCTGTATTCTTATCCGTAGCAACATTCTTATTCAGTATCGTAATCGGATAATTCTGCTGATTCTGCTGATATTTCGGGTTCAGACTTAAAATACCTGTGTCATAAATTTCTCTAAGCAGATCTCCGCCAGTATTTAAATACGTCTGTTTTTTCTTGTCATTGATGCCCGAATCATGCCATTTTATTTCCAGGTCATTCTTAAAACCATCCAATTGAGCCTGTTCCAATTCGCTATCCCATTGATAGATCGGTGTTATGCTGTGAAGTGCTGCCCGCTGGTCATTCTCAATTTCAGGCTGTGTTTTAAGAATAGCAAAGTTATAAGGCGATACCAGGTCCTTTTGTGTCCATATACGTCCCCGATCATATTCATACCTGAATTTGGCCTGTTTTGGAAGGGTAAATACAATAAGGCAAATACTGGCGGCCATCATCAAATACTTTACATTATCAGAGTATTTGCGCAGGATCGCCTTCTGGCGGGTATTCGATAGTTTAGCCATTGAATGAATTAACCATTCAAAAATAGTAATATTTTGGTTGAGTGGTTGATTAAGTTAAGTGGTTGATTAGGTTACATGACCGGGAGATTTAGAATAGTTGCAGAAATAACATAATTAACTTAATCCAACTCACCCAACCAAATATTATGCATGCATAGCATTTCGTTTAAGTAAAAAGCCTAACTTTGCCTCACCAATTCAGAACAGATTCAATGAAAGAAGTATATATCGTATCGGCTACACGCACCGCTATCGGCAGTTTTGGTGGCGGTTTATCGTCGTTATCAGCTACTCAGCTTGGCGCAACTGTTATTAAGGCGGCAGTTGAAAAAGCAGGCTTAAGACCCGATCAGATACAGGAAGTTTATATGGGAAACGTCCTGTCGGCCAATGTAGGCCAGGCGCCGGCAACCCAGGCAGCTATATTTGCCGGACTACCCTATCTACCAGCAACTACTGTAAACAAAGTGTGTGCATCAGGCATGAAAGCTATTATGCTGGCGGCCCAAAGTATCCAGTTGGGTCAGAACGATATTGCGGTAGCCGGAGGTATGGAAAGCATGAGTAATGTACCTTATTACCTGGATAAAGCCCGCAATGGTTATCGTTTAGGCAATGGGCAGATAATCGACGGTTTAGTAAAAGACGGCCTTTGGGATGTGTATAACGACTATCATATGGGCTCGGCAGCCGAATTATGTGCCGAAGAATGCAAAATAAGCCGAGAAGACCAGGATGCCTATGCGATCGAATCGTATAAAAGAGCCCAAAAGGCACAGGCCGAAGGTAAATTTAAAGATGAGATCATCCCTGTCGAATTAAAAGATAAAAAAAGCGAGGTTACTTTATTTGCCACCGATGAAGAACCTGCTACTGTAAAATTTGATAAAATACCTTCCCTAAAACCTGTCTTTAAAAAAGAAGGTACCGTGACAGCTGCTAATGCCTCAACTTTAAATGACGGCGCCGCAGCTTTAGTATTGATGAGTAAAGAAAAGGCCGATGAAATGGGGGTAAAACCCTTAGCCCGCATTGTATCCTTTGCCGATGCGCAGCAAGCCCCTGAATGGTTTACTACAGCTCCATCAAAAGCTATTCCTCTGGCTTTGCACCAGGCTGGCTTATCATCAGATCAGATAGATTATTTTGAGATAAACGAAGCTTTCTCCGTTGTATCAATTGCTAATAACCAGCAATTGAACTTAGATCCAGCCAAAGTAAACGTTAATGGCGGTGCTGTTTCACTTGGTCACCCACTGGGCGCTTCAGGTGCGCGAATTATTGTAACTTTATTGCACGTATTACAACAAAACGGCGGTAAATTTGGTGCAGCCGGAATTTGTAACGGCGGCGGCGGCGCCAGTGCAATGGTTATCGAAAATTTGCGTTAATAGAAATAATGAAGAAAATACTGATAGTGTGTTTAATAGCGGCAACCTTGCCGCTATGTGTTTTTGCGCAGCATTCCGACGATAGCGGCAATACAAAGCAATTGATGGTATTCCAGGATAGCCTGGCCCATCTCGGTAAACAGTTTATTAATAATGACACCGAAATGGAGCGCATGAATGCCAATACGCAATTTATACAAACCCTGGTACAGGCGCTTAAGATCCCTCATTCCTTTAATTTTCCATTTGATTCTGTAAAGGCTGTAAGCATTCTTAATTCTCCTGATAACCGATATCGTATCATTTCATGGCATGTAGCTTTTGATGATGGCAGTTACCGTTTTTACGGCACCATACAAATGAATACCGGCGAGAACTTAAAGATGTATCCATTAACAGATAACTCGCCTTATATTAAAAATGCAGAAGATACCGTAACCAGTAATAGTCAGTGGTTTGGTGCACAATATTATAAGATCATTCCGGTATATTCAGGTCAAAATCCTTACTATGTCTTATTAGGATGGAAAGGTAATACAGTAAAATCAACTAAAAAAGTAATCGAAGTACTTTCATTTAACAGAGAAGGTAAACCGATGCTTGGTATGCCCGTATTTATCGGCAATGGCAAAACGCGTAAAAGAGTGGTGTTTGAATATGCAAGGCAAACCTCTATGCTACTAAACTATGATGAGAATCAGCACCTGATCGTATTTGATAACCTGGCGCCACCTGACAAAAAACAGGCAGGTAAATATGAATTGTATGGCCCCGACCTAAGCTACAACGGCTATCGTTTTAAAGACGGGCACTGGATATACGTCGACAATGTAGACATGAGAAACGCTCCGAGCAATCAGGATAACAATTATATAGACCCCAAGAAACAAGCGGAAATTGACCGCTCTACCGCAGTGCCTGGTAACTGAGGTGAATGGTTGAGTATGTTGATCGAGTTCATTCTTGCACCGGTTAACTCAATCCAACCTAATCAACTTATAACATAATCAGCCAAATAATTATTATCTTCACTGGAATAGTACCGATATAAAATTTTGATTTAAAGGAATTATACTATTTTAGCCCAATTTTCAATAAATTAACATGACTCAAAATCTGGCAGAGGCTCCTGTAGCTAAAAAATCAAGATTTCCCAAAAGTGTGCCCTTTATTATCGGTAACGAAGCTGCAGAACGCTTCAGTTTTTATGGAATGCGTTCCATATTGACGCTATTTTTGGTAAATCAATTTTTTAACCCTACCCACAACCCGTCATTATCTACTGTTGCTGATGCAAGGGCTAACTCTTTAAATCATTATTTCGTAATGCTGGCCTATGCACTGCCTTTTGTGGGTGGTTTGGTTGCTGACTGGTTTACAGGCAAATACAAACTAATTTTATATATTTCCATTGTATACTGTTTAGGGCATTTGCTGTTATCAATATTTGATACCAATCTGGATGGGTTTACTTTTGGAGTAATTGTAGTGGCTATAGGTGCTGGTGGTATCAAATCTTGTGTATCAGCCAACGTAGGCGACCAATTTGATGCAACAAACCAGGACTTATTATCAAAAGTATATGGATGGTTCTATTTTGCCATCAATTCAGGTTCCATGTTTTCCACTATTTTAATTCCGTGGACATATAAAAATTTTGGCCCAAAATGGGCGTTCGGCGTCCCAGGGATATTAATGGCTCTTGCTACCGTTATTTTCTTCTCCGGGCGCAATAAATATGTAAAAGTTCCACCTGCCGGTGTGAACAGGAATAATCTGGTATTTATAACATTTTACGCTTTAACACACTGGGGCCAAAAAAAACCGGGGCAATCAGTTTTGGATGTCGCCAAGGGTGAATATGATCCTGAAAAAGTCGAGGGTATAAAGGCGGTCTATCGTGTAATGGCCGTATTCTTCTTCGCACTGGCATTTTGGGCTGTTTGGGATCAATGTCTTTCGGAATGGGTGCTTTATGCCGACAAAATGAATCGTACAATAAATCTTGGCTTTACAAGCTTCACGGTTCTGGCTGGCCAGGTGTCTACTGTTAATACCGTATTTTTATTATTATTTATACCATTATTCAATTACTGGATATACCCGGCACTTGACAAACGCGGACTTAAAACCACGCCGTTGCGGCGGTTAGGCTTCGGTCTGGTACTTACAGCTTTATCCTTTGTGGTAATTGGTTTAATACATACTAATTTAGATGCAGGTGGCTCACCTTCTATATGGTGGCAGGTATTAGCCTACGTACTGCTATCGGCAGCCGAGGTGCTGGTCTCCATCACTGGCTTGGAGTACGCATACACTCACTCTCCAAAATCAATGAAAAGTACCATGACTGGGATATGGTTTCTGGTCGTTTCGGCCGGCAACTTAATTACTGCATTGGTAAACGGCTTTATCGCAAAGGGTGGATGGTGGACAGTTCACCTTAAGGGCGCAAATTACGAATGGTTTTTTGTTTCCTTCATTATGGCTTTCATAGTAGTATTTATGTTTGTCGCTCCACGATTGAAAGAGCATAATTATATCGAAAATCCGGAAGATGAACCTGTTATGCAAAACCAGGTGATTGCCGACACAAACAATTTGTAACATTTTATCACGATTTTCTTGTCACCATTTTCAAGCAATTAATTAATAGATTACCTTTGCCTGCTTAAATCTTAGATTAACTTAATATCCGACTGTGCCTGATAGCATTGTTATTATACCAACCTATAACGAAATAGAAAATATCGAACGGATCATCCGAAAAGTATTTTCTTTGCCTCATGATTTCCATGTTTTGGTCATTGACGATGGCTCACCTGACGGCACGCCGCTGATCGTCAAGCAATTGCAAAAAGAATACCCCGAGCGGCTCTTTATCGAAGAACGTGCTGGTAAACAGGGCTTGGGCACCGCTTATATTCACGGTTTCAGGTGGGCTCTGGCACATCAGTACGATTTTATATTCGAGATGGATGCTGACTTTTCGCACAATCCCGATGACTTACTTAGGCTACGCCAGGCTTGTATCGATGGTGCAGATGCCGCTATAGGATCCCGTTATATTAAGGGCGTTAACGTCGTTAACTGGCCCATGAGCCGTGTGTTGATGAGCTATTTTGCATCCGTATATGTCCGTTTTATTACCGGCATTGATATACAGGATTCAACTGCCGGTTTTATGTGCTATAAGCGCCGCGTATTGGAAACATTGCAGCTGGATAAGATAAAGTTTGTAGGCTACGCCTTCCAGATCGAAATGAAATACACCGCCATCAAACATGGTTTCAAAGTAGTTGAAGTACCTATCATATTTACCGACCGCACCGAAGGCACCTCAAAAATGTCAACCAAAATATTTCGCGAAGCCATTTTCGGTGTGATCCAGATGAAAATCAATAGTATTTTCAGGAAATATCCGGAAGGATGATTGATTTCGAATTTCGAACGTTCAATTTCAAATTTATTTTTCTGATCCTCACTTCAAATTCGAAATCCCAAATTCGAAATTAAATGCTAATTTCGTTGGCAATGAACGAGCATCTTGACCCTGACCGCGAACGCCTCTCTCCTGCCGAAAGAGATATTGAAAAAGTATTGCGCCCGCAGGCATTTGAGGATTTTACCGGTCAGCATAAAATATTAGCCAACTTAAAAGTATTTGTTCAGGCTGCACGCCAGCGTGGCGAAGCGCTTGATCATGTTTTATTGCACGGTCCCCCGGGATTGGGTAAAACCACCCTCTCGTACATCATCGCCAATGAGATGGGCGTAAACATCAAGATTACATCAGGGCCGGTATTGGATAAACCAGGTGACCTTGCCGGTCTGCTCACCAATCTTGAAGCTGGCGATATTCTTTTTATCGATGAGATTCACCGCTTAAGCCCCTTGGTTGAAGAATACCTGTATTCAGCAATGGAGGACTTTAAGATCGATATCATGCTGGAGACAGGCCCTAACGCCCGTTCAGTGCAGTTATCATTAAATCCGTTCACTTTGGTAGGTGCAACTACCCGTTCAGGCTTACTTACTGCCCCTTTACGTGCCCGTTTCGGAATTAATTCAAGACTTGAGTATTACGATGCTAAACTTTTGACTACCATAGTTTTAAGATCAGCAGAAATACTAAAAACACCGATCAGCGAGGAAGGTGCGTATGAGATTGCCCGACGTAGTCGCGGCACCCCTCGTATTGCCAATGCTTTACTCCGTCGCACACGGGATTTTGCCCAGATAAAAGGCAATGGCAACATTGATACCGATATAGCTAATTATGCGCTTAATGCGTTGAATGTCGATCAGCATGGATTGGACGAAATGGATAACAGGATACTGCTCACCATTATCGATAAGTTTAAAGGCGGTCCCGTCGGTTTAAAAACCATCGCAACTGCCGTGGGTGAAGATGAAGGGACAATTGAAGAGGTATATGAGCCATTCCTGATTCAGGAAGGTTTCTTGATGCGCACAGCACGCGGTCGCGAGGCAACAGACAATGCTTACAAACATTTGGGCAAGCCACGTACTGGCGGTAACCCGACTTTATTTTAAACTGTTATTTTTCTGTTACATCTCCTGATAGTTTGAAAATCTTATTTCTTTTGTCGTGTTCATTTACGTACCATGAAAAATAAAATACTCCTGACTATTGCTCTACTATTTAGCGCTTTTGCTAGTGCATCAGCCCAAAAGCTTAAAGTATGCGTAGCCGGCCTTAACCACGACCATATTTACAATATCCTAAATGCTTATAAAAACGGCCAGGTAGACATTATCGGCATTGCCGAACCAAACCAGGAGCTATGGAAAAAATACGGCAAGCAATTCAACCTGCCCGATGCCGTATTTTATACCGATCTGAAAACCATGCTAAAAGGCAAAAAGCCTGATGCCGTGTTAGGCTATAATGCCGTTGGGAATCACGTAGACGTTGTAGAGGTATGCGCCCCTCTCGGCATCCCTGTAATGGTGGAGAAGCCGTTAGCAGCCACTTTAGATCAAGCTAAACGTATTGAGGAATTGGCTGACAAATACCATATCAAAGTATTGACCAATTATGAAACAACCTGGTACCCATCGTATAACGATGTATATACTTCTGTAAATAGCGATAGTATCGGATCGATTAAAAAAATGGTGGTACACGACGGTCACCAGGGGCCTAAAGAGATTGGATGCAGCAAAGAATTTTTAGCATGGCTCACTGATCCGGTATTAAATGGTGCGGGTGCATTAAACGACTTCGGTTGCTATGGCGCCGACCTGATGACCTGGTTTATGCACGGGCAACAACCTATCGCTATTACGGCCATTGCAAGACATTACAAACCAAAAGTTTATCCCAAAGTGGAAGATGATGCAACCATACTGGTTGAATATCCGGGTGCTACCGGGCAAATAGAAGCATCCTGGAACTGGCCATTCTCTATTAAAGACCTGGAAGTATTTGGCGAACGTGGCTATTATCATGCTTTTAACGGTACCGAAATTAACAGCCGCATGCGCGAAAACAAGAAAGGCGCGAAGACTGTTACCTCACTGCCCCCGCCCATCAACGATCCTCTGATCTACCTGGCCGCAAACCTGAAAGGTGAAATAAAAACTGATGACCAGTCGTCATTAAAATATAATATGGTGGTAATGAAGATATTGGATGCGGCCAAAAGATCGATAAAGGAAGGAAAGCGGATAGTTTTATAAACAGTACCGGATATTGTTAACATTTAACGGCGGGGTAACCTTATTTTATTTTAATTTCGCCGTTAATAAACATTCACCTCTTATGTCAAAATTTACATCTGCTCTTGCTGTGCTTGGCCTATTTGCAACAATTACCTGTCAGGCTAAACCAACAGAAAATCCAACATCGTCACTACCTTTTGTAGTGATGCCTCAAAATAATGCAGCTATTATGGGTCGTAAACAGGTGCCTATCTTGTGTTATCACCAGATACGCGACTGGAAACCCACGGACTCTAAAGTATCAAAAGATTACATTATTCCACCTGCGGCTTTTAAGTCACATATGAAATTGCTCGCCGACCAGGGTTATCATACCATTCTGCCCGATCAATTGTATGATTATCTCACCAAGGGCACGCCGCTGCCGAGCAAACCCATCATGCTCACCTTCGATGATACCGATAAGGATCAGTTTGATATAGCCCGCCCCGAAATGAAGAAATATGGTTTTAAGGGTGTATTCTTTATCATGACGGTATCGATTGGCAAAGTAAAGCATTATATGAGCTCTGAACAGATCAAGCAACTTTCTGATGAAGGCAACGTCATTGCCAGCCACACCTGGAACCACAGCAACTTTAAAAAATTATCGACTGCAAAAGATTGGGAGACCCAATTGGATAAACCGACCAAAAAGCTTGAAGAAATTACCGGAAAACCTGTAAAATATTTTGCTTTCCCGTTTGGTGTATGGAACGAGGCGAACCTGCCTCAGCTACATAAACGCGGTTTTAAACTGGCATTTCAATTAGCGGAAAAGCGTGATGCCAACGATCCATTGATGACCGTGCGCAGAATATTAGACAGCGGATACTGGTCAGACAAGGCCCTGCTTAACAGCATCGAGCATAGCTTCTAAGAAGACCTTCCGACAGTATACTGATTGATCAGTTCTTCAATCAGTATACCGTTTATTTTTAGCCCTTTTATATTACAATTAGTCAGCTCAACGTCACTCAGATCGCAATTGGCCAGTGTGCTTCCATGCAGGTCACAGTCTTCAAAACGTAACGGGCGTTGCCTCGCTTCCCGATCATACATCGGGTGATCTTTCGGCGGCATACCGATGTTATGAATGTAAGCGCCTCCTAATTGTGCGCCTTCAATCTCCAGGTCGCTTAGGTTGGCGTTCACAATTTTAACATTAGCCATCGCCACATCAAAAAAATCAGAGTTATTCAGCATGGCATTTTTGGCAATAATTATTTTGCAATCTTCTTTTATTTCGATGGTATCCATAGTGATTTGTTATACTTCAAATGTCCTCAATTATGTACTGAAAATGAAGCCATAAAACTGACAAAATCGGGGTGTTTTTACGACACTTAATGGCTCTAAAACAAGTATTTTCTATTAACCCTTTTGGGGTGATTTTTAAAATTAAATTTCATAATTACCTGATTATGTGTATATTCAAGCATGATCCGGCAATTATCTTATTACAAAACAATCCTTATTCTGATGTTTTTGAGCCAGTTTGTACAAGCGCAAACAACAGATCTGATTAGTGAGCATTTCAAGCTTTTGAACAGTCATAATATACAGGCATTAGCCTCTGAATATACTGACGATGCCGAGATATTTTCGCCCAACTGGCAAGGCGCTAAAATCGGTCCGGCAGGAATTACCGAGGTTTATAGCCGTTATTACAAAACGACACCCGATCTTACTTATACTGTCACCAATACCATAAAGTCAGGCGACAATATTATTGTTCAATACTCATGGGGTGGCACCATGGCCAAGCCAGAAAATGGTGAGCCTGCTTATATGGAAGGCAAAAAATATACGCTTCAATGTTGTGCCATCTTTGTGATCAAAAACAACAAGATAATAAAGGAGACCAACTATTTTGATCAGGTAGCGTATTTACGCCAGGTTGGCTTCTTTGATCAGCGCTGATCTTACAGTACATATTTTCTGGTTTCGGGATCTTTTTTAGAAGGTTTTTCTTCTGTCGAAGGTACAGGTTCCCTATTATCATTATCATGGGTACCAGTAGGCACCTGCTTCTGATCCGGTTTATTCTGATCGGTTGACTGCTCACCCTTCTCTAAATAATTATCCCCGTCCTTATTGGTTATCGAGTCATCCTTATTCAGGATTTGTTCATCTTTTGGACTATTCATCGCTGCATTTTCCATAAAATTAATCTTTAAAGGTTTTCGCCTGCAGGGCCTTGCCCTTTGTTTGATGACCGCGATTTAATTTCTTCTAATACATCACTTACGGAGATCGTTTCTTCGAAATCGTCTTCATGCCTTTCAGATATCCATGCAATCGCTTCAGGTAGTTCTATAAGTTTATACCCCCGCGAATTACCGGGAATAAAATGTCTGAATACATCGCTGAACCATTCAACGCCCTTTTGGTCGGTAACGATAGCCACCCTTTTCCATTTAGTAAAATTTTTCAGCCCAAGCTTAAAATCTTCCCACCAGGCAGCTGTGCTGAAATTCTGCACGTCAGTCTCCAACACCAATAAATAGTTGATCTCTCCCTGACGCTTTACTAACTCTTCCATATGCGGGATCAGTACCCGTTCATAGTCATCTTTGTTAACTTCTCCTGTGGCAAGTATGCCAACAACATGATCCGGTAGATCATTTATATACTGTAACATCGTCGTATTTATTAATAGAACTATATTGTATAACAATGAGGAAAAGCATCTGTTTTGGGTTAATGAAATGCCTGATCCTTGGTTTATACTATCTTTGTATAAAATGCAGCAAAACAAACAGGTTTATAGTAAACTGATTAAAACCGAAGCCAAAAAGCTCGGCTTTTTGTTTTGTGGCATTTCCCAGGCCGGTTTCCTGGAAGAAGAAGCCCCAAGGCTTGAATCATGGCTGAAACAAAACATGCAGGGCGAAATGCACTACATGGAAAACTATTTTGATAAGCGGCTCGATCCGCGGTTATTGGTAGATGGTGCTAAATCAGTCATTTCTTTAGGGTTGAATTATTACACTAATCAGCAGCAATCAGACCCTCTAGCCCCTAAGATATCCAAATATGCATATGGAGTTGATTATCATGATGTTATTAAGGATAAATTAAAGAGATTATTACAGGTAATTAATGAAAAAATTGGTGAAGTTCATGGCCGTGCCTTCGTTGATTCGGCGCCAGTATTAGACAAAACCTGGGCAAAAAAAGCAGGATTGGGCTGGATTGGCAAAAACACCAATCTCATCAATACCAAAAAGGGCTCCTTCTTTTTTTTAGCTGAGTTGATTGTAGATATTGAACTTGAATATGATATCCCTTCCACAGCTGAGCACTGCGGTACCTGTACCCGTTGTATCGACGCCTGCCCTACGGAAGCTATTGTGGCCCCTTACGTTGTTGATGGCAGCCGGTGTATATCTTACCTTACCATAGAGCTTAAAAATGAAATACCCCAGGAATTTAAGGGCAAAATGGATAACTGGATGTTTGGTTGCGATGTGTGCCAGGATGTTTGCCCCTGGAACCGTTTCTCCGTTCTGCACCATGAACCAGCGTTTGAACCCCGAAACAAACTGTTGGAAATGAGCAAAAAAGAATGGGAGGAGATTACCGAGGATGTATTTCAAAAAATATTTGAAAAATCCCCGGTAAAAAGAACAAAATTTACGGGCATAAAACGAAACATCTCGTTTTTAAAAGATCAACCTGATCTCTAATCACTAACCCGAACCTCACCCCTTCTTAAATTTATCTGCCAGCATTTTTAGCATGTCCTCATTCACAGGTTTTGCTGGTTCGTCTTTTTTTGGCGGACGATTGTGATGTTGGTTATTATGATTATCTGGCCTACGAAATTCTTTTTTATGATTATCAGCAGGCCTGTTGGTTGCGGCATGTTCGGTGTGTTGAACCGGCTTGACCTGTTCCGATTTAGGTTGTACGGGTTTTTCACGACGTTCTGCTACTCTTTTCGCATTCCAACGAGTGTATATTTCCTCCAGTTTGCGTTTGGTGTACAACGGAAAATCGCCTTGCATCATCCATGCATAATAGCTTGGTTCTACATTAAAAACATCTTCTACCTTTTTGCCTTTATGTTTCCCAAAATTGAACAGTTCCTCACCTTGTTCATTGTAAACCATACGTCCCGCAAAATCTACCGGACTGTTCAGGTTGGTAAATTTATGGAGCGCTTCAATATCATTTACAATAGGTTTAGTGCTGTTACCCTTTTTATCGACGAACTCTGCATCTTTATATTTCTCAATCTGAGCCAATAAAACTTCCATAGTAGCGCGTGTATCAGCTTCTGCGGAGTGAGCGTTGATTATCTCTTTATTGCAGTAGAATAAATAGGCCGCCTTTAAAGTGCGTTGTTCCATCTGGTGGAAAATGTTCTGCACGTCAACAAAGTGCCTGTTCTCAATATCAAATGCTATCCCGGCACGTAAAAACTCCTCCATGAGCATTGGTATGTCAAATTTGTTAGAGTTATATCCTGCAAGGTCGCTATCCCCAATAAAGTCAGCGATTTCGGCGCCTAATACAGCAAATACCGGGCTATCTTTAATATCGTCATCATATATTCCGTGTAATAAAGAAGTCTCAAGCGGGATAGGCATGCCAGGATTGATACGCCAGGTTTTCACTTCTTCTTTTTCGTCCGGGTTAATTTTTATAACAGATATTTCTACAATACGATCAATTCCAACATTAGTTCCGGTAGCTTCCAGGTCAAAGAATGCAAGCGGGCGTTTCAGATTTAATTTCATTTTTATTTATAAAGCAAGGCAAGCAAAGGTCTTAAAAAGTTTTAACAGGTAAAATTTTTTCGGCTATTTTATATTCCGGCTAAAAGCCTAATTTTACACATGCCTAAATTTTTGTAACAATTATGCAAAAACCTTTACTTTTTTTAATAGTCCTTTTTATCTCAGCAACTGCGTTTGCGCAGGATTTTTCATATGGGGAACCAGATGTTGCCGCACTTGATATGAAGAAGTATGATAAAGACACAGCGGCACACGCAGTGGTCTTAAGGGAACATGGAACATCACGAATAAATATTACAAACGATTATCATGTGAGACTGGTCTTTGAATATCACTCCAAAATAAAATTTTTTGATAACAAAGAATTCGAGAGAGAGGGCACCTTTGTGATACCTGTTTATAATAGTGATGGTATGGCGTATGAGGAGGTAGAAGACGTAAAAGGAGTAACATTTTATAAAGATGAAAATGGAGTTATACAGAAGGCAGAGTTAGATCCTCAAAAAATCATAATGGAAAAAAGGGATAAACATTATACCCTGGTAAAATTTACGATGCCTGCTTTACGGAGTGGTTGCACTATTGAAGTAAGCTACCGTTTTATAACACCATATTTCCGCACCTTTCATCCATGGCATTTTCAGGGTTATATTCCAAAGGTATATTCCGAATATGAGGCACATATACCAGCTTTATGGAGTTTCAACGCCTCATTAAGGGGTAGTTTAAAACTCACAAAAAATACAGCAAGTATTGAAAGCAAGTGTTTTACGTTCGGCGCTGGTTCAGCAGATTGTTCAGATTTAGTATATGGGATGAGCGATATTCCTGCCTTTAAACCGGAAGATTATATGACTGCAGAAAAAAACTATAAATCTGCAGTATATTTTGAATTAGAGGAAGAGACAGATTTACAAACAGGTGCAAAAACAAAATACGCGAAAGAGTGGAAAGACATTGATTATGACCTGAAAACGGAGAGATGGTTTGGTGGGCAGCTAAAAAGAAGCGGGCTAATGAAAGACCGGATAGCGCCCATAATAGCCGGAAAGACGGATCAGATGGAAAAGGCTGAAATCATATATAATTATATCAGGAGCACCATCAAATGGAATGAAGATGAAGACTTTGGAAGTGAGGATGGTATCCGCCAGGCGCTCGTAAATCATACAGGAAATGCAGGTGACATCAATCTTGCACTTGTAACTGCGTTGAATGCTGGTGGTATACCTACTGAAGCGGTATTATTATCAACAAGAGAACATGGCAATATAAACAAACTCTATCCAGCCATCGGAGATTTTAACTATGTAGTAGCCAGAGCCACTATAGGCGATAAGAGTTACTTAGTAGATGCCACAGAGCCATTGTTACCATTCGGGATGTTACCTATGCGATGCCTCAATGACCAGGGGCGTGTTTTTAGCTTAAATAAACCATCATTTTGGATTGACCTGAGCACCAATCAGCGTGAAAACATAACGTATGCACTCGATCTTACTTTACAGGACGACGGAAAAATGAAAGGAACCATTACCCGGTTTTCCATCGGTTATAGCGGTTACTTGAGAAGGAAAGAAATAAAAAAATTTAATTCGGTAAATGAATATGTAGAAAGTATTGCCGAAAAATTACGTAAAACAAAAGTAGTTAAGTCGGATATTATAAACATCGATAGCCTGGATAAACCGGTAGGCGAAACGTACGAAGTGGAAATGAATATATTTGATAATTTAAAACATGATCACCTTTCCTTTAGTCCATTCTTATTAAACCAGCTTACTACCAATCCGTTTAAATTGGCAGAACGTGATTTCCCGGTAGACTGGGGAATGCCTTCAGATGAGCGTTATATTATTAATGTTCATCTTCCACAGCATTATGTTTTGGAAAACCCACCACAGGCCATGGCAATAGCTATGCCCAACAAAGGCGGAAATTTCTTCACTGCATTCGATGGGGATAGTCAGAACTTTAGTTTCTCTTACGATACGCGGTTCAACAAGTCTGTTTACAGTCCCGAAGAATATCCATATTTAAAAGAGCTTTACAACAAGATCATCCTCGCTCAAAAAAACGAATTTGTGTTTAAGAAGAAATGATGAGAAGAATAGTGTTAGCCCTGAGTTTGTTGTTTTTTTGTGGCGCGGTGAAAGGGCAGAACAACTATGCCGCAAGTCAGATTCCCAAAGATCTGTTACCATACGCCAGCGCCATTGTTCGGAATGATGAAAGAACAATTGAAATAAAGGACCTCGATAACGTGACCTGTCATGTAAAAAAAGCTGTTACTGTATTGAACAAAAACGGGGACGACATTGCGCACATGGCTATATTTTATAACAAAAGCATTAGTGTAAAGTATATCAAAGGTGTAGCTTACGATGAATTTGGAAAAATGATAGCCAAATTTGGCGAACGCGATTTTTCTGATGAGGCCACTGGTGATAGAGGTACCCTTTTTCAGGATTACCGGGTGAAACATTATATCCCCTCCATTACCCAATACCCATACACCATTGAATATGAGTATGAATTGAAACACAAACAGACATTGGATATTGAAGATTGGGAACCACTCAACGAATCTAACATGGCAGTTGAAAAAAGTTCATACAAGCTAACTTGCAAGCCTGATTTTAATATCCGCTACAAAGAGGTCAATATTTCTCAAAAGGCTGAAATCAGTTCAACTAAAGATGGTCTTAAAACTTATTCCTGGCAAATCAAAGATATAAAAGCTTTAAAAAACGAACCTTTTAGTCCAAATTGGCGCACTTATCTTACCCGGGTAATAGTTGCTCCAGAGAAATTTAGTTATTATGGCATCCAGGGCTCTTATACCAACTGGGAGCAGCTGGGAAAATGGCAATACGATAAGCTTTTAGCAAATAGGCAAAGTGTTCCTGAGGAAACAGCTGCTTATATTAAAGAAATAACCAGCAACCTAAATGATCCAAAGCTCAAAGCACGAAAAGTATATGAATATATGCAGCATAAAACGCATTATGTCAGCATACAGATCGGCATAGGGGGTTATCAGCCTTTTTCGGCATCAGAGGTAGACAAAGATGGTTACGGAGATTGCAAAGCGCTATGCAACTATACCAAAGCATTGCTACAGGTGGCGGGCATTGAATCTTATTACTGTATTGTTTATGGTAATCATCGTGAAAAAATCGGTATGATGCCTGATTTTGCCAGCATGCAGGGCAATCACGTTATCCTGTGTCTGCCATTTAAAAATGATACAACATGGTTGGAATGCACCAGCCAGCAAATTCCTTTTGGGTTTTTGAGCGACTTTACCGATGATCGTCTTGTATTGGCCTGCACACCTGAAGGTGGCAAGCTGATGCACACTCCCAAATACTCGTCGGAAGAAAACCTGGAAAAAAGGAATGCAGACTTTGCACTAAATGAAGAGGGCGAGCTTACCGGAAGAATGCATACGATATTCAAGGGCACTGATTATAACGACCGCGAGGACATTATTGACGACGCTTTAACCGAGCAGATTAAACGCATCAAAAAATGTTACCCTATCAACAACATGGAAATAAAGAAACTGGAATACAAACAAGATAAAAGTATAAACCCCAGCACCAGCGAGAACATAGAATTATCGGCAAAAGAATATGCAGCTTTAAACAACGGCAAAATTTATTTTTCGCTTAATTCAGTTAACCGGGCCCAGCCTTTGCGTCAATTGGTGACCCGAATTAACCCGGTTTGTATCAATCGGGGCTTCACCGAAGTGGATGATATCACTTATACCCTGCCCAAAGGTTACCACCTGGAATCAGAACCATTAAAAAAGCACATTGATAAACCTTACGGAAGCTTTATAATGACAATGAGCATGGATGGGGATAAGCTGATTTACCACAGAACGTTTCAGTTAAGGGATGGCAACTATAGCAAAGATATCTACCCGGATATGGTCGATTTTTTCCAGTCGGTGGTCGATACGGACGAATATAACGTGGTGCTGTCTAAGCAATGATCAGCTGAAGATGATGATACCCAGAATAATGCCTACCACCATAATCACATAAAGTAGGATTTCGGTAGTCGCAAAACGCTTATATTTCGTCCAAAAGTCGTAACGTTCCTTTTCTTCGGGCATAGCATCACAAAGTTACATAATTTCAGTTATTACTTACTATCGGGTGTGTTGGCAACATCATCGGCAGCTACTATTGCACCGCACCTTGAAAAATATTTGTAGGTATAAGGGTCGTGTAATTTGGTAATGGTAACCCCTTTTGTAGAACTGGCATGTACATAATACCCGTTTTGAAGATAAATCCCCACATGGCTGAATTTCTTGCCGTCATAATCGAAAAATAAAAGGTCCCCTTCCTGCAATTCCTCCTCATATTTGCGCTTGATGATGAGCACCTGCTGACTGGTAGTACGTGGTATATTGATACCGTACACCTGTTGCTGTAAAAGAAACGACAGTCCTGAACAATCTATGCCATCATGATCCAAACCGCCAAAACGGTAAGGTGTACCCATCCACTGATCAATAAAGGCATATAACCGGCCATTTTGTATGGAATTGACATCCACTCCCATTATTGCCGAATACTTTTCGGCGACAGATGCCTGCGGGGCTACTACCTCACCCGGTTCGCCCCTCATTACCGCACGACGCGAGTGACAGGCTGATAAAATCAAGGTTGCTGCAAAAAGGATAATCAGGTTGTACTTTTTGATCATGAGCTAAAAGTACAGATATTGCTTAATGGTTAATCGCAGGGGTTTTTAACATATCCACATTTGAATTTTAGATTAATGAATTACGATTTTAGTAAAACCTGGATATTGGTAGTATGAAAACCTTATTCTCCATTGTCTTAGTTTTATTTTATATGAATGTCTATAGTCAAACGCTATCTTTTGAGGAGATCATTCACATTCGTAATCACAAGGATTTAAAAAAGTATATGACATCCAAATCTTTTCGATTTTTTAGTTACCAAGTGGAACATGAGGAAGACGTTCAAATGTACATCATTAATAAAGGCACCGATAAAGAAGAAAGTATTATTTTACGAAGTCAGCAAATTTCCTATCAGACCAAGAACTCAGCTTTCGTCAAAAATTTGGTGAAGCAAATCCAAAGCAAATATCCAATAGTTACAAATTATGAAGACTCAATTTACCGGTTTGGCGATACACATACGGTCATTACCGCTACTATTTACAAAAAACCAAATGGAGTTAGCTTTATAATAATCTATTGGAAATAATCTCCTACCTACCCTTTTATCAATCGCTGAATTTCATCCAGTTTCATCAAAGCCTCAACGGGAGTTAGCGTATTGACATCGAGGTTGTTCAGTGTATCGCGGATTTTTACCAGCACCGGATCGTCAATACTGAACATCTGCATTTGCACGGCCTGTTTCTGCACTTTGCGGATACTTTCCTTGATATGCTCGCCCCCGGTGCGTTCATTTTCCAGTTTCTTTAATATCTCATTGGCGCGCGCCAGTACTTTCGGAGGCATGCCTGCCAGCTTGGCCACATGGATACCAAAACTGTGTTCGCTGCCCCCGGGAACCAATTTACGCAGGAAAATCACCTGGTGGCCTACTTCCTTTACGGTTACGTTGAAGTTTTTAATCCGCGGATGCGAATTACTCAACTCGTTCAACTCGTGGTAATGGGTAGCAAATAAGGTTTTGGCACGTGCTGTAGCATTATTATGCAGATACTCGGCAATGGCCCAGGCAATAGAGATACCATCATAAGTAGATGTACCGCGACCGATCTCATCCAACAGAATCAAGCTACGGTCGGACAAGTTATTCAATATGCTCGCCGTCTCGTTCATCTCCACCATAAAAGTTGATTCGCCTGATGAAAGATTGTCCGATGCCCCTACCCTTGTAAATATCTTATCAACTAAACCAATAGATGCCTGCTTCGCCGGAACAAAGCACCCCATTTGTGCCATCAACACAATCAGTCCCGTTTGTCTCAGCAAAGCCGATTTGCCCGCCATGTTCGGCCCGGTAATGATGATGATCTGCTGTGATTCGCTGTCTAGGTAGACATCGTTAGTAATGTATTCTTCTCCAAGTGGTAAATGCTTCTCGATCACCGGGTGACGACCTCCTTTGATATCGATGATCTGCCCCTCGTTGATCTCGGGCTTTACATAATAGTTTTTGATGGATATAGTAGCAAAATTGAGCAACACATCCAGCTTGGCTATCAACTGTGCATTAAGCTGTATTGGCTTAATATATTCGGTAAGTGAGTACAACAGATCATTATACAGCTGAGTTTCGAGCGCAAATATCTTCTCCTCTGCACCTAATATTTGTTCTTCGTATTCTTTAAGCTCAGGGGTAATATAACGCTCTGCATTTACCAGCGTTTGTTTGCGTATCCAGTCAGACGGCACTTTATCACGATGCGCGTGCGTTACCTCCAGATAGTACCCGAACACATTATTAAAGGCAACTTTAAGCGATGGTATCGCTGTTTGTTCCGCTTCGCGTTTTTGTATCTCTAATAAATATCCCTTACCACCGAAGGCAATCTTTCGCAGCCTGTCCAATTCTTCACTTATCCCTGTATTAATCACCGAGCCTTTGATCAAAGCAATGGGCGGTTCAGGTTGTAACTCCCTCTCTATTTTTTCGCTCATCAGTGAGCAAGGGTTCAACTGCTCTGCAATGGCTTTTAGGGGCTGATTATCCGTTTCCTCACATTGTTTTTTTATTGCCTCAATTGCCCGCAAAGCCTTTTTAAGCTGACAAACTTCACGCGGATTAGCTTTTTGCAACCCGATTTTAGAGATCAATCTTTCCAGGTCGCCGATCTGGCGGATATTCTGCTGTAGTTCATCCCGCAAATCATCCTGGTTCACCAGGTATTCTACTACTCCCAACCGGTCGTTGATCGGCTTGATCTCTTTCAGTGGCATCACTATCCATCGCCTTAACAAACGTGCACCCATTGGCGAACAAGTTTGATCCAGCACCTCCACCAATGTATGCGCATTCTCGTTTGATGAGCCAACCAGCTCCAGATTTCTCACGCTATAACGGTCAAGCCACAGGTACCGGTCTTCCTCTATCCTGCTGATGGCTGAAATATGTTGCAAGTTTCGGTGTTCTGTCTCGTTCAGGTAATGCAGGGCCACACCGGCAGCTACGATGCCAAGGTTCAGTTTATCGATACCAAAACCTTTTAATGATTTTACGCCAAAATGCTTTAGCAGCGTTTCCTGAGCATAATCACCACTGTAGGGCCACTCATCCAGCATGTAGGTATAAAAGCGGTCGCCATACAGCTCTTTAAAATCATGATAACGACTTTTAGGGAAGATCACTTCACTCGGACTAAAGCTTTGCAGCAGCTTATCAATATAAGCGCCGTTTCCCTGTGCCGTATGGAATTCGCCTGTCGAAATATCGATCAGGGCTATACCAATGCTGTTCTTTTCAAAATATAAGGATGCCAGGTAGTTATTGCTTTTTTGCTGAAGGATATTGTCGCTGACGGCTACTCCCGGCGTTACCAGCTCAGTTACGCCCCTACGGACAATGGTCTTGGTGGTTTTCGGGTCTTCCAACTGATCACAGATAGCAACGCGCTGGCCAGCTCTTACCAATTTGGGCAAATAGGTTTCCAAAGAATGATGGGGGAAGCCCGCCAGCTCTATATGAGTAGCAGCACCATTGGCACGTTTGGTAAGCACAATACCGAGTATACCGGCGGCTTTAATGGCATCCTCGCCAAATGTCTCATAAAAATCACCCACACGGAACAGCAGCAAAGCACCGGGATATTTCCCTTTGATCTGGTTATACTGTTGCATCAATGGCGTTTCTTTGCCCGAATCTTTTGCCAATAGTTTATCCTTTTTGTTAACGGGTAAAGTTAATTTATTGGCCTGTGATTGCCGTATTTGTTGAAAATTCGGGGCAGTGTTAGTTATTGCAGAAAACTATTCAATAGTTCTGTTCTATAATCAGTCCGAAGTAGGCTGTCCATACAATAAAGAATACCTGCATGGGTATGCGCAGCCATAAATAGTTGACACCCCTCCCCTCGTATGTAGCGGTTTGGTAATCAACACTCTTATAAGCAGCGTTAATATTTGCAGGCAATATAAGCAGGAAAAACAGTACAAGCAGATCGGCAGAAAGGCGGCGGGTTGATGGAATGCACAACCCAATGGCAAATAAAGCCTCAACTACCCCGGTAACATAAACCAGCATTCTTTTTCCGGGAATAAAGCTGGGCACCATCAGCATCATACCTTGCGAATAAATAAAGTGCCCCAATGAGGTAAACACCAGCATGGCAGCCATACCCAGATTGCCTGCTATAACGTAATCCCATCCACCTGAAATGGCATGCGTGATCGTCAAAACAATTGCCGAAGCTACAAGTAAAACAAGTAATGGCTTCATGATAAAGTCTTTGTAGCATGAAAGATAAGAATTTAAATTCTAAAATCTAAATTCTACAAAACCTAAATCCTAAGCTCTAAATACTAAATTAAAAATCAAGCTGTGAAGTTCTAAAATCCGAAATAGAAAATTCGAAATTATTCTATACCAGTTTATCAATCCCCTCAGCCAACTTCAGGTCTTTATCGGTCACAATGTCTCCGGCATCATGGGTGCTGAGCCATATCTCTACCTTGTTCCAGGTGTTTGTCCATGTTGGGTGATGGTTCATTTTCTCGGCGAGTAGCGCTACCCGGCACATAAACGAAAAAGCGTTGGAGAAGTCTTTAAAAGTGAAAGCTTTATAAAGCTTATTGTCTTTTTCGAGCCACATGATGATTGACATTTTGAATAAAACGATTGAAGTTAGCACTTGTTTCGATCATCCGGAGAATTTCCGGTGATCTTCTCCAGTAATGGCTCCGTTAGTTACTCTGGTTTATCCTCCAGACTATTATAAACTAAAAGAGAAATACAAATTCAGTTGTAAAAGGGTCTACTGTAAAATTTACATCCAATTCGACAGCCAATCAGGGAGTCAATGCGACAGCCGTTTTGGGAATCAATCCGACAGACTATCATAAAATAAAAAAAAACTAAACTTAAAATAGTAGAAGTAAAAACCGACTACCTCAAAATTTGATACTAAAGCTGATGCTAATGCTGAGGTAGATCCTGGTGTTAAAACTGATGACTATTATAAACTAAAAGAAAACCAAATAAGAGAAGTTGAAAAAAGAACTAACCTGTTCAAAAAATTAAGTCGTCCCCTTAAACATCTCTTTGCAGGGAGGTAAAAAAAAAGAAAAAGTTGCGCGAAAAAGAAAGTTTCGTTTGTGTATGCTAATTTTTTTAGCTATCTTAGTAATGTCATCAGGGACTTACATGCCTCCACTTCAGCATCGCGCAGCGTTGTCGCAAATCACTGTAAATCAGCATTTACAATCATAAAAGCATCATTCTGTTAATTGATAGTTCGGCCTGGCAGGCCCGGTAGTCTTAACCCCGTTCAGAAGAAACGACGGCGGGCGTCCGCGGACCCGGAATGAGTGTCATCAAACGAAAAGGATCCTCTGTAAAAATGCACCAAACCATTTGCTTTTTGAGAAAAAAAGCCCTCCTGCCCATTGAAAGTATTTTTCACAAAAAAGCCCCCTGCAATTGCTTACAGAGGGCCAGCTGTTATTGAAATTGAAATTTTAGTTTAATGTGATAATTGTGCTTGGCAGTATCGCCGAAGAAATAGCGGCGCCACCGGTATTAGTACCCCACCCGATAGGAGTATAACCTGCTTTCGGGTCAACCCACATATCCATTTCTTTACCTGAAGTTTGGTAATACCTCACTTTATTATAGCTAATGTTTATATCTGTACTGGTTGTACCGGAGTAGTTACCGTAGCATAAACCGCAGTTTGAATATGGAGTAACTGCCCCATAAATAGTGTTGTGATCCATTTTAATGTGTGAGCCACCCTGCACCTGCATACCCACAAAGCCGCCATTCACTACAATGTTGTTTCTGGCTACCTGATACGATCCGCCTACATCGCCTAAAACGATAGCCGCTCCACCACCGCTTGTATTATAATACTGACCACCTCTTATCCAGTTGCCGATCACCTGTATTGAGTCTCCCGGCAATCCGTTTGATTTATATACACTCAATCCATCTTCTGGTTTACCGATGCCGGCGATATCTTCACAATGGTTGTTGTTGATCTGACAGCCACCGCCGCTCACATTCACAAACTGAACAAAGTTACCCCCAGGGAATGGTCCGTTGATATTTTTGATCTGATTACTGTTGATCTTGATTGTTGAAGAATTTTCTACGTGTACACCTGATACACCGCCGGTAACAAAGCAATTGGTCATCGTGATGTTTTTGCAATTCCCGGTTATGTAAACCTCATACTTGGTAGCATTAGCCAAGTGGCAATTGGTGATCGTTACATTGCTGCAATTGTTCAGGTAGATACAATAAGTACCGCCTGTAATAGATAAACCACTGATGGTAAAATTGCTTTTGCCATAATAACTTACTGCCGAAGAAATAGCATAGGTACTGGCTAATGAACTTGTAGTGTTAACAGCTTCCATTGAATTAGAAGGAGTGACCGTTTGATTAGCAGGTGCAATTTGTTGATCTTTCTGACACGATGTTAATCCTGCTGATAATAAAGCGGCTACACCTACAGTAGCCGCCATTGAACGTAGTTTGTTTTTGGGGGACATAATAATAGTTTTAAATTAATTAGGCCCTCTTCTACGGCTGGAGATATTGCAATGTTTAGCTGTTTTTGCCTTTTGGTTAATTTAATTTTCCACAGAAGCAAATAGTTATTCACATGATTAAATTCAACGACCATGCAACTCATTAAATATCAGCCTATTACATTTTTAGTATATTTTTTTAACTAATAATTTAGTAATTGAAGATCATAAACCGCTTGACAGTAAAATGAAAAATCATTTACTTTGCAATACAGAGTACTTTTAAAATGAAATTTTATTCAGGTTACTTTTTGGTTACAGAACTATTGCTGGCAGTTGAATTATTAATCGGCATTTACTTGCATGATGATTTTGTCCGGCCATATGGGGGCGATTTCCTGGTGGTAATATTATTGTACTGCTTTATCATGAGTTTTGTTGAAATACCAGTAATAAAAGCTGCTATGGGTGTATTGGTATTTTCTTATGCTATTGAGATATCGCAATATTTTCATCTCGTGAAACTATTAGGATTAGGGCATTCACATATAGCATTACTTATCCTAGGAAACAGCTTCTCGTTTACGGATCTATGGTGTTATACATTGGGTATTGTGCTGGTATTGTCTGTTGAAAAAATACGAACCGGACGGAAAATGAGTTTAAATTAAGGGAGAGGAAATTAATGAGCGCTTATTTTGTTGACAAAAATTCAATTGTGAGTCAGATTTGGGGCAAAGCCGACACTATCCTGTTCATTTTTGCAGGAGCCTCAGCTGAATTTGCATTAAATAAATCTGTCGACTGGCTTTATTTTACCGGTCGCCTCCCCTCCGATCCTCTTGGCCGCTTATTCAGCACAGTAACTTATGCCCGGCGAATCCTGTTTTCAGATTACGATGGTGCACTACACGCCATAGACCAGATCACAGCAATTCACAAAAATGTGGAAACCGGCAGAGGTATGAAGATTCCCGATGAAGCTTATCTGGACGTTTTATCCTTGCTGATTGATTACTCAATCCGGTCTTATGAGTTATTAGAGCGAAAGCTTTCGGATGCTGAAAAAGAAGAAGTATTCGAAGTTTTTTACCGCGTAGGTAAACGCATGGAGCTTGTTGACTTAGCAAAAAGTTATGATCACTGGCTTATAAAACGCGAGGCGCAATTAACCACCGGCTTATATTGCAGCGATTTTACAGTTGATCTTTATCGCCAGTACCGCAAACATCTGGGGTTTATCCGTTACTTTGTATTAATACAAGCTCAGTTATTATTGGTTCCGAAGCCCGTTAAAAAGCTGCTCGGATTGGGAAGTGTCCGCTGGTTATCGCCGGTGTTAATTATTTATAAATTGTTCCGTCTTGTTAACCTGCAAAATATCCTGAAAAATGCCATTCTGCCGCCTGCTTATGTGGCACAGGTACAGGCGATGGATGGAATAACATAGTTATTTTTTATCCCGTCCAAACAACTTTCTCAACTTGTTCTTTGCTTTTTCCAGTGGCGCACGTTGCCGTCCGGACAAACTTCGTCCTGCCCGGTTCTCGTAAAAGTTCAACATCGACATGGCACTTTGAAATGGCGATGCCTTTCGCCGGCGGCTTTGCTCAGCTGATCTTTTCAAAGATGCGGCAATTTTATCGGGATCTTTTGATTTAAATACCCCTTCTTCCAATGTAAGCGCATCGCTCTCGTTCGTCACTTTCGCCGACCATTTACGGGTCTTCTTTTTTGATTTTACCGCCATACTTATTTCTTTTTAGGTTCTGCTTTCTTTTGGGTTGTGTCCTTCGCGCCATTGGTGCCGCCCGACCCGCTATTATCCAGGCTTGAAGCATCCCCTGTTTTATCGGTTACTGCTGCAGTATCATTCTTCATTTTTTCAATTTTTGCCGTGTCGGCACCATATCGATTACCCACCGTGTCCCTTTCTGAATTTTTGTCAGAATGATTGATGCATGCCGCCAGTAATGCGATTACCAATATTAGGCAGACCATACCTATCTTTTTCATAGTAATTCTATTTGTAGATATAACAATTCCGAATTATGGCAGTTTCAGAATATTAACTGTTAACCAAATTAATTTAATTAAAACATAATAAAAACAGCATTGTTATTCTTTTAATTAATATTTTATTCAATACAGACATTATGAGAAAATTAAGTGCATTTATTATGGCGGCCGTTCTTGCCGGAGTCTTGGAGGTTGCCGCAGCAAAGAGTGAGCATTATACAAACGGTACTGCGGTGATTACCAATCACACGGCAGCTGTTTCAGATACTATTCCGACCAAAAAGAAAAAAAGAAAAAACGATACAACTCCTACGCCTGCCCCTGTTCCAACCCCTAACCCAAATCCACCTACGCCAAATCCTAACCCTAACCCAACCAGCCCAAGTCCAAATCCGCCAAACCCTAGCCCAAATTCGCCTACAAGCCCTAACCCTACGTCGCCATCAAACCCGACAACACCTCCTAGCACCCCGAGCCCTACGGCACCAACAAGTCCAACAACGCCTCCAAATCACTAATGCAGTGATTTGCTGATTGTTTTCATATAATACAAATGGCCGGTACAACAACTACCGGCCATTTTTTATTATAGTGGTCGTTTGTGTACAATATTTGAGACGATTAACTGCAAAACTTAAAATCAGTTAATGGTTCAAAGTAAAGAAGCTATTTAATTAAATATCAGTTAATTATTTAAACCAAAAGAACAAACTCCAGATTGCTTGGCTCTGCATTTGACAGAAGGTTTGTGAAATAGTATAACAAATCATTTTATGAAAACAGCTTCCAAATCAAGAAACCTCAGATCATTATCACTATCAATAGTTGCAGTTGTATTGCTGGCGTTGGTATTAAGTTCATGCTCAAAGAAAAATGATGCAAATGAAAACATGTCGGCTTATGTTAAAGTAACCAATGCCGCAGAAGGCTCGGCGGCACAGGATTTTTATCTGGACGATAAAAAACTAACTGCTTCAGCCGTAAGTTATGGATCAAGTTCGGATTTCGTGGCCGCTAGTACCGGCAATCACCAGGGAAAATTTGAAGACTCAGGCACAACTACAGTCAATACTTCATTTTCATTATCGCTGCAAGCAGGCAAATACTACAGCGTATTTTATGCTGATGGAAAATCTTACGGCAGCTTTGAAGATGACAGAACAGCACCTCAGTCCGGCAAGATCCGTGTCCGTTTTATTAACCTGTGCTCCGCTTTAAGCACCGCTGCCGATTTCGGTATGACTACCGGATCAAAAATAGCATCAAGCCTGGCTTATAAAGCAGCTTCGATTTATTACGATATTGATGCGGCTGCCGCTCTTTCGCTTTATGCAACAGGCTCATCCAGTGCTTTGCTTAGTATACCTGGCACTTTCGAATCCGGGCATATTTATACCATTTATATCTCTGGTAGCACTACAGCAAACATTGCAGCCCACGTTGTTGCCGAAAATTAATGAAGTAATTGCCATCAGACAAATGCCTGTCGGTATTACGGCAGGCATTTGTTATTTCTGGTACGGTAAGCCGGACAAATGATATTATCTTTGCGCATGGATTTTCAGGATATAGATGAACAGCAACCCCAACAGCGACAAGTAGCCATTTATTCTAAATGGGCCATTTTGGCCTTTTCTGTATTTTTTGCACCACTTATGGGCGGAATATTGCTCATGATTAACCTGCGTTCCGTAGGATTTAAAAGACAAGCAACCGGTATATTATTATTCTCTATCGCTTATCAATTTGTGGCAGCTATGGTAATTGGCAGTGTGCTGAAGTTACCTGCCAATATAAACAGGATGGCATTACTTCACAATACACAATTTATTATTTACAGCTTGGTGTCTCAGATAATAGGCGGAGGGATACTGGCTGAATATTTCTACAAAAAGTATTTTCCGGACGACAACTACAAATACAAAAGTGTGTGGCGTCCATTAGCTGTGATCCTTATTATTACACTGACTATCGGCCTGCTTCGGTAAATAAAAAATCCCGCTCAGCATTCGCCAGGCAGGATTTCAGGAATGATCCGGAATTTATTACAGTCCGAAGTTAAGACCTATGGTGGTGTTGATGGTATTAAATGGTTGCTTAGTTACTATCCTTCCGATGTTTGTTGTACGGTCCTGATTAGTAACTGATGGGCCTTGTGAGTAAAGATATGCTCCCCGAAATGTCAAGAACACATTGTCACTCAATTTATAGCGCAGAGCGGCTGTTCCGCTATAGGCTAATACGGTAGAGGATGTACTCTTTTGATAAAATGTTGCTGTCTGATCTGTAACACCACTTAGCGTGATACTGGTTTCAGGCATTGAGAAAACCTTTAATATACCTGCTGAAGCTCTTAGGTCCAACAAAAACTTTCCTTTTGCAAAAGTATATTGCGGTCCCAACAGGATATTTACTGTTTGATATCTCTTTGTCGCAGTTATATTCGAATAATCAGCGCTGAAAGACCTGGTATATCCGGCTGCAAGGCTATCAGCGTTGGCCTGGTTCAATTCGCCGTTATCCTGATAAGTAATAGCCCCGCCTAAACCAAGATTTTTATAAAAATACCAGGTCCCGTCCAACCCATAGGTTAACCCCTTTTTGGCAAAACCTGCTTTGTTATTGTAGTAATCGGCTTTTTTAAAATCACCCAACGGATTAGATACCCCGCCAAAAAATCCAAAATAACTAACCTGGGTAGGCGTCGGCGCCGGGGTCTGGGTCTGTGCGTGGGCACCTGTAGCAATAAGTGCAAAAACTGCTATAATTAGTCCTGTAAATATTCTCTTGATATTGTTTGGATACATGTGATGCTTGTTTAAAGTTTCGGGATCAATTGCTGGTGAAGGTGTATGGCAAGTTGGTAAATTCTCCGCCCAAAATATTATCAATGGTGATAACCGTGTTCCCGGTACTATCCACAGATGATGAACGGGAATAAAAATGAAAAGTGCCCGTAATTTGTTTCTTAACTGAGTCAACCGAACTAACAATTATAGTTCCGCTACCCGCTGAAACGGTACCGTGCGGCAAAAAAACATATTGTCCGTTAGAATATACCTGTGTGTTATAGTCGACAAGCACTGAAGACGCATCTATATCATAGGTTCCAATTGTAAAGCCGGGTGTATTAGAAGCATTATTAAGTTTAATGGTCATGATTATCTGCTTCTGGGACTTGGTGCCCTCCAGCAGAAGAGTTTTGGTGCTATTAGCTGAGTTATAAGTTATCGTATTAGTTATGGTATCCGGTGCCCATACCGTGCTGTTAATATTAGCCTGGAGAGGTTTGGTTGTGTATGCACTACCGTAAATGGTATCCTTTTTACAACTCTCTATTATAAATAATCCGGCTAACAAGAGAAAAGTGACGAGTCTAAGTTTATTCATATTTTTTTATTTACGCTGATAACGGGTTTTCTATTTTTTAATTATTTCGGTAACCATTATTTTACACTATTTAACATTTCGGCAAATACGGCATAAAATGCTATAAAAGGCGAAATAACGAAATAATTCTATTAATAATAAACGATTTGAAAACTGGCTGCAAAGTTGGGGCTTTTACAACTCAAATTCCAGAAACCGGAATTAGATTGCCATTATAATTTTGGAGCGCTACTTATTTTGTATACAGTATGTCTTTTCAGCCAATGTCCGTCAGCAATTGAGGGGTGGTCAAATTCTCCCGTTTTACTCATTCCGATCCGCTGCATCACCTTTTCTGATCGTTTATTATGAATAGAGGTAAATGAATAAATCGCGGCGAGATTAAGTTTATCAAATCCAAAATCAAGACAGGCCAATGCAGCTTCGGTTGCAAAACCCTGTCCCCAGTTTTCTTTGCTCAACCGCCAGCCTATTTCAATACAAGGTGTAAAATAAGCATCAAATCCGGGTTCGCATACGCCGGTAAAGCCAATAAATTGATGATTGTCCTTCCTCTCTACGGCAAAAAACCCATATCCATGCTGACCAATATAAGCAGCTATCTTTTTTATTTGAGCCAAAGTCTCAGTGGGGGTTTTCACGGAAGGGAAAAACTCCATTACTTCCAGGTCTGAGTTCAGCCTGATATACGGATCCTGATCGCTTTCTTTCCATTGGCGCAGAATCAGGCGCGGTGTTTCAATAATGGCGTTTGGCATAATAATATCAATTCTGACCATTGACAATGGAAATAAGGTCTCCCGGTTTACATTCAACTTCAACCAGTGTTTTGCCGTCCTGATCTTGACGGATTTTCACTGATGATTTGCTTTGCACTTTTACCTGTTTTACCGGAATATCCGCTTTAACAATGCATCTGCCCCCTTTTTCACTTTTTATTTTAATAAGCGCCATGTTTCCATTGTTCTTTGATGCACTCACCAGGAACGCTCCTTCGGTGCGAAGGTTTTCAAACCTGATATCCTTCCATTCAGTTGGTACAGCGGGCATAACTTCTATAAAACCTGCATAGCTTTGTATTAGCATTTCTTGCAAGCCTGCCGCAAATGCAAAGTTCCCTTCAAGGGTGAAAGGACGATATTGATATTTTGAGTAGCCGGATTTTGTCTGATCACCATTCAAATGGAAACTGTTAACCGAACAAAAAGCTTTTGCAAATATCTGCAGATCTTTGGCTGCCCCATAACCATCCTTAGCCCTTGCTTTCATATTAGCGAGCCAGGCATACGAGTATCCGCACCAGTAAGCGGGACCTATACTATCTAATAAACGAACACTATTCTTTATAACGTGTTGCGATTGCTTTCCGTCCTCCCATTTTATTAATCCGAGCGGATGGATAGCCATCATGTGCGAAAAATGCCTGTGCGACTGGTTATAAGGCATCGTCGGCGAAAACATCAGTTCGTCGTTAGATGTTATTGCAAAATCTCCAAACTCCGACAGTACCTTTCTCCAATGAGCAGCGTCATTCTTTAACCCCATTTCTCCGGCTAACTCAGCTGCTATTTTGAATGTCGACTTCATTAGCGCCAGGTCATAATTGGTATTCTGCGGAAACCATGCATTTAAATCATTATCATTTATTTCCGGACTCGAACTGATCGGTAATTTGCGAAAGCCGTCATCCCCTTTAAAGGTTAAACTTTCAAGGAAAACAGCCACATCCTTCACCCATGGATAGGCCCTGGTTTTAAGGAAATTTCTATCCATACTATAGCGCCATTGCAAATAATAATGCTGGGCCAACCAGGAGGATACAGTAGGTGACAGAGAATACTGGATCCAGCCGCCCATTTCGGTTCCATCTAATGTAGTTACTCCCGGTACTGCTAAACCCTCTTTCCCGAAATACATTTTTGTATAGCGCTTGTAGTTGGTTTTATTTTCATCCAAATGATCAAGATAAGCTATGCCTTCCTGCAAGTGATTGCCAGCGTAGCAGGGCCAGTAACTTAGCTCGGTGTTCAGATCATGATGATAATCCCCCTTCCATGGTGGTATCCGCCCGTTATCGGCTGTCCATACCGCCTGTAAAGAAATTGGCGGCGCTCCCTGTCTTGACGCTGAACCAAATTTATACTGTTCCAGATAATATTGTTTTTCTATTAAAGTATCAGGTACATGAACAGCAGATTTATTCCAGAAGCTGCGCCACCATAAGGCGTGTGCCGCATAAGTATCTGAATAACGTTTTTTCAACGCCTGTTGAGTTACGATAAATGCCAAGGTATTTATTTTTTTACCGGGATATTGTGAGGATATACTCCAAACGCCTTCAACTATCCCAGCACCTATTTTCCGCCATCTTACATTAATTTCATAAGTAAATCCGCCCCAGCCTTTCTGTAGGTAGCTAATGCTATTGCCATTGCGTTTAATAGTTCCCTGAACATACCCTAATCGCGACAGATCGTCGCCACCAACCGGGTCACCGGATGTTTTTACTGCTCCCTGGTACCTGGGCATTATCAGTTGCGGTTCAAAGTCAGTCTTTAAATTTTCGAACCTGAACCAGCCAACAGGCTCCGTTGCATGAACAAATGTTCTTAGTGTAATCCCATTCGTCCATTTTACTTCGCACAAGGCATCATTTATAAATAGGTGGACTGACCGCACTTGCCCCCAATTTTTAATATTAAACTCCAATGCACCGCCCGGAATGCGTGAAGGCGCCGGTTCCCGATCATATGGCGCATCCAGGTATTGTTGTACCGGTGCATAGTCTTTTGACTTTTCGTGATCGATAACCCATTGATAATTAAACTCCTTTCGATGCAAACCTTTCATCGGGCGCATATCCCAAAGGTCAGCCCTGTCTAAAGAAAAACGCAGACGCTCCCCCTTTTGCCAAACTAATGCACCAAGCATACCATTTCCCAGCGGGATTGCTTCATCCCATTGCTTCGCAAGTGTATCAAAATGTAAATCGTGATTCGATTTTTGACCAAAACTCACGTTAAGCCATAAAAGGAATATTAAGCCCGGAATTATTTTTTTCATGCAGAATATCTAAGCTAGGTGATGTTTTACGATTCGTTTATTTATAATTCACTTTCCAGTTCACAATACCACCTTTATCCGAAAACAGTGTGATCTTTCTTATGTCCCCATCTTTTTCATTGGTCATCAACATTGCATTTTTCACAGATATTCCAGTGAAATTAAACTGCTTATCTTCGTGTATGTAAATGGTGTATTTATCGTTGGCTACCACTTCACTTGCACCTTCCAATGAACGGTTTTTCCATTCCACATCATTCAGTTCTAATCCACCACAACTAATATGGCGATTTGTGGCTAATAATTGTGGATGAGCCAGTTTTTCGCGAAAACAATATACCTGGCAGTTGATAGCTGTGTCTATCCTGCCAGGGATAAATTGCGTTTTAAAAACGCCTTCATATTTTTTTGACCAGAATTCAAACACCAGGTACTCCTTCTTTTCATCTAACCCCAATTCTTTAAATGGCAGCACTTTATCCCGTTCATCCAGCCGGCCCAGAACTACCCAATTCTCAAATGGCTTGTTGATCTCCAGTTCAAACAACCCGGTTGTAGTGGTACTGCTGGCATCAAACGGTCTGGGGCCGCTACCGCTCATTTCCACGTCGGCCTGGCTAATCAATGCCGACCGCGAAGGATCAACATCGTAAACCTGGCCCGGTTGGGTATATAAAACCGGGATAGATCGACGCGCTGCTTCAATTAATGGGGAATTTTGGTATTTCTCCGGCTTATCCGTCAGCATAAATAATGAACCTGTAAGCGAGGTGGCGGTGCAGCTTCTATAAGCTTCCTGTGCGCTTAACACAATATGATCAGGGTCATTTCGCCATATGATATTATTGTACGAGTTAAATTGAGCCAAACCAGCATAACTATAGCCGTCGTTTCCTATCCTGCAGCCATCGGCTATTCCTACCAGCTCCGGCCTGATGCCCCAACAAGCCAATAAAAACTTATCTCTCCCGGCTTGCTTTCTCACTTCTTTGGCTACATTTCTGAAAGCTTCGTCCCTATCGATGTTCTTTGCTTTAAAATAATCCTTGTGGGAGTTATAGCCTTCATATTTTAAATGCCTGATGGCATCTAATTTAAAATAATTAAATCCATCGTTATTTAATCCTTTATAAACAGGGGTGATGAGTTGTTGAATAGTTTCCGGGTTACCCCCATCCATCACATAGCCTACCCAGTTGCCTAAAGCAGGGGCCCCGGTATGATCTTTTACAAATAATTCCTTGTTTTTAAATGCAGCCGCCGAATCTGCAAATGACACGTTGGTCCAAACACCCGGAGTTAGCCCTTTTGAATTGATATAGCTTGCCAGGTTTTTCAAACCGGATGGAAATTTCTTATTCGCCTGCAGCCAGGTATCAGGCAAGCCGACCGGTAATTGTTGATAACCGTCATCGATCTGAAGATATTCGAGTCCAAACGGCTTTAGCTTTTCGCTGATCACATCAGCTGTTTCCTTTATCTCCTTTTCATTTATCTGATCAAAGTAAGCAAACCAACTACACCAACCCACCACCGGCTTTTTCCATATGTTATAGGCTGACGGGTTAAAATAGGAAAGCCCCCTGTGTTTTTGATAATACAGCGGCCTGAAACGGATTACTATTTCCCATCCCGAAACGTCCAGATCGTATCCTTTATCCCGTGGTATGATCTTCACTTTAGAATAAAACTTATCGACAGAAAATAACCAGTCCTGGCTACGCTCGTACACCGCATTATTTAACAAGCTTGTACTTTTGCCAAACACATGTCTTACTACTTTTATAAGACCGTCGGCAGGTTCACTTTCGCAGGCGACAGATTGCTCGCTGCCGGTAATATGAGCGTTTAACTGAATCGGCTTTAATTCTTTTGTACGTACCGTGACAATTTGATAAGTGCAGCCGTTCACGGTTTCACTTTGTTGCTGAACTATATAAGATGATCCGGTAGTTGATACCTTGCCCGAAAAAATTGCGGCGTGGTCATAAACTATAAAAAGCGAATCTTTTTTATGTTCAATAAGGGCAGTTTTTTGAGAAAAACAGGAAAATGCCGAGAGCACCAGCGCCAGCGTTATTGGAAAAAATCTCATGTAACTATTTAGGGTTTATGGCGTCAAAAATAGGATTAGTTTTAAAGTAAACACATTACTATTTAAACAGATTGCAGTCGTATTTTATCAATACAATTGAATTACATTTGATTTCATTACCAATCACCTAAAAACACATTAATAAAATGGATCATTCATTAATAACCACCAGTAACGAGTTAGTGGGTTATAAAATCGTTAAACATCTTGGTCTTGTACGTGGCGTGACGGTGCGCAGCCGTAGTGTACTGGGCAATATTGCCGGTGGCTTCCAGTCTCTTTTTGGTGGCCAGCTTTCGATTTATGTTGAACTTTGCGAAAATGCCCGTGAAGAAGCCTACCAGTTGTTGATACAGCACGCACAGGTAATGGGTGCCAATGCCATCATCGCTATGCGTTATGATGCCAACGAAATCATGCAGGGCGTAACCGAAGTATTGGCTTACGGTACAGCTGTAGTGGTCGAAAAAGTATAATTAAAGCAGCGGCGACATTAGCCTGGCCAGCTTCTCAGGCAGTTGTTTATAATAGGGACGTTTTTTCCAGGTATTGGGGCTTATTTTTTTAGCCTGTTTAATATCGCTATAAAAAACGTCCCTTAATTGTTTGGCGGTAGCAATATCATAGATCATGCTGTTTACTTCAAAATTCAGATCATAACTGCGATGATCCATATTAGCTGTACCAATGATCGCCATCTGCCCATCTGACACTAAAGTTTTAGCATGAACAAACCCTTTCTGATATAAATAGATCTCGACTCCTACAGCGAGCAAATCGGCATAATAAGAACGCGCGGCAGCATTAACGAAAGCTGAATCTGATTTGTCGGGTACCAAAAGCTTAATACTTACCCCACTCATAGCCGCTACATGTAAGGCATCCATAATCGCCTCTCCCGGAATAAAATATGGCGTAGTGATCAGCAGCTCCTTTTCTGCCAGCCCAATAGTTTGTACCATTGAAAACATAATTGTTGGCGCATCTGAATCCGGGCCGCTGGCAGCTATCTGCACTGTGGCTTTGCCGTGCTCGGTGGGTTTGGTACAAAAGAAATCGCGTTCCAGTTTTAAGCGCTTACCGGAGCAGAAATTCCAGTCTGAAATAAACAAATACTGCAGGTAATATACCCCGGGGCCGCTAATCTTCACATGGGTATCCCTCCAGAATAACTGCCCGGGCTTGTTTATATATCTGTCGCTCACATTGATGCCGCCTATAAACCCTACACAACCATCTACCACAATTATTTTACGGTGATTGCGATAATTTACCCTGTTGGCCAATAAAATAAAATGAATCTTATAAAATGGAAAAGCATCAATTCCGGAAGCTTTCATCTCGTTAACAAACGACCGCCGGATGGAGCGGCTACCAAAATCATCATAAATAAAGCGCACCGCAACACCTTCCTGTGCCTTTTGTATCAGAACATTTTTGATCTCCTCGGCTATATCGCCATCTTCAAAAATATAGTACTGAATATGGATATGATGCTTTGCCCTCCGGAGTGCCTCCAACACTTCAGGGAATTTATTTTCACCATTGATCAACAGTTTTACTTCATTACCGCCGGTCAAAGGGCTCATACCATCCTTCAACAGATATAATGCCAGCTTTCTATGTTTTCTGATGGCCTGTTCCTGCGTATCCAACGCCTTCTCCGATTCAAGCGTTATCCGTTCACGCAGGTCGGCTAATACCGTTTTATCACGCACTATTTTTTTATTGTAAAGCTTGTTCTTTCGCCAGTTTGTCCCAAACGCAAAATAAACAGCTATGCCAACCAAGGGTAAGAATATAGTTACCAGCACATAAGCCAGTGCTTTATCGTTAGAAGGGGTATTGTACACAATATGCAGACAAATGACAATGATCAGCAGGGTATAACCTATGTCAATCAGCAGTTCCGGGTTCATTATTTACAATGGTGATGCTAAAGTGTTAAATTATTCTCTCCTGGCTTCAAACCATACTCTTTCCCTTTCCATACCAGCGTCCCCGGTACGCCCCCGGGTAAAGTAACGGTTATATGCCATTTATTGTGTTGCAGGGCATATTGTACGCTGACAGTACCTTTAGGATGAGGTATTTCACCGCCAATATGGGATATACTGCCCAAATGTGGTTCTACCTTTACTTTTCTGAATCCCGCTGCATCGCTCTCTATTCCCAATACAGTGCGGTACAGTTCGATATTCGGGCTCGATCCCCAGGCATGGCAATCAGAGCGTGATGCCGCAATATCAGACATTTCGGCCCAGGTGCTCATCCCCATTTTAATATTATCGCGCCATATACCCAACCAGCTGATGTAATCATTACCTAACCCGGCCTTAATAAGTGCCTGATGCAGATAATACTTAAAGTAAATGGATGCCGGGATAAGTGAAGTATCCGACAATAACTGATGTGCTACCTGCACAGTTTCTACCGGAGTAGTAACACCTGTCAGAATAGCCAGTGAATTAGCATGTTGCGAAAATACATCTTTCTCAGGACGGTCGGCAAACTCATTCCTGGCAGTTACCCAATATTTTGCACGGATGGTTTGTTTTAGTTGCGCTGCTCTTTGCTGATAGGTAGCTGCATATTCTTTGCTACCCAGCTTGCTTTCCAGTTCAGCAGCGATTTGGTAAGCCCATAACAATTGCAGATCGAGTACTGATGAGTTGCCATTCTCTCCTATCGGACCTACTCCTGCGTTCCAGTTTTTTTTCGGGTTCAGGGCCTTGCCGTTTGCCCAATCAGTAAATTCCCAGTACGGCGGATTATTCAGCGAGCCATCGGCCTGCTGATAGTGGTTAAAGAAGCCAATCACGTCCCTTGTGCCCTGCAATTTATCTTTTACAAAACCACTGTCATCCCGATACAGGTAATAATCATACAGCATACCTATCCACCATAACGAAAAGGTTGGTATTTGCTGCATTACCGCCGTTGGATATCTGCTCTGTGTTATTCCTTCAGAAATACGGGAGTGATCCAACAAGGTAATAGCATTACGTGCAAGCCTGTCATCGCCGCTATTGTAGTATGATACCAAAGCTTGTATACGGGTATCGCCAACATATTGCAACTGCTCGTAATATGGGCAATCCATGTATGTTTCCCAGGCACATAAGCGTGCCGTGCGCCAGCCTATTTCCAATATTTTAGTAAGAGTATCATCCTCAGTCTCCAGTTTGGCATTATACTTAAATGGATAACCAGTGAACATACTATACAAGTCATCTATCACCAATGGCTCGTCTTTAGTTTGAATGATCAATTGAATGTACCGGAAAGTACGCCAATTAAGTGGCGTAAATTGCTGTCCGTCGCTGCCATCACTTATCAGGCTATCTTTACGGCCGACAAATCTCTTTCCTTCTATTTCATCACGATTACCTTTAACCGTTTGCGCCCGCCAATCTTTACTGTTTTTACCTTCAATCTCAATTTTGTACATCCCTTCGGCATAGCTTAATAAGATACCTGCATCCTTACCCTTGCTAAAAACGATGGTTGGATAGGCATTGGTGAGGTAGGTTTGATCGAGCAGTATAGTTGCTTTGGTGTGTGCCGCTATAGTAACTGGCCCTTTTTCCGCAGGAAATATTGACGGCAAGCTAACACCATCTTCCTGGCGCATTTTCTGCAGGCGCTGCATTACCAGATCACGTGCAGGTATAGGCGATGGCACCAGCATCCAACCTTCTATAAATGTAAACTTGCCTTTGGGTGTGCCGTCGGATACTTTTAACGCCGCCTTCCATTTGGAGTCGTCAAAATCAGCCTGCTGCCAGTTTTTGGGATGCAGTTTCATCGTTATCTGTTCACCCGGGCCAGCGGCATAATAACTATAAACCAGCAGCACGGGCAAGGGCACATAAGACGAATCGCGGAAGCATTTCCAGCTTGAGTTGGTATTGATCTGTTCTTCTGTTTCTGTATGTCCCTGCAAAATAAAACCTGTACGGAAAGTCATCTGGGCAGTTGGCCTGATAAGTCCCTCATTAAAAGCAATCGCGCTAATCACATTTTTTCCTTCTTTCAGATAAGGCGCCAGATCCACAGTTTCATAGTTCCAGTAATAATAATCACCACGTGCCGGGCCGATAGAGACCAGCGTACCATTCACAAATAATTTGTAGCGATTATCACCTGATACATGCACCAGGTACACCGGCGGCTTTGTTGTTAAATTGATCGTTTTCCTGAACAGGCATATCTCATAATCAACTCCTGTGCCGCCCGGAACAGTTATCCATTGGGCATTCCAGCGGTCGGGTTTATCCGTCGGATTAGCAGTTTGAGCATAAGCCCATGTATAGGTAAATAAGAGTAAAAGGAATGGTAATAGACAGCGGTTCTTCATTATAGGTTTATTTAGATGAAAGAAGGCGTCTAAATTTAATGAAGAGAATTGATTATTTGCGCTTTTTAAAATAATGCGGTGGGCAAACCATCCATGCTGATGCGGTTTTTTTCGGCTTTATAGGCTTCCAGGCCATCCTCCCCTTTGTTTAATGCCCATTTTTCAGCATGATCACGTTCACCCAGATATTCATACAATGGCACGCTGAAACCGCAGGAAGTTTGCACTTTGTCTATCTGGGCAACAATAATCTGCCGTGTAGCGAGCTGTAAGTGAAAATGTTGTACCAGATCCTGCCAATCAGAGTCTCCTGGCAGAATGGCACTACCATGTCCATATAATCTCAAAATGTTGGGCGGCCCTTCAAATGCGCAAAACATAAATGTAATACGTCCATTTTCGAGCAGGTGGGCCGATGTTTCATTGCCGCTTCCTATGATATCCATATAAGCGACCTGATGATCTGACAACACCCTGAAGCTATCGCTGCCCTTTGGCGAAAGGTTTACATGCCCATCCAAACCAAGTGGGGCACTGGCCGCAAAAAATATTTTTTGTTTGGCTATAAATTCCCTGTGCTGATCTAGGATGCTGTCATAAAATTTGGCCATGAGAACTATTTAAAGTACGACAGTGGAATCTCCTTCCACATACCATGCGAAAGATTGCCAGTAAGCAATTCATATATCAGGTACAACGGCCAGAAGATATAAGCAAGTATCAGCAGGATGATGTTATGATTGTAATACCAGTTAACCATTAAAGCGTATATACCTAAAAGTAGATAGGTAATACTTGAGTCTCTTTTATTCATAATAGAAGTTTTGGCTATACAATAATAACAATTTTGATGCGTAAAATGTTACTTAATGGCTTTTGATACAGCAACAAAATATACATGTGATTTACAGCAATATATTTACGTTTACATTAAGTAGGTTTCTTAAAAATAAAACACTTTTTGTTGAAAACAACCTAAAAGTGGATAAAAAAAAATTACGCCAATAATAAAAAATACGTTTATTGGTAAACAATTCTACTTAATTAGGGTTAACATAAAAAAATTAAAACAACTTATCATGGCAACAACAGGGAGCGGAATAACCGCGTATTCAGTAAAAACCAAGACTAAAAATGTTCCGATGATCGATCCGGTTATTGATGTAAAGTCAGGCAGGTACATTGCAAGTGGTAAAGATAGTGCAGGCAATAAAATGTCAGCTATCATGAGTAAAGCTACCGCCGAAGGTCACATTAAAAATGGCAATGCTAAAAAAGGCATCGGCTGGTAGTCAATCTCCTCCTGATCATGCCGCTGGCATCTGTGATGCTTTGGTACAAATAAATAAGCCCTGCTACCAGGACGGTAGCGGGGCTTATTTTTGAGTATACTTTTTTAGTTACCAACTATAACAGTGGCATTGGCCATCATAGAATGTATAGTGCAATGATAGGTATAGGTCCCTGCCGTTGAGAACGCTTTTTTAAAGGTCTGATCGGTGTTCAGGCTTCCGCTGTCAAAGCTTCCACCAAGATCGGTGGCTGTATGCGGGCTGGCATCTTTGTTTGTCCAGGTGACCGTACCTCCTATTTTAACATGCACGGTCGCTGGCGAAAAAGCAAAATTTTCTATACTTACTGAAGCTGCTGCAACAGGGGTATTTCCGGAAGATGTTGGATTCATTGAATTATTGGAGCTCTTACCACCACAACCTGCCAACAAAAAGAGGCTGCATGCTATCACGAGAGCCAAAGAAATGATTTTAGTTTTCATAAAAATGTGTTTTAACTGTGTATGTATATACAGTCATCACGCATTCATACGAAAAAGGGTTGCCTCAAGGTTAAGAGATTCGCCCGGCTATGATATAATCGAGTGAATCCCAATGAATTATTTTACCAGGTTATCTACCCTATCATAATATTCGTTTTGCAGCTTGAGGGTCGTTTCATCGGCCTTTACTTCTTTTAAAGCCTTGATGAACGAAGCGATTTCATGATCGGTAATAAACTTCCCAAACTCAGGTGTTGCCTTGTCGCCCTCGCCTGCATAATGGTTCGGATAGGATGCATACCACCAGATGGGCGTATACAAATTAGGGATGTTCAATCTTTTCTGATCGGCTCCTGACTGTGCGGTTGCCCTGTCCATACGCATCAGGTCGGGACGATAATACATCAATACCGATGTTTCACTTTCGCCTGCATGCTGATCGGTTTTCATATCTGATTTATGCATCTGGCGGTATTGTTTGGCATAGTCATCGTCTGTACCAGGTGTATAAAAATAGATGACGTAGTTGTGCCTTTTATTCAGAAAAGACTGCATGAAAAACCGGATAAATTCCGGATTGCCACCATGTCCGTTTAAGATTACTATTTTCTTGAACCCATTACGGGCAATCTCATCGCAGGTAGCTTCCAGCAAGTCATATATTACGCGGCTTGGCAAAGCAAAAGTGCCTAATTGTTGTTTGGCTTCATTGATCTGCCCATAAAAATAATCGGGGAATACAACAGCATATTCCTGCTTAGTTGCTCTGGCAGCCCATTCGCGAACATGGATCAAGTCAGTCCCGATCGGCGAATGAGGACCGTGCTTTTCTAATATGCCAAATGGTAAAATGCAGGTTTGTGATGATTTGTCTAAGGCAACAGGAAAATCAGTTGCTGTCAGTTCGTCCCAGCGGGCTGGGACATCCTGTGCGAAGGCATAACCGCAAACAAAAAAAAGGACAAAAAATAGAACAGTTTTCATACTCAGGGTGATTGGTTAATGCTATGAAGATAGCAAATCGGGAAAAGATTTATTGCAGATAACCAAATTATTACACGCGCCAATCCTTGTATGGATATATCGACAAGCTTGCATTGGTATAACGTCCGTCATAGGTCACTTCAGTGGTTACCCAATCAGGTTTTTCGAATTCTTCTATTTCGCTTTTTAGTTCAATTTCGGCAACGATTAAGCCATCATTATCGCCCGAAAAAACATCCACTTCCCATATTTTACCTTTAAATGGAACCAGGTATCGAATTTTCTCGGTACCATTAGTAGTAAAGGCTTTTAATATTTCAAGGCCATCATCCAGTGGAATTTCATATTCATACTCTTTACGGCTTAGGCCGGATATCTTGCTTTTAAAGTTCAGGTATCCTTTCTTATCCGAGACTCTTACCCGGATAGTTTGCTGATCATCCCGCAGCATATACCCCTGGCGGTAAGAAATGCCCATCGGTTTTTCTACCCCCTCCCATTTTTCATGGTCTACCAAAAATTTGCGTTCTATCTCGAGTCCCATTGTTTTAATGCATGGTCAATTGTTGTGCCAGGATAGCTTTTCGTTCAAAATCGTGTGCCAATGCAGCAATGGCTCTTTTTAACCGGGTATTCTGACTTTTGATTTTTGTAATAACCGGTTTTGAATTAAACCCGGCTGAAGAAAACAATTCCATCGCCAGCACATTATCATGCCAGTCGCCTATAAGTGTCTGCAATTTATCGAGGTAATCATTACTGATCTGTAGTTTGCCGTCTAATGCATCGTGAGCTATTTTACGGTTGTACATCAGGGTTTTAATCTGTTTACGGGTAGCATGCAATTCATCGGTAAACTGGAGGTTTTCTAATGATGAAGCAATACTATACAGTTTCGTTTTATAAAACTGCACAATGTCCTTATTATCTACCGGCTCAAGGTCGTCACCTATGTCATTATAAGCGGTCTTCATTGTGTTCAGATATTCTTTCCCAAGCTCTTTTACCTCCTGTGTGCCTTTTTCTATCTCATACAAATGATTCATGAAAAAGTCTTCATTCTTAAACTGAAAACGCTGGCCATATTGCAGATTGATAAAGGCATTGCGTATCTCGCCACAACGTTTAAATATCTTCCTTACCGGTTTAAAGTCTCTTTTTAAAGGATGTTTTGTTGAATTGATGTCCAAAAGCTCCAGCATGGCCCGCAGTTTTTTTACCTGCACGCGAAAAAGGTGCAATTCTTCCTGCTCGCCACTCTCTATAAATTTCTTCAGATGATCGGTCATTCCCGCCCACTGATCTTTGAAATAGATCTTTTCTTTTTTCTTCTTCATTTATCCAAAATCCTCAACGTAACATTTCTACTGCGTCTACACTTTATTTTTGAGGTATACGTTAGATTTTCCGTACTGTTACCGGTAACAATTGTAAAAAAATGTTAAACCCGGGCCTTATTTCATGGCCTCTTGCCTGAAATAGCTATATTTAGCCGGCACCTTTGATACACCAATTTTGATGAATTTAAGAAAATTTTTACTTGTTCTGTTAACGTCACTTACTATCATGCATTTTGCGGCTTTTGCACAGCGCGATAGTATTCCACTGACTACCATTATAGCCAAAACCCAAAAACTAACTAACGATCGTCCTGTCGAAAAGGTTTATATCCATTTTGATAAACCTTATTACGCCGTAAACGATACGATCTGGTTTAAAGCTTATGTCACCGTTGACTTGCATCAGCCAACTACACTAAGCAAGATTTTATATGTGGATTTTATTAACGAAGGACAGTTACCCAGAGAATTAAAACTGCAAATTGTAAATGGTATAGCAATCGGTTCTCTTATCCTGACACCTGATTTTGCTAAGCGTGGAAATTTTCATGTAAGAGCTTATACGCGCTGGATGCGCAATGCTGATCAGGCTTACTTTTTTAACAAAACGATCACCGTTGGAGCCAATAATCCTGGCCTGGTATTACCGCGTATTACTTTCAAAAACTCGATATCCGAAAAAGTTGATAAAATAAACGCAGAAATAGTTTACAAAGACGAAGATGGCAAACCCTATGCGAATAAAAAGGTGAGTTGGAAGGCACTAAATGATGATGGCACAATAAGCAAAGGGAAAGGCGAAACCAATCAAAACGGAGTGGTGAGTATCAGTTTCACGAGTGAAAAGCCCGCTGAATTAAATTCAAGCACCATCAGCGCAGATCTCGAGCTGGAAGACAAGAAGACCGTCACAAAGGTCTTCCCGATACAATTAACTCCACCGGGCATTGATGCCCAGTTCTTTCCTGAAGGAGGTTATCTGATCAGTGGCATCAGATCAAGAGTAGCATTTAAGGCAATCAAACCTGATGGCCTGGGGATTGATTCAAAAGGGACCATTGTTGATAATAATGGTACTGTGGTGGCTAATTTTGAATCGCAGCATTTGGGTATGGGGGCATTTGCCCTGACACCGGAGAATGGCAAAACCTACAAAGCCAATTTTACCTTTGCCGATGGCTCGCAGAGCAGTTTTGATCTGCCCAACGTGCGCGCTGAAGGAATTAACCTGTCTGTAAACAACAATGCGAAGGATAGCCTAAGTATAAAAATAACGACCAACGAGGGATTTTTTCAGAAGAACCGGGGCCGGACATTTTATGTTATGGCTCAAAGCGGCGGCGTGGTATGTTATGCAGCACAAACAGTATTACAAAATATCAGTTATTCAGCTACCATAGCAAAAAGTAAATTCCCGACAGGTATTTTACAGATCACTATTTTCTCGTACAAAGGTTCGCCATTAGGCGAGCGGGTAGTTTTTATTCAGAATAATGATCAGCTTAATCTTAGCATGAAAACCGATCAGTCTGCGTATTCACGCAGGCAAAAAACGCGGGTGCTTGTATCAGCTAAAAATAAAGTATTACCTTCTGAGGGAAACTTTTCAGTATCAGTAATCAATGAGTCAATTGTACCTTATGACGATGACGATGCCCCTAATATATTAAGCCAGCTGCTTTTATCATCTGACCTAAGGGGCTATATCGAAAAACCCGGCTATTATTTTAATCATCATGATGACAATAGTATAAATGATCTTGACGTCCTAATGCTAACACAAGGCTATCGTCGCTTTACCTATAAAAATTTATTGGCAGACAAAATTCCCCCGATAGCCTTTTTACCAGAGCAAGGTATAGCGATCTCAGGTATCCTCCGTAATAATACGGGCTTACCCATAGCCCGGGGCAATATTCGCTTATTTATTCCTGATAAGGCTTACTCTACACAAACCGTTACCGATGCGAATGGCGCATTCAGGTTTCCGAATGTCCTTGTTTCTGATACATCAAGCATAAAAATCACAGCACGCGATAATCCAAACAGTAGCAGCCTGATGCTTAGTATAGATCCATTAGTCGCCCCGCCTTCTACAGTATACATTAATCCGGTCGGCGAGATAACCAATATCGACAGTACCCTTCGCCCCTATTTACAAAATAATAAAAAACAACTAAATGTACCACGAGTACTGGAGGGCGTGGTTATCAAGGCCAAACCGAACATTAAAAAAGTCAGTCATGCAGATTATAGTAGTTTAACCGGATTAAGCATGCTGGCTGATCACGAAATTCCCGGCGATAGGTTTAAAGATTGCAACTCTTTTAGCGATTGCCTGGTAGGCGCTGGCCTTGGATTAACTTATGACAACAATAATTTTTACATTACAAGAGAATACAATGGTGGTAAAAGAACTCCGGTTGCCTATTATGTTAATGGTATGCCGGTAGATTTTAGTTATTTGTACAATGTTGACCCGAAAATGGTGGAGTCTGTTGAAATATTTAACAATGACGGCTTTACAAACATTAATAGAACTACAGGAACAAGTGGCGTTTTAGTGGTGAATATTAAAAAAATACCTAAAGGCGAAAAAATATCGAAGGATGAGCTATTGGCTATGCTGCCAAAAAACAATGAAATAGAGTTTATACCTGGTGGCTATAGCACTGCCCGTACATTTTATTCGCCAAAATATGAAAGTACTTCAACCAATTCGGCAGGTAGTGATTTCCGCAGCACCATATACTGGAACCCTGTTATAGTAACAGACAAAGCTGGTAATGCAGCCTTTGAGTTCTTCAACTCTGACGGAACAGGAACCTACAAGGCCATTATCGAAGGCATTGATAAAGACGGCAATATTGGCCGCTATGTTTACCGTTATAAGGTTCAATAGTTTAGATAAATTTTCATAAATTTATTTAAACTTAAATTAAACCTTTAAACAAATGAACTTCTCTCTGATCAACTGGCTCGCAGTGATTGTTGCGGGCCTCTCCGCTTTTGCGGTAGGTGGTGTCTGGTATTCGCGCCCAATTTTTGGTAATGCCTGGATGGTAGACAGCAACCTATCTGAGGAACAAATAAAGCAGGGTAACAAAGGCAAGATATTCGGTTTCACTCTTATTTTCTCACTGCTTATGGCTGTAAATCTTGCTATGTTCCTGGCTGACGCGAAGACGACAGCCTCATGGGGTGCTACCGCAGGTTTCCTTGCCGGGATATGGACGTTTTGCGCCATTGCCATTCACAGTTTATTTGAGCTCAAAGGCTGGCGCCATATTTTCATTAACGGCGGGTACAGCATTGTTTCGCTAACACTAATGGGGCTTATTATTGGCGCCTGGAGGTAAACGCGATATTATATTCAATTGATATTCAAGAAGCTATATGGCACCTAATGCTATATGGCTTTTTTTTGCTCCAAGCTAAATATCTATGCGTAAATTATATATTAAAATATCTTGTTAATATTGTTGGCATATAGCTTAAACTAATTGAACCAGCAATTGTCATACTTATAAATTTCATAAGTATATTTTAGCAATTACAATCATGAAAAAGATATTATATATAGTAATACCGGCTGCCATATCACTGGCGGGCTGTTCGGCAATGGTGCAAACCAGTGCCTATTCGCCTCCACCGCAACCGGTATACAACGACAATTTTGATAATACAAACTATCAAACGGACCAGGTATTTTATGATGAACTCGCTCCTTACGGTACCTGGGTAAATTACCCTGACTATGGCTACGTATGGGTTCCGGATGCAGGACCTGATTTCAGGCCCTATGCTACCAATGGCTACTGGGTATACAGCGACTACGGCTGGACCTGGGTTTCAAACTATATCTGGGGCTGGGCTCCATTCCACTATGGGCGCTGGTTTTATGACGACTATTATGGCTGGGCATGGTTACCCGGTCACGAATGGGCACCTGCATGGGTTACCTGGGGTAATTACAATGATAATTTTTGCTGGGCGCCTATTGCCCCGCGCGTAAGCATGAACGTAGTAGCAAGCGGCCAGTGGATGCCTGCCGCCAATAGTTGGAACGTCGTACAAGGTAGACATATGACCCAGGTAAACGTGAACAACTATATTCAGCACAATACTACAATCATCAACAACATTACCATTGTTAATAATGTAAACAATTACAATGCTAATAATAACCGCCCCGGTAACAATAATGGAGGTTACCGATATAACCGTGGGCCGCAGGTAGGCATGGTAGAAAACGCAGCGCACACTAACATACAAGCAGTAAGGATAACCAATAATACAAGGCCTGGTGCACAGGTTTTGTCAAACAACCAGCTTTCAGTTTACCGTCCGGCTATTCAGCAGATCCCTGCGCAGGGAAATAATAATAATAATAATAATAATAATTACAGTAGACCTGCACCAAGACATGTAGAAGCTTACAGGCCTGGTAATGACCCTAACAAGATGAACAAGGACGAAAGGTTTAACAGGGGTAATGGTAACCAGAACCCGCAACAGAACCCTAATCAGCAGCCGAACAGTCCGCAGCAGGATCCAAGGTTTAACAGAGGTAATGGCAACCAGAACCCTCAACAGAACCCTAATCAGCAGCCAAACAATCCGCAGCAGGATCCAAGGTTTAACAGAGGTAATGGTAACCAGAACCCGCAACAAAACCCTAATCAACAGCCGAACAGTCCGCAGCAGGATCCAAGGTTTAACAGAGGTAATGGTAACCAGAACCCTCAACAGAGCCCTAATCAGCAGCCGAACAATCCGCAGCAGGATCCAAGGTTTAACAGAAGTAATGGTAACCTGAACCCGCAACAGAACCCTAATCAGCAGCCGAACAATACGCAGCAGGATCCAAGGTTTAACAGAGGCAATGGCAACCAGAACCCGCAACAAAACCCTAATCAGCAGCCAAACAATCCGCAGCAGGACCCAAGGTTTAACAGAGGCAATGGCAACCAGAACCCTCAACAGAACCCTAATCAGCAACCAAACAATCCGCAGCAGGACCCAAGGTTTAACAGAGGCAATGGCAACCAGAACCCTCAACAAAACCCTAATCAGCAGCCGAACAATCCGCAGCAGGACCAAAGGTTTAACAGAGGCAATGGCAACCAGAATCCTCAACAAAACCCTAATCAGCAGCCAAACAATCCGCAGCAGGATCCAAGGTTTAACAGAGGTAATGGTAACCAGAACCCGCAACAGAACCCTAATCAGCAACCTAACAATCCTCAGCAGGATCAGAGGTTTAACAGGGGTAATGGCAACGGGCAACAGCCTGGACAGAATTTAAACCAGCGACCAGCAAATCAGAATACGATACCGGGCTTCAATCCGAATGCGCCCAGGAACCGTCAGCAACAAATTAAACCAGACACGGGTAAAAGAGGTCGGCCCGCACCAATAATAAAAAGCTAAATGCAAAAAAGAAACCCGGTTGATCAGCCGGGTTTCTTTTTTGTAATGAGATTTCTCAGAAATGTAATTTTTTTTATGGCACATCTAATCCTGAATTAGCAATGAGGAATTTCCACCTTTGTATCCGAACATTTGTGCATACTGGCTGTTAGAAATTTATAAAACCATTTAATCATGTCAGATACAGCAACAACATTCAGCAAAGAGTTTACCATTGGTGGAGATTTAACTGTCAATCGCCTTGGGTACGGAGCAATGCGGATCACCGGAAAAGGTATCTGGGGACCACCAAAAGACCACAACGAAGCTATAAAGGTTTTAAAAAGAGCCATTGAGCTTGGTGTTAATTTTATTGATACAGCGGATAGTTACGGGCCACATGTATCTGAAGAATTGATAGCAGAGGCCTTGTATCCTTATCCCAAAGGCCTGGTAATAGCGACCAAAGGCGGGTTGTTAAGGACCGGGCCGGATCAATGGCCGGTAAATTCACATCCCGAGCACTTAAAAGAAGCGTTGGAAGGAAGCCTGAAGCGTTTAAAAGTTGATCGCATCGACCTTTACCAATTACATCGCATCGATCCAAAAGTACCTGCCGAACAAACTTTCGAATTCCTGAAAAAAGTGCAACAGGAAGGTAAAGTAAAACACATTGGCTTATCAGAAGTTGGTATTAACGATATTAAAAAGGCACAGCAATATTTTGAAGTCGTATCGGTGCAAAACATGTACAGTGTTGACAATAGAAAATGGGAGGCCGTTTTAGAGTATTGTAAAGCCAATAACATTGCATTTATCCCATGGTACCCTTTAAGTGCAGGTAATGTAGATGCATCTGAAAAAATCAACCAGATTGCACAAAGGCATAATGCAACTGCGCACCAGGTAGCGCTGAGCTGGTTATTACATCATGCAGATAATATATTATTAATACCCGGCACCTCGAGCGTTGACCACCTGGAGAAAAACATGAAAACCGCGGAATTAGAATTATCCAGTGGGGATTTGCATGTGCTTGATAGCATATCGCAACACTGATTTTAACAAAATGTCTGGAATTTATTTCTCCTAAATTAACCACAGACGTAACTTTAAATCAACCTGTTACGTAAAACAGGTTGTGAATAATTTAGTTAAGTTTAGGTGTTAGGTTAATGTAAATTACGCCCTCGCTTTAAGCGGGGGTTTTTTGCTTAGCCCTATATCATCCCTAACGGGAAGAATATTATCAACTAAAAAAATATTAAGCCATATTAAACCTTTTTGTCAAACTCTCGTCATACTGGAAAACAAAACAAAACTGAAACAATTTTACAACTCCTAAAAAACAACCCCCTTATGTTATGAAAAATTTAAAATTATCATTAATTGTTCTATTAATGCTTGGTGCATTTTCGTGTAAAAAAGACAATAGCGCTTCATCAAGCAGCACAATTACTACTGATCAGGCAGCTGATATAGCAGCAAGCTCGTTAGCTGAAAACTCCAATGGTTTTGCCACTGTAACAGATGACGTAGCTGTAAATGCTCAGGGTATTAGCTCTGTAAACACCGGGCTTACTGTTAATTCAACACAGGCAACAGCTTCTGTTCACCAGGAATGCGGCACTACCCTTACCGACAGCGTGACCCGTAACATTACTGCTGACTCAGTTACTATCAATTACTTCTTCAAGTACTCGCACACTTTAAACTGTAATTCAAGCAATGTACCTGACAATTTGATCAATGCCTTAACTTACAAAGGAAGTTTTGATGGTCCGAGATTAACCTCTACAAATACCGGCAGCGCTAATGTTACTATTGCAGGTTTATCGCCAACTGCAACCAATTTTGTTTTGAACGGTGAATACAAGCGTGATGGTTCGTTCCAATCAAAAGTTGGCAACAAGGCGTCGGGCAACAGCCACATCGATATCGTTGGAACTAACATTATGCTTTCAAAACCTGGCCGTAAAATCCTAAGCGGCAGTGCTACTATTAGTATTAACGGAACCGGTCCGAAAGGAAACTCATTCAGTTATACAGGTACCATTGTATTTAATGGCGATAATACAGCTACTTTAACTATTACTGGTGGCGCGTCCTATACTATCAACCTGTTAACAGGCTGGAGAGCACGCCGATAAAAATACCTTTATTAGATATTTATTTAAAGCCGGTGGTCCTTACTACCGGCTTTTTCATTTACACATTAGCTACTTTAAACGGTTTTATATCCACTGTTTCCCAAACCTTCTGGGTAAGGTAAGGTTCGCTCTTCTTCCAGGCTTCCAATTCTTCATCGGTTTCAAACTGCAGTACCATTACTGAGCCTATCATTTTGCCTTCATCATTCAGCATAGCTCCGCCTAAAATAAAATTTCCATTTTCTTTCAACTCTCTTGCACCATCAAGATGACAAGGGCGGACATTCAAGCGGTTCTGTAGTGAATCTTCGTTGGTATAGTCATAAGCTGTGACCAGATACTGTTTCATTTGGATTTAATTTATTGGGGGTAATTTCACCGTCAAATTTAAGACTCTTACTGGCCTCAAAATAGCTTTATAATCAAAATAAAAAATAACTGTAAATTTTACATATATTTGTTTTGCCAATAATAGTACCTAAAAATGAAGCACAATCTATATCGCGAATTTCAAAATATATTTAACAAAGAGGCAGAAAAAGCATACTTCTCTCCGGGCCGTGTTAACCTGATAGGAGAACATATTGATTACAATGGTGGCCTGGTAATGCCGTGTGCTATTACTTTCGGCACATACGTGGTAGTGGCCCCTAACAACGACAATGTATTTCGTTTCAGAAGTCTGAATTTTAATGACAAACTAGATATTCCGTTAAAGGAAAACTATAAAAAATCAAAGGAAAGCTGGTTTAATTATCCTTTGGGTATTATAGATTACTTTTTGCACGACGGCCATCAGCTACAGGGTCTTGATATGTTGTATTATGGCGATATTCCGATCAGTTCGGGTTTATCATCATCAGCATCGATCGAGGTAGTAACCGCCTATATGCTGAACGACCTGTTTAATGGTGGCTATAATAAACTGGAACTTGTACAATTGGCCAAAAGGGTAGAGAATATTTTTATAGGGGTTAACTGCGGTATAATGGATCAGTTTGCCGTAGCCTTTGGCGAAAAAGACAAAGCGTTAATGCTGAATTGTGATACGCTTGAATACCAAGCTGTTAATACCAATTTGGGCGAATATGTTTTAGCGATCATCAATACAAACAAGCCACGTAAATTGGCCGAGTCAAAATATAACGAACGTGTTCAGGAATGCCAGACCGCGCTGAAGGCGCTACAACAAGAACTGGACATACAACACCTATGCGATATAGATAGCAATACCTTTAAACAACATCAACATTTAATAACCGATAGCATCGTTTTAAAACGTGCAAAACACGTTATTGAAGAAAATGACCGGGTAAAATTAGCTGCCAAAGCATTAGCTAATGGTGATCTTTTATCGTTCGGCCAATTGATGTACGACTCGCATGATTCTTTAAAAAACCAATATGAAGTAAGCGGAAAAGAATTGGATGCTGTTGTGGAGTACAGCCTGACAAACCCAAATGTTGCGGGTGCACGCATGACAGGTGCCGGTTTTGGAGGGTGCGCTATTGCATTGGTAAAAGAAAGCGCTTTCGACACTTTTAGTAAAGAGGCTACTGCCTATTATACCGCAAAGATCGGTTATGCGCCTTCTGTGTATAGCTCATTAATTGGTGATGGAGTGGGGTTATTAAAAGAAACGCTAAGCACTAATATTTAAATTCTAATTTCGGAAGATCATTAACTTTGCGCAACTGATAACTCATCACTGATTTACAAATTAACTGATCTACAAACTTGCGCAAACTTAAATTAGACGAATTAAATCGCACCTCAATCGAGGATTTTAAATCACAACAAAAACTACCCATTGCAGTAGTACTGGATAATGTACGCAGTATGCACAATGTAGGTTCTATATTCCGCACCAGTGATGGCTTTGCAGTGGAGCAGGTTTGTCTTTGCGGCATAACAGGACAGCCTCCACACCGCGAAATAGAAAAAACTGCCTTAGGTGCCACACAATCTGTTAGCTGGACTTATTATGCTGAACCTTTACAGGCCATTGAGCGCCTACGCAAAGACGGCTATAAAATAATAGCTGTAGAGCAGGCCGAAAAAAGCATCATGCTTAATCAATTTGAGACTACTGAAGGGGAAAAATACGCGCTGATATTCGGCAATGAAGTGAATGGGGTAAGTGATGAAGTAATGAAAATAATAGATGCTTGTATCGAGATCCCCCAGTTTGGCACCAAGCATTCTTTTAATATCGTGGTATCGGCAGGTATAGTATTATGGGACTTTTTCACCAAATTGGTTGATAAATAATTCTATCCCATTAATCAAAATAGCAATTTTCAATAACTTCTTTTCGCTCAAACCGGCCATATTTGTTGCGGGTAAAATATCCGAGTCACCGATATTTTATTATTAGATTAGATTCTATTTTAACCAGCAGCGACTAACCATGATCAATCAAGTCACAATTAGCCCACTAGCTAAAAAACTGCAGATAAAGCAAGGCAAGCAATGGCTGCTCTTTCATGCACCCGCAAATTACCTGACACTACTAGAGCCACTGCCTGAAGGTGCTTCCGTTTCATATGAAGCCAAAGGCAGTTTTGACGGTGTACAGCTATTCGTAAAGAACAGCATAGAACTTATCGAAAGTCTAAAAGTGGTTGTTCCCGTATTGCGGCCGGATAGTGTATTCTGGGTGATGTATCCTAAAAAGACCTCGGGCATTGAGAGCGATCTGGAGATGATGAGCAGTTGGGATGAACTGGGTAAATACGGCTTTGGTGGCGTCGCTGCAGCAGCAGTTGACGAAACGTGGACGGCATTGCGTTTCAGACCCAAAGAGCAAACCAAAACCTCAGATACCTGTAACGAGGAGATCAAGCAGAACGAATATAGCCAATGGATTGACGTAGATAATCGCATAGTCAGACTACCGGACGAGATCAAGGTAGTGCTGGAAAAAAATCAGCAGGCGTTGGCCAATTATGAGAAACTCTCCTACTCCAACCGCAAAGAATATGTGCTATGGGTCATTACGGCCAAACAGGATAAAACACGTTACGCAAGAAAAATCAGTTTGATCGAAAAACTGGAAGCTGGTAAGAAGAATCCGTCGGAGAAATAACAAAAAAGCCGGCAAGTACTTCAAACTTGCGCGGCCTAACTTGGGTTTATTAACTGATTGTATTAGAAATGCACTTTAATAACTCACTAATCCACTATCCTTAAAACACTTGTTCAAACTGGTTCACGGCGTCTTTACTTTCCAGTATAGAGTGTCCCATTAAAAATTCGTCAACTTTGCGGGCGCATTCGCGGCCTTCGGAGATGGCCCAAACAACCAGGGATTGTCCGCGGCGCATATCGCCTGCTGCAAATACTTTGCCGATATTAGTGCGGTAAACACCTTCTTTAGCTTTTACATTTTTGCGCTCATCCAGGTGAACATTCAGGTTGTTTAGCATACCCTCATGCTGCGGATGAACAAAGCCCATCGCCAAGAATACACGCTGGCATTCTATCTCGCGCTCAGAACCTTCCACTTCAACAAATTTGATCGGTCTGCCCATTATGTCCGTTTCCCAGGTTACGTCAGTCACCTTTAAAGCTCTCAAATTGCCGTCAGCGTCACCTAAAAACTCTTTGGTATTGATACCCCAATATCTTTGGCAACCTTCCTCATGACTAGAGGTTGTTTTCAATACCATTGGGTACGAAGGCCATGGCATACTATCAGTACGGTCGACAGGTGGCTTCATCATCACTTCAAACTGATGGATAGATTTTGCACCGTGCCTGTTAGAAGTTCCTACGCAGTCAGAACCGGTATCACCACCACCGATGATCACTACGTCTTTACCTGTTGCCAGTATATCTTCGCCATCAAAACCTATATTACTTACACGTTTGTTTTGTTGTTTCAGGAAATCCATAGCAAAATGGATTCCTTTCAATTCACGCCCTGGGATAGGCAGATTACGCGGAATAGTTGATCCCCCTGCCAATACCACTGCATCGTTATTACGTACCAGTTCATCAGCCGGAATATCTTTGCCCACCTCTACGTTGCATTTAAAAACAACACCATCTTCTTCCATTACCTGTACACGGCGTTCAACCACCCATTTTTCCAGTTTGAAATCAGGGATACCGTAACGCAGCAAGCCTCCTGGTTTGTCATCGCGTTCGTAAACAGTCACTGAGTGACCCGCTTTGGCTAACTGAGCAGCAGCAGCCAACCCCGCAGGGCCAGAACCTACTACAGCTACTTTCTTGCCTGTTTTCACAAGCGGTGCGGTACGCTTAACTAAATTCTTTTCGTAAGCGATCTCGATAATATGTTTTTCAATCTCCTCGATCGCTACCGGCGGTTTATTGATACCCAATACGCATGCTGATTCACATGGTGCAGGGCAAATCCTCCCTGTAAATTCAGGAAAATTGTTAGTCGATGATAATATCTGGTAAGCTTCTTCCCAGTTTTTACGATACACTGCATCGTTAAACTCAGGAATGATATTACCCAGCGGGCAGCCTGAATGGCAGAATGGAATACCGCAATTCATGCAGCGTGCCGACTGCTCGTTCAGCTTTTGCTCCGAATACAGTCCCTCAAACTCCTTGTAGTTCTTTACGCGTTCTGCCGGAGATACTTTATCGGGAAGTTCCCTGTTATACTCTTTAAATCCTGTTGCTTTTCCCATAAAATATTAGCTGATAGTTTGATACTCTGCTTTTAGTAAAACTGCTTTATAATCCTTCGGAAACACCTTCACGAATTTGGTTGAAGCCTCATTCCAGTTTTTCAATAGATTCTGAGCTACCTTACTTCCGGTCAGGCTTACATGTTTCTTCAATAAGACAATAATTTGTTCTGAATCTTTTTCAGTCAGCGGATCAAGGTCAACCATTTCTCTATTGCAGTTGTCGGCGAATGTATTTTCAGGATCGTAAACCCATGCAATACCACCGCTCATACCTGCAGCAAAGTTGCGTCCGGTACCGCCCAATATCAGGGCACGTCCGCCTGTCATATACTCACAACCATGATCGCCTACACCTTCAACAACTGCCGTTGCACCTGAGTTACGTACGGCAAAACGTTCGCCGGCCATACCACGGATGAATACTTCACCGGCAGTTGCACCATAAAGCGCCACGTTACCGATAATGATATTTTCTTCAGGAGTAAACTTGGCCTCAGCAGAAGGATAGATAGCTAACTGCGCTCCTGAAAGGCCTTTACCCACGTAGTCATTGGCTTCGCCTTCCAACTCAAAAGAAATACCTTTTGTATTGAATGCACCAAAGCTTTGCCCGGCTGAACCTTTGAATTTATAGTTGATGGTATTGTCCGGCAAACCGGCAGAACCATATTTCTTGGAAATCTCGTTAGATAATAGCGTACCAATTGTACGGTCAGTATTCTTCACATCGAATGATGCAAATACTGGTGTTTTATCTTCCAACGCAGCCTTAGCGCATTCCAGTAATCTCCAGTCGATGATCGCATCCATACCATGATCCTGTTTTTCGCTGTTATACAGCGTCATTCCTTTTGGATTATTAACAGGATGCAGTATGCCCGACAGGTCGATATGATTTACTTTCCAGTTTTTCAATCCGTCCTTCACTTTCAGGAACTGAACACGACCAACCATTTCATTAATGGTACGGAAGCCCAGTTCAGCCATTATCTCACGCAACTCTTCAGCCATAAAGCGGAACAGGTTTACTACGTGCTCAGGTTTTCCTGTGAACAGTTTCCTTAATTCAGGATCTTGCGTAGCCACACCTACCGGGCAGGTATTCAGATGGCATTTGCGCATCATGATGCAGCCGCCTGCAACCAGGGCAGCAGTAGCTACGCCCCACTCTTCGGCACCCATTAAGGCTGCTATAGCAAGGTCGCGACCAGTTTTAAGCTGACCGTCTGTTTGCAGTACCACACGGCTGCGCAATTTGTTGCGAACCAGTGTCTGGTGTGCTTCGGCAAGACCAAGCTCCCAGGGCAAGCCTGCATGTTTTATTGAGCTGATTGGTGATGCACCTGTACCACCGTCGTACCCTGCAATCAGGATCACATCGGCGTGTGCTTTGGCAACACCTGCAGCAATTGTACCCACACCTGCCTTTGATACCAATTTCACATTGATACGTGCAGCACGGTTGGCATTTTTTAAGTCAAAAATTAATTGGGCCAAATCCTCGATAGAATAAATATCGTGGTGCGGCGGAGGAGAGATCAAACCAACACCCGGAGTCGAGTGACGCACTTTAGCGATCCAATCATCTACCTTATGACCCGGCAGCTGACCACCTTCGCCCGGTTTTGCACCCTGGGCCATTTTTATTTGCAGTTCATCAGCATTGGTCAGGTAATTTGAGGTTACGCCAAAACGTGCCGAAGCAACCTGCTTGATAGCTGATCGCATCGAGTCGCCATTTGGCAATAACTCGTAGCGCATCTCGTCTTCGCCGCCTTCGCCGGTATTACTCTTACCGCCAATGCGGTTCATTGCAATAGCTAAAGTACTATGGGCTTCATGCGAAATCGAACCGAAAGACATAGCCCCTGTTGCAAAACGCTTCATGATGCTTTCTGCTGGTTCTACTTCTTCCAGTTTTACTGATTCACGGTGATGTGCAAAGTCCAGTAAGCCGCGTATAGTGAAGTGCTTTTCTCCCTGTTCGTTGATCTGCTTTGCATAGTTTTTGTAAACCGAGTAATCATTTGTGCGGGTAGCATGTTGCAATAAGTGCACTGTAGTTGGATTGAACAAATGCTCCTCGCCTCTGCGTTTCCACTGATAGATACCGCCCTCAGGCAATAAAAGATTATCGTTTTTACTGTTGCCGAAACCGATCTTATGCTTGCACAGCGATTCGCGTGCTATTTCATCCAGACCCAAACCACCAATACGGGTTATACCACCTGCGAAATAACGGTCTACAACTTGCTTATTGATACCCAATATCTCGAATATCTGCGATCCATGATAAGACTGCAGCGTGGAGATGCCCATTTTAGAGAATATCTTTAATAAACCATCACAGATGGCTTTTACATAGTTCTTGATCAGCGTTTTATTATCCAGGCTGGTTTCCAGGCTACCATTATTTTTGATAGTTTCAATAGTAGAAAGTGCCAAATATGGGTTGATAGCTGTAGCGCCAAATGCTAATAAAGTAGCAAAATGGTGTACTTCCCAAGCGTCCCCGGCCTCAACAACCAAACCTACTGCACCACGCAATCCCTTACGCACCAAATGGTGGTGTACAGCAGAAACCGCTAACAATGACGGAATCGGCGCATGCTCTGAATCAATCGCACGGTCTGAAAGGATTAATACTTCAAATCCCTCATCAACAGCGTCTTCCGCATAGCGGCAAAGCCTTGCAATACCTTTTTCAAGCGAACCCGGCATGCCGTCTGCTACAAAATAGCATTGCAGCGTTTTTGCGTGGAACATACCGGTATCGATACTTCTCAGTTTTTCCAGGTCATGGTCAACCAGGATCGGATGTTTCAAAGCCACACAATGGCAATGCATTTTATCTTCATCCAACAGGTTACCGTTGTTACCTATAAAAGTGGCAAGACTCATCACCAAACGTTCACGGATGGGGTCGATCGGCGGGTTGGTTACCTGTGCAAAGAATTGCTTGAAGTAGCTTGATAAATGCTGCGGTTTATCAGACAATATTGCCAAAGGCACATCGGTACCCATTGAACCTACAGGCTCCTTGCCATCAACAGCCATTGGCTTGATGATGGTCTCGATATCTTCGCGGCTATAGCCAAACACCTGCTGATAACGGAACACTGCGCTCGGCGACAATGACGCGAAAGCCAAACGAGGCTCGGCCAGGTCTTCCATGCGTATTTTGTAGTTCTCAAGCCATTGCCCATAAGGTTGACGTGAGGCTATTTGTTTCTTTATTTCTTCATCGGTGATGATCTTCCCCTTATCAGTGTCGATCAGCAACATTTTGCCTGGCTGTAAACGGCCTTTTCGTAAAACGGTCTTATCGTCGATGGTCAATACACCGGCTTCTGAGGCAGCAATAACGCGGCCGTCGCTGGTGATCACAAAACGCAACGGACGTAAGCCATTTCTGTCCAGTAATGCGCCTATCAGCTTGCCATCAGTGAAGGTAATAGCTGCCGGGCCATCCCATGGTTCCATCAAAGTAGCATGGTATTCATAGAATGCTTTTTTGATCGGATCCATCTGTTCGTTGCCGTCCCACGCTTCGGGGATCAGCATCATCATTACATGTGGCAATGAACGGCCGGTATGAAGTAAAACTTCAATTATATTATCTAAACAGGCTGAGTCTGACTGGTTATTGTCAATTACTGGCAATAACATCTCCATCTCTTCACTGGTGAAGTAAGACGAAACATATGACTTTAAGCCTGAGTAAAACCAGTTCAGGTTACCTGTTAAAGTATTGATCTCACCATTATGGGCGATCAGCCTGAATGGCTGTGCCAGCTTCCACGAAGGGAAAGTATTAGTTGAGAAACGCGAGTGAATCATGGCCAGTCCTGAGGCAATACGCGGGTCCCGAAGATCTGCAAAATACTTACGCAACTGGTAAGTAGTCAGCTGACCTTTGTAAATAATGGTTTTGCAGGAAAATGAGGTGAAATAAAAGTGCTCACCTGCACCTGGAATGGTTTCAGTGATGGTTTTATTTATATATCTTCTTAAAACGTAAAGCTTACGTTCAAAGTCGTTTACATTGGTGATGTGATGTGGCCTTAAAACAAATAATTGCTCGACATCCGGCTCAGCCAGGTGAGCGGTCTCTCCTATTACAGATGAATCCACAGTCAGTTTCCGGTAGCCCAGCTTTTGCAACCCTAATTTATCGAGTGCATTGGCTATCACCATTCTGCAAGCCTTTTTCAGGGACGAATCTTTAGGGAAAAATATCATCCCTACACCATACTCTCCCGGTTCAGGCAGGCTGATTTCCAGGTTTGAGCATTCATCCATAAAAAACTCATGTGGCAGTTGTATCAATATACCTGCTCCATCTCCGGTCTCAGGATCACAGCCGCAGGCGCCGCGGTGTTCCATATTCTCCAGCATGGTAAGGGCATCATCTATTATCTGGTTAGACTTATGGCCGTGTATATTAGCTATAAATCCAGTACCGCACGAATCGTGTTCAAATTCTGGCCTGTAAAGGCCCTGCTGGGGGCTATCGGTTTGATCCATCTTCAATCGCTCTGTTATATTTAAGTATTTCACTTAGGTCCGTATTTACGAAATTACGAATTAATAATCTTTTTTGTAATATAGTTAGTGATTTTTCAGATTATGTTAAAAAATATTATCTATATCATATAAAAATTTAAATTATGTTAATAATTTGAGTTTCATTATAACATTTTCGCAATCGCATATTAACATTTAGTATGTCAGCATAGTAATAAAAATCCCCTCGTTTACACAAAATGTTACAAAATGAGAGGGTTTTTTGCCCTTCAATTACAAAATTTATAAAATCAAGGCAGCTATTTTAAAATTATTCTACTTTTAGGGTATAGTCCGTGATATGCAAGTTCTTAGCCTTGCATTCTAAAAATAGGAGTTTTCCAGAATTGTTACCTTTGCGGCTAATGAATACTATAATTGTTAAAAATAAAGCCGTGTTTCTGGACCGCGACGGGGTTCTGAACCAGGAAATGGGTGATTACGTATGCCGCCTGGAAGATTTCCATGTTTTGGAGCATAATATTGAACCATTAAAAATCTTACAAGAGAGAGGATACTTATTAATAGTTGCCACCAACCAGGGAGGATTAGCCAAAGGCTGGTATACGGAGGAAGAACTTGGTAAAATGCACGCACAGCTAAGGGAAGTATATGGCAAGCATGGCGTGGAATTTACCGATATATTTTATTGTCCCCATCACCCCAATTTTACCGGCGAATGTGATTGCCGTAAACCTAAACCGGGCCTACTGTTGCGCGGAATAGAAAAATATAACATTGACCCTGCTAAATCTTACTTTATAGGCGACCGTGAGCGGGATGTTGAAGCCGGCACAGCAGCGGGAGTAAAAGGAATACTGATTAACAGCGACCAGCCGATAAGTGATGTACTGGATTTGATTGAATAGTTTCAATAGCTTATTAAAACTTTTTCAGCTAACTTACATTTACAACCAATAAACAATCATCACGACCTTTTTAAGGACTATAAACAAACGCATGAAATTAAGCCCTTATCTCAAAAACCTGGATTCGCTTATAGCTGCCATTATAGGTTATTATGCCATTTATCTGTTCACATCGTACAGTGGCGTGGGCCTTTCACCTGATTCGATCATGTATGCCAGCACGGCCACCAACTTACAGGCGCATGCATCGATCTTAACATTCAACAAAACTCCACTTGTATTTTTTCCGGTATTCTATCCTTTCTTTTTAGGAGTTATACAGTTTATAAGCCGAGTTGATCCTATTACCGCCGGGGCAACGATCAATAGTTGTTTGTTTGCCGCTGTGGTATTCACTACAGGCTGGATACTGGAGAACTTCACTTCACACGCAAGGGTCTACAAATGGCTGATATTGGCAGCAATCATTCTAAGTCCAGGATTATTGGAGATCTACAGCTTCCTGTGGTCTGAGACCTTATTTATTTTCGAATCACTTATTTTTATTATAGCCTATCGGCATTATTTGCAGACACATACCACTAAAGCGCTCCTGTTCGCTGCTTTTATTACTGCGATTACCTGTATAACACGGTATGCCGGTATTACCATAGTCGGTACAGGCGGTTTAATGCTCCTGATGGATAACGAGCTGCCGATTAAGAAAAAGATAAAACATATCCTGATCTATGGTTTTGTATCGATTTCGCTACTGGCCGGCAACCTGTTCATGAACCGCATTAATACAGGCCTAAGTACGGGCACCCGTGAGCCATCAATTACGCCGTTTGTTGACAATTTACATTACTTCGGCACGGTAATATGCGATTGGGCCGCTTTCAGGACAGATGCAGCCGACCCATATGCTGCACTGATCACTTCTATTATATTTATATGTCTTATTGGCATCCTTGCCTGGAAAACTTATAAACGCAGCATAGATCATGTTGAAAATATTGTAATAGCATTTGCAGTGGTATATGGCTTGTTTATCGTAGTATCAGCCAGTATTTCGCGCTATGAACGTATCAACAGCAGGCTGATCGCCCCTATGTTTATTCCGTTATTGATAGCCTGTACCAGTTGGGTTCCAGACGTATTAAGGCTTATCCAAAACAAAGCTTCAAAATATGTTTTATCGGTGGTAGCTGTTTTATTAATGCTTGCCTTTGAATATTCAGCCTACCAGGTAGATTACCAGCGTTATGATGATGAATGTGATTTTGGCGTCCCCGGATATAGTGATGATAGTTGGAACAAATCGGAGTTTGTTCAATACCTGAGAAAACATCAGCATCAGTTCAAGCCTGGCATTCCTATTTATACAGACGCCGACGAGGCGGTTTATTTGTTCACCGGCATGTCATCAACTTTGATACCGCACAAACTGCAAACCAACCTGGTGCAAAAGATGTACGCTGAAAAACGCTTTTATCTCATCTGGTTTGATAATTTGTATAACTCTGAATTGATCAGTCTGCAGGACATCATGGCGCATAAAAAGCTGGTGAAAATAGGCAGTGCCAAAGAGGGTGAGATCTATTATTCCGACGAGTCGGCAAAATAACCTTTGCACACGTATATTTTTTTAGCGATCTATCATGAAAAGGCGAAGTTTCTTAAGAAATGCCGGTATTCTTGGCGCTACTCCCCTGATAACATCTATGGCTACCGCCGACCGGGTAGCACTGGATATTCCATCCGTCGGCACCAGGATGCTGTGGTTAAACTATCTTGAAAAATTGGCTGCTCCCGTGCTGAGCGCATTGGCCACGGATCAGCTTAAAGAAAAGATGCCTGCTGAGGCCAAAAGCCCAGACCTGCTCAAAGAAAGAATCAAATATACCCACCTTGAAGCATTTGCACGCTTATTATCCGGCATTTCTCCCTGGCTGCAGGCAGAACAATTAAACACGGAGGAAAAACACCTCCAAGACAAATATTTCAAGCTGGTGGTAAAGAGTATTGAAAATGCTGTTGATCCAAAAGCTAAGGACTACATGAACTGGGGTGATGAGGGTGGGCAGCCACTGGTGGATGCATCCTTTTTTGCCTATGCTCTTTTGCGGTGCCCCAAATTATGGCATGGTTTAAATCAGCAAACTCAAAGCAACATACTTACCTGTCTGAAAAAGACACGCAGCATTAAGCCCCCTGAAAGTAACTGGCTCTTATTTGCGGCTATGATCGAGGCGTTTTTTATTACGGTGAATGAACCTTGTGATAAAAACAAAATTGATTATGCTATACAGCGGCACATCCAGTGGTATAAGGGTGACGGTATGTATGGTGATGGCTCTGAATTTCATTGGGACTATTATAACAGCTATGTAATACACCCTTACTTGTTCGATATTTTAAAAATCGCATCGGCTAAATACTCCGAATTTGAACCTGTCAGACAGCAGGTGCTGGAACATAATTTAAGATATGCCATAATCCAGGAACGCCTGATAGCCCACGACGGAACTTACCCGCCAATTGGCAGATCGATTACCTACCGCACCGGCACTTTTCACCACCTGGCTAATATGGCACTTCAACAGCAATTACCCCAGCAATTGAGTGCGCCACAGGTGAGATGTGCTTTGACCGCCGTGATTGAAAAAACAACCTCATCGACAGAAATGTTTGATCGGAACGGATGGCTCCGAATTGGGCTATACGGCCATCAGCCTTCGTTGGCCGAGACCTATATATCGACAGGCAGCCTTTATTTATGTTCGGTTGTTCTGCTGCCTTTGGGTTTACCGGAATCTAATCCGTTCTGGAGTACACCAAACGAGGATTGGACTTCAAAAAAGATTTGGAGAGGCTTAAATATGCCTGCCGATCATAGTATTTGATCTTTATAGACGTTTTATTGCTTGAATAAAATGATTCAGGCTATTTTATTATTTTGATTTTACAAACATCTCCCTATATTTGCAACACTTCATCTATAGCATTACTATACTAAAATGAACGGGCTTAACTTACATCATCTCCATCTGCATCATCGCCATCATACGGCGACAAGATAATGTTTGTTTCTACGAGAAATATCACCCCCTGTTTATTTATAATACCTTTAAATTTAATTTGTGAAAACACTTAAAATAGCCATCCAGAAATCAGGAAGGCTCAACGAAAAATCCGTTGAATTGTTAAAAAATTGCGGCCTGGACTTCGACAATTACAAAAGCTCGCTTATTTCAGGTGTCTCTAATTTCCCGCTCGAGATCCTTTTCCTTCGCGATGATGATATTCCTGAATATGTTCAGGATGGCATTGCCGACCTGGGTATTGTGGGCGAAAACGTGATACAGGAAACTGAGGTGGAAGTCGTATATCTGCAGCGCCTGGGTTTTGGCAAGTGCTCATTAAAAATTGCGATACCAAACTCTCTTGATTTAAACGATGTTACCGAATTGAGCGGTAAATCAATTGCAACTACCTATCCTGTAATATTGCGTAAATATTTAAAAGCAAAAGAAATCAATGCAGAGATACGCACCATATCAGGTTCGGTTGAAATTTCACCTGGCCTGGGATTAAGTGATGCTATTTGTGACCTTGTCTCTACAGGTGGCACCCTTAAAAGCAACGGATTGAAGCCTTTCTGCAATGTAATGTCGTCAGAAGCTATTCTGATAGGCAAAGCCGGAATAGAGAATCACGAGCATGTACAGGAATTATTACAACGCGTTCAATCGGTATTGAGAGCTAAAGAAACCAAGTACGTGGTATTGAATATCCACAAAGACAACCTGAATAAGGCCATCGAATTGCTTCCCGGGGTGAAGAGCCCATCGGTAGTACCACTTGCAGACGAAGGCTGGGTTGCGGTACATACCGTCATACCTGAAAGTGATTTCTGGGACAGGATCAACCTTTTGAGACAGGCCGGTGCACAGGGCATTACCGTAATGCCTATTGAAAAGATTATATTTTAAGTTGAAAGTTGATGGTTTGCAGTTCGCTAAAAAAACTGCAAACTGTCTACTGTAAACTGCAAACTGACATGAGGACATACAACTATTCAGATTTAAGCAAACCCGATATTCAAAAGCTGGTTCAGCGCAACGTTGACCCGGCTGATGAGATACGCAATGTTGTGGAAGAGATCATCAATAATGTCCGAACTCATGGCGACCGCGCTTTACTGGATTATGCTGCCAAATTTGATAAGGTTGAATTAAAAAGTCTATCCATTGGAAAAGATGAGTTAGCTGCCTTTGCTTCTGAATTACAACCAGAGCAAAAAAAAGCATTAGATATAGCCTACGCTAACATCCGCAAGTTTCACGAAACACAGTTGCATGCTGAATCGAAAGTAGAAACTATGCCGGGTGTAACCTGCTGGCGCGAATTGAGGCCGATTGAAAGAGTTGGTCTTTACATTCCCGGCGGAACGGCGGTTTTGCCGAGTACTTTTTTGATGTTAGGTATACCTGCCCGCCTTGCAGGTTGTCATGAAATTGTGGTATGCTCCCCTCCTCAAAAAGATGGTAAGATCAATGCCTACATCGCTTATGTTGCTCAACTGCTTGGGGTAGAAAAAGTATACCTAACAGGTGGCGCACAAGCCGTTGCGGCTATGGCCTTCGGCACTGAAAGTATTACTAAAGTTGATAAGATATTCGGCCCAGGTAATCAGTATGTTACCAAGGCAAAAACGATAGTCCAATCTACTACCAATACAGCCATCGATATGCCAGCCGGGCCATCAGAAGTATTGGTAATTGCCGATGACAGCGCTGTCCCGGCTTATGTAGCAGCCGACTTACTTGCTCAGGCAGAACATGGTATAGATAGTCAATCAGTATTGGTAACCGCCTCTGAGCAATTTGCTGAAAGGGTTATGACAGAACTTAACAAGCAATTGCCCGCATTACCCCGTGCCGCCATTGCAGGCAAGGCAATTGATAACTCTTACATCGTAGTGGTGAATAATCTGGAAGAAGCTATGCAATTCAGCAATGAATATGCACCGGAACACTTGATACTGGCCACTGATCATTGGCAGCAAATTACCGGGAACATCGTCAATGCCGGCTCAGTATTCTTAGGAAACCTGACGCCAGAAAGCGCGGGTGACTATGCCTCAGGAACCAATCATACCTTACCTACAAGCGCTTATGCACGAGCTTACTCAGGTGTTTCAGTTGACTCTTTTGTTAAGAAAATCACTTTTCAGCATATCAGTCCCGAAGGGATACAAAGTATCGGTCGCACGGTGGAAATTTTGGCTGAGCTGGAAGGTTTACAGGCACACAAGAACGCCGTAAGTGTTAGAATGAAATAAGACAATGTTTGACATTAATAACATATTAAGAGAAAATATAAAAAACCTGACCCCCTACTCATCCGCACGTGATGAATTTCAGGGTGAGGCGAGTGTTTACCTGGATGCTAATGAAAATGCATTCGGTTCACCGTTGGATCAGAATTATAACCGCTACCCAGATCCTTTACAATTTGAGGTAAAAAAACGTTTGAGCGAAATCAAAGGCGTTCCGCCGCGCAATATCTTTTTAGGTAATGGCAGCGATGAAGCCATCGATATATTGGTGAGAGCATTCTGTAATCCAGGGGTGGATAATGTGATCCTGGTGCCACCAACTTATGGCATGTATGAGGTTTCGGCTAATATCAATGACATCCAGATCAAAAAAGTACCGCTTACAGAAGAATTCCAATTAAACCTTGAAGGCATTGCAGAGGCTGTCGACCCTCATACCAAAATAATCTTCGTTTGTTCGCCGAATAATCCTACAGGCAACTCTATGAACCGTGAAGACGTGGAAACACTCCTGGCCAATTTCAGCGGAATAGTAGTTGTTGACGAAGCTTATATCAACTTCAGCAGGCAAAAAACTTTCATTCAGGAACTTACCGAATATGCCAACCTGGTAGTGTTACAAACGCTGTCGAAGGCATGGGGATTGGCAGGCCTTCGGGTAGGTATGGCCTTTGCCAGTGAAGAGATCATCGAAGTGATGAATAAGGTGAAACCACCTTATAATATTAATGATGCGTCGCAGCAATTGGCTCTGAAAGCGCTTGAAAACATTGATCAGGTAAACTCCTGGATAAAAGAAACTTTGGTGCAGCGTGATAAACTTGTACTTGAATTAAAAGATTACGATTTCGTGGTCGATATTTATCCTTCGGATGCTAATTTTATCCTGGTGAAAACAACTGATCCGAAAGGGATTTATAATTTCCTGGTGCAACAGGGAATCATTGTTCGGGACCGTTCAAAAGTGACCCTTTGTGAAGGCTGCTTAAGGATAACTGTGGGTACTCCCGAGGAAAACAACATTTTACTACAAGCTTTAAAAAACTATAAATGAGCGCACCAAAAAAAATACTATTTATAGACCGTGATGGTACGCTGATACTGGAAACTGCGGACGAGCAAATAGACTCATTTGCTAAACTGGAATTTTACCCTGGAGCATTGCCCTGGTTATCAAAAATTGCGAAGGAACTGGATTTTGAATTGGTAATGGTGACTAATCAGGATGGGTTAGGTACCTCATCTTACCCTGAAGATACCTTTTGGCCGATACAAAATTTCGTACTAAAGGCTTTCGAAAATGAAGGTGTCAAGTTTTCGGGCTTTGCCATCGACAGCACTTTTCCGAGGGACAATGCCCCTACCCGTAAGCCAGGTACAGCATTGCTTACCAAATATATCGGCAATGATGCATATGACTTGAAAGGATCATTTACCATCGGTGATCGTAAAAACGATATCTTATTAGCTAAAAATTTAGGTGCAAAAGCCATCTGGCTAAACAATGGCTCCAACCTTGGCGGCACGGAATTTACACAGGAACAGCACGATGCTCTGGAAGATGTTATCGCTTTGGAAACCACCGATTGGCAAAAAGTGTACGAATTCCTGAAAGTAGGCGAACGTGTTGCTGAACATCGCCGCACAACAAAGGAAACGGATATTTATATAAAGCTTAATCTTGACGGGAAAGGCACAGCCAAAGTATCTACAGGCATACATTTCTTTGATCATATGCTGGATCAGATTGCTCGTCATGGCAACATTGACCTGGAAATTGAAGCAAAAGGCGATCTGCATATCGACGAGCATCATACCATTGAAGATACTGGCATTGCATTGGGCGAGGTATTTGCTGCTACCTTAGGCGATAAACGCGGGATTGAGCGTTATGGATTCTGTCTGCCAATGGATGATTGCCTTGCACAGGTGGCCATCGATTTTGGGGGGAGAAACTGGTTGGTTTGGGATGCGGAGTTCAAACGCGAGAAAATCGGCGAAATGCCAACGGAGATGTTTTATCATTTCTTCAAATCATTCTCAGATGCGGCCAAATGCAACCTGAATATTAAGGCTGAAGGACAAAACGAACATCATAAAATAGAAGCCATATTTAAAGCGTTCGCCAAAGCAATAAAAATGGCCGTTAAGCGTGATGTGAATAACATGGTGTTACCATCAACTAAAGGAGTTCTTTAAGTTGACAGTTGATGGTTTGCAGTTGGCATAAAATTGCTAACTACAGACCCAAATGCCAACCGCAAACTGATAACTGCAAACTGAATGATTGGAATAATAAGATACGGTGCCGGAAATATTTTCTCTCTAACTGCTGCTTTAGACAGGTTAGGCATAAAATATGGTATGGTGCATAGTGAAGCAGATTTTGAACAATTTGACCGTTATATCATACCCGGCGTGGGGCATGCCGGCGCTGCCATGAACAAGCTGCAGCAAAGTGGAATGGTCGAAAAAATCAAGGCCATACAAAAACCTACACTTGGTATTTGCGTCGGTATGCAGCTGCTCACTGCGCATTCGGAAGAGGGTGACGCTAATATGCTGGACATCTTTCCGATAAAAACCAAACGGTTTACTGATAGTGCCGAATACAAAGTACCACACACCGGTTGGAACCAGGTCTATAGCGAAAAAGAGAACCCGCTGTTTAAAAATATTCCAATCGGATCACATTTTTACTTTGTACATTCATATTTTATTGAGTTCAACCCGACATATACGTTGGCCTCAACTGATTATAGTATAAAATTTTCGGCATCAATTTGGAGGGATAACTTTTTCGCGGTGCAATTTCACCCCGAAAAATCGGGCAAATTTGGCGAAGTATTACTAACTAACTTTTCAAACTTATAAAGCGATGTATATAATTCCGGCGATAGATATTTTAAATAAACGTGTTGTAAGGCTGCGTGAGGGCGACTATGAGCAAGTAACTGAATATGATGTTACCCTCGAAGAAATGATCGAAAAGTACAAGTCGCATGGTACCGATTTCATCCACATCATCGACTTAAACGGTGCAAAAAACGACTTTAGTAATCAACAATATCTTTTTGATGTGATCCGCAAAACGGATATGAAGGTGCAATATGGCGGCGGTATCCGCAGTATTGAGAAAGTGAAAGAATTGATAGATGCAGGTGTGCACAGGGTAATTGTCGGAACACAAGCCATCACTAACCCGAGTTTTTTACCTGAGTTGAGTAAAGAGGTCTGCGGAAAAGACAAATGTTCTGATCAGGTGATCGTGGCGATAGATGTACTGGACGAAGTGATTAAATACTCAGGATGGATGGAAAGCTCTCCAATCAAACTGATGGATTATGTCGACAGATGCCTTCAGCTGGGCTTTTTCCGCTTCTTGTGTACCGATATTAATAAAGATGGCAAACTAGCCGGCGCAGGTATTGATTTGTATCAAAAATTGCTTGATCATTCCCCGTTTATTAAGCTCATCGCATCGGGCGGTATCAGCTCAATGAAAGATATTGAGGACCTGAGCAAAATAAAGGTAGAATCGGTTGTAGTTGGTAAAGCCATTTACGAGGGACGTATCAACATCGACGAGATCAAAAATTGGAATTTGAAATCTTTAATTTCAATATGAGTCTGGCCAAACGAATTATCCCCTGTCTGGATGTTAAAGATGGCCGCACGGTAAAGGGTGTAAACTTCGTCGATCTGCGTGATGCCGGTGACCCGGTCGAATTGGCTTGGAATTACTCCAACCAGGGCGCTGACGAGTTGGTATTCTTAGACATAACAGCAACTCACGAACGCCGCAAAACAATGGTGGAGTTGGTAAAGGCAGTAGCCCGACAAATCAATATCCCCTTCACCATAGGTGGCGGCATCAACGAAATAGCTGATGCAGATGCTCTTTTAAATGCTGGCGCCGATAAAATATCGATCAACTCGGCGGCAGTACGGAATCCGGCTTTGATAGACGAATTAGCCAAAGCATTCGGCGTTCAGTTTGTTGTGGTAGCGGTTGATACCCGCCGCCTTGATGGTAAAAATATTGTTCACCTCAATGGCGGACGCATACCCACCGAAAAAGAAACTTTTGATTGGATATTAGAAGCCGAAAAACGTGGTGCCGGTGAGATATTACTCACATCAATGGATCATGACGGCACTAAGGGCGGCTTTGATAATCTATTTTTAAAACAAGTAAATGAGGCTGTTCATATTCCGGTAATTGCCTCCGGCGGAGCAGGTAGCATCCAGGATTTTGTTGATGTATTTGAAAAAGCGAATGTTGATGCGGCACTAGCCGCTTCGGTATTTCACTATGGAGAAATACTGATCCCCGACCTGAAAGAAGTTTTGAAACAGCATCATATTGAAATAAGAACTACTCATTAATCCGTAAAGGAAAATATACAATGGCTATTGATTTTAACAAAAGCGACGGTTTAGTCCCGGTAATTATACAAGACGAGCAAACACTTGAAGTGCTTATGCTGGGCTATATGAACCAGGAAGCCTACGATAAAACTGTGAAGGAAAATATTGTTACCTTCTTTTCACGCTCAAAAAATCGTTTGTGGACAAAAGGCGAAACCAGTAACAACTTCCTGCATGTAAAAAGCATAGCGCAGGATTGTGACAATGATACTTTACTGATAAAAGTTAAAGCTGATGGCCCGACTTGTCATACCGGAGCCCGTAGCTGTTTTAATACAGCATACAATCAGAATTTCATTCTTCAGCTGGAGCAGATAATTAATGACCGCTACGAGCATCCGAAGGAGGGCTCCTACGTAAATAAACTGCGCGAGAAAGGGCTAAACAAAATAGCGCAAAAGGTAGGTGAAGAAGCAGTGGAGACTGTTATAGCAGCCTTAGCGCAAACCGAAACGGATATGATCAATGAATCCTCCGATCTGGTTTTTCATTTGATCGTCCTTTTGCGCGAAAAGGGCATCAATCTGGAAACTGTTGCAAAGAACCTCGAAAGCAGACATAAATAAGTTGGCAGTTGGCAGTAGACTTGATTGCAGACTGTCAACTGCCAACTGCCAACTGAAGAATGATTACCGCCACCAAGATAGCAGAACTCACCGGCCATGGTAACCCAATATTTTCATTGGCGTTGTCCCAAAAGCCAGGCATACTATTTACTGGTGGTAATGATAAGGGGCTGGTAGAATGGAGCCTGAAGGACAACGCTTTTATCAAGGTGATGTTCCCAGTAAAAGCCTCTGTGTATGCGATTTACTGCCCCCAGGGCTATCCCCTCCTGTTTGCTGGTTTACGAAGCGGCCATGTATTGGTATTCAATTTTCTCGAACAAAAGATCACACACGTTTTACATGGCCATCAGGCACCTGTTTTCGATATTAAATCTGTGCAGCGAAAAAATGAGCTGCTCGTGGCTTCTGAGGATGGTACTGTAACGGTATGGAGCCTAAACGACCTGGAAAAAATTTATACTATCCCGGTATCCAAAGACACCGTTCGCAGTATCAGCGTTTCTCCGGATGAGAAACAGGTTGCCTTTGGTTGCCGGGACAATTCCATCAAAATATATGATGTAGAGGATTATTCCCTGATCAAAAGTCTTCATGGTCATACTATGGCAGTATTTGCTGTGCAGTATGCTCCGGATGGGAGTTATTTAGTCTCCGGATCACGCGATGCTCAAATCAAAATATGGGATTCCCTCACCTTCGAGCTGATCAAAAATATCCCTGCTCATCTTTTTGCTGTCAACCATATTGCATTTCATCCGTCACTACCCTACTTTGCGACAGCTAGCATGGATAAAAGCATTAAAATATGGGGTGCAGATGATTTTAAATTATACAAAATTATCAGCCGCGAAAAGGGATACCCGGGCCATGTGCTGTCGATAAATAAACTCGGATGGAATGGCAGTCAGCTCATTTCCGTAAGCGATGATAAGCGCATCTTGATATGGGATATACAGTTTGATGCTTAGGCACTGTCTTTGTTTTTGCCACAAACTTATTACACATACCAATTGAGTGAAAAAAACACTAATTTGCATCTGATAATTTTAACTGATCATCATGAATAAATTACTCCTCGCTATGCCATTCCTGGTATTAGCGTCAATAGTTAATGCCCAGCAAGGGCCTCAATTAACCGCAAAAGATTACGAACACGCCGAAAAATTTCTAAATTATAATACTGCACCACTTATCGATCACGAGAACGTGAATGCGGTATGGTTTGACGGGGATAAGTTTTGGTACCGTGTATTGACTGCTAAAGGGAGCGAGTTTATACTGGTTGATCCTGTTAAAAAAACACGTGCAGCGGCATTTGATCAGCAGAAATTAGCTGCTTCCCTTTCAAAAGCTACCGGTAAACAATATCAAGCAGCTATGCTGCCCTTTAGCTCTATCAGCTTTTCGCCAGATGGCAAATCGGTAATTTTTGAAGCTGATGGCAAACAATGGAATTGTAATCTGCAGACCTATGACTGTCAGTCTGATAATTCACATGCAAATGCAGGCAAAGAAAAGGGTCGCGGCCGGAAAAGAGCCGAATTAGAAGTAACATCGCCAGATGGTAAAAAAGTAGCTTATATAAAAGATTATAACTTATGGGTGCGCGATGTAGCCAGTCATAAGGAAATCCAGTTAACCACCGACGGCGAAAAAGACTTCGGTTATGCCACCGATAATGCAGGCTGGAAAAGCAGCGATGCGGCCATTCTGCGTTGGTCGCCTGATTCGAAGAAGATAGCGACGTTTAAGCAGGATCAGCGTAATACAAGTGAGATGTACCTGGTTTCGACCAATGTAGGCCAACCAAAATTGAAAGCCTGGAAATATCCGTTACCTGGCGATAAAGAGGTCGCTATGATACATCGCGTTATCATCAATATTGACGAGCCTAAAGTAATCAATCTACAGATAGCCCCTGATCCGCATAGGGCAACATTGAGCGACGACATAGCCAGTAGCGGTACTTTTGATGACGTAGACTGGAGCCCGGATGCTAGCCAACTGGCTTTTGTATCCACCTCACGCGATCATAAAGTAGAGAAAATGCGTATTGCAGACGCTGCTACCGGAAAGGTCCGTGAAGTATTTGAGGAATCGGTACCAACTCAATATGAATCGGGGTGGGGTACCATCAATTGGCGTTATCTTCCAAAAAGCAGGGAGATTATCTGGTTCTCGGAGCGTGACAACTGGGGACATCTGTATCTGTATGACGCTGCTACAGGCAAATTAAAAAATCAAATCACCAAAGGCGAATGGGTGGTTACACAATTATTAAAAGTGGACGAGAAAAATCGCGTTTTATATTTCCTAGTCGACGGACGCGAAGCCGAGAACCCATACTTCAGTCAACTATGCAAAATCGGCTTTGATGGTAAACATTTCGCTGTACTTACTCCTGATGCCGGTAATCACCAGATAACATTCTCGCCATCCGAGAATTATTTTATCGACAGCTATTCAAAACCAAATGTACCACCAATTACTGTTTTAAGGGACCTGAATGGTAAAATAATTACTGATCTGGAGCAGTCAGATGTATCAAGACTTGAAGCAACCGGCTGGCATGCACCAACTCCGGTTAAATTGATCGCGCATGATGGCAAGACTGACATTTATGGTTTAATGTTCACTCCTACCAATCTTGATCCAAATAAAAAGTATCCTGTTGTTGACTATATATACCCTGGGCCACAGGGCGGCAGTGTAGGCAGCTGGTCATTCTCTGCTTCAAGAGGTGACAACCAGGCTTTGGCTGAATTAGGTTTTGTGGTTATAGCTATAGAAGGGACAAGCAATCCTTTGCGTTCAAAAAGCTTTCATGATATGAGTTATGGTAACATGGCCGAAAATACTATTCCAGACCAGATAGCAGGAATTAAGCAATTAGCTGAAAAATATGGCTACTTAGATACTACCCGCGTAGGCATTTGGGGGCACTCAGGCGGTGGTTTTGCCACAGCAACCGCTATGTTCCGTTATCCTGATTTCTTTAAAGTAGGCATATCCGAATCAGGCAACCACGATAACCGCAACTATGAAGATGATTGGGGCGAGCGTTATGATGGCCTGGCGAGCAATTCCAACTATGAGGCACAAGCGACCGAGAATTATGCAAAAAATCTGAAGGGCAAACTAATGCTGGCCCACGGTTTAATGGACGATAATGTTCCTCCTCAAAACACTTTATTGGTGGTTGAGGCTTTGGAAAAGGCAAATAAAGACTACGATTTGGTAGTTTTCCCAAATGCAGCACATGGTTACGGTGGTTTTTCCCCGTACATGATGCGCCGTCGCTGGGACTATTTTGTGAAGAACTTATTGGGTGCAACCCCACCTGAAGAGTACCAGTTGAAATTTAAACCTGATCCACGTACTTCTTCGAGATAATCAAATAATATACGATAACGAAAGACTACTTTCCTGGGGAAAGTAGTCTTTTTATTTGGGGTTAAGTTAAAACCTTATTGCCATCCAGTGAATGACCTCCTTGCTCAGGGATAGATATATTAACAAAAAAATCGCCTGTTATCACCTGCTGGCAGCTACTGCTATTTTCGAATCGCCCGTACCGTAGTACAAATACCACACATTTCTAAACTGGGTTAACCCTTCCAGGAAACAAACCTGGTTCACTTGTCCGGTGATCTCATAGGGCTTTTCAGGACGCATAAACCAGGTATTCATCCGTTTGATGATCTTGGTCGGATCATTTTTATCAAATAACACCTGCGCGGCGGTATAAGTCCCATCAGGCAGCGATTTATCGCCATACTCCCGCATATTACGGCTGTTATAGATCAACCTTATTCCTTTATCTGTCAGCATAGCCGGAGGCCCCGACTCAACGAGGTCGCTGTCAAACTTACCTTCGCGGGTTGGCAATACAATTTTCAAATCAGGCATATCCAATGCTTGTGACCTGAGTTTTACGGGCGAATGTTCACCCGCTTTCATTTCAACAGGCGTCCAATCCAACAAATTATCAGAATAAGCGCACCAAATTTGTGTATCGCCCCAGTACATCCAGTATTTTCCATTGATCTTTACTGCGATAGGTTGCCCGTCTTTATAAGCTGAAACAATCGATCCGGATTTACTCCATAGCTTTGCATATTTACCATTATAGGCTTTTGCAAACACACTACCATGCTTTGTCCAATGCTGCAGGTCTTTCGATGTGGCTTCCAGCAGACGGGCTATTTGCCCATCGAAAGCCGTATAAGTCATATAATAAGTCCCAAGGCTATCTTCAACCACCCGTGGATCTTCGCAACCACCCTCCCATTCCAGTTTTTTATATAAGTCATTATCAGGATACAATACCGGCGCAGGCATTCGGGTAAAATGAACTGCATCTGTGCTCACTGCCAAACCTATCCGCGAGGTGCCTCCTGGTTTTCCTATTTTGTCCTGAGCACGGTAAAGCATGTATATTTTACCATCTTTCTGAACTATCGCCGGATTGAACACGTCCTTTTCTTCCCACAAAGTTTTTGTTTTGCGAATAGGATCGGTGAAGTTTCCGTTACCTGGCTGCAAAATAGGATTTACACTATCCAATTTTTTAAAAGGGAGCAGCGCCCAATCAGTTGTTGAATCTGTTTTCGTTATCGATTGAGGTGCCTTATCAGAACGGCTCTGATTATTATTACATCCGCAGACGATTAATACTCCAAATGCAAGCAGTAAGATATGACGCATAATATGGCAGGTTAAATTGGTTTAACAAAATAAAAAAAGCAGTCGCTTATACAGCTGCCTTTGGGAAAATCTATCACGCAAAGCGCTATTTTTTCATTACGAGCTTTTTCACTACCGAATCTCCTACAACAGTACCGAAACCGTTCGACACGATACACGAGTTGTGAAAGTGTATACCGCCGTAAAACCTGGCCAGAACATTCTCTGCAGCGGCGTCTTTGAACGATTTATAGGAGCGATTTTTAATACCGAATTCTAACTCTGAGGTATCGGTGTAAGCAACGTTTTCTCCCAAAACACTGGTAAGCGCTTCGGCGGCTGCTGCCGAAATGGTGCAATGACCGCAGGTATACTCCGGGAACGGCGGCGTTTGCAGATGTGGTCTCCAGTTTTTGTCAAAAAACTTATTGATAATGGTCTCAGGGCGGGCTGTTTTGTAAACATATTTAGCTGTCCACGACTCGATAAAGGCATCAAACAACGCAATGGCAGTCTTCGCATAAGCGCATACCGTAGTATTAAAATCGGCGTTAACTTTTTGAGCACCGATACCCACAATACTCATCCAGTGCCCTGGAGGTGAAAACTTTTTAGTCACAAACATCACGTGTCCGGAAACATTTAACTTACCCGGGTTATCGTCCCAAAAGTCGGCAATATGGGTTTGTTCTGCATTTAAGCTATCAACGGTATTTTTTATATAGATTACCTCTTTATAGTACTTGCTGCTCGGGTCGGTAACATTGAAAGTTGGTGGTGGTGGAACCCGGTACTGTTTGGCGTCGTGCATTACCATCGTTCTGATCTCGCTCCAATGCGGCTCAACAGCCTCGGTGTAAGCCGGTGGAGTTGGCACCCACCGCCATGCTGAATCGTTCACAGCAAACTTCGGGGCGCTTCTTGTTTTGGCGTAGTTGTCCTTTTTACTCCAGGCCATGATTGAAGCAGCAACGGCCTTAGCATAATTCTCTGAGTTGGTAATTATTTCAGAAGGCATGCCATGTGTAACTGCAATCTGATGAAGACTATCTGTATAATCTCTCATGCTGCCTTCCGGAAAGGTCACTGCCTCACCTACTTTACAAAATGCAAGAATAGCGGCATATTCATAATCTATTTTTCTCCCGGCGGTAGGTTTGGCAACTTTTGTAAGCCCGTTTACCTGGCCAACCAACGAGTGGTATTTATCAGGATACCCTGCTGCAATTACTTCATAGCCTGCAATAGAAGCATAGGCATAGTTTCGCGATGCTACCACGGGCGTAAAGTTATTACCCATTACCACAGCATTCAGTTCATGCACAGTCCTGCTGTATAAGGTTGGATCGTGCAGTATTTTCTCATAATCTGGTTTTTTACACGATGTAAAAAACACGGCAGTTATCAGCACAAAAAATAAAAAACGTTTCATCATGTATTTAATAATTAAATTGGTCATTTGATCGTATAGGTCTTCTTATCCACCCCGACACCGGTAATGGTTACCGATTTCCATTTTGATGGCAAGGTGCTCTTGACCTGAATAATACCCTGCGGTGTAATGTCCAGACCCCCAAAACCCATCAGCAAGCTTTGCACTATACCTCCGGCGCCGGTAGCAAAATATGGATTGGTTCCGCCTTTTGTTTCAGCAATCACCCTGAATGGCGGATTCAGGTTTGGCTCATAAGCGTCTTTAAAGAAGTGCAAGGCTTTATCACCATTACCTATTCTTGAATACAGCAATGTAAATATACCCTGTGTCATTGCTGGTGTACCCTCATTTGGCACCCGTGTTTCATAGTATTCCAGGTCCTTTTTTATCTGATTTTGATCTGTAATGGTTTTAAGCGGGTAAGCAAGGAGATTAACATCAGCCTGTTTTATGCCTTCGCCCTTGTATGATGCGAACTCTTTGGTTACGCCGTTATCCATTTTCAGGATCGGAATATTTTGGGCAACTACCTCCCAATCCGGGTCAGCCTTGAGTCCTAATATCTTAGCAGCTTCAGTAGCGTTTTTCAGGTTCGCTATAGCGGCAGCGTTGGTGAAGGCGTCATTATCAATATTTTCCGCCCATTCGTCGGCAGCGACCACGTCTTTGATATCATAATGTCCCGGGCCGTTTCTTTCCACGCGGCTTGCCCAAAAATCGGCAGTGGCTGAGAGTATCGGCCAGCCTTTTTCCTGCAGCCATTGTTTATCCTGGGTAACGCAATAGTAGTTCCAGGCAGCAAAGGCCACACAAGCTGTTATATGATGCTCAAAAGGGCCGCTCAGCGCCCAAACTGGTGTTTCCTCCACGCCGCTGTCCGCACTCTCCCAGGGGAACATAGCGCCTTTATAACCATGTGAAAACGCATTCTGCTTGGCGACAGCCAAACGCTGGTAACGGTATTCAACTAATGATTTGGCAATTTCAGGATGTAAGACGAGCAGAGCAGGATACATCCACAAATCGGCATCCCAAAAAACATGGCCATTGTAACCTAAGCCGGAAAGGCCCATCGGCGAAGGGGAGTAAGCTGTACCGGCACGCGAAAATGAATACAGATGATATAGCATACTATGAATATCTTGCTGGGATTGAGCGTCGCCTTCAATTTTTATGTCGCTCTTCCAAAGCTCATCCCATGCTTTTTCATGGTACTGAACCAAACGGTCTCGGCCTTCCAGTTTTGCAAACATGGTTAAACGCTCGGCCTGATTCAACGGATCGGCGTCGTGCGCTGAAGTAATAGATGATCCGGCAACAGCATATTTATAAGTTTGCCCTGACTCAATCTTTTTGCTGAACTTCATCAGGTGCATATTATTGTCCCACATCTCATGGATCACGCGGGGCTCTTGCCCGTGAGCTTCATTAAACAGGAAAGTATTGGAAGCACATAATAAGAGTTTACCTGTAGGGCTTTTTGCAGTCGATGTCAGCAAACTGATGGTTACATGCGGACGATCGATCTCGTTATAATAATTCTGCACATCTTTTAGAGCATCAGGGGCTTCCATTATGCTGGCAGCTGTTATATTGACCGGTTTTTTAGCGGTGACAGAGATATCCATCAAAACGGTAAAAGGCAGATGGCGTAAGGAATAATAAGTGTATTTGATGGAAGCCTCATCGCCATAATCAAAAGTAGTGGTAAAAGCGGCATGCTGCATATCCAGTTCCTGCTTAAAATTGCGGATATTCTTGGCTTCAACCCGGCGGTTATTGATTTCCAGGTACATATTAAGCAGATTAAAGCTATTCAGGAAATTGCTTACCCTGCCACGGCCATAAAGGTCATAAGCGCCTGCCAGCACCACATTTTTCACTTTAAAAGGCTCCGGCGATGACACTATACCAATCATTCCATTGGCAACAGTAACCCCATAGTAATTTGCCGGATCAATTTTATCGGCCTTTATTACCCACTCATCCTGGGCATAGGCAGCCGAACTGAAAAGAACAGCTAAGCCGGCCAGTAACCTGTATACTTTATGCATTTCTAATAATTTGGTTTGAAAAACTCTATTGGTTTGTTGTTTATCGCCACCGCATAGATCATCCCTTTTGCAGTATGGATTGCTTTAATATCCCGCACTTCCCCTCTTACCAGAAATCCAGACTCAATTGGTGAAATAAATTTATGATTTCTTGCTTTATCTATCAGTAAAACATCGCCGTAATCAGCGTCATACCTACCTTCATATGGCACCACACCCGAATAATTACCCCCTGTTATTAATCCCTTCCCCTGCAATACTGCTAAACCAAAAAGCGGTGCTACCTGCATGTTCGATGGCAATGCTTTAAATTGGAAACTGCCTTGTCCTTTGTTATAAAATACTCCTGAGGAAAAGCAATTGGCTATCCATGGAGACTTGCTTAATGAATCTCCAAAGATTTCCTGCACCGTTTTACCGGCAAAGTTGTGATAGTATAAAAACTTCTTTTTCAGGATTGGCACTTGTTTCTCAATATCGCCCTTACCTAAAAAGGTGTAGTCCTTCTTATCAATACTATAAGTGAGTATCGGATCTACAGTACCATTTTTGTCCAGATCGGATAAAAACAGTTTTACCGGGTCCTCTGCTGTTGGTTTCAATTTGGAGTTCCAGCCATAATTGCTTGCTATAATATCTGTTTTACCATCGCCGTCTACATCAGTCAATACAATCCGCTGCCACCAGCCCGATAGCTTATCCAGTTCGTCACCATGCTCCTGAATAAATTTCCCTTTTCGGTTCATAAAGACTTTTACGGGCATCCACTCACCCGCCACAACCAAATCGGGCCAGCCATCGCCATCCATATCAGCGAAAGCTGCCGATCTTATTAAACCGGCATATTTCAACTCATCCGGTATTTGAGCTTTCTGATAATGGCCACGGCCATCGTTTATCAATAGATAAGACTCCGGAATTTTTCCGTAATGCAGTGACGCAGGGGCTCCTGCAACAAAAATATCTGAGTAACCATCATGGTTTACGTCAGCAACAGCCACCGCTGATTTGTTCAATTTGATTGAAGGAATATCATTTGATTCTTTAAAGTTTCCTTTACCATCATTAATGTATAAATGATCAGCTAAAGCTGCATCCCCATCAGGTAATTCATTGCCGCCGCTAACGGCATACAAATCGGGGTAATCATCATGATTTACATCCAGAAAAACAGCATCTACACCTTCGCCAGCAGCATCGCGAACCAAATCAGGCTGTTGAGATTCTTTAAACCTGCCATCAGTTTGCTGAATAAACAGGGCGCCTGGTTGTCCCTTACCACCGCATACATAAAAATCATCCAACCCATCATGATTCACATCGGCAACCGCGATTCTTGGCCCTTCCTGCGATAGCATATGTGGTATAAGCGGTTGAAAATTAAAATCTACAAAACTATCTTCTACATGCTGCCATTTAATGTTTACTTGCTTAGTGATATTCGTAAACATTGGCGCTTTGGGTGGGAAAAAGCTGGCATAATTAAAATGGCCGCCGGCATTTTTTTGATTGGTTATTAAAGTTTGGTCGGGTTTTACATTCCGGACAATTTGATAGGTTTGATTGGGCCAAACTATCAGTAGGCTATCTATTTTTTGTGCACTGCCGAATCCAAAATGCAGTTTGGGTTCTACCGATGATTGGAAACCTCGTGTCAGCATCAATTGCTCGTACTGCAGTTTCCCACCCGAAAAAGCATAGGCTTTGGCCCCTATGCCAAACTTATTGTCTTCCTTGCCGTTAAATTTTAGACTAAGATAATGTGTACCCTTTGACTCATTTCTGTAGATACAGGCCTCGTGATTCATGTTATTAGTCACCAGGTCGAGATGCCCGTCATTATTCAGATCGGCGTAGGCAGCACCGTTGGATATCATGGCATCTTTAATACCCCATAATAAACTTTTATCAATAAATTTCTCATCCGGTGTGCCTTTAAAAATATAGCTATGCGACTCGCCACCAGGCATTTTATCGATGGCTGTGCTATCCATCTGATGTGATGAAGCCAACATCAATTGTGTAGACATATTGGAAATAAAACTGACGTAGTCCATGTCCATCGGCCTGCGTTTGATTCCATTGGCAATAAACAAGTCTTTTATGCCATCATTGTCAAAATCGGCCAGCAGCGGACTCCAGCTCCAGTCCGTCGCATAAATGCCATCCATTAAACCAACCTCACTGAAAGCTTCCCCATTTCCGAGATTTTTTTGCAGGCAATTTCGTGAGTATTGGTATTGGAATCCCCCGTTTAGTATTTTAACCTTATACTGATCATAAGATTCATCCCCAATGTAACTTTTTAGTATTTTTTCTTCTCCTGGCAGCATGTCGGCCGTCACAATATCCAATTGGCCGTCATTATTAAAGTCAGCCATATCATTACCCATACTAAACCGGCTGTAATGATTAAAATGTTTGCCTCCCGACTCCGTAAATGTGCCATCATGATTATTGATATAGTAATAATCATTCTCGTGGAAATCGTTACCAACATAGATATCGTCCCATCCATCATTATTCAGATCGCCTACGGCTACCCCTAAACCATAGCCCAATGCGCTGCTATAAATACCTGATTGCAAGGTAACATCAACAAAATGGCCATTTTTATTCAGATACAGCTTACTGCCGGCCAGCTTGTTAACTTTTCTGCGCAAACTGGTATCACCATAGGTCTCGACAGAGTGGTTGGATTGATTTAGCAGAAAACAATCCAGTTTACCATCATGATTGTAATCAAAAAAAGCCGCCTGGGTTGAATAACCGGAAAAATCGAGGCCATATTCGGCTGACTGTTCTGTAAATGTCCCGTCATGGTTATTGATATAGAGCAAATTGTGACCTTTCAGGTCGAGCTTTCCTGCAACTGCGCAAACATAAATATCCAGATAGCCATCATTGTTTACATCGGCCATTGTAACACCAGTGCACCAATCGGCAGTGCCTGCAACGCCTGCTTTATCCGTAATGTCTTCAAACTTATAGTTACCTTTATTCAGATAAAGTTTGTTACCGCTCTTTTTATTTGAAGTAAAGTAGATGTCAGGCAAACCGTCATTGTTAATGTCGCCTATGGCAACACCTCCGCCATTATAGAAATACAGATATTTCAAAATACCGGGCTCATCGCTGTCGTTTAATTTATTTGCAAAATGAACATTGGTTTGTGATGACGGTAATAGCTCGAATAAAGGTGCTTGCAATTCCTTCTTTTTACATGAAAGAAAAACACTGGTAAACAGCAAAAGAACAGGTATCAAATACAAAACTTTCCGTCCGTGGCTCGCCCGAATAAAATTGATCATCATTGATTATACCGCTATTTTTGAAGGAGCCTGAATAAACTGAAGGTACTAAGAGTAGTCGTATTAGAATAGCTTTTAGGTTTCATTGGTGCAAATTTTCAGGTGCTCAATGCTATAAAAGTATTAATTAATACCTGTGAAACCAAGCTGGCCACGGATAAAAATGGGTTAAAAAATTTCACCTAAATATGGCTCTTATGCTGTCAAAAACGGTTTTTTTTCTATACTTTCGGCACTGCCACTTTGATAAATTTAAATGAAGAAGAGAATTATTGCACTATCAGTACTATTGTTAATTATTGCTGCCTGCTTTATCCCGGTTACCCAACAAAAAACGATCACTATAAAATCTTCTTATTTGAACATATTTATTCATCTCTCAAATCCATCAACCTGGAGAAAATGGAGATCTGATATGAATACCATCGCAGATGCCGACTCAAGTAAAGTTTTAGTCAAAAAGGATTCTAATTCATTCAGTTTAAATTATAGAGAAAAGAAATTAGATGTTAAATCAGGGGGATATTTGTTTGAAATTGAAGATAGCTGGAATAACAAATTCATTAATTATAGCTACGTTATTGTTCCAGATAAGGTACCTACCAAAACGGTCATAGTCGTAACTAAAAAAACTTCAGCTGTCAATTACCTGATCGGAAAGCTCAGCAAAACTTCTTTTGACGATACGCATATTGATGATCTAAAAAAGTTCATGGAAACAGATAGTCTTCTTTATGGCTACAACATTTTTAAAACAAAGGTACCTGATGAAAATCTCATTGAGATAAAAAGAAAGGTATCATCAAAAGACAAATTCACTGCCGCGGCCCGTATGCAGGTTGTGTTGCAAGAATACCTTAAAAAGCACAATGTAAAAAAGGTGCAGCCATTAATTGCACAGTTTTTTCCGCGCGATAAAGATTCCACCCAGGTTAATTTAGGCTTTTATGTTGATAGGAAGGTTAAAAGTGAAAACGAAGTAATCTATTCGGAAATGCCTAAAGGGGGCTCACTTTATGCTGTAAAATATGTAGGGAGTTTTAAACAAAAGCAGAAAGTTTATGCAAGCTTACATCAATATTTTGTAGACCATTCCTATCAATTGGCTGTTTCGCCGTTCGATAGCTATCTCGACGACAAGCTTCCTACATCCGATACAAGTAAAGTAAATATTCAGATAAACTTTAGTAGTTATCTTTAATCATTCAGCCTGAATACATTCATTCAGGCTGAATGATTATTTCAATTTCCTTTAAATAACTGTAAAGCATCGTTATTCCTGGCAACAATGATGGCTTTTCCACTTCTTGTATTTATAACAGCCGCATCCCGGGCTTCTCCTGTTACAAATAATCCACTTTGTGTTGGCGGCGAATAATCGAACCCATGTTTGTTGTTGCCCAGATAAGTAACACCGTAATTAGCGTCGTAGCGTCCTATCTCAGGCTTTAAGCCATAAAAATTACCGCCCAAAAACAAGTCGTTTATACCATCATGGTTGATGTCAGTTACCAATATGCTAAACACTGGTGAGAATTGAGCCCTGATCGGTAGCGGTTTCATATCAAAATCACCCTTGCCTTTATTATAAAAAACACAGGTTTGGGCTTGATTTACAGTCAAAACCGATGCTTTTGTCAACTGCTCTTCGGAAAAAATTCCTTCAATGCCTTTCCCTGCATATGCGTCATACCTCAAAAATCTCTTTTTCAAGAGCGGTAGCTGTTTGATCATATCATCGTGCAGATTAATGGGATAAGCCTTCCCATCTGTTTTATAATAAACCGGTATACATTCTGTTTGACCGTTCTCATCAAAATCCGACACATATAACTTAGCTGGGTGATCAACATCAGCTTTTATTTTTGAATTTAATCCACTATTGCCTGCGATAAGGTCAGGTTTACCATCCCCATTCAGATCAGCAACTGTCAGGCAATTCCACCAACCTGCTGAATTGTTTAGCTCTTTAGTCTTTTGAAGTTTGCCATTAACGTATTGAAGAATAGTCACCGGCATCCAATCGCCTACCACAATTAATGAGTTTTTTCCTGAACCATCTATATCTGCCCATTGCGCATCGGTTACCATTCCTAATTTCTCCAATTCAGGCGCTATGCTAGCTGTAACATCCTTAAAATTCCCGTGTCCATCATTCCTTAATAGCTTGCTTGATGGTATTACGCCATAAGATCCCGGCACACTCCGACCTCCGATGAATAAATCATCGTTATTATTGTTCAATCGTACACATGAGGCATTAACAGAAACAATTGGCCAGCCTGAAAATTTACGGGTAAAATTGCCTTTGCCATCGTTAACGTACAACCGTGCCAGCAAATTAAGTGAGCCTTGTTTTTCCATATTTCCGCCAGAAACAACTGCAAGGTCCATATCCCCGTCGTGATCAGCATCAAAAAACAATGCGCTAATATCCTCGCTGTTTTTGTCCTGCTCGAACACAAACTCTCTGTTTTGTGCAAACCTCCCATCGGGCTGCTGAATAAAAAGCTTTGCGGTATCACCGGTAGCGCTTCCCATAAAAAAATCCTCCAACCCATCCCCGTTAACGTCGGCAACAGCAAGCTTCGGTCCTTCGGTTGATATCATTTTAGGGATCAATCTTTCAACATCAAAATCTTTAAAGTCATTTTCCCTATGATGTATATTACCGGTTATCTGTTGAGAAGTTACATTTTTATAATAGGGTCTCGCCCTGTCAATATTCACAGGTTGGAATACCTGATGAGCGTCTTTTTGAGAAAGAGTTATGGTGGTGTTACATTTAACATCTTTCAGTGTTTGCATTTTTAAGTCGGGCCATACAACACGCAAACTATCTACTTTTTTGAAAGCGCCGGTACCAAAATTGAGCAGGGGTTCCATACTGCTTTCAAAACCACGGGTTGGCATCTGTTCAATCAGTTGCTGCATACCACCTGTGTAAATAGTGACCTTTGCGCCTATGCCAAAAGTATTCATACCACTACCTTTCAGACTAACTTTAAGATAATGCGCGTGCGTCCTTTCAGAAGTCATGTTCCGGTAGATAAAAGCTTCACCGTTCTCATTATTCACAACAAGGTCCAGGTCCCCGTCCCCATCCAGGTCACCATATGCAGCCCCATTGCTGAATGATGGCACAGAAAGCCCCAATCGTTCAGTAGCATCCTTAAATTGAAGATTTTTCTGATTTACAAACCCATAATTACTGATCGGGGTTTTGGGCATTTTATTAAGAAAGGTTTTCGATTTAAAACCTCCATTCTTTACCTCATTCATCACTTCTTCACTGCCAAAATAGGCCAGGAAATCCTGATTTGTAAGGTCCCGGCTTATACCATTACTCACAAAAATGTCCTTCCACCCATCATTATTAAAATCAAAGCACAGCGCACCCCAACTCCAGTCAGTAGCATCAATTCCTGCCAAATCGGCTATTTCGCTAAAAGTTCCGTCGCCATTATTTAACTGCAGACAGTTTTTGGTAAATTGATGATGAAAGCTATTTTTAAGCTTGGCATTATAAATATCATATTCATCAAACTTGGTCGTTGTTTTCAGCCGGTAATCATTTTCCGGGAGCATATCGGTAGTAAATACATCAAGGAGACCGTCGTTGTTTACATCAGCCATATCTGATCCCATAGAGGATAGGCTCATATGCCCCATAGCATTGTCACTGATCTCCTTAAATCTACTGTTATGCAGATTCTGATAGAGATAATCGTGTTCAAAAAAATCATTAGAGATATACATATCATCCCATCCGGTATTGAACAAATCTCCCACCTCTACCCCTAAACCAAACCCAATCTCGCTTCCATAAATGCCTGCCTGTTCACTTATATCTACAAACTTCCCGTTGTCATTTCTATATAACCGGTCGCCGTTTTGAGGGTCCCGTGTGTTCCTGAGATCACGGTTATAACCAAAGCTTCCTATTGGCCTATAGCTATTATTTAAAACAAAGCAATCCAGATCGCCATCATGATCAAAATCAAAAAATATCGCCTGTGTAGATAAGCCTTTGTCTGCCAGACCATACTGAACGGCCTCTTCTATGAAAGTACCATCTTTTTGATTAATGTATAATTCATTGGCCCTATCTGCATCTTTCATGCCCCCACTGTTTGAAACATATATATCCAGCCAGCCGTCGCCATTAATATCCACCATGGTAACACCGGTATGCCACCGTTTGAATCCCTTTACGCCGGCCTTTGCTGTCACATCATCAAATTTCCAGTTGCCTTTGTTGAGGTACAATTTATTTTCACCCTGGTTAGAAGTGAAGAAGATATCCGGTTTCCCATCGTTGTTTACATCACCAATTGCCACTCCTCCGCCATTATAAAAATTGCGGTAGTTAAACACGTTGAACTCACCATCTTCTTCAACTTTATTGTTGAAGATTATACCCGTTGATGAAGCGGGCAACAATTGAAATAAGTCATCTTTAGGATCAGACTCCGTTTTGTTGTGTTTACAGGAAATATTGAGAGAAGAGTATACAAAGGCAAGGATTAGTATATGACGGAATCTCATGATGGAATTAAATATACATAACTAAAAATGGAGTAGCAATCAGGCTACTCCATTTCCAATACTTGTTTTTATTCAAAGTAATTAATAACCTGGGTTTTGGTGCAGGTTAGAGTTTGAAATCAATTCAGGTGCAGGGATCGGGAATATAAAAGTATGCTGATCACCGTCATCTGTTTTTGCCGGGGTACGCGCTCCGGTAAAGTAATGCGTACCGGTAGCCACTTCGTAACGGATCAAATCCTGTCTTCTCCAGCCTTCCCACATTAATTCACGGCTTCTTTCGTCCAATAAATTAGGAAGAGTCACGTTAGCCGATGTCCAGGCAGTTACGCCAGCACGTGCGCGCACCTTGTTAACATCTGCAAGAGCAGTGGCAATGTCACCTGTTTGCAGTGATGCTTCAGCCCTCATTAAATAAGCATCGGCCAAACGGAAAATCACCATATCATTGCTTTGGTTACCGGCTGTTCCGGCTTCCGGGTGATATTTTACGTTACGTGCACCCGCTAAACGGAAAGCATCGGCAGCTGATGATAGTGTGGTTACATTAGGGTTAAAAGCCAATGGTAAACCGGTCTGTTTGTCTGTGAGTGGTGTGACACCATCAGCTTTATATTGCTGTCCAACCAGGAATTGAGCCCGGCGTGCATCAGCGGCATCGTATTTATTATACACATCAGCTGTTGAGCAGAAGCCGTTCCATGGTGAGCCTGTTAACCCATACGTATCCTGTGATTGATAGTGTAGAGTCTGCATCTCCCAGTTCATGTTACCAATATTAATTTTATCATATGGCACCACAAAGATATTTTCAGCCGATCCATCATTTGCTATCGAAAAGTTATCAAAATAGTTAGGCTGTAAAATATACTTACCCGAGCTGATAACCGTGTTTAATGCAGTAATTGCTTTGGCCCACTGTGCCGTTCCGGTGTAAACCTGTGCGTTCATGTACAATTTTGCAAGCAGCATATAGCCGGCATATTGAGTCAACCTACCATAAGTAGTTTTATCAACGTTATTGGATAGCAGTGGAACATTGGCAGTCAATTCACTTTCCAGGAAAGCATAAACAGCTGCGCGGTTTTGCTGGGTTACCTTGCTCGGGTCTGTATTGTAATCAATTACTACAGGTATGTTCCCAAACATATCCATTAACTGATAAATAAAATAAGCGCGCAAAACTTTCAGCTCGGCCACTACAGCATCGTAATTTGATGGTTTGCTTGCCAAGCCATTCAGGATATTTAAAGTAAAATTTACTTTACCTATACCATTGTTGAGATCACTCCACCCGCCATCAACAAAAACGTCCGGTTTAAATTTATGAAGCCATAGTCCCTGCCATTGACCACCGTCGTACCAGTCATTACCTCTGGTTGGAACAATGATTTCGTCTGATGTTATTTCATTCATCTGATTTACGTTTCCGTCAGGAATGTTTTGCAATGCTATATATGCCGGGGCCACACCTGCTGCTAACTGGGCAGGGGTTTGGTAAAAATTACCTACAGGCTCAACACTATAGATCTTTTTGTCGAGCTTGGTACATGATGGCATTATACTGCCTGCCAGAATCACTGTACAGACAATAAACAAATATTTTTTTCTTTTCATCACTATTTTCTTTAATATTTTATTTCAATGTGACATTTACACCCAATGAAAATGTTCTAACTCTAGGATAGTAAGCCTCGCCACCATAGTTGGCATCAATATATGCCTGGTTGTTTGAACCGTTAAGGTTTTGGCCGAACAATATATTTGTGCCTGATGAATTTTCTGTTTTCACCTCAGGGTCAAGACCTTTGTATTTGGTTATTACAAAAACATTGTTTGATGAAATAAATACCCGGAGGTTGCTTGCGAAGCTTATATTTTTGAAAGAGTAACTTAAGGTCGCATTATCCATGCGCAGGAATGAGGCGTTTTCAAGCCACAGGTCAGACGCAACAGGTGCATCCTTTATGCCATTGGTTAGCGCTTCTCTTGTTACGTTGTTCCCAGGTAAGCGGGTAACGGTTTGAACGTCAAGCAATGTATTATTAAAGATTTTTTGTCCGTATACACCTCTTAAAGCAAAGTTCAAGTTCCAGTTGCCGTAATCGAAGCTATTAGAAAAACCATAGTTGAATTTCGGAGCCGGATCAATGTAATGTCCTGCGGGGCTTGCATTTTGATCAATGGTTTGACCATCAAAAGTTTGGTTACCACTCGCATCAACACCCGTATAATGTGGCAGGTAAAATACATAAGGACTATACCCTGGTTTCAGGAAAGTGATCGGGTTTGAACTTAAACCACGGCCTCGTGCATATCCTACCGGTATTTGCGATGCTGTTAACGGATAAGTTTTTCCTGCATAGGCAAAGCTTCCTGACAGGTTGTCGATCTTGGTATTAACAAATGATATCTGCCCGCTTGCGGTCCACCTTAATTTAGGGCCAGTAAGTATTTGACCTGTCAACGATAACTCGAAACCTTTATTAGTCATGGTTCCTACGTTGGCCAGCAATGTATTTACTACGAATGGTGGGGTTGGTACGGTGTAATCGTAAAGCAGGTTTTTGGTTTTATCATTAAAGTAGTTCATACTTCCAGATAACCTGCCATTGAACAAGTCAAAGTCCAAACCAACGTTCTTACCTTGTCTTTCTTCCCATTTTAATAATGGGTTTGCATTCTGATTTGTTGAATAAGCACTTAAATATGACCCTGACGATGCGTCGAAATATTTACCGACTGAGTTAACGGTTTCCAGTGTACCATACGGAGAAATTGCATCAGCGTTACCGGTAACACCATAGCCCGCTCTTAATTTCAAATCGGTTATCCAATCCACATTCGCTAAGAGATCTTTTTTGAAGCGGTATGCCAAGTCAAATGATGGGAAAGTACCCCACTGGTTTTGCGAACCAAATTTTGAAGAACCATCACGGCGTAAAGTTGCAGTTACGTAAATACGTCCGTCATAGTTGTAAGCTGCACGGGCAAAATAAGATATCAGAGTGTATTCGTTCTTATAAGAAAAAATCCTATTAAACTGGCTGTTGCCGGCACCCAGGTTATTGTCCAGTTGCTCCGGAATAATATACTGCTGGCCCGCGGCTACGAAGTTATCGTATAAGTAGTCATTATACTCGTATGCCGCAATAAAATTCAAGGTGCTCTTGCCAAAGGTCTTGTCAAAATTTAAATGCAGGTTACCTTTGTAAGAATTGGTATTTTCCTGTGCCTGGCCTCCCTGGTTCACATTACCCTCAACTGGGAAAGACGGAACAAAGCCATGCGTCTGTACATTATTACGGGAAATAGCTCCATTACCTCCTATTTTTAACTCGTGTGTGATATTATAATCTACCGAGCCGTTGATGAGTGTAAGATATTCGTAAGCTTTTGCAGTAGTCTGGTTAATGTGCTCAACAGGGTTTGCTTCGTTAAAATCAGTGTAAGCAAAATAACTGCCATCAGGATTCTTAACAGGAAAAGTTGGCGGCGAGTTATACATATAGCTGAAGTTCGAGTAGTCAAGGAAACTACGAACTGTGCTAATGTTTTGAATACCAGCTTTAATATCCAATTTATCATCCAATGCCTTTGTTTCACCACTGAAACGCAAACCTAATTGTTGTTTACCAGTGTTAATAACGATACCCTGTTGGTTTGAATAGTTGGCCGAAGCAATGTAGTTTGAACTGCTGTTGCCACCGGAAAGTGATACACTATGCCTTTGCTGATATGCCGTACGGGTAATCGCTCTTTGCCAGTCGGTAACACCACCCTTGGCATAAGTAGCTACTTTAATGGCGGTGTCTTGTGAAGCAAGAAGGTTAAGCTCTGCAAGATATTCGCTTGGCGTTAACAGGTCATAGTATTTGCTTTGCTTGCTGAAGCCAGCGATACCATCATAAGAAATAACGGCCTTCCCTGATGCTCCTTTTTTGGTAGTAACGATAATTACGCCGTTTGCACCACGGGAACCGTAAATAGCAGCGGCAGAAGCATCTTTCAAAACGTCATACGAGGCGATATCGTCCGGAGGAATGTTTTGAAATTGGCTAGGATCGTCCAGGATCACACCATCGACAACAAACAATGGTGACAAACCACCTGAAAGCGATGACTGCCCCCTTAAACGAACTGAAGCAACCTGGTTAGGGTCACCACCCGGCTGGGTAATAGTCAAACCCGCAACTTTACCTGATAACTGATCAATAGGGTTAATGATAGCTCCCTGGTTAAAGTTTTTGGCCGAAATGTTTTCCACTGCTCCGGTTACATCCTTTTTGCGGGCCGAGCCGTAACCAACACTTACAACAAGTACTTCGTTAAGTGCAGTGCTTGTGGCATCCAATGTAATGTTAAGAGGGCCGCCTGTTAAAGCCACATCCTTTTTTACATAGCCTACAAAGGATACTGAAAGTGCTTTTACTGAAGAAGGCACAGATAATTTGAAATTACCATTTGCATCGGTTACTGTGCCCGATGTTGAGCCTTTTGCCACGATGGATACACCCGGAATAGGCGAGCCATCTTTTGAGTCTGTTACTTTACCTGATACTACTACGTTTTGAGCCAAAGCTGGTAACGCAAATAAGCAAAGCAGGATAAAGTAGCAACTTACTTTGAGTAAATTTTTAAAATGCATAAAATTTGGGTTGAACGGTTTATTGATTAGTTAGTTATTTATAGCCTTCGTAAACCTATTGTTATAAATATTTTGAGATGAAATATTATAATATAACTAGTTTACGTTCAGCCAGTTGCTATGGCGGATTATTACTGTCCTTTCTATTTTTCATTAGCTGATTGGTTTACAAATTGGTTGATAAAAATATTGCCACGGTATAGCTGGTATACTCCCTGGTTTACTTAAATTCTTAAAATCAAAACTGCAAGCAAAAAGCATTACAATAAATGAATTAAGTGATGCGCACTTCTGTGCCGGTAAATTATTTTATTTGGTTAATTGGTTATTAGGGGAAATCCGATATAATCTAAGTTACTAATTTTTAAAATTACAAGCAACTTTTTCATTACATCACCTACCCATCTAGAGCAAAGTAATACATACGCTCTAAGATTACCTATTTGTTTTTGGAGAATATAAGAAAAATCTGCATTTTTTAAATACAAATACCTAATATTAAGGAACTTACAAATAAAACTATTGGAGAAAATATAAACTAAATTTAGTGAGAAAAGGTATTTAATAACCCATCTCAATATTAATTTAACAAAATATCAATTGGCTATCACGAGGTAAACTGCCGTTCAGCGCACTAAAAGATATTAAAATCACACGATTATTCTTTTTTAAAGAAGAGCTTATTCCTGTCCCTTGCCGGGCACCTCAATAGCCTTAATATCCATGATCCGGTGATCGAATTCATCACTTGGCACAAGCGCCTTGGCTTTAATGCGCATCTTGTAAACGTAGATGGTATTTACGGAGTATTCCAGAATATTGGCAATTGTTTCTACGTCACTTATACCAAGTCGCATCAATGCGAATATTCGCAAATCAGTATTTAATACCTCGTTATCTTTCGGCCAAATCTGGTCTTCTTTTTTAAAAAGCGAATTAAACGCACTGATAAAATTGGGGAAGATTTTAAGAAATATATGATCGAAGGTATAAAATAGAGTTTCCCGCTCTTTTTTTATATTTATCTCATTTACAGACAATAAAACATCATCATACTTTTTAATAGTGATCTTTCGCTCGACATTTCGTTTGAGCTTTTCAAGCTTCAATATGTATCCGGATATTACATTAAAGAAGTAGCCTATATATTCTTCTTTGATATGAGTGTCTTCTATCAGTTTTTCATTTATCTTTTCAAGTAGTGTATTCTTTTCCTCGATTATCTTTTCTTTAACCTTCAACCGTTTCAGCTGGATAAATACAATAAATGACACAAGAGAAATTAAAATGGCCACCACTGCAATGGACAAGAAATAAACCAGGAACTTATTCTTCTCCTTTTCGGTGGCGATATTGATTTGCGCTGAAACAACGGGTAATACGGCTCCAATCTTTATTTTGCGCAATCTGGCCCCGTAAAACTGGGCATCGTCCATGGCCTGCTTAATAAAAGTATAGGCGTCCTGAACATTGCCATTTTGGTACAACTCCTGACCTAGTTTAAATAATGCCAATGTTTCTTTAGTTGATGACCGAATGTCATTTATAGCCCCGACTGCCATCAAATAGACCCGTTGATCATATTGGTTCGGCTTATTATAGAAAAAACTCAGACCGGTTGATACCATCGCTCTGTGATGTTCGCTTATGGTATAGCTATCCAGCAACTTGATAAAATATGGTGAGGGTTGTTGCAACTGTGACAAAATCACCTGTTTATCGCCCTGACTATAGAGCCAATCAAAAGAATTTGGCTTGGAAAGGGCGATGGCTGAATCTATATATTTAATTGCCTGAGCTTTATCCGATGGCGAATAGTTTTTATCACTATTATATTCAGCAAGATCAGAGAATGCCCGTGATTTTATGCTATAGTATTCACGTTTAGAGCTATCATGAAGAGAGCTCACATTGATATGGTTTAAACAATCGAAACTCTCTTTGAACATTCCGGCAGACACCAGGAGAAAACCAACTTTTATTCGAGTTTCATTCTCTTTTGACACATTTTTTATACTCCTGCTTATGTCAAGAAGCTTCTGCGTATAAAAATATGCTGAATCGAACTGGTAAACTTTATACTCTTCATATAATTTATCACAAAGATCATATTGGGTATTAAAACTAGTTTGAGGCGTGCTTTCTAATTTGGCTTTCAGTGCCTTGATCCGGAGCTCTTTTTTATCATCATATATATTTTTCCGGGATAATTCAACTTTTAATTGAGCTAAAATGCTATCTATTTTTGTGGATGAGTATGCTGAATATCCGAGAAATGACAGGAACAGGGTTAATAAAAGTATTCTCATGTCGAGACCAATGGTTTTTAGATGCCTAAATCTATATTTAAAAAATGAGTTTCTGCTTAAAAATGATAAAAAGTATTTTAAATTTTATCAATCAAAAACATGAATAGTGCACTAGGAAGGTCGTTTTTATTCATATTTTTTTTATAAAAAACATACTTCAAACTCTTAATTAGAAATTCTTTATACCTTGCTCATTAGTAATATTTTACCAATTTCTGACCCGGAATAAATAGTTTCCAATCCTAACACCTAATTACAATACGATTATAAGTATGAAAAAACTGTTATTAACGCTATTTCTATTTGTTGTTTTTGGCATTTCATATGCTCAGATAAATACGCCCCGTCAATTTTTTCCGGGTTTATTTGAGGCCGTGCAGCTATCGGACATCTTTCCAGATAATAAAACCTTTGTTGATGCCACTCCACGACGTGACCCGGAACTAATAATAAAGGATTATAAAGACCAAAAGGATAAGCCAGGCTTTGATTTAAAACAGTTTGTTATTGAAAACTTCATAATTCCAGGCGGTAATTCAGCTGTTTTCAAAACAGATGTATCGCTTGGCATCCGAAAACATATCGATACGCTGTGGCACGTGCTTTACCGTAAGCATGACACTGTTTCTAAATGGTCCTCTTTAATACCATTACCAAATGATTTTGTGGTGCCTGGCGGGCGCTTCAGAGAAACCTACTATTGGGACTCTTATTTTACCATGCTTGGTTTGCAAGAAAGCCATCAAACAGAGATTATCCATAACATGATAGGCAATTTTGCCTATATGCTTGATAAATACGGTTTTATACCTAACGGAACCCGTACCTATTATCTGACACGTTCACAACCGCCGTTCTTTTCAATGATGCTTGATCTGCTGGCCAAAGATGAGGGCGATGGGGTATTCGTAAAATATCAGCCTGAGTTGATAAAGGAATATCATTTCTGGATGAATGGCGCTGAAAAAGTGAAACCCGGCGAGGCCTATCGAATGGTGGTGCGCATGAAGGACGGGGAATTATTGAATCGATATTGGGACGATTCGGATCTGCCGCGAGAAGAATCCTATAAAAAAGATGTAGACGCGGGTAAGTTGACTAAACAAAAATTGAGTGACTTCTACCGGAATATCCGCGCTGCAGCGGAATCAGGGTGGGATTTTAGTACGCGTTGGATGGACACCACAGGCAAGCTGGAAACCATTCAAACCACATTTATTGTGCCTGTTGATCTAAACTGTTTGCTTTATCATTTGGAGCTCTCAATCGCAAACTCATACCACCTGCAGGGTAATGGCCTTAAATACAGGGAATATACGACTAAAGCTCTTTTGCGCAAAAAGGCCATCTTAAAGTACAGTTGGAATGAAAAACTTGGCTGGTTTATGGATTATAACTGGAAAACCAGGCAAATCACACCGCACCAAACACTCGCGGGGACATTCCCTCTTGAATTTAAAATTGCAGATGCCAGACAAGCTGCAAAAGTAGCCTCAGCGCTAAGGACAAAATTTCTAAAACCAGGCGGATTGGTTACCACATTTAGGCGCTCCGGCCAGCAATGGGACAGCCCGAACGCCTGGGCTCCATTACAATATATGGCTATCGACGGCTTAAATAAATATAGTTATTCGGGACTTGCACGCTCGGTAGCCGAATCATGGATAGGTACCAATATCCGGGTTTTTAACTCAACGGGCAAGCTGATGGAAAAATATAACGTACTGGACACTGATGTAAAAGCGGGTGGTGGCGAATACCCTTTACAGGATGGTTTCGGGTGGACAAACGGCGTACTACTGAATCTGTTGAACAAATATCACATGGATAATTTATAAGCGAACAGTTTTCTTTGTAAGTCTTAAAGGGTTGCCTTTTTAAACAGTTTCAAACTGATACCCAATTCAAAGGTATTGTTGGCATAGCTGCTTAGTTGACCGGTATTATAAGTATACGTGAACAACAACCCCAGTGTGTGATAATCGATCCCGAAACCCCATGAAAGGCTGTTATCGCTATGATATATTCCCTGAAGGTTTAACTGGTAGTTGTCTTCAAAAGTTGTTCTGTATAAATTAAAACCGACGTCAAAAACATTACTGTACCCCATTACACCACGATAGGCAACTTTCGGTTCGATACTAAAAATACTGTAGTTGTTAGCATAAGTTAATTGTATCTTATAACTCATTGCCGCATAAAAAGTAGATGCTTCAACATCTACCGCATCTGCCTGGTTCTGAAAGAACGCTCTCTTGAGGTTAGGTAATGAAAACTGCGCATTAAACTTTGGACTGGTATAAGCCATCCCCAAATCGCCGTCCGCATAAACACCATGGCTGTTAAACTGGGATACTGCCAAATCCCCCTGGTCGCCTACAACATTGCTTTCGTTGATATGGGCATCACTGAAACCAATCGATAAGCCCAGGCTCAATTTAGCTCCTTTATCATTTAAAGGTATGTGATAAGCATAAGTACCCATTACCCGGGTCCTGTTAATCAAACCTGAGCTATTACCATAAACGTTTAAACCCAATCCTACTTTATTACCCGAGTTAAAATCAGCTGTAAAGGTCGTTAATGTGGGGCTTCCAGGTACCCCTATCCACTGCTGGTGGTAATCCATATTCAGGTTTAGCTGCTTTTCTATGCCGGCCATGGCCGGGTTGGCCAAATATTGATTCTGAAAATAGATCGACTGGATATTGGTCAATTGCGCGTAAGCACTATTGCCGGCCAATGTAATTACCACTAGGCAGGTGACCGCCAATGCCCTGATCGTTTTATAAGTTCTCTTATTATTATAAATATTATGATGATTCAGCATCTTGTCGTTTAAAGTTTGGTCTTACCCCTATTCCATTTACCGCCTTTTTATTACTGTAATATATCCCTTAATCTTTTTGTCACCCGGTCCCAGATCAATTACATAATAATAGGTGTCCTCTTTCAATGGTTGTCCGTTATAATTTCCATCCCAATCATTGCTGTATCCCTTTTTAGTGTACAACACTTTGCCTGAGTGGTCGAATACAGTAACCGTATTATTGGGAAACAGATCAATATTTTTAATAAACCAGGTATCATTTTTACCATCCCCGTTAGGAGTCAGCAGGTTATTTGCTATTACATCATTCTGTGGCACATTCCTGGTCACAACAACTGTATAGGTTACTGTTGTGATACCATCCTGAGCCAGCACATCAACCGTAATGGTATTTTCACCCGGTGAGAGATCAATTACCTGGCTTGGCTGGCCGTTATTAGCTACAACACCATCTACCTTAATCGTGGCGCCTGCATCAGTTGTAGTTGGAGTTACAGTGATTGAACTTACGCCGTAATCAACATCGGCGGTATAGCTCCTGGTGCTGCTCGAGAATGTGGGCTTTAACGTTCCGTGGCTTAGTGACAGGTTACTGAGCGTTGCGATAGTTGTTCCCGCCCTGGCAACCGTTATAGTATACGATGTAGATGCACCACCTGCTGACACAATAACTGTAATTACATTGGCCCCAATGTTTAACGATATAGGTGCTGAGGGTGTGCCGGAACCCGTTTGGACGCCATTAATAGTAATGGTATTTGTTGGATCGCTTGTTGTAGCAGTCACCGTTAAACTGGTAGTAGTATTCGCTACCGCGGATGCATAGCTGAAAACAGTGCCTGAGAAATCAGGTGCAAGCGAGCCGGAACTAATGGTCAGGTTGGCCAATACCACAGCGTTTGCCGGCGTACGCGACACAGTAATTGTATAAGTAACTGTAGTACCATCCTGAGCTGTTACCACCACATTAACAATATTACTACCTACCTGCAACGGAATAGAACCTGAAGGGCTCCCCGATGCTACGGCACTACCATTTACAGTTATGGTCGCGTTAGGGTCAGTCGCTGTAGGCGTTACGGTAACGCTGCTCACCGTGTTAGGCACGCTTACTGCATAGCTGGTAACTGAGGTATTAAAATTAGGTGCGAGCGTACCCGAGCTTATTGTCAGATTATTCAAGGTAGCCGTAGATGATGCTGTGCGGGTAACCACTACAGTATAAGTAGTTTTTGTAGTGCCGTCCTGTGCAGTTACTAAAACGGTAACTGTATTGGGTCCGATTGCCAAAGGAATAGATCCGGATGCTGAACCGCTTGCTACCGCTGCGCCGTTGACAGTCACTGTTGCTGTCGGATCTGTTACCGTGGGTGTTACCGTGATACTTGTGGTTGTGTTGCTTACCCCTGCTACATAGCTGAGCGTGGCACTTGAGAATACCGGTGTCAACGACCCAGAGCTTAAAGTAAGATTACTTAGTGATGCAGTAGATGATGGCGCCCTGTTAACTACTATTGTATAAGTATCGGTGGTTGTGCCATCCTGTGCAGTGACAATCGTTGTGATTGTATTAGCACCGACATTCAGGTTAACAGCATTTGAGGCTGTTCCGCTCGTCACTGCTGTCCCATTAACTGTTACGGTTGCAGTTGCATCTGTTGTTGTTGGCGTTACCGTGATACTGGTGATTGTATTTGCTACGCTTGCGCTATAACTGGTTGTGCCGCTAGCAAAGGCTGGAACCAATGTGCCCGAACTGAGCGTCAGGTTGCTTAAAGTAGCTATTGACGACGGCGCGCGTGTTACGGTAACTGTGTAAGTACCCGATGTGACACCGTCCTGTGCAGTAACTATTACTGTTAAGGTATTCGGCCCAACAACCAAAGGAATAGCACCGGATGCTGTACCGCTTATTACAGGTGTTCCATTTACGGTCACAGTAGCTGTGGAAACAGTCGTCGTTGGTGTTACAGTAATACTGGTTGTTGCATTGGTGACATTAGCCGTATAAGTTGTGGTTCCGCTCGCAAAAGCAGGTGTTAACGTACCTGAACTGATGGTTAAGTTGGACAATGTAGCTATAGAAGACTGTGCACGGGTGACAGTAACCAAATAGGTATTTTTTGTAATACCGTCCTGAGCCGTAACGACCACCGTTATCAGATTCGGGCCCACTATTAATGGAATCGGGCCCGATGCAGAACCAGAAGAAACCGCAGCGCCGTTAACTGTTATTGTAGCTGTTGCATCCGAGGCAGTTGGTGTCAGGGTGATGCTGGCAATCGTATTAGCCACACTTGATGTGTAAACATTAGTTCCACTTGCAAAAGCCGGATTAAGTGTACCTGAACTGAGCGTCAGGTTAGATAATGTTGCATTGGATGAAGGCGCGCGCGTAACAACAATTGTGTATGTATCAGTAGTTGTACCATCCTGAGCTGTCACAATTGTGGTAATTGTATTAGTTCCCACATTGAGGCCAACCGCTGCGGACGCTGTTCCACTTGTTACAGGCACACCATTTACTGTTACTGTTGCATTAGCATTGTTAGCAGTTGGCGTTACAGTGATACTTGATGTTGCGTTGGGCACAACTGCTGTGTAATTGGTAATAGCACTTACAAATACAGGTATAAGCGTACCGCTGCTTATCGTCAGGTTTGATAGTGTTGCATCTGGTGAAGGCCCTCTTGTTACAGTAATTGAATAAGTAGTTGTTGATCCATTCTGCGCCGTAACCAATATACTGATCACATTTGACCCGACATTTAGTGGTATCGGTAACGATGGATTTCCAGAGATAACCGGCAGGCTATTTACTGCGATAATCTCCGTAACATCAGACGCTGTTGGGGTGACAGTAACACTGGTTGTTGCATTGCTCACGCTGGCTACATAGCTTAATGTCGAATTATTAAAAACAGGTATCAGCGTACCTGAACTAATGGTCAGGTTACTTAACGTTACGATTGAGGATGGTGCTCTTGATACCGCTATTGTATAGGTATCGGTTGTTATTCCGTCCTGTGCCGTCACTACAACGGAAATTACATTATTCCCTACACTTAATGCAATAGGTGCCGATGCGTTACCTGATACTACCCCTGTGCCATTGACTGTTATTGTCGAAATTGCATCTGTCGCTGTTGGAGTAACAGTTATACTGGCCGTTGCATTGCTCACACTGGCAGCATAACTGGTGGTACCGCTGGCAAAGGGTGGAGCAAGTGTGCCCGTGCTTATAGTTAAGTTGGACAAAGTCGCTACTGCCGATGCCGCACGGGTTACTGTAACCGTGTAGGTTGTTTGGGTTGTTCCGTCCTGGGCCGTCACAACGGTTGTGATGGTATTGGCGCCGACACTCAGAGCGATTGGTCCGGACGGAGTTCCCGATGTTACCAGATTGCCATTCACGGTTACTGTCGCATTGGCATCCGAGGTGGTTGGGGTGACGGTAATGCTCGTGGTTGCATTGCTCACACTGGCCGTATAACTGGTCGTTCCGCTGGCAAATGCCGGGGTCAGCGTTCCTGCGCTAAGCGTCAGGTTCGATAACGTTGCTGTTGCCGAGGCTGCACGGGTCACTGTAACCGAATAGGTTGTTTGGGTTGTTCCGTCCTGAGCCGTCACAACGGTTGTGATGGTATTGGTGCCAACATTTAAAGTGACCGGTCCGGACGCCGTTCCCGATGTTACTGCATTGCCATTTACCGTTACTGTCGCATTGGCGTCTGTGGTGGTTGGGGTAACGGTAATGCTCGTCGTTGCATTGCTCACACTGGCCGTATAACTGGTCGTTCCGCTGGCAAATGCCGGGGTCAGCGTTCCTGCGCTAAGCGT
>NZ_JAUMKB010000013.1 GCF_030519375.1 Mucilaginibacter tolerans | reverse complement strand
CATGCGAGCACTTTTAGGATTACCAAAATCCAATGTGGAGTTCTTGCAGGATTATCTCACCAAAATGTGTAGCTATTTCCGGACGGGTCATTATGGTTCGTATCCGAACGGACAGTGTCCGGTTTTGTTACAATCAATTCTTTTAAATAGCATTCAAACAACTCATTATCAATACATTGCAATATCGGCATGATATTATTGCATTAGTGACAGTAATTAATAGTCTGTTATACTATGGTCTGTTGTTAAATCAAGATGCTTATGACAATAGACCAATGACTAATGAACTAAAATCATGATAAAGAATTACTTAAAAATCGCCTGGCGAAATTTATTCAAAAACAAGGCACACACGTTTATTAATGTAACCGGTTTGTCGGTAGGTATGGCAGTGGCCATGCTAATCGGACTGTGGATATGGGACGAGTTATCCTACGACAAATATTTCCAAAACTACAACCGACTGGTGCAGGTAATGCAGCATCAGACCTTTAACGGCGAACGTGGCACCCAAAGTTCCGAACCGTTGCCACTGGGTCCAAAACTACGTGCGGAGTATACCGGGCCTGACAAAGATTTTAAATACGTGGTATCGTCAACATGGACACAGGGTCATATTGTTGCCTTCAAAGACAAAAAACTAAACCAGAACGGCAATTATATGCAACCCGAGGCGCTGGATATGCTGGCTTTAAGAATGCTAAAGGGAACACGCGCGGGCTTAAAAGATCCTTCGTCTATAGTAATGTCGGCAAAGCTTGCCAAAGCTCTTTTTGGCGATACTGATCCAATGAACCAGATTGTGAAGATTGACAACAAAACTGTTGTCAAAGTTACCGGTGTGTATGAAGATCTGCCACGCAATACCTCATTCAATGACATGGCCTTTATTCTTCCGTGGGACCTTTATCTTTCTACCAACCCGTGGACCAAAAACAACGTAGCCGAATGGGGCGATAACTCGTGGCAGGTATTTGCTCAATTGAACAACAATGCCAATATCGATCAGGTCTCAGCACGCATTAGAAATCTGAAACTGAACGCCCTTACAGCCGTAAATGATAAGCTCAGCCTCAGTTTTAAGCCGGCTCTCTTCTTACATCCTATGACCAAATGGCACTTGTATTCTGAGTTTAAAAATGGAGTGATCGTAGGGGGAAATATAGAGTTTGTATGGATGTTTGGTATTATCGGCTCATTTGTTTTGCTGCTGGCCTGCATTAATTTTATGAACCTAAGCACTGCACGTTCCGAAAAAAGGGCTAAAGAGGTAGGCATTCGCAAAACCCTGGGCTCACTACGCCAGCAACTTGTCACACAATTCTTCAGTGAGTCATTAATGGTGTCAGCTTTCGCCTTTCTGTTCGCGCTTATACTGGTGCAACTATCATTATCCTGGTTCAACCAAGTGGCTGATAAACAAATGACCATTTTGTGGACAAGCCCGGCATTCTGGTCTATCGGGTTAGTTTTTAGCATACTTACCGGTATAATTGCCGGCAGCTACCCGGCATTTTACCTGTCGTCATTTCAACCTGTCAAAGTACTTAAAGGGACTTTTCGTGCAGGTCGTTTAGCTTCTTTACCGCGTAAAATATTAGTTGTACTGCAATTTACCGTTTCGGCCACCCTCATCATCGGTACAATAGTTGTTTTTACGCAGGTTCAGTATACCAAACAACGTCCTGTTGGCTACAACCGTGCGGGCATGATACAGGTATATCAGCAAACGCCGGATATTCATAATCATTTCGAGGCAGTAAAATATGACCTGATGAAATCGGGCGCGATAACTTCAATTGCCGAGTCAGGTAGTCCAATAACCGATGTCTGGTCAGATCAAAGTGGTTTTTCATGGGAGGGCATGCCTCCGGGCTTACAACCTGATATGGCTGTGGTTAGAGTTTCGCCAGATTTTGGCAAAACTTTTGGCTGGCAAATTACGCAGGGGCGCGATTTTTCCAGAGATTTTTTGAGCGACTCATCGGGACTTATTGTAAACGAAACGGCTGTGAAGTTTATGAGCCTGAAAAACCCCATCGGCAAGACCATCAAATGGGGCGGGAACTATAAGATCATCGGCGTGGTAAGTGATATGGTAATGCAATCACCCTACTCGCCGGTTATGCCAACAGTATTTAGCATTTTAAAAAACGGAGGCAGCGTCACTAATGTAAGACTTAATCCACATATGGAAACCAATAAAGCGCTTAAAAAGGTGGAAGCTATTTTTAAGCAATACGACCCCGGGAGCCCTTTCAATTTTCAGTTTACCGATACCGAATATGCCAAAAAGTTCGCCGACGAAGAACGTACAGGCAGACTGGCCAGCATTTTTACCATATTAGCCATCTTCATCAGTTGTATGGGCCTTTTTGGTATGGCTTCTTTTATGGCCGAACAACGCACCAAGGAGATTGGCGTGCGCAAAGTGCTCGGCGCTTCCATAGTTAACCTTTGGGGATTAATGTCCAAAGAGTTTGTGGCACTGGTAACTATTTCTTTGTTTATCGCCAGCCCGGTAGCCTATTATTTTATGAATAAATGGATAATGAATTATAAATATCACACGGAAATTTCGTGGTGGATATTTGTATTGACGGCAACCGGGGCGATACTTATTACCCTGCTTACAGTAAGTTATCAAAGTATCAGGGCGGCCACTGCCAACCCGGTGCGTAGCTTACGCTCCGAGTGATAAGAGATTAGGCATGGCAGTACTAATGAACAAATGAGCTATAATCATGATAAGGAATTATTTAAAAATCGCTATCCGCCAGTTACGCAAGCAAAAAATGTATGCCGCCATCAAGATAGGTGGTTTTGCTTTGGGTATTGCGGCCTGTTTGCTAATTGGCCTTTATATAAAAGACGAGCTTAGTTTTGATAAATCATATCCTGATACAGATCGTATTTACCGCGTGGTAGGATATTATAATAGTGATGGCAAAACAGAAAAGGGTACCGACTGGCCCGCCCCCATGGGCAAAGCCTTGAAATCTGACTTTTCGGAAGTAGAAATATCAGGGAGGTTAATGCCCAACTCACTTTTCGAAAAAGCCGGGAGCAACGAAGTGAGGCGCGCTGACCAGGTACAGAACACGTATGAGCAGGGTTTTACCTATGCCGACCAGGAAATGCTCGATATATTGCAATTACCAATGGTCTATGGTAAACGTCAGATTGCCTTGAAAGAACCATTGACCATGATTATATCAAAGCGGGTATCGGATAAATATTTCCCGGGCGAGAATCCAGTGGGCAAGGTAATGTACCTGAATAATGACAAGACCAAGCCTTACACGATTGGTGGCGTAATGCGGAATATTCCTGAAACCTCTCATCTAAGGAAATTTGATTTCCTTTTGACTTTAAAAGGTGTTGAATTTTACCAGGGCGAGCAAAACAACTGGAATGCCAGCAACTACCCCGACTATATCAAGTTGCGCCCCGGCACCAACATAGCTCAATTTGAAAAGAAAATTACCAGTGATATCATTAAGAATTATTTCCTTCCTGCGATGATGAAGGGCGGGATGAAGGATGCGGAAAAGCAAGCCCAAAAGCTTTCACTCCACCTGCAGAAAATCGGCGATATCAATTTGTATTCATATGATATTTATGACGACACACCTCATGGGGATGTTCGTTTCATCTGGCTGTTCGGTGCCGTCGCCGGTTTTATTCTTGTCATAGCTTGTATCAATTTTGTCAATCTATCGACCGCCAAATCTGCTAATCGTGCAAAAGAGGTGGGTTTAAGAAAGGTAGTAGGCTCATATCGCAGCAGCCTGGTCAATCAATTCCTGGCTGAATCAATAGTTTACAGCGTTCTTTCTTTTGTGATCGGGATAATATTAGCCTGGATACTCCTTCCATACTTTAATACACTGGCTTCAAAATCATTATCCATGCCCTGGCATGAGTGGTGGCTGATGCCTTCTTTAATAGCGGCAGCATTCATTGTGGGTATAGTTGCCGGTTTATACCCGGCGTTTTATCTTTCGGGGTTCAAACCTGTACAGGTATTGAAAGGCAGCATTAGTACCGGCAGCAAAAACTCAATACTTAGGAATAGCCTGGTCGTTTTTCAATTCAGCGCTTCCATTATCCTCATCATCTGTACTTTAGTAATTTACAACCAAACGCAATTTATTCTGCATCAAAAGGTAGGTTTTGACAAGGACCAGGTTGTGGTTATACAGGGCACTAATACGCTGGGTGATAAAAACGTAAAGAGCTTTAAAAACGAGCTACTTAAGCTGTCATCGGTAAAAAATGCATCTATAAGCGATTATTTACCCGTTAACGGCACTAAGCGAAATGGTAATACTTTCTATATAGAGGGCAGAACAAAACTCGATCCTGGGGTAAGCGGTCAGTATTGGCAAATAGATGACACCTATCTGAAAACAATGGGTATGAAGTTGGTTGAGGGCCGAAATTTCTCCTATTCGATGGCCGCAGATACACAGGGATCAGTTATTATTAATCAAACTTTAGCAAAAAAGCTTAATCTAAAGAAGCCTATTGGCACACGGATCACTAACGGGTATGGAAAATACACCGTCATAGGTGTGGTCGAGGATTTCAACTACGAATCGATGCGGGGTAATATTGAGCCTATTGTACTTAACTTTGGTCTTAGCAATTCTATTGTATCAGTAAAAGTTGGTGGTGCTGATTTGAAAAACACGGTGGCAAATATCACCTCGGTTTGGAAAAAATATTCGCCCGATCAGCCGATACGTTATACATTCCTCGACGAGGAATTTGCCAACATGTACAAGGATATACAGCAAACCGGAAGCATCTTCACCAGCTTCGCCGTACTGGCTATTATCATAGCATGCCTGGGATTATTCGCTCTTTCAGCTTTCATGGCCGAACAACGCAGCAAAGAAATTGGAGTCCGTAAGGTACTTGGCGCAACAGTTACCAACATCACTACCCTTTTATCTATGGATTTTGTAAAGCTGGTATTGATCGCCATTGCAATAGCATCGCCTATTGCCTGGTACGGCATGACCAAATGGCTGCAGGATTTTGCTTATAAAGTTCCCATAAGCTGGTGGATTTTCGCATTGTCCGGGTTTATGGCCATCGCTATTGCACTAATTACAGTAAGCTTCCAGTCGATAAAAGCGGCGTTGATGAACCCGGTACGCAGCTTGCGCTCCGAATGATTAGCTAATCGGAGATTAGTTGATCCGGGCGGAAATACTAATGACTAATTGAACTAATGAACCAGACCAATGATACAGAATTTCTTAAAAATCGCTATACGCAACCTTTGGCGCAATAAGGCATTTTCAATTATCAATATTGCCGGCCTGGCCATAGGCATGGCCGCGGCCATGTTGATCCTGTTATGGGTACAAAATGAGTTAAGTTATGATCGCTTTTACAGTAATAGCGATAAAATAGCACTGATGTATAGCCGCGATATCAATAACGGCAAACTAAACGTTTGGGGCAATACAAGTGCCCTGCTGGCTCCTACCCTTAAAAAAGATTATCCTGAAGTAGAAGATGCAGCAAGATTCAGGACTGTGTATTTTTTGACCACCGTTGGCGATAAGCATTTTAACACAGAGGGTGCGTTTGCCGATTCAACATTCCTTTCTGTTCTGGATTTTCCGCTGGTAGAGGGTTCTGCTAAAACTGCATTAAATGATAATCATAGTATAGTTATTACCAAATCTCTGGCAACCCGGCTGTTTGGGAATGAGGATGCCATGGGCAAGGTGGTTCGGATTGACAGTACTGAAAATTTCAAAGTGACAGGTGTACTTAAGGACTTACCCGGTAATACTCAATTTACTTATCAATACTTATTGCCATGGTCCTTCATGACAAAACTAGGTTGGGAGAGTGGCCAAACATGGGCTTTCACCAATGCTGCTACTTATGTTTTATTTAAAAAAAGCGAATCACTTGCAACCTTTGACGATAAAATAAAAAACATAGTTAAAACTCACATCAGCCAGGGCGATGGCTCTACCCGGGAGGTGTTTGTTCAACCTTTAAACCGCGAACACCTTTATTCAAAATCAGACAATGGCCGGCTGGTTGACGGGCGCATCGAAACAGTGAAGTTGTTTGTCACCATTGCTATCTTCATTTTGCTTATCGCATGCATCAACTTTATGAATTTAAGTACTGCACGGAGCGAAAAACGTGCAAAAGAAGCAGGTATCCGTAAAGTCGTGGGCGCTCATAAGAGTTCGCTTATACTTCAGTTTATCGGCGAAAGCACAATGATCGCCCTGGTAGCTTTTGGCATCGCGTTATTTATCGTACAAGTAAGTCTGAAGAGTTTTGATAATGTAGTCGGGGTGCCCTTATTTATCAATTTCAGCAATGCCTACTCGTGGCTTTTCGCTGCAGGGTTTATCCTGTTTACAGGGCTGCTCGCCGGAAGCTATCCAGCATTTTATCTTTCGTCTTTCCGTCCGGCAGAAGTATTAAAGGGCACTTTCAGAAAAGTGAATACATTGATCACTCCGCGTAAAATATTGGTAGTGCTACAGTTCACTTTTGCAATTATTCTGATCATCTGTACTATTATCGTCCAAAGCCAGTTACACTATGCGCGCAACAGGGATAGGGGTTACAACAGAGGTGGCCTGGTATATATCTTTTCGCAGGGCGATGTGATCAAAAACTATAATGTGATAAAGAATGGCCTGCTTAGCTCGGGCGCTGCGATTTCTGTAACTAAGACATTTTCGCCTATAACGCGCGTTTGGGGGACAACCAATAGCTTATCATGGCCCGGCAGCACAGATGCCGATAAACAGACAAACTTTTTGCTATTCCAGGCCGATGCAGATTTTGCAAAAACAACCGGCGCCAAAATATTGCAGGGGCGCGACATTGATATGAATAGTTACCGCACTGACAGTACCGCTGTACTACTGAACGAGGCTGCAGTAAAAACTATGCGCCTGCAGAATCCAGTTGGGAAACTGATAAAAAATCAACAGGGGGTAATGTGCCACGTGGTAGGTGTGCTGAAGGATTTTATTATTGAATCGCCTTACGACGAAATTAAACCAATGGTAGTGCAAAGTCTTGCAACAGGATATCCTGTTGTTCACTTCAGGCTGAATCCCGCCAATACTACAGGCGTTGATCTGGCCAAAGCCGAAAGCGTATTTAAACAATACAATTCGCAATACCCATTTGAGTACTACTTCGCCGATGATATGTATGCCCGCAAGTTTAAGGAAGAGCAACAAGATGGTACTCTTTCGGCCCTATTTGCCGGACTGACCATCTTTATTTCATGCCTTGGCCTGTTCGGGCTTGCGGCATATATGGCAGAGAACCGTGTAAAAGAAATTGGGGTACGTAAAGTGCTTGGTGCGAGTGTGAGCAATATAGCGGCCTTATTATCTGCCGACTTTATCAAGCTGGTGCTGATATCCATAATCGTTGCTTCGCCGGTAGCCTGGTGGGCAATGACCCACTGGCTGCAAAATTATACTTACCGAATTGCGGTTGAATGGTGGGTGTTTGTCCTGGCAGGAGCAGGGGCTATCATCATTGCGCTGGTTACCATAAGCTCTCAGGCGATTAAGGCGGCTCTGGCCAACCCGGTAAAGAGTTTACGGTCAGAGTAAGTAATAAGTCGGTGGGATCATGGGCGATAATCCATAGCCAAGCTGACTAAACTAAGGATTATCGACTGTACAAAAAGATTGAACTAATGAACTAAAGCCAATGATAAAAAACTATTTCAAAGTAGCATTCAGGAACTTCTGGCGGCACAAGCTCTTTACGCTTATCAATGTTACCGGTTTATCGATAGGTATCAGTGCAGCATTGGTTATTTACCTGCTGGTGCATTATGACCTCACTTTTGATAAATTTCACAAGGATGGTGATCGTATTTATCGTGTGGTAACCAACTTTTCATTTTCGGGCTCACCGGGCTATAACCCAGGCATTTGCGGACCGCTGCCATGGGCCGTTAAGAACGAGGTTACCGGGTTGGAGCAAGCCGCTCCTATTTTCAGGTTATCGCAACCGAATGTGATTATACCAAATGGCAGCAAAACATCAACGCGTTTCAAAATACAAGACAACGTAATAATAGCCGACGGCGATTACTTTAAACTCTTCGATTATAAATGGCTCGCGGGTTCGGCTCAATCCGCGTTGAGCGCACCATACCAGGTAGTACTTACTTCTGATCAGGCTAAAAAATACTTCCCGGGTGTAGGCTTTGAGCAAATACTTGGACGCGCCGTGATGTACGATAGTTTGAGAGTTACTGTAAGCGGCATTGTTCAGACGATCAAACAAAATACCGATTTCGTTTTTCATGATTTTATTTCATTCCCGACGGCTTTTTCAAATCCATCATTAAAAAATCAATTACGCTTGCATAACTGGGGGGGCACCAGTCCTGAATATCAATTTTTTGTCAAGTTAGCGCCACGGGCGACCGCGGCCCGTATTGAGAAACAGATAAACGATATACAGAAAAAGAACTATAAATCAAGGCCGGGAGTAACGGAAGAATTTGCGCTGCAATCGCTGGCCGATATTCATTTTAACCCTAACTACGGAACTTTTAATGGCCGGATGGCAGATAAAACCACATTACTGGAACTCTCGGGTATCGCTCTGTTCCTTTTATTGCTGGGCTGTATCAATTTTATTAACCTTACTACGGCGCAATCAGCGCAACGGGCCAAAGAGATCGGCATACGCAAAACAATGGGCAGCAGCCGCAAACAGCTCCTGTTTCAATTTATTAGCGAGACATTTTTATTGACCATTATCGCCGTCATTATTTCGGTAGCGATGGCACCTGTCATTCTCAAATTTTTTGCTTCGTTTATTCCATCGGGTGTTCAAACCAGCCCCATAGCCCAACCGAACATTATCCTATTTCTTATTTTGCTGACCATCATAGTCGGCCTTTTATCAGGGTTTTACCCGGCAATGGTTCTTTCGGGATACAAACCGATATCGGTACTGAAAAATCAAGCCGGCAAAGGCCAGGAAACACGCAGGGCGCTACTGCGTAAATTGCTCACTGTAGCACAGTTTGCCATAGCCCAATTCTTCATTATGGCAACAATCCTGGTAAGCAAGCAGATCTATTATGCGCTGCATAAAGATCTGGGTTTCAAAAAAGATGCCATCCTGATCATCAATTCGCCCTGGAAAAACAGGCAGGAGCGTTTAAACCAGGTGCTTCTCAATAAGTTCAGGGCTATTCCGCAGGTAGATATGATAAGTATGGGCCGTGATGCACCTACATCTGACGACTCGCATAGCACTGAAGGCGCCTATAAAGACGGGAAAAAAGAGATCAAGATGGAAAACCTGGGTTTAAAGTTTGGTGACGAAAATTACATCAAGGTTTATCATATCAAATTATTGGCAGGAAGGAACCTGATGGCCGGTGATACCTCGAAAGCATTTCTGATCAATAACACCCTGGCAAAACAAATTGGCTTCAATAATCCTCAAGATGCTGTGGGCAAGGTGATCAGCAATTTTAATGGCGACAGAGATATGCAGATCGTGGGCGTAGTGTCTGACTTTAACCAGGAATCGATACATGCCGCTATTACGCCGCTGGCTATACTTACCAGTACCAATTACTATTTTAATGGCACTTTTCACATCGCATTGAAGCCACAAACAGGCGACGGCGACGATTGGAAAACAGCCATTTCATCAATGGAAAAAGCCTGGAAACAGATCTATCCTGAAGACGATTTCGAATACCAATTTTTTGATGAAAGCATTGCTAGGCTCTACGCCAACGAACAAAATACGGTGTCATTATTGAATTGGGCGACCGGATTATCCATACTGATCAGCTGCCTTGGTTTGCTTGGCTTAACCATTTATACCACCACTCAGCGCACCAAGGAGATTGGCGTACGCAAAATATTGGGTGCATCTATAGCGCAAATCGTTGTGCTGCTATCTACAGAGATGGCCTGGCTTACGGTGCTGGCGTTCGTGATCATAAGTCCGGTAGCGTGGTGGGCTATGAACAAATGGATGCAAAACTTTGCTGATCACACCAAAATAAGCTGGTGGGTATTTGCGCTAAGCGGGGGCGGTATGCTGCTTACCGCACTGGTTACATCAGGGTTTCGGACGGTTAAAGCTGCTTTAGAGAACCCGGTACGCAGCTTACGCTCTGAGTGACTAGTTAATCAGTGACCGGTTAACCAGAGATTGGATTTAGAGTTTAGAAATTAGGATTTAGCGTTTTAAAATCATGATAAAAAACTATCTGAAAGTTGCCTGGCGGAACCTTATTAAGAATAAGGCTATGTCTCTGATCAATATTGGTGGACTGGCTGTAGGCATGGCGGTAGCCATCCTCATCGGTTTATGGATATGGGATGAGCTTTCCTTCGATAAGTACCACAAGAATTACGACCGCATCGCCCAGGTAATGCAGAACGAGACTTTTAACGGTATGGTGAATACGGGATCAGCCGTTTCACTACCGTTTGAGGCTGAGCTGCGTAAGAGCTATGGAAGCGATTTTAAGCATATTTCGTTGTCTTCGTGGACAAATAATCATATTTTCAATGTAGGTGATAAAAACATCTCCTTCTCAGGAAATTTTATGGGTGAAGAGGCCCCTGAAATATTCTCCCTGAACATACTTGGAGGTAATGGCAAAGGACTAAAGGACCGCTCATCTATATTGATATCCCAATCAGTAGCCAAAGCTTTGTTTGGCGATACAGACCCTGTAAATAAGGTCATAAAACTGGATAATAAAGATGTTTTTAAAGTTTCAGGAGTTTATGAAGATTTGCCGGCCAATACAACTTTGCATGATGTCGCCTTTATAGGCCCATGGGAATATTATATAAATCAGCCGGATAATAGAAGATCGCCTACCGATTGGGGCGACAACTCGTTGTTTGTATATGTGCAGATAGCCCACAATGCCGATATGGCTAAAGTATCTGCTAAAATAAGAGATATCAAGCTCAGCAAAATAGATAAGGAGGACCTCAAATTTAATCCGCTTGCCTTTCTGCAGCCAATGAGCAAATGGCACTTGTATTCTGAATTTAAGAACGGGGTAAACTCAGGCGGCGCGATACAATATGTATGGTTGTTCGGTATTATCGGCACATTTGTGCTGCTACTGGCTTGCATCAATTTCATGAATCTGAGTACCGCCCGTAGTGAGCGAAGGGCTAAAGAGGTAGGCATACGTAAGGCTATAGGTTCGGTAAGGAAACAATTGATTGGCCAATTCTTTTGTGAATCATTTTTGATCACGTTCTCATCTTTTGCACTTTCATTGATATTGGTTTGCATATCGTTGCCCTGGTTTAATAATGTTGCCAACAAACAGATAACCATCCTGTGGGGCAACCCTCTTTTTTGGACGGCAAGCATATGTTTTACATTTATAACAGGAATAATCGCGGGCAGTTATCCCGCGTTGTACCTGTCGTCTTTCAACCCGGTTAGTGTTTTGAAGGGGGGCTTTAAGGCCGGACGATTTGCCTCGATACCAAGAAAAGTATTGGTTGTTATCCAGTTTACCGTTTCCATCATTCTCATCATTGGCACCATCATCGTCTTCAAGCAGGTACAATTTGCAAAAAGCCGCCCTATCGGATATTCAAGGGCGGGTTTAATCAATATTGAGGTGACCAGCGATGATCTGCATAAACATTTCGCAGCGTTACGTTCTGACCTTATCAGTTCGGGCGCCGCAGTAGATATAGCGGAAGCGACAAGCCCTACAACCGGCGTTTACAACAATCGTGGCGACGTGACCTGGAAGCAAAAAGATCCATCGATGAGTTCTTTTTTTGGAAATATCAGTGTTACCTCGGGATATGGAAAAACAGTTGGTTGGCAATTTACTGACGGGCGCGACTTTAACAGCAGTTTTATAGGTGATTCATCGGCTATTGTACTGAATCAGGCTGCTGTAAAATACATGAACCTTAAAAATCCGGTGGGCGAAATAGTCCATATAGGCAAAAAAGATCTGACCGTGATCGGTGTAGTAAAAGACATGGTGATGGAATCGCCGTATGAGCCGGTAAAACAAACCATATTTCGTATTGGGCGCGGTGCGCTGGACAACATAATCATTCGCATCAATCCGCAGACAGGCGCGCACGAATCTTTGAGCAAGATCGCTGCAATATGTAAGATCTATTCGCCATCTGTGCCATTTTCATACAAGTTTGCCGATGATGATTATGCCCGAAAATTTGCAAGCGAGGAACGCGTAGGCAAATTGGCAAATTCATTCTCACTTCTGGCCATTTTTATCAGTTGCATTGGCATGTTTGGAATGGCATCCTACATGGCCGAGCAGAGAGTAAAAGAAATCGGTGTGCGGAAAGTACTAGGTGCATCAGTTTTCGGATTATGGAGATTGATGTCGAAAGAATTTGTGGTGTTGGTAATTATAGCATTACTGATAGCCATGCCTGTTGCATACAACTTTATGAATAACTGGCTGCGGCACTATACTTATCATACAGCATTGTCCTGGTGGGTATTTGCAGGAACGTGTTTCGGGTCACTGATTATCACCCTGTTAACAGTAAGCTATCAGAGCATAAAAGCAGCGCTGACCAACCCAGTGAAGAGTTTGAGAAGCGAGTGATCAGTTAATCAGAGACCAGTAGTTGATTTTAAGGTTTAGAAATTAGGATTTAGCGTTTTAAAATCATGATAAAAAACTATCTGAAAGTTGCGTGGCGGAACCTTATTAAGAATAGGGTTACTTCCGTTATTAATATAGGTGGACTGGCCGTGGGCATGTCCGTTGCGATGCTGATCGGCTTATGGGTATGGGACGAATTGTCGTTCAATACGTATCATAAGAACTATGATACTATCGGACAGGTAAGAACCCACCTGATCGATCCACGGACCAAACAGTCGGGAGTAAACTCATCTGTGCAGTTTCCCTTATATACGGAGCTAAAAACAAATTACCGGGAAAACTTCAAGCACATCGTCATGGCCTCCTGGGATGTCGACAATATACTATCGGCGGGCGATAAAAAGCTATCGCGGACAGGCTTATTTATGGATGCTGACGGGCCTGAAATGCTGACTTTGAAAATGATCTACGGTTCGTGGTCGGGTTTGAAAGACCCCTACTCCATTATGCTTTCACAATCAACTGCCAAAGCGTTTTTTGGTGATATGAACCCCGTGAACCAGGTAATGAAGATAAACAATAAGTTTAATGTAAAAGTTACAGGAGTTTATGAGGACCTTCCACCAAATACTCAGTTTAAAGACCTCAAATTCCTTTCTCCCATTGATTTATGGTTCGCCGATAATCCATGGATCAAGCAAAGTGCGATGACTGACTGGCAAAACCATTTTTTGAAGATTTATGCACAGATCGCCCCAAACACCAGTTTTGAACAGGTATCGCATAATATTAAGAATGCTGAATTAAAGAACCTGGGTAACCTTAAAGAACAAGCAAAGCTAAATCCACAGGTGTTTGTAATGCCGATGCGCGAATGGCACCTGCATAATTATCAACGCGGTCAACCAGATAACGGGCCGCTGCAAATGGTATGGCTCATCAGTATTATCGGAAGCTTTGTGCTGTTATTGGCCTGCATTAACTTCATGAATTTAAGCACGGCACGTTCTGAAAAACGCGCCAAAGAAATAGGCATCAGAAAGGCTGTTGGCTCGTTACGGGGACAATTGGTAGGACAATTTCTAAGTGAATCATTCCTAATTGTAGTGCTTGCATTCTGCCTGTCGTTGGTTATCGTCACTCTTACTATGCCATGGTTTAATAACCTTGCCGGAAAACAAGTAAGCATGCCTTATCAAAGCATCGATTTCTGGCTAACCAGCATCGGGTTTATTTTCATCACAAGCATTATTGCCGGAAGTTACCCTGCGCTTTACTTGTCATCATTCAAACCGGTTAAAGTGTTAAAGGGCACCTTCAAAGCCGGCCGGTTTGCGTCCATACCACGTAAGGTTTTGGTGGTAACACAGTTTACTATTTCGGTGGCCTTAATTATCTGCACCATCGTTGTTTACAAACAAATACAGATTGCCAAGGACCGGCCCGTGGGATACACCCGTGAGGGGCTCATTATGATAGAGAAAAAAAGTAGCGATTTTGACGGGAAATATGACATCCTAAGGTCCGAACTGAAAAACACGGGGGTGGTATCCGAAATGTCGGAATCCTTTGGTAAAGTGACTGAAATCGCCTCCGGAAACGGGGGGTTTAATTGGCAAGGTAAAAATCCGAATATGCAGGACCAGTTTGGTACGCTTCCCGTAACTTTTGAGTACGGCAAAACTGTGGGTTGGCAATTCGTAAGCGGACGCGATTTTTCAAGAGCGTTTACTACCGACTCAAATGGCATGGTCATTAACAAAGCGGCTGCAAAATACATGGGACTGAAAAACCCGGTAGGCGAAGATGTAAGCTGGAAATTCCAGAATCAGCCTATGAAATATTACAAAATAATAGGCGTGGTGAAGGACATGATCATGGAGTCGCCTTACGACGATACCTACCCGACTGTTTTTATGATAAAAGGGCATGTAGGTACCAGCCAGATCAATGTCAAGATCAACCCAAGTGTTAGTGCCGGTGAAGCCTTGCCAAAAATCGAGGCGGCGTTTAAAAGGATCATCCCATCGGCACCGTTTGAATACAAATTTGCCGATGAGGAATATGCAGCCAAATTCGCTGCCGAAGAGCGTATTGGAAAACTTGCCGGCGTGTTTGCCAGCCTTGCCATTTTAATTTCATGTCTTGGTTTGTTTGGTTTAGCATCTTTCGTGGCTGAGCAACGCTTTAAAGAAATAGGGGTCCGCAAGGTATTAGGTGCAACGGTTACCAATCTTTGGGCTCTTTTATCTAAAGACTTCGTGCAACTGGTTATTCTGTCGCAGCTAATTGCCTCACCAATAGCTTACTATCTTATGCATAAATGGCTGATGAATTATCACTACCGTACGGATATATCCTGGTGGGTATTTGGGGTAACATGTTTTGGTGCATTAATCATCACTTTACTTACCGTTAGCTATCAAAGTATAAAAGCAGCTACAGCTAACCCTGTGAAGAGCTTGCGGAGTGAATAGTCATTGGTCATTAGAGTTTAGGATTTAGAAATTAAAGTTTTTGCCATGATAAAAAACTATTTAAAGATAGCCTGGAGAAATCTCCTTAAAAACAAGGCGTCGTCAGTGATCAATATCGGCGGGCTGGCTGTGGGTATGGCTGTAGCTATGCTGATCGGACTGTGGATATACAGCGAACTATCATTTGATAAAAACATCCCCAACCACGACCACATTGCGCAGGTGATGCAAAACCAGTGGATAAACAATGAAACCGATACGTGGAACAGTCAAGCCTATCCCCTGGGCCCAATGCTTCGCGCGGAATACGGCGCCGATTTTAAACATGTGATCATGTCTTCCTGGACCGGGGGGCATATCTTTTCCATTGGCGATAAAAACCTGAAAGTAAGCGGCAATTTTATGGAGCCGGGCATTACAGATATGTTGTCGCTTAAAATGATCAAAGGCAGTCGTAATGGGCTGAATGATCCCAATTCGATACTGCTTTCCCAGTCGGCAGTCAAAGCTGTATTTGGCGATGCTGACCCGATGAATAAAATCATCAAGATAGACCATGATGACGTACTGACGGTTAAAGTAACAGGAGTTTACGAAGATCTTCCTGAAAACTCATCTTTCGGCGACCTGACCTTTATTTCCCCCTGGCAATTACTGGTAAAAGATCAGCATTATGATACCCGTTTTGGCAACCCCTGGGGTGCGAGCTGGTTCCAGACTCTTGTTCAGATAGCCGACAATGCTGATATGAACAAGGTGTCGTACAAGATAAAAGACATCAAGATGAAGGATCTTCAGCGCACCCATAACAGCGACGCAAGGTTTAAACCCGTCATCTTCCTCCATCCTATGAATAATTGGCACCTGTATGGAGATTTTAAAAACGGGGCAAACACAGGTGGAGATATCCAGTATGTGTGGCTGTTTGGGGTAATAGGCGTATTTGTGCTGCTGCTGGCCTGTATTAATTTCATGAACCTGAGTACAGCTCGTTCCGAAAAACGCGCCAAAGAAGTGGGCATACGCAAATCAGTAGGCTCGGTTCGCAGCCAGCTGATTGCACAATTCTATTGCGAATCGTTGGTGATAGCATTTTTTTCATTCTTGTTCGCCATATTATTTGTGCAATTATCCCTGCCATTCTTTAATGAAGTAGCCGGTAAAAAAACCTTGATGCCATGGGGCAGCTCATTATTCTGGCTGGCTGGTATAGGTTTCACGTTATTCACAGGGCTTATAGCCGGCAGTTATCCGGCGTTGTACCTGTCATCCTTCAACCCGGTAAAAGTATTGAAGGGCACATTCCGGGCGGGTCGCCTGGCTTCGGTGCCGCGCAAAGTTTTGGTAGTTGTGCAATTTACAGTTTCCATTGTGTTGATTATCGGCACCATCGTCGTTTTCAACCAGGTGCAGTATGCTAAAAACCGCCCAATTGGTTTTAATGTCAGCGGTTTGATGATCGTGCCGCTGCAAACCGATTATATTGCAAAAAAATATGATGCAATAAAGAACGATCTATTAACTAGCGGCGTAGCTGCCTCTGTTTCACAATCACAGACGCGTATAACAGATGGTAACTCTTCTAATGGTGGCTTTACATGGCAGGGTAAAGACCCAGCCCTACAGGAAAATTTCAAGAGTTTGGGCATTTCTGCTGAATTTGGCAAAACTGCTAAATGGCAAATAAAAGAAGGACGCGACTTTGATCCATCGCTTAAAAGCGATTCCTCGGGCTTTGTTATCAATGAAGCCTGTGTAAAATACCTGGGATTCAAAAACCCCATTGGCCAAACTATTACCTGGATTGGCAATGGCAATTATAAGATCATCGGCGTTGTAAAAGATATAGTGAGCGAATCGGCTTATCAACCTGTGCAGCAAACTTTCTATTGGTTGCGTAAGGACTTGAATAATGTTGATATCAGGCTCAGTCCCAATACAAGCGCACATGAGGCTATCGACAAGATCGGCGCCATATTCAAAAAATACGATCCCTCTACCCCATTCGAGTATAGTTTTGCTGACGACGATTACGCCAAAAAGTTCGATACCGAAGAACGGGTAGGCAAATTGGCCAGTTCGTTTGCAGGGCTTGCCATTTTCATCAGCTGCCTGGGTTTGTTCGGTATGGCATCTTTCATGGCCGAGCAGCGTGTAAAAGAGATCGGCGTTCGAAAAGTACTCGGTGCATCTGTATTTAATCTTTGGAGATTGCTATCAAAAGACTTTGTAGGTCTGGTGGTTATTTCCCTGTTCATCGCTTCACCGTTAGCTTATTATTTTATGCATAAATGGCTGGAGGGCTACACCTATCGTACAAGCATGGGCTGGTGGATTTTTGGTATAACCGCCGCAGGAGCATTACTGATAACCGTGCTTACGGTAAGTTACCAGAGTTTAAAAGCCGCGATGGCGAACCCGGTACGTAGTTTACGTAGTGAATAGTCAATAGGGTTTAGGATTTAGAAATTAGGATTTCATAAGCATGATAAAGAATTATTTTAAAATAGCGTGGAGGAACCTTATTAAAAATAAGGCGCATTCATTTATTAATATTACCGGACTGGCTATTGGTATGACCGTAGCCATGCTGATAGGTTTGTGGATATGGGATGAGTTGTCGTATGACAAATACCATAGCAATTATGAAAGTGTTGGGCAACTCATGACTACGCAAACCGCTAATGGCCAAACAGAAACATTTCCATCAACAGTTGTACCCCTTAGTAACGAGCTGCGTACTAAATACTCAAGCGATTTAAAACGTGTTGCCTTAACCTGGGAAAGCACGCACATCCTTGCCGTAGGAGATAAAAAAATATCCCAGAACGGGATGTCGGCCGAGCCTGATCTGCCCGCGATCCTATCGCTCGTAATGATAAAAGGTACTTACCAGACTTTTAAAGACCCAACCTCTATGTTGCTATCGGCATCAATTGCCAAATCATTATTTGGGAATGCTGATCCCATAAACCAGGTAGTACGTATCGATAATAATACGACAATGAAGGTAGCCGGTGTTTACCAGGACCTGCCGCATAACACTTCCTTCAATGGGATTTTGTTCTTGATGCCATGGAGCAATAACGCAAACTGGTGGAATACTCAAACAACCGCCTGGAGTAATCATGGTTGCCATATATATGTGCAATTGAATAACAACATCAGCTTTGATAAAATATCTAACAAGATCAGGAACATTACCAAGCCTTATTTTAAAATCAATGACGAAACCATGCAGGTATTTCCAATGTCCAAATGGCATTTATATGGCGAGTTCCAGAATGGCAAATCGGTCGGAGGCCGTATCCAGATGGTATGGCTATTTGGCATTATAGGCATATTTGTATTGCTGCTGGCCTGCATCAATTTCATGAACCTAAGCACAGCCCGCAGTGAGAAAAGAGCAAAAGAGGTAGGTATCCGTAAGGCTATTGGTTCGGCTAGGGGGCAACTCATCCGGCAGTTTATGAGCGAATCAATCCTGGTTGCTTTCCTATCTTTTTTACTGACTATTTTACTTGTATCACCGGCTATACCCTACTTTAATCATGTTGCTGATAAGGAAGTGGCAATGCCATGGGCAAGTCCCATATTTTGGCTGTTTGCCTTAGCCTTTACCTTTTTTACCGGACTTGTTGCCGGCAGTTACCCGGCGTTGTATCTATCGTCTTTCCAACCTATTAAAGTTTTAAAAGGCACTTTCAGGGTTGGCCGGTTAGCTGCTCTTCCGCGCAAGATATTGGTCGTGGTTCAGTTTACAGTATCAATAGTTCTAATTATCGGAACGATTATCGTCTTTAGGCAGATCCAGTTTGCCCAAAACCGTCCTGTCGGGTATACCCGGGAGGGTTTAATTACGGTGGACATGAATACGCCTGAGATCTATCGTCATTATGATATATTGAGAAATGACTTGATAAAAACCGGTGCGGTAAAAGATATGGCCGAATCAAATAGTGCTGCGACACAAATATGGTCTAATAATTCGGGCTTTAACTGGATAAGTAAAGCACCTGGCTTCGATCCGACATTTGGCACCATCGCGGTCACCGCTGATTTTGGTAACACGGTAGGTTGGAAAATCATTGCGGGCCGCGATTTTTTAAGAAATAACCCTGCCGATACCGGCGCACTTATTTTGAATGAATCGGCTGTTAAGCTTAGCGGGATAAAAGATCCTATTGGCAAAACCATGACATGGTTAGGCAAAACCCGTGTAATTACCGGGGTAGTAAAAGATATGATAATGGAATCGCCTTATAAGCAAATGGTGGCCACTGTGTTTCACATGCAGCCCGACTGGGTGAACAAAATCACTATCCGGATCAATCCTGCCATGCCAATGCAGGATGCATTAAAGAAGATAGAACCTGTATTTAAGGAACATAATCCCGGCAGCCCATTCAGCTATAAGTTTGTAGATGAAGAGTATGCCAAAAAGTTCTCAGATGAGAAACGCGTCGGCGATCTGGCTACCGTCTTTTCTGTGCTGGCTATTTTTATCAGTTGCCTGGGACTGTTTGGAATGGCTGCATTTATGGCCGAGCAGCGGATCAAGGAAATCGGCGTGCGTAAAGTATTAGGCGCCTCGGTATTCAACCTGTGGCGTTTGCTTTCCAAAGATTTCGTGGGCCTGGTAGGTATTTCTTTGCTGATCGCTTCGCCGATAGCTTATTATTTTATGCATAAATGGCTGGAGAACTATACCTATCGGACAGCTATGGAGTGGTGGACTTATGTTATAACCGCTGCAGGGGCATTACTGATAACCGTGCTTACGGTAAGTTATCAGAGTTTAAAAACCGCGATGGCGAACCCGGTGCGTAGCTTGCGTAGTGAATAAAGTCCATAGACCATGGTCGATAGCCCATAACAATTTTACTATAGTCTATCGGCTATGGACAAAAAATGACTAATGACAAATGACTAATAAACCAAGTTATGATAAAGAACTATTTAAAAGTTGCCTGGCGGAATCTTATTAAGAATAGGGCTTCCTCTTTGATCAACATCGGCGGGCTTGCTGTTGGCATGGCGGTTGTTATGCTGATCGGTTTGTGGATATGGGATGAATTATCATTCGATAAATACCACAGAAACTATAACCGCATTACCCAGGTCGTCCAGAATGTAACCAACAACGGGCAGGTGCAAACATGGCTCCAGGTACCTTATCCGCTTGCGGCAGAGTTGCGCAAAAACTATGGCAGTGACTTTAAAGCCGTCGTCATGTCCACCGGAGTGGATAAACATATTCTGGCATTGGGAGATAAAAAACTAACCCAAAGCGGGAATTTTATGGAACCCCAGGGCCCGGAAATGTTTTCGCTGAAAATGCTTCAGGGAAATCGGGATGCCTTAATGGATCCCTCCTCCTTATTGCTTTCTGCCTCAGCTGCAAAAGCTTTTTTCGGCAATTCAGACCCACTTGACAAAATGCTGAAAATGGACAACCAGGTAAGTTTAAAAGTAGCAGGGGTTTACGAAGACCTGCCTAAAAATTCCAGTCTGGCAGACATGGCGTTTATAGGGGCGTGGGATCGCTTCGCAGCAGATAATAAATTAAACGAAATGAAAGAGCCCTGGCGTCCAAATTTTGTGACGTTGTATGGGCAGTTGGCCGACAACGCCGACCTGGCGACTGTTTCACTAAAAATAAAGGATGAAAAGCTTCGTCATGTAAATGCATTCCTGGCCAAAAAGAAACCGGCGCTTTTTCTCCACCCTATGAGTAAATGGCATTTGTATGGCGAGTTTAAAAACGGCATCAATACGGGTGGTAGCATCCAGTATGTTTGGTTGTTTGGGATAATAGGTGTATTTGTTCTGCTGCTTGCGTGTATCAATTTCATGAACCTGAGCACTGCACGTTCAGAAAAGCGTGCCCGCGAAGTAGGTATACGCAAAGCTATCGGCTCGTTGCGTGCCCAGCTTATTTACCAATTTTTTTGCGAATCGTTGCTATGCGTGTTCTTTGCCCTTGCAGTCTCACTATTACTGGTGCAGCTTAGCCTTTCATTTTTTAACCAGGTCGCAGGGAAACAAATGTCTATTCCCTGGAGCAATTTATCCTTCTGGGTAATGGTAGTAGGCTTCAGCCTGATCACCGGACTCATTACAGGGAGTTATCCGGCATTCTATCTGTCTTCATTCAAGCCGATAAAGGTTTTAAAAGGATCTTTCAGAGTCGGCCGTTTTGCTGCTATTCCACGCAAAGCACTGGTTGTATTGCAGTTTACGGTATCTGTTATACTTATTATCGGTACCATTGTCGTTTTCCGCCAGATACAATTCGCTAAAAACCGTCCCGTTGGTTACAGTCGCGATAGATTGGTTTACATGCCAATGGTAACCAATGATATTCATAAACATTTTGAGGCAGTCAAAATGAGCCTGCTCAATACCGGAGCGATATCTGAAATTGCCGAGGCAGGAGCCCCTCCAATATACAATGCAGGTAGTACAAGCGCGGTTGAATGGGAAGGTAAAGACCCTAATCTGAGTGTGGATTTTCCGCAGAATAATGTTTCATACGAATATGGGAAGACCATAGGCTGGCAGTTTGCTGAAGGCCGCGACTTTTCGAGATCTTTCCTTTCCGACTCTGCAGCAGTGATCCTTAACGAGGCAGCCGTGCATTTTATGGGATTAAAAGATCCACTCAATTCGAGTATTGAATATTACGGAAATCTATTTAAAATAATCGGCGTTGCTAAAGACATGATTATTGACTCGCCCTATGGGCAAGTGAGGCCCACGGTTTATTTTCTTTCAAAGGATGCCAGCAGTAATGTGCTGATAAAAATAAATCCAAAAATGGGTACAAGCGAAGCGATGGATAAGATAGGCAGCGTGTTCAAGACCTATAACCCTGCACAACCATTTGAGTACCATTTTGTGGATCAGGATTATGCCAAAAAATTTGACAACGAGGAGCGTATAGGTACATTGGCCACTTCCTTTGCAGGTCTTGCCATTTTCATCAGCTGCCTCGGATTATTTGGCATGGCCTCGTTTATGGCCGAGCAGCGCATTAAAGAGATTGGCGTGCGAAAAGTGCTGGGTGCCTCTGTATTCAATCTGTGGCAATTATTATCAAAAGATTTTGTAATACTGGTACTGATCGCGCTGGTGATCGCCTCGCCGGTAGCCTGGTATTTTATGCACAGTTGGCTGCAGAACTATGATTACCATGCTGACATGGCCTGGTGGATATTCATCATCACCGGCGCCGGTGCAATGACAATCACTTTGCTTACAGTAAGCTTTCAGAGTATTAAAGCTGCTTTAGCCAATCCGGTGAAGAGTTTGAGGAGCGAGTAGTCATTAGAGTTTAGGATTTAGAACTTAGAGTTTTGTAACCATGATAAAGAATTATTTAAAAATCGCATGGCGTAACCTGCTAAAAAACAAGGCGCATACATTTATCAATGTAACAGGCCTTTCAGTGGGTATGGCCGTAGCTATCCTGATTGGATTGTGGATATGGGATGAGCTATCTTATAACAAATATTTTAAAAGCTATGACCATATCGTGCAGGTAATGCAGCATCAAACCTTTAATGGCGAAATAGGCACCCAGACTGCTATACCTATCCCGTTGGGTATAAAGTTGCGTGAGGATTATACAGGCACGAACAAGGACTTTAAATATGTGGTATTATCAACCTGGACCAACGACCATATTTTGTCGCATGGTGATAAAAAATTGACCCGCTCAGGGAATTACATGCAAGCGGAAGCTCCTGATATACTCACCTTAAAAATGATAAAGGGTAACCGTAAAGTTCTGAAGGACCCCTCCTCAATTATACTTTCTGAAACAACAGCAAAAGTACTTTTTGGCAACACCGACCCGATGTACCAGATGGTGAGGATCGATAATACATGGAATTTTAAAGTAGCAGGCATTTATGAAGACATGCCCAATAATACAGATTTTAAGGATCTCACCTTCATAGCGCCATGGGATATGTATATGACCACTAATCCATATTTGAAAACTGCTGCTACCAGGTGGGGTAATAATTCCTGGCAAATATTTGCCCAGTTAAATCCCAATGCCGATATCAATAAAGTTTCGGCCCGTATTAAAGACCTCAAGATGGCTGGACTCAAGAGCAATGACGATAAGGTGGGTCTCACTTTTAAATCAGCGGTTTTTCTGCATCCCATGAGCAAATGGCACTTATACAGCGAGTTTAAAAATGGCATAAACACAGGCGGTGCGATACAGTTTGTGTGGATGTTTGCCGTGATCGGAATTTTCGTTTTGCTGCTAGCTTGTATCAATTTCATGAACCTGAGCACCGCACGGTCAGAGAAAAGGGCCAAAGAAGTGGGTATCCGAAAAACACTGGGTTCACTACGCAAACAACTGATCAGCCAGTTTTTTAGTGAATCGTTGATGGTATCGGTATTTGCCTTTCTTATCTCATTGTTTATCGTTCAACTTGCACTTCCCTGGTTCAACCAGGTAGCAGATAAAAAGATGTCCGTACTTTGGGCAACCCCGATGTTTTGGCTGATCGGTTTAAGTTTCAGCCTCGTCACCGGAATCATTGCAGGCAGTTACCCTGCATTTTATCTGTCCTCATTCCAACCTATCAAAGTACTTAAGGGCACTTTTAAGGCAGGGCCTTTGGCGGCTTTACCACGCAAAATATTGGTTGTATTACAGTTTACCGTTTCCATTGCGCTGATCATCGGAACCATTATCGTTTTCAGACAGGTACAATATACTAAAAACAGGCCGGTCGGCTATGACCGCACCGGTATGGTACAGCTAGTAATGAAAAATGATGCTATTCATAAACACTTTGACGCAATAAGAAATGATCTAATACGATCGGGTGTAATAGTGGAAATGGCCGAATCCGGTAGCCCGGTTACTGGTGTATGGTCAAACAACAGCGGACTCACCTGGCAGGGAAAAGACCCTGCTTTGCAGGATGATTTTGCTACGGTAGATGTAACGCCCGAATTTGGAAAAACGGCTGGCTGGAAAATCATCAATGGCCGTGACTTTTCGAGAGACTTTTTAAGTGATTCTTCAGCGATGGTATTAAATGAGGCTGCTGCGAAATTTATGGGATTCAAAGATGCTCCAGGTCAGATTATTACCTGGGGTGAGGGGTATAAATTTAAAGTGATTGGTGTAGTACAGGATATGGTGATGAGTTCGCCTTATGACCCTGTTAAACCAACCATTTTTTATGCGCTGAAATATGCAGGTGGCGTTGTGGATATCAAAATAAATCCAAGGATCAGCTCTCATGATGCGCTTACCAAAATACAGGCTGAATTTAAACATTACGATCCGGACAGTCCTTTTGATTATCAATTTACGGATACAGAGTACGCCAAGAAATTTGCCAATGAAGAACGAATTGGCAAACTGGCCGGTTTCTTTACCATCCTTGCTATTTTCATCAGTTGTATGGGCCTGTTCGGTATGGCATCATTCATGGCCGAGCAACGCAGCAAGGAAATCGGGGTACGTAAGGTACTAGGAGCATCCATATTTGGCTTGTGGCAACTGATGTCAAAAGAGTTTGTAATACTGGTGACCATCTCGCTGATTATCGCCATACCTGTCGCTCATTATTTTATGTCCGGCTGGATCAAAAATTATAAATATCACGCTGACCTCTCGTGGTGGATATTCGGAGCGACGGCATTGGGAGCCATAGTTATCACTCTTCTTACGGTAAGCTACCAAAGCTTTAAAGCAGCCATGGCCAACCCTGTAAAGAGTTTGAGGAGTGAGTGATCCGTGATCGGAGATTAGTTAACCACTGATTAGAGATTAGGAACTTTTAACCCCTCTCCGCAGTGGAGAGGGGTTAAAGTGAGGCTCTTATTCAACTACCAATGTTTCTATCGAATGCGGGTCGCTGCTCACTTTGGCAGCTTTGCCTTTTATCCATAAAAAGTAGTCAATCTTCTCGTCAGTTTTGTTCATTACAACAACTGCAAGTTTTCCGTCTGGATTTATATAGGCTGTTGTCAACAATTTATCACGGCTGGCCGAACTGGAAATACGTCGTGCACCTGGCTTAATGAATTTTGAGAAATGACCGATATAATAGTAAGCATTTGTATAGATCAGGTTGCCTGACTTGGTGTCGGCATGCACCGGAGCAAAGCAAAAGTTGCCCACATGGTTAGGGCCTCCGTTTTCATCCAGCAAAACGTTCCAGTCTGTCCATGCAACGGTACCGCCATTAAAGTCGTTGATCATAGAAGTACCGTATTTTTCGCCCAGTGACCAATCGTTCAATTTAGTGGCGTCATATCTTTCGGCACAACCTTCGGTGAACACCAGGTTTTTATCAGGAAACGCCTGGTGAACTAGACTTACATTGGCAAAGTTCATTCCGGCGCCCGTCCAGGTTTCATACCAATGGAAACCTATTCCCCAAACATATTTTGCTGCGGCAGGGTCTTCCAGTATAGTACTTGCGCGCTGGTAAAGCAAATCGCGGTTATGATCCCATACTATTAGTTTCTTGCCAGATAAGCCTTGCTTTTGCAATGTTGGGCCTAAATAATTTTTTACAAAATCACGCTCTTCTTCAGCAGTATACAGGCACGATTCCCATGTCTGGGTGGCCATTGGTTCATTTTGCACGCTCAGCCCCCAGATCGGGATGCCCTCTTTCTCGTAAGCCCGGATAAACTTCCCATAAAAATTGGCCCAGCTTTGATCGTATTTTTTGTCCAGTTTTCCGCCATGCAATACATCATGGTTGGTTTTCATAAATCCCGGAGGGCTCCAGGGACTTACAAAAATATTCAGCTTGCCTCCAGCTGCACCAATTGCTTCTTTTATAAAAGGGATACGATATTTTTTATCATGGCTGATATCGAATGTTTTCAGCGCGGCGTCGCCATCTTTAATATAGCTGTAGCTATCGCTTGAGAAATCGCAGCTCTGGATATTGGTTCTGCCGAAGGTATAACCGATCCCTTTCGTCTTATCATAGTAAGCTGTCAGAAATTCCTTCTGCTTATCCTTTGGCAGTTTATAAAAAGTCTCGGCAGATGCATCGGTCAATGCGCCACCTATACCGACCATTGTCTGAAATTTTTTGGCAGGATCAACAAACACCGCGACCTCGGTTTCAACGGGTTGCGGCTTATCCTCAAAATGCAAGGTTTGGGTATTGGTGATACGGCTATCTGTTCCTTTTTCGGTTACATAAACTTTAATAGTTCTATTTTTTGCAGAGTATTGCAGTGCCTGTTGGGCATTGGTTACTAATACTCCCGTTGCCGCAAAGGCAAGCAGAGCAGTAAATTTTCTTTTCATAACAGGAATTTATGGCGGGATTGGTTTAACTATCAAATCTATTAATTTGGAATAACAAACCAATATGGATTATCATTTTATGCGAACAGTGATCACATCCTCCCCTGTTAGTTTCTTTCCGGGAACATCTTTTAAGCCGTGATCGGTATAACTTGCAGTAAGCTGATAAACGCCTTTTTGAGCATCCGGTTTAAAGCGAAAATAACCGTCAATACCTGCGTAATAGTTCGCGTTGGGGTCGGTTGCATTTTTAGCAATCCATTGCACTATATTCTTAATATCCGCTAGCGGTAACTCTGGATGAGGTGGCATTTTTTCCTTTCCCCATATTCCTACCGAGCCCTCTTTTATGCGTTTTACCAGGCTATCCATATTGGCTTTGGTGGATGGGTAGCGTTTATTAATATCGGAAAACGAAGGTCCCATCGCCTTGGTGTTAAAACCATGACAGGTAATGCAATTGGAGGTCATAATACTATTTAGTCCATTATTTTGGGGATTAGCTGGTGCAGTTTTACCGTTTTTCAGAAACCGCACTTCCAGCAAAACTTCTTTGGGGTTGATCTCATCAAATTTAGATTCACCGTCCTCTTTATCTGATACACTGATCTGGTATGTTACAGACCCATCTTTATCGAATATACTATTATTTTGAGGCGACACGATCTTTACAATGGGTGGATGATTCTCCTGTTGGAACGCCACAAAAGAAAATAAAAAGGAACTGATTAATGCCGTTAAGTAAACAAGCCGTGATCGCTTTAGTGACATATTTATAAATCGTTGTATTTGTTTAGTATATCAGATGGAACAGCTAGCTGTTTTTAATCCTGCCATCAACCATTTCTATTACCCTGTCTGCACTTTTTGCGAAATCAAGGTCGTGGGTTACCGTCAGTATCGTAATACCATTCTGATGCGATAACTCTTTAAATATATCGAAAACTAAACCCGTATTAATGCTATCCAGATTACCGGTAGGCTCATCAGCCATTATGATGGTTGGATTGTTGATCAATGCCCTGGCAATAGCCACCCTTTGTTGCTGACCACCGGAAAGCCGGGAGGACAATTTATTAGCAAATGTATCCATTTGCAATTCCCGTAACTTATCCATTGCCTGTTCTTCAATTTCTTCACGCCCGAGTTTGCCTAACTTGAAAGCGGGCAGCATTACATTTTCAAGTGCCGTAAATTCTGGCAGCAAAAAATGGAACTGAAAAACGAAACCTATGTTCTCATTTCTGAAACGGGCAAGATTATTCTGACTTTCGCCGGTTAATAACTGATCATTAATAAAAATCTTTCCCTGGTAGTCCGTATCGAGGGTACTTAACAGGTAAAGTAATGTGGATTTACCGCAGCCTGATTTGCCGATGACCGGTACAAATTCGCCCTTGTTTACACAGAACGAGATATCGGTGAGCACATGAAACTCTTCCGGTTCACGAAAGTACTTGTTAACATTTTCAACTTTCAGTGCTATACTCATCTTATTTAGCCTCGCAATATGACTACCGGATCTATCCTGGATGCTTTAATGGATGGCATAAGTCCTGCAATAAAAGGTGTAATCACCCCAAAGACAAGACCAAATAAATAATGTGCCGGATTAAATATGACCGGGAAATATTTCAGTGAAATAAAGTCGTTATGTGGGAAAGGTACGCGTGACAAGGCGTACGCAAGTAAAAAGCCTAATACCTCGCCCATCAAAGCACCAAAAAAGCCTATAAAAAGCGATTGGCTCAGAAAAATCCTGACTATATCATGCCCGGAAAACCCTTGTGCTTTTAATATGGCAATGTCCTTCATTTTATTTTTGATGGTCATATTCATAATATTATATATCCCGAAACCCGCAACCGTAAGTAAGGTAATGCTGACTACGTAAGTAAGAACATTGCGAACAATATTGGATGCCATGACTGATGAATTGGCCGTCTGCCAGTCATCAGATTTGTAGTTATATTTTTTATATAGTTCGCCGGCTTTAGATGGGGCAAGTTTATTATTGATCAGTTTAATATTGATATCGGTTATATAACTTCGGTCTTTGCCCATCAACTGCTGTACATTCGCCAGGTTAATATAGCTCCGCGTGTCATCAATAGTACCTATACCAATCGCAAAAATTCCTACCACTCTAAAACTCATAGAAGTACCGGCAGGTGTTGTTAAAGTGACCATGTCACCCACAACGAGATTTAGTTTATTGGCAAGTCCTCTGCCCATAATGATCCCTTTGTCTGTATTCAACAGGTCTTCGGGTTGACCCTCGGTCATTTTACTTCTCAGATCAAAAATTTTGGATTCATCAATAATATTTACGCCATTGATATAACCATTAATTTGTACCGGGCCATAGTTGTAAAATACCTGGGTGCTCAAAAATGGCGATACCTGCGTTATCCCGGGGTCGCTCCGGAGGTCATTGATAATGCCATTCGCATTTTTAAGATTCAAATTGACATGTTTGGGTTTGGGATGACGGACTGACACCAGCAGATTTTTGTTTTTGAAATAATCTCCTGCTATCGAAACGGTATAATCAGTTTTTATATCATTATAGATATGAATATCAGGAGTGGAAGATAACATAGTATCTTCCATAAACTGGTTAACCCCAATCATAAAACTGATCATCAGGATAAACATAGCTATACCAAATGTAACGCCCAGCATGGCCACAAGCGTCTGCTTCTTATTAGCCATCAGGTGTCTTTTTGCTATGAGCGTATCTACCATCATATTATTTACCCGATGGGGATTCAACTACTTCAGAATGCTCGGTAAGCCCTTCTAATATCTCTGCTTCATCCAGCGTATGAATGCCGATTTTTACCGATACAGCTTTTATTCTACCCCCATCTTTTACTTTTACGCTATCGCCGTTCAGGATAGATTTTACTGGAATAACCAGAGCCTGCTGTTTCTTTTGAATGACTATGTTCGCTTCAACAGATGTGTGTATGTACGATTGCGCGTCCTGCCCGGTAAAAATGGCATCCACTCTGAAGGTTTGATCGGCCTCGTTCATTGTCGGGTAAACCCTCACCACTTTGGCATTATAAATTTTGTCGCCGGTGGCGTCCGTTTTAAGCAATACCTGTTGCCCAGGCTGCACTAAATTAATATCCTGCTGATCAACAGATAGTTTTATTAAACGGTCGGTAGATTTACCGATTAAAACCACCGCCTCATTCGCTTTTACTGCTTCGCCTTTTTCTTTCATCATCTGGTAAACAGTACCATTACTTTCCGCCCGTATCATGAAATTGTTCAGATCATTCCGGGCGCTGGCCACACTGCTTTGTGCATTTTTTAACGAGATATTCAGATCATTGACAGTTGAATAATACTTTTCCTGTGCCGACTTTTTCTCATTAGATGATATGTGGTATTGCGTTTCGGCGTTATCGAGGGTGCTTTTGGTGCCTACGTTTTGATTCCATAAGTTCTTCAGTCTGAAGTATTGCAGGGAATCATTACGGAATTTTATGTTGGCATTTTGCATTGCTAATCTCAGGTCGGTTAATATTCTTGATCGGGATGATACATTTTCACGCGCCTTTTCATAAGTGATATTTGCGGCATCTAATTTGGCTGCCGGTGCTGTATTGTTAATCACGTATAATAGCTGCCCTTTTTTCACCGCATCGCCCTCCTTGACTAACTTCTTTACAACAGTACCAGGGCTTAAGGCGTAAACAGTGTATTCACTATCAGCCATAACTTTCCCTGACGCATACACTGTTTCAACTATATCCTTCCGGACGGGGTGAATAGTGTGAACGTTACTACAGCTAATTATCAACGTGAGTAATAATGTGTAAGGAATGTACCTGGCTATTCTCATTGTGGTCAAGGTGTACTTTAGTATAAAGTTAAACTATTCAGTAATTGCCATAATATATCCCCATTAAATTTTAGCAGTGCGGTACCTTTTTTGCCATTTAACCAGCTCGTACCATATAACTGAGATAAAGCCAACTGTAAAACTGACCGATAGCTGAAATAGATTCGGCTTACCGAACGCAAAAAATTCGGTTAGCTTCCCGATAAAGAATATCGCCACTGTAATGCCGGTTGTTATAAGAATAACTACCGGTATCATATAATTACGACTTTTTAACGTCGTGATAATTGAATAGTAAAAAGACCGGTTGACCAGTGTCAGAAATATGTTTGCAGTAATAAGGGTGATAAAAACCATCGATCGCGTAATTGACTCACTAAAATTATTATTCGCAGCCCATTGATAAACGAATAATGTTCCTGCAGTGATCACCAGACCCTGGATCACACTTGTTGCCAATTCCCGCCAGTTAAAAAATGTGGTCGTTAATGCCCGTGGCTTTTGCTTCATAGCGTTCTTCTCCATCGGCTCGTTTTCGTATACAATAGAGCAGGTTGGTCCCATGACCAACTCAAGGAAAATAACGTGTATCGGAGTGAAAATATTGGGGTATATCCAACTCAATGCCAGTGGTACAAATACAGTAAGAATAATAGGTATGTGTATAGAGATGATGTATTGAATCGCTTTTTTAAGATTGGCATAAATCTTTCTGCCCATTGCAACCGCCTCGACCATCTTCGACAGATCGTCCTCCACTAAGATCAGCGACGCTGCAGCTTTGGCAATTTCGGTACCTTTTTTACCCATGGCTATTCCGATATGCGCAGCCTTTAGCGCAGGACCGTCATTAATGCCGTCTCCGGTCATTGCTACAACCTCATTGTTTCCTTTGAGTATATTTACTACCGCCAATTTTGCCTCAGGAAACATTCTTGCGAATAAATAATTATTCTGTACTTCTTTTTCTCTTTCATTGTCCGAAAGCTTCATTAATTCATTACCGGTAATGTGTTGTTCGTAACCCTTAAACGCTATTTCCCTGGCGATTGACATTGCTGTAAGAGGATTATCGCCGGTTATGATCCTGACACCAATACCGGAATCGTAAAAGGCTTTAAGTACCGACTTGATGTTTTTCTTCGGAGGATCATAAAATGCCACAAGTCCTTTAAATAGAAAAGGCAGTTCCTGCTGTTCACCAGGAAAATCGTACCCTTCAAACTCAGACTGAGCAACGCCTAATACCCGATAACCTTCGGCAGTTAATGTTTTGATAGTACTGTTAATTTCATTTCTCTCCGACCGGCTTAAATCACATAATCCCATTAAGGCTTCGGGCGCTCCTTTTGCTGCAATAATACGTCTGAGGTCTCTGTCTTCAAACACATGGGTCATCATCGGCGGGATTCCCCCCAGCGGGTATTCATGGATCATTTTATATTCTGGACGTTCATCTGAAAGGGTTGTCGATTTGTATGCCTGGTGCAGTGCTGTTTCCATGGGATCAAAGGGAATAGGCTCACTGGCCCACATCGCTATCCTGATCAGACCTTTATCTTCAGCAGTGAGTTCATCATCTATATCGATAATGCTTGCTGATGGCCACACATACAGCTTTGAAAGGCGCATGCTGTTTTCGGTTATCGTGCCCGTTTTATCCACGCATATTACCGTAGCGCTACCCAATGTTTCCACGGTTTTCATTTGCTTAACTATGATGCCCATCTTCATCAGCCGCCAGGCGCCCAAAGCCATAAAGGTGGTAAAGGCGACCGGTATTTCTTCGGGCAAGATACTCATGGCAAGCGTTAGCGCTTTTAGCAGGCTGTCGGCAATATGACGCGAATGCAAATAGTTTATAATCCAGACAATTATAAAGACCACAGCACCTGCAATTACCATTTTCCGGACAAAGTTGCCAATCTGTATTTCAAGCGGCGTCTTTTCTTCTTTTACACTTTCAAGGCTTTTCCCGATACTGCCCCAACGTGTATTGTTACCAATAGCAGTAATTTTTGCAATTGCTAAACCACTGGCGACGGTAGTACCACGATATATCAGGTTGTCGGCGCTGTCGCAGTCCTTGTAAACCGGGAGCGATTCTCCTGTTAAAGCCGATTCGTTTACAGAAAAATCGTTTGAGCGAACGATCTCTCCATCAGCAGCGATCATTGTTCCCTCTTCTACTATCAGAAAATCGCCCGTCACAATATCCTCTATCTTTATTTGCTCTTTAGCTCCATTTCGGATTACCGTACATAACGGCTGGTTAAACTCTTCCAGTTTTTTAAGTGCCTTTCGGCTTTTTTTATCCTGATAAAGGGATATAGTAGATACTAAGATGATGGAAGCAGCCATAAATATGGCGTCAGCTGTTTCTCCATTTATAAAGTAAATAACGGCAGCAATCAACAGCAGAATTACCATTGGCTCTCCCGCCAATCCTTTTATAATTGCCTGCCACCTGCTTTCTTTTTGATAAACAAGCTTATTGCTACCATGCAATTCACGCGCAAGGAGAACCTGCTCTGAAGTTAAGCCGGTGGTACCGGAATTATTTAAAGGTATAGCGTCAGCGGTTAATGCCATTGATTTTGAATACAGTTCAATTCCTTTTTTTCAAAGGTCGGCAGATACGCTTAAAAGATTGTGACTCAAATCACAATAGCAGGTGATACTTGTCATGTGACATCGGAGCCACAACACTCAACTTTGCTTATGGCGTCATCAATAGCACCAATGGATAAATCTGAGATCATTTTTCTCGACGGCCCTCATTCAAGATTTAAAGAACTCAAGTTTGCGCTTGAAACTATGATCGAGTTCATCAAGGGCTTCAGGGCATTGCATTTTATCGGACCCAGCATCACAGTCTTTGGCTCAGCCCGTTTCAAAGAGGGGCATCCTTATTATGAGCTCACAAGAAAGGCCGCCGGTGTATTTGCTCAGTTGGGGTTCACTATCCTGACCGGGGGAGGGCCCGGATTAATGGAAGCAGCGAACCGTGGCGCAAAAGAAGTCGGCGGAAAATCAGTTGGTTGTAATATCCAGTTGCCCGTTGAACAAAAGCCGAATCCTTACCTTGATAAATGGGTATATGTAAAGCATTTCTTTCTTCGCAAAGTATTGTTGGTTAAATATTCGTTTGCCTTTGTGGTAATGCCAGGCGGTTATGGCACAATGGACGAATACTTTGAAGCGCTAACCCTGATCCAAACGCATAAAATTGAAAACTTTCCGGTTATCATTTTTGGCAAGGAATATCATAAGGAATTACTGGAACACATTGAATTAATGAAAAGCCAAACTACTATCGGGCAGACTGATGACCGTTTGTTTTTGGTTACAGATGATATTGAAGAAGCCAAGGCCCTGATCATAGAGAAAAGCATTAAACAATATAACCTGAAACCTAAGAGGAAAGTAAGGCCTTTGAGATGGTTGTTCGAAAGGGAGTAATGACAACAACTATCAGAATACTGATGACCATTATCAACCTAAAAAATAGTTTTTATGAAAATTGCACTTGTTGTTTTGATGATACTTCATGGCGCAGTTCATTCGATGGGTTTTATTAAAGCCTTTAGAATAGCGGAAGTATCACAATTGGTCAATCCCATTCAAAGGAAGAATGGAATATTGTGGTTATTGGCCACGGTACTTTTCATTTTGTCAGCTATTTTTTTTATAACTGAGAAGGAATGGTGGTGGGCTTTTTCAGTGATTGCTGTGCTTATTTCACAATACCTGATTGTCAACGATTGGAACGATGCCCGGTTCGGAAGCGTAGTTAATATTATTATCTTCCTCGCCTCCGTAATTGGATTCGTTGTCTGGTGTCTGACGAAGAATTAAACTTCAAACTCAGAAGGGAAAATAAGCATCGGCATTTTTTGTTTTTCCAAAGCCTTCCTGGTAGTGCTTTGACGGAATACTTTTGAGAAAATTGAGTCATGATAATGGGTGAATGCCAGCAAATCGGCGCCTGATTCATCACAAAGCCTGCTCAGCCGGTTTGCAACATCTTTACCGTGTATTTCCTGTACATTAATAGCAGAGTGATGCAGCTGGTGAATATATTTCATGAATTCTGTTTTCCTAAGCTCTTTGGTTATATCATTATCGGCCAACAAATCGACGTGCACAATTTCCAGGTGAAAATTAAAAATAGAACGCAACTTTACCAGGTAACGGATCGCTTCAATATCTGGCTCCGCGAAGTTGGTGGCAAATACCACTTTTTTCAGATCGTTCACATCAGTATCATGCGGAATCACCAATACCGGCCTGTTTGCATGATCAATAACCGAAAAGGTATCACTGCCGGCTAGAAAATGATCTATGGAACTGCCTTCACGTGCCCCCATTACAATCATTTCAATAGTTTTTTCTTTTGCAAGGCTTTTTATTCCCGACGCTAGTGTGCTCAACCGAACCTCCTGATGCACTGATGGCTTCCAATTGTTTTCACCCTTCTCCATCGAATCGGCAATTTGGCAAGCCAAATCTTTAAGCCGGTCACAATTATCTTCTTCAACAAAGAAAACATCCTCGGCCAAAGTCGGACCACCCGCATACGCGGGCTTAGCCATACTCGCATTAAACAATAAAATATTAGCGTGCAAACGTTTTGCGATCATTGCACCGGTGTAAGCAGCATGAGTGGCATTAGCCGAAAAGTCGCTTAATACAAGTATATTTTTCATGGCTTTGTGATTTCTGACCAAATATTGCGTTTAAATTTCAGATGAAACATGACGAATGTCACATAACTAATTGATGTTGAATGTGATTCTGCATGGCCTCAAACCTAATATCGTTTTTGGCGTTAATATGCTATCTAATGATATTCATGTCTGAGCTTGGAAAGGATTTTAAATGAGGGTTGCTGTTCTTGCACCTGTGGCCTGGCGAACGCCGCCGAGACATTATGGTCCGTGGGAGCAGATTGCCAGTAACATTACCGAAGGACTGGTGACTAACGGAATAGATGTAACCCTGTTTGCGACAGCTGATTCTATCACAACCGCCAGGCTTGATGCCGTAATAAAATGTGGATATGAAGAAGATCGCTCTCAGGATGCCAAAGTGGTGGAATGCCTTCATATCAGTAATCTCATGGAGAAGGCCTCGCAATTTGATATCATTCACAATAACTTTGACTTTCTCCCCCTTACTTATTCCGGATTAATAACAACTCCGGCAGTGACAACCATTCATGGTTTTTCATCACCTGATATAATACCGGTCTATCAAAAATATAACAAGCGTTCAACTTATGTTTCCATCAGCAATGCCGATAGAAGTCCGGTGCTGACTTATGCAGCTACCATTTATAACGGAATCCGGGTAAGCGATTTTCAATTTCAAAACACTCCCGAAGATTATCTTCTTTATTTCGGGCGCATCCATCATGATAAGGGCACAGCAGAAGCCATTAGAATTGCCCTTAAAGCAAAAAGAAAATTGGTGATTGCAGGGATAATACAGGATAGCAGTTATTTTGAAAGCAAGGTCAAACCTTTTTTCAATGATCAGATAATTTATGTTGGGGAGGCCGGACCAGAAAAAAGGAATGAATTGATGAGAAATGCTTTTGCGTTATTGCACCCTATAAATTTTGCTGAACCGTTTGGCTTAAGTGTTGCCGAAGCTATGATGTGCGGCACGCCCGTAATTGCCTTCAACCGGGGATCAATGAGTGAATTGATTGTTCCCGGAAAAACAGGTTTTTTGCCGGATACTGTTGATGAGGCAGCTGAAGCGGTTGCTGACATAAGCAAGCTTAATCGCCAGGAATGCCGCCAATGGAGTGCAGAGCAATTTTCCTGTGAAAAAATGGTAAACGAGTATATCAAGCTTTACAACAGCGTGCTGATGAATAGTTGATTCCGGAATATTTTCCGGTACCTCAAACCGGCATTAATATTTAATGATCGTTTTCAGTTTTCCCCAAAGTGTATTGTCAAAATCGTCTCCCGCCATGTTAACACCTCCGGCGGTATTTCCCATACGAATAACAACCAGCTTTTGCGATGGTACCACATATACTTTCTGATCATTTTTGCCTAAGGCTGCATACAAATCAGCCGGGGCATTGGGAATGATCGAAACAGGAAATACAATTTGCGTTTGGGGCAGCATACTGCTGGCCTTCCCATTAAGCCATGTTAAATATCCATAACTCAGGTTCAGGTTTTGTGAAGTATTTATCTGGCTATTGAAATAGCCGGTATCTGCTAAAATTGGTGTGGCGTCCCATGTGCCTTTGTTTAACATCAGCAAACCAAAACGTGCCATGCTTCGGGCGTTGCTGTAGTAAACATTATTTGAATGAGGCGATTTGATCCACAACCCACTCATACCGATTTTATTCCTCAATTTTTGTTGAAAATAGGCATTAAAAGACATCCCGCTGGTTCTTTCAATTACGCTGTCCAAAATGGTATATGCTCCGGTATGGTAGGCCCAGCGGGTTCCGGCGTCCGCTTTGTAAACCAGGCAGCCGGGTAATGTGCAATTCTGGTCGATTACACCATCGTCCAACCCGGAGGTCATGGTTAATTGATTTTTTATAGTGATCAGGTTTTCTTTATCCAGAGGTGCTGATGTCCACCCGGTACCAATATATGCTGAGGTTTTATTATTGATATTGATCAGTCCATCATGCTGGGCGATACCGACCAACATCGCGGTGACTGTTTTTCCTGCCGACGCCCAATACCAGAGACTATCTGCCGTGAATGCGCCAAAGTAATGTTCGGTAACTATTTTGCCGTCTTTCAAAATAATGAAAGCCTTTGTACCAACCCCCTCCAGGTAAGGATAAAGCGCATCGAGCTGCGTTTGATCCCAGCCAAGCGAAGCAACAGAAACAGTTTGCCAGGTGGTGCCGGCAACAGGCGGAAAATAAAGTTTTGCTGTATCGGTAGTGGTTGTAGTTCCTGTAGTGCCTGTTGTTCCGGTCGGGCCTGTGGTTCCAGTACCCGGATTAGGGCTGCCGCCTTTTTTGCAGGCTATCGCCAACGGTAAAAGCAGACAAATAATAAGGTTTGTAAAGGTTCTTTTCATTATTGTCTTAAACGGCTTTATTTTCAGAAGGTTTAATCGGCGGATTAGAAATAATTTTATATTGCATTACATAAATCTTAGCGGTTGTTAAAAACATGAGAAGAATCAAAAGGCGGAAATTTATTCAGGATGCACTTATTGCGGGTGCAGGTGCCATAGTCGCTCCACAGTTTCTATCAGCTAAAGAATTATCGGCTGCTACCAAAAAAGTGATCGTTGCAGGCGGGGGTATTACCGGGCTTTGCTGCGCTTATGAACTGCTGAAAACCGGGCATGAAGTAGTGCTACTGGAAGCATCGGGCAGGTATGGCGGGCATGTGTTTACCGGGCGGGATGGATTATCCGATGGCCTTTATGCTGATTTTGGCGCCGACCACATCACAAAACCAGGATACGAACGCTTTTTTGAATACGTCGAGGAGTTTAAGCTGACGGCTATTCCCTATCCCAATGCTGAGGGCTCAGAATATAATTATGACAAGGATGCCCTTAAGATGATTGGCGGCAAGTTTTATACGGCCGACCAATTAAAAGACCCGGTTATTCTCGCCAAATTCGGATTCAACGAAAAGGAGGTCAAATTTCTGTCGGAGCACCCGATGTATGAGTTGGGGTCATACTATATTAAACCCTATCTCAGCAAATTTACAGATGCTTACCAACCATTCGGTGTTGGATATGATGATCTGGACAAAGTTTCTATATCTGAAATATTTAAAAAAGAGGGCGCTTCGCCGGCGGCGCTTAAGCAGCTAGGCGGAGAAAACACTTCAGCTTTGTATTACCTGTGGCGAATGGCGATCATGGATTTCAGAAAAATACCCTATTCTGAGGGTGAAACCTTTCATCTGAAAGATGGTAATGAGCAATTACCTATTGCTTTTGCAAAACGTTTAGGCGAGCGGGTAAAACTAAACAGTCCCATAACAGCTATCAAGCAAAACAAAACCGGGGTAATAGTGTCTTATCGTCCTTACGGCGCGGAAAAGGAGACAGAGTTAAACGCCGATTATGTGGTGAACTGTATCACCCTACCGATATTTAAAAACATTCCGGTCACGCCGCCGCTTTCCCCCGAAAAACAATATTTGGTAGATAACCTGGCGTATTCGTCGCACCCGTTCTATGTATTTGAAGCCAGCACCAAATTCTGGCTGGACGATGGCATTAAAAGCATCAACATGGAGTTTGAACACCCGGATATTTCCTCTATCTGGCTGGAAACTAATCAGGTGGATACCAAGCGTGTTATTCTAAAGGCTTTTGGCCCGGGCGGGCTTTCTCCGAAACGTGTGCTGGCTGCTTTCCGCCAGGTATATCCCGGCAAACATGATACCATCGAACAGGCTTTAACGGTAGACTGGACCCGCGATAAATTTGCCCCGGTATGCGAGATGGAGCCATTTCCTATGGGCGAGATGCACAAATTCTGGCCACAAATATTGCAGCCTGAAGGGCGGATATACTTCGCAGGCACTTATGCCGACAACATGAGCAGGGGAATGGAATCATGCCTGCGATCGGCACAGAGAGTAGCACAAGAAATAGGGAGAATATAATTTCAGATTTTCTCCTCCCTCTCTTTTAATCACTCCAATCCCAGCTGCTCGGATAGCTGATTAAAAAGTTGAGTGGAAGCAGCTATCTCTGGTTCACTTTTCCAATTCCAATTTTTTATTTCAGGCATATCATCCAGGTTGCTACAGATATATTCATGGTGTTGTTTCAGCTTTTCCTGGCAGTAGGCAATAAATGCGCCGGTGCCGTTATGTATACTATATACTCTCTTCACCGCTTCTATTGCTAAATGATAGCGGCTCATCTGGTTCAGCACTGTCATATCAAATGGCGTTGCAGTCGTACCTTCTTCCATAAAGCCTCGTACATGGAAGCGTGCGGGATAGGGGCGGCCATGTACCAGGTCGTGTATAATACGCACATAACCATGAAATGCAAAGATGACGGGGGCGGAATCAGTAAACAGCTCATGGAATAACTCGTTACTCATCCCATGAGGATGGTACTGTTGCGGCGATAATGCCATCAGGTCGATCACGTTAACAACCCGTACCTTTAATTCCGGCAGATAATGTTTTAACAGCCAGGCAGCAGCTATAGTTTCTAAAGTGGGTACGTCACCGGCACAGGCCAACACTACATCCGGCTCACGCCCTTGATCGGAACTGGCCCATTTCCATACAGAGGCGCCTCTTTCACAATGAGCTACAGCGTCATCCATATTCAGCCACTGTAACTCAGGCTGTTTGCCTGCAACGATCAGATTCACATAGTCTTTACTGCGGAGACAGTGGTCGGTTACCGATAGCAAGGTGTTAGCATCAGGCGGCAAATAAATCCTCACCACCGAGCTTTTCTTGTTCACAACGGTATCAATAAATCCGGGGCCCTGATGACTGTAACCATTGTGATCCTGGCGCCATGCATGTGATGTGAGCAGGTAATTCAATGAGGCCACCGGCTTACGCCATGGTAACTCACAGGCGGTTTTTATCCATTTGGCATACTGACTAAACATGGAATCAATAATGGTAATGAACGCTTCATAGCAAGGAAACAAACCATGCCTTCCTGTTAACAGGTATCCTTCGAGCCATCCCTCACACAAATGCTCGCTCAACACTTCCATCACGCGGCCATCAGGCGAAAGGCTCTCGTCTTTAATTTCAATGTGCTCCATAAAGCAACGGTCGGTTACCTCAAAAACAGATTCCAACCGGTTAGAGCTCGTTTCATCAGGGCAAAACAACCGAAAGTTTTTATTCTCTTCGTTCAGCTTAAATATATCGCGGACGTAGTGCCCCAGATTACGGGTACTTTCAGCTTCCTTTACTCCGGGTTCTGTTACCTCCAACGCATAATCTCTGAAGTCAGGCAAAACTAAGTCTTTCAATAACATACCACCGTTTCCGTACGGCAAAGCGCTCATACGCTTATTACCTTTAGGCGCCAGCGCTTTTAATTCGGGGATAAGTTTGCCATCCTTATCAAACAATTCTTCGGGGCGGTAGCTATGCATCCATTGCTCCAGTAAGCTCAATTTAGCCGGATCTTCTTTTACGCCGGCAAGCGGCACCTGGTGTGCCCTGAATGTACCTTCTATCGGAACGCCTTTCCATTCCTTCGGGCCTGTCCACCCTTTTGGTGTGCGCAGGATGATCATCGGCCATTTAATATATTTTGAGCACTCCTCTTTATTGCGGGCTTCAGATTGTATCAGTTTTATTTTGTGGTAGGCATCATCCAAAGTCCAGGCCATTACCTCATGCACGAACATCGGGTCGTTGCCTTCTACAAAATGAACTTCGTAACCGTAGCCGTCGAATAATCGCAGCAACTCATCATCCGACATTCGTGCTAAAACTGTCGGACCGGATATTTTATAACCATTCAGATGCAGAACAGGTAATACTGCCCCATCGCGGGCAGGGTTCAGAAACGCTACCGATTTCCAGCTTCCGGCCAAAGGTGCGGTTTCGGCCTCCCCATCTCCGATCACACAAGCGGCGATCAAATCGGGATTATCAAAAACAGCCCCGAAAGCATGCACCAACGAGTAACCCAATTCTCCGCCCTCGTGTATAGAACCCGGAGTATGGGCGCTCACGTGACTGGGCACGCCTCCCGGAGTTGAAAACTGACGGAACAAATGTTTTATTCCCTTCTCATTTTCAGGCACAGCAGGATACACTTCTGAATAAGTGCCTTCAAGATAAGTGTTGGCTACGATTGCCGGTGCACCATGTCCTGGGCCACAAACGTAAAGTACGTCCGCTCCGGTGTCTTTAATCAGCCTGTTAAGATGCACGTAGATGAGGTTCAAGCCCGGCGAAGTACCCCAATGCCCTAACAGACGGGGTTTAATGTGTTCAGGCTTCAACGGTTCTTTAAGCAAGGCATTATCCTGCAAATAGATCTGACCGGCGGCCAAATAGTTGGCGGCTCTCCAATAAGCGTTGATCAGCTCCAATTCTTTTTCAGATAGCTTTTTCATAGTCTTGAAGGATATGTTTGCTGACAAGTTGTTGTGTGTGGTTGGCTATCATCCATTCTTCATTCGTAGGGATTACCTCCACGATCACCCTGCTGTCTACTGATGATATTACCCGGTTATTTTCGTAGTTTGATTTATCATAGATGGATATACCCAGGAATTCCAGTCCTTCACAGATACGTTCACGGATAGTAGCTGAATTTTCGCCGATGCCCCCGGTAAATACCAGCACATCCAATCCGCCCATAGCGGATGCCAAAGCGCCGATGAACTTTTTAGCCTGGTAACAAAAAAGGTGAATTGCTTCGGTTGCCTTCTCATCAGTATATTCATTTTTTAATAGTTCCGTCATATCGCCGGTGCCGGCTATGGCTTTTAGCCCCGAATGACGGCTTAATAATTCATCAGCCTCAGATACCGACATATTGGTGCGTTTTAACAGAAAAAGCACCACACCAGGATCGAGGTCGCCTGAGCGGGTACTCATTACCAGGCCCCCCATCGGACTCATGCCCATCGTAGTATCTATACTTTTCCCATTTTTCACAGCAACCATGCTCGAGCCGCTGCCAAGATGAGCGATAATGATCTTTTTCTTGTCTATCTGTATATCCGTAAGTTTACTTAACACATACTCGTAGGATAGGCCATGAAATCCATAACGCATCAATCCTTCCTTTTTATAAACCGAAGGCAAAGGATAGTATTTAGCACAGTCTGGCATCTCTGCATGAAAAGCGGTATCATAGCAAACTATCTGTGGTAACCCGGCAAAGGCTTCCTTGAATAATGTTATAGCAGTGATTTCTTCGGGCAGGTGATTAGGAGCCAGGTAGATATAATTATTTAGCTCTGCAATGAGCCCGTCTGTAACCAGCTCTGTATCATGCCTGTGCGGCCCGCCAAGCACCAATCTATGGCCAATAGCCGCAAGAGGATATTTATCCTGATTTATTTTTAGCCAACTCAACACCTCCTTAATAGCTGTATCCAGGCTATTATAAAACTTCAGATCCTTTTTAAGAAGTTTATCGTCTTTATCCTTAATCCTGAATGTCCCTACAGTGGTGGCTATGTGAGTGATAGCACCCGAAAGTTCGGGGGCAAGCGAATTGACATCAAACAAACTGAATTTTAAACTGGAAGAACCGCAGTTTAAGGTTAGAATAAATTTCTCCTGGTATTTCATAGCTCTGAGTTTTTGACAACGATCAATTTGTTGATCATTGCTTCACAAAACTCAGGAAATTAACACATTGGGCAAATGATGGGCGACAATGCAAAAAATGCTTTTGATCACTTTTTCGATCTCTTTTTAAGACTGCTGTAAAACCATCTTTTGGCCAGTTCGGCCGAAAAAAGATAAAGCCCTACAATGAGCAACATCCACCAGTAATATTGCAATGGCAGACGTGTAAAGCCCAGCCAGTTGGCCAATGGTAACGCAGGGATAAACAAGACAAACACCAGGACTAAAATAGTAGCAATAGAAAGCAATTTGCCCGGAAGACTCTTGAAAAATGGCAGCCTGGTACGTACCACCAGCACTATCAGGATAGCAGATATCACCGATTCGGTAAACCAGCCGGTTTGAAATGCTTTTTCTTTTGAATGCATAATAAACAGCAACAGGCCAAAGGTGAGATAATCAAATACTGAGCTCAGCAATCCAAAGATCACCATAAAGCGGCGGATAAAGCCCAGGTCCCATTGCTGGGGCGATTGGATATTGATGTCATCCACCTTATCGGTAGCAATGGCCATTTCAGGAAAGTCAGTCATCAGATTAGTGAGCAATATCTGCTTAGGTAATAACGGTAAAAAAGGCATCAGCAATGACGCTCCCGCCATACTGAACATATTGCCAAAATTGGCGCTGGTGGCCATAAAGATGTATTTCATGGTATTTGTAAAGGTTTTGCGGCCTTCAATTATGCCATCCACCAACACATCCAGGCTATTACTCAGCAGCACTATTTCCGCTGCTTCTTTTGCCACATCTACCGCGGTATTCACTGATATGCCAACATCGGCTATATGCAAGGCTGGTGCATCGTTGATACCATCACCCATAAAACCTACCACGGAACCCGCTTTTTTTAAAATAGCGATGATGCGTTCCTTCTGGTCGGGTTCCACTTCTGCAAAAATGTCTGTGCTTTTGGCTTTATGGGTGAGTGCCACATTGCTCATTTTATGCAAATCTGCCCCGGTGAGAATATTGGGCTGGCTAATCCCTACCTGTAGTGCAAGACTTTTGGCAACCAAAGCGTTATCGCCGGTAATGATCTTTAAGCTAACACCAAGTTCATTCAATTTTTTGATGGTAACATCAATACCCGGTTTAGGTGGATCAAACAAAGCAATAAAACCAAGGAATATCATCTGTTGTTCATCGTCCCTGGTAATTTTATGCTCTTTACCGATATTCTTATAAGCTACGCCAAGTGTTCGAAAGCCCGAGCTGCTCAACTCCTGATATTGCTCGTCTATTTGTTTACGATAGCTTGCTATATCGTTTATGCCGGTAGATGTTTCTACTTTATTGCAGATACCTAACACTGCATTTAAAGCTCCCTTGGTGATTGCAATAATTTCTTTACCATTAGTTACCTGAACTGTCAGGCGTTTGCGATTAAAGTCATATGGCACTTCCGTAATAGCGGTAAATTTTTCTGATGTATGCTGATAGGATTGGCAGATGGCCGCGTCAATTGGATTATGAAACCCCTGCTGCAACGATGCATTCAGCCAGGCATATTTTAGTACTTTATCACTGTGATTGCCATCGGTATCGAGTGCATTTTTTAGCTTTACTTTCCCCTCCGTGATCGTCCCGGTTTTATCCGAACACAGAATATTCATGCTTCCAAAGTTCTCTATGGATGACAGTCGCTTCACGATCACCTGTTTGTGCGCCATCCGCCGGGCTCCTGTCGAAAGATTTACACTGATAATAGCAGGCAAAAGCTGGGGCGTGAGACCAACAGCCAATGCCAGTGAAAACAGGAATGAATCTAAAACCGGCTTATGCAGATAAACATTGATCGCAAATATGACAATAACTAATAGCAGGGTTATCTCCATCAGCATGTAACCAAACCGGCGAATGCCCCGCTCAAAATCTGTTTCGGGTGCTTTGTGCTGCAAGTCTGACGATATCTTTCCAAATTCAGTTTGCCGACCGGTTTTTATCACCAATGCCGTTGCTTTGCCGCTTATAACATGCGCCCCCATAAATAATGAATTGCTTCTCTTGGAGAGTTGTGTATCGGCAGGCAATATGCAACCACTCTTCTCAACCGGGTAGGTTTCGCCGGTAAAAGCAGCTTCGTCCACAAATATTTCCTGCGACTCGATGATCAGGCTGTCTCCGGGGATAATGTCACCCGCCGTGAGGTAAACAATGTCGCCGGGAACTACACGCTCCATCGGTATTTCTTTCCTTTCTCCAGCCCGCAAAACCGTACAATTAAGTTGCACCAATTTCAGCAATTCATCAACTGCATTAGCAGCGCCTTTCTCCTGCCAAAAGCTTAGCAGACTGCTGATCAGTACAATCACCAGAATGATGGCCGTGTCTGCAACATCACCTAATCCGGCTGATAGCAAGGCAGCAGCAATAAGCAATAAGGTGATCGGGCTTTTAAATTGCGACAAGAAGAGCGCCGCTATTGAAGTCCGTTTTTTAGATTTTATTGTATTTGGTCCGTAGAGTTTTAACCGCTTGTTTGCCTCCCTGTCTGTAAGGCCATTAATCTGGCAGGATAGCTTATTCATAGCGTTATCTATGGACAAATGCCAGAAACTTGATAGCTCGTCAGTTTTCAAATTATTCAAATTAAGGTAATTTATAAAGGGAAAGGCATTACGGGCATTTGGAATCGACAAGCCAGCTTCAATCTTCTGAGCAATAGAGAAGGCGAACATCCGGCATTTTCTACTCCTCTGAAGCCATCATTAAATATAAATATCGTCCTCATAACCAGCAAATAATAGATTGTGAAATTTTTATAAAACTGGCGAAATAAGATACTAATAAAAATGACGTAAGTCATCGGTTTATCTGATGAGAAACATCGTGCAGTAATGGCAGATAAGGTTCGGTCTGCCAATATTGGCCCATGTGCAACCTTGATTGTTTAGAATGTCATAATCTCTGCAGCCTGGTCAATCACCGATTGCATCAGTTTAGCAGCTTTATGATGCTTCAGGATGGGAGCAATCTGTCCTCCCCAAAACAACACCATATCCCATTTCTGTTGTTCGAGCGCTGCTTTTCTTAACGACGACATAAAGGTGGTTTGCAGCGGAAACGGTAAAAACGCTTTTTCCTTTCCTGACAATTCCAGAGCCGGCCTGCTGGTAATGCCACGTCCTAATCTTCCGGTAAATGCACGCGACAGCGTGGTATATTTAGTTGCATCAGAAAACAACATTTGCTTGTGTATTGGTAAAGCACCAGATTCATCGGTTGCCAAAAATGCCGTCCCGATCTGGACTGCATCGGCGCCTAAAGTCAACGCTGCTGCCACTCCGCGGCGATTGGCAATACCACCTGCGGCAATTACCGGCACTTTCACGCTTTCCTTTATCAGTTGAAGCAGCACAAATGTCCCGGTAATTGACTGTTCTGCCGGAGCCAGGAACGATGGCCGGTGACCGCCAGCTTCAAAACCCGAAGCAATAATCATATCCACACCGCTTGCTTCCAAAGCGACGGCTTCATCCAGTGTTGTAGCTGCACCTATGGTTTTGATCCCTCTGCTTCGAAGTTGTTCCATCACGTCCTGCGGGAGTGTGCCAAACATAAAGCTGAATACTTTGGGACGGATATCCATAACCACCTGCAACTGGTTTTCAAACCTCGATTTAAATGGTGCTGGCTTCTCAGGCATCGCTATTCCGGCCTCCTCAAAATAAGGCCGGAATAGCCGTTTAGCCTCTTCATATTGCGTATCAGTTATGGTGCCATCAACAGCGTCGGTATCCGACACCCACAGATTTAGGTTATAGGGTTTGTCAGTAGCCACCTTAATCTGCCTGTCCAGCTCATATATCTCGCCAGGGTTCATGGTATAAGCGCCGTACCCACCCAAACCACCCATATTGGATACTGTTGCCACCAATTCTACAGAAGAAAGTCCGCCGCCAAACGGGCCCTGCAGTATGGGATATTGAACCCCTAAAAGCTCCGTCACCTTTGTATTATACCACATGGCCAATTTGTATTGAACTGTTTAACGGTGTCAGAAAAACCACTTCGATTTTATCGTCTACGATTTTACCTTTTACAAATTCAAAGAATTTTGTAGCATGAGGCAAGGTTTTATGCCATTGAAAGGCCTCATCGTTTTTATAAATCTCATAAAAGAAAATGCTTTGAGGCGAATCATTTCTGGTATATGGCAGAAATTGTTCGCTGCCTGGTTCTTTGCTTGTTTCTGTTGCCAGTATTGCAGTTGCTTCTTTCACTTCCTTTTCAAAACCCGGAAGAATGTTGATATAAGCTACCAATGTTAATTTAGTTTCCATTACTAATGTTTTAAATGAGTTGATGACCAAAGATTAATTTGCTGTATCACTGATCATTTTATTAACCAGCAACCATTTGCCGTCCATTCTGTGGAATGACAGGAACTCATGATAAATAAAATCATACATAGTCACTCTCACCTCAGCAATGGCGATGGAATTAACCACTTTAACAGAGAGGATCTCACCTTTATATGGTTTGCCTGAGTCTTTGGGGCTCTGACGGTGAGCCACACCATCAAGGTATTCAGCCAGTGTTTTTTGGTAAGGCTGACCTTTCACATCACCGAATAACAAGGTTCCCGGATAATACACACTTTTGAGTGTATTTACGTCACCTTCATAAATACCTTTGAAATAACGGTTTTTCAATGTTTCTGAGATCACTAATGAATCTTCTTTTTGCAGTGTTTCCATTTTTGTAAGGTTTTGTGCTTTGACATCCCAAAAGCACCAGGACAACAAAGCGGTTAAAAACAATGTTTTCATTTTAATTGAGGTTGTACCCGGCAGCTACCCCACCGTCAACATTAATAATAGCGCCGGTAATAAAATTGTTCTTGGCAACCGTATAAACCATCTGGGCAATATCTTCCACCTCACCCACACGGTTCAGCAGATGCAACCCCGCATTCTGGTCGGCATTGTCACCGTGCATCGGCGTGCGGATGGTACCGGGTGCTATCGTATTTACCCTGATGTTATCTTTGCCAAATTCAGCAGCCAGTTGTATAGTAAGGGCATTTATTGCACCTTTTGATGCCATTTGTGCAGTGATGGGCACTCCGCCGAGACCTTTGTTAACTAGTGGTGTACTGATATTGATCACCACACCGTCGTGCTGTTTCAGCATTTGGGGTATCACAGCCTGTGTAGTGAAATAAGTACCTTTGAGATTGGTATTTAAAAACCTGTCGAGGTATGCTTCGTCAACCTCAAGGAATGGCCTGGTTTCAAAAATGCCGGCGTTATTTACCAGTACATCCGCCGAGCCGAATTTCTCGACCGCGATAGCTACCAGTTTTTCACCGGTACGCTTATCACTTACGTTGCCGGCCACCATGGCCAGGTTTTCGCCGGCACCAAGCTCGTTATAAACTTGTTCCAGCTTTTCAGCGGTGCTGGAATTGATCACTACATTATCGCCCTTTTCCAAAAAATAGCGGGCTACTTCTTTCCCTATGCCGGATGATGCTCCGGTAACTATTACTGTTTGTTTTTTCATTGCTTTACTTTTTATCTGCTGTTATTCCCTTTTCCCTCAAAACCGATGTTTGCTCGCCTGCATAACCCCAGTCATCCAATCCAATTTCCTGTATAACAACGTGGGTCAGATGCGGATCCCGGTTCAAAACCCCGGTGATTACGCCGGTTACCCCTTTGATCAGTTCCCTTTTTTGCTCACGGGTCACGCCGTTTTCACGGGTGAATTCAATTTTTACGTATGGCATGGCTTTAATTTTTGTGCCCCGGCTGCTTAGGCAGCTTTAGCGGTGATAGTTACATTTAAATCAAAATTGTTGTAGATAAGGGTGTCGCCAAGGTCTTTGAAGAAGTTGCCTGAACGGAATTTCATGTCGTACAGCGTACGGTCGACAACCACTTTACCTGATGCACTAACAGTGCCGTTATTGTTGCTTAGTACTGCAGTGAATGCAACGGGATGGGTGATCCCTTTTATGGTCAGATCGCCTTTCACGTTATAAATGTTATCGCCTGCTGGCTCTGCCAATGCAATGGTGAATTTTGCTTCAGGGTATTGTTCTGATGCGAAGAAATCAGCTGATGCCAGGTGACCGGCAAACTGAGCGTTTGTAGAAGGATCGCTTACGTCGAGGATCTTGATAGATGTGGTGTCGATGATAAACTCCCCACCTGTTAACTGACCGTCATTCAGTATCAGTGCCCCTTCTTTGATTGAAATAGTGCCGTTATGTGCGCCTGTTACTTTTCTGCCTACCCAATCGATATTGCTCTGAGCGGCTTCGATTGCCAATTTTTGTGTTTCCATGATCTTTTTGTTTTGATTAACAACACAAAGGTGGGGAGGAATTACCGGGTTGCTGTGTGACCTACATCACATTCGAAAAAGCAGATTTCTTTTGTGATCTACATCACAATTTCAGGAGTTGTAGAGCCGGCTCAGCGTTTCTCTTGAAACGCCCAAATAAGCTGCTATCAACTGTTTCGGGACAATATTATACAAGGCTGGGTACAAAGCCATCAACTCTTCATAACGATGACGGGCGTCATTATTCATGAATGAGAGTAATCGTTTTTGCGCAGCCACATAGCCTTTATTAGTACGCCAGCGGAAGAAATGCTCTACGGGATGAATTTCATTGCATAGTTTTTCGCGATCAGCGCTATTGAGGCACAGCACCTGCGAATCGGTAATGCAATCGACGCTGATGGTTGCCCTGCCGCCATTATAAAGAGCATTATAATCAGATGCCCACCAGGTAGGCATAGCAAATTGCAGGATAAACATTTTAACCTCGTCATTAATGTAAAACGACTTAAGGCAGCCCTCTAACACAAAATATTCACAATCTACCTTATCACCCTCGCTGATGATAGCCTGGCCTTTTTTATACGATTGCTGCTTAAAATGCGAAAAGACATAATCGAATTGTTCGTCGGTTAACGAAACAATTTTAGCAATATGGTCCTTCAGAATCGCTTTGGCATCCATTGGGAATGGCATTGACAGCCTTTAAAGTTAACAACTCTTCTGTTAAGAAGCTCGTGGCATTTTGTTTTTTGACAAACTTTATGCAAAGTGTTTTCTGCCGGTAATCGGAAAGTATCTAAAAATAATTTTTAAGTGTTTATTTAACAATTAAAAATTATTCTATATTAGTCTCCTGGCTCATATATCAATATCCGATCTTATAAACCGATAATTGCGAATGAATAAGCGCAATAACACCACAAAACTAAATTTATGATCAAGTATTTATTTACTTTCTGGGTTCTTCAGCCACTCACCCTCCCGTCATTTGCTGCGGGTCGTGACACAACTATACATTCAAAGGGCAACCCGATTATCACACACGTTTATACTGCTGATCCGGCCGCTATGGTTTACAAAGGCAAAGTATACCTGTATACCGGGCATGATGAAGCCCCCGCCGGACACAACGGTTATGTGATGCATAACTGGCTGTGCTTTTCATCTGAAGACATGGTGACCTGGACTCAGCATACGCCAGAACCTATGAATGTAAAGACATTTAAGTGGGCGAAAGACGATGCCTGGGCATCACAAGTAATTGAAAGGGGTGGCAAATTTTACTGGTACGCTGCAATGGAACATGCAATAATCCCGGGCAAGTCGATAGGTGTTGCTGTCTCCGACTCACCCACCGGCCCTTTTATCGACGCCAGGGGTACCGCCCTGATCACAAATGATATGACCAAGGCTATGACTCATCCATGGGATGATATAGACCCAACTGTCATGATTGATGGCGACGGTCAGGCTTATCTATTCTGGGGTAATGGCATTTGTTATTATGCCAAACTCAAAAAAAGCATGACCGAACTCGATGGGCCGATCAAAACCATTGACCTTCCTCATTTTACAGAAGCGCCCTGGATAAATAAGCGCAACGGATGGTATTATTTGTCTTACGCTTACCAGTTCCCGGAGAAAATCGCTTATGCTATGAGCAGAAGCATTAACGGGCCATGGATATACAAAGGCATTATTAATGAACTTGCGGGAAATTCAAATACGAACCATCAGGCAATAATTGACTTTAAAGGCAAAAGCTATTTTATATATCACACTGGCGCACTTGCGGCAGATGCAGGCAGCTTTCATCGTTCCGTTTGTATCGATTACCTCTACTATAATAAAGACGGTACTATCAAGCGGGTAGTTATGACAACGGAAGGCGTTAGAAAAGCGAAGTGATAATTATAACTTATTCATTATCCGTGCAAGGCATTCATTAAGAAGAGAACCTACTCTTAACCAAACCAATGAGAACAACTGAATATATGAGGCTATTTAAAAGAATTGGCCTATTACTTAGCTGTACCGCACTAACCATTCAGGTTCTTGCGCAGCAGGGACCGGCCATTATTAAAGTTGATCTGACCAAGGAAACGGGCGATATGAAATCCATTTGGGCATGGTTTGGGTATGATGAACCGAATTATACCTACATGAAGGATGGCAAAAAATTATTGTCAGAATTGGCAGCTTTGAGTCCTGTACCGGTTTATGTACGCACGCATAGCTTATTGGTGAGCGGCGATGGCGAGGCGGCATTAAAATGGGGATCAACCAACGCATACACAGAAGATGCCAATGGCAACGCAGTTTACAACTGGCGGATAATTGACAGCATCTTCGACACTTATGTCCAAAGAGGGATGAAACCGCTGGCTCAGATAGGCTTTATGCCCGAAGCGCTTTCAACAAATAATTCAAAGCCCTACAGGCATCACTGGAAACCGGGTGATCCTTACTCAGATATTGTTACAGGATGGGCATATCCACCAAAGAGCTATGAAAAATGGCGGGAGCTGGTTTACCAATGGGTAAAACACTCTGTGGAACGCTATGGCAAAAAAGAAGTGGAAAGCTGGTATTGGGAAGTATGGAATGAACCTAATGGGGCTTACTGGAAAGCGTCGCAGGAGGAGTTTTTTAAGTTGTATGACTATGCCGCCGATGGATTAAAACGGGCACTGCCAACCGCCAGGATAGGTGGTGTGAACGCGGCCGGAACTGCAAGCAAGGGAGCGCAGGAATGGCTGAACAATTTTATTAAACATTGCATATCAGGGAAAAACTATGCTACCGGAAAAATAGGTTCTCCGTTAGAAGCCATTCTTTTCCATGCAAAAGGACAACCTGGTTTAAAGAACAATGTGGTGGTTATGAATATGTCGACCCAGCTTCGCGACATTGCCACGGGTTTCAATATCGCTATGTCGTACCCCGAAACCAGTAAGCTGCCTGTCGTCATTGGTGAGTGTGATCCGGAAGGTTGCGCGGCGTGTGGCATGGCAACCAATCCCGAAAATGCTTATCGCAACGGTACTATGTACTCCAGTTATACCGCGGCATCATTTGCCCGTATTTATCTGCTATCCGATCAGATAGGTGTAAATTTTCTCGGTGCTGTATCATGGTCATTTGAATTCGAGAACCAGCCCTGGTTTTATGGGTTCCGTGATTTGGCTACCAATGGGGTTGATAAGCCGGTGCTCAATGTTTTTCGCATGTTTGGCAAAATGTCGGGCAAACGCGTGGAGGTTCGGGGCAATCGCATGTATCCGCTAAAGACCGTAGTTGATTCAAGTGTGAGGGGGCCTCAAACCGACATTGGTGCACTGGGAAGTAAAGACAAGCGATCTGCAGCAGTAATGATCTGGAATTATCATGATGAAGATAAACAGGCACCGCCCGAGCCAATCAACCTGAGTATATCAGGCTTAACTGCAAAAAAGGTAAGACTGACTAAGTATCTTATCGATAATAAACACAGCAACTCCTATGAGGCCTGGAAAAAGATGGGCTCTCCGCAATCGCCCTCAGCACAACAAATAAGGGAGCTTGAAAAATCCGGTCAACTTGAAACTGACGGGAACCCGTTCGATATGAATGTAAAAAACGGGCAACTGGAACTTAATTTGTTACTTGCGCGGCAAGGTGTTATGCTGGTGAAGCTTGATTGGTAACCACAAAACCGATAGCGATATTCGATAGTGCTAAAATAGTCAGCGTATTTTAGCACTACTCGCTGAAACCGGATCCGGACCATCGTTCCTCTGATTAACAGTCAGGATAGTTCGTCAACTCTTCCCATAGCCCACATAAGCCATACGTTCCCCCATTTCTTTATAAGCTTCGTTGGTTTGCGGCGCCCAGGTACCTAAGCCATCTACATAGCGGTTATACATGCAAAACGCAGCAGCAATGAGTACTGTATCGTGTATCTCCTGGTCGGAAGCGCCAGCTCCTCTGGCACGGGCAACATCCTCTGCCATAACTTCCTTACCGCTGCGCTGAACCTGGTGAGCTATATGCAATAATGCCCTGAGTTTATCTGATACCTGGGTATTGAGCAGCCCCGTTTTGATCTCATCAATAAAATTCAGGTCACACTTTAAATGTGCAACGGCCGCTGCCGCGTGAGAAGTATGACAGAAATGGCAATTGTTCCACCAGGAAACCGAAGCCGCTATGATCTCGCGATCACCACTTGACAATGATGAAGGGCCGCGAAGTAAGGTTTCGGCTAATTCAAGCAATGGTTTTGCTGTTTCAGGGCGGTAATTTAACAAGCCTACTATCCCAGGCAGTTCTTCATTCAGTAATTTAATATGAGCCATAGTTAAGATTTTTGTAGTTCTTGCGTAAGTGTAAAATTAATTGACGTGGGCTTGTAGCCTTCCCTGGTACGTTGTTCCCCCATTTTGTCGTAAAACGCTTCGTCATCGGGTTGCCAGGTGGCAAGACCATCTACATAACGGTTATACATACAAAACGCAGCCGCGATCAGCACAGTATCATGTATCTCGATATCTGTTGCGCCTTGTCTACGGGCCTGTTCCACATCCACGGTCAGCACATTTTTTCCGCCCGTTTGCACTTTTGCCGCTATCCTTAACAAAGCTCTTAATTTGTTACTGATCGGGGCTGTCTCGGGATCAGCCAGCACCTGTTTAACCAATGCAAGGTTGCTGCCAAGCTGATGTTTGGCTATGGCGCTGTGCGAACGGGTGCAAAAATTACAAGTGTTCAGGTTGGATACATACGAGGCGATTAATTCACGTTCTCCTGCACTAAGTGTGGGATGCGGATCGTGAAGCAAAACCTGTGCAAGATGGCATAATGTTGCAGCTGTCTCCGGGCGATAAACGAATAAGCTACGGATTCCGGGGTATTCTACTGGCAAATCAATGTGTGGCATTTTCAGTTGATTAAGAGTAAGTTGATCGGGTTGATACTGTTAATTGAACTAGATAAAGTGGATTGGGGATGTAACCACTCGCCTGGTCAACTAACTATTTATAAACACTGGATTGATATCCTTCCAAAGCACGCTGCGGCGCACGGCTCACGTAAAATTGCCGGTCAGTTGGCGCCCAGGTTGCCAGGCCATCCACATAACGATTGAACATGCAAAATGCTGCCGCAATCAAAACCGTATCATGAATTTCAACGTCCGATGCGCCGTTGTTACGTGCTTCTTCTATTTGCGCCGTAGTAACATTTTTCCCGCCTTTTTGAACGCTTGCCGCAATACTAAGCAGGGTTTTCATTTTGCTATCAAGCTCTGCCGTTTTAAAGTCCTGCTTGATGCGGTCGATCTGGTCGATATCACAATCCAGGTAATGGCCAGCCATAGCGCCATGTACATTCTGACAAAAAAAACAATCGTTCAGGTAGGATACATAAGTGGCAATCAATTCGCGTTGTCCACGACTTAGCGAATTATTTTCGTCGCGAAGCAGTGTTTCAGCAAGAAAATTCAGCGGCTTCTCTGTTTCCGGGCGGTAGGCCATCAATCCCCTGATACCCGGCAGTTCGTTATTTAATTTTATATGTGCCATAAATTATTTTTTTAAAGATTGCGTACCGTTTTGTATGTCTTTGATCATCAGCATGGCAATCAACCCTATCACAAATACCAACGAAAATGTAAAGAGGGAATTACTGTATCCGCCCAGTGTGGTTACCAATACCCCAACGCCTAAAACAGCTATACCTGTAAATATACGACCGATATTAAAACAAAATCCCGTAGCTGAAGCGCGGATTGATGTTGGAAAAAGCAAAGGAATATAGAGCGAAAGCACTCCCTGGCTGATCCCAAAAAACAAAGCCAAAAACGCAATTTCGATATAGATTATACCTGAAAAAGTTGCATTCGTCTTGAACAAGATGAACGACACCACCGAGCAAACCACAAATGACAGGATCAGCGACCGCCGCAATCCAAGCAGGTTTACTACCCAGCCGGAAATAAAGCCACCGGTCAAGCCACCCATACCCATGAACATCATGCTTATCCCCCGCTCTTTATTGGCGTCGGTAGTCAGCAGGCTCTGTATCCAGGTTGGCAGCCACAAAAAGATAGCCCAAAGCCCGATCAGCATAGTCCCAAATATAACTGAGCCAATAAGCAATGTTTTGAGATTAGACCTGTGGAACAGACCTATGTCCTGACTGTTATCGTTGATATGCTCTTCATGATCTTTCAGCCACAAACCCGATTCACTGATCACCCAGAAACCAACGATTGCTACTGCTATCGGAATGACACCCACCATAAAACCCTGGCGCCACGAGTTAACCAAATAATTGATGGCCCCGGCAGAAAAAATACCCACCGGGATAGAGATCGACAAAATACCGGTATAAACTGCTCTTGTCTTTTCGGGCCAAACCTCGGAGATCAACGTGAATGAGATCACCAGCAACCCTCCGGTGCCAACCCCACTCAGGAAACGGCAGACTACTATTTGCCACCACTGGGTAGCCTGGCTTATCAGCAGCGTAAATATCCCAAAACAGGCTATGGACAGCAAAAGCGAAATTTTTCGTCCCGCCTTATCTCCAATAAAGCCCCACAGGAACCCACCCGCGGCCCATCCAAAAATAAAAATAGAATTGATATAGGCGCTCATCTCATTAAACTGGCTATCTGTTTGACTTCCGCGCAACTCTTTCACTACTACCGGCAAATAAACCGACATCAGCGTTGATACAACGCCTGCAAACATGTTCCCTGCAAAGCAGACGATGAATAACATCGCCAGTTGGACTGACGTCGTTTTTTTGTAGACAGTGTCGGTGGTTAAAATTGTTTCCATAATTTTTATTTCTTTAAATGATCGTAGCCCTGCGGTAAACGTGTATAACCATGATTAACAAGCCTATCGGCCAGCGTATCGAAGTACGCTTCATTATCAGGCATGGTGGTCGCCATGCCATCCACATAACGATTGTAAAGGCTGAATAAGGCTGCAATCAGAACCGTATCGTGTAATTCCAAATCGGTTGCGCCTTCTGCTTTAGCCCTTATTACCATTTCCGGAGTAACTAATTTACCGTTTTTCCCAACTGCAGCAGCTATCGCAAGCAAAGCCCTCATTTTATCGCTTACCGGTGCTGATTCAATGTCATCCTTCATTCTTTGGGTAGTGGTTTTATCTCCCAAAAGCAGGTCGGCAGCCGCAGTATGTGCAGTAGTGCAAAAGCGGCATTGGTTGCCGTGCGATACGATGGTAGCTATCAGTTCGCGTTCCCCTTCGGTCAGCGTGGAAGATCCGCGCATTAGTATTTGGGTCAGCTCGCGTATAGGCTGACCAGTATCTTTCCTGTATTCCAGCAAACCGGTGATGCCCGGCAAATGTGATTCTAATTCAATATGTGGCATAGTGTCTTTAGTTAAATAATTTCTGTTCAGCCAGCTTAGTCCCTTCCACACGGGCTTTTATTTTAGCGAAGGCTGTTTCGCGGGTGGTAGATACATCATCGCAAAATGGCGAAAAGCCGCAATCGTCTGTTGTACCCAGTTGCGACAATGGGATATACTCAGCCGCTTCCAATACCCTATCGCGTACGGTTTCCTTCGTTTCTACTACCGGGTTAAGCACATCGATTACGCCAATAAAAGCGGTTTGACCTGGTTTAAGATATTGTTTAATGATCTTCAGTACTTTCCTCCTATCTGGTTCGCTGGCCAGTTGCAGGTAAAAACTGCCCACATGCAAGTTAAAAAGTTCTGGCAGGAAATCGGCATAATCAATATCGGCGCTATGGGTCGAATCATGGTCTCCACCCGGGCATACATGCACACCGAGCTTTTGTTGTTCCTCTTTACTGAAGCGGTCGAAAACCTGATTATTCAAACCAATGAAATGTTTCAACACACCGCCGGAGGGATCAAGTTTCAATGATAACCTGCCTTCGGTAAAATCCATTTGCACTTTGTAAGCACCATGCTCCAGACATTGACGGATGTCTTTCTCACATTCATTTAACAAATCATTAATGAAGTCTGATTGGCTATAGCCTGGTATACCATCCTGTGGGTAGATCAAACTCAATGCAGAGGCCGAAATAACGGCTTGCTTAACAGGTAAATGGGTCTTCTTTTTTGCGATATCCAGGTATTTAACTGCGTAATTACCATACTTAAACGGTCCTGATGTTAGTACAGGCAGTTGCCGGGTATGACCGTCTTGAAAGTTTATGGTGACACCGTTTGGTGCCAGGTCGGTCAGCCCTTCGAGTGGGTATGTAGCAAAGCTCGATTTAGTTTGTTCGCCATCGGTAATAACCGGCGAGCCTGTTTGAGCAAACTGACTTATGGTATCATTGATAGCCCGTTCAAAAAGCACATCAAAAGGGTTACTATCTGGTTTTCCCGCGATTGCGTCGATCAGCTCATCCGGCCTGGGGATGCTGCCTATTGGTTCGGTAGGTAATTTCATGGTATTTGTTTTTAATGTCGTCAATTCTTTATTCCCAACTCGTTATACTTCTGCTCGAGGAAACGGTATCCGGCTAACCGGTATTCGGGCGTATGTATCGTAAAATGATCTCCCGGGTAGTATTCAAATACAAAGCCTGCGTCCAGCTTTTTCATTTCGCCGTCCAGCAGATGTACCGCATAGTTCAGCAGAAAATTATCCTGATTACCTACTGTCACGCGAATTTTCCCTTGCAGATCAGGTTTTATTTGCTGCCAGTTGCTCCGCAGGTAAAGTGAGATGTCGTAGTTTTTCCAATGCTCAAATGTTTTAGCGTCGATCTCCCCAGTTTCATCATTCCACAGACTACGGGGTGTGCTATCCGGGTTCCTGGTGCTGAATACAAAGTTGAACGAATGCATCTGCTCACCACGGTATATGACGTGTTCCATCGAGCACATATTTTTCATGGTGATCCAGGGGAAACGACCGGCAATAGTACCTGCTAAGCGTAGCGTGCTGTCTTTACCATAATAAATATTCTTTTCGCTATACAAATTCACTTCCTGAAAACTCCGGAAATCAACCGGGTCAGGTGAACTCGACCAGCATGCGGCAAAGACTTTTGGATAATGCGTTTGCAACCATAAAACTGTCCAACCACCGCTGCTGTGTCCGGTTAGCAATCTCGCAGGATTGGTGCGGTAAGTTTTTTCAACAAGAGGGATAAGCTCCTGAGTCAGCGCATCGCCCCAGGGACCGTTATTATCGCTGTTTGCATATACGCAATGCCCGCCGGGACAATTCCCATCGAGGAAAACACGGATGCAGGCGGTAGTATCTATCGGATCGCTGGGTGCATCCTTACCTGAATAGCCATGATAGTCGCCCCCGTAACCGGATATCCAATACAGGACCGGGAATTTCCGGTTAGGCTGGCTGTAATACCCCTTAGGTAAAAGCACAGCGGCATTTACGGTGGTTGGCCGTTTGTAAAAGGCAGTAAGCAACGCCGAAGGCACTTTCAATTCTTTTACAAATTGGGTTTCTTTGAAGGACATCTTTTTAATCATTTCACTACAAACGATATCAAATGATTGCGCCCTGTCTTTAGTGATCTTAACCACAATGGTATTGTTAAACATATTGCCCGGACTTTCTGCTATGGCACGTCCGCCTTCATTTTTATCCCAAACTACCTGTGCATAATAAGCGCCCCGTTCAATATCAGAAAGGACCGTCGGATATGATATTGCTTTATCGTCAAATTCAACCTTTTGTCCCGGCTTCACATTTTTCACATCGATTGAAAAACATGGAAAACTATGAACACCTACCATATCGCCCTTCGGGCTTTTAGCGTCTTTCGACAGGTATAAAAATACCTTGCCCGAAAAGCTTTCGGCGGATGCCGCAGGTGTAAAGCTGGCTGTGAATTTCTGGCCCATGGCCTGCAGAGAGGCCATGGATACAGAAAGTAGTAATAGTGTTTTTATAATCAGTTTCATAAAGCTTTTAATGTTCGGTTACCGGTAATGGAAACTTCGACCAAACCTGGTCGCCTGTCCTGTCAATAGGAAGGGTATTTAACAGATTATACCTGCGCAGGTCGATCCAGCGATGTCCTTCGAAGAACAGTGAATATCTTCTCTGATTCAGCATTTCTGTGATCAACGCGTTTTTGTTCACAGCCCCGCTATAATTGCCCAACCCATGACCGTTCCTGATAGTGTTTAGTGCGCTTATCGCTGTATTAAAGTTACCAAGCTGTATGTTCGCTTCAGCATAGATCAGGATCAGCTCTTCGTTACGTATAATACTGACAGGTGCAGTACTGGATGTATACAACCATACGTCGCGGTTACTGCTAAGGCCGCTAAGGGATGCTGCTGTACTACGGAGCGATGTTTTATTGATACGGTCATCCCCTGCCGCTAAATCGGCGGCATAAGAAGGATGTGCTACTCTTACTTCACCCGTTTGATTTTGCGGGATGAACACAGGGTTCAGCTGATCGCCTGATCCGGTCCCAAAAATATGATACACACCTGTATTAAAGCTGCCGTTCAGGTTGAGGAATGAGGCATTTACATTATCTAATGCCGTTTGCCAGTTGGTCTGATACAAACTTACCCTTGCCGCCAGCGCCCGGTTAAATTTGGTCAACCCGGCAGCATCATCCAATCCTGTAAAACCGGCTAACTGGAAAGATATACTCGCATTGCTAAGATCGGTTTTAGCCGAGTCAAGCAGAGCGGTGATGGCAGCCAGTCCATCCGTATAGCTAACAAAAGGCCCGAGGTGGGTTGGGTCGGCTACATTTACACGGATACCATTATCGTAAGTAAGGTTTAGATTAAGCAAAAGCTGATAGGCTTTTATGGTTCGTGCAAAGCCGATGTAGCCTGCTTTTTGTGCGTTGCTTATCAGTGTAGAATTATTTGCAGCCTGTATCAGGGTATTGCAGTTTTTGACCACTCTATAGCGTGAAGCCCAGGGGAAAGTAATGTAGAAATTGGCCCCGTTTAATGTCGCGCCGTTTGCGCCGAGCATGTCCAGTACATAACGTGGCTCGGAGTTGGAGAAGCGATAGGTCTCGCGGCCGATGATACTCACATCATCCAGGTAAAAGTTTAGTGAATTTCGCAAACCCGACTCGGTTCCGCTTACCAGGTTATTTAATTGTGCCTGTGATGCATTTTTGGTCAGGTCTTCAATGGTTTCTCCGTTCAGGTCCCCGTAATCTTTTTTGCATGAGCCAAAAAGAAGAAGCGAGACAGAGAATAATGCTATATAGATTTTAATATTTCGTTGCATGGTCATCGTTTTAAGGATTAGAAATTAAGTGAAACGTGCAGTGCGGCTTGCTTGCTGGATGGATATGGATCGATATCTACACCCTGTGAAAAGCCTGTACCAAAATTGGAAACTTCAGGATCGTAACCTCTGTATTTAGTTACTGTAATGTAGTTGTGTAAGGATACCCCCACATTTACTGATTTGATATAAGAAACCGGCATCTTACGGATGGTATAATACAACCCGATCTCTCTGAAACGCAGATAAGAGGAGTTTTCAACTGTCTGGTGTGCATCCGATCCGATCTTCATTAACTCGGTAACCCCATAAGGCAGACCCGATGGCGTTTTTTTATCATAATCGGCGCTGGTGCTGCCAAATACATTTTCAAGATAAGTCACATCCACGTTTTGACCACCATATTTCCAGTGGATAAGGAAACGAAGACTCCAATCTTTAAAGAACGTGATCTCATTGTAGGTGCTCATCTGGAAACGCGGTTCAGCATTTCCCAGCACGCCAACTCCCTGCCCGTTAAGGCCGATGATCTGGGTAGCCGATTTGCCTTGCTGTATCTGATATTCCCCGAGCAAAACGCCCCCAACTGAACCCAATTGTACCGGTGGAACGATCAGTTTAGTAACATTTGAGCGGTTGAACCAGAGGTTAACCGAAGTGTTCCAAACGATGTTCCTGGCTTCAACCGGCCTGGCATTCATCCCTAATTCAACCCCGTGATTGGTCAGGTTACCTGCATTGAGCCATTGCTGTGCAAAACCTGATGAAGGCGGAGGCGTAGTTAATAAAAGGAAGTCATTAATATCCTTAGCATAATAGGTCAGTTCAAAACCCAGTCGACCTCTTAGTAAGCTGAAGTCAATGCCAGTCTCAAATTCTGTTTGTCTTTCCGGCTTGATGTCTGATGCACCTGCAATCGTATTTACAAGCAAACCCGGGAAGCCGGAAATATTCGATACGCCAAATGCAGTAAATTTACTGCCATAAGCAGGCACATTGTTTGCCTGGCCGTAAGCAGCTCTCAATTTGATGCTTTCAAAAAGACCTTGTTTAATCAGCCCCATATCGGTAAGATTCCAGGATATGCCACCTTTAGGATATAAATAGTATTTAGAGACATCGCCATTATTGCTTGAGCGGTCGAAACGCAAACCACCGGTCAGGGTGATCGAGTTAAATAAGGTAGCTTCTTCCTGGAAGAAAATTCCGCTATTCAGATATTTGGTGCGGATTTGAGTGGCGCTTAATGATCCCGCCTGGTCGACATTTGACTGACCGGAAATTACCTGGCTGGCTACATCGAGCAGGTTATTATAATTCCCTGTTTCCTGCGTAATGCCGGCAGAGGTATTGAGCAATAATTTGCTTGATGGCGACCATGTATTTACCAACGAGAAAATGTAATTGGTATTCAGATTCTTAGTAAAGCCTTGTATGGATTGTCCTTTATTTATAGCCTCAAACTGCAATACACTCGGCATCAGCACGTTGGTCTCCAGATTATAAAAGTCAAAGCCTCCGCGGCCAATGAATTTGGTGTTGCTATTGTCGCTTTTTTGGAGATTAATTTCAAGGTTGGTCCCCATGATCAACCTGTTCACTGATTCATTATTTTTCATCAAAGCAATGGTCTGCAGAGGGTTGGATGCCGCGAATGGGTTGTCCGGATAGTTCCCTTTGGCATCCGGATGCAGCTGTGCAAAATCAGGAGTGGATGAAAGTGCAATACCTATACTGGTTCCGGAATTATCGTTTCCGAACATGCCTCTGTCGGCCGAGGAATTGATATAGTTGGTAGTTATGCCAAACTTGATATCATCGGTAAGTTTATGATCAAGGTTGAGGCGAACATTGTTATTCTCATAACCGGTATTCTGTACAATTCCCCCATCATTTTCGTGACCCGCTGAAAAATAGAACCCTGTTTTTTCAGTACCGCCTGTCATGCTCACATGGGTATTATAATTGAATGGTTTATGATCGTAAACTTCTTTTTCATAATCGTATATCTGTCCTTTGGATTGAGCAGCGAGGAATTGACTTGCTAATGCCGCTGATGTTGCTGAGTCGCGGGCCAGTGATGCTGCAGTTTGGGCAGTAAACTGCCGCACACCCAGCAATTTGATGGGGCTCGAAAAACCGACATCCTGTGATATACTTACATTGGTTTTGCCTTGTTTGCCCTTTTTGGTAGTAATAATCACCACACCGCCAGCTGCTTTTGAACCATAAATAGCCGCAGCAGATGCACCTTTTAATATTTCGATGTTCTCAATGTCTTCTGGTCTCAGGTCAGCAATACGGCTTGAGGGATTATCCTGGGTTGAGGTCGGCCCAGTGCTCCCTGCCAGCGTTACTGCATTTAAGCCCCCTGATGTAGCCGAGTTGTCAAGATAAACGCCATCAACAACATACAATGGCTGGGTATTTCCATACACAGAAGTAACCCCGCGCAATTTTATGGAGATACCACCACCCGGCGCACCAGAGTTGGCATTGATGTTGGCGCCAGTGATCTTCCCTTCCAGCGCTGCGTCAAATGTTTGTGCAGGGGCTATTCCATTTAATTCTCTTGCGCCTATCGCCTCGACAGCATTAGCCAGGTTTTTCCTTTTTACTGAAGTAGCCAAACCTGTCACTACTACCTCATCAAGGCGCGAAACATCCTCCTCTAATTTGATATTAAGATTTGAATTTCCAGCTGTGCTGACATTTTGTGTCTTATAGCCAATAATGCTTATTGTCAAAACAGCATTATCTGATACCCTGATAGAAAACTTTCCATTAGCATCAGTAGTAGTAGCCTGTGAAGCATTTTTTACCGAAATGTTAGCGCCTGGTATCGGCGTATTATTCGCGGCCGAGACTGTCCCTGTGACTGTTCGGTTCTGGGCAAATAATGAAAACGGAAATATGGCCATGAATAACCATATTAGTAAGTAACGTAAATTCTTTCTCATTGTGGTTTTGGTTGATTGAATAGTTTAAATATTAGTTCATTTCTCTTGTTTATCGGCCACCGGCTGCTTGTTAGTGAAAACATGATTACCATAGCCATTTTCAGCAATTTGTCGCGCTCTCAGGGGATAAGTCGACAAATCAGTTGGTGTATTGGAAGCCAGGCCATCAACGTAGCGGTTGAACATACAGAATGCGGCTGTGATCAATACTGTATCATGAATATCCTTATCGGTTGCCCCGTGTTGCTTTGCCGTTTCAACCTGTTCGGTTGTAACCAGTTTGCCGTTTTTCTGAGCGCTGGCAGCAATGGCCAGCAAGGCTTTCATTTTATCCGAAATGGGCGCATTGTCGCGATCTTTTATCACCTGGTTTACTAACTCGTTATTGTCATTTAAGTAGCAGGTAACAATCGCACCATGTGAATGCTGGCAATAAAAGCAATCATTTAAATGGGATACATAAGTTGCAATGAGTTCTCTTTCGGCCATCGTTAAGCCTTCGTTTGTTCTTAAAAGCAGGTTTGCCAGTACACCCATGGGTGCGGCAGTCTCCGGGCTAAAGGCCATTAATGACCGTATTCCCGGTAAATCTTCATTTACCTTAATGTGTGGCATATTCAAAAAAATTTAATAAATAAAAGGCTGATTGAACAGAATTTGTTAATCATTAAGCATTACCATTGCGTTGATATGATCTATTGATGCGATTGACTTCGTAATCATAAAAAAGCACGGTAACTAAGGACACCTGAATTCGGATATGACATTGTACTTGCACAAATACTGACTAGTTGATATATGCAGAACATTTCAAATAGCAGTTGCTGCAAAAAGCCACAATGTAAAAATGAATCAGGAAAGAATTAAACTTCAGGTGGTTGACCACCGACTTCGAGTGCGGGTTTTAAAATACCGGCGAAAGTAAAACTATGACTAAGCTTTTTAACCGTTATGCACGCTGAATTAGTGTAACTGAATGTGAGATATTCGCTTTCGCTTAAGCTCTTTTTAGCCAACGGGTTATTGGGGTGCTTGGTGTTCGAGGTTGGTATATCATTAATCAGCTTACCGTAGAGAACATTAGCCTTAACCAGTTTACTTAATTCGGGATTGGGAACAACACGCAAATATAAGGTATCGCGCGTGATTTTAATTTCAGCGTAATCGTACCTTGCACCTTTTACCTCTACCTGACCGCTAATTGCCTGGTAACCGTCCCAATCCTGTTGCGTAGGCATGTCAACAGGTATTTTAACGTCCACCAAATCTGAGTGTTTGTAATGGTTAGTATTGATTTTGGCGAAAATCCTGCTATCCGACCTGTACATCATGTATCGAAAAAACAAGTCATACCCCCCTGCATTAAACAGTATGGCGACAACCATTAATATGGCGAATAGCTTTTTCAATTAATACAGGTAAAACTGGTTAAAATTAAAGGTATTTGAAATATTTGAAACTAACAATATAAAGAAGAAAAATAATAAAGCAGCCAATTTATTAAATAGCTGCTCCCTGTTAATATTAATACCGACACGCAGAATAAATGGGCCCCACCGGGGCATATAAGACCCGAACCTTGGCGGCGAACCAGCGCCGCACTGATTAAGAAAGCAATAAATTATTTAGAATTACTCTAACTTCTTTATAGTTTAGCGGCAATGAGGTACCTGGCGCTAATATTTAGTGTTTATTTTGTCCTGCTGGTTATTTTACCTTGCCAGGATAAGGAGGACATTAAAGGCAACGCAACACATGGCACTATCAAGAATGCAAATGCGTGCAATGATCAAAAGAGTCAGGAAACGTGTCCGCCTTTTTGCACCTGCTCTTGTTGTTCTACCGCCAGAATTTTGATAGCGCAAGTCAATTTCTCCTCAGTTACTCAAATTACATTAAGAAAATACCCACGGCCTACTGTGCCTGCAGTACAAAAACGAATTTTGACCATCTGGCAGCCCCCAAAAATTAGTTAAACACTTTTGCCAAAGCTTAAAAAGCTGATTATTCTGTTTAACTTAATTTCTTAATTCATGAAAAAACTTATCGTGCTTTTAGTAGCACTGCATTATGCTGCTATAGCCTATTCTCAAAATATTTTTAAGGCTATCATTAAAGACGTCAAAAACAACGAAGTTCTGATTGGTGCTACCGCAACCGTACAGGGTACTGCAATTGGTGCATCCGCAGATACAAGTGGACTGGTTAATTTAACCCGAATACCTGATGGCACTCAGATAATCCGGTTTGGTTTCGTTGGATATCAAACCCTTTTAGACACTATCACTTTTCCTTTAGTACAAAATCAGCCACTAATAATTCTTCTGCAGCCTGCTGGGAACGGTGAAGGGCAAGAACTCACCGAAGTGGTGGTAGGTGCCACCCGCAGTAGCCGCACTATTGCTAATATTCCAACCAGAGTAGAGGTGATCTCCGGTGAAGAACTCGGGGAAAAAGGTAATATGAAACCCGGTGACATCCGGATGCTGCTGGCGGAAAGCACCGGTATCCAGACGCAACAAACCTCTGCTACCAGCGGTAATTCGAGTATCCGTATTCAGGGATTGGACGGGCGCTATACCCAGATTATCCGCGATGGCATTCCTTTGTATTCAGGTTTTTCCGGTGGATTGGGTTTACTGCAGATTGCCCCGCTCGATCTGAAGCAGGTCGAAGTCATTAAAGGCTCATCCTCGACGCTATATGGTGGCGGGGCCATCGCCGGGCTAGTCAATCTGGCTTCCAAAACCCCCACGAAGGAACGCCGGTTAGACCTCCTGTTTAACGGCACCTCGGCCAAAGGTGCAGACGCCAGTTTGTTCTACGGTCAAAAATTTGATAAGATCGGGGCAACGTTTTATGCGGCTTATAACCACGGCACGCCTTATGATCCGGCTGAGATCGGTTTATCAGCCATACCACGCTTTAACCGCTACACGCTCAACCCCAAACTGTACTTTTATCTCAACGAACGGACAACACTTGTGACTGGTATTAATGCGACGGCCGAGAATCGTACCGGCGGAGATATGCGATACCTGGAAAACAGAGGCAGCGCTGAACATAGCTATTTTGAACGGAACAAAACCGGACGTTATAGCTCACAGGCCGAATTGGATCACCAGATCAACGACAATGAAAAGTGGACAATAAAAAATAGTGTCAGCTACTTTGACCGGAGCATTGCCTTACCTGACTACGTTTTTTCAGGCACACAAGTATCATCCTACAGCGAAGCCAACTACAGTAAAAAGGGAGTACTTGCCGACTGGGTGGCAGGCCTAAATTACCTGACCGATAATTTTCGGGAAGACCGTAACAGTACCTTTCCCTTGCGCAATTACCATTACACGACTATAGGTGGTTTTGTGCAGAACACCTGGGATGCGAACGAAACTATAACATTGGAAAGCGGATTGCGGGGTGATTATCATAATGCCTATGGCCTTTTCCTTTTGCCACGGCTATCAGCATTGTTTAAATTCAGTCAACATTTTTCGAGTCGCCTGGGAGGCGGTTTGGGTTACAAATCACCAACGGTATTCACCGAGGATGCTGAACGCGTCGATTTTCGAAATGTACTGCCTATCGATGTGGCCAACACAAAAGCCGAACGTTCCTATGGTGCTAACTATGATCTGAATTATCGCACAGGTCTGTTTGGCAATCAGGTGAGCTTCAGCATCAACCAGTTGTTTTTCTATACCCGCATCGAAAATCCCATTCTGTTTGTGCCATTGGCAAACGGCAATTACCAGTACCAACAACCCGGCGGGGACCTGAATACTAAGGGAATAGAAACCAATGTAAAGCTGACTTATAAGGATTTCAAGCTGTTCCTCGGTTATACCTTCGCCGATGTTTCGCAGCATATCGGCAACTCTTTCAGTGCTTACCCATTAGTCTCCAAAAACCGGTTGAATAATGTGCTGATGTACGAAAAAGAAGATGATTTCAAGATCGGTGCTGAAGCCTATTATTTTAGTCCGCAAAAACTCAATGATGGTTCGACTGGCCGGGGCTACTGGATGGCAGGATTAATGGCCGAAAAAATGTGGGAACGATTTTCGCTGTTTATCAATTTCGAGAACCTGACTGATACCCGTCAAACAAAATTTGGCCCGATTTATACCGGCAGTATTACCGATCCTACATTTAAAGATATTTATGCACCGCTGGATGGCTTTGTGGTAAATGCAGGCATCAAATTAAGATTGTAGTCTCCGCTTAGGTCATAATCTTATAAACCAAATCCGTTAATCTGTAAATTTAAAAACGCGAGGCCGGGTAATTTTGCAATGTAAATCAGTAACTATGATCAGCATTATTCTAAAAATATTATCCGGCCTTTTTTATATGATATGGGACATCTACTGGGGCCTGGCTTTCGGTTTTATTCTTTCCTCGCTGGTAAGGGCATTTGTTTCAACAGAACGGATCTCGTCCAAACTCGGAAAAGATACCGTCAGGGCAACTGCATTATCAACCTTTTTTGGCGCCGTTTCGTCGTCCTGTTCGTATGCAGCGGCATCAATGTCCCGGACATTGCTGATCAAAGGCGCGACCTGGTCTAACGCTGTGTCGTTTATGGTTGCCAGTACCAACCTGGTATTTGAAATATTTATAGTAATCGTTTCACTGCTTGGTTGGGCTTTTTTTGGTGGGGAAGTTATCGGTGGGTTATTTTTTATCATGGTGTCTGCTATACTCATTAATCGTTTTTTTCCTAAAAAAGTAAAAGACGAAGCGAAAGAGCATATTCATCATAGCGAACACAGTGGTCATGCCCATCATCACGAACATCAGCATGAACCAAAAAAATCCTGTTGCCATAGCATGCCAAAAGAAGACGCGGACATAAAAACTGGTTTTTTTAACAAGCTCAAATCTGCCAGTGGTCATTTTTATATGGATGTGACGATGGTGGGGAAAGATATTGGCATCGGCCTGGTCATCGCATCAATCCTGATGGTGCTGGTGCCGGATAGTTTCTGGCAGAGCTTATTTTTAACGGGGCCTACCTCCCTCCCGCATTTCCTGGTTTTAAGCTGGAACGCGGTTGTCGGAATATTCATTGCCGTCATTGCTTTTGTCTGCTCAGTCGGTAATATCGTTATGGCGGCAGTGCTTTGGCAGGGCGGCATTTCATTCGGCGGGGTTATCGCCTTTATTCTGTCAGACCTGGTTACAATACCGATGCTCATGGTCTTCAGAAACTATTATGGAGGTAAAACGATGTGGTACTTGCTGGGATTCTTGGTGATCAGTATCTTCCTAACTTCATTATTCCTTGATTACTCTTTTGCAGCATTGCATTGGCTGCCGAAGCCACACAGTGGTGGTATGCAAATGGCGGCACAACATTTTCAATGGAATTATAACACCTGGCTTAACCTGATTTTTATACCGGTTTCGATTTGGTATTTCTTTATGGGCAGAAAAAGCATGAAAATGTAATAGCTTTGCTTTCTATGCTGCTTCGTATTAAAAACATGGTATGCGACCGCTGCCAGATGATCGTCCGGCAACAGTTGGAAAGCCTGGGGTTCCATGTGAATGAAGTTACCTTAGGTCAGGCTGTGGTCAGTCCTGAACCAGATGAGGAACAGTTACAACTAATCGCTTCGGCTTTGAAGGTGCCGGGATTTGAACTGATCAGCAGTGAAACAGAAAAAACGGTTGAGGCGATTAAAAATGTCATTATTGAGCTTGTACACCATTCCGATCTTTCTGAAATGAATATTACTTTCTCGGATTTGATCTCAAACCGGGTTGGTAAAGATTACGCTTATCTAAGCCGTCTATTTTCTAACTCTCAAGATAAGACCATTGAACGCTATATTATTGAACAGAAGGTGGAGCGAATAAAAGAATTGCTGGAGTATGGCCAACTTAACCTCAATGAAATCGCCTATCAGATGGGCTATAGCAGCAGCGCCCACCTGTCAACTCAGTTTAAAAGCATTACCGGTCTAACGCCGACCAGCTTCAAATCCGCCAGCAAGACCAACCGGCGGTCGATAGATAAAATATAGCTGGGTAATCATCGCGTCAATAAGCTGTAAATTATTGACAAAATAATGTAAATTCCTTTCTGTTACAGTATATAAATTAGCGGCTGCAAACTAAATTGCATTATTCGGCGTATAATTTTATTATTTTCGAATCGTGAAACGTAGCGCACTTATCATATTGACAGTCATCTACCTCTTATCCTGCGTGGGTATGAGCGTGACCCGTTTGTATTGCTGCGGTAAGCTAACGTCAGTAAGTTTCAGTTATGGAGCAGCCGACAATGCGGTTGGCAAAACGAGCAGTAACAAAAAATGCTGTGGCCACGAAAAGCAAAGTTTTAAGGTAAAGGATAACCATTTTAACAGCGCTTCGCTTGCGCTAAATCACCCTTTGCCTGCAATTATTCCGTCTTTTGTCCGCCTGAACGATGAGTCTGCGCCAAATTTATTAAACGCCCATATCAATTATAGAGGGAATGCCCCGCCCGGGCACCCGGACATACCAGCCTATACCCTTTATTGCACCTACCGGATCTGATCCAGTGCTCCTCCTTTTAGCTGATGCGTATTGTATCCGCCAAACTCAATTTTCAATTCATCATCTTAATTTATAATTCACGCACAAGGCTTGCCTTATGCCATTGATCCATTCTTAATTTTTAAAAACATGAAAAAAATCATGCTGATGGCTGTTGCCATCCTATTCTCCGCTGCCACCGTTTTTGCCACCGATCTACGTCATGGTAAAATGACCATCGATACTACCAAGAAAGCGAAACCTGCAAAAGTACAGTATACCTGTACCATGCACCCCGAGGTAATCTCAGACAAGCCTGGTAAGTGCCCGAAATGCGGTATGACTCTGGTAAAAAAAGAAGCGGAAAAGAAACCATCTGAAAAAACAAAAATGTAATTATCCGCAGTTCCCTGCCGACTGGCGGGGAACTGATTAACCACATTAAGATGATTAATAAACTTATTTCGCTTTCACTCAAGAACCGCTACATCGTACTGCTGATCGCTGTGAGTCTGTTCGCCTGGGGCGCTTACGCGGTCAATCAAAATCCTATTGACGCTATTCCCGATCTGTCAGATAACCAGGTAATTGTATTTACGGAATGGCAGGGCCGCAGTCCGCAGATTATGGAAGACCAGGTAACCTACCCGCTAGTGAGCAATCTCCAGGGCATCCCCAAAGTGAAAGCCATACGGGCCACATCTATGTTCGGGATGAGCTTTGTTTATATCATATTTGAGGATAAAGCTGACATCTACTGGGCGCGCAGCCGGGTGCTGGAACGTCTGAATTATGCGCAGCGCTTGCTACCGCAGGGCATTACACCAACACTGGGACCGGATGGTACCGGTGTGGGGCATATCCTCTGGTACACATTGGATGCTAAAGGAATCAACCTTGGTGAACAAAGGGCACTGCAGGATTGGTACGTAAAACTTGGTTTGCAAACCGTTCCCGGCGTTAGTGAGGTCGCTTCTTTTGGCGGTTTTGAAAAGCAATACCAGGTAAATATCGACCCACATAAGCTCAACTATTATAATATTCCCCTTTCGCAGGTACTCAAAGCCATCAAAAGCAATAACAACGATGTTGGTGGGCGCAAATTTGAAATGAACGGTACAGGCTACATTGTGCGCGGACTGGGCTATATCAAAACGATACATGATGTGGAGAACATTCCGGTTGGTGTAATCAAAACCATTCCGGTAGCCATCAAAGATATTGCCACCGTGCAAATGGGCGGCGATGAGCGCTTGGGCATCTTTGACCGCAATGGCGACGGCGAAGCCGTTGGAGGTATCGTGGTGATGCGTTATGGCGAGAATGCGGACCAGGTGATCCAATCGGTAAAGGCTAAAATGGCTGATATTCAGAAAGGCTTACCGGCAGGCGTAAGCTTCAATATCGCTTATGACCGCAGCGAACTGATCGAGAATGCTATAGGTTCAGTGAAACATACCTTGATCGAGGAAATGATCGTGGTGTCGCTTATTGTGATCTTGTTCCTGTTCAGCTGGCGAAGCGCTTTAAGTATCATTATCCAGATACCCATTACCATCGCGGCAAGTTTTATTCTGCTCAATGCATTCGGTATCAGTTCCAATATCATGTCCCTAACCGGGATTGCCTTAGCTATCGGTGTAATCGTAGATAACGGCATCGTGATGGTCGAGAACGCGCACCGCAACCTATCCATAGCTCAACAAAAAGAAAAATCATGACCACTATAGAAAGAATTAAGATTGTTGAACAATCCTGCAAACAGGTTGGCCGAGGCGTGTTTTTCTCCACAGTTATTATTGTGGCCTCATTTCTGCCGGTGTTCCTTTTATCCGGGCAGGAAGGCAAATTGTTCGGCCCATTGGCCTGGACGAAAACTTTTATACTTGGCATCGATGCGATACTGGCTGTTACGCTGGCTCCCGTGCTTATATCATTTTTCCTGAAAGGCAAACTCCGGACAGACGACTATAACCCGTTGAACCGGGGGCTGGAAAGTATTTACAAGCCTGTATTGGATTGGTGTATCAAATGGCGTAAGACCACTTTGGCCATTAATATCATTGCGCTGATCGTCAGTATACCATTGCTTCTTTCATTAGGCAGCGAGTTTATGCCGCCGCTGGATGAAGGCACGATCCTGTTTATGCCGGTTACGCAGCCTGATGTTTCCAATGCACAAGCCAAACAGCTCTTGCAGGTTCAGGATAAGATTATTAAAAGCGTTCCTGAAGTGGCCAACGTACTGGGCAAGGCCGGCCGGGCGAATACTGCTACAGATAATTCGCCCATTAGTATGACAGAAACGATCATCCTGTTAAAACCAAAAGACCAGTGGCGCAAGGGTATTAAAAAAGAGGACATCATTAACGAACTGAATGCCAAACTGCAAATTCCCGGTGTGGTGAACGGCTGGACACAACCGATCATTAATCGCATCAATATGCTATCAACCGGTATCCGTACCGATGTGGGCCTAAAGATATACGGGCAAAGCTTGGATACGATCAATGTACTGGCAACGCAAATGAAACAGGCACTGCAGGGTTTAAATGGAGTAAAAGATCTGTATGTCGACCCTATCACAGGGGGCAAATACCTGGACATCCAGGTAAATAAGGACGCCATCGGGCGTTATGGCCTGAGTGTGGATGATGTGAACGAAGTAGTGGAAAGCGCGTTAGGCGGAATGAATTTAACAACGACCGTGGAGGGTCGGCAGCGGTTCAGCGTAAATGCCCGGCTTGCCCAGGACTATCGCAACAACCTCGAAGCCATCAAACGAACCTTGGTGCAAACCATGAATTATGGGCCGATTCCGCTATCATCAGTAGCTGACATTAAGATCAGTGATGGCCCGGCAATGATCCAGTCGGAGAATGCCTTATTACGGGGAACAGTGTTGTTCAATGTGCGTGACCGCGACCTGGGAAGTACAGTTAAAGAAGCGCAGGACAGGTTAAATGGCCTGGTAAAAATCCTACCCAAAGGCTATTATATCGAATGGAGCGGCCAGTACGAAAACCTGATCCGGGCTGAGCGCACTTTGAAACTGATTCTACCCATTGTATTGGTCATCATTTTCGCCTGTTTATATTTTGCATTTCATTCTATCAGAGAAGCTTTTTTTAGCTTGATCAGTATCCCGTTCGCTTTGATCGGCGGGGCCTATATGGTTTATTTTTTTGGCGTTCACTTATCAGTTGCAGTTGCGGTTGGTTTTATTGCGCTATTTGGCATTGCTGTGGAGACAGGTATCGTGATGGTTATTTACCTGAACGATGCGATGCAGCAATTGGTAGCACTGAAAGGTAACTCCAAAGAAACGATCAGTAGAGAAGACCTGCGGACATATATAATGAACGGTGCGGTAAAACGCTTACGCCCAAAACTGATGACTGTTTGCGTGGCCTTATTCGGTTTAGTACCTGTGCTATGGGCCAGCGGAACCGGTAGCGACGTGATGCGGCCGATTGTCCTGCCGATGATCGGAGGGGTATTAACTTCTTCTACACATATTTTACTGGTTACACCATTGATCTTTTTAATGGTTAAGGAATACGAACTTAAAAAGCACGGCAAGCTGGATATACAGGAGGTAAAGGAATCATGAAAGCGAAACAACAAATCATCACCATAATATTAATTTGTATAACAGTCGTTGTACGCGCACAAACCTTGCCGCTGGACAGCGTGCTGGCCAGAGTTGCCACAAACCCGGCTTTGCAGGCTTATGATGCAAAAGCCAGGGCACAGGATGCTTATGCTACCGGTGCCAAAAGCCTCGATGCGCCGAAACTTAGCGCCGGGCAATACCAGGTGCCTTACCAGTTCAACCCTAACGGAGGCTCGTTCATGATCCAGGCGGAGCAGATGTTCACCAACCCAGCAAAGCTGCGGGCAAAGGAAGATTATTTGAAGGGTCAATCAAAAGTCACCTCGGCGGATAAAGACTACCTTAAAAACCAACTGTTCTCGCAGGCCAAACAGTATTATTACCAGCGCGTGGTACTGGAAAAAAAGCTCGCGCTATTGCAACAAACGCAAAGTCTCCTGGAGTACACGCTGAAGGATGCCAACATCCGGCTGACTTATGGCAAGGAAAGGCTGCCCAATATTTACAAAGCCAAAGCTGAACTATTTGAACTCGACAATACGCGTGAAGAACTCCATAATCAGATCAGCCAAAAGAACATCCTGCTCAACACGCTGATGAACCGGGACAAAGCTGCACCATTGGCAGTGGATACCGCTATTTCATTGAAGGACTATCAAGCCACAATTACCGATACAGCAGTTTTGGCGAACGACCGAAGCGATATCAAGGGCATTAACCGGAATATCGACCTCCAACGATTAAACGCCAAAATGGAATACAGCAAGCGTAAACCGGATTTTGGTGTGCAAGCAGCGCATATGATCAGTTATGCCGGTTATCCTAACCAGTACATCCTCATGGCGTCCGTTACTATACCCATCGTGCCCTGGGCCTCAAAAGAATATAAGGCCAATTTGAAAGGCATCCGTTACGAAACGGAAGAATTGCAGCAGAAAAAAGAAGATATTCTTAACCAGGCGGCTGGCGTGCTGGCCGGTATCATAGCAGACTTGAGCAGCAAAAAAAGGCAGCTCGATAATTATCAGAAAAACATTATCCCAGCCTTGCAGAACAGCTATAAAACGGCTTTACAGGCTTACGATCAGAACACCGGCGATCTGCCCTCAGTGCTCATCAGCATCAAAGATTTGCAAACAGCAAGAATGACAGCATTGGACCGCATGCAGGAACTATTAACACTACAGGTAGCTTATGAAAAGGAAATTGAAAGTCATTAAGATAATTTTATCCTGCGTTTTGTTAGGCGTACTGCTTGCCGCGTGTACGAACGATAAAAAGCAACAAGTTAAAACGCAGGCGAAAACTGAGGTTAAATACACTTGCCCAATGCACCCACAAGTACTCGAAGATCACCCCGGCAGCTGCCCGATATGCGGCATGACATTAGTCAAAAAATCGGGTCAAGCCAGCGAAGGTGCGGGCATCAGCTTAAATACAGTTTTAGAGCCTGTTAACTCGTCGGCTATCTCATCTGTTAAAGCAGTTACGCCGCGACAGGAAGAAGTTCCTATCGCCATTTCGGCTGAAGGCTACCTGGACTTTGATACACGGACGTTTAACAATATCGCGTCGCGCTTTTCCGGACGTATAGAAAAACTGTATGTTAAGTATGCCTTCCAGGAAATCCATCGCGGGCAGCGGATATTTGATATTTACAGCCCCGAGCTCGTTACTGATCAGCAGGATTTGATCTATCTTATCAAAAACTCGCCCGCCGAAGCTGGTTTAATCAACGCGGCCAAACAGAAACTACTGTTATTGGGGATGACTGGTACGCAAGTTGAACAGATCGTCCGAACAGGTAAAGCCTTTTACAGTCTTCCTGTATATAGCCCATACGAAGGCCATGTACACGACGTGGCGCACAGTCAAATGTCCGAAGGGCAGCCGACAAGCAGTCCAACTAATTTTACCGGGACTGTCCCTTTAGCTGTTAAAGAAGGCATGTACGCCGAAAAAGGGCAGACGCTATTTAACGTCGTCGATCCTCATACGCTTTGGGCAATCATAAAGATCGATCATTCATCTGTTGCTGCTATAAAACTACATCAACCGGTTAAGCTGACAATTCCAGACGAACCGGGCAAAACTATAATCGGCCGGGTAGATTTTATCGAGCCAATGTTACAGAACGGTGATAAGGTCACAAGTGTCCGTGTTTATCTGCATAACATGAATCATGAATTGAAAGTGGGCGGTCTGGTGAAGGCTGAAATAGAAACCGGAAGCAAGAGTGGCCTTTGGATACCGCGTACAGCAGTAGTTGATTTAGGGAAAACCAGGATCGTTTGGCTAAAGGCCGGTGCTGCATATCACGCTTATCAGGTGCAAACCGGTGTTGAACGTAGCGATGAAATACAAATAACAAAAGGGCTAACTGCAGCTGATAGCATCGCGGTAAATGCGCAATATTTATCGGATAGTGAAAGCTTTATAAAAACACAAGGAAATGAATAGCATTAAAATAGCACTAGGGTTGCTCGTTCTGTTAGGGATTGCGGCTTGTAAATCAAAGCCACAACAGCAGGCAATTGTAAAACAACAGGCAAAGGCCTATTACACTTGTTCCATGCACCCTCAGGTACATGAGGAGAATCCCGGAAATTGCCCGGTTTGCGCCATGAAGCTGATTAAGGTTGAGCTTACGGGAAACGATGCAATGAGCAGTAATAAAATTATGCTGACAGCAGCACAAATCCAGTTGGCAGGTATTCAAACCGATACCATACGCGAAGAAAACACAGGTGTGCAAAAAACGCTGACGGGTACGGTAACAACAGATGAAAATAAGACCGGGGAATTAAGCGCAAGAGTTGCCGGTCGTATACAGCAATTGTTTATACGTACTGTCGGCGAGAAAATCACCGTAGGCCAACCGGTTTTCACCATTTACAGCGAAGATTTGCAGGAAGCAGAAAAGGAATATCTGCTGGCTAAGCAGCAACAAAAAGTATTGCATAACCCGGATGTCGATTACCTGCAGCTTATCAGCGCCGCAGAAAATAAATTACAGCTGTGGGGCCTAACTACCGAGCAAATCAGGCGGTTAGCCGAATCGGGGAAAGCGCAAGCAACCACAACGATATTAAGTAAAGTTAGCGGCACAGTCAGTGACATAGCAGTTCATGAGGGAGATTATGTTACTGAAGGGGCAACCATTTTAAAAACGCAGGCATTAAACAGCCTTTGGGTGGAGGCACAATTGTACTCTGGTGAAGCGGCACGTTATCATGTATATGATAAGGTAAGTGTGGCATTTCCCGATCTGAACGGACAGGTGATCAACGGCAAAATTGAGTTTATTAACCCGGAATTATCGGATCAGTCCAAGGTGGATTTGATAAGAGTTAGCATTCCAAATCCGCAAGGGCTGGTTCGCCCAGGGATGTTGGCCTATATCTCCATTGGTTCGGACGGTGATCGTACTCTGGCAGTGCCAGCCTCTGCTGTCCTGACCGACGGCAAGGGCAGCGTTGCATGGGTTAAGAATGGAGACGGCAGCTTTTCGCCAAAAATGATCACAGTCGGCACGGGAAATCAAAGCTATTTACAGGTTATTTCAGGATTAAAGCCGGGCGAAATCGTGGTAGTAAACGGTGTCTACTTGCTAAATAGCGAAGCGATATTTAAGAATGGGAACAGTATGGCGGGCATGAAGATGTAAACATAAAGGGTTGTTTTGAAATAAGGAAGCCCCACAGACATGCGAGGCTTCCTGCTCTTCTGGCCGAACGAAACTCGAATCGGCTGATAGAAAATTTGAAGTTCTTAAGTGGTCTCAAGGTAGCTTAATACAGTCGCCCGATTCCTCTGGCAACTCAATGAATCACTCAGCCCCAATCGACTAAACTCGAACCGCTTTATAGATGGCCTACGGCCGATGCTCAATACGCGATGGAAAACCCTTCACAACCTTGTTCTTATGTAGTAGCATGAACAAAAGTTGACTTTTATTGCTGAATAGTGTCATTAAGTACTTTTCTGAAGACATAGTTTTGGGTTAATAGTTGTCGCAACCCTTTTTCTCATCAAAACTCATTTAAGTTAAAGTATTTATATGTGTATTAAACGCTATGCATTATTATTAGCAGCCGGCTTTGTAATTTTGGGTGCCTTGAGGTCGCAAGCACAGAGGCCGCAGCAACAGTCCGTCATTTCCGGAGGCAGGATCGATAAAATAACGGACAACGATACCCTACGAACTATCGCCCCTTTTTTTATCCCGGCAACTACATCAAAAAAGACCCCTAATCCTGACGGGTTTATTCAGCGCTGGTTACTGTTAGAGCCGATAAACAAATCTGTACGTACCAACCTCGTTTTTACGGACAACTACCTCCATACACAATTCGACACCGCGTATTTTCCAAACCAGTTTACAGCTATCCCTAAAGATAAGGAAAAAGTAAAAGTTGGCGATCAGGAATTAGTATGGCATGCATTGGAGAGCCCGAATTTCAACGTCAAATTATTTCGTTTTGCCTACGGGTTAAGGAAACATACCTATTCAGTATTGTTTTGGGCAGTAACGATAGTCAATAGTCCGCGGGAAATAAAAAATGTGCGATTGGCCGTAGGGTCAAATGGAGGATCATCGTGGTGGCTAAATGGAAAAGAAGCAGTGGTGCTTGACGGGGACAGACGCATGGTAATGGATGATTGTGTCTCGACCCGCTTGACCCTCAACAAGGGGAAAAATATAATACGGGGCGCAGTAATCAATGGACCCGGGCTCAGTGATTTTTGTGTCCGCCTGCTTGATGAAAAAGGGGAACCGGTAAAAGATCTCACTATCAGTCTACAATAAATTAGTTGATCATCCCATTTAACATCAAATTTTTATAGCTATTGAGTTACTATGAAATTAATAATTAAGGTAATAAGCACTATAGCATTATTTTCAATATGGTTGGCTGGAAAGTCGATTGCGCAGGTTGGCAAACCATTTATACACGACCCTTCCACTATTGCAGAATGTGATGGAAAGTATTACACATTCGGAACATTTGGAGGCGGGTTAATATCAGAAGACGGTTGGACCTGGAATGGCGGCGCAGAACGACCCGGCGGAGGGGCCGCCCCCGATGTGTTAAAAATAGGCGATCGCTATCTTGTTGTTTATGGCGCAACCGGCGGTGGCCTGGCGGGTGGGCATAATGGAAAAATATTGACCATGTGGAATAAAACGCTTGATCCCAAGTCGCCGGATTTTAAATATTCGGAGGCTATTGAAGTTGCCTCTTCCGATGGTATTGAGGATAATGATGCGATAGATCCGGGGCTTCTTCTGGATCCTACCGATGGAAAGTTATGGCTATCCTACGGTACGTATTGGGGTTATATCCGTCTTGTGGAGCTTGATCCTAAAACGGGTAAACGTGTAGAAGGCAATAAAGCATTAAATATAGCCATCGATTGCGAGGCCACAGATTTGATATACCGGGATGGATGGTACTATCTGCTTGGAACACATGGGACATGCTGTGACGGCCCAAACTCAACCTATAACATTGTTGTTGGGCGCTCCAGAAAAGTAACCGGCCCATACCTTGATAATATGGGCAGAGAAATGTTGAAGGGGGGTGGCAAATTGGTAGTCGCAGCTGGTGACAGGCTGATTGGGCCAGGACATTTTGGACGTATAGTGCTTGACGAGGGCGTTGAAAAAATGTCTTGCCATTACGAGGCAGATTTGGATCAAAGTGGGCGTAGCGTTTTGGGCATCCGCCCATTGTTATGGAAAAATGGATGGCCTGTTGCAGGTGACAACTTCAAAGAAGGAACTTACGAGATTGAGTCTGAGCGAAGGGGGTACGCACTGGAATTAGGCGTTGATTTTGTAAGAATGCCAGGTGGGATGCGATTTAACCGTAATAATGATGAACCGGTAAAACCTGTGCCCTCTCAAGAGTTAGCAGATGTAATTAAAACCTGGCCCACCGGAAACATTGGTGTTAACTTAGGAGATTTTATGTCCCGTCCTCATCAAAAATGGACAATTTCACCAGTTCCTAATGCAGGGGGGTACATGGGCGGTCCATATTATAAAATAGTAATTGCCGGAACAGACCGTGCACTAGCAGCAACAGCGGAAGCCGAACTCATAACAGTTACAACATTTACAGGCGCGCCAGAACAATTATGGCGAATCGATCAGTTGACTGATGGAACTTACAGGATTATGCCAAAAGCGGTCCCAAACTCGAAGGAGCAGTACGCTTTAGTGTCATCTGGAGACAGCACACCTACACTCGCCAAATTTGACATGAATAGCGATAATTCCAAGTGGAACTTTAGGGTTCACTAGGTTATTTATTGAGAGGAATTACAATCAGGACAATGCAATGATCATTGACACTTATACTATCAAAAAATGAATTTAAAATCTTTAACTATTGCACTAGCTGCCACACTGGCGGTTAGCCTTTGCGAGGCACAGACAAGCACTGAAAAGATCAAAGAAGATTTCCAGGCGTCTACCCTTAACCAGCCCGGGCAGGATTATCCCCGGGTAAATTCGCAAGGCTATGTACGTTTTCGCATAAAAGCACCTAAAGCGGACAGCATACGGGTTACCTTAGGCCTGGGTGGAAGAGGAGGTACTAAACTTACCAAAGACACCGGCGGATATTTTACGGGCACAACAGAAGGCCCAATGGATGAAGGCTTCCATTACTATCATTTGATAGTTGATGGAGGGGTATTTAATGACCCGGGCACATTGAATTATTACGGTTCAACCCGTTGGGAAAGCGGTATCGAGATACCAGCTCACGACCAGGATTTTTATGCCTTAAAGGATGTTCCGCATGGAAATGTCCAGCAGATCTTATTTCCTTCAAAGAGCACGAATACCCAACGTAGAGCATTCGTATACACCCCTGGGGATTATGGAAAAAACAAATCAAAAAAATATCCTGTGCTGTACCTGCAGCACGGCTGGGGCGAAGATGAAACCGCCTGGAGTAATCAGGGGCATGCCAATTTGATAATGGATAACCTAATTGCGGAAGGCAAGATAAAACCGTTCATCATCGTGATGACCTATGGCATGACCAATGATATAAAACCTGGTGGTTTAAGGAATTTCAAGATAGATGCATTTGAAACCGTATTGACAGATGAATTAGTGCCTTATGTGGATGCCAATTTCCAAACCATTGCAGACAAGGCGCACCGCGCAATGGCCGGCCTCTCAATGGGGGGTATGGAAACGCATTTAATTACACTTGCAAAGCCAGAAGAATTTGCCTATTTCGCCTTGCTGAGCGGAGGAGTTTATACCCCTGCTGAACTGAAAGACAAACCTAATGCAAAACTCATTTTTATAAGTTGTGGCAGCAAGGAAAACCCTACAAGAGTGAATGATGCTGTTGCCGCATTAAAAGATGCCGGTTATAATGCTGTGTCCTTCGTTTCCGCCAATACGGCGCATGAGTTTCTAACCTGGCGTCGTAGTCTAAAAGAACTTGCGCCATTATTGTTCAAAGATTAAAACGCTTGTGTCACTCATATTAATTCAACACCTTTATTGTATCAAAAAAAAACCCAAATTATACCAATGCTAAAATCAATAACTACTTTCTTATATGCTGTTTTAATATATGCCATGTTTACCGGAAATTTCGCCTCAGCACAACAGGCTACAAAATTAACGCTTCGGTTAGACCAATCCGTAACTGCACTGAGCCCTGTATTATACGGACTGATGACTGAAGAAATCAATTACTCTTATGATGGCGGAATTTATGCCGAATTAATACGCAACCGTATTTTTAAAGATAATTACAAGAATCCTGATCATTGGAGTTTAGTAAAGAATGTAACTGACTCATCCGCCATAGTATTAGATAATAAGCATCCGGTAAATGAAGCTTTAACTGAGTGCCTAAGATTTAACCTGGCTACAGAAGGCAAAAATACAGGATTGGCAAACGATGGATTTTGGGGAATACCTGTTTTTCCCGCTACTAATTATAGAGGCAGTTTTTATGCCATGACCGATGGCAATAACCCGGGGCCGATCACCGTAAGTATCGAATCGACCGACGGCAAAACCACCTTTGCAACAGCAAACATCGCCGGTGTTAGCGGCAATTGGAAAAAGTTCACCTTTAACCTTACCTCCACTGCATCCGTTACGTCGACTGCGGATACGCGTTTCGTTATCAGACCTTCAGTCAAGGGAAGCTATTGGTTCACACTTGTCTCTTTGTTCCCGCCCACCTACCTGAATACCCCTAATGGCAACAGGCGCGATATTATGCAACTGCTGGCTTCAATGAGCCCTAAGTTTTTAAGATTGCCCGGCGGTAATTATCTAGAAGGTAACATGTTTTCCACCAGGTATAATTGGAAAAACACGTTAGGACCAATTGACAACAGACCCGGCCACCAGGGCACCTGGGGGTACCGATCATCTGACGGAATGGGATTACTGGAATATCTAAAATGGTGCGAGGATTTAAAAATGGAACCATTACTTGCCGTTTTTGCGGGGTATACATTAAATCGTGACTTCGTGGAAGCCGGTCCATTCCTGAAACCTTATGTTGATGATGCGCTGGAGGAAATAGAGTATGTAACAGGCGACACCACTACCAGATACGGGAAACTACGCGCCCGCGATGGGCACCCCGCTCCTTTTCCCTTACACTATGTTGAAATTGGAAATGAAGACGGCTTTGATATGTCTGGCAGCTACGACGGAAGGTTTGCTCAGTTCTATGATGCGATCCGTAGTAAATATCCAACGCTGCAAATCATTTCAACCACTGGCGGTAAAGACTTTTTGGGTCAGCGATTTCCACTTACCAAACGCGTTCCTGATATAATTGATGAACATTATTATAGAAATGCGTTCGAGATGGAAAGCGATGCCTATCATTATGACAACTACGATAGAAACGGACCAAAGATATTTGTTGGCGAGTGGGCAACCCGGGAAGGCAAGCCAACACCAAATTTCAACTCGGCACTTGGTGATGCTGCCTGGATGACGGGAATGGAACGAAATTCGGATATCGTAGTTATGTCGTGCTCGGCGCCATTGTTTGTAAACGTTAACCCTGGCGGTATGCAATGGGAATCGGATTTAATAGGCTATAATACCTTAACCAGCTATGGGTCACCGTCGTATTACGCACAGCAAATGTTTAGCAATTACCATGGTGATAAGGTCGTTAATATGATTGGCGAGGGCATCCCTGTTCAAGTGCAAAAGTTGAATCATAAGGATAGTTTAAATAAAGTTACCCCGAAAACTTACCCTTCCTTGTTTTATGTAACCACCCGCGATTCAAAAACCGGCAGATTGTACGTTAAAGTTGTTAATGCAGGTGATGCTGCAAAGGACGTAACGTTAGATATACAAGGAGTACCATCGGTAAAAAGTAGCGGAAAAATAGTTGTTATGAAAGCCGATAAACCGGAAGATACGAACACGATAACTGAACCCGATAAAATTAAACCGATCGTATTATCTTATAAAACATTTAAGAAAAACTTTTCATATAACTTCCCAAAATATTCGATCACCCTGCTGCAAATTGATACCCAATAACTACGGAAGTGCTATTTAAGACGACCTTAAACTTTACACGTATTAAGCGAGGGTATCAGCAAATATTCATTATTTGCTGATACCCTCGCTTTTATCGGCAGGGGGCTAAACTATCTCAACAACAGAAAAAGCTTATGAGAATTTTAAACAAACTTGTTTTTGGAATTACGTTTTTGTGTTTGTCGATACTTCGATCCTTTGCACAGACGGCTCATAATCCGATTATTTATGCAGATGTGCCGGATATGTCAATAATCAGGGTAGGTGATACTTATTATATGAGTAGCACTACCATGCATATGAGTCCGGGTGTGCCAATAATGAAATCTAAGGATCTCGTTAATTGGAAAATTGTGAGCTACGCATATGATATTTTAGATGATACCGATGACTTGAACTTAAATAATGGTCAAAGCAGCTATGGAAAAGGTTCGTGGGCAAGCAGCCTGCGTTACCATAATGGCATTTACTATGTATCTACATTTGCGGGCAATACCGGCAAAACTTACATTTATACCACCCGTGATATTGAAAAAGGCCCCTGGAAGGCTTTATCCTTTAAACCAAGTCTGCACGATCATTCATTGTTTTTTGATGATGATGGCAAGGTCTATATGATTTATGGGAGCGGGCGGATAATGTTAGCTCAATTGAAGAATGACCTCTCAGGAATAGATACCGACACAAAGCCGCGGGTTTTGATTGAGAACGCCAGTTTGGTTGCAGGGCCGAATTTAGGATTACCGGCAGAGGGCTCCCAGATGTTCAAAATCAATGGGAAATATTATCTTTTCAATATCTCATGGCCACGTGGCGGAATGCGAAGTGTCCTTATTCATCGTGCAGATAATATTACAGGACCTTACGAAGGCCGACTGGCCTTACAGGACAAAGGCGTAGCCCAGGGGGGCTTGATAAATACACCAAATGACCAATGGTTTGCCTATCTTTTTCGCGATTTTGGTTCCGTAGGGCGTGTGCCTTATCTGGTTCCGGTAAAGTGGGAAGATGGTTGGCCTATATTGGGCATAGATCATCAAGCCCCCGATTCTATCGCATTACCGGCAAACAAATCACTGATGCCGGGTATTGTTTCTTCGGATGATTTTAGCCGCAAGCCCGGGGATCGTGATTTACCCCTGGTTTGGCAATGGAACCATAACCCTGTCAAGCAATTATGGTCCGTCAGACAGCGTAGAGGATACCTTAGGTTAATTACAGGACGACTCGATACAACTTTAGTGGCAGCCAGAAATATACTTACGCAACGCACTTTCGGTCCGGAATGCTCAGCCATTACAGCCATCGATGTATCTGGGCTTAAAGAAGGCGACCACGCCGGCCTTGCATTGCTACAACAAAAATTTGGATGGGTGGGCGTGAAAGTTGAGAATGGCAATAAGTTTATCGTTATGGTAAACGCACAGGGCACCTTACCGGTAACGTCAGCAAGTATTCCGTTGACCCGAAAGCTGGTATATTTAAAGGCAGTGTGTGATTTTAAAGACCGGACCGACAAAGCATATTTTTATTACAGCCTTGACGGAAGCAATTGGGTACCGATCGGCTCAATGCTACAAATGGCTTACACACTCCCGCACTTTATGGGCTATCGGTTTGGCCTTTTTAATTATGCCACCAAAGCTACAGGAGGCTATGCCGACTTCGATTTTTTCCGGCTAATCAATAACATATCATCGCACCATTAATACTTTAAGGTCCTCATTTAAAGCTGCCATTCTCTCTAAACAAGTAAAAGCGTCGTTATATACCTATTTGTAGACGCCAGTGTTGCAATTGAATTGATCAGTGTTATTATAAACCTGGCAATCATTTTACCTTGCGCCATCGCCGGTTTCAAACGGCAGATCATAGTTTGCCGATTTTTCCTGATAAATAGCCTAAGAACAATTAAAAAGATGAAATATTTTAAACAATACCTGATGTTAATGGGCTCGATCTTATGTGTCCATTATTCAATGGCACAAAATCCCTTAATAATGACCCAGTTCACCGCCGACCCATCGGCGCGCGTTTTCAATGGCAAGGTATATCTCTATCCCTCACATGATATCCTGGCAAGGCCCGGACACGGCAAGGTTGGATGGTTTTGTATGCAGGACTATCATGTATTTTCATCATCTAACCTAACAGATTGGACCGACCACGGTGTAATTGTAAGCCAAAACAAGGTGCCATGGGTCGACTCGGCAGCCTATAGCATGTGGGCACCCGATTGTATTGAGCGGGCCGGAAAATATTATTTCTATTTCCCAACCATCGCAAAAGCAGGCGGCACGAGGGGGTTTTCAGTCGGTGTTGCAATAGCTGATGAACCGCACGGACCTTTTGTTCCCCAACCATTCCCGATAGAAGGCATTCATGGTATAGATCCGAATGTGCAAATTGATAAGGATGGGCAGGCATATATCTACTGGGCCCAGGGAAACCTGTACGGCGCAAAACTTAAAGCAAATATGCTCGAGCTGGCCTCCGAACCGGTAAAACTTGAGGGCTTTCCTGATAAAGGCTTAAAAGAAGGACCTTACTTGTTCGAACGGAAAGGTATTTACTATATGACCTATCCGCACGTGGCTGATAAAATAGAACGGCTTGAATACGCAATGTCAGATAGTCCGTTGGGACCTTTTAAATACGCCGGGGTGCTTATGGACGAATCCGCTTCGGGCTGCTGGACAAATCATCAGTCGGTCATCGAGTTCAAAAATCAATGGTACTTATTTTATCATAATGATGACTTATCGCCAAACTTTGATAAAAACCGGGCGGTAAGGGCCGATAGTTTGTTTTTTAATGAAAACGGTACTATTCGCAAGGTTATTCCCACCTTCCGAGGGGTTGGGTTATCCAATGCATCAAAAAAAATAAAGATCGACAGGTTTAGTGCCAAAAGTGCGGATGGCGTAGAGATAGCGTTTCTCGACACGCTAAACAAATTCAAGGGCTGGAAAACCATTTTCAATAAAGCGGATTCATGGGTAAAATACAACAGCGTATTTTTTGGCAAAAAAACAATAAGGCACATTGATATCAATGCCCGTTCCGCTACCGGAGGGACTTTATTAATAAGTGCTGAAGACGCACCGGGGAAAATTATAGGGGAAATAAATATACCCAAGAGGAATAATTGGAGCGTAGTTAAAAAAGCAATCTTATCGCCACCGACCGGCGTTAAAAACCTCGTTGTACGATTAAAAGGCGGTGGCGATGTGGAAGTTGACTGGATAAGTTTCGAATAAACTGCGTCTGCCCAAAGTAAAGACAGTGCATTTCAGAAAAAGTATAGCGGCTATTTAAAACAACCAGCTCTCCCACACATTTCCCATGCTTTCATTCGCGCAGATCAGGTTACCTGTCTAATAACGAATTAAACACATCCCCTACAATACCTCTTATGCCACTACACTGTTTTTTTCCATCTTTCTGTATTCGGAAGGGAGCATATTAAATTTATCTTTAAACGAACGGGAAAAGTAGTGAGGCGTGGCGAAACCTGCTTCGTAAGCTATTTGTGAAACGGTAAGATCACTCTTCAGAAGCAATATCGCGGCCCGGTCGAGCTTATACGATCTGATAAACTCAACGGGAGGAAGACCTGTAAGCTCAAATATTTTTGTGTAAAGGGCTCCCCGGCTCATAGACAAATGTTGACTCAGATCAACAACAGAAAATTTTGGATTATTTAAGTTGTTATCTATGTAGTTGATCACCTTGATTAAGAATTTTTCCCTGCTCGATTCAACCTCTACGTCAGGGTGGACAACTTTTAATTGCTTGCTGTAGGTATTCTTGAGCGCGGTGTTAAGTTGTAATAAATTTTTGATTTTGACATTTAAAATCTCGAAATTAAAGGGTTTTGTCAGATAATCGTTTGCACCCGATTCAAGTCCTAATAGCTGTTCATCTTCGCGCGTGCGGGCGGTAAGCATTATAAATGGAATGTGGCTGGTACGTTTATCCGCTTTGATTTTTCTACTCAGCGTTATGCCATTCATATGTGGCATGGTTATATCGCTAATGATTAAATCGGGGTGGCATGAGAGCGCTTTATCCCAACCTTCTTCACCGTTCGATGCCTCAACAATTTTATATTGGGTTTTTAAATTATCCTTTATGTAATAGCGGAACTCATCGTTATCTTCCACAATAAGCAGTACAGGTATTTCCGTAACAACCGGGTTATTATTTCTTTTTAAATAGGTATCTTTTTCCTTAACAGGTGTTTTGGCTGGCAGGAGAACTTTGATCGAATTATCAGCAAAAATCTCAAGAGGAAGTAACACCGTGAAAACGGTGCCTTTCCCAATTTCACTTTCAACCGAAATGCTGCCATCATGCATTTCAACGAATTCTTTCGTGATTGATAGACCGATTCCGCTTCCCGGGTTTACATTTCCGACAACGGCATCCCCTGTTTGATAAAACCGTTTGAATATTAAGTGTTTTCTATCCGGATCAATACCGATACCAGTATCACTTACTTTAAATTCCAGCACAATTTTATCGGCGCTGGAGGTAGGATGTTGAGCGATATCTACAGAAACCACCCCTCCGGGTAATGTAAATTTGAAAGCATTGGAAAGGAGGTTAAATAAAATACGCTCCACTTTGTCGTGATCAAAGCGTACGAACGATTTCTCCTGTGGTGCGTTAAATTCAAGGGCAATGTTTCGCGACTCTGACAAGTCATGAAAGGAATCTATGACGCCGCAGATAAACGAAATTATCTCACCTTCTGCCAGGCTAAGCCTTAATTCTTGTTCCTCTAATTTCCTGAAATCTAAAAGTTGGTTTACCAAATTCAATAGCCGCCGGGCATTTCGACGTATTACTGCCAATTGGCTCGTTGTCTGCTCGTCTTTATGCTCTGCTAGTAGCTTGTCTGCAGGGGCCATGATAAGCGAAATTGGGGTTCGGAATTCATGACTCAGGTTGGTAAGAAATTTAATTTTAAGCATATCAAGCTCATGTAGCTGTTCCGCCTCCCTTCTTTCCTGTTCCAGTGCAAGCTTGGCTTTCAATTTCTTAATACCCCTATAACGGATGAGCAGCAGTGCACCCACGGCTATCAGCGAATAAAACAAGTAGGCGTACCACGTCATCCATATCGGCGGATGAATTATGATGCGGATTTGTGTCCCGGAGTTGTTCCATATTCCATCGTTGTTACAAGCCCGCACCATAAACAGGTATTCGCCAGGATCTAGATTCGTATAATACGCTGTTGTCGCTGAACCTACATAATTCCAATTTTTATTAAACGATTTAAGGATGTAGGCGTATTTGTTCTGCTGGGGAAGCGTAAAATTAATTGCAGAATAGCTGATTGAGAAATTTTGCTTATAATCTAGGTCGATCTGCTTAGCTACCGAAATATCTTGTTTAAGTGCCGAACGATTGCCCGCCTTTACAACGGTATTGTTTACTTTTAGGGCGGTAAGGAATACGGGAGGAACGTTGCCATTTCGTTTTACTTCCTGCTGTGGGTCTATATAATTAAAGCCCTCAGCCCCACCGAAAAAAAGCAGGCCTTTGGTTGACCGGAGGCCAGATCCATCGATAAATGCATCATTTTGCAGACCATTGCAAGTGGAATACTGAGTGAATTTTTTTGACGCCGGGTTAAATTTGCATATTCCTTTACCGGTACTTAACCAAATATTTCCACTATTATCTTCCAGCAGCTTATGCACTACTCCGTCTGGTAGATTTTCTGACGAGGAATAATTAACTAATTTTTTTTGGCTGGAATTAAAGCAAAATAACCCATTGCCGGGAGTGCCAATCCACATATTGCCACTACGGTCTTCCAGGAGTGAAAATGCGCGATCGATCGCCATTCCGGTATTTTTATTATTGTATAACCGAAACTTTTGGCTTGTAGGGTTTAAAACTGCTATTCCACCACCATAGGTGCCGATCCATATGTTTCCCTCATGGTCCTCTTCAATAGCCCTGATGAAACCATTTACAGGCAACTGTCTTTCACCGGCAGAAACCGGGGCCGGTACGTATTTCAAAAATGTTTTTGTATTAGGATCAAACACATTTACTCCGCCGCCATTGGTGCCGATCCAAATTTTCCCCTTGCTATCCTCTTTAAAGCAGAAAATTTCGTTCTGATTTATGTGGGAAATATCTTTTCCTGCATTTAATTGTTTACACTGGCCTGTTTTCGTGTTATAAATAAATAGGCCATATTGGAAAGTGCCAATCCAAAGCTGCTGGTTTCGGTCAAGCATCATACTTAGTATCGGAAGACCAGCCGAATTATTTTTTTCTTTCGTCTTGATGGCAATATGGCTGAATAAACCGCTTTTTATATGAAAAAGATTCAGGCCCCCACCGTCCGTGCCTACGTATATATCGCCGTCCTTGTTCTCTGCGAACGACGAAACGAATGGTGCGTTTAGCCCGGCTGGGTCGTAGGCATTATTTTGCTTTGAGTTAAATAAGGTAAGGTTTTTGTCATACTTATCCACTCCCCCCTGATAGGTGCCAATCCAATAAATGCCTTCGGGATCATTATAAATGCAGCGGATAGATTTGCTGCTTACGCTGAATTTATTCCTGTCGTCATGATCATAGCGCTTTACCTTTCCTGACATCGGATCTACAATATTTAGTCCACCCTCAGTACCTACCCAAATATCATCACCGCTTGCAGCTATACTATAAATAAGGTTGCCGCTGAGTGTATTATTATCGTTGGCGCTATACTTAAAATTTCGGAAGGTCTTTAGATCCGGCGACAGGCTGCTAAGTCCATCGTTAGTGCCTATCCACAGTCGGTTTTGGCATTCGGCTATGGTATTGACGCCGTCATTTGGGATGCTTGAAGAGTTATTGTCTTCATGCCGGAAGGAAATGAAACTGTTTGATTTCTCATTATAAAGACGCAGACCTTTATCTGTTCCAATCCACATTCGTTGTTGGCTATCCCTGAAAATAGATAATATAATACCTGACTGGAGCTGTCCGGGTTTGTGTTCGCCGGGCGCATAAAATACTTCCCTTTTTGTCTTAGGGTCGAGTACGCACAAACCTGCCAGCGTCCCAATCCAAAGCCGGCCATGTTTATCACCATAGATGGTTTTAATATAGCTGCTTGTGAGATATTTATAAGCGGAACTCTCCGGGTAAGTTTGAAACTGGTCGTGAGAACGGTCGAAAAAAAACAATCCGCCGCCCATCGTACCAACCCAAAGTTGCCCTGTGCCGTCCTCGTACATGCTTGTAACTTCCTTAGAGCTATAGCCTGATTTATCTGCCGGATCAAAACGGTATGTTTTATGTTCTATACCGTCAAATCTGTCAAGGCCGTCTGCTGTTGCAAACCATAAAAATCCGCAATGATCTTTGATGATCGCATTAACAGTATTCGAGAGCAGACCGTCGCGGGAAGTCAGTACAGTAAATCGTATTGTCTGGCCACGGCACTCGGTGGTAATACCGAATGATACCATTAATACCATGAAAAACAGTCGTGTAACCGTAGCTCGCCTGAGTGGTCGTGGGTAATTTAACGTGCCAGATGCCATTACTTTTTTTAAAAATTGTATAGTCATTCCTCTTATCGGAAGATAATTATGCTAATAATTTAGTTTTCGAAAACGAGGGGTTTATATTGGTATTACTTCCGGCTAATCGTTTAGCAGAAGCTTCACAACGTAAATCTAAACATAAATTTAAAAAAAGCAATCGATTGCGTAAATAAAAATTAATAAACTTTCGTAGCCTAACCTTGCCTTGAAGCCAGTACGTATTGTAGACTAAATAGGGGTCACTCGGCTGCTAACAGTTCACTTGTTTTATTGCCGGCAGTAGATGTAACATGGATATTAAAATTGTTCAATTATTTCGGGCTTTTTAAAATTGATTGCCTAATTAAGACATCCGTACGACTAAAAATGCAGCATATTTCAACCAAAGTGTTGATTTATTCAACATTTGTGACACATCAAGTTCCATTTTCAAAATAGTTTTGGAAGAAATTAATTGAACAATTGTTGGCAGAGCATTTGTTCTTCTGTTAAGTCGGCTTTTTTCAATTATCTGCGAACTAAATCACCAATTATAGTATACAACATGAACCTGAAGAAAAATTTACTTGCTTCTGTATTTATGGTATGCGGTCTATGTGTCTCGGCGCAAATACTACCATACCAAAACCCTAATTTACCCTCGGCAGTAAGAGCAAAAGACTTGGTATCGAGGCTGACACTTAAAGAAAAGGTGACCCTAATGAAGGATGTTTCGGACGCGATTCCGAGATTGGGCATAAAAAAATTTAATTGGTGGAGCGAGGCATTACATGGCTATGCGAACCAGGGTCCGGTCTCGGTTTTTCCTGAACCGGTAGGTATGGCTGCCTCGTTTGATGATCAGCTTGTTTTTACTGTTTTTGATGCCGTGTCTGATGAGGCTCGTGCTAAAAATAATGAATATAAAAAACAAGGGGAAAGCCAGCGTTTTCATGACCTGTCTGTCTGGACGCCTAATGTGAATATTTTCCGCGACCCACGGTGGGGCCGTGGGCAAGAAACATACGGCGAGGACCCGTATCTAACCTCGCGCATGGGTATACAGGTAGTACGTGGTTTGCAGGGGCCTGCCAACGCCAAATATCGTAAATTGCTGGCTTGCGCCAAGCACTTTGCGGTACATTCCGGACCAGAGTCAACCCGTCATCAGCTCAACATTACCGATGTTGAACCACGCGATCTTTGGGAAACCTATCTTCCTGCCTTTAAAGCTTTAGTACAGCAGGCGGATGTAAGAGAAGTGATGTGCGCCTACCAAAGGCTGGATGATGAGCCCTGCTGCGGCAATAGCCGTTTGCTAGGACAAATTTTACGCAATGAATGGGGGTTTAAATACCTTGTAGTTTCTGACTGTGGCGCGATAACAGATTTTTACCACAGTCACTACTCATCATCAGATGCCAGTCATGCTTCAGCAAAAGCGGTACTTTCAGGTACCGATGTGGAATGCGTTGGATATGCATTCGATAAAATACCGGATGCGGTAGCACACGGTTTAATTAAGGAAAAGGACATCAATACAAGTGTTATACGCCTGATGACCCAGCGCTTTGAACTTGGAGAGATGGACAAAGATGAACTTGTACCCTGGGCTAAAATTCCAATGTCAGTTGTTAACTCTGAAGCGCATCAAAAGCTTGCTCTCCAGATGGGCCGTGAAACGATGACACTTCTGCAAAATAAAAATGACATCTTGCCGCTAAGCAAAACTCTACAAAAAATTGCAGTTATAGGCCCCAACGCCGATAACTCGCAAATGCTTTGGGGTAATTATAATGGTACGCCACCAAGCACCATAAACATTTTGGATGGCATTAAGGGTAAATTGAACCCGGGACAGATTATTTATGATCAGGCCTGTGATTTAACGGAAGACAAAATCACTTTAAATGCGTTTGATCAATCTTCAATTGACGGTAAACCAGGCTTACGTGCCACTTATTGGAACAACCGGAATTTCGAAGGCCCTGCGGTAACTACTGAGCAATTATCCGGGGCCATTGCACTTACAACATTAGGTGCCCACCAATTTACCCAGGGCGTTAATATCGAGAATTTTTCGGCCAAATATGAAACTACATATACCCCAACTGTCAGCGATGATATCGTGTTCAAGCTGGAGGCCACCGGTTCTGCCGAGCTCTTTGTTGATGGGCAATCAGTTTTGAGGACAGGCAGTTGGAGATCAATACCCAGACGTTACCCATTACATGTTGACGCCGGTAAATCATACAAAATAGAAGTGCAGTACAAGCAATTAAATAACTGGGCGGCCAGTTTTGGTTTTACTTTCGGCAAGGAAGTCCCTGCAACTTTTGACAAGTTAGTTGACAAGGTAAAGGATGCGGATGTAGTTGTATTTGTAGGTGGTATATCGCCGCGCTTAGAAGGCGAAGAAATGCCCATCTCATTGCCTGGTTTTAAAGGCGGCGACCGCACTGACATTGAATTACCTGCCGTGCAACGCAGTTGTATAGAGGCATTGAAGAAGGCTGGTAAAAAAGTTGTGTTCGTAAATTGCTCGGGCTCAGCAGTTGCCATGGTTCCTGAAACACAAAACTGCGACGCTATTTTGCAGGCATGGTATAGCGGTGAGGCAGGCGGGCAAGCCGTTGCTGATGTAATTTTCGGCGACTATAACCCGGCGGGACATTTACCGGTTACCTTCTACAAAAACGTGCAGCAACTTCCTGATTTTAGCGAGTACGCCATGAAGGGGCGCACCTATCGTTATATGACATCAGACCCTTTGTTCCCCTTCGGGTTTGGGTTAAGCTACACTACGTTTAATGTTGGCGATGCTACAGCAAGCAAAACACAGATAGTTAACACAGAAGGCATACAGCTCACGGTCCCGGTTGCAAATACAGGGAAACGTGACGGAACAGAAGTGCTGCAGGTATATGTCCGGAAATTGAATGATCCGGATTCACCTTTGAAAACGTTGCGTGCGTTCAAAAGAATACCGCTATCATCCGGAGCGAAGGAGCTGGTTAAGATAGACCTTCCGGCAAAAACCTTCGAGTTTTTTGACCCGGCAGACGCGGTAGTTAAAGTTGCCCCCGGCGAGTACGAATTACTTTACGGAGAAAGCTCCGACAATAAGGACCTGAAAATTATAAAAATCAAAATTATATAAACTGTAATTCAATTACGATATGAGTATAAAAAAATTAGTGTTATTGTATTTGATGGTTGCTTTGCTGCCTGTTTTTGCAGTTAGTCAAAACCGGAAGGCTTCAAAAAAAGCGCCGGGTACGGGTGCTGTTGCTTCCGGCGCTTATCCGGATCTTTTTCACGAGGCAGGGTATAGCAAAGCTGATATCGACAGTAAGCTGACAAAGGCTTATCATGACGTGTTTGAAGGCCCCAATAAGGTTTATTTCGAGGTAGGCGATTCCATGGCGTACGTGTCTGATGTAAAAAATCATGATGCCAGAACAGAAGGACTTTCTTATGGTATGATGATCGCCGTGCAGCTTAACAAAAAGGATGTTTTTGACCGTATATGGCGATGGTCAAAAAAATATCTTCAACACCAGGACGGACCAAGGGAAGGATATTTTGCCTGGAGCATCAATCCCAAAACAATGGTGCGTAATTCGGAGGGCTCTGCGTCCGACGGGGAGTTATACTATATCACCGACTTGTTTTTTGCCTCCAACAAATGGGGAAATAATACAGGCATCAACTACTACGCAGAGGCCAGAAGGATACTGGATGCCATTTGGAAAAAAGACGGCACAGACAATATTCATCCTTTAATAAACATGGCGGCAAAGCAAATTTCCTTTGTACCTGAAGGTAAGGGGTATGAATGGACCGACCCTTCCTATGATTTGCCTGCATTTTACGAAGTATGGGCGCTTTACGCCAAAGATGGCCACGAACAATTTTATCGGGATTGCGCTGACACCGCAAGAGTATTTTTACACAGAGCTTGTGACCCTGTAACCGGTCTTAATCCGGATAATACCTATTTCAGCGGCAAGCCATTTGGCTCCGGACGGATGCAACCAGCATTTCGTTTCGACTCCTGGAGGGTCCCCATGAATATCGCTATGGATTATGTCTGGTTCGGGAAGGATAAAATGTGGCAACAGGCCTATGCAAAGCGACTCCAGAATTTTTTACGATCAAAAGGGATAAATGATTTCGACGATCAGTTTAACACCGATGGCACCACCCCGGAGTTTATACTTCCGGCAGGGGGTATCAGAAAATTACGCCATTCCCTGGGATTGGTGGCCACCTCTGCCGCAGCCTCGCTTATGATCACCGACAACACCAAATTCGATTTTGTACGACCACTTTGGAACGCTAAGCTGGAACCTTATGCAGATAATTATTTTGATCCATACTATGATGGCCTGTTATACCTGTTCAGCCTGATGCATCTTAGCGGCAAATACCAGCTTATACAACCACAAATCAATTGACAATTTTATTAACTGATAAATACTAAATAACAATGAACAGATCACTACAAACTAAGCGATTGTTTTTTGCAGCATGTATCCTTCTTTTGTTTTGCATACCAGCGTATTCACAAGACATAGTTAGCCAGGCACGAGTCGGCTTTGATGTATTTCGTGCAGGTATTCCGCATGGAAAAATCGACACGATCACTTATGAATCAAAGACCGTGGGCAACACGCGCCGTGCCCTGATTTACACACCTCCCGGATATTCTAAAAGTAAAAAATACCCGGTGCTGTATCTTTTGCACGGTATCGGTGGCGATGAAAAAGAATGGTATAGTGGCGGCAGCCCTCAGGTGATATTGGATAACCTGTATGCGGAGAATAAAATTGTACCCATGATAGTTGTGTTGCCGAATGGCAGGGCAATAAAAGACGACCGGGCGACCGGAAATATCATGGCACCCGATAAGGTACAAGGCTTTGCCACCTTTGAAAAAGACCTGTTAAACGACCTGATACCATTTATTGATCATAAATATCATGTATATACGGATAAGGATCACAGGGCAATTGCCGGCCTTTCAATGGGTGGCGGGCAATCATTAAATTTTGGTTTGGGAAACCTTGATGTATTTTCATGGGTAGGTGGTTTTTCTTCAGCCCCCAATACAAAAAAACCTGAGGAATTGCTTCCGAACCCCGACGCTGCAAAAAGCAAGTTAAAATTGCTTTGGATATCATGCGGCTCAAGTGACGGGTTAATTACGTTCAGCAAACGCACACACGATTACCTGGCAGATAAAAACGTGCCGCACATATACTATATCGAGCCCGGTGTTCACAACTTTAAGGTATGGAAAAATGGCTTATATATGTTTTCACAATTGATTTTCAAACCGATAGATGCATCAACGTTCCCTCAATACACCTACAACGAGGTAGGTGTATCGGCACCCACCAATATTCCGGGCGTAAAATATCCGCAGATATTTCCGGACAATACTGTTTTTTTCCGAGTGAAGGCGCCGGAGGCAAAAAGTGTTCAAATTGACTTATTGAAAAAGTATCCGATGACAAAAGATACCGGGGGCTATTGGACGGTAACTACCGATCCGATTACATTAGGATTCCACTACTATTCCCTGATAATTGACGGCGTTGCAGTTGTTGATCCATCTAGTCAAACTTTTTACGGCATGGGAAGAATGGCAAGCGGGATTGATATAGCAGATCCGGAGGGCGATTTTTATACTATAAAAGACGTACCTCACGGAGAAGTGCGTTCAGTAAACTATTACTCGGGCATTACAAAGGCCTGGAGACGGGCAAATGTATACACGCCACCCGGTTACGATACACAAACCGACAAAAGATACCCGGTACTTTACTTACAACACGGTTCGGGTGAAGACGAAACCGGCTGGCCTGCACAAGGTAAAATGAATTTTATATTGGACAACCTGATCGCCGGAAAACAGGCAGCACCTATGATAGTTGTGATGGACAGAGGGTATGCCACAGATCCAACAAAACCGGAAACTACTACCACTCGTGGACCAAGCATGGCGGGGAATGTTTTTCCTGATGTGCTTGTGAAGGAGATTATTCCAATGGTTGATGCAAAATTCAGAACGCTTGCCGACCGCGACCATCGTGCGATGGCAGGGCTTTCAATGGGCGGATTTCAAACCTTCCAAACTACGATGACCAATCTCGATAAATTTGCTTATGTAGGAGGTTTTAGCGGGGCGGCCTTTATGCAGCCGGGCACCGATATAACCAAAATGTATAATGGCGTGTTTGCCGATGCAAATGCCTTTAACGAAAAAGTTAAAGTACTTTATTTAAGTGTTGGGACTGCCGAGCCGGAAAGAATGCAGACCACCGTAAATGGATTTCATGAGGCGCTTAAAAAGGCCGGCATTAAACAGGTGTTTTACGAATCTCCAGGCACCGCACACGAGTGGCAATCATGGAGGCGCTCTTTAAACCAGTTTGCAAGCCTGATATTCAAGAATTGAAATTTCCGATAAAATGAAACTTAGACTCATAGCGGCGGTTTGCCTGACTTTGTTGGCCATGAAAAGTTTTTCGGAGGATAAGAAGTTTTACATATTTATCTGCTTTGGTCAATCAAACATGGAGGGAAATGCAAGAGTTCAGGCTCAGGACACCATTGGCGTTGACAGCAGGTTTCAGGTATTGCAAGCTGTTGATTGTGCCGGCAGAGGCAGGACAAAAGACAATTGGTACACGGCTATACCGCCATTGGTGCGGTGCGGAACAGGTTTAACCCCAGCCGATTATTTTGGCAGGACGCTGTTGGCTAACCTTCCGGGAAAAATAAAGATTGGCATAATTAACGTTTCCGTTGCCGGCGCAAAAATTGAGGTTTTTGAAACGAACAGCTATCAATCATACCTTGCAACGGCCCCGGTTTGGATGAAAAATATAGTAGCTGAATACGGCGGTAACCCATACGAGCGATTATTAGCACTTGCCAAATTAGCGCAAAAGTCGGGGGTGATTAAAGGGGTATTGTTGCAGCAGGGAGAATCCAACACTAATGATACGTTATGGACCCAAAAAGTAAAAGGCGTTTACGATAATTTGATGAAAGACCTAAAGCTAAAGCCAAAAAAGGTACCCTTACTTGCAGGCGAGGTGGTAAATGCCGACCAGAACGGTGTTTGCGCAAGCATGAACAAAATTATAGCGACACTGCCTCAAACCATTCCTAACTCCTATGTTATTTCTTCAGCAGGATGCCCCTGTTCTGCCGATCATCTGCATTTTACTGCAGAAGGGTACAGGTTGTTAGGAAGAAGATATGGTGAGACAATGCTCTCATTATTGGGTTATAAGGTTAGTGAAATCAATAAGCCTGAACTTTCGTCTGTTAATACAATAACGCGGTAGCTGGATATACATCGTTAAATACCTATAAAATAAACCGTTAACAAATATGGATTTTTCTACTGTGGCAAAAAAAGCGAGTTCAGGCCTGTTGTTCCTGACAATTGCGCTTATGGCTTTATCGTTTGTGCAATGCACGCCCAAGCATCAGGTAACATCATCTACTACTACTTTGATCAATCCAGATAAAGGTCTAAAAGATTACTATAGAGATTATTTCCCGATAGGTGTGGCAGTGAGCATGGCTTCCCTGCATGGTCCCGATTCGGCATTAATTGTGAAGGAATTTAACAGTGTAACACCCGAGAATGATATGAAGATGGGGCCGATACACCCATCTGAAAACGTTTATAATTGGAAAAATGCCGATGAAATAGTTGATTTTGCAACAAGCCATCATATTAAAATACGCGGCCACAATTTATGCTGGCATAATCAGGAAGCAGCCTGGATGTTTAAAGGGCCAAATGGAGAGCCGGTTACTAAAGAATTGCTCTTACAACGCTTAAAGAATCATATTTTTACTGTAGCAGGAAGATATAAAGGTAAAATTTATGCCTGGGACGTGGTGAATGAGGCTGTTGATGACGGTGATGATACCACGCAAATTTATCGAAAAAGCAATTGGTACAAAATATGCAATGGCCCTGATTTTATAGAGGCCGCCTTCAGATATGCGCATGAAGCCGACCCGGATGCCAAGTTATATTACAATGACTATAATAGCGAACATCCGGTAAAAAGAGAGAAAATATATAAGTTGCTGAAGAAATTAATAGAAGACCACGTGCCTATTGATGGCGTTGGCATGCAGGCTCATTGGAAACTGAACGATCCATCCCCCAACGATTTGCGTAAAGCCCTTGACGAAGTGACCTCATTGGGTTTAAAGGTCCAATTTACGGAAATGGATATTACCATACGCCTGCCCAAATCAACACCCGCGCCCGGCACAGCGCCTGCAGCTGGCGGGGCGATGCCAACACCTGAAGCGGGTTACACCCCTGAAGTGGAAGCCAAACAAATTGCACAATACAAAATGGCTTTTGATATATTTAGGCAGTATAGGCACTTTATAACAAACGTTACATTCTGGAACGTGTCTGACCGGTCAAGCTGGCTGGACTGGAGAGGCGGTGGATTAACGGGCGGGGCTGCAGCAGGCGTGAATACGCCCCGCGAAGTTAGAAAAGCCTACCCATTATTGTTTGATGAAAACAGACAACGCAAAAAGGCCTATTGGTCTGTTGTTAATTTTTAAGTAACTCCAAACCGAAATATATGACAGGATCATTTTACAAAAAGGCGAAGATTTTTGCTGTGACATTATTGATATCGTCATCGGTACAAGCACAAAAAAATCATGCCGGTGAAAAAACAGGTGAGCATTACGACCGTGGTCGATATAAATTGTGGTATAACAAACCTGCTAAAAACTGGAATGAAGCCTTGCCGCTTGGAAACGGTTTTATAGGCGGCATGTTGTTTGGCAATATACAAAACGAACGTATTCAACTCAATGAATCAACCATATGGGGAGGTGGCCCCAATAATACAATTGATTCAGGCGCGAGGCCATACATTAATCAGGTGAGGGCCTTGCTTGCGGAGAAAAAGTATGCGCAAGCGCAAGAATTGGCCAACAGCAAACTTGGGCCAAAAGGCAACAGTGGCATGCCATACCAACTTGCCGGTAATCTATATATCAACTTCCCTGGGACAGACAGTGTCAGTAACTACTATCGTGATCTGGATATTGCTAATGCTACGGCTGTTGTAAGGTATACTTTAAACGGAGTTAATTATAAACGGGAATATTTCACATCGTTTGGGAGCAACGTGCTTATGGCCAGGCTTACGGCTAATAAACGCGGTATGATTAGCTGCAAATTAAAACTTCAAAGCCCTCTAAAATCCTCGGTTACAGTAAATGAAAAAGAAACGTTGGTTTTATCCGGCGAGGGCAGCGACCACGAGGGCCAAAAAGGACAGATTAAATATAGTGTGCTTACCAGGGTTAAAAACTCAGGAGGAAAATGCTTTGCGGATACGTCGGGCGTAACTATTGCAAATGCTGATACTGCCCTCATCTATCTTTCGATGGCCACCAATTTTGTAAACTATCATGATGTCTCGGCGAATTCAATGAACCGGGCCGAAGATATTTTGCATAAAGCTTATCAACATAACTTCGATGAGTTGCTAAATAAAAGCATCCGTTTTTACCGCTCTTATTTCGATAGGGTTAAACTCGATCTTGGCAAGCATAACGCAGCAAACCAGCCCACAGATGTCCGCGTCCAAAATTTTTCACACGATAATGATTCGCAGTTAGCCGAATTATATTTTCAATACGGTCGTTATCTGTTGATCTGTTCATCTCAACCGGGATCACAACCGGCCAATTTGCAGGGTATCTGGAATGGCGAGGTTAAAGGCCCATGGGATAGTAAATACACGGTTAATATAAACACCGAAATGAATTATTGGCCAAGTGAAATAACCCAGCTAGCAGAATTAAGTACTCCGCTATTTCACATGGTCGGCGATCTGTCTGTTACCGGCTCGCCTACTGCAAAAACCATGTACGGAGCACGTGGATGGGTATTACATCACAATACCGATATCTGGCGGATAACGGGGATAGTGGATGGCCCCTTTTGGGGATTGTGGCCGACATCAAACGCATGGCTTTGCCAACATCTCTGGGAGCACTATTTATATTCGGGCGACAAGAAATTCCTAAAAGCATATTACCCGATAATGAAGGGGGCTGCTGAATATTATATTGATGCCCTGCAAAAAGAACCTGAGCATGGCTGGTTGATAGTGTCACCTTCAATATCGCCTGAGCATGAATATATCGAGGGTAAAAATCAAGTTTCAGTAACTGCAGGCGCTACGATGGATAACCAACTGGTTTATGGCTTGTTTACTGCTGTTATCAGGGCCGCCGCCGAACTGCATGTCGATAACGCTTTTGCCGATAGCCTCTCGAACTACCGCAGCCAATTACCTCCAATGCAAATTGGCAAATATGGCCAGTTACAAGAATGGCTGGAGGATTTTGACCGCACCGACGACCACCATCGCCATGTTTCCCACTTGTATGGTTTATTTCCGGGTAACCAAATATCTCCTTTTACGCAACCGCAACTTTTTGCCGCCGTAAAAAACTCGCTTATTTATCGTGGTGATGTATCAACCGGATGGTCCATGGCGTGGAAGATCAATCTGTGGGCACGACTGTTAGATGGCAAGCATGCCTACAAACTTATTAAGGATCAGATAAGACCTGTAGATGGAAACTCCGGCGGCACTTATCCTAATTTATTTGATGCGCATCCGCCCTTCCAGATCGATGGTAATTTTGGCTGCACCTCAGGGATAGCAGAAATGCTTTTACAAAGTCATGACGGTGCGATCTACCTGTTGCCGGCATTGCCTGATGAGTGGAAGGATGGCAGTATCTCAGGATTAATGGCTAGGGGTGGCTTTAAAATTGACATGAAATGGGCTAACCACAAAATCAAAAAACTGACTATACACTCCGCACTTGGCGGAAACTGCAGGCTACGTTTTAATCAACAGATCAATAGCAAATTGCTAACAGCAGCAAATGGTATCAACAAAAACCGCTTTTACCAGGTGATGAACTTAAAAAAGCCGATCATAAAAAGTAGCGACAAAAATATTACAGCCAACCTAACCAAAACCTGGGTGTACGATATGCCGACACGTCCGGGTGATACGTATGTCATTAGCAACTGATATTTAAGAATTTAATAAGACCAGAAGAGGAAGTGGTAGCAACCGCAACGATTTGATTCGGCTGCTGCTACTCCCCCTTTTATTTAGTTTACTTACCCGATTTTGTGTAAGTATTGATCATTTCTATTTTACCATTACTTAAATGATGCAGTTCGGTGACCTTAATATTCCTCAGGTTTGTTTTGCCTGAAAGTTCTGTGTCATGATAGAATATGTACCAGTTATTGTTGAATTTAATAATAGAGTGATGTGTTGTCCATCCTTGCACAGGTTGCATAAAGTGTCCGGCGTATACAAAGGGGCCCATAGGGCTGGAGCCGATAGCATAAGCAAGAAAGTGCGTGTCCCCGGTGGAATAAGTAAGGTAATATTTCCCATTATATTTATGCATCCATGAGCCTTCAAAAAAGCGGCGGTCATGATCCCCTCCCAATAATTGATGTCCTGCGCTATCTATTATAAGTGCATTTTGCACTTTTCCATCAAACTCCATCATGCTTTTATCCAATTTAGCTACCCTGCAACTGATTGCCGGTGCCTTGTCTTTATGGAGATCTGTTTTTGACCCGCTGGACTCATATTTTCCGGTCTGCCACCGCTGAAGCTGCCCTCCCCAGATACCCCCAAAATACATGTAAGCGGTGCCATCATCATCGATAAATACAGCAGGATCGATACTATAGCTTCCTGTAATAGGACGAGGGTTTGCCTTAAACGGCCCTGCGGGCTTATTGGATGTTGCACATCCTATTTGAAAAACGCCATCTTTGTTCTTTGCCGGGAAATAAAGGAAGTACCGGCCATCTTTGTAAGCAGCATCAGGCGCCCATAACTGTTTGCCAACCCATGGTATGTTTTTAATATCCAGTGCAACGCCGTGGTCTGTAACTTTTCCGCCTATTTGGTCAAGCGAAAGTATATGATAATCACGCATTGCAAAGTGGTCACCGTTATCATTTTCGGGTACGCCGGCGTCAATGTCATGAGAGGGATAGATGTAAATTTTCCCTTGAAACACATGTGCAGACGGATCTGCCGTGTAGATATTTTTAATGAGCGGGGGATTAAGATATTTAATTTTGCTGCCGTTTTTCTGCGCAATTAACGGATTTACCAAGAGCGTTGACACGACGGTCAGAATGGTCATCTTTAAAATGGTCTTCTTCATTATTGGGGCTTATTTAAAATTGATTGAAACACTTAGGTTTTTAAGCTTTGCCTGTGGACGAAGATAACGCGGATCGAGGTCCTCTTTATGCACGTTTGTGTATATATATAACTCATATGTTCAGTTGCTTTATTCAGATGTTATATGAATATAGACAAATGTTGTGTTTTAGGATTCCGCCTCTTTTTACATTTGTTTAATTAGGTATCCGCTTCCATTTTTAAATCAATTATCGTGTCCTCGAATTATAGAATATTGATGATATTTCTTGTCGCAGGTATTTGTGGGTTAATAGTGTCATGTAAACCACATTCGCCAATGAAAATGGCAGATCTGTTGCAACAGCTCAGGAAACGAAATTATAACCAGCAAAATGTTTTTAGTTCAGATGCCCGGCTTGCAGCCATCGATTCGACGTTAAAAATTGATTCGCCAAACTATGATGTTCAATTACTGTCAAAAAAAGCACTATTTGAATTGCAGGAAGGCCATGAACAAAAGGCTGTTGATATATATACAAAAATTTCAAAGCTGCCGGGCTACTTGAGTACCGTGGATATAATGCCTGATCAGGCTATTGCTTATATGCGTTTAGGAGAACGCAGTAATTGTATGCTTAATCATAACGGCGCGTCATGCATATTCCCTATTAAAGGGCCGGGGATACATCAACTTCAAACCGGATCGCAAAAAGCTATTGAAACGCTGGAGAAGATTTTGAAAAGTAATTCTCACGATCTCCAATCCCGCTGGTTACTAAATATAGCCTATATGACATTGGGCCGTTATCCGTCGCAAGTTCCTGCACAATATCTGATCCCCAATTTAAATGTTGACGATGGGCCGTACAAGGTAAAGCCATTTACGGATGTAGCGGCGAACGTTGGGATTAACCTGAATAGCAGGGCTGGCGGCTCCATAGTCGACGATTTCGATGGCGACGGCTATTTAGACATCATTACGTCAGGTATGGATCTTCAGGATCACATGCATTATTTTCATAATAACCGGGACGGTACCTTTAGCGACCGCACTGCTCAAAGTGGCTTACAGGATATGGTTGGTGGACTCAATATTGAGCAAACCGATTATAACAACGATGGGCGTCCCGATATTTTTATTATGCGGGGAGGCTGGCTTCGGGAAGGTTTTGGCAACCAGCCGAGTTCTTTACTTAAAAACAACGGCAACGGTACGTTTACTGACGTAACCTTCGCAGCCGGTTTAAAGTTTATGGAGCCTACCCAAACTGCCGTGTGGGCCGATTTTAATAACGATGGCTGGCTTGATATTTTTATCGGGATGGAAAGCCATGGCGGAACCAACTGTAAAAACAATCACCCGTCGGCACTTTATGTGAATAACCACAATGGTACCTTTACCGAAATGGCTCAAAAAGCTCACTGCCGGATCAACGATTTTGTGAAAGGTGTAACATCGGCAGATTACAATAACGATGGTTGGCCCGACATTTTCGTTTCGACTATGAGTGGAAGGAAATATTTGCTGAAAAATAAAGGCAAAGGAGGAAAGAATGTAGAGTTTGAAGACGCTACGGATAAAGCGGGCATTAATATTAAACAAAATACATTCACAACCTGGTTTTTTGACTACGATAATGACGGCTGGCCTGATATATTGATTGGCAGTTATAATTTTAGTAACACCCTGGGCTATTACGCTGCGTTAGAGGCTTTGGGTACTCCAGTAGCAGATGACGGCAATATATTTCTTTTTAGAAACAACCGCGATGGTACGTTTACAAATGTAACGCACAATGCAGGGCTGGACAAAGTGGTGTTCAGCATGGGGGGCAATTTTGGTGACATCGACAATGACGGCTATCCAGATCTTTATTTTGGAACCGGCAACCCGGATTTTGGGTCACTTATTCCCAATAAACTTTTCAGAAATATAGGCGGCAAAAAATTTGCCGATGTAACCAGTTCGTCTCGCACGGGAAATTTGCAGAAGGGCCACGGGGTTTCTTTCGCGGATTTTAGAAATAACGGGCTACAGGATATTTTCATCGAAATGGGCGGGGCGTACATAGGTGATGCGTATAAAAGCGCACTATACCTTAATCCGGGACAAAACAGCAACAATTGGATTTGCTTAAAACTGGTTGGTGTGCAATCAAACAGGTCTGCTATTGGCTCTCGCATCAAGGTCACTTTTACAGAGAATGGCGCGCAAAGAAACGTTTATAGAGATGTAAATTCTGGCGGCAGCTTTGGTTCATCACCCTTGAGGCAGGAAATAGGGATAGGCCGGGCAACGATTATCGATGATATCGCGATTCGCTGGGCAGGCAGCAGCACCGTGCAGCAACTTCACAAAGTAAACCCCGATCAATTCCTGGAAATAACAGAGAACGGCAAGATAACAGCATTACATCTGAAGAGACTGAAATTCAGTACAGATATGCAGCCCATGTCAATGGCTGCTATGGCCGAAATGAAGTAGAGATGATATCCATTTAAGCGAAAGACCTACTCACTCCATTTGACTGGCAAAACCTGCATATATTAATCGTAAAAAGGAGCGTTAGAGGGTCTGACGCTCCTTTTTGATCCAATGGCATTTAACTTATCATGTTGTTTAATCAGAGCCGCTACTTAATTTGCGATCTGTCTATCGTTCTTGCTTTTCCATCATCGCTATAAATCGTTATTTGGGTTACGTTCTTATCCATAGTAATAAATCGGGATGATTGCGATAAAAATGAACTGCCATAATAAAACTCCTGCCTGGTGAGTTTGCCATCATTGGTTAATGTGATGGCATAGCTATCATCAGGACGCACATCTAAAAACTTAACTGATTTGTTCAATTCAAAAAGCCGTAGCGGGCCCAGGTGTTCACTTGCTGCCAGCATATATGCATTGTGGGCATTGCGAAGTTTTATCAGGCCTTTGCCGTCGCGCGGCAAATATATCCCGCTTTGCATGATTGATAAAGGCTTAAAGTTTCCTTTGCCATCGCCTTTTAATAACAACCCGTTTAAAGCATCATATCTTCCAATTGAAACATCAGTGCCATAATCATTTCCATTAATCAATAAATCAAGATTACCGTCCCCATCAAAATCGTCGGTTACCATTCCATTTAATGCTGAGACCTGCGCCTCGGCAGGTAACGGAATGATAGTGAATTTACCGTCACCATCGTTCCTGAAATAACATGACCTTAATTCGGTAGCTTTAAGCCGTAGCGCATTTTTCATTTGGTCAGCACTCAGCAAATCCTGCATAGTCGCTTCTGCGTACGATCGATAATTAGTGAATTTTACACGTAAACTTATCATCTGCTTAAAAGCATCCTCCCTGACATTTGCAGGGTATTCTCTTTTTATGCCATCCTTGCCTGGAAGAAACAATGATGGAAATGCGTCAAACCTATTCCTTTTGTCGAAATCATTCGCTGTTATGAAGACCGGAAATTCGTCACTGGCCTGGTAAAGGGTGTTTAATCCTAAATTTCCAGCTATATAATCCATTCGGCCTGTATGCCTGAAATCTCCCGCGATTATTGAATTCCACCATCCGATTTTATTGCTGACATTGCTTTTTGCGGTAGCGTTTACAAACTTCCCACCTATATTTTTTAAGAAAGTTAGCGGCATCCATTCTCCTGCCAATATCAAATCCGTTTTACCATCGTTGTCAAAATCGCTAAAAATGGCGTCGCATACCAATCCGATTTTTTTCAAATCGGGAGCAACCTCATTGGTTACATCTGTAAATTTTACCTTCCCGTTTTTTGTATCGTTCCTGAAAATATAGCTGGTTGATGGCTCCGGGTAGCGCCAGGGCTCAACCCTGCCTGATACAAACAGGTCCAGTTTGCCATCGTGGTTATAGTCAAACGCCCTTACACATAATTTGCTTTTAAAACATGTCGGTAACGCGTTTTCGGCGAGTGTGAAATGTCCCTTCCCATCATTTAAGTACAGCTTATCCTGATAAACCGCGCTGTTTGGTGCGGAGTGATACCCGCTGCCGGTGATATAAACATCCGGGTAATTGTCTCCATTGGCGTCAAATATCAAAACCCCTCCATCAAGACCGAATTTAGGAGCCTGCTCACCTTCCACTAAACTTCTTTGAATGAAAGTACCATCACGCTTTTGCAAAAATACCTGTGCTGGCTCCTTGGCGTTTCCGGCGATGATGATGTCATCCAGTCCGTCTCCATTAATATCTCCTGCCGCAATTGCCGGGCTGTATTCTGAAAGTTTATGCGGCAAAAGCTTTTGAATATTAAAGTCAGCATAATCTGTGTCGCGATGGATGTATTTTACCGCACTTTTGCTTGTGATATTTGTAAATAACGGAGTTTTTATTTGTGCAGGATTTGCCCCCGTATATGTTTGATGAGCATTATTAATGTTTGCAGACAAGGTTTGATCCGCATTTACATTTAAAAATGTTTGTCTGGATTTGTTCGGCCATTTAACAACTATTGAGTCTATGGTGTTGCATTTACCTAATCCAAAATGTGCTATAGGTTGGATACTGGAGAGGTAGCCTCTGTAAGGATTGTTTTCGTACACCTGATGCAAACCGTGCTGATAGTAAATATCAACAAAAGTTCCTATCCCCTCGCGGTTCTGATTGGGTCCTTTAAACGCTACATTGAGATAATGTTGTACGTTTTCTTTATCCTCCGCAGTAGTGTTTTTATAAATTAGGGCTTCATCATTAATATTATTAATGACGAGGTCCAACGCGCCGTCATTATTCAGGTCCGCATACACTGCTCCATTCGAAAAGGTAGGAATACCAAGGCCCCAATCCATGCTTACATCCTTAAATTGCAAACCACCCTGGTTACGAAAAGCGTAGTTGTGAATTTTGACTGACGGTATCTGGTCGAGAATCTCTTTCTTCGGCGCCATAAAAAATGCATTGGACCTATAAGTAATAAAATCGTGATCTGTAACATCGCGGGGATACCCGTTTGTAACGATAATATCCCGGTAACCGTCGTCATCAAAATCGGTTATCATCGGGGTCCAGCTCCAGTCTGTTTGTGCCACGCCGCTTAAAAAGCCAATTTCGCTGAATGCAGGGTGACCGACCTCGTTATTTTCTCCAACAGATGGCCCCTGATTTAACTGGAGCGTATTTCGAACATATTGATACTGATAACCATAGTGGTCGAAATTTTGAATAGTTGTATAGCTACTTGGGCCCGACATCATTTTCTTTCGGTAATTATCGGCAGGATTCATGTCCAGTTCAAATATGTCCGCCAGCCCATCATTGTTTATGTCCTCAATATCCTGGCCCATCGCGTTGAACGAGGTATGCTTAAAATACTCTTTTGACTTGTCGGTAAAAGTGCCATCATGATTATTGATGTATAATATATTATTCGACAAAAAGTCGTTTGAAACATATATATCTTTCCAGCCATCGAGATTAATATCAGCGATAGTGGCAGCATGTCCGTATCCTTCTATTTTAATCCCCGCGGCTAATGACACATCTTTAAACACGGAATGTTTAAGTTTCGGGTCCCAGTCGTTGCGGTACAATCGTCCCATGCTTCTGCCATGCCCGGCAGTATCAATGGGCCTGAACTGGTTTGGGAATTCGGAAGGGTTTGGCTCATTTACGGTCAAATACATATCAAGGTCGCCATCATTATCATAGTCAAAAAAACTGGCCATGGTAGAAAATAACTGAATATCAAGACCATATTCCTTTGCCTCTTCTTTAAATACAGGCACACCGTCTTTACCGACCCCCTGGTTTATATACAGCAAGTTTTGCCGTTTTCCTGCGTCATTTGAAAACGAATTACATACGTATATATCAGGCAACCCATCATTGTTAATGTCAATTACAGAAACACCCTTTCCCCAACGCCCTTTGCCATCTACTCCTGCTTTGGCAGTCACATCGTCAAACCTGAAGTTACCTCTGTTGAGGTATAGCTTATTTGGTACCATGTTGCCCGCGAAATAAATATCCGGCAGACCATCGCCATTAAAGTCACCGATACCAACACCGCCACCGTTATACACAGTGGCATTATCGATAGGATTAATTGAATCGTTTTCTGTAATTAGGTTATTAAACGTGATACCTGAACCGGAGGACGATATTTGCTCAAATAGCGTATGCTTTTTACAAGAGGAAAATAGCGTAGCTATAGTAAAGGCAATAAGAAGTTTCTTCATAAATATAACATAAATATGAGAAAAAACAGGCGGCCTATAGCCACCTGTTTCTAAAAAAAAATTGACACGCTAATTAATTAATAGCCAGGGTTTTGATGTCCGGCGACAAGCGGATTATTATCTAACTCAGATTGAGGTATAGGTAACAATTCATCTCTGTTCGGGTGGAAATTAGCAATCGGCTCGGTAGCAAAGTACCCCGCCTTGCGCCACCTTAAAATGTCGATGTTACGTACTTGTTCATCACCCAACTCTACCATTTTTTCGTGCATTATGGCTTTAACCACATCGCTTTTTGTTGCAACCGGAAATTGAGCTGTTGGATAAGGGGGCATCGCAACGTCCGGCCTTGCGCGCACCATATTAAGGTAGGCTACAGCTCCGGGAATATCACCCAGCTCATTAGCACATTCGGCAAGGTCAAGTAAAATTTCCGAATAACGTATGATACGTTGGTTGTTACCGCCAGGGTGAAAGCCTGCTGTAGCCGCACTTTCCTGGTAGATAAGCATAAATTTACGCCAGCTAATCTTTTTTGTAACGCCATTAACTATAGAAGAATTACCGTTTTGATCCCCGTCAGTTAATACACTTTGGCCATTATTATAAGTGTCGCCGCTCTGGTAAACGCTGTATGAAAAACGCGGGTCTGTTTTGGCAGCGCCTGTAGCTGTATTTTCAAATTCATTCAAATATTTGTTTGAAGGAATTAGGTTTCTCCAGGCAACCGGGCAGTATTCCTGGTTTCTAACAGTGGATTGTGGTTCAGTCGCGCTTTCACCACCCCAGTTGTAATTATTGTCGCCTTTGTCTACAAATACAACTTCGAAAATTGATTCTGAATTAAACTCGGTCGCTAACTCAAAATTATCCAGGTAACGGGCTGTTAAAGAATATCCATCAGCTCCCGTGGTTGGTATTTTAAGGAAAGCAGCTTTAGCGCCGTTAAAATCACCTTTTTGCATTAAAACACGACCGAGCATGGCATTCGCGGCAGCAGCTGTGGCCCTACCTTTGTCGGTTGATGATTTTCCGGGTAATACCGCAGCAGCATCAGTTAAATCCTGAACTATCTGCGCGTAAACTGCATCAACAGATGCACGAGGCTTAAAATCGTTGGGACTTTTTGGAACTGTTGTTACCAGCGGAACACCACCCCACATGCTAACCAGGTCGAAATAAGCCCAGGCGCGTAGAAATTTTGCCTCGCCTACTGATTCCTTCGCATCGGCTACGTTGTCGGTAACATTTGGTGCGTTATCCGTTACAACATTTGCGCGGAATATTACTGTATACCAGCCATTCCAAACTGAGTTCATAACCGAGTTGGTAGGATCGTCGGTATTTTCATACAATTGTCTGCGCGGAATCTCCAATTGGCCACCACCAGGAAAAACTTCATCGCTCCTGGTATCATGCAGGAAAAACCATTCACGGGATACAAGGTTGTTTTGGTGCATAACCGCGTAGATGGCGTTAACTCCGGCCTTCAGTTGCGATGCCGTTTTATAATAATTGCCCGTGGTGAGGTTGTTGGGATCAGATGTATTCAATGCCGATTTTTTGCAGGAGAATACGATCACCGTTATCGCTACCAAGATAACAGTTGACAGTAAATAAATTTTTGTATGTTTCATAATATACAATTTAATGATTGTTAAAATGTTGCCTGTAAACCTACCTGGAACGCTCTTGGAGAAGGATATTGACCGTAGTCTATACCATTTGTAAGTGTTCCGTTTTTGGAGCCGACCTCAGGATCGAGCCCGGTGTATTTTGTGATCGTGAACAGGTTTGTAGACGATAAATAAATCCTCACTTTGTTTACGTAATTACCGGTGGCGGATTTAAGCCAGGTCACTGGCAAATTGTAGCCAAACTGAATGTTTTTTAAGCGAAGGTATGAGCCGTTTTCTACCCAACGGGTCGAAGGTCTTACGTTGCCATTAGGGTCGCCGGAAATAGCCCTCGGGATGTCAGTATTGGTATTGGTGGGTGTCCAGGCCTTGAGCACATTAACATCTGAGTTAAATAACCTGGGCATACCTTCAAGGATGATTTTTTCAGCATTAAATATTTTATTGCCGTAAACACCCTGGAAAAATAAAGAAAGATCGAAATTTTTATAACTGGCAGCATAGTTTAGTGAGTAAGTAAACTTAGGAAGGTAGCTGCCCAGGTTAACCCTGTCGCTCGCATCTATTTTGTTGTCATGATTGATATCCTTAAATTTAATATCGCCCGGAGCTGCATTGGTCTGAGTAGCGTGGCCGCTTACATCAGCTGCATTTTGGAATATGCCTTCTACAACATAACCATAAAAATACTGGATAGATTGACCGACTACGGTGTTAGTAATCGGGCCGCCGCCGCCGAAATCTGCGTCGCCGCCTGCCACTACCGAACCGTTTGCGGTTCCAGTCAATGAGGTAACTTTATTTCTATCTAAACCAAACACACCGGTTATATCATATTTAAAGTCTCCGCTTATTTTATGGTAACCTAGGGTAAATTCAATACCAACGTTTTGCATTGAGCCAACATTTGCAAGCGGGGCTCCAACGCCATCACTCGGCGGCACTGGTACAGTTAAGATCAGGTTATCGGTTTTCCGTTTATAAACCTCCGCTGATAAGGTGAATGTGTTTTGGAATAAACCAAGATCGACACCGATGTTTGTTGATTTGGTTATTTCCCAATGAAGAAAAGGATTACTTAATGCACTATAATAAGATCCGTTACCCGAGTTACTACCGGTTGCCAAATTGCCAAACGGATAGGTTGTGCCACCCGCAGAGACATTCGACACGTAAGGATAATTCCCCAATACAGTTCCATTTATCCCGGTAACCCCGTAACCGGCCCGCAGCTTTAATTCGCTGATTGATTTAATATCCTTCATGAAGCCTTCCTGGTCAACTTTCCAACCCACTGAAACCGCAGGGAAGTTTTCATACTTATGGCCCGGGGCCCAAACCGACAATCCATCACGGCGTAATGAACCGGAAACTAAATATTTCCCTTCAAAATCGTACCCCACCCGGCCTACCAATGATTGTAGCACATTAGTACCATAAGTGTAATTGGTAGTGATGTTTGTGGCGTTGTTAAGTGTGCGTATAATGTTGTTATTTTGGTTACCAAAAGAGTTTTGGCTGTCACTACGGTTGGTTTGCACTTCGTAAACTGCTACAGCCGAAACGTGGTGTTTGTTGAAAGTTCTGTCGAAAGTTAATTGTTGTGTGTACAGCGTAGTCGTACCGCTATTTGTATTTTCGGTTATTGCAGCAAGCGGACTACTTGAAGTACCGCCATCATTATAGATTGGGGTATATTGTTCCTGCCTGTTTGTTCCGTAGTCAATCCCGTATGTAGAATTGAATTTCAACCAAGGGGCAAACTTTACAGTTAGGTAAGCATTGCCATGTATTCCGAAACCAAAATTACGGTTCTCGTTAATCAATGCCTGTTCAACGGGGTTAACCGGGTCGGCGCCATCAAAACTGTTTTGAGGACCAAAAAAACCACCGGGATTATTTGGATTGTAAACCGGTATGTATGGCTGCATTCTTATCACATTGGTAATAGGCGTTCTATTTCCCGGCGGTATCCCAAAACGTTGGCGGGTTTCGGCAACATTGAATGTTTCGCCTATCGTAATAAACTTGTTCAGATTATGCTCAGAATTCATTCGGTAGTTTTTACGGCTGAAACTTGTCCCAACGGTAATACCATCCTGATCAAAATAGCCAGCGGAAGTAAAAAAATGTGAATTCTCATTCCCACCGCTCAATGAGACATCATGTTGTTGCAAAACTCCTTTTTGGAAATAAGCCTTCTGCCAGTCCGTATTGGTTTGTGCGAAAGTTTGGGAAGAGCCCGCATAGATGGGCAGATTAAAGTTTGCGGGTTGCAAACGCGGTGGCACTCCAATACCTGCGGCTCCGTCTAAAGCCCTTTCGTATTGTACATATTGGTTTGTATTAAGGAGGTCATACTGTTTAGTAACTTCCTGAAATCCCGCATACGAATCAAAGCTCAACTGAACCTTACCACTGGAACCTTTCTTGGTTGTGATGATGATAACACCGTTAGTTGCTCTTGAACCGTAGATTGCCGCGGCGCTCGCGTCCTTAAGTACATCAACTGATTGAATATCTCTGGGATCAAGCCCTCCGATAGAACCCGGAAATCCGTCAATAATGTACAAAGGGTCAGCTCCATAACCTATCGAGCTCACACCACGTATCTGAACAATAGGCGCAGTGCCTGGTGAACCATTGTTGGTAACCGTTAAACCAGCCACACGGCCTTGTAAGGCCTGATCGACACCACCAACTGGTAAAGCTGATAATGTTTTGCCGCTTACTGATGAAACAGCACCAGTTACGTTGGCACGCTTTTGCGTTCCGTAACCTACTACAACTACCTCATTTAGTGATTTAGCGTCATTCCTTAACGTTACGTTAATCACTGATTTCCCCGAAACAGCTACTTCTTTTGAACCATAGCCTACAAAACTAAAAACGAGTACTGCCTGGTCGTTTGGAACCTCGATACGGAATGCGCCATTAACATCGGTTCCAACTACAGTAGTCGTGCCTTTTAATGTCACTGTGACGCCAGGAAGCGCTAAACCGTCTTCATCCGTTACCTTACCCGTTATAACCTTGCTTATATCTGATTTTGGTGCATCAGGATTTGTATGCCGAAAATGAGCCGAGCCATTGGCCGCAAACGTGTAATTTATAATAGTAATACATATAAATACTATTATAACCGTCATTCTCATGAAAGTGCTTAGTAAATATTTTTTTTTCATAATTGGTTTATTAATTGAAAAATTGGTAAAAATTCACCCCTGTATTTTCCTGCAGATAAATGCCTCCGAATTGTTGTAATAATGAAACCAGAGATGAGTTAACCCAATCCATGGTTTATATACATTCGATTTTCCGGCAGGCGGTTTTCTTTTGGTTTAATTAAAGGCGGTTTACTTAAATTGGCTGTTCGACCGGTAGGCCATATCAGAATTTAGTTTTGTTTACCTCACGGTCTGTTGATATCGGTACCGGTGTAGTTTACTGCGGGTCACAAACTGTGGCCGGCAAAAACATGGATCATTTAGTCGTATCCTCTCATAAACAAAGCATCTAATGGTTCGCAATCGATTGCAGAATCGGTCCGGGTTATGTTTTTCCTGAATACAACTACTGCATACAGGTCAATCGAATGTTACTTAACGCAAATCGAAATTTGAACAGAACTTGCCGGCCGGCCCTTTGGTTTATTATGTCGGGTCACTGATATTAAGAATTTCAGCACCTTCATGGGAGTAAAATTAGATTTGGCCCCGAATCTTGTAACACATTTTTTACCATAAATAGACAACATTTGTCCAATTATCATAAGTCATAATTGGTACGATGGTAAAACAACTAACAGCGCAGGATCGATCACAAAATTTATTGATATTTTATTGGACAAAGATTCGGTAATCCTAAGGCGTTCAGATATTTTACTGTAAATACGTGTTATAACTTTGCTGAAATGTTTTGTTTTAAAACACTTTCCATCGTTTTTATCATTAATAAAGACGCCTGAACCATTCTATAGAAATAGTATGATCTGTTGGAAGGCTTTGAATGCCATTATGGTTTCTTAGTAGGTTTTACAGATTTGCCAATAATAAAAAGCCCCACTCGGAGGATTGGGGCTAACCATTTGGTTTTTTGCGGCTCCTGAGCCAGTTTTTCCTCTTTCGCATAAAGGTTATGATCTTCGCTCCCTATATAAACAAGACCATTTGATGTCACCTAATAGACGAATGTGTGTCGTTATAAACTCCAATATGAGCGGGCGAGCCGTGAAAAATAGCGGATTGGAAAAGGCAAGTTTGCCAATAGAATTATTGTGGGAGCACATATAAGCTCGTGCATAGTGAATTTTAATTAGTTTTTATTGGCATTAAAAACGCTGCCTGAACCCAGGCAGCGCCTAACTATTTACTAAATCGCAGATCTCACGCTGCAATATTTTTTTACCAAATTGGATTCAATGGTGTCAGTTGTGTTGCTTTTGCTGATTTAAGTGTGAAATCATCATATGGAGTTGATGGGAAGAAAACACCGGTCATTACCGTTTTTCCGCCGTCTGCAAACAACTCTACTGTTGATCTGTCTACTACTAGCAGAAGTTGAGAATTTACTTCTTTTGAAAATCTTGGAGCATAAGCGACTTTCGAAAAGCTTTCGGCAAAATCAACCCTGCCCGATTTTGCCCGGTCTATGAAATATTGATCTTTTGCTTTATCGTAGCCGATAATCAATTTTTCGCCAGATTTATTTGACAAGGTGATGGAGAAATCAGATCCTGTATTCGCACTTACACGCATTAGATATTGTCCCGATAGCCTTTTAGACTTGGTTGATGCTTTCTCTTTGACAGGTTTTTCCAGTAATAAAAAAAGTTCCTTGACTGGCGTTGATCCCACATATATTATTCCATTAGATTCAAACAACGCAAGTTCACGGGGTATGGTCATCGCATTGCGCCATTTTGTGGTAGGCACCTGCTGGGTATAGGCCCAGTTAGCCATCCAACCTAAAAATATTCGTCGATTACCGGTATTGCCCCACGTCACGCCTGCATACTCGTCCGGGCCATAATCCAGCCATCTTGTTTGATCGTCTATTGAAGAAAATCTATTACCATCAAATTGCCCGATAAAATATTGAGTGGCCGACCCTCCGTTTGGCCCACCTGGGTTTAAATTAACGATCAGCACCCAATAGGTTTTTCCATTAAGCGTTAGAGGGAACAGGTCAGGGCACTCCCACACGCCTCCGTGAGCACCAATTTCTTTACCAAACTCGCTTTCCTTTTTCCAATTCTTTAAATCAGGCGACGAGTAAAAGGTGATGTGGTCTTTTGTAGCTAATGTCATCACCCATTTTTTCTCCTTGGCATACCACATGACTTTCGGGTCACGAAAATCGCGGATACCAGGATTTTTTAAAACAGGATTGCCGGCGTATTTTGTCCAGGTCACTCCATTATCAAGGCTGTAGGCAAGGCTTTCATTCTCCGTATTGACACTTCCGGCTTTTTCGGCTTTTGGATCGTGGCTTGTAAAAATTGCAACCAAGGGGCTCTTACCGTTTTTCCCAAAACCCGACGTATTATTTGAATCGACGACGGCACTGCCAGAAAAAATATAACCCAAACTATCAGGATATAATGCAATCGGCAACTCCTTCCAGTGCACCAAATCTTTGGTTGTTGCGTGCCCCCAGTGCATAGGTCCCCAAGTACTACCATTGGGATAATATTGAAAAAACAGGTGGTAAATACCTTTGAAATAAACCATTCCGTTGGGGTCGTTCATCCAATGCGCTTTGGGCGAGAAATGCACCTGCGGGCGGTATTGCTCATGATACTCTTTGGTAACTGACTCTTGCGCTTTTGCAAAATGACAAAGATAACCTACAAATAATAGGCACAGGGTGATTATTTTTTTATACACTTTTATTTAGGTTATAGACGGCTACAGTAGTTTAAATATTTGGGACAAAGCATTTGGATCGTCCTGATACATCAGCAGCTTTCCGTTAGAAGAGAACAATAGCATCGAGGGGTACTGGCGCGGATTAAAATCAGCGATAAATTCATTTCTCAGGTCACGAAGCATTGTCACGTTCCTCTTGCCAATCAGACCAGGGCCATAGGTACTCATAAACCTGGCTATCTTTGCCGGATCATCCAGCGTTATAAGATATATTTCGGCCTTATCGAACTTCTTGTATTGTGAGTTAATCTCGTGCATGGCATGTTGGCAATGCTCGCAGTCAGAGTCAAAAAAAACAAAAAAAGCCTTTTTTTGAGGCAGCATATCCTGCTTTGTAAAGGGCCTCTTGTCCAATCTGTAAAATACAAATTGAGGTACTTGCTGAACCGGTTTCTGAGCCGTCGCAACGTATGATGAAAACAACAACAGGCAGCTGAGAAAGCAATTTTTCATCGATGCTCATTAAATTAGCGGGGCTCCGGCAGTTCAAGCCGGATGCCCCGCCATGGTTAACGGTTAATATTTAATAGCCAGGATTTTGTTTATATAGGCCATTGGTAAACTGAATTTCCGACTGCGGTATAGGCAGATACTCGTCTCTTCCCGCGGTAAATTTCGCTGTGTTTAAAAAAGACCGTCTGCCTTTCTCTACATTGATATAAGCATTCAATGTCGGCTCAGCGATGCCCCAGCGAACCAGGTCAAAGAAACGATCACCTTCGGTGGCAAACTCTAAGCGTCTTTCCCACTGCAAGGCCTTTCTTGCATATGCCTGTGTCCAGTTGGCTGCAGTATAAGGCTGAACATTGTAGTTAGACGGAAAGGTACCATCCAGCTTTTTAAGTCTTCCTGTACTTGCAGCAGCCCGGATTCGAATTTGATTAATTAATGGCAAAGCCTTGGCCGGCTGATTTAATTCGATATAAGCTTCTGCCTGCATTAACAACACATCGTCATACCTAAGCACATCCACATTTTTTGCAGTTCCCATAAATGGTCCAAGCTTAAAGTATGATGAACTGGTGGCTAACTGCTGGCTTCGCATAGTATGAAAATTGCCGTAAACCCCCGGGTCACGTACCCAGCTATTACTAAATGGTTTGGTCGGATCATATTTATAAGGGTGGCCATCGATACCTACGGTGTGATCGATCCGGACGTCGACTGTTTGGGTTGACAAGTCCGCTATGCTATTATTAAATGTATCGAAATTTGGTAATCCATTGACATCGGTAGTAAATGCATTCACCAAGTTTTGGCTAACAGCGTGAAACCCGCAACACCCATATTGCGGAGCACCATGCGGATAATTTAGACCATCTTCAAAATTTAATCGCCCATCGGTGGTGCCATCGTTAATGGTAAATTGAATAGCAAAAATCGATTCCGGGCCGTTCTCTGTTTCTGGTAAGAAATTGTCTGCTATGTCCGGACTAAGTGAGTATTTGCCCGAAGCAATAACGTCCTGAGTGAGATCGACTACTTGTTGCAATCTGGTCTGATCAATATTGGTGACATGGTATGAAGCATCTTGCACATAAGCCTGATACAACCTTACTTTGGCTAAATAGGCTTCGGCCGCATATTTATTTGCTCTGGCCAACTCGGGCTGAGAAGCAGGCAGGTTATCAACTGCATACTGGAAATCATCGGCAATTTTATTCCACGCGTCTTCATCTGATAACGTATTTGATGTTTTCAGGATCTGATCGGCCGTCGCCGTTTCATCAAAGATCGGAACCTGCTTGTAGAGGCGCTTCATGATAAAATAGGAATGCGCCCTCAAAAATCTCAATTCTGCTATCCGGATTTTTTTGTTGGGGAATTGCGCGTCAGATATGGCTTCAACTGCTCTAAGCGCTACGTTTGCCCTTGAAATTGATTTGAACAGGTTCTTCCATGTTCTGGAAATGAACGCATCAAGTGATGGGTTAACTAGATTATAATGCTCCATAGCGTCAATTTCGCCAACATCCCCGGTGCCGCCACCTCCTTTATAAGCATCGTCGGAACGGACGCTTCCATACGCCCAGTTGCTGTAAATCGGTCCGATCATATCTCCGTTTCCGATGCCGGCATACGCGGCTGTAACTAACCCCTCAACAGCAGTTGGCGAAGTCAAATCCGTAGACTTTAATGCACCTTTTGGTGTATAGTCTAATGCTTTTTTGCACGAGCTTACACTAATAAGCCCGGCTAAAGCCGTAATGAATAATATTTTCGTTTTCATATCAGTGAATTTAAAATGAAGCGTTAACGCCAAAGCTTAAGATTTTAGGAACAGGTACTACATCAAGACTTGACCTTTCTGGATCCGGGCCCAGGTATTGCTTGCTTTTAACAACGAACAGGTTTTCACCCATTATAAACACCCTAAGCCTGGTAAAGACTGCGCGTGGCTGAATGGTATAACCGAATTGGATATTCCGAACCTTAAAGTAAGACGTATTCACAATAAAATAATCCGAAGTTCTTGTGGTCTCGTTATTATTATCCTTAAGCGTCAATGCCGGAACGTTGGTGTTCGTATGTTGCGGTGTCCATCCGTTGAATACGCCAGGGCCAACATCTTCCCTGCTATGCATCAAATTGTTGAAGAAGGTATAGGGGTCATATCCTCTCCTTCCGGCTACACCAGATCCGAATATGACCAGATCGAATTTTTTATAGTTCAGGTCAACTCTTGCACCATATTCCAGGGCAGGCAGGGTAGTGCCAATCCAGGTTTGATCGTTTGCATCAATTTTGCCGTCATGATTGGTATCTACATAACGAATTCGTCCGGGGCCTGCGCCAATTTGGGTTGGAGCCGCATCGACTTCAGCTTGTGATTGGAATAATCCGGCAGTTTTGTAACCAAAAATATCAAACTGCGAATGACCGATGATGGTGTTCGCCAGGTTGCCGGGATAGGCAGGCCGCACATCTTCTGGCAACTTGGTGATCTTATCCCTGAAATGAGAAAAGTTTAAAGTAACGTTGTAGTTAAAGTCTCCGCTTTGCTGTCCATGATAAGTCAGGACAAGCTCCCAGCCTTTGTTACTTTTTGAAGCACCGTTTACAGTTTTGCTTTGACCTTCGCCCAATGCTGAAGCAACCGGCGGCGTAATTAATATACCTGTGGTATTTCTTGAGAAATAATCGAATGATCCCGAAATTTTATCGTGCAAGAACGTGAAATCTAAACCTGCATTGATTTCATCGGTTGTTTCCCATTTCAGATCGGGGTTGCCCAACTGGGTCTGTACGAATCCGGATGGCAAAGCCCCTGTGTTGGCGCCGGTTAATGAATACGCAGTACCAATATTCATATATTGCTCCCAAAAACCGGGCGTAAGTTGATTTTGCGTAAAACCATATCGGGCATAATAAAGTGTATAGCGCGACAAATCACCAATTTCTTGGTTACCCACGCGGCCAACACCAAGACGTGCTTTTAGCTGAGAGAAAAGCGTCTGATTCTTCATGAAATCTTCCTGGTCGATCCTCCAGCCTGCGGAGGCCGCCGGAAAAATACCATACTGATTATTGGCACCAAATCTTGAAGAACCGTCACGACGTAGAGTAAGAGCGAGCAAATACTTATTATTATAGTTGTAATCCAGGCGTCCGAACTGCGAGAATAAGCTATGTCCAAGCGACGTGCCAGTTATGTTTGTTTTGCCAGTGCCTGCGTCAAATACGAAATAGTCTTCTGATTGAATGGCAAAATTTTCCTTGTAGGTTGTCAGGTAATCTGTAAAAGTTTTAATGTACTCCGTACCCGCTAAAATCTTGAAGTGATTATTTTTATTCAGATCGAAATCATACCGGATGGTGTTTGACCAGGTTGTGCTTAGATAGTGGTTCTGATCATTAAACAGGCTATTTGTAGTGCGGTTTAACGCCCCCTCTGAAAATGTCGGGCTAATTACCTTCGCTAAATAATTTGCATTATCTGCACCGTAATTAGACTTGATATACAGGTTTTTGATCGGTTGTATTTCTAAAAATATATTTCCAAAAGTCGTCAATCGGTTGGTATTATTCCATTTTGCGAGATCCTGCATGTGCAGCGGATTATTCCTATCAGAATAGCCGGCGCCCAATTCACCTGCATAGGTAGTTCCGTCTTTTTGGTAAACTGGTATTGTCGGAGCTAAGTTAACTGCCAAGGCTGTTGTAGTCGCTCCTCCCAAATCTTTTGTTGGAAGCGTCTCATTAGAGTTGGCTATTTTTATGCTCGCGCCAAACGTAGCTTTGCCATTAAATGCGCGGGTGATAGCATTGATGCTGCCGGAATTACGAACATACCTGGTAAATTTGACAAGGCCATTATTGGTAATATGTCCGAAATTTATGTCAAGCGATGAGTTTTTGTTGCCTACTGTCGCTGTAAAATCGTTATTTGTCGCAATAGCTGTTTTATACAGTACGCTTTGCCAATTGGTGTCACCGACGGGAGTGTTTGGGTCACCGCCTACAAATGGTTTGGGCGTAACGCTGTTTAAAACGGGATTATTATAATCATTGTTCCAATCAAAAGTATATATGTCACCATAACCATCGTTAGGGTTCGTATGATCATTTACCGAGGCCTGCCATAAAGCTTTTCCCCGGTCTACAGCATTGAGCACTTTGTAGCGCAATGATTTTTCAGATTCAACTGACGTGGTACTGTTGAACTGGAATTGAACCTTACCCTCGGTATTTCCTCCGGTTTTCGTAGTGACGATTATCACGCCATTAGATGCACGTGCACCATATATTGATTCGGCGGATGCATCCTTGAGCACCTGTATAGAGGCAATGTTTGAAGGTGACAGGCTTTGGAATACTTCGGGACGGGTTGTTGGTATACCATCGATGATATAGAGCGGATCATTATTGCCCAATGTATTTGCTCCGCGGATCAATATTCTGCTTGTCGCGCCATTAACGGATCCATCTTTTTCGATATACAGGCCCGCAACACGGCCTTCCAGAGCCTGCATGGTGTTTCCGGAACTGTTATTTTTAACAGCTGACAGGTCAACCACCGCTACCGAGCCGGTCAGGTCTTTCTTCTTTTCAGTGGCATAACCTGTAACGATGACCTCGTTCAAGTCAGTTGCATTCGCTTTTAAGACAATCCGAAGGTTTTGCTGGCCTTCAGTAATCTTGTAAGTAGCGGTTTGATATCCTATAAAGCTCACCTTAAGCATCTGACCTGTTGCGGCACTTATGGTAAACTTTCCGTTTGCATCGGTTACTGTACCGGCGCTGGCGCCGATTACCGACACAGTCACCCCCGGCAGTGGTAACGATGTTGTATCAGTTACCGTACCAGTTACCGGGCGGATTTGTGCGTTCGCGAGTCCAGTCGTCAGGACAAGCAACGCGAAAAAAAGTAATAATCTTCTCATTTAGTTTTCATTTTAGGGTAATTGATTAGGTTAATTCAAAACATCTTTTGGTTAAATTCTCTGTACTCTTGGATCTGATAATCCGGGCAACCTCCTTTCTTTGTAGCGATAAAAGCCCCCATGGCTACCGCGTCTTTTATGATTTGCCATGGTTCTTTGTTAAAAAAATGCCCGGCAATAAAAGCAGCCAGGAATGAATCGCCACTTCCAATAGTATCCTGTACTTTTACTTCACTTCCCCAAGCATGATAAATGGCTTGATTTTTATAATAGGAAGCGCCGAACTCACCCTTGGTGACGACAATTTCTGGCACATTAAACTTGTCCTGGATAAACCGGACCTGAGACACCTCGTTGCTGAACGAACCTCCGAATACAGACTGGACCATTTCTAATTCAGCCTGGTTGAACTTTACGATATCAGCCATGGTTAAAAGCGCGCCAAGGAGATCCCCGCTGATAAAAGGCGGCCTCAGGTTAATATCAAAAACCTTGATACACTCATTTTCGAGCAGATCAAACAGCGTCTTTCTTGTAAATTCACTCCTTGATGCCAGGCTACCATAGATGAAATAGGTTGAACTGTCTATTAAAGGCTTGGCAGCATCAATTCGCTCAATAAAATCCCAGGCGACAGGAGATACGATTTCATAACTTACCTCGGTACCATTCATTTTTGCCAGTACCTGGCTGGTGGGATACTTTGTATCAACCTGCAAAAAATCTGTTCCCAGCCCCCACGACTTAATGAGCGAAATCAGTTGGTGCCCTTGCAAATCGTTGCCGACCTTACTGAAGATGTTTGTTTTTACTCCACGCCTGTTCAAATGGTACGCGACATTTAGCGGTGCTCCTCCTGGTTGAGCGCCTTCGGGCAGCATATCCCATAATACTTCCCCGAAACAGATAGCTGGCAATATGTTTGTTTGAGTATCCATACCACTAATGCATCACAATATTGGTTTCTATCTGTTCAAGCGACTTACCCTTGGTTTCGGGCATAAACCGCCACACGAAAATTAACTGGAGGACCATCATCGTCCCGAAAAAAGAGAAGGTGACGGCGCCCCCCAGTTTCTCTGCAAAAAAAGGAAAGGAAAAAGCGATGATGGCTGCCATAATCCAATGCGTGGAGCTTCCCAACGTTTGCCCCTGCGCCCGAACCTGGTTGGGAAATATCTCTGAAATGAATACCCAAATAACCGCACCCTGTGAGAAAGCAAAAAAGGCGATGAATATCATTACGTATATAGGAATTGTAAAGCCCTCGAACTGGCCAGTGTAAAAGGTAAAGGCAACCATGAACAGGGAGCAGATAAGGCCAATCGAGCCGATAATCATTAACAGCTTTCTTCCAACTCTATCGATGATATTGATTGCAAAAAGCGTAAAAAGGAAATTGATCATACCGATCCCTACTGTCGACAAAAGGGATGAATGCGCGCCGAGGCCAGCCATTTCAAAAATTCGCGGTGCATAATAAATAATGGCGTTAATGCCGGATACCTGGTTGAAAAAGGCAAACAATACCGCCAGGTACGCCGGTTTTTTATATTCGGCTGAAAACAACGAATCATTGTGTTTCCTACCCTGGCTATCCAGCTCTGATTTTTTTATATCAACCAGGTCGCGCTCATAATTCAGGGGATTAATGATCTTTAGAATGGACAGCGCTTTTTCAGTTTCGCCTTTTTTAAGTACAAGCCACCGGGGGCTTTCTGGTATAAATCTGATCAGGACAATAAATAGCAAAGATGGGAACGCCTGTACACCCAACATCCAGCGCCATGATGCCTCTCCGCCCTGACCGATTAAATAATTAGACAGGTAGGAGATCATGATCCCCAACACCACATTAAATTGAAACAAACCTACCAGGTTCCCCCTACGCTCAGCCGGAGAGACTTCGGATATGTATATTGGAGCAGTAACGGATGACGTGCCAACGCCAAGTCCGCCAAGAAAACGGAATAGGAGGAAGGTGTACCAGTTAGTTGCGAATGCGGTTCCGATAGACGATAATAAGTAAGCAGCGGCTACAAAATAGAGTGTGTTCTTTCTTCCAAAGCGATCTGACGGCTTTGACCCGAGCATTGACCCAATAACTGTTCCTATTAATGCTATAGAAATAGTGAGGCCATGTTGAAATACAGACAAACCCCAGTAGGTCTGGATTGATTTTTCGGCCCCGGAAATTACTGCCGTATCAAATCCAAATAAAAAGCCACCAAGGGCTACAACCATGGACCAGGCCATGACAGAATTTTTTCTCATAAAAGTTGGTTGGTATAATTGGTATTACTAATCGCAAGGTAGAGCGCGAACCAGGGCGACGGTTATCAGTTTTATTTCAAAATGCTTAAAATTTTAAACAAACAATATGTATTTGATTTTCAGCCAAATAAAATTTACACGGGTTTAAAAATTTGCACGACTTATAATTATGTTACACGAAACCTTCGATACTGTTACATTTCGCTGTTGATGTTAGCACGGGCCGGCAAACGCCTATTTGGAGTTATAGGAATTTTATCTATATTTTTGAAACTAGAGTCGAATCTCTCCGGCCAATAAGAACCATTGAATAACCATTTATTAGGAATCATAAGATGAGCGGGCGCATTGCATTCGGTAAACTATCCCGGGTACTACTATTTGTTACCCTGATTATCTTATGTATAGCAGGGTGCAAAGAGGACAAGAAAAAAGCTGCTTACACAATTGGATTTTCACAGTGTGTAGGTTCCGACCTATGGCGTAAAACCATGCTGGATGAAATGAAAACTGAGCTTTCTTTACATCCCGGAGCCAACTTCGTTTATGCTGATGCTGAAAATAGTAGCGATTTACAAATCAGCCAGGTGAAAAAAATGCTCGATGATGGTATCGACTTGCTCATTATCTCCCCTAATGAAGCCCAGCCATTAACGCCGGTTGTCGAAGAAGCATATAATAAAGGCATACCCGTAATTATTATTGACCGTAAAACCGCGTCAAGCTTATACACGGCCTATGTAGGAGCCGACAATTACCAGGTGGGGAAATTGGCTGGTGCATACATAGCATCAACTTCTGTAGGGCAGATTAACTTGCTCGAAGTAATGGGGCTTCCCGGTTCCTCGCCTGCTATAGAAAGAGACCGAGGGCTGATGGACGGCATAAAGGAGTCTCCTAACATACATGTATCTAAGGTTTACGGTGATTGGCTAAAGCAACATGCCAAGGCCCAATTGAGAAAAAATGCAAAACAACTGGCTGGTATAAATGCAATTTTTGCACAAAATGACATGATGGCCTCAGGCGCCAGAGAAGTATTAAACGACCTTCGTTTGCCAGGCACCATCAAAGTATTAGGTGTAGATGCGCTCCCAGGTAATGGTGGCGGTTTGCAGATGGTCGGTAACAAAACCCTCAACGCAAGTGTGCTATACCCTACCGGTGGTAAGGAAGCCATTGTGACAGCTTTTCAGATATTAAATAAAGAGCCATTCTCCAGGGAAAATATTTTGCAATCGCTCGTGATTGATTCCACTAACGTTAAATTAATGCAATTTCAGTGGAATAAAATTGAAAGCCAGCAAAAGGACATCGAGAAACAACAATCTTTGCTGGCAGACCAGCAGGCAATTTATAAAAGCCAGCAGATTGTGCTGGATGTGATTATTATTACACTCGTTCTGGCTATCATATTTGGCGGGCTTGCCTTTTACTCTCTTACTGAAAACCGCAAAATCAATAAAAGACTGGAAGCAAAGAACAACGAAATAGTTTCGCAAAGGAACCAACTAATCGAAATGTCGGCCAAAGCAGAAGCCGCTACAGAGGCGCGGCTTAACTTTTTCACCAATGTATCTCATGAGTTTCGTACTCCTCTGACATTGATGTTATCCCCATTGCAGGATCTGCTCGCAAATGACAAGTTATCTTTACTTGCCGGCAAAAACCTGAGGCTGGTTCAGCAGAATGCATTTAGGCTGTTAAAGTTGGTGAACCAATTGATCGACTACCGGAAAATAGAGATCGACAAACAAACTATAAAAGCGTCAGAAAACAATTTGGTCGATTTTGTTCGCGAGATTACAGAGGCATTCCGCGTTTATGCACAAAAAATGAATGTCAAGCTTTACTTTACTTCCCCCGAAAAAGAAATAAAGGCCTGGTTTGATGCTGACATGCTGGATAAGGTGTTCTTTAACCTGATATCTAACGCTATCAAATTTTGTAATGAGGACGGCCGTATAAAAGTGACTATCAGAAAAAATGGCCCTGACTATGTTTACATTGATGTGGAGGACAATGGGATTGGAATGTCACCAGAAGATACAGCTTTAGTATTCGACCAATTTTACCAGGCCGATAATGCTCCGGTTACAGGTTCGGGAATAGGCCTTTCTCTTTCAAAAGAAATCATGCTGTTCCATCACGGTAATATTGACGTTAAAAGCCAGAAATGGAAGGGCACAATGTTTACTGTAAGCTTACCCCTTGGAAGCAGTCATTTAAATGCCATGGAAAAAAACTATTCGCGAAATGATTGGTCTGATTTGGCTGAAAAATCAAAAATATACCAGGGAGACTTTAACCGGCTTGCAGTAGAGGACAGCTATAATCTTCTGAAAAGTCCGAGTGAACATTCAATACTAATTATTGAAGATAACACTGATTTGCTGCAATACCTTACAGACAAATTCAGCGAAAATTTTGAGGTGTTTACCGCATGCAATGGCACTGCAGGTATCACCAGCGCATTTGACAACGTGCCTGATCTAATCATCTCAGATGTTGTGCTTCCGGGCGTATCCGGAAAAGAACTTTCAAAAACGCTCAAATCAGACGTCCGCACATCTCATATTCCAATTATCTTGCTCACAGCTCAAGGAAGCCTTGAGCATCAGATATTAGGTGTTCAGTCTTTGGCGGACCTTTATATTACAAAGCCGTTTAATTTTGATTATCTCAGTGCGAGCGTATGGAATCTTATTGGTAACCGGGCATTGTTGAAAGAGCATTTTACAAGTGACATAAGCACTACAGAAAGACTTACCATATCTAAAAAACTGGATAAAAAATTCCTTAATGATTTTGCCGGCATTGTCGAACAAAACCTGGCCAACGAAAAATTCTCGGTGGACGATATTTGCAAGATAATTGGTATTTCGCGTGTTCAGCTCTATCGGAAAGTAAAAGCCTTGACGGATTGTAGTATAACTGACTACATTCTTAATCGGCGAATAAAAAAGGCTACCTACCTTTTGAATAATGAGAGTTTGACTATCTCTGAGATCACGTATATGGTTGGTTTCTCAAACCCTAATTACTTTGCTACCGTGTTTAAAGCCAGATATGGTTGCACGCCGAGTGAATTTAAAAAAAGTAAGGCATAACCATTTTGTGAGCTCAAATGTATTGTCGTTTTTCTGCTGCTATATCGTCGCTAATTTGATTTAGCGCATTATCTGCCGGCCGCAAAGCCGATCATTCTAAGATAACTAACCCCAATTGCGTTCGCTGTTGCAATCACCTGTGATTTCTATCTGGTAGGCCTAAAGAATATTAAAGCCGGTCACTGGCTCTATGGGCGTACCAAGCTTGATCATGAAAAAGGATCGATGGTGTTTTGGAAACCCCGGCAAGTTATTGAAATTGAGAACCTTGAACTTGAAGAAGGAGGCTATATCCTTCTTTTTCGTGAAGATATTTTACTCGGCAATGCCCTTCAACACCTAATTCCAATAAAAACCTTTCTACATGCTTTACCAGTTCAGTTTCTAACTCGCGTTCTGTAAAGGGTTGTGCAATTGTAATAAAGTCAAATATGTATGGGTCTTTTAGTGTTTCTTTTACTAAATCAGATTGCGGATCGGGCAATGTTTTTGAAAAATTATTAATTGCTTCTCCCTGTCGAAGATGAAGATCACTCTTTATCATTAATGAAAGCACATCTCTACTCCAGCCATTTAAAAGCGTTTGTTGCACATACCAAAAACGTATTTGCTTATCTTTGATCTTTTGCATCAGCAAAATATTATGCCCCCAGGGAATTTGGGAAGCAGCCTGTTTCATAAATTCAGTGTTTGTCTGGTCTGTATTTTCTAATTGGGAAACGGCCCGTTTCCCAATTAGCTCATCTGAATTATGCTCCTTATAAAACTGAACCATAAACTTTAAATTTCTTTCAGAGAAGCCTTTTAATTCCGGTAGTTAATTCTTGATATCATTTGCTAATCGTGCAGTGACCGTGGCACCCCAACCTTGTTCATTTTGAAGCTGGTTTATTGTTTTGCCAATATCCCAGTAAAGCATAGTCATTTCGGCATTTATTGTAAGAGCCCAAAAGTTCACTTTTGAAGACCTGCAACATCGAACCGCTAAGTCGGGGGATTTGCACTCCTTTATTTACTTGATTAACAATGAATTATGGAAGAAAAAAAGAAGGGCAAGCGACAAAAATTTGTGCTTGCCCAGTCTGGCTCCCCTGACTGGACAGAATTCGAACCAAGTCTTAGAGCAGTTAAAGTTGCTAAAGGAATTGAAAGTGGCTAAGATAAGAGGTTCGTTTCCCTAGGGGTCCTCAGGTTATCAAATTACTCTTGTCTTGACATTTTTTGTTAAGATCATACATGCTCCGTTAGAGGGCCCTAAAGGTTGGATTATAACCATAATGCTTTTTAAAGGCAAAGGAAAAGTGTGAGAGGTCTTCAAAACCACTATCCAGATAAACCTCGGACGGCCTTCTTTTCTGCTCGAAAATCTGGTAATGGGCCAGCTCCAAGCGTTTCTGCGTCAACCATCTGCCGGGTGTATTTTGAAAAATCCGCTTGAAATCTTTTTTAAAAGTGGTCAGGCTTCTTCCCGTCAGGTAGCCGAATTTTTCCAGAGGGAGGTTAAACATAAAATTCTGCTCCATGAACTCAGCAAGGTCCAGTTTGCCCGGCTCTTCAAAATGGTTGAGTAATTCGTCTACACTCGGATCAATAGCACGAAGGATACGGACCGCTTCTTCGACCTTAAATGAGGCTATGTCCTCAGGCAAAGCATCGGCCAGGTCAAAATAAGGTTGCAAAGAACTAAACAGGCTTTTCAACAACGGATGTGCTCCGAACTTTCTTAGCCCATGGCCGTGCATCGCTTTAAATTGGTTTACGTTGGCTCGATAGTATTGTTGGAGCCTTTCCTTGCGAAATAGCACTGATATGACGATGCAGGGTTGCCCGTTTAGGGGGAGTTTACTCATCCTGCCCAGTTGGTTACGGGGCAGCAGTACGGTATCTCCTGGAAGAAAATGGTAGCTGTGTTCGGCGGTCACGACCCCCATTTCACCGGAAATGATATGAACTAGCGCTGGTTGCGAAAGGATCAGCTCCCGGCTGTAATGAGCTTCCTTCTTACAGGCGATAAATACTTCGGCGACTTCCATCGGTTTAAAGTTAATATTATTGGTCGAGCAGTTGCAAGCGGATCAGGCTTTCTGCTGAGGCAAGAATCGCGTCTTCGGTAGAGCGCGGCGACCAGCCTAATAGGTTAATAGCTTTGGCACTGGTGACATTCATAACCCTGCCCAAGAGCGGGATCATTGACTTAACCATCGGGTCTTTCAATGCCGCGATACGCAATAGCGTATTGGGCAACTCTCTCGCTCTTACCTTATTGGCAGCAGCACCTAAGTTTTCTTTCAGTATTTTCGCCACCTCCACCAGCCAGATACTCTCACCAGCAGTGGCGATAAAACGCTCTCCCTTAGCTGCTGAATTTTCCATTGCGCGCAGGTGCAAGTCGGCCACATCACGCACATCGACAAAACCGGTATTGATCTTCGGACAGCCCGGCATCTTGCCGGTCAGGAGGTTTTTGATCAGGTAAAGCGAATGTGAATATTCCGGTCCCAATGCCGGCCCCATGACAGTTACGGGGTTAATCGTCGCAAGTTCAAGTCCCCTCCCCTCCCTTTCGATAAACTCCCAGGCTGCCTTTTCAGCCAGGGTTTTGGACTTCTGGTAAGCCGGAGCATTGGCTGTATCTGTCCAGTCCGTCTCGTCAAAGGGTGCCCTTTGGCTGGGATGTCCATAAACAACTGCACCGATAGCAGAGGTTAATACTACGCGTTTAACACCAGTGTCCCTTGCGGCACGCAATACCCGCAGTACACCTTCCCGTGCCGGGATAATCATTTCATCTTCGTGTTTGAAATCCAATTTTGGTGTAGGCGAAGCAACATGCAATACGTAGTTGCAACCACTTATCGCTTCGGACCAATGTTTATCAGAGGCTAGGTCAGCGTCAACAAAGGTCAAACGGTCAACGGCTTCGGCGCCGGCTTGGTTAAGCATTGACCTCACGCCGGCTTCACGACTCAAGGAGCGCAATGTCGCCCTTACCCGATATCCTGCATTTAATAATTGAAGTATGCAATGTACTGCAATAAAGCCGGAGCCACCGGTAACCAGCACTAATTTCTCATTATTTGAATTGGTGTTCATCTTCTTTTGTTTTGATGAACCAAAAATCGCTTTATAGTAAATCGTTTGTTTTGTTTAAAAGGCGCAATGTGCTTTGTTTAAAAGGCGCAGGCTTTCCTACCTAAGTGGCACTTGTTCCCCGGTTTTCACTCTTTCAAGAATATCTTTGGTCATAGATGGTTAAGTGTTAAGGAGATTGATTGTCGACTTGGTAATGATCGAACCACTAAGACGAGCGATTCGTACTCTTTTATTTATCTGATTAGCAACAAGATAAAAAAGAAGGGCAAGCAACAAAAATTTGTGCTTGCCCAGTTGGCTCCTGAGGCTGGGCTCGAACCAGCGACCCTCTGATTAACAGTCAGATGCTCTAACCGGCTGAGCTACTCAGGAATCATTTTCCGGTTTGGAGTGTGCAAAAGTATGATTTCCGGCTTTAATTCACAATATTTGCCAGAAAAAAAATAAAAAATATTTTAAATGAGTTTAATAGTTATAGGCTCTGTAGCCCTCGATGACATTGAAACCCCCTTTGGTAAAGCTGATAAAATTGTAGGAGGAGCAGCGCCATTTGCCTGTCTGGCAGCATCTTACTTTTATAACAAAGTAAAGCTGGTAGGTATCATCGGCAAGAATTTTCCGAAGTCAGAAATTAATATCTGGCATGATCATAATATCAACACTGAAGGCCTGCAGATCGACGAAAACCGTCTGAATTTTTATTGGTCGGGTAAATACCATACCGATATGAATAGTCGCGACACCTTGGAAACAGGATTGAATGTGCTGGAAGATTTCGACCCGATCATTCCGGAATCGTACCAGGATTGCGAATACCTCATGCTGGCAAACTTAGCTCCGATAACACAGCAAACCGCAATCAAAAGATTAAATAAGCGCCCGAAGCTAATCGTGATGGATACGATGAACTTTTGGATGAACGTGGCGCTCGATGATCTGCTGGAAACTATTAAACTGGTTGATGTGTTAACTATCAATGATGCCGAAGCGCGCCAGCTGTCGGGTGAATATTCGCTGGTGAAGGCCGCTAACAAAATATTAGCAATGGGCCCAAAATACCTGATCATTAAAAAAGGCGAGCATGGTGCGCTACTATTTGGCGAAGGAAAAATATTTGCTGCCCCCGCCCTGCCGCTTGAAGATGTATTTGATCCGACCGGTGCTGGCGACACTTTTGCAGGTGGCTTTATTGGTTATATGGCTAAAGTAGGCACTGTAAACTTTAATAATATGAAGAATGCCATCATTTATGGTTCGGCCTTAGCTTCTTTCTGCGTGGAAACCTTTGGTACAGAAAAACTAAAAAATCTAACCGAAGATGCTTTGCGTAACCGGATACAGCAATTTATTAGCTTAGCCAAGTTCGAAATATTATAAGATGCCTGAAGTCGGATGTCAGAGGCCTGCAAAGGTTCTGACATCTGACCTCTGTCTTCCGACCTTAGGCCAGTCGGCCTATAGGGTCAAAATGCTCAAACACCCATTCATCATGCGGGGCATCGAGTAATTCGGCGGTAAGGTCCTGCCCTGCCCAATGCTCATAATGCTGGCCCTTACGCCATAACCTACTTCCACTTACGTCATAAATCAATCCTTTATAGGCAATCCAAACCTCAGGCTTGTCCTGCCCGTTGCGAAGTGCTAACTGGGAACGTGTGTAAACAGGTAGTTCATTCATATCAAACCCAGTTTATGTTTTGAGATAGCTTTTAAATAAAGCATCGTTTTATTTGTATCAGTAATGCGTATGCGCTGCAGCATAATAATCCGGGCGGGTGTTTTGATGATCTTCTTCAGCAGTTCACCATAATACATGTAAGCAATATAAACTCCCAGCCTTGCGCCTTCGGGCAGATCTTTTATCCCCTTGAAGCCTTCCTTCAGATCCTTTTTAATGTCAATTTCTATTTGCAATTTTTCAGCATCAGTAAAATGATTGAAGTCTACTCCGGGGAAATAAATGCGTCCCCGCTCATGAAGATCAGCCTTAATATCTCTCAAAAAATTTATTTTTTGCAACGCCGACCCTAGTTTTTGGGCCGGTGATTTTAAACGATTATACAAATCATCGTCCCCCACGCAAAAAACGCGCAAACACATTAATCCGATCACCTCTGCCGAGCCATAGATATAAGCTTCGTATTCATCCTTATCAAACGACTTCTTGTCCAGATCCATCTCCATCGATCTTAAAAAAGCTTCAATTAACTCCAGGTTGATATGATATTTATTAACCACCAACTGAAAAGACTGTAATACCGGATTCAGGCTGATCTTCTGTTCGATCGCTTTGAATGCATCAGCCTTAAAGTCATTGATTAATTGATGCTGATCGTGCCCATGAAAGGTATCTACAATTTCATCAGCATAGCGAACAAAGCCGTAAATGCCATAAATAGGGTACCGGAACCGCTCGTCAAAAGCATTGATTCCCTTACTAAATGAGGTGCTGTACTTGTTAGTAATCAATTTACTGCTTTCAAAGCAGGTATCGTCGTACAGATTCATTCGTTTTGCAGCCAATTTTGCCAAATCTACGAATTCGGCCTGAAAATGGATTTCAGCATCGCCAATCTATTATTTACTTTGCAACAGGATGAGCAATAGCAAGAAGGTAATCGTTATCGGCGCAGGCTTTTCGGGTCTGGCTGCATCGGCTTTAATGGCTAAGAAAGGCTATGATGTTACCTTGCTTGAAAAAAATGATCAGCCTGGGGGCAGGGCACGTATTTGGGAGAAAGATGGCTTCCGTTTCGATATGGGGCCAAGCTGGTACTGGATGCCCGATGTTTTTGAGAATTATTTCGCACTATTTGATAAAAAGCCTGCTGAATTCTATGAGTTGAACAGACTTGATCCTGGTTATCGTATTTATTTTGATAAGGACGATTTGATTGATATTCCGGCAAATATGCGGGAGCTGGAGACGGTATTTGAAAACATCGAACCTGCAAGTGCGAAGAAATTAAGATCATTTTTAGCTCAGGCCGAAACCAAATACAAGACCGGGATGGGCGAATATGCCTTCAAGCCCTCACATTCTGTAGTTGAATATTTGAACTTTGATCTGGTCAGGAAGAGCATTAACCTGCAATTGCTCACGAATATGCACACGCATGTGAGAACATTCTTCAAGCATCCAAAATTGATTCAACTATTAGAGTTCCCTGCATTATTTCTAGGAGCAACACCTCAAAATACACCGGCGTTATATAGTATGATGAATTATGCCGATTTGGTTTTAGGAACATGGTATCCGATGGGAGGCATGCACGAAATAGTAAAAGCGATGGTAAGCATTGCTGAAAAACAAGGCGTACAAATCGAACTAAATACAGAAGTCACCAAAATCAATATCGAAAATGGGCAAGTACAATCAGTTGGCACCAGTAAAGGTGATTATCCGGCAGATCTGGTAATAGCCGGAGCGGATTATGAGCACGTAGATCAGCACTTGATTGATGGGCCTTATCGAAACTATACCAAAAAATACTGGAACGGCCGTATCCTGTCCCCCTCTTGCCTGATCTGGTATATTGGCGTCAATAAAAAGCTCAAAAATATCCAACATCACAATCTGTTTTTTGATGAAGATTTTGAGCAGCATGCCAAAGACATTTACGGCGATCCAAAATGGCCGGAAAAACCGCTGTTCTACGTCTGTTGCTCTTCGAAAACTGACCAGACAGTTGCACCAGAAAATTGTGAAAATTTGTTCTTTCTAATGCCAATAGCTCCCGGAATTAAGGATAATGACGCTATCCGCCGGCAATACCTCGATCTGATACTCTCTCGTTTCGAAAAGATCACAGGAGAAAAGATCAGTGAAAATATCATCGTTAAAAGAAGTTATGCCCTGAATGATTTCCAAGCTGATTATCATTCGTTTAAAGGCAATGCGTATGGCTTAGCAAACACGCTAAAACAAACTGCCTTTTTAAAACCTGCTATGCGGTCAAAAAAAATCAAAAATTTGCTTTATACCGGTCAGCTTACTGTACCAGGACCGGGAGTCCCACCAGCAATTATTTCAGGACAGGTAGTAGCAAAGGAGGCAATAAAATATCTAGCCTCACCTAAATCCTCTCCAAAGGAAAGGACTTCAAATTGAATGTAGTTTCTCCCACTCCTTGGAGACGGCCGGGGTGAGGCGCTTAAAAATCAAATAACCTGCCGTAGCAGGTTATTTGATAGTATATATGGAGTTGTCAAATACCAATTAATCTTCTGCGTAGACAGGCTTTTTTATACCATTGTCATAAGCTTTCAGGTTCTTTTTCAAAAGCTTGCGCGCAACGTGGATACGTGTCTTTACGGTACCGATCGGAATATCCAGGTGATCGGCAATTTCATGATATTTATGTCCTTCAAAATACATGGTAAACGGTACATAGTAGTCTTCGGGCAATCTGTCCAAAGCTTTTTTGATGTCGTCCATCACAAATTTTGATTCGCCGTGATTTTTTGTCGAACTGAATACCAGGTTGGCAGAAGATATTTCTTCAGACTTGGTTACGAAAGTGCTCATTTTAACAAAACGGCGATAATTATTGATGAAAGTATTTTTCATGATGGTATATAACCATCCTTTCAAGTTAGTTCCTTCTTTAAACTTATTGTAATAAGTTATGGCTTTCAACATTGTATCCTGAACAAGGTCGTTAGCATCATCTGCGTCCCGGGTGAAGTGAAGTGCATATGACCTCAGCGAAGTTGCCTGACGCATTACCATGGTGTTAAACTCGATTGTTGTCATTCTGTTAAAGTTTTGTATGGAGTATTAGACAAACATGATACCGCTTTCAAAAAAGCACAGTATTATGCAGAATTGCACACACAGGATTTTATGTGTGAGTTAAGCTAAGCTGCCGGAAAGCCCACCTGATGAACAGACTGGAAAACAGTCATTTAATTGTAATTATATCACTTTTTGAGAAGAAAAATGCAGCTATTAGCGGAAGGTACGGGTAATAAATATTTTCTTAGAACGAATATAATTTAATTAATAATATTCACTTCACGTTCAAGCAAAACGCCAAATTTACTGTACACACTGTCTATGATTTGCGACGAAAAACTGTACACCTCCTCGCCTGTAGCACCTCCATGATTCACCAAAACGAGCGCCTGGTTCTTCCATGTTCCCGTGTGGCCGACTACTTTTCCCTTCCATCCGCACTGCTCAATCAGCCAGCCGGCCGCCAATTTTACAAGGCCGTCACCGGCAGGATAATTCACCACCTCAGGAAATTTGGAGTAAACCTGTTCGAATTGATCTTTAGTAATAATAGGATTCTTAAAGAAACTACCTGCATTGCCGATAGTAGAAGGATCGGGTAATTTAGATACGCGAATATGCGACACTACTTGCGATACATCCTTAATAGTAGGATTACTGATACCTCGGTTGACTAACTCCTGCTCTATCGCTCCATATTTTAAATTAAGATTTGGGATAAGAGATAGTTTGAACTTAACTGAAGTAATAATGTACTTCTCTTTCAGCTCATTTTTGAAAATACTATCGCGATAGCCAAAGCGACAATCCTCATTGGTAAATGTTCTAAATGTGTCTGTTGCGATCTCGAAGGCATGGCAGCTATAAAACACATCTTTTAGTTCCACACCATAGGCGCCGATATTTTGGATAGGCGACGCTCCTACAGAACCCGGTATCAAACTTAGGTTTTCGATACCCGCATACTCCCTGGCCACGCAAAAGTTAACCAGGTCATTCCAAACTTCGCCTGCACCGGCTTCAACAAAAACTTCGTTATGATTAATCCGGTGGTCAATACCCCGGATATTGATGCGGACAACCAATCCATCAAAATCTTTTACCAGCAACATATTACTGCCGCCGCCCAATACCAAACGCTCCATCTGTAGCCACTGCGGATCCATAAACAACTCCACCAACTCATCTTCATGTCCTATTTCGACAAAATATTTTGCCGAGACATCGATACCAAAAGTGTTAAAGTTTATTAGGGATACGTTTTCCTGGATTTGCAGCATGCGTTCTTGATTTCGGATTTGTTTTGGTGGCGAATTTCGGAATTTTAGTTGGGATTGGGATAAGCCAGTAATATTCGTCAGTTAGCGGTTAACGCTGTATTAATAACTTTTTCGATTTCGACCATAGCTGCCGCTTCATTTCCATCATAGCCGGATTTATTAAAAATTGTATTACCTTTTTTATCAAAAATTATAACCGTAGGATACCCCGAAAAATGCAATGCATCGTCAGGGCATAGGGCAGGATGATCTGGATCTATCTGATGCAATATTTTTCCCTCCACAATAACCTTTGCATTACAGCCAGGCAAAAAGTATACGGGTAATTTAAAATATGTCAGTTGGCTAAAATATTGATAGGCATTCACATACTTTGCCAGCGTCGAATCCTTGGCAATAAACTTACGAACTATACTACTATCTGTTCGGCTAATAGTTATAAAACAAAACTCCTTTTCATTACCGTACTTTGCATAAAGTCTATGCAGCATTTTCATCTCCATGAAACATGGCGGACATGGTATGAACCAATTATCAATAAAGAGTACCTTGTTTTTTGCAAGCTTCTTCAAAGTGGTATGGTTACCGTTTAAATCATAAATATCAATATCGGGAATGGATTTAATATCAGGTTTTTTCACCCCGTATATTTGCGCGTCTGCATTCAAAATTAAAACTAACATGCACGCCAACAACAAATAAAATATCTTTTTCATAAGGCAGGTAATTTGATTTTTAAATCTAAATACAAAAGGCGGCCTATTGAACCACTTTTTGTAAAAATATGAATACGCAACTCAAATATGTCTTATGCTGGAATAGGTTTACAGTTTGTCTCGTACTGGTTTTAGTAGACAGTTTTTGAGTTATTAGAAAAATGGTTGTCTAAGTACGTCTTGAGATTTACAAAAGTATTAACTGCTTGGTTTTTTCCAAACTTTGTGCGGTATTTAATTGACGGGTGGCGATTTGTTTATTTTCATATTGCAAAAGTTGATTCATTGTTGTTGTCGTTAAGTGTTGGAATGTGGTAAACTTCAATCGGTTGTGTGGCGGGTATAAGTTTTCCATATTTCAATGCTCAACCTTTTCTATCGATTTCCGACTTTTCTTTTTCCAATGCTTTTTTAAAGGCTGATCTAACTGATGGGCTGCCTGCGGAGTGAGATAGTCGCAGCTCATATGTGGGCGTAGCGTATTGTAGTTGCGAATGGCCGCCTCGGTAGCTAGCATTGCTTCCAGGTGGGATTTAAACACTCTGTTTAACTTAAAGTCCGTTTTAAGAATCCCATTTATTCGCTCAGCCATTGCATTCTCATATGGATCGCCATTATCAGTCATACTAATGGTAATACCTGCTTCCCTTAACTTCTTTACGTACTGAAAACTGCAATATTGTGATCCCCGATCAGAATGATGGATGAGTTTATGATCATTGTTTAGTTTTGTCCGGTTGGCTATAGCCATTTCTAAAGCCTTCATACATCCTTCAGTATTAAGGAATTGGTGTAGACAATAACCAACTATTAATCGTGAATGAGCGTCTGTAATGAGTGATAAGTAACTGAAGTTCTGTCCAGCACAAATATATGTCATATCGCAAACCTACACCGTTTCTATTGAGTTTATTTCCAAATCCTTTATTAGATTCGGATACTTATACATCCAATGATTTGAGTTGGTAGTCTTGGGCGTTATCCTTTTTCTTCTTACCAGTAAGTTGTAGGTTTGAAGAAGATGATGAAGCTTATCTCTCCCAATTTGAATGCCGCTTGACATCAGATTGGGCCGTAACAACCGGTAGAGCTTGTGTGACCCCAGCCCTGGAATATCGCGGCGAATGGCAGCAACAAGGTCTAGTACGAGCAAATTATCCTGAGTTTGCTCCTTAATGTTCCTTTCTTTCTGATAGAATGCTTGTCGACTATTACCAAACAGCTTGCAAAGTGGGCCGACACCTACTTTTGCAATTCGGTTGCCTCGTAGGCTTACGACCGTTTGGTACCACGCTTTTTTCTGATAGGTATCTTAAGATCCTGCTCTGCAACGTCAATTAAGGTATTCAATGCAAGGATCATAAGATTGGCATCGGCAACCGCTCGTTCCAGTTCTTTGTTTCTCTGTTGTAAAGCATGCAGATTCTGTTTTTGCTTTTCAGTCATTGGAGGTAAAGTTATCAATCCATCCTCAATTTTTCTCTTGTAGATGTTTACCCAATTATTGATTGTATAAATGTCATGAATCTCTAGATTCTCCATGACCTGGGCGGGATCTTCCCCTCCAAATAAGATACGCAGCACCGCTTGTTCTTTTACTTCCGGGCTGTATTGGCGTTGCTCTAATAAGGTTTGAATGTAACTGTTCATTTAAAAGTTTTTTGTCCCAAAAACGGTCTTATACAGGTATAGGTTGACACTTTTGGAATAATTATATTCCAGATGAAAGAAAAGATGATGGAGCAATTCAG
>NZ_JAUMKB010000012.1 GCF_030519375.1 Mucilaginibacter tolerans | reverse complement strand
ATGAGCCCGATAAATTATCGGGCTCATCATTACAATTAATTTTTAAATTCGTCCAACTTTTGGGGTTCAGTCCAAAACACCGGGGCTTTTTATTTGGCTAATTTTTCGGCCTGGTCACCAGCACCCAATCGACCAGTACTTTTGCCTTCCCTGCTTTTATTTTATCAACCGTTGCCTGTGATAAACCGAAGTAGGGCTTGGTGATCTTGTTTACGCCGTTTGGATAGCCGCCACCTAACGCAAAGTTTAATATAATGAACTTAGGGTTGTCAAAGGCCCATCGGCCATAATGTTCAATCATTGCTTTGGTTACGGTATAGGTAACTATGCCGTCAGTTTTAAATACCAGTTTATCAGCTGTCCAGTCTACCGAATAAATATGCCAGTCGTTTACTGTAGCCTTTTTTGGGAAAAAATGCCTGTACGTTAGCGGGGTGTTGCCAAAGTAATTGGGCCCATGCAAGGCATTACTGATCCAGCTGCTGTCGCCTACAGTTTCCATCATGTCAATTTCGCCGCAATCGGGCCATTCTCCGTTGCCCAAAGCCCAAAACGCAGGCCATAGCCCATCGCCCGAGGCGATTTTCATTCGCGCCGAAGCTGTGCCGTAGGTAAACTCTATTTTATGCTGCGTATTGATCCTGCCCGAAATGAAGTCATACTTTTTTCGCTCCTTGCTGGTATGTCCGGGCAGGTATTTCGGCTTTATCACCAGGGCGCCGTTTCTGGCACCTACTGCATCCTTGCCTTTTACAAAATACAATACCGACGTCGAGTCGACGTAAGCCTGCTGTTCGTCATTCACGGTTTGCCCGGTAACTTCCACGTTCCATTTACTGCGGTCGAGGCTGTTGCCGTTAAAGTCTTCAAAAAATACCGTATCAACTTTAGACTTTTGTTGCGCATAACATTGCAAAGACATAATGAATGCCAGAATGATTAAGCAATATCTCATAATTGGTTTTTATTTGACGATGTAATTATAATAAATAGGCGTCAATTGGTGACCAACAACTTTTGCAATAGCTTTTACAGGGAACCCTTCGCTGTTGTAGGTGTAGGTATAAACATCGGCATTTCTTGTAATAGCATTATTGATCAGTGTGCTAGCATCAGAATAAAGGATGTACATCAGGTAATAGTTATTAGGGGCAACGTTAGAAAAGTAACTTTTCTGGTTATCATAATTGTAAAAAATCTTATCCTGCAAGTCAGATGTACTATCAGCTTTATAGTTTTCCAAATTGGCAACATTGCCCCGACCGTCGTACTCAAATTTTGAAAAGCCGGCATGTAGTGTGCGTATTTCTGTTACCTCATGTTTATTATCAAATGAAAAATAGGCGGTGTCGTCTTTTTTGCCTGCTGCCTTTTCGTAAAAGCCCACAACCGGCGCGTAAAAAAAATCAAATTCCTTTACCGTGGCGCCATTGTTATTTATTGTTTTGGCGGTATTTACGCGTCCTGCTTCATCATAAGTAATTGAAAAATGCTGACCGCCGTTGGTTTTTACAAGTGTGAGGTGGTTCCGATTATCGTAAAAAAAGCTGGTTGTATCAATCTGATTTCCGTCTGCACGGTCATCAACTATCAGCTCGCTAAGCAGGTAAGTTTTGTGTAACGGTTCGCCTTTTTTGCAGGAATATATAATAAACGTCATCAGCCCCAAAACACCAAACAACAACCTCTTCATGACTAAAATATGCGGGTTTATAACAGATTTGCTTAATATGAGCGAAAAGATACTACTTTTTTGATTAGCAATGATATAATGACTTTTTAATTACTCCGTGTTTTATAAATTGCACGCAGCACAAATTACATTATGCACCGGGGCGGTTTTATAAGAATATTCCTGATTATAGCAGCTATTACACTTCTGTTGGACTGGTATGTCTTTTATGGCTTAAAAACTTTTGTTAAAGACTGGAAACCTGTACGCCTGAAAAAGGCAGTACTTTGGGGTTATTTGCTTGTGTCCGTTGGAGTTACCGTTTTGTTTATTGCAGGAGTTAGTAGCATGAGTACAGCGCGTGGAATGACGCCATACCATGAGTGGATGCTAAGCCTGCTGATTACCCTTTTTATTACTAAAATAATCTTCTCGCTGGTATTACTTATCGGCGATATAGGCCGGCTTTTTTACGGCATCAGTGATTATGCTGTTAACCGCAGCACCAGGAAAACCGGCGAACCTTTTTTCCCTGCCCGTCGCAAATTTATCAGCGAAATCGCCATATTGGTCGCAGCAGTTCCGTTTACGGGCTTTCTTTACGGGATGCTAAAAGGCAAATACGACTATAAACTGCACAAGCACACGCTTTATTTTGATGATCTGCCCGATGCTTTTGATGGATTTACCATTACGCAAATTTCGGATATCCATTCAGGCAGTTTTGATAATGCGGGAGCAGTACAGCGTGGTATTGATTTGGCTAACGCTCAAAAAAGTGACCTTTTTGTTTTCACAGGCGATTTGGTGAACAATGCTGCATGGGAGATAGAGCCTTATATGGAAATGTTTAGCCAGCTGAAAGCCCATTACGGACAATTTTCGATTTTGGGTAATCATGATTATGGAGATTATATTCATTGGAATAATGATGCTGAAAAAGATGCCAACCTCGAAAAGCTTAAGGAGCATCACCGAACGTTGGGATATAAGCTTCTGCTTGATGAAAATGTGGTGATTGAGAAAGGCGGCCAAAAGGTCAGTCTGATAGGCGTACAAAACTGGGGCAGGGGATTTGTTCAGAAAGGTGATCTGGATAAAGCGATGACGGGCGTTGACAAAAATGCCTTTAAAATTTTGCTATCGCATGATCCGACTCATTGGGAAGAGAAAGTACGTTATTATCCTGAAAAGATACATTTAACCCTGTCGGGGCATACACATGGTGCGCAGTTTGGTGTAGAAACAGCAGGCTTGCGCTGGAGCCCGGTGAAATACGTTTACCTTGACTGGGCCGGATGGATGGAGCAAAACGGACGACAGCTTTATGTAAACCGTGGCTTCGGATTTCTCGCTTTCTCTGGCCGCCTGGGTATATGGCCGGAGATTACCGTGCTTACCTTGAAGAAGTCTAAAGTAATTTAGCTAATCATAATACAAACAATAAATCAATCTAACAATTGAACGGTCACTCAAAATTCCGCATTCGAAATTCTCCGAAGGAGTCCTTTTGACAGAAGTCCAAAATAAAATTCACCCTTCACCTTATTTATAATTTAAAACAATTTTAACAGACTCGCCATTGTATTAGTAAGCAATTAATTCTTATGGCAGCAGACAAAGTAAAGATCATTCGTGCCGGAAACCCAGCGGGAAAAAATACTCCTCGTGATAACTGGGAAGTAATGAAACCTTTTGTGATCTTTTCATTTAAAGCACTCAAAGTAATTGGGCTGGGGTTGATAGCTATTATAAAGGCACTACCGGCTTTAAAACCGCGTACTGATAACACGGCAATAAAACGACGTTAATTATCCTCACCTTTGCTGGCCTTATGAGTGGGGCTATATATGGGTTAAACCACGCTAATTTATTTTTTGAATAGATGCTAAGGAGTGCAGCGATAACCAGGCATACTAGTAAAATAGGGTAAGACAGTTATTAATATTCCAACCAATGTGATACCGTCCATCAATTTAAGATTAGGTCAATAAAAAAGACTTGTGATTAGATGCCCTCAAATTAAAATAAGTTTTAAAATTATTAATCGGTCGACCAGATAAATTTCCTAACTCAACAATTCACCACTTACGACTCACTCACCACTACTGGTAGGTTCCTCTCATTTTTTTGGTAGGGTATAAGCAGCGTAAAAGTGGTACCCTTTCCCTCCTCGCTTTTAACTGCAATTTTCCCCTTTTGTAACTTGATGAGTTGCTTGCATATAAACAAGCCAAGTCCGGTTCCGATCTGTTCTTTTGAAGAACTGGTTTGGTAATATTTTGAGAAAAGGCTGGCTTGTTGTTCGGTGCTGATACCTGCACCTGTATCGGTTACCTCCACCTGTAAGCCGGTGTCATTTGCAATTAACTGCGCATTTACCGTAACGCCTCCCTCGTGAGTAAATTTGATCGCATTGCTCAGCAGGTTTACAACAATTTGTTTTAGTCTGAAACTGTCGCCCAGCACAATAGCATTTTTATTGCCTGTAAATTTGTATTTAAGGTATAACTTCTTTTTTTCGGCGCTGAATCCCATGCTCTCGATCACCGTGCTCAAAATATAGTCGGGATTAAACGGTTCTGTATGGATTGTAAGTTCACTATGCTCCATTTTTGCAGCATCCAATGTATCGTTCAGGGTACGCAGCATCATATCCGACGATACTTTTATTGACTCAAGCATTTCGGCTTGTTTAGGAGTCATTGCCGACTTGCTGAAGATATACAGGAAACCCATGATCGCAGTAAGAGGAGTACGCACTTCGTGACTCATGTGGTGCAGCAGATCCATTTTTTGCTGAGCAATAGCCACGGAGCTTTCTATTTCTTCGCGCAATTGCAGCTCAGACTGGTGAAGCTGTGTTATAAATACGATCAGCAAGGCTGAGAACAACACAAGGAGACACAAAGCGGTGAGGTATAATTTATTCAGGAGTGTTGTGCTATCCTGGTACGATTTAAGGGCCATTCCCTTAAACTCGTCAGCCATATTGTAATTAATGTCTTTTACCTGGCTAATTATATTTCCTAATTCATTTATAATGTAGGAATTAGTAGTAACCAACTGACGTTGTGCATGTAATTGCTCCACACTTTGATGCTGCAATTGTTGCAGAGCATTACTATAAGCCAGCTGATTTTGTTTGATGATCTTTAGCGCTTTCGCATTAGTTTCTTTAGTATCATGCTGGTGCCCTGCGCGATTTACATCCTTATTGTTGATAGCGTCTTTAATGCGTTCGATCAGGCCGCGTTTGATAGCGACTTTGCGCACTGTATCGGGTTTGGTAAGAGCTTCAGGTTTCTTAAAGTGCAGGTTGGTATTTAACGCTTTTGTCTTATCAAGCCCGATTGAGTCAGTATTGGCATAGACGGTTAGTAATGAATCGAAACTGTGACGAAGCAGATATAGCCTGGCCAACAAGGATTTCTTTTGCTGACGCCAGTATTTTATTCTGGTTCTTTCCAGCGGAGTAAGATTTAATGTATCTGCCACTTGTTTTTGGAGTAAAGTGTCGATTTTATTAAAAGCAAGTGATAACTCCTGTTTGTAGCTTGTTTGTAATCTGTTGTCATTATTCACCAGCGATCGCTGGAAGTCATCGTCAGCCTGGTGCAGCAACAATAGTGCTTTTTCAGGTTCTGCACGATTGCTTTCGATATCTCTTGATACCTGTGATATCTTACTTAGTTTGCTATTAATGGAGTCGCGGACAAATAACGCTACTATCGAAAGCAGGATGATAAATCCAAGAAATGCAAAGAATATCCTCCTTGCCAGGGTTGTGGTATAAGTTAATTTCATTAAATTATTTTAGGACCGGCATAAATCATTCGAAACATGGGCATCATATTTTTAACAGATTTACCACCAACAATTCTGATCTTTTTGCGGCGAATTGCATCCCTATAGGGATGCAAGGCTTCTAATTACAACGACGATTTATTGCACATATTATCCTTTGTCGATTGTTAACAATCAACCACAGCTGATTAAATCAATATTTTTGTGTGTACTTAAAAACTAATCTAATATCAGATTATTTACTTTGCTCACTAATTCATCCAGGCCGAATGGTTTGGCAATGATATCATCACATGGCAGGGAAGAAAAATCAGCGCCATGGTGATAAAAGTAAGAGCATAGCATTACAGGGGTATTCCCGAATCGGGGATGCCATTTAAGTTGATGGCAAATGTCATCTGATGATTTACGCCCGGCAAGCCTGTCGTCAAGAATAAATAGATCGGGTTGAAAAATCTTAGCAATTTCTATCAGGTTGTTACTATCAGTGGTGATCAATACCTGGAATTTCTCGTACGTAAGAGCTTCTTCTACAGCTTCCAGTATGTGCTGGTTGTCGTCTAATACTAGTATACGCTTTAGCATAATATTGTGTTCTTATAAGGGGTTGTTGTGTAAAGGTTCTTCCATTCAAATCATTATGAATTAAATTTCCTAAAGCGTTCTTATGACTGTATAAACGGAAATAGGTTTAAGCTATTTTGATGCGGAATGTTAAATATTGTAAAATCAGCGTAAGATTCTTGTTATAATATGTAGTACGTTTTATGCACTTCTGTCGGTTTATCTCGATAATCCTGGCCATTTCTATAGATAGAATTATATTATTCGAACAAATACATTCAAATAAAAAAGGATAAACCCGAGCAGGTTTATCCTTTTAATTTGAATTTGTTATTTCTTTTACTTGTTTTTGGCAAATGAGTAAACCACATAGGCTGTTTTATTGCCCAGGCTTACGGGTGATTTTAAAGTCATATAGTTATCGTCAATACCAGATACTAGCAGTTGGTATCCCTCCTGCACCTTTCTGGCGCTATCGCCCTGGTAAAGTTTTTTGAATTGAAACAACTCTCCATTGGTATTATTGTATGACCAGAATATGGTTTGCGATGTGCCGTTTGCCAGTGTATATTTTCCGTTACCGCTATTGGTCAGGTTCCAGGTGCTGCCATTAAAATCTTCAGGGGCACCCTGATCAAATACTGTTTGAACCGATCCGGGTACCAAGCCCTCATAACTTACTTTAGTAAGTGTCCAATTGCCTACAAATCGGGCCCTTGAAGCTCCGGCAACTGTAGCAGGTAATTTCTTAACAGTATTGCAGGCTGAGAAAGTAAATAGTGTAATTATAATCAAGGCTGATGTTTGCAGTAGTTTTTTCATAGCTTATATTTCTATTTTATAAAACTCTTAATTTATTGTGCAGCTTGTGTAGCCTGTTGTTTCATCTGGTCGTTGGCAACAATTACAATCTCTACACGGCGGTTTTGTGCGCGGCCATCAGCCGTGCTGTTCAATGCAATAGGCTCGGTTTCGCCTTTGCCCTTTGTGGTTAAGCGGGAACCATCGATACCCTCGCCAACTAAAAATGCTTTTACGGCACCTGCTCTCCGGATAGAAAGATCCATATTATGCTCGGCAGTACCTGTGCTGTCAGTGTGCCCAACAACCATGATGTTGGTTTGAGGGTTATTTTGAAGTGACACGGCCAGTTTTTTTAAGCTGGTTTGCGCTACAGGTTTTACGTTTGTTTTATCAACGTCAAATAAGATACCTGAATCAAATTTTACCAAAATACCTTCACCTTCGCGGGTTACGGTGGCACCCGGTACCGTTTGTTTTATTTCGGCAGCCTGTTTATCCATTTTGTGGCCAATTACAGCTCCTGCTGTACCACCAACTGCACCGCCAATGATGGCGCCCAATGCCGTATTACCAGCCGCTCTCCCAATAAAACCACCAAGAACAGCACCACCTCCTGCGCCGATTGCGGCACCTTTTTCTGTTTTGGTGAATGAACTGCAGCCCGAAAACAGGATGCTCGCTGTGGCAAGGGATATGCCTAATGTGGCAATTTTGATCTTCAAATTCTTCATAGTCAATGTTTTGTATGTTTTAAATAATATAACGACAGATATTTAATATCTATTAATATCCGGCAAAGATAGCCGGATAAAAACTAAATGCAATCTCATATAATTAACAATAATATATTCTGATTGTGTTATGACATGCATTTACACAGTATTATTACTCATATTTTAGTTAACGTAAATGGAATAAAATAGGATAAAATGCAAAAAAATCTATCTTCGCCGCCGTGATTAGTCCGCGTTCAAAAAGCTATTACGTTGCTGCTATTATAATAGGGTTATCCGTGGGCCTTGCTACGCGCGATATGCCGGTAGGTATTTTGCTGGCTGTAGTATTGATGATATTATTCTCGGAATTAGGAAAAAAAAAGTAATAAAAAAGGGGTGCTGCAATGCAGCACCCCTTTAGCTAAAAAATAGAACAGTTAAACTAATAAGTATATATATTGGGGTTATTTAGCACGACGTATCGGATGCCTGATACCATCGCGGCGAGCCTCTTTCACATCTCTTTTCAGGTCTCTTTTGTCAGCCTTTAAATCCTTCTGAGCGGCCTTGGCATCGGCAAGGTCGCCTTCTTTTATGTCTTTTTGCTCGGTTTTGGCATCGGCTTTAACATCTTTCAGGTCTTTCCGTACATCTTTTTCGTCAATTCTTTTAACCTGCTTGTCAGCCAGTTTAACCGGATGGGCAACGCCTTCTGATTTCAGGGTTTTAGCGTCTGCTTTTATATCCTGTTTGTCGGCTTTTGCTGCGGTAAGGTCGGCTTTTGCTGCTGCTATATCGCCTTTGTTTATTTCTTGTTTAGCTTCTGCTTTTTCTTTGTTATAGGCACGGATATCATGACGCATGTCTTTCATCTGTGCTTTTACCTCAGTTGATGAGCTTGTACTGGCAGTTGTAGAGGGGGTACTTGTTTGAGCAAAAGCAGCACCTGCGAGAATTAATGCTACTGCTGTTAAACCAATTCTTTTCATAACTTTTCGTTTTAAATTTTTCTGTGTTTTTGTTTCGTTCGTTTTTGTTATGACAGTGCAAGTGATAATATGGTTTAATACGAATAATAATATTTTTATTTGACCAAACAATTAAACCATATTCGCGTAATACAGTCTATCAGGTTTTTATCACATATTATTAAATTATTTGATGAGAGTTTTTTACGTACCCCTATTTACATTATTATTCCTGTTAACCGCATTTAGTGCACTCGCTCAAAACACAACAACTGAAGATCCGGAAGATTTGCTTGACAAGCTGGAAAAGGCAATGTCCGAAAAACAGGCTTCTTTCAAAATCGGTGCAAACTATTTAAGTAACAATGTTTTTATGGGCCGTGCAGATACTGTACGTACCCCAACCATTATTCCTGATGTTAAATACACTTTTAAAAACGGAATATATTTATCCGGAACGGTAAATTATATTCCTAACCGCGTGACCAACAAACTGGACGGCGGCAGTGCATCCCTGGGATATAATTTCGACATTACGAATGACCTGGGCGGCGGAATATCTTTTACCCAACTTTTTTATACAGCTAACAGTACCCAGATCGGCTCGGCAATTGGAAGTACTATAAATGCCAATTTGAATTATGATATAGAAAGTGTAATTACGCCGACTATCAGTGTAGACTACAATTTCCTGAAACAGGGCTTCGGGCACGATATTTTCGTAAACGCTGGTCTGTCGCATGATTTTACTATCGATGGGATATTTACGGGCAGGGATTTTTTTATTATTTCTCCTACGGTCTCCCTAAATGCAGGTACGCAAAACTTCTATGACGCCTACTTTGTATTAAAAAAATATAAACTGACCAAGAAGGCCCTTGCTTTGGAACAAGCCGCGGAAAGCCTGATCATCAAACGGGAAAACCAGTTAAGTCAGTTTAAAATGCTTGATTATGAATTTTCGGTGCCGGTTGAATATAAGATGGGTGCATTGATCTTAACTTTTACACCAACTTATGCGATGGCCGAAAATAAGCTGCCTCCACGTATTACCAAAGGTATGGTGAACAGCTCAGGCATATTTTATTTTGAGGCGGGGGTGGCTTTGAAGTTTTAACATTTGGAACGACAATCGTTAAATAATGTTAAAAGATGTTAAACCCAATCTGTTCATTATAAATAGCTTACAAATAAGCCGGATATTAGGGTATTGACAAACTTTTACCCTGATAAACCATGCACTTTAACAAGATTAACAACCTTTTGGGTTGGCTCTGCTTTGCCATTGCATCAACTACTTACATCTTAACCCTCGAACCTTCCGTCAGCTTTTGGGATTGCGGCGAATTTATCTCCTGTGCATACCGCTTACAAGTATCACACCAGCCGGGATACCCGCTCTTCGCTATGATCTGCAAAGTATTCTCGTTGCTCAGTTTGGGCGATGTGCATAAGGTGGCTTACTTTACCAATATGGCCTGTGCATTGGCCAGCGGAGCAACCATTATGTTCCTGTTCTGGACGATTACCCTAATGGCCCGGAAAATGATGATGAAGAACGGTAACCAGATGGATGGCACTAAACAAACCCTGATCTTTGGCGCTGGACTTGTAGGTGCACTGGCGCTGGCTTTCAGTGATACTTTTTGGTTCTCTGCGGTGGAAACGATCGTTTTTGCGATGTCGGCATTATGTACGGCTATTGTATTTTGGGCAATATTGAAATGGGACTCCCATTCAACAGAACCGGGGGCCGACAAATGGATCGTATTTATTGCCTACATGATTGGTTTATCTATAGGCATTCACCTGCTTAATTTGTTAACCATTCCGGCTATAGTATTTGTTTATTATTTCCGCAGGTATAAAACCATCAACTTAAAAACCGGTATCGTTGCCTTCCTGATCAGTATTGGTATTCTCGCCTTTGTGCAATTTGGTATCAGAGGATACACTGTTGCAATAGCCGCTTACGCTGATCTTTTCTTTGTTAATACCTTGGGTATGGGTTTTGGCAGTGGGGCAATTTTCTTCTTTGTGCTGCTGATTGGTGCGTTGGTAATGGGCATTCGTTATAGTATCCGCAAGAATAGGCCGGTGCTCAACCTGGTCTTGATTTGTATAACGTTCATTTATTTTGGCTTTTGCTCGTTTGTTTATATCCCGATTCGCGCTACTGCTAATACCGATCTAAACAACTCACGTCCTGATAATGCTTTTACCCTTTACTGGTATCTGAACCGTGGCCAATACGGATCAGTTCCCTTAATGTCCGGGCCGTATTATGATGCAAAAGTGATAGACCAGACTGATGGCGGGACTAACTACGCAAAGGGCAAAAACAAATATGAATCTGCAGGAAAAGACGTGGTTACTACCTACGATCACACTACTATTTTGCCGCGGATGTTTAGTCAAAGAGACCAGGACCCTCAGTTTTATAAACAATGGCTTGGTTTGTCGGACAATGATGTACCTGCATTTTCAGACAACCTGAAATTTATGTTCAGCTGGCAGATATGGCAAATGTATGGCAGATATTTTCTATGGAATTTTGCAGGACGATACAATCAGCAGGATGGTCAATTTCAAAAAAGCGGTTTACATGATTACGCCGATGGCGACTGGACAACAGGCATTTTTGATAAGGGTAAACATTTGCCAAACTCGGTATTGCATAATAACGGCTATACGCCACTTTATGCCTTACCTCTGATTTTAGGATTGATAGGCTTGTTTTATCACTCCCGTCAAAGCAAAAAAGATGCATTTATCATCGGGTTGTTCTGGTTTTTTACCAGCATCGCCATTGTGATGTATGTCAACCAAGCCTTGCAGCCGCGCGAGCGCGATTATTCTTATGTCAGCTCGTTTTATGCTTTTGCCATTTGGATCGGGATAGGGGTAATAGCCATCGCAGAGTTTATGCGCAAAAAGGTAAATGCCCGTACTGCAAGCTACGCCACCATTGCCTTGTGTTTGCTGATCGGTCCGGTATTATTGATCAAACAGGAATGGAAAGGGCACGACCGGTCGACTAAGATGACGGCGCATGATATGGCCTATAACTACCTGATGTCGTGCCCTAAAAATGCTATTCTGTTTACGGGGGCCGATAATGATACTTATTCACTATGGTATGTGCAGGAGGTAGAAGGGGTGAGACCGGATGTGCGTATTATCGTCAATACCCTCTTTGGCAGCGATTGGTATATTCACCAGATGCAGAGCAAAATGAACCAGTCGGAGCCATTACCTATCACCATGAGTTTTGACAAATACAAAAATGGTACGCGCGATTATATTCCTTACAGTGATGCTAAAATACCCGACTCGGTGGAGCTAAAGGATATCTTTGAATTTGTGACATCGGATAATCCGCAAACTAAAGTGGAAATGCAGGATGGATCTGTATTAAATTATCTGCCTACAAAAAACTTTAAACTCACTGTAAATGCGGATGCATTGGTTAAAAATGGTGTGATTACTCCGGATCAGAAAAGTAGGGTGGCTGATAGTATGCAATGGAAATTTTCCGGGAATTATTTGATGAAGGATAACCTGGCGCTATTAGATATACTTACGCATAACGATTGGAAACGCCCGATTTGCTTCACTGTTACTATGACTAATGACGGGTTCAATGGCCTGCAAAATTATTTGTATAAGGAGGGTTTTGTTTACCATCTGATCCCGTTTAAACCAGAGGCAAATAATCAGGCTAAGCTAAATACTCAAGTAATGTATGATAACGTGATGAATAAATTTAAATGGGGCAATTATAAAGCAGCTAAATACCTTGATGAGCAGTCAGCCGGGTTATTTTATACACTTATCACCAATACTTTTACTGAGCTTGCCGACGGTTTAATAGCTGAAGGGCACAAGGATATGGCATTGAAAGCGATACAAAAATATGATAACGAAATGCCGGATATTTATCCGTATGCAGGCGTTGCTCAAAGTAAATTCCGGGTGATTGATACGGCCTATCGTCTTCATGCCAACAGCGTGGCAAACAAATATGTTTCGAGCATGGATAATTATATCACCGATCAATTGACCTACGATTATAACCTGTTGCAAGCTAGTCCCGGGGATGTAAATACCTCAAATGTGCAATTTGAAATGTCAGTACTGAATGCCATGACACAAATCACGAAAGAGAATCAAGAGCTGGCTTTGAATACCAAATTACAGTCGCAGTTGAATGATTATGAAAGCAAGTTTGCCGGTGTTATTGGGAAACAGCAAAATTGATCATAAGAAATATAAAATAACCGTCATGGTGAAGAACGAAGCCATGACGGTTTAGAATAGGTTACAGGGGCAGGCTAACGATAAACTCCGTAAACTCGCCCTCTTTGGTATTCACATCGATGTTTCCCCCATGCCCCTTCACCACAATATCATAACTAAGTGACAAACCCAACCCTGTTCCATCGCCTGTTGGCTTGGTAGTAAAAAATGGCTGCATGATCTTTTCCCTGATGGCATCAGGGATGCCAGTGCCGTTATCTTTTATTTTGATCAGAATAGAACCGTTTTCTTTTGTAGTGCTTACTTCAACAGTCGGCTTGTAATCTGGCCCTGTTGTTTTTGCTTTTTGATTCACCGCATAAAAGGCATTGCTGAACAGGTTGATGAGCACCCGGCCAATGTCCTGCTGCACCACGTTAAGTTTGGGCAGACTTGGATCAAAATGAGTCACCAGGTCAGCATTAAAGCTTTTATCCTTCGCCCTAAGACCGTGATAGGAAAGCTTTAGAAATTCATCCGCCAGCACATTGATATTAGTCACTTGTCTTTCCCCGGTGCTGGTCCGACTATGCTCCAGCATACCTTTTACAATGAAGTCGGCGCGTTTCCCGTGGTGATTTATTTTTACTTCGTTTTGCTCAATATCATCAGCGATTGCCAAAGCTTCGTTCACGTTGCCATTCTTTAATTCCCCTCTCAATTCGCCTATCATTTCACGATTGACATCGGAAAAATTATTGACAAAATTGAGTGGGTTTTGAATTTCATGAGCAATACCCGCAGTCAATTCACCCAGCGAAGCCATCTTGGCCGATTGTACTAATTGGTTTTGCGTGGTTTTCAACTCGCCCAGTGTGGTTTGTATCTCTTCCTTTTGTTGCTGCAAAAGTTGGTTTGCCTTTTTCCGCTGGTTGCTGTTTCGCCAGAAGATAATAACCAGCAACAGGAACACCGCCAGCACCGCAATAAGGGCGTACATTCGTACATTTTCGCGATACTGTTGTTGGGCTGCAGCAATATCCTGCTGGCGTTGCTTTTCATCAAAGTCCAATGAGAGCAATTGTTTGACCTTATCCTGGCTATACAAGCTGTCCTTTGCCCTTGTTGTGATCTTATAATATTTATATGCTTCGGGTAAATTTTGATCCTCGTCATAGTAGGAGTACAGCACCGTTCCTGCGTCCAAAACATCTTGCGCAAAATTCGCCGAAGTGGCAACTTCAATCGCCTTGCGCCCGAAGTATTCGGCCGAATCCTGTTGCTTGTATTGATGGTACAATTTAGCAGCGCTTAGGTAGGATTTGCTCAAATTGTCAATATCTTGGTTTGCAATGGAAATCGAAACAGCGGATCTGAAATATTTGAGGGCTGCCTGCTTATCACCCCTCAAGGTGGCTATCTGGCCGAGATCAAGGGCTATATTTGCCTTAAATTCGTTTGCTTCTTCGGCGTTGGTTAACTGCCTAAGGGTTCCATTGGTGTTATTCAGGTAATACTCCGCCGAATCAACCTTTTTAAGACCAAGGTATGTCTCGCCTATATTTAAGGAGATTATATAGCTCGAACGTTGAGTCTTGTTATCGGGTTTATGGGAAAGAAGATAAGTGTCCATCATCCTCTTTGCCTTATATAAGTTTAAAAGTGCATTTTTATAATCCTGTTTCCCGAGGTATGTTGAGCCAATATTATTGTATACTGTCTGCTCTCCGAACATATCATTTATGCTTTCGTAAGCCCGTAGTGCTTTGAAATAATACTGCATGGATTTAACGTAGTCACTGATATTCCCGTAAGAATCCGCCATTCTTTTAAGGGCGAAACCCTGTGCGTCGAGCCAATTGTTTTTTTGTGCGATCTCGTATCCTTTTTGCGCGTAAATGATCCCCGAATCCGGATAGGTGATGTAGTAATGCCGGCTCAGGGTGATTAAGGCAACAAACTTGTTGGTGTCTGTATTGGCCTTTTGTAAGGCTACTAATAAGGTGTCACTTTTTTTGTGCTGTGCGCCGGCACTGATGAATAGAGTTATCAACGCAAGGGCAAGGGTTAATTTTTTCATCGCTGTGATTAAGGGCAATGTAAGGTACAAAAAAACAAGCGGAACAAGCAAGTTTTGTGCTTGTCGTTCAGTTAGTTATTTAGCATATCTGAACTTGCCAGTCGTGCAAAACTGTCGCTCATATTCGACTCACCCCGACTATGCCACACTCGTCGACCCTCTCTACCACATACGGTAAGGAGGGGGTAAGAAAACATAAATTTTAAATCCCCTCTTTCCGCAGCAGAGAGGGAGCAGGAGTGAGTCAATTCTGCAACAGGCTTCTGACCTCCTGCTCTTCGGACTTCCGACTATTTTTTATAATTTCGGTGGCATTTGTTAAAAGATGTTAACGGGTTTGTTATTTATCTGGAAAGATTTATAAAAATGCAGATATTAGCCCCCGCAAAAAAGTATACTAATTATCTTCCATGCAATACAAAAAGATCAATAACCTTTTAGGATGGCTGTGTTTTGCCATCGCTTCAATCACTTATATTCTGACATTAGAGCCTTCGGTAAGCTTTTGGGACTGTGGTGAGTTTATCTCCTGTGCCTATCGCTTACAGGTAGCGCACCAGCCTGGTTATCCGCTTTTTGCCATGCTGGGTAAGTTTTTCTCGCTCTTCTCTATGGGGGACAAAACCAAAGTGCCTTACTTTACCAATATGGGCTCGGCATTGGCCAGTGGTGCAACAATTATGTTCCTGTTCTGGACAATAACTGCTATAGCTAAGAAATTACTGGTAAAAAGGGGAGAAGAAGCCGACAGCAACAGTCAGATCATGATCTTTGGCGGCGGTTTGGTAGGTGCATTGGTATTTACTTATACCGATACGTTCTGGTTTTCCGCAGTAGAGACCATCGTATTCGCATTGTCATCATTATGTACAGCTATCGTTTTCTGGGGTATATTGAAGTGGGATGCACATTCCGACGAGCCTGGTGCCGATAAATGGATTATTTTTATTGCTTATGTAGTTGGCTTATCCATCGGTATCCACCTGCTGAACCTATTGACTATCCCGGCTATAGTGATGGTATACTACTTCCGCAGGTATAAAAATATTAACATAAAAAGCGGTGTTATCGCTTTCCTGATCAGTATAGTAATCCTTGGCCTGGTGCAATATGGCATTCGGGGATATACCATACAGTTTGCAGCTTATTTCGATCTTTTCTTTGTAAATAATTTAGGAATGGGTTTTGGCAGCGGAGCACTTTTCTTCTTCGCTATCCTTATCGGACTGATCATATTCGGCATATGGTGGAGCGTCAAAAACAACAAACCTGCACTTAATCTGGCGCTGTTGTGTGTGGCATTTATATATTTTGGATATAGCTCGTTTGCCTATATCCCTATTCGTGCAACGGCTAACCCCGACCTGAACAACTCACACCCTGATAATGCCTTTACCCTATATGGTTATCTGAACCGTATTCAGTATGGTGAAACACCGCTGCTTAGCGGGCCTTACTTTGATGCTAAGGCAATTGACCAAACCGAGGGCAGTATTATCTACCGCAAAGGCGAAAAAAAATATGAAAATGCGGGCCGTAAGGTAAATACAATATACGACCATACCACCATCTTCCCGCGTATGTATAATACCGAAAACACCGATGGCTCCTATGCACAGGATGCCCGTTTTTACAGGGAATGGCTGCACATGGGCGATAATGATGCACCAACATTTGGCGATAACATGCGCTGGATGTTCAGCTGGCAAATGTACCAGATGTATTTCCGCTACTTCTTGTGGAATTACGTAGGGCGTTATAACCAGCTAGATGGTCAGCAAAGCACTGAAGGAATTGATGGTAACTGGACATCGGGCATACTGGATGCCGGCAAACATTTGCCGAAATCGCTTACCACTCATGGTAATGGCACTCCAATCTACGCCAGCAACGCTTATACTCCGTTATATGCAATTCCTTTGATACTAGGTTTAATCGGTTTAGTATTTCATTTCCAACGCGATCAGAAAGATGCGTTGGTAGTGCTGTTATTATGGTTTTTCACTGGTCTGGCAATTGTGTTATATGTAAATCAGCCGAGTGTGCAGCCCCGCGAGCGTGATTACTCTTACGTAGGTTCATTCTATGCATTTGCTATATGGATAGGGTTGGGGGTGATCGCCCTAGCTGACCTGGCCAAGAAATTTATGACACCAAAAACGGCAGGCATGGCGGCAACGGCAATTTGTTTACTCATTCCAATACTGGTAGCCAGCAAAGAATGGGGTACACATGATCGCTCAACCAAAATGACACCGCACGATATGGCTTATAACTACCTGATCTCGTGCCCTCCTAATGCAATCCTGTTTACTTATGGTGATAATGATACTTATTCATTGTGGTATGATCAGGAAGTGGAAGGCATCAGGCCTGATGTGCGTATAGTGAACCTGAGTTTGTTCAGCGGTGACTGGTATATTCGCCAGATGACCAAGAAGATGAACGAATCGGAGCCACTGCCTATCACTATGCCTTATGATAAATATAAAGAAGGCGTGCGCGATGCAGTTCAGTACATTGACAGAGGTATTCAAGGCTCAACCAATCTGAAAGAGGTATTTGATTTTATTACTTCGGATGATGATGCATTTAAATATCCTTTGCAGGATGGATCAAAGATCAATTACCTGCCTACCAAAAACTTTAAATTACCTGTCAATACTGATGAAGTGGTAAAAGACGGAGTAGTGAGCGCTGATCAGAAAAGCAAATTGGTTGACACGATGACCTGGAAATATACTTCGAACTATGTTACCAAGGATAACCTTGCATTTATAGATATTTTGGCTCATAATAATTGGAAAAGGCCGATTTGCTTTACCATAACTGTGGGTCAGGAGAATATGATGGGTCTTCAGCCATACTTGTACAAAGAGGGCTTTACTTATCACCTGATTCCATTTAAAGCTGATACAGCAAACCACGATCAGTTAGGTAAAACCAATACTTTGGTGATGTATGATAACATCATGAATAAGTTTAAATGGGGTAATTTCAAAACAGCCAAATATCTCGATCCGGAGTCGACCACTATGTTCTATCCGGTTATTATGTCGACTGTCCTGGAGCTTACCCAAAATCTGATCCAGGAAGGCCACAAAGACCTGGCATTGAAAGTGCTGAATAAATACGATGCCGAAATGCCAGACATTTATCCATTTATTGACTTGGCGCGCAGCAAGTATTTTATCGTTGCAACGGCATATACGTTAAACGATGTTACTCTTGCTAACCGCTATGTAAACAGCATTGATAATTATGTCGCAGATCAGCTGGATTACAATTACAGCTTGTTGCAAAAAGATGTATCAAGTGTAGATCAGCGTACGGTTCAATTAGGCTTATCCCTATTGAATGCGCTGGCACAGGCGACAAAAGAAAATCACCAGAGTGCGCTTTCAGAAAAGGTAGATAAGCAATTAAAGGATTACGAAAGTAAATTCGCTGCCGTAATTGGGAAACAGCAGTAATAAGCGATACCGTGTTATATTCCAAAAGCCATCTCTTTATTTCAGAGGTGGCTTTTTTATAAATTAGCGTCCTATGGAAATAAAAAGAATAAACGTCTCAGAGGCAAACCTGGTTATCGGATTATTTGATAAATATCGCGTGTTTTATAAGAAAGATAGCGATATCGATTTGGCTGAGAGGTTTATCAAAACACGTTTGGCTAATAATGAATCCGTGATTGTTGTTGCATTGAAGGGAGACCGGCCTGTTGGCTTTACCCAATTATATCCTAAATATTCGTCAGTAAATGCTGTCAAAAATTGGATATTGAATGACTTGTATGTCGAATCAAATTATCGTAAACAGGGTATAGGCGAGGCAATGATAAAAACGGCGATGGAATTTGCCAGAGCCGATGGGGCTGCCTATGTTCAACTGGAAACAGCAGTAGATAATTATGCCGCACAAAGCCTGTATGAAGGGCTGGGCTTTCAAAAACAGGAACCCGATACAGCGTTTTTTCTATACCGGATTCCCGTTTAAATGGTGTTATAATTCTTTGTAAGGCTTTTTCGCCCGTTCCGGATCATAATGCAGGTTAGGAGTAAGCCAGTACAACAGGATCACTCTTGAATAACGGAAGTTGATCGGCGATAGAATAAATGCACCTCCAAGTAATATGGCTATATAAAGCCATGGGGATTCGGAGCCGGTGAGTACATAGGTTGCTATAGCAAAAGTGACCATCTGTGCCACATTCATACCGTAGCTTACAAACATGGCTACATAAAAGTATCCAGGCTCTATCTCGAACTGGAAGTTGCAGTACGGGCAATTCGTGTAACTCTTTTGCTTTCCAAAACTGTACATTCTGTTGCCAAACATATCGCCTTTGCGGCATTTTGGACATTTGCATAGTAAAGCAGCTTTAAACTCTGATAAAGGCTTTTGCTGAGGTATATTATCAATTTCTGCGGTCATTTTTTTGATGATTTAAAGTGATTTTCCTGAACTCCTCGGGTGTTGAGCCGGTATATTTTTTAAAAAATTTAGTAAAATAAGAATTGTCGTTAAAGTTGAGCTGGTAACCTATTTCGGCAATTGTCAGGTCAAGGTTGATCAACAATCGTTTTGCTTCCAAAAGGATACGGTTGCGGATAACTTCGCCCGCTGATATGCCCAGCAGATCATTGCACAAGGCATTCAAATGATTGGGCGTAATGTACAGCAACCCGGCATAATCCCTGGGAAGTTTTAACGTAGCAAAGTTTTTTTCAATCAGCTTCTGGAAGGTTTTCAGCAATGTGTAGTTATACGGTAATGCCTGCTTTTCTTTTTTACCTGTGTTGGTACGATTTAGCAGGATAAATATCTGTAGCAATAACGACCGGATCAGGTCCAGACCCATACGGTCAGTAGTTTCGCTTTCGGCAATGATGTCTTCAAACAGGCCGATGATTTTTTGTTGCAACGACGGTTCTATTTGTATTACAGCATCATCAATGATGCCGCTGAAAAAAGAGAACTGGTCCAGGTATTCATTCTTCAGCAAAAATGATTCAAAGAAGGATGATGAAAAGTGAATTACATAGCCGTCAACTTCGCCCTCAAAATTCCATGAATGCACCTGCCCGGGCGTCATGAAATAGATTTGGTACGGGGTGACATCAAAAGTTTTAAAATCGATAGCATGCGTGCCTCCACCTTTTGTAAACAAAACCAGGTGATAAAAAGTGTGTTTATGCGGAAAGTACAGGTCGCGGTGTTTTTGCAAATAGGCGCCAAATCGGCTGATAAGAAGATCCTCCTGCTGGAAATCAGAAAGCTTACAAATATCATATACCGGGAATGTGCCTTGCATGACGACAAAATTACATGATATATGCTATTTAGTATGGCACTAAACAGTGTATAAATGGTATTTTTTACTTATTAGTGGATTTTGAGGTAGCAGGACGGTGAAAAATAATCCCCTGCCGGGTAGCAGGGGACATCGGACCTGTCTTACTCGCTAATTCAGGCCAAACCTAAACCTTATCAGGTGTAAAAATGATATATAATTCTGAAGTTTTGATGAAATAAGTTAAAAACTAAGTGATAATTTGTTCACATATTTACATAATTTGAAAAATAGCATGCAAAAGCCCGATAGTATAATATTTGATATGGATGGCACCCTGTGGGATGCTGTAGATACGTACACCGAATCATGGAATATCGTTTTCACGGATTTGGGTATTGATAAGTCAGTTAACCGGGATGAACTGGCCAAAATGGTAGGCTGGGAAGGGAAGAAGGTTTGGAACGCTATAATGCCCGGTTACTCTGCAGAAAGGCAGGAGGAAATTTATGGCAGGGTAAATGATGTACGCAAAGTATTGCTGCCCCAAAAGGGCGGTGTATTGTACGATGGAGTAAGAGAGGGGCTTGCTGAATTAGCTACCAAATACCAGCTTTTTATCGTGAGCAACTGTGCAAAAGGTATCATCCGGTTGTTTATCGATTGGGCGGGCATAGATGAGCACATTATCGATGAAATAGCTTATGGCACCAATTATATGCCAAAGCATCATAATATCAAACTGTTGATTGACAGGCATCAGCTAAAAAATCCGGTTTATGTGGGGGATACTGAAGGCGATGGCGAGCAAAGCCGGCTGGCGGGACTCCCGTTTGTTTTTGTAAGTTATGGTTTTGGCGCTACTGATGACCACGATGTGCGGTTTGATAACTTCAGAGATTTTACGGAATATTTTATGGGGTTGTAGTCTGAATCCGGTTCAGATGTTTACCGGTATACTGAAATAGAAGGTCGAGCCCTTGCTTTCTGCGCTTTTCACCCATAATTTTCCTTTATGGCGTTGTATGATCTCACTGGAAAGGTAAAGCCCAATGCCAAAGCCAGAGATATTCCGGGATTCACCTTCTTCGGCACGGTAAAAGCGTTGGAATATTTTTTCCTGGTCCTTAGGTTTGATACCGATACCTTCATCAGTAACCGATACGACTACATTATCATCACTTATCTTGCATTCCAAAATAATGTAGCTCCCTTTGGGCGAATACTTAATGGCATTATTTATCAAATTGCTGATTACCTGTCCTATTTTCGCTCTGTCAGCATTGACATTTAACTCGCCTGATGATTCAAAGCGTAAAGAGTGAGTATTACTCAATATCCGGCTCTCTGTCATCACTTCCTCTATCAATACATTGATGTTAAATGCAGTTCTGATGAGCTTTAATTTGCCCGGTTCAATTTTTGAGAGATCAAGAAATCCATGTATCAGGGCGGTCATCTTGTTTACCTGGTTGCCCGATTTTACGACGGCAGTTTTAACAAAAGGATCACTTGTGCCTGCCAGTTTGGTTTCCATTAATTGCAGGTAGGCTTTTAGCGAGGTAAGTGGTGTTTTCAACTCGTGGCTGGCCATCGCTATAAAATCATTTTTCCTTATCTCGTCGCGTTTGCTTTCGGTGATGTCGATAATCGTTCCGAGCATCCTCACAGGTTCTTTACTTCTATTGAACTGTACAATTCCTTTGGTTCGTATCCAATGCAGTGAATTGTCGGGCCAAAAAATGCGGGCCTCATAAAAAAAACTACCCTCTATTAGTGACTGTTGATAAGCTTTTATCACGATATTTTCCATGTCATCAGCGTGTACCTGCGCCCTGATATCTGCAAGCGTAATTGGTGTGCCTGGCGGATGACCAAAAATTTCAGCCATCTGTTGGGAGTGAGTAAAATCGTTATCCACTATGGCCATGCTCCAAAAAGCCATACCGGTTGCTTCAGCAGCCAGCAACAAACGATGCTCGCTCTCCTGGGCTACTTCTTTAGCTTTTACCTCGGCGGTGATATCTGTAAAAGTACATAGTATATAGGTAATCTGTTGCCTATCGTCCATAATCGGAATAGTGGAAAACGACCAGTAATGCGGCGTCTTAAAATCGGCGCCAGGTTCAAATATGTCATATCTGTAAACGGGTATGTCCACTTTATCGCCTGTACGGATTACATGAGAAAATATTCTCCGCGCTGCCGTATCGTCCCTTTCGTCAATTTCGGCACCATATATCTCAAAAAAGCCTTTGCCAATAATTTCCTCCCGTGGCAATAGTGTTGTTTTTAAGTAGGTATCGCTCATGGCGACAATAGTAAACCGTGGTTCATCTGTTTTTAATAGCAATGAACCAGGTGACTTCTCAAAAAGTACACGAAAAAGGTCAACAGGGATATTATCCGATCCAATACCAGTCATTCCAGCGGAGCGTATGATAGATTTGATGCGGTTAAGTTATACAAATTCTGTTTAAATCAGAACTATTTGATTCTCAGAATTCAAATAGCAATTACGCATAGCCATTTTTAAGCTGTAACACGTGCCGGTAAGAGGTCTCCATATCAAACAGGTGTTTTTTTAATAAGCTGCCCGCTTTTTTATCCCAATGAAGCTCCTTGGCACTAAAAGCTTTTTGATAAATGTTTTTAACAACATCTTCACAAAATTCACAATATTCAAGCATTTTCTTGCGGGTTTCCTGGAAAAGGAGCGCTTTAAGATCGGTCCACGAAAAATAAAATTTTCCGGTTTTGTTGTCAGTAGCAGGTTTGCCGCCCAACTTATAGATATTGTAAGTCAGTTCTTCAATATGCTGGTAGCTTTGATATATCAGGTCAGAAAGAAGATCCGCCAGGTCGTCGTCCAACGTCATAGCAATCCGTTGCCTGTAGCCTGTTATCCGGTCCTGGTTGATTCTTATAAGATCATTTAAGGCCGAAACCTGATATTGTATATACTCATGCATATTCATCGCAGATGGTCAAAACTATAAGTAGATAACTTATTTTAAGAAATGTTGTTTGTATGCTATTGATTTTCAGACGAAACAGTAGGTTTTTTTGGTGAAATTATTCACATTAAAAACTTTTTCGCGCCTCTGTGGTTGGTTGATACAGCATTTGTGAAATCTAAGTAATTGATTACCTATTTGTTAATCATAACCATTATAGGGAAAGTGATTTCCAAGAAATTACATCAGCCGTTTAACCTATGAAAACAAGTAATAGCAAGAAACAGAAAAATGATAATAAACCCCTTTTAACGCTTCAAAAAGCACCAACCGGCATAGCAGGACTGGATGAAGTAACCGGAGGCGGCTTGCCTAAAGGACGGCCCACTTTGGTTTGTGGCGAAGCAGGTAGTGGTAAGACCATGCTGTCGATCGAATTTATTGTACGTGGGGCCATGCAATTTAATGAACCCGGTGTGATCATGACTTTTGAAGAGCAGACCGAAGAATTGGCTGTAAATGTCGCTTCATTGGGCTTTGACCTGCAGAAATTACAGGCAGATAAGAAAATAAAGATGGATTACGTACATGTTTCCCGGTCGGAGATAAGGGAGACGGGGGAGTACGATCTGGACGGATTATTTATAAGGCTCGGATATGCCATTGATAGCATAAAAGCAAAGAGGGTGGTACTGGATACCATTGAAAATCTATTTGGAGGTTTAAAGAACAAAGGCATACTGCGTGCCGAATTAAGGCGGCTTTTTGCCTGGCTAAAGGACAAAGGTGTGACCGCGATAATTACCGGGGAACGCGGGGACGGTAAATTAACACGGCATGGACTGGAAGAGTATGTGTCGGACTGTGTGATCCTGTTAGACCATCGCGTAGTAAACCAGATATCAACCCGGCGAATGCGGATTGTTAAGTACCGGGGGTCGTTGCATGGCACTAATGAGTATCCGTTCCTGATAGATGAAGAAGGGATTGCTGTATTGCCAGTAACCTCGCTTAAACTTGATAAAGGGATTACTTCTGACCGCATTTCATCGGGCATACCTTCGGTAGATGAGATGTTGGGTGGCAAGGGCTTTTATAAAGGTAGCAGCATACTGATATCGGGTACGGCAGGCACCGGAAAGACCAGTATTGCGGCCAATTTTGCTGATGGTGTATGCAGAAATAACGCACGCTGCCTCTATTTTGCGTTTGAAGAGCCGCCTCAGCAGATCGTACGCAATATGCGTTCTATCAATTTGAATCTCGACAAACATGTTAAAGCTGGTTTATTAAAGTTTTTTGCTGCAAGGCCAACTTTGTATGGTTTAGAAATGCACCTGGTGGCAGTACATAAAGCAATACAACAATTTAAACCGTCAGTGGTTATTATAGACCCGATCACCAATTTTGTTTCTATAGGTTCGTTACGCGAAGTAAAAAATATGCTTGTACGGCTAATTGACTTCCTGCAAAACGAGCAGATAACAGTTATGTTTACCGCCCTTACGCTAAATGACATGGTCAATGACCAGACAGACGAAGCCATATCTTCCTTGGTTGATACCTGGCTTTTGATAAAGGACATCGAGTGGAACGGAGAGCGTAACAGAGGTTTATATGTGATGAAATCGCGTGGCATGAAACACTCCAACCAGGTACGGGAGTTTGTGATAAGCGATAGTGGCCTTGAATTGATAGATGTATATATTGGTCCTGACGGTATCCTTACCGGGTCGGCCCGTGAAGCACAGGTCATACAGGAGGAAACCGGTGTAGCCATTCACAATTATGCGCTTAGCCGGAAAGACAGGGAAATTATTCGTAAACGAAAGGTACTGGAATCTAAAATTGCCAGTCTGAATTCCGAATTTGAATCGGTAGAAGAAGAACTCAATAAAGTGTATGAGGAAGAAGAGTTAAGAAAGCAGATATTGAACAAAAACCGGGAGACGATACAATCGATAAGACGTGGCAGCGAAAACAAGGATGAACCCAAAAACACTGGAAAATGACGACAGAAAATGAAAAGAAATGGGAGCTAAGGTTGTACATAGCCGGGCATACTGAGAAATCAGTCACGGCTTTGAATAATCTCAGGCGATATTGCGAAGAACACCTAAAAGGTCAATATAAAATAGAGGTGATCGATCTTTTGCGCAAACCGCAACTGGCTGAGGGCGACCAGATTTTGGCGACCCCAACGCTTGTACGCAAAGTTCCGGAGCCTATTCGGAAAATAATCGGTGACCTGTCTAATGAAGAAAAAGTTCTTGTTGGGTTAAACATTATTCCTGCTTAAATGATTAATCTATAATGGCAGAGAAAAAAGGTGTTTCTGGCCTTAAAAAACGCAAGGATATTTACGTTATGCGCCTGTTTGTAACGGGAGCATCACCAAATTCGGCACGAGCTATATCGAACCTGAAAAAAATATGTGAAGAATATTTAAAAGATCGCTATGAACTCGAGATAATTGATGTGTATCAGCAGCCTGCTATCGCCATAGACGAGCAGGTGATCGCATTACCCATGCTAATAAAAAAATCCCCTGGCATGGAAAGAAAGCTAATTGGAGATATGTCTGACAAACTCAAAGTGCTTAAAGGACTTGAAATAAACGCAGTGAATTTGTAATGGAGAAGCAGATCTCATACGAAGAATTATTAAATAGAAATGACGAACTGCAATGGCGTTTGGACGAAGCTAATGATATGCTCGAGGCCATCCGTACAGGGCAGGTTGATGCCTTGGTTGTGAAAAACGAGGGGGCTCACCAGCTATACACCTTAAAAACCGCCGATCATACCTACCGGGTCTTCATCGAAAAGATGAGCGAGGGTGCGATAACTGTTGATGAAGAAGGGCTTGTTTTGTATTGCAATAGCAGGTTTACCAGCCTTGTACAGGCCTCACCGGAAAGGGTAATAGGAGTGCCTTTTGAAAATTTTATTGCGGAAGAATCAAAAGCGATATATAAAAAATTGTTAAAAAAGGCCTGGAAAAAAGATACTAAAGGGGAACTGTTTATTAAAAGCGAGAATAACGAGCCCACCTGTTGCCTGTGTTCGTTTGCAGTTATAGATATGGACTGGGGACACAGTTTGAGTGTGATACTGACTGACCTGACAACGCAAAAGACTACCCAGAAGCATCTGATATCACAAAACGAAAAGCTCGAAGCGGCCCAGGGGCAGGTTACCCGACAAAAAAATGAACTGGAGGCCATGGTGATCGAACGTACCAAGGACCTTTCAGTCAGCCGGGGAAATTTAAAACTGCTGGCCGATCACATCACCCAAATGACCTGGACTTGTATGCCAGATGGCCGGGTGAATTTTTTTAATGAGCGCTGGTACGACTATACAGGGCTGGGTTTTGAGCAATCAATGGGTTGGGGGTGGCGCGAAGCTATTCACCCCGATGACATTGAAACCTTTATGGACAACTACCGGGCGGCTTTGCAAACAGGAGGGGTATTTGAAGTTGAGAGCCGGTACCGCCGTGGAAAGGATGGGATCTATCGCTGGCACCTGAACCGGGCCATGCCTTTAAAAAATGAAATTGGTGAGATCATACTATGGGTGGGCACTGCTACAGATATTGAAGAACAAAAAAGGGAGCTGGAACGGAAAGATGAATTTATTGGTGTGGCCAGTCACGAATTGAAAACACCATTGACAAGCTTGAAGGGGTACCTTCAGCTTATTCTGCTGCATAAAAAAGATGATCTTCCGGAAACAGTGAAGCAATACATCAATAAAGCGGTTATAGCATTAGGGAAGCTGCAGTTTTTAGTGGATGATCTGCTGGATATGAGCAAAATAAAGGCAGGCAGACTAAGCTATAACCTGGATACCATTAATCTGAAAGATGTAGTGGCGAGTTGCGTTGAAAACGCAATACACATGAATCCGGCTTATACTTTCGAGATGGAAAATACGGACGATCTCACGATAAAAGGTAATGCTGAACGTGTAGAACAGGTACTGATGAACCTTATAAATAATGCAGTTAAGTACTCCAACGGCAGCCGCCGGGTTATCATTAAATCATCAAAATATAACGACTGTGCCCGGGTATCGGTAACTGACTTTGGCATAGGATTATCGGAGGAGCAGAGGTATAAGGTTTTTGAACGATTTTATCGGGTGGAAGACAAGAAAAACATGGCCAGTGGTTTAGGTATGGGCCTGTATATATCTTCCGAAATCATCAACACGCATAATGGAAAAATAGGAGTAGAGAGCAAGTTGGGTGAAGGTTCTACTTTTTATTTCGATCTGCCTTTGTTAGAAGCATAACGGCTGTTTTATATTTCCCGGAATATAGGTAAATATGTAATCTAAACGGTCGCCATGAAACATTTTGCAAGCCTTAAAAACGCAACTCTTCTCGTTTTATTAAGTTTCCAGGTAGCAATACTATTCGCCCAAACCTACAAGCCGCCTGTTTTTACCGATGCGGACCGATTGAAGAAGCTCGAAGCGGCCTATCCGGTAATCGATAAACTTTATAAGGAGTATGCAGCGCAGAATCATTTTCCGGGTATAGTGTATGGAATTGTAGTTGACGGTAAACTGGTGCATACCGGCAATATCGGTTACACTAATCTGAAAAATAAAATGGAAGCTACCTCAAAATCAGATTTCCGTATCGCTTCTATGAGTAAAAGTTTTACGGCGATGGCTATTCTGAAGCTGCGCGACGAAGGGAAGCTAAAACTGGATGATCCGGCCTGTTTGTACATCCCTGAAATGAAGGGGCTGAAATATCTGACTAAAGACGCGACGCCGATCACCATTCGTAATTTGCTTACACACTCTGCAGGTTTCCCGGAAGATAATCCATGGGGCGACCGGCAACTCGCCAATACGGATGAGCAGTTGATTGACCTTTACAAAAAAGGCATTTCATTTTCCAATGACCCCGGTTTAGGTTATGAATATAGCAACCTCGGCTTCGCCACATTGGGATATATTATCAAAAAAGTATCCGGCAAAAGTTACCAGGAATATATTACTGAAGATATTCTGAAGCCACTTGGGATGACGCATACCTATTATGAATATGACAAAGTGCCTAAAGAATCACTGGCGCATGGGTACCGCTGGATAGATAACCAATGGGTGGAACAGCCTATGTTGCACGACGGCTCGTATGGTGCGATGGGCGGAATGATTACTACTATTGAGGATTTTAGCAAATATGTAGCACTGCATTTGGATGCATGGCCGCCAAGGGATGATGCGGAGACAGGTCCGGTTAAAAGAAACTCCATCCGAGAAATGCAATACCCATGGGATGTAAACGGCTTTAATGCGAATTATAAAACTGCTAACGGTAGGCCTTATCCCTTTGTTTCGGCTTATTGCTATGGCTTGCGTTGGCGCAGATATGCGGATGGCATGACTGCCGTTGGCCATACGGGCGGTTTACCTGGTTTTGGCAGCGAATGGACTATTTATACTGAATACGGAATAGGGGTGATCAGCTTTGCTAACCTCACCTATGCCAACGCAGGCTCCATAAATGTACAGGTTGCCGATACACTACTACGATTATCCGGTATCAAACCGAGACAATTACCGGCATCATCGATATTAATACAACGGCGCGACCAATTAGTGAAATTACTGCCAAACTGGGATAATGTACAAGGCAGCAGAATATTTGCCATGAACTTTTTTATGGATTATTCCACTGATAAATTGAAAACTGAAGCGAATGCAGTCTTTAATAAAGCAGGCAAGATCAGCAACATCGGCGAAATAGTTCCGGAAAATCAGTTAAGGGGTTATTTTATCATGTATGGTGAGCAGGCCAATATCAAGGTCAGTTTTACGCTTACTCCGGAAACTCCGGCCTTGATACAGGAGTATCATATCAGCCTGGTAAGTAAATAAAAAAGCCGCTCCCGAAAACGGAAGCAGCCCAATTATAATAGTTTCAGGTTATGATCAGAAATTAAATCCGGCGCGGATGAACAAGCGCCTTCCGTTACTACCCATTTGTACGGCGTCAAACGGTCCGCCGGTTTCATTATTGTAAGCCCAATATTTAGCCCCATGTGCGTAACCCAGGTCTGGATGAACATTAAATACGTTATCCGATCCTATCGACATGTGGAAAGTTTTATTGAATTTATAACCAAAGTATAAATCACTAACCATCTTTCCCGAATAGTTATATTGATCAGGTACGTTTACGTTCCCGTCTGCATCAGATGGCACTTGCGGGTTAATACCGAGGCCGTCGGCACCATATCCATATAATAATATCTTACCGAAATAGGTAAACCGAGCACCGACTGTGAAGCTTTTATGGGAGAATTCGGGACTGAAAGAGAATTTTTCCGGTGGTGCGGAAGCCAGAATAAATTTCTGTTCGCGATCACTTAAAAAAGTCTCTTTTTGCAGGTCGGTAGTACTCAGCTTTGGCGGATAATTAATCTTATCAATCTTCATGTGCTGAAAATTCCCGGTAAAGAGCAATCTGATACGGTTATCATTAAATGATTTGTTGTAATCAATAACAATATCCAAACCTTTGTTATCGGTATTTACGGCATTGGCAAAAAACTGTGCAAGCGAAACCCTTAAGCTTTGAAGGGTTGCGGTGAATGAGGGATCAAGTGTAGCATCGTCTGCACTGAATTGACCGGATAACACCACTCTGTCCTTCACTTTTATTTCGTATCCGTCGGCAGTAATACTTAGTTCGGGTATTGGTCTGAATGTAAAACCCAGGCTGTAGTTCTTTGATCTTTCCTGCTTTAAAGATGGTATGCCCGCCGCTTTTGTTATCGGGCTGTAATTTGGCGCGATCTTTACTTCTGCAATCGTTCCTCCCTGTACAGTAGTGAATGTTGAACTGTAGTTAATCTGTTGCAGAGATGGCGCCCGGAATCCAGTACCAATTGAACCGCGGATATTGAAGTTGTCGGCAACCTTATAGCGCGTAGCAAACTTGGTGTTAAAGCTTGATCCAAAATCGCTGTAATGTTCCAGGCGATTAGCAAAATCGACCAGCCATTGTTTGGTAACATCAACTTCCAGGTCTACATAAGCGCCCAAAACGGAGCGGGTAGCATTGACAACATCGTTCGGTTGATAGCCCGGAAATCCCTGCGAGCCGGTCGCCTTTAATGTGTCATAATTCATATATGATGCCTGTTCTCCTGAAAATATTTTGTACCGTTCGTAACGATATTCGCCCCCCATACCCAGGTTCACACCCGACAGGGCCTTTGGAAAGTGTTTATTGAAGTTGATATCGGCAGTGTTTTGCAAAAATCCGGAGCCGCCATCGTCAAAATGTGTTTTGGTTGCGCCAATCCCTGCATTAAATGTCTTATCTCCATAAAAATGGAAAGTATTATTACCAATATTGTTACTTAGATCCCAATCCCAGCCATCCCCGAGCTGCCCTTTAACACCAATCGCTATTGCTGCATCGGTATTATGGGTTTGTATGATGGGGTTGTAGTAGCTGTCGCCATCCGGGGTGTTAAATATAATACCGGGAACCGGGATCATATTGCCGCTTGCATCCGTTGGAAATCGATCCGGCCGGGCCGAAAAATTCCTGCTAAATGCATAATCATCAGAGCCCTTATAGCTATATCCGCCAAAAGTGTAAAAAGTGGTGGTGGTGCCCGCTATAGGTATCTCGGAATTAAAAAAGGTATTAACGCTCTGTGCTGAACCATCACCGTTAGCCCGCCTTACAGTATTTAATATTAACGCTTTTGGATTGGCAAATGCAGTATCACGCGTTTGCCGGAAGGTTTTCCCATTGGCTTCATAATCGACCGTAAAGTTGATAAAGCCATCATGTTTGCCAATAGCAAGCCCGTAATTAGCATCAAGCGCTATTGCTTTACCATCAATAGCCCCGCCATGCGGATATTGGCCCGTCGCTACGGCATTGCGGCTATTAAAGGCGGGGTCGTAATAGCCTGAGCCACCAACATTTACATTAAGCTGGTTTATGTTCTTTTTTAATATGATGTTCATTACGCCGGCTATTGCGTCAGAACCATATTGGGCAGACGCACCGTCACGCAAAATTTCCACCCTATCAATGGATGCTGATGGTATTGAACTCAGGTCTACACCGGAATTACCACGCCCACGCGTACCAAATACTGACACAAATGCAGTGGAGTGACGACGCTTGCCATTTACCAGTACCAAAGTTTGGTCGGGACCAAGCCCGCGCAATGTACCTAATTCCACGTGGTCGGCACCATCTGAACCCGACTGCTTATTGTAGTTGAATGAGGGGGCAGAATAATTTAAGATATCTGTCAGATCTAACCGGCCGGTGTTGGACGTCGCTTTGCCTACGTTTACTACATCCACAGGTACAGGCGTCTCAAGTTTTACCCTTCCTGAAGATCTTGTACCTATCAGAACAACTTCATTTAATTGACTGGCGATGCTTTCAAGTTGTATATCAAGATGCGTTTTCCCTGAAACAGAGATTTCGAGACTTTTGTACCCCGTGTATCTAAATATCAATACATCGGTTGCCTTTGCAGAAATAGAGAATTCGCCGTTTTGATTGGTGGCGGTACCATTGCTGGTGGATTTGACCATTACGGTTACGCCAACCAGCTTTTCTTTTGTTGCGGCGTCAGTTACAGTGCCACTTACGGTGGTAGTTTGGGCAAAGGCAATACCGCCCCCAAATACCATTGTGGTAATCAATAGAAGTAAATATTTTTTCATAAAAAGTAGTTTGGTTGAACATCTGTTAACTAAATTCTAATGTAATATACTATTTATTGTGCAATTGCAAGGAAAATCAAATTATTATTGGGGGAATTGTAATTATAGTGGTGTTTATGACAATTATTATTTTGTGGGTCACATAAACGCAATAGCAACCCGGTTTTTATTATAAGAACAATACCTGATTAGGCTTTACTTTTTTGGCCTCTGTAATTGAATTTGTACTTTTAGTTATTATTTAACGATTCTACCCACATCTAAAAATTATCCTTATGAAAACAGCGTTACTTATTCTTTCATTTTTGTGCCTAAGCTTGACAGGGTTTTCTCAGGCAACTACACCACCAAAAGACACTACCAAAATCTGGACGATACACGGACAAAACACCTTTCTGATCAACCAAAGCTCCTTTAATCATTGGGCAGCAGGCGGAACTAATTCGGTTGCTGCCAATTTGGTGCTGGATTATGATTTCAACTATAAAAAAGACAAATGGAGCTGGGATAATAAAGCTATTGTTGGCTATGGTATCAGCAAACAGAACGGAACCGGCTGGCGCAAAAATGATGATCGTATCATCCTGAACAGCCTGCTGGGTTACCAGGCCGCCAAATATTGGCTGTACACTTTTTATACCAACTTCCAGACGCAATTTACCAAAGGTTATAATTACAATGCCGACGGTACCCGTACATTGATATCGGCACCATTTGCACCGGCTTACCTTACCTTCGGGCCGGGTTTTGCTTATAAGAGGGATGACAACTTCAGGATCAATATTTCGCCGGCTGCTATTAAGTACACTTTCGTAACCAATGACTCCTTGTCAAATGTTGGCTCATTTGGAGTAGCACCCGGTGAAAAACATCTTTTCCAGTTTGGCACCTCCTTGGATGCTTATTACAAGGCCAATATTGCTACCAATATATCTATTGAAAACATATTGAAAATGTACACAGACTACCTTAAGCAACCGCAAAATATTTTCATGGATTACACTATTAATCTATTTATGAAGGTAAACAAGTTTGTGACCGTAAACGGTGGGGTGGAGCTAATCAACGACCCGTATGCCAAAATACCGGTACTGAACAACGGCGTGCAGGAAATGCATTCGCTCTTCCAGGTGAAGCAGATATTTGGTGCGGGGTTGACATATAAGTTTTGATTGATTAATTCGGGGGATTGCAAATCCCCTTGTATTTTATTCTGGGAACATAAATCCAAGCTAACGAGACACATGCGGCGCGTCTGCATATGCATTAGGCGGTTAAGGGTTATTCAAATGCCCAACAAATAAAAACTATCCCACCAAGAATGGCGAAAATGACGAGTTCCCAAGACTTAACGAGATCCATAAGAGATACTCTATTGGGATTTTCTATAAAAAATTGATTGTCACCCATTCTTAATGGCTTTTTACCTTTTACACTGCGATAGGCAAAAAAAGCGATTATAAAACAGATGAGCCCTCCTGAAAATTTAAGCCAATTCACTTGCATCATAATTTAGCTAAATTAAAAGAAATACTTTTATTAAAATTTAGCAATAAATCAGTAAAAGCGAAAATCATCTGCCATCCGGGCGATGGGTAGCATTAGGTTTTTAACTGTATGAATAGTTAATTTATTTAACTATTGTGGGTGTTGCACCTGTTACATCTTACACCTTGCGGCCGAGGAGCCGTTTATTCTGATGCCCTTACACTATAAGCCAAAGTTCGTGCCCTTTTACTAATGATCATTTCAGCAACGATAAGGTTAGGCACCCAGCATAGCCAGGAAATAACACGGTAAGAAGCCGTAAAATCCCAATGCATCAACTGCGTTGCAAGTGGTAAATATATACGCAAAGTAACCGCTGCAAAAGTGAGCGCATAATTGCGTATCATCCAATTTTCGTGCTGTTTGATATCTCTTTTAAGAATCCTGGTATAAGCCATCATTACGGTGAAAAACCACGCAATTGCTAATCCGCCAAAACCTAAAGTGCAAGTGATACCACCGGATGCAAAAAGGGCGATATAGAAACCCGCGAGACTGCTCAGCGTTACCGAGCCGACATAGATTTTGCCAATGGTGCGATGCGTGTTCAAATAACGGTCGCGCAGTTTTTGGCTGAATTGTGTCCATCCGAGTAATAGTGCGATGCCACCAAAAGTAATGTGTGTATAAAATGCGGTGTGCCAGGCCGTGCTTTCAAGTAGCTCTTTGGTTTTACTTGCCCAAAGCCCCTGGCCATGCATGTCAAATATGTAATATACGGTAGGATAAACGCCGACTGATAAAGCTAAAAGAGCAAACAGTATCCAGGCAAAGGTTTTTCTTGTCATTACTGTAATTGTTGATAGATTATAGGAAATATTTTCTCTAAGAACAGGTTTGAGGCTTTTATCGCAGTAACATTGTTAATGCTTTCGTTTACTGAAATTACAGCTTTTTTATCAGGAATTACAAATACAAATTGACCACCCCAACCCAGGCCATACAACATAGGTGCGCCATCATAGTTATAATGATAAAAGCATAGGGCATAGGTCGACCCCTCAAATCCCCAGGGAGTTTTATAGGAAATAGCCGGGTTCAATATTTCTGCGATCCATTTTTTGGGGACTATACTTTTATGGTTATAATACCCTTTATGAAGCAGCAACGAACCGATCTTGTTCATGTCGGTGGTCGGCATTTCAACACTGTACAAGCCGCAACCGTCATAATAGCCATCGAACATTTTATACCAGTGCACGTGCTGTATACCAAGTGGTGCGAATAAATACTTCGTGGCAAAATCAAGTGTCGTCATCCCCGTGGCTTTGGTCAGAATAGCCGAAAGTAGATGCGTTCCCGCATTACTATAGTAAAACACTTTACCGGGCTCTGAAACTAATGGCTGCTTTAATACATAGCCGGTTGGATCTTGCTGAATCAAATATTGTCGCAAGTTGCGCGTATCCTCGTGCCAGAGTCCCGATGCCTGGTTCATGATCTGTCGGATGGTGATGTCTTGTTTTCGTTTATCAGTATCATCCTTTAGCTGGGGAAAGTATTTAACGATCTTTTCGTCTACCGACGAAATATAACCCTTGTCGATAGCGATGCCTATTAACAAAGACATTACACTTTTAGTGAGTGACTGGTTATTATAAAGCGTTGTATCTGATTTGCCGTTAAAATATTGACTGAAGGCAACCTTGTCATTTTGTGATACTACTACGGCATACAACTGTTTGTTATTTTTTACATAGACTGATGTATCGATCTTAATTTGAGCCTGCGCAAAAGATAAGGAAGCGGTCAGGAAAAACAGGAGCAGTACCTTCTTTATCATTAGTGGTCCCAGTTTTACATTTTGACGTTGAAAGATGGTTATGGTTACAATTCGGTTAGTTAGATTTTTCATTTTAAAGATTTTATTTGATCACAGAGGCAAAAGTAGCTTCACCAGTGATGCCGGGTACGAGATCTTTTGTCCACTCGTCACAAAAAATTGTCTACTGGTCAAAAAACTTTTTCGAACGTGTTTTTTGAGGCTTCCTTTACATAAAAAATCACGACAATGGAAACCTCACAACGACAAACTTACCTGGATTGGTTAAGGATAATATCCATACTGGGGGTATTATTTTTTCATTCAGCCATGCCTTACGTGGCAGAGGACGGCTGGCACATCAAGAACCACGAGACCAGCAACCTGATGATGGAATCGAACCATTTTTTGCACCTTTTTCGCATGCCGCTGCTATTTTTTATTTCTGGTACAGTAAGCTTTTATATGATGCAGCGGCGCTCTACTTTAAGTTTCATCGGTTTACGATTTCGCAGACTGTTCATACCGCTTTTGGTAGGTATGTTCATTATCGTTCCGCCTCAAATTTATATGGAACGGTTGGCCAATGGCTACAAAGGCAGTTTTTTGGACTGGTATCCAAGTGTGTTTAATTTTGTGCCATATCCACAAGGCGGGAGCTTCAGTTGGCACCACCTGTGGTTTATAGCCTACCTGTTTATCTACGATCTGATATTTGCGCCGATGTTTGCCTGGATGATATCGCCAAAAAGTGATGCCTTTAAACAAAAACTGGCTGCATTGGCAAATGGCAAATGGGTTTATCTTTTGATGCTCCCCGGCATCGTATGGTTTGCACTACTGAGCCAGAAATTACCTGAAACGAATGACCTGGCACATGATGGCTGCTACTTTGTTTACTGGTTATTGTTCCTGTTAGCCGGCTTTATCTGCATACTTCAGCCTAAATTAATGGATAGCCTTGAGCGCAACCGTCGCTTTGCCCTGACCATAGGTTTTTTGAGCCTGATGATGTGGGAATGCATGCGCTGGAATAAGATCGAACCATGGCAACCGCAATGGCCGTTTCATGGCAGCCTTTTCAGCTACTTGTTTATTGCCCTGCGACCAACGATTGCCTGGGGGTGGGTGCTGGCATTGGTGGGTTATGGTAAGCATTACCTGAACCGTACACATAAAGTATTAAATTACCTGAATCAGGCGGTGTATCCGTTTTATATCCTGCATCAAACGGTAATCGTACTGGTCGTTTACTATATCGTTCAAACACAGAATGAAAGTATCTTGTCAAAATACCTTTATACCGTGGGTATTACTTTCTTTATAAGTGTGCTGATCTATCACCTGTTTATCCGTCCGTATGCTGTTACCCGCTTTTTGTTCGGAATGAAGCCTAAGGATAAGCCAAAGCCGGTATTGCAGGTTGAAAATGAAGACTTGAAACCGGTGGTGGCGTTGTCGGCGTGAAAAGGCGAGTGTCACACTGAGCGCTCGAAGTGTAGCGCGAGGGCCTTTGCCCGCATGCTTCGAGTGCCTCAGCATGACACCGTTATTGTGATTAGAGTTTACTAATTTAGATCGATGAATTTTTTCAGAAAATACATATTCCCCGCTCTGTACGGCTTGCTGGTATATTTTACTATCCGGCTGCTACATGATACCGATGTGAACCAACGCTCCTGGGAAAGGCCGTTCTATATCAACGCTGTAGAGATAGCTTGCTCGGTTGTTGTGGGATACATAGCTATCTACCTTTTTCAACGCTTGTTTAAATACTATGATAAGCGTTGGCCGGCTCAGTTATGCTACCAGGGCGTTGCGAGAGAACTACTGATATTGGTGGGGCTAAACCTTGTATTGGTAAATGTGGTATTCGTACCAATGGATATGGCCCTGCACACGGACTGGAAACCCTGGTACATATCCGGGGCCGACGTCGCCGATATCAATATGATCCCGACACTGTATGCCATTGTTTATTATGGTATTGTGCGCAGCAGTACCTGGCTGAGGGCTTATGTGGATAACAAGGTTCAACTGGAAAAGGTTACTAATGAGCATTTGGAAACTGAATTGAAATTTTTGAAAGCGCAATATCACCCTCACTTTTTATTCAACGCGCTGAATACGATTTATTTCCAGATGGATGAAGATACCGAGGGGGCCAAGCGAAGTATTGAGAAGTTTTCGGAACTGCTGCGCTATCAGCTATACGATCAGCAACAGCAGGTGCCCGTAATGCAAGAGATAGAATACCTGCAAAGTTTTATCGAACTGCAAAAGATACGCAGTTCGGATAAACTGAAGCTGAAAGTTGATTTTGATCAAAGGCTTAACGGACAATTGGTTTACCCTTTGTTGTTTTTGCCTTTGGTTGAGAACGCCTTTAAGTTTGTTGGTGGTGATTACGAAATGCGAGTAGGAGCAAAAGTAGTTGATGGGCAAATCGATTTTAAAGTTGAGAATTCGGTGCCAAAGCTAGAGCAAACTATAAAAAAAGCCGGAGGAATAGGCCTGGAGAACCTAAAACGCAGGCTTGATCTGCTTTATCCCGGGAAACATTTATTATTATTAGAAAACAGCGGCGATCATTTTAAGGCTGAACTGAAACTGGAATATGAGCGATAAAATCAGTTGTATAATCACCGATGATGAGCCCTTTGCCCGTAAAGGTTTGCAGGGTTATGTTGAAAAGATCGACTTCTTAGATCTGAAAGGTTCATGCGAAGATGCGTTGCAACTAAGCAATATGCTGCAGCAACAACCGGTTGATCTGCTATTCCTCGATATCCAGATGCCGCATATTACCGGAGTAGAGTTTTTAAGGGCATTACGCAATCCGCCTAAGGTAATATTTACTACGGCCTTTGAGCATTATGCTATCCAGGGCTTTGAGCTGGACGTGATGGATTACCTTTTAAAGCCGATCTCCTACGACCGTTTCCTGAAAGCGACCTGGAAAGCCAGGGATTATTTCGCATTGCGAGAACAGTCGACTAATAACGTTCCTTACCTGTTTGTCAAGTCGAACGGACGATTGGAGAAGATCGTCTTCAGCGATATACTGTTCATCGAGGGGATGGAAAACTATGTGGCCATCTATCTTGAAAATAAAAAGATCATCACACACTGCACTATCAAGGCGCTACTGGATAAATTGCCGTCAAAACAGTTTATTCAGAGCCACAGATCGTATGTGGTGGCTGTAGATAAAATCAGTTCGATTGAAGGAAATACGCTGCATGTTCAAACCTACCAGGTACCGGTAAGTAAGTATCTGCGCGAGGAAGTGTTGGGGCAGATTATCAGATAAGATCGATCTTTCCAGCGGCCATGTTATGCACTCGTTGTAAACAAGCGCAAGTTATTAGTTAACATTTGCCATGAAATATAAGCCAATGGAACGAGCATCATAAAATCAACCACATGGGCTATCCACTCAATTCTCGGAATTCGGGATGCAGGAAACAATGCCCCTGCAATAGCGATCAGGATTCCCACCCAAACCGGAACAGTACGGGTGCGTGCCAGTACGATGCCCAATATCAATAAGCTAATTGGGAATGCCGGTCCACCAATCCAGAAAATGATATTGGTAAGAACCGGGTATTGAGAAAGCGCAACCAACAGGGTATGATGAGGAATGTTGAACATCACTGTCAAAATATCCCGTAAAGCAAAAGCTACGCCGCCGCACAGACATCCATAAACGGCAAGTAAGAAGCCCCATGAAGCGTAATTGGGTGCCCGTTCGCGTAGCATATCAAATAATGCCAGGAATGCAGGTACCCAGAATATACTGCCGATGATCAGAAGCAAGCCAGACGTTGTGTCGTAAGTTCCATATTGACTTTGGGTTTTCCAAAAGAAGCTGGAAACTGCATAAAACAGCGGTGCCAGGAAGAGGGAAGCCGCGTTTAGTTTGATCCTCATCGTTTTAAGTTTGAGGATTTGACAACCGAAAATGAAAACAGGTTACATCCGTTTTATAGTATTGCCAAATCAAATGAAAATACTTATCTAAAGAGACAAGGATACCTCAGACCCGTATTTCTGAAATAGTAAAAGGAAAGCGTAGAATTGCAGCGGATACAGCCTTGAGATTAAGTCAGTTTTTTGGCAACACAGCAAAATTCTGGCTTGGGCTGCAAGATGATTTTGATATCGAAAATGAGATGATCGAAAAGCAAGGCGAATTTGAGCATATCAAACGTTTTGTTGCAGCATAGCTGATCAATGATCCGTATTTAAATATTCAATCTCCTGCACGCCCTTTACTGTTTGTCCTTTCACATTATGTGAATCCAGCCCCTTCACATCATCCATCACAAGAGCAGGACGAACCTCCTCATTCAGATAACTTACTTCGACATCACGTAACTTTAATCCATCCACATGGCGAATATAAAAGCCGTAGGCTGCTGTGGTGCCGAACATGGATGGCTCAGGATAATTCTTTTCCAGTTCGGGTACTTTTGCAGCATCCTGCACTTTGCCACCACCTTTAAAATAAATGCGGATATTATTCAGATCGAGGTCTTTGATAGGATGGCCAGGTATGCCGGTTATTATACAAGCTTGTTCCACATCCGCATTGTAAATGCGAACATTACTGATAGATACCCGACGGATTTCGCCAACCGGAGTCCCTTCCGGTCCGCGCATACGGGCACCGAGGCGTAAAAATATTGGTGCGTTCACGATGTCGCGCATCGTAATGTTGCTGATCTCCACATCTTCCAGCAAGGCTCCGTCTACGGCCTCCAGTGCCAGTCCACGGCAGTAGTCAAACACGCAGTTAGTAATGGCAATATTTTTAAAGCCACCGTTTGATTCAGTGCCGAACTTAATACGCCCTGTGGGATGCAAACCGTAATGTTGGTTTTCGGTGCGTTTATAGGTGCCCTCGAGAAAGCTGCCTTCGTCGTAACCACTAACCTGACAATTGGTTATCGTAACATTCTCGGTAGCCCGGGCAAAGCCCAATGCATAGGTGCTTTTCAGGCAAATACCGTCATCATAAGGTGAGTTGACACTGCAATTAGAGATACGTACATTGCGACAGCAATCAATATCCATTCCGTCGCGGTTGGTGTCCATTTTTAGATTATCGATGGTCAGATTATCAACTCCTGTTGCCAGAATAGCAAACCATCCTGCGTGCAGAAAAGTAACATCGCGGATGATGACATTCCGGCATTTATATAAAACCAGCGACTTGTTAGCCACCTTACTGTCTTTCTTATAATCATTTATTAGCCCTTTTCCCCAGATCATACCAGGCCCCAGGATAGAAACATCGTGCAGGCTCTCGCCCCAGATTAGGGAGTTGTGAAAATGACTATGCCCAAAATCCTGGTAGGTTGTGTTGACGGTTTGCTCCTCCTGGTCGTAAACCTCACCGGCGTTTTCACTGGTAGCAACAATAGTTGCACCCTGGTCGAGGTAAAGGGAAATATTACTTTTTAAATGGATCGACCCTGACAGATAATTTCCGGCAGGCAGATAAACCGTTCCGCCTCCCGCATCCGCCGCTACTTTGATTGCTTTATTGATGGCTTTTGAATCAAGATTGTTGCCATCTCCTTTAGCTCCGAACGATCTAACATTGTAAATTCCGTTTTGCCGCACAGGTTGGCTAAATACATTTGTGCAAACGACAGTTATTAATAAAGTCAATAAGAAAGCAGGCTTAGTATTCATATCAGGTTCATTAAGTAAACGGGGGTGACTTGCAGGCTTTGTACCGAAGATAGATTTAATATTTATCTTTTGGAAGTTTTTAAGCCAGCTGTTTCCCAGGCTGTGGTGATAACATCTTCAAGCATATCCAACCTCACTTTTGAAAGTTCGACATAAGTAGCGCCTTTCAATCCCCATTTATTGGGTATCGGATAAAATATATCAGGGTCAAATGAATGAAATACGGATTGATCTATTGGTGAAAGGATTGCCGTCATGCGATTATCAGCAGGCCATAATGTTACAAATGTCCGTTTGCTTTTAACCTTAAACGCCGGACGGCCAACATGAACATATTCTTCTACGTTTGGAAGCGATAATGCAATCTGTCGTGCGGTTTCAATATCAGCCATTTGCCTAAAAGATTTCAGTTAATAATAACTAAAATACATAACTGGTTTGAAAATAAAAGGAACTGTTATCTCACAAAATCTTTGATCAGCTGAATGACTGTTTCAATATTGAAAGGCTTTTCTAAGTAGGCGTCAGCAAGGCAATTTCGAGCTATTTCAGCAAGGTTAGGCATAGCTGACATCAGTATTACCGGGATATTTTTTGTGGTATTATCGTTTTTTAACCGGATACAAAGATCGCTTCCCCATACCGTCGCCAGTTTATCATCCAATAAAATAAGCTCAGGTTTGATCATGTCAAGATTGGTCAGCGAACTCCCGTCCAAACAAGAGATCATTTCGTGCCCCGCATCTTCCAAAACATAGCCTAATAATTCTTTGATATCGATATTATCCTCGACGACTAATATTTTCAAGATTAAATCTTAGTTAAATAATTAAATTAGTACAAAAATATTAGATTAGATGAAATTTAGATGAATTAGCTTGGGTTAGCAAAGTAAATTTATTTAATGGCGGTACTTCCGGCGAACCAGCGGATTGTTGTATAGTAACTAAAATGTGCCGACATTTACACGAATCTTTGAAATCCGACTATGCCTGAAACTCCAAACGGATATGTAACCGCCGATCTGAAAGACGGCATCAGTACGATTACTTTTTACCACCCTTCACAGAATTCGCTGCCCGCTGATCTTTTGAAACAACTTTGTACCGAAATAAAGAGTGCAGGAAAAAATCCGGAGACAAGAGTAATCCTATTGAAAAGCGAAGGCGACCGCACTTTCTGTGCCGGCGCCAGCTTTGCGGAACTTGTTCAAATAAAAGACAAAGACGCAGGTGCTGAATTTTTTTCGGGCTTTGCGCGGGTGATCAATGCCTGTCGAAAATCGCCAAAGATCATCATCGCAAGGATACAGGGCAAAGCGGTAGGCGGTGGGGTTGGACTGGCAGCAGCAGCTGATTATTGCCTGGCGACCGAAGCAGCTTCCATCAAGTTGAGTGAATTGGCAATCGGCATTGGCCCATTTGTCATATCGCCTGCTGTGATACGCAAAATAGGCTTACCTGCATTTTCACAGCTAACAGTTAGGGCGGTAGACTTTCAAACCGCCACCTGGGCAAAAGAAAAAGGCTTATATAATGATGTTTACCCCGATATCAGCACCCTGGATGCCGAAGTAGATGCACTAACGCAAAAACTCGCTTCCTATCACCCCGAAGCCTTACATGGTCTGAAGCAGATTCTGTGGGAAGGCACCGAAAACTGGGACGAATTACTCGCCGAGCGAGCGGCTATCAGCGGAGAATTGGTTTTATCGGAATTCACTCAGCAAACATTAAAAGGATTTTTAGAAGGTAAAAGAGCTATTTGACTACTTTATAACCAGTAGTTAACTTCAAGACTTAACTATAATCAGACCTCTGGAGAAATATCAAACGATTTTTCCTGCAGAATTATCAAAAATTACCCTATAGTTAAACCAAAGAACAAACCCTGACTTCGTTTCGAACGTATAATGATGTTCAGGTCTCTTATGGCTATCCTCGGGAAGAATAAAACAATTACGATAATCAGCTGCATTGCTATTGCAACAGGCATAGTTGTTATTCTTGGCTGGATATTAAATATATTGATTCTAAAGCGGATAATACCAGGTTTTGTAAATATGGTGTTTAACACGGCTTTGAGTTTTGTTTTATTAGGCGGAGCATTACTAACGACCCAGTACCCTCAGAGAAAATACCGGAATATACTCTATCTTTTTCTGTCGTTTGCCGGGACGCTTATCGGATTGGTCACCCTGTTGCAATTCATATTTCATTTTAATGCAGGCATTGACGAGTTATTTGTAAAGGATACAGAGAAAGTCTCTTCAAGCCATCTTTTTTTGGGTCGCATGGCCGTTAATTCTGCCATCTGTATCACCATTTTCGGGTCTGGTCTTTTGATGCTCGCTCTCAGAAAACGAGCATTTGATCTGGCGGCACAGTGGCTTTTTCACACCGTTACAATTTTTTCCGCTATTGCGTTGGTAGGGTATTTCTACGGGGTATCGTTGTTCTCCTCCATTTTGTATATCAGCTCTATGGCCACGCATACGGCAATTCTTTTCTTCGTTTTATCCATAGCTGCATCACTCTTGAATCCGGGAATGGGCATCACCTGGTTGTTTACAGGTAAGCTAATCGGCAACCAGATGGCTAAAAGGCTGTTTACCCTGATGTTCACTATGATAATTATTTTCGGATCAATCCGGGTACAAACCGATCAATACAAACTGTTCTCGTTAGAAATCTGGATATCCTTACTCGCTGTTTGCTTTTTGCTGGTGAGTCTTGTTGTGATTTGGAATACAGCAATATGGCTGAATAGGATTGATGCAAGCAGATCGGAAGCCGAGGCCGAAGTGAAACAAATGAATGCGGAATTGGAGAAAAGAGTGGAAGAACGTTCGGCTGAATATCAAAAGAGTGAAGAAAAATACCGGTCGCTGATCGAGCATGCGTCAGATGCGATTTATGTATTGGATAGCGACGGGTGCTTTACAGATGTTAACGCCAGTATGTGTAAAATGATGGGTTATACACGTAATGAATTGTTGCAATTAAAGGTAGAAGCAATTGTTGACCCAGAAGAATTGAAAATTGACCCGCTACCCAAGAGTATGAAAGGCGCCGAGTATTCAGAGTTTCGCGAGCGGCGATTTATGCGCAAAAGCGGAGATGTTTTCCCGGTAGAGATCAACGTGAAAAGGTTTATGGATGATCGTGTGCTGGTAATGGCCCGTGATATCACTTACCGTAAAGACATCGAAACCGAGTTAAGGTCCTCAGAGCAACAATATAAATTACTGTTTGAAAGTAATCCCCTGCCACTTTGGATGGTCGATAAGGCCACCATGCGGGTTATTGCAGCAAATGATGCGGCTGCTGATCAGTATGGATATGCAAAGGATGAACTGCCAAACATGGAAGTTACCGCTTTCAGGGTACCCGAGGACCGGGGGTTACAAATGCGGGAGTGGGGAAAAAATATGAATATTGGCACAGAAAGAAATATTGTACGCCATGTGAAAAAGAACGGGACGGTAATGTTTATTCAAGTGGTTGCCAATGATATTGTGTTTGAAGGCAGAGCGGTACGGCTTTCGCTCACTAATGATGTGACTGAAAGGCTCAAAGCAGAGGACTCGTTACGGAAATCAGAGGCTAACCTGCAAACAATATTGAGCACTACCGACACCGCTTATGCTTCTTTTGATACCAATTTCAGACTGCTCGCCTATAACCCTACTGCTTTTGATTTTATCAGGGAACAATACCGCCATATACCTAAAGAAGGCGATTATCTCGGCGATTTTATACCCGCGTATCGCTGGACAAAGGTCGTTGATTTAGCAAAACAGGTAACGGAGGGACGGCATATTAACTACGAAGTTGATTATCCTCAGGACGATGGCACATTGCGGTGGTATGATGTGAAGCTTTCACCCTTAACTGATGGGAGTGATCGCATATCCGGGATGCTGGTGGCGTTGTATGATATTACCGAAAGGAAAAATGCCGAGCAGAATCTGCAAACTGCATACGAGCGCATTCAGGACCATATCGACAGTATAAAAGGCATGGCCTGGAAACAATCCCACCTGATACGAAGTCCGCTGGCCAATCTGAAGGCCTTATCAGAAATGCTGAAAGGACAGCCCATGGATACAGAACTATTAAAGCATTTCCAAACTGAGTTGAACCGACTCGACGATATTATACATGAAATGGCCCGCGAAGCCGCGGGGCATGACATCGAAAATTAATTAACTTTCCGATAGGGTGTTTTTACGGTATAAAATAGGTGTAATAACGGATATAAAGTCCTGATTATTTGAGGAATTTAGTGTATAATTAATCAAATTATTTACATTTAAACCCTAACTGAAATGGAACCCCCAATTAAAAACGAAAATGCCGTGGCAGGCGACTTTGAGCAAAGAGATTTGTTGACAAATTCACAGGTGCAAGATTTATCCGATCATCTGTTCAGTTTGTTTCAGGTTTCTGAGAATGGTGCCCTTAGAAAAATGGACAGTTCAAACCCGCCCGATCCGGCCAAAAATGATACCAGGAGAGCTTATTTCTCTAAAGCCAAAATAGATGCACTTTTTAATGCCAATCCCGGCAGCGACGGTATATATATATACTTTGGGGCCTTTAGCCCGAACATTAACCTTGGTAATAGGGCCTATAATAACAAATTGACGTGCATGATGGTTACAGCCAAAGGAACGACAATAAATTTGCTCGATGCGGCTAGCGTAAGCGGTGCCACAGGAGCTGGCATGGCTTTAACCCCCATCAAGACTTGTCCGCCCGATATTTGCCCTTAAAAATAATGCCTTGCAATGTTAGTATATTCTTATTATGTTTTTTTTCAAATAGCAGCATTTTTAGTAGCGTTATACCAATATCCTAAAATAAAAGGCACGCAGTATAAATATTTTATACCCTACCTTTTATTTATAGTTATTTACGAGTTAGGGCAACTGAACAATTGGTTTGTTATTGACCATAAAAATTTATGGATAACGAACATTGCAATGACCATTTCCTCTCTTTTTTACAGTTTCTTTCTATTAAAGGTCATAAGAACATTAACTTTTAAAAAATGGATAAAAAGAGTGGTCTTTTTATCCATTTTATGTTCTTTAATTGATATCGTCTTTATACAGGGATTTTGGAATCTGGACACGATTGCCATCTTGCTGCAGTTGGGTATCTTGATTATGATAACCTGTCTCTATTTTTATGAATTATTGAATTATACCGAAGAAACACTGTCGATCATAAGACTTCCTGCATTTTGGCTGAATACCGGCCTGCTGTTTTATTGCCTGGTCAACTTTTTGTCGTTCTCGGCCTTTGCATATATGGCCTATACCGGGAACTATGAATATCATTTGTTATATGATTTAACAGCTAATATTGCTAACATTATATTGTATTCTTTTTTAATGATAACATTTATATGCTTCAACAGGATCACGTACTGATACTTGTGATAATTGCTGGTACAATCATCTTGTTGACGTTAGGGATTTTCATCATCGGGTTTCTGTTTTTTTACCAGCGGAAACACAATAAACATCTCACAGAAAAGCAAATATTGCAGTCTCATTTCCAACAGACGCTACTTCAGGCCCAGCTTGAGATCCGGGAGCAAACCATGCAAACCATCGGGGCCGATCTGCACGATAATATAGGGCAGTTGTTAAGTTTGACTTCACTAACGCTCAACTCAGTAAAACTGGAAGATGTTGAAAAGGCACAACAAAAAATTGATGCGGCACTCGATTTGACAGTCCGGTCGATAAAAGAGATGCGATTGCTGGGTAAGTTATTGCAAGGGGAGCAATTGATTGGCCTTGGACTAGGTGAAGCAATCCGGCACGAGATAAGCTGGATAGAAAAATCGGGGCAGTATACTGTAAATTACGAGATTGAAGGGGAGCAGCCTGTACAAAAGAACCCGGATAAAGACCTGATACTTTTTCGCGTATTGCAGGAAATACTAAATAATATCATCAAGCACTCAAAAGCAAGAGAAATTAGTATTAAACTTGGATATAGTGATGTGGGTATTACATTACAGGTAATTGATAACGGGACAGGGTTTGATGTGACCAATTTACCAGGGGATCAGAAAGGCATGGGGCTATTGAATATTCAAAAAAGGGCTGAGATAGTAGGGGGGACATTCTTTATACAATCGCAACCAGGTGAAGGGACCTGTATCGAAATTTTTATTCCTTATCCTTAAGAAAATGGCAACAGAAAAGATACTTATTGCAATTGTAGACGACCATACGCTGTTTAGAAACGGCGTAGCAGGCCTGATGAATGAATTCGACGAACTGGAAGTAGTTTTTGAGGCTGAAAATGGTCAGCAAATGCAATCCGCCTTAGCCAAAAATAAGTTGCCCAATGTGGTACTGATGGACATCAATATGCCGGTAATGGACGGCTATGATGCAACGGCCTGGCTAAAGAAAAGTTATCCGCAGATAAAGGTTTTGGCGCTTAGCATGTTTGAAGATGATAAGGCCGTAATAAAAATGATCAAATGCGGTGCGAGTGGCTATGTGCTAAAGGAATCAAAGCCCGGTGAACTACTGGAGGCTATAAAAACCATTCATACCAGAGGGGTTTATATTAATGAGATGGTTTCAGGCAAACTGATCCGTTCGCTGGCAGAGGATGAGGGCGGCATGGATTTTACAAAAAAAGAGCTGGAGTTTTTGCGGCTTTGCTGTTCCGAACTCACTTATAAAGAAATAGCTGATAAAATGTTTGTGAGTCCACGTACGGTGGATAATTATCGTGAGGCACTGTTCACGAAATTAAATCTCAAGTCACGAACGGGTTTGGTGTTATACGCCATACAGAACCAGATATTTACCTTTTAGTATTTATCGTAAAATCCTTTGATCCCAGAAAATTAGCATAACGCTTTGCTGCAGATGTAACAGCCGTTTGGTTTACCTTGCTTAATGGTGCAAAAGGGATCAGTTCAATGTCAATCCTGGTTTTCCCAATTGTGCGTTTCCAGATACCAATGACCTTACCATTTGCAATAATCGTATGATTGAAAATGGTTCCTCTCGGATCAGCTTTGTTAATATCGGATGCAGCGATGGTAGCGCTTCTGTCTTTATAGCTTACAATATATTCGTCGTAGTTCGGTAGCAGAAAAGCGCCCGGTGATTTGCTTTTTATCACGTTTTCCTGTTCAACGAACCAATAAGTATTGCCATCGGCTGATGTGCTCGTTAACTTATGTTTTACTGCTTCCAGACCTGCTTTAGCATCTGTTACAGTTAACCCGCTCCACCAAACATAGTCTTGCAAAGTAGCAGGCCCGTGCGAGATAAAATAACGTTCGGCTAACGCGATAAGAGACGCCAGCCTATCAAATGGCTTTGATAGGGGAACCCGTTCATCCAAAAGCGTATAAGTGAATTGCTTCCCTTGCCTGCCGCCGCTGCAAACCAGGCCAATAAGCTCCATTTGCATCATAATATGGATAAAACGCTGCTCATCTGTGGCCACGCCCGCCTGTTCCAATACCTGTGCGATTTCATCTCTCATTAATTGTTTGCCGCCTTGCATGGCTTGCAGAATGGCCTTTTCACTTTTTGAGAAAACAATATTATCGAGTTTATGCTGCCTGTGATGGGTCCCGGCGATTGTCATTATCCGGGGTGCGGTTAGCTGAATCATCCAGCGGATATCTTTAGGATGAACAAAGTGCCAGGTCGGGCGCATTACATGGGTGCGGATGATATCGCCCTTGGTAAAAGCATCTTCAATAGGCTTGTCGGTAACACCCTTAAGCCGCTGGGCAATTGCCCATTTGGCACCCGCATAGTCCTGCGATTGGATAGCACCCATGTAATAAAGAATATCGGCAGGCTGGGTAAAATGCGGTGAGGCCAGTTGCTGATTTAGCAGGCGTAGTTCGCGGATGTCAGTCGCTGTCATAGCTGATCAGTCGCGTTCATAAAGTCTAAGCCTGTTTTTTAAGAGCCTCATTTCCTGGTGCATGGCTTCCACCCGGTCCAATAAATGGGTAATAGCCTCAATACCGGCAAGGTTAATCTCGAGCTCGTGATGTAGGCGCACCATTTTTTCCAGGCGTTGCAGTTGAGTTTCATGGATAAACTCGTCTTGATCAATAAGCGTAATTTCGATCAATCCAGCTTCGCTCAGTGAGTGGATAAAAGTATGCTCAACCTGGTGCCAGGTGCAAAATTCAGTAGTAGATATCAGGGTTGCAGTAGACATAATCTTTAAAACTCTAAATTCTAATTTCTAAACTCTAGATAAAATCGAGTGCTGAACTTAATCAACTAAATCTAACTTAATCCAAGTCAATCAACTATTTCACCTTTTCGCTTTCAGCTAGTTGAGTAAACAATTCTCTTTGTTTTTCAGTAATATTGGTCGGCAACTGAACTTCGTAAGTTAGATACAGATCGCCAAACTCTCCATCTTTTTTATAAACCGGGAAGCCTTTGCCTTTCAGTTTTACTTTGGTGCCATTTTGGGTTCCTGCGGCTACCTTTAATTTTACCTTTCCTGTTAAAGTATCAATGGTAATCTCACCACCCAAAACAGCAGTGTAAAGGTCGGTCTTGATGTTAACATACAGATCGGCGCCTGAGCGCTTAAAATACGGATCATTTGCAATCGCGAAAGTGATGTACAGGTCGCCGGCTGGTCCTCCGTTGCTGCCCGGCCCGCCATGGCCTGCTATTTTTATTGTTTGCCCATTTTCAACACCTGCAGGAATGGTAATACGAATCTGCTTGCCGTTTACAGTCAGCGTTTGTTTATGGGTCTCTGCTGCTTCGCGGAGACTCAGGTGCAATTCGGCCGTAAAATCCTGTCCCCGGTATTTCGCTTGTCCGCGTGTACGACCACCGCTTCCGCCAAACATTTGCTGAAAGAAATCAGAGAAATCGCCGCCATCGCCGAAATTTTCAAAACTCTCAAAGCCTTGTCCGAAACCTCCGCCGAAGCCACTATACTGACCGCCGCCATACTGCTGCCGGTTTTGCTGCTGCTGACGTGCGTATTGTTCATGCTCCTCGCCATGTTGCCAGTGCTCGCCGTATTTGTCATACTTTTTGCGTTTTTCAGGATCACTTAATACCTCGTTGGCTTCGTTTATCTGCTGAAATTTTTTGTTGGCTTCAGGATCGTTGGGGATAAGGTCTGGATGGTATTGACGTGCCAGCTTGCGATAAGCAGCTTTTATATCCTTATCGGATGCATTTTTATCCAAGCCGAGTATTTTGTAATAATCAATAAAGGCCATAGTCAGGTATCTGTACAACCTAAACCTGTGAGTATAGGTTTAAGTTTTTATCGGTATAAAAATAGCACTTATTGGGGAAGAAGAAATATGATTAGCGTCATTTAAATAAATCTTTGCCGTAGTCCTGGGTTCGAGTCCCTGCAGGATCACAGAATTTCAAAAACCGTCTCTAATTGCGATAGAGGCAGTTTTCGTTTTTGGACTATTTTCGGATATTGTGTTTCTGCACTATAAAGCCGTTTTTTGAGTTCGAACCTTCGTGGGGTTAGCCAGAGTTTGCAAAGAATTAAATACTATCCCATTATAAATCCACCGACTCAAGCCACTATCCTGTGCCTATAGGTTGATTTCACACCAAGGTTCCAGCTAGATTTAAAAAAATACACCTGCGGAGTTAATTGTAATATTTATCTCGACTATCGATTGATCCCACCTCTTTTGCGCATGCGAGGTCTTTTACCCTGAGTTACCCTTAACTCTTGATGTAAATCAAAATCCGGAGATTCTTTAAATAACCTATGAGGCTCGGTAATCATCAATTTTAGACGACGTTCAATGTGCTTCCAATCGTAGTTAGAATTTATCATTACTACTCTTTCCTTGAAATTGATGTCGTCATGATAGTTGAGGGCTTTGATCACCATGGTAGGGTTTCTCGATTGGTATTTTACTTCATATGCATCTATCATACCGGCGAGCGGCATCGCGGAAGACAAATAAGCGACATCAATAAAATCCTTTAACCGCGTGCCTGTACCAGAAATCGCGTTGAGCTTCATTGCAGCAATATCTTCTGGCGCAGCCATTCGGACGCCTTCCAGTTCGATTAAAGGTTTGACCAAAGGATAATTGTGTGTGATCAGATCGACCTGCACTCCGGCGATCTTGCCTTTAAGTGTATTAGGGGCTTCGTAGGAAAGCTGGAACTTATAATTTCCCTCTAATGCCGGCAATAATGACTCTTTATCAAAACTGTTTTGTGAAAACAGATCAAGGTCTATACTGATCCTGTGGCCAATCTGAAGAGAGAGAGCAGTTCCGCCCACCAGAAAAAAATCTTTCAGGAGGCCATCCTGCATTAATTTCTTTAAGAGTTCCAATGTTGGTTCCCCAACTGTTTCTTTGCGAAGCATTTCATAGATTTTAATGGTATGTCGAATTGCTGGCTAACAAATTTCATATCTCGGTCATTCAGGTAGCCTATATTCTTGACGGATGCCTTAACCCCTTCGATTCCATACCTGTTCAACATAAAATACCAGTCATTCGGCCAGCCTCTTTGGATCACCCTTTCTACGACAATATCCCGCATGCCTTCATAGTCAAAATCAGCGAGATTATATTCCCATAATAACCCGAGGTCAAGATTAGCTTCTGGATGGTCTCGATAGTCGTCAAAATACATATAATAGTTTTTTTACTCATTACAAATTTACACAAATTGGCTTGCAAAGGCAATTCTTGATGAGTTAAGTGACTACCCGAAAAAAGAAGCTTATTCGTTGTTCTTCAGTGCAATTATTTTCATGACATCCTCCATAAAAGAGTTCGACATTTGTACTAGCGGGGTCACAATCTTTCATCATTTTATTTGCTATTTCATCAAATAGATGCTTAATTTAAGCGCGTCTAATATGAAAAAACTATTTATCTGCCTTGCTTTACTTCTGATTGGTTCCACCGTTTTCTGCCAGAAACCGAGAATTGTGAATATCGTCAACTTTATCCGTCTGCTCGAACCACGCGACCCTGCCATAACCGAAGATGTACTGTATGAAACCGTGGTGAAGCAAGTTGAACTGATGAAGAAATATCACCTCGGCGGGACGTTTCTGCTGCAATATGATGCATTGATGGATCCGCGCTATCAAAAATTGTTAAAACAGCTTCCGAAAAACAGTTTTGAGATAGGAGCATGGTGGGAAATACCCCAGCCCCTGGTAGAACACTCGGGAATGAAATGGCGCGGACGCTACCCCTGGGATTGGCGGGCTAATATTGGTTTCTCAACAGGCTATACGCAAACCGAACGCAGAAAGCTGATCGACACTTACATGCGCGATTTTAAGCACATATTTGGTTACTATCCAAAATCCATCGCCTCATGGTTTATCGATGCCTACAGCCTCAACTATATGTACACCAAATACCATATCGCCGCTTCGGCAAATTGCAAAGATCAGTACGGTACTGATGGTTACACGCTATGGGGAGGGTATTGGAACCAGGCTTATTACCCGAGCAAAATAAACGCTTATATGCCTGCGCAGCATGAGGCCGCCCAAATACCGGTTCCTATTTTCAGGATGCTGGGCAGCGACCCGATAAGGCAGTATGATAATGGCCTCGGCGGCGAAAGGCAGGGTGTGATTACCCTTGAGCCCGTGTATCCAAAAGCGGGCGGCGATTCTGTATGGGTGGATTGGTTTTTTAAGCAATTTGTAAACGGTCCTTCTATGGCTTTTGCCTACACCCAGGCCGGACAGGAGAATTCTTTCACCTGGAACGCAATGGAAAAAGGATTGACCATGCAGTTCCCGTTAATCGCAAAACTTCGTGACGAGAAAAAGATACGGGTAGAAACACTGGCTGCCTCGGGCGAATGGTTCAAATCGCATTTTAAGGTAACGCCGTCTACATCTGTATCAGCCACTGAAGACCTGCCCGGCGGCGACAAGAAAAGCATCTGGTTTGATAGCCGATTTTACCGGGCCAACCTGTATTGGGATGACAGTACATTACGATTCAGGGATATCCATCTTTTTGACGAGAAAATGGTATCAGGCTATGAAACCAAGCCTGTGACAAGCAACGAATGCAGATTCTTTACACTCCCATTGGTTGATGGTTATTTGTGGGGTACCAAAGAAATTTCTGCAGGACTGAAATTCAAAATGTCAGTCAACGGAAAGGATTTGCTGATCAAATTTGACGATCCGGCTGTTTCAGACCGGGAGCCGGGCAAACTGATTGTTAACTGGCCGGTAAAAAGTTTTAAGGGAACCCTTAGAATGGTTTTTACAGATCGGCAAATCGCAATGAGTATGATGGCGCCGGCTGGCACAAAATGGTTTCTTGACCTGGATGCCGCGAAAGATGCAAAACTGCCCTTTCAAAAGATATCTGCAAGGGGGGTAACGGCTCAGTCAGAAGGTGTATCTTATAAGGTTGAACTGGGCAAGGGAAAAATGGATTCGCGCAATACCTTCAGGTTGACACCTGACCGTAACCAGCTATTTATCGATTTAGGCACCCATTAAGCCAATGTTTCCACGTAGTGACTTACTTTCACCATAAAGTCGTCGATATTAAAAGGTTTGCGGATAATGTCATCGGCGTGGCACTCTTCTTTTATTTGGTCAATGTCGATATTTGCCGATACTAAAATAACAGGTATATCTTTTAGGTCGTCCTGCCCTTTTATGTATTCACAAAATTCCTGACCACCTTCACCCCGCAAATTAAGGTCCAGCAACACCAGATTTATTTCCTTACTATGCAGTTTGTCCCGGGCGCGACCTGTATCTGATAAGCTGATCACGTTCAATCCCTGTATCTCTAAAATAATGCCGATCATCTCAGCAATTATTGGTTCGTCTTCGATTACTAATACATTTTTTTCCATAACTAAATCGGTGGTTTGGTTAGAATATAAGTTGTACAAGAATGGTGCCTTTCTTTTTAAGAAAATATAAAAACTTATTGTAAAACGCTTGTTTATAATATATACCTATCTATTAAAAACATGGCACATTTAGAAGTAAAACCACGGAGCCGTAGTACCTGGTGGGTATGGCTCATTGTCTTCATCATTATCATTGCTGCAGCCTACTACTACTTTTATGTTTATAAAAGCGGAGGCAAGCCGATGGTAGAAAATCATCCATACATATCTATGGCGTTTGCAGCAATCGGAAATATTGTTTAGGAATTAACCCTCAAATAGAAAATTATGGCAACTGTAGAAAAAATAGATCATCACATGGAGGAACTCCACGATAGCAATTTTGAGATCGTCGACGGGGAACCGGACATTACAGGCTGGAAGATAAGGGCTCGCAGTGGCAAAAGAGTAGGAAAAGTGAAGGACTTGCTTTTTGATACCTATTCGCGCAAGGTACGGTATCTTATTGCCGATCTTGATGATAACGAACTTGGTATTCAGGACGACAGGCGTGTGCTTATCCCAATAGGGATGGCCGAATTGTATACCCGGGCTGACCGTCATAAACATGAACCCCGCGATCCGGCCTACAATTCGTACGACCCGACGCTGGACGAAAAAGTAGTGTATTTACACACCGTTACAGCCGAGCAACTGGACGAGCTTCCCTTATATGAAAAAGGACGCGTTTCGCGTCACATCGAAGTAGCTATCCGCAGGATATTGGAACCTCCGGAAAAGGATGATTATGTAAGAGACGAGTTTTATCATCACCGGCATTTTGATGATGATAATTTTTATCATCATCGTCACCGTAATCGTAATTATGACGATGAATAAAACTATTCAAAAGCGGGTTATACCGCCCGCTTTTTTATTTTTAAGTTGTTGCCAGCGTTTACGTTCACGGGAGGTGCACGCGTGTAACATCAGTTTGTTATTGCTAGTCAGCATGTTGTAATTTGTTGAGTGGTAGCAGCATGATTAACAATCTTATATTCGTGGTTTTGTGCTAATTAATCTCCAGCACTACCTTGCCATTCACTCCACCCGCAGAAACAAGGTCTTGTGCCTGTGCAGCATCTTCCAGTTTCACGATTTTGGCTACCTGCGTTTTGATTTTTCCTTCTTCAACCAACTTAGCGCCAAATCCGAGTTTTTTATGAGATGGGGTAGATGATATAAATTTGGCTGTGATGTGGTGCTGTTGCGCCAGTTCTTCGGATGGTGGCATAACGGCGCTCAATAATCTGCCGCCCTCCTTCACAACCTCAAATGATTTGGTTTGTGTTTCACCGCCTACCAGGTCAATCACCAAATCAACATCTTTTACCAGTTTGGTAAAATCCTGTGTTTTATAATCAATTACTTCGTCTGCACCCAGGGACTTTGCCAGTGCAAGCCCATCACCTGATGCTGTCCCGATTACATATGCGCCTAGCGCTTTCGCCATCTGTACCATAATGCTCCCCACACCGCCGGATGCGCCATGTATCAATACACGTTGCCCCGGCTTTAGCCCACCGCCCTCTATTAAAAATGAGTAGGAGGTAGCCAGCGGAACCGCCAGGGATGCGGCTTCATCAAAGCCTATATTATTGGGAATCAGCGCTGTTTGATCCTCTTTAAGCGCTACGTACTCCGCGTAAGTGCCGCCAAATGTACTGGCGAATACTTTATCCCCGACTTTTAAACGGGAAACCCCGCTTCCAACAGCCGCTACCGTGCCGCTAACGTCTGACCCGGGGATATAAGGTAAATTCACCGGCATTATTTTTTGCATGAATCCGGAGCGTACCTTCATGTCTATAGGGTTGACTGTGGTAGCCGCTATCTTAATTAAAACTTCATTCTCTTTAGGCTGTGGCTGATCAACCTGGTTTAATTGTATCACCCCGGAATCTCCGAAGACGGTGAATTGCATTGCTTTCATGTTTATATAGTTAAGATGTTGAAATAAAGGTTTGTGATGATTATTTCTTTAATCCAGATAATCCGGAGTGAAAACCTGCTGGCCGTATTTCTCAAGGATAGGGATTAGTTTTTTTATTGCTTCAGGATCCATTGGCGGTGGTGGAAGGAATTCACCTGCAGCAACAGGGTGACCTATTTCCAGGAACATTTCTTCCAGCCCCGATGGAACAACCGTGCAGAGTAAATGAGCAACCTGATCCGTTTTGTTTTTAAAACAATGCACCACTCCCCCCTTCGGCACAACTACATACGACCCTTTTTTAGCGATGTAAGTGCCCGTCTCGGATTTGACCTCTATCTCCCCATCTACAACATAAAAAGTTTCCTCAAAATCAGGATGGGCATGCGGACCGGGGCCGCCGCCCGGTGGTATCAGCATATCGATGGTAGCAAAGGCGTTGCCCGTTTGTTCCCCTGTAGCCAGGATACGGTAAGTATCACCTACCATGGATATGTTTTGTCCTTCTGGCGGGCCTACTGTCATAGGGGGCGGTTTTTGATTTTCCATAGTTGGTAAACATGGTTTGGTTGGTTTTGTTCTCAAGATAAATATAGAGGTTCTAGGTCCGAGTGAACTATTTTCCGCTTCATTTGGCGGAGTTTATTCAGTAAATTAAACCATCGGCATTGTCGGGATATCCGCATGGTGTTTTTTCCTGGTTTTTCTTATCCAATATTCGGCAAAGCTGATATGAATGATAAAAGCGAACCAGAAAGCTATCCCAAAGAATTGCTGAACAGTTAAGCCAGTCAGCCTGTTTGTTGCAAAAAATACGCCCATAACAGGTCGGGTTGTGGATACTGCCAGGGCAATAGCGAATACGCGAATCATCCATTCGCGGTGCTGGTCAAAGTCCTTTTTTAGGATATACAGGTAAGCACGCAACAGCGAAAAAAGAAATAATACGCCGAACGTGGTTACTGCCAGTGTTTCGGTCATGCCGCCGATGGCCATTACAGCGCCCATGATCAAGGCAGTGACGCCGATTATCAAACCGGAAACGAGAGCGACATAGCCGATACTACGATGCGTTTTGCGATAGTTGTTTCTTATCTGTTGGATGAATTGCAATGGGGCCAAAAGCACAAACACCAAACCCGCAGTGATATGGATAAGTGTTAACTGCGGGTGTGCCGCGAACCCCTCATCCGGTACAGCTGATTTGGTCGGGATATTGCTTCCCGACCTGTTCATGTGGCTGAGAAATATAAAGCGGCGTACAACAATAGCAATGCCTATCAGCACCAGGAAACTCGTGATTCCCCATAGCCAGCGCTCCGATTTGTTGCTGCCGTTGCTCATTGTTCCTCTCCTTAATTTATAGATGAACAGGAGGAGGAAATGTTACAAATAAATAGGGTGCCATGCTTGGCCTGGCGAAGCATGGTGGGTAAGGGGCCTTACCGCACCGCTCTTCGACAGGCTCAGGGTGACACCCGTCTAATAACAGTAATAATTATATATTCTGCCCACCAGACACTTCAATGCGCTGGGCATTGATCCAGCGGCCCTCTTCGGTACATAAAAATGCGACTACCCCACCGATATCATCGGGCACTCCTGCTCGGCCCAATGCAGTTGCGTCAGCGACCATCTTGTTCACATTTTCATTATCTCTGACGTGGCCACCGCCAAAATCGGTGGCAATAGCGCCGGGAGCCACTACATTCACCGCTATGCCGCGTGTACCTAACTCCTTAGCCATATAACGGCTCAAAACTTCGACGGCACCTTTCATTGAAGCATAAGCTGAATAGTTTGGATAGGCGAAACGTGCCAGGCCCGATGAGATATTAATAATACGGCCGCCGTCATTAATAATAGGCAGTGCTTTTTGAGTCAGGAAGAATACGCCTTTAAAGTGTACATTCAGCAGCTGGTCGAACTGATCTTCGGTAGTTTCTGGAAATGGGTTGTATGAACCAAAGCCTGCGTTGTTAATCAGGAAGTCGAAATGATCTGTATTAAAAATGTCTTTCAGCACAGTTTTCAACTGACTAAAGAATTTATCGAAGCTTTTTACATCACCTGCATTTAGTTGCAATGCTGCAGCTTTTAACCCTGCCTTTTCAATTTCGGACACTACTGCATCCGCTTCCTCTTTTTTGCTGTTATATGTAAGGATTACGTTGATGCCTTTTTCGGCTAATTTAAGCGCCATGTTTTTGCCCAGTCCGCGGCTGCCGCCGGTTACCAGGGCTATTTTGTTATTTGTTGCCATCTAATTTTTCTGATTATTTCGATAGAACAAAATTAGCCCGGAATGGTTAGTGGGTGTTTGCAAACTTCAATCTAATGTTTGCAAAAATCAAATATCAATTGTTAAGCACGAAAGGTTAGGGGAGCCAGTGAGGTTTGTTTTCTGAAAAAGTTGGAGAAATGTGCCACCTGTTCGAAACCCAAACTGTAGGCGATCTCCGAGATATTCCAGTTGGTTTGTTTGAGTAAAATCTTAGCTTCCTGGATAACGCGGCTACTGATGAAATCGGTAGTGGTTTTTCCGGTATTCTCTTTTAATACTTTATTCAGATGGTTAACGTGTACGGCAAGACGATCGGCATAATCTTTTGCTGTGCGAAGGCTCAATCGCTGATTAGGTGATTCGATCGGGAACTGCCGTTCAAGTAATTCCACAAATAAGGACGAAACGCGCGCCGAGGCATTATGCGCAGGATATAGCGAAGTAGCGGGTTGCAGTTTCTGTCCGTAGTGGATCAGCTCCAGCACATAATTACGTATCAAATCATATTTATAGGCATAATCGGAAGATAACTCATTATGCATTTTGACCAGGATAGCAGATATTTCCTCCGCCTGCGCATCCGAAACCTTAAAAATAGGATAGCCGCCGGGCTGGTAAATGGGCAGATCATCAAGCACTATTCCGCTTTTGGTTTGAACCAGGAACTCGGGTGTAAAAATGCAGAACAAGCCAGACTGGTTATCGTCCAGAGGGACATAATTGTATGGAATTTTAGGTGTGGCAAACAGCAGGGCATTCTTTTCAATATCGACCACCTTATCGGCGTACTCCGCCCTGTTGCGACCGCGTATCATGCTGATTTTGTAATAGGTACGGCGGTTGTATGGCATAACGCCCTTCTTTTTAGTATGGGCTATCATATCGTCAATCCGGGATACATTGAAGTGCCCGATCTCCTTGTTAATGCCCTCAGGAATAACGGAAGAAGTTTGCCGGTAGAAATCTTCGATTGTCGTTATCGTCATAGCCTTTGATTTGCAAAAATCAAATATATTGCAAAACCGGGCTATTAACATCAAGCTTCTGTAATTTTACCATCAACTTTATTGGGATTCTGGCATTAATTTGTCCGCTCCAATAAATTCACGGTCACTGTTTCTCCTGCTTCCTTTTTAATGAGTCCTCTTAGCTCAGCCTTTATAGGCAGTTTGTGTGTGCCATCGCCCAGGGCCATAAATGAACTATTAAATGGATGTCCATCAACCATGGCCTTTACTTTAACCAGCCCCCTTGTTTTAAAATATTCAACCGATTCGGGCCAGATTACAAAGGTCCACCCTCCTTTATTCGGGCTTTTCAGAAGTGTTGCTGTAAATTCTTTATTTAATGTTTTCATGATATTTATCATTTATACAACAAAGTTACAGGCAGGGGAAAACCAGCGTGAGTGTCGTAAACGACATTTGTGGTGGGGGAAAACGACAGTTAGATTAACAGGTGATTGGTTAACTAGTTAATCAGGAAATTCCAGATCATCGGTTAACTGATTAACGAATCACTAAATAGCATGGATCTCTGTCAGATTACGTAAAACGTATATTCTCCCGACAGGTACACGGGCAATATTTACTTCATCGGGCCTGATACTGGCAATATTCGGAATATAAAGCCTGACATTTTCCAACTGAAATATAGACTCCTTGCCATCGAGTTTTATTTTTAATGAACTGAGATCATCCTCTGTATCCAGAATGGTTTGGAACAGTTTATTATTTGCAGCGAACTGCTGGGCAGGTTTACCGCACATTCTGTGCTCGTGCAGGTCAAGCAGATTTTGGGCCTCCGTATTGATGTGTAGTATTTCGCGTTTTTCATTCAAAATAATCACAGCATCGCGCATTTGTTCAATGATCGCTTCTACACGTTGTTTTTGCGCAAATACCTCGCTGATGCTCTCGTGATCATGCTTTTTGAGGTTCGCGCCCATCTCATTAAAGGCATCTGACACAGCAGCAAACTCGTCACTCTTGGTAAAGTGAAGCCGGTAGTCGAAATTTTTCCGGCCAACCTCATCCAAACCATCAGAAAGAGCAATCAAAGGATCAGAGATAAAGCCGCTGATATTCACACTAAAGCTAAACAATGCCAGGAAGGTTAAACAACCAATTAGTCCCAGGATAATAGTGGCCTTATTTACAGAGTCTTGCGCTTTGGTATGTTTTTGAACTATGGCCTGCATATTCAATTGTTCTATAGTGCGCAAGTCAACACGGATCGCATGTAGGGCGGCTTGCTGTTGTGATGAGTTTGCACCAGCGCTTTGTAATTGGTTGAAATCTTTCCGTAAAGAAGCGGTAACAGCATCTTCGCCTTTTTCAGTTATGTTATGTTCCTGTTTTACAAGCGGTTTATCGAAGGCAGTCTTGGCGGCATCACTGAGCGGGATAGTGTTGTCATCAAGCACCGTTCTCATTTCACGGGCAAAAGTTAACGTTTCATAGTTATTCTTGAGAACAACCTTAGCACCTTCAGACAGTTCGTTAATATAAAATATCGACAACGATCCTGCTAAAAGGTTAGTGATAAAAATCAAGCCGAAGCCAACGCGTATCTTATGTTTTAGTTTCATAACCGTTCGTTTAAATGGTTAATACTAATGTGCCAGGAAGAAAAATCAGTTAGGGGAAGATAGCTATAATTGGTATGCGGATATATAAAGCTAACGGCGTATATATCTTGTTGTTATAAAGATACTAAAATATTTTCCGTCAATCCAACTCTGTTTGATCCTGAAAGCCGATTTTACTTTTTATTGCCTCCAAATTGCAATTTGGTGGAGAATTTGAATACGACCAAGCTCAATTAAGGGTGAGATAATTAAGAATAATGGTTTTTTTATTTTGTTACCTTTGCCGGCTTATAATAGTATTGACATATCGATTGCACAAAATACCGATCGGTATCATATATTTGCACGAATTTTAAAAGCTATGTTGAATAGGGTAGTGATAACAGGGTTAGGGGCGTTAACGCCGCTTGGTCTTAACGTAAAGGCGTTCTGGCAAAATATTGTGGATGGTAAAAGCGGTGCTGCCAGGATCACCAAATTTGATCCGTCATTGTTCAGGACACAATTTGCCTGCGAGCTGAAAGATTTTAATGTTGCCATTCACCTCGATCGTGCCGAAATAAAACGAACAGATCCCTTTACCCAGTATGCGTTGATCGCTACTGATGAAGCTATAAAAGATTCGGGTTTCGACCTGAGCACAATGGACCCATTCGATGTTGGCGTGATATGGGGCACCGGTCAGGGTGGTATGGAGACGTTCGAGCAGCAGGTAACCGAATATGCTTTGGGCGATGGACATCCGAGGTTTAGCCCATTCTTTGTGCCAAAGTTCCTGACCAATATGGCATCCGGCATGATCTCGATCCGTAATGGGTTTATGGGCGTTAACTACACACCTATATCGGCTTGCGCCACTTCCAACACGGCCATCATGGAGGCATTTAATCATATCCGTTTAGGGCACGCAAAAATTATAGTAAGTGGCGGTTCGGAAGCGCCGATCACTCCGGCATCATTTGGCGGATTCAGCTCGATGAAGGCTATGTCGGCACGGAATGACGACCCGCAGGGTGCCTCACGCCCTTTTGATGTGAATCGTGACGGTTTTGTGATGGCGGAAGGAGCGGGTGCTTTGATATTGGAAGAATACGAACACGCCGTGAAACGTGGCGCAAAAATCTACGCTGAAATAACAGGCGCGGCCATGACGGCAGATGCTTACCACATGACCGCCACACATCCTGAGGGCATTGGCGCAACGCGTGCCATGCAGAAGGCCTTGAAGGAATCAGGTATAAATGTAGCCGACGTTGACTATATGAATATGCATGCAACTTCAACCCATGTTGGTGATCTTTCAGAGACCAAAGCAATTTCAGCTTTAGGTAGCAGCGCAGAATTGAATATGAAGATCAGCGCTACCAAATCAATGACGGGCCACTTACTTGGCGCTGCCGGTGCGGTTGAGGCTATTATTTCAATATTGTCAATTCAAAACAGCATCATTCCGCCGACCATCAACACCGAAACACTTGATCCCGAAATTCCTTCAGATCTGAAAATCGTGTTAAAGGAATCCATAAACCACAAAGTAAAGGTGGCCATGAGCAATACCTTTGGCTTTGGCGGGCATAATGCGACGGTAGTGTTTAGAGGGGTGTAAGACAAAAGAGCGCTGTCATGCCGAGCTCAGTCGAAGCATTGGCGGGTAAGGCTTTGCACACCGCACTTCGAGGGCCTCAGTGTGACATCCTTTTATTTTATTTATTACCTGTTTATTCATTGTTTATTCATTGCAGTTGATTGTATCTTTAGCTTTTCAATCAACCGCAATGGATACATCTGTCTTCAAATACTTTTCCGATATCGCTACCAAGGAGGTGGCACCGGGATTTTTCTCAAAACTTATCCATACCGATACCAATACTATCAATTTTCTGGAGGTAAAGGCCGGTAGCTCAATACCACTGCACAAACATGTGCATCAGCAATGTTCGTTTGCGCTGGAAGGCAAATTTGAATTGACAGTGAATGGCGATACACGAATATTAGCGCCGGGAATTTTTGCTATTATCCCTTCCAATGTGGAACACGGCGGTACTGCTGTTACCGATTGCAAATTGGTGGATATATTCAGCCCGGTAAGAGAAGATTACAAGGCTTTGTAAGATATGCCTATCCACCGAAAAAACAAGGTATGGGTGGATTGCGTCATGATTGCATTTGTGATGCTGTTCCCGCATTATGCGCATCTGCCTATGTACGCCTATCCGTTTGTGGTGCTGGGGCTGATATGGATCTACCTTAACTTTAGTGGCGAAAGTTTTAATTCGATAGGTTTTCGTTTCTCCGATCTGAAGTTCAAAGCTTTTTATACCGGTGGTGCTCTCGGGCTGATTTATGCAGCCTTCCATTTCTGGATATTGGGGCCATTGATTACACATTTAGGTTTTAAAAGCGCTAATCTGTCCGACTTTAATTTTATCCGGCATCATCTGCTAAATTACCTGATGTTGATTTTGCTGGCTGGCGTTTTGGTGATCCCTTATGAAGAGATTGTATTTCGTGGGTTTATCTTTAACAGGATAAGAGCAGTGTTCGGCAAATCATTGCTGATCAGTGGAATAATTACAAGCATACTATTTGCCTTGTATCATTGGCAGGAGGGGCCAGGCGCGATGATTGGCATTTTTATTTTTGCATTAGTCATTACGTGGCTGTACAAGATATTCAAAGGCAATTTATGGTATCTTATATTCTTCCACCTGGCATATGATGTTTTTATGTTGGGGATGATTTGGATGGGAAAGATGTAATTTGATTCAAACCTTGATCAACTTTATACTCATAGGGGTTTGTATGATGGCGGGAGTACTTTTCCGGCTATCCAGACTATTGCCTGCCGAGGCACATAAAGGCATCAGCGCGTGGATCATCTACCTCGCTTTGCCTGCAGTGTCTTTCAAGTATCTTCCGCACATACATTGGAGTAGTCAGCTACTGCTCCCGGCTTTGATGCCGGTTATTGTATGGCTTGGTGGATGGGTGTTCATTAGGTTATACTCATCCAGGAGTAAATTGGGCAAACCAACCGAGGGGGCACTTAAACTGTCATCCGGCTTATCCAATACATCATTTGTGGGTTTCCCTCTGATCATGGCCTATTTCAGCGATAAAGAATTAGGCATTGGCGTGATCTGCGACCAGGTAACTTTCATGGTGCTCTCCACTGCAGGAGTATTGGTGGCGATCAATGCTTCGCAAAAACGGGAGTTGTCGCTAACGGCTATCCTCAAAAAGGTACTTCGTTTCCCGCCATTTTTGGGATGCGTCGGAGCATTGACCATTCCTCATTTAATTGATATTTCTCCATTAAACCCCATGTTTGACAAGCTGGCGCTGACAGTCGCTCCTCTGGCTTTATTTTCTATAGGTCTGCAACTAAAATTCGATGGCTGGAAGAACGATCTGAAACATGTCGGTGCATCAATGACATATAAGTTGCTGATAGCACCTGCTTTAGTATTAGGCGTTGCTTTGCTGATGGGTTTAAAAGGTATGATCCCTCAGATTGCCATTTTCGAAGCAGCCATGCCTACTTTGCTTACTTCGGGCGTTGTGGCCGAGGAATATAATGTCAACCCCAAATTATCCAGCCTGGTCATCGGCATAAGCATTCTTGTGGCCTTCGCAACTACTTCATTATGGTATCATATATTGCAAATTTTGCAGTAGCTTCAGGCAGATTGCAGGAAATGTTTGTAGCTACGGCCAATCGGAATGATTTCGTTATTGATCAACACTAACTTATTACCTTGCCAGTGTTTGATTTTACTTTCAGCCACCAGGTACGACTTATGAACCCGTAGAAATGATTTGGTCGGGAACAACTCTTCTGCCATTTTAAGGGACCCCTTAACAATGATCTTTCCTTCGTCGGTATAAATAATGGAGTAATCCTTTAGTCCCTGAATATAGTTGATGGAGCTTAGCGTAGTCTTTAATTTCCGTGTGCCCGACTTGAGAAAAACATATTCATTGTTGCTGTGCCCGTTTTGTAATACAGCGGCGTCACGTTCCAACTCTTCTTGTAAGCTTTTTATTTTGATACGTTGCCGGTACCAATCCAGGCTCAGTTCAAAAGCCACGGTAATGGTCAAATACCAGGCCGAGGTGAGGAAATTGTACGGGAATGAATACCAGAAACTGCGATAAGAAACAGCTCCGATAACAAAGCCATACAGGTAAATATCGTATAACCCTTGCAACCCAAGATACAAACAAAGCGAAAGCAGCAGCAGGGCGGTGTAAGTAAAATACCTTTTGGCAGAAAAATAACGGGGTATTAGCCAAAAGATGTTAAGGTAAGAGAGTGTGATGATGAGCGCGAGCCTGACGATTGCGCATTCAGCAAAATGACCTAAGCCTGCTTTTTGAATAAGGTAACGGCGCTCGAACAAAAACACGGTGGTAATGATAACCCAAAACAACAAGTGCAGCAGCTTTCTTGCGAGTGACCATTTCATATTCCCGCGCGTTTTAATTTATTTTCTGCAATGTCGGGCATAAAACAGATAAACGACCAATGGAGTAGACCAACACCAGATTTAGTAGACGAATGGCATGCAGTGAAATTATGATCTAATATACATCTATTAATTAAGTGTTTGGTCTACTTTATTTTAACTATAACAGATAGGTGGCTAATCTTGTGTTGAAATTAAAATCGAAACATCATGAAAAAACTCATTTTAGGATTACTGATACTGGTGGCATCCGGTTTCAGTATGGGCACAAAATCTTCAGACCTGGGCGGCTTTAGCGTTTTAACCATCGATCCGGCAAATAGTAACATCGTATGGAAAGCCGAAAAGCCGACGGGTACACATTTGGGGACTATAGCAATTGCCGGAGGCAGGCTCAATTTTACATGCCGGCAACTGTCAGGCGGTTCGGTTAATATCGATATGAAATCGATAAATGTAACTGACCTTTCCGCGCCTGATAAGCAGAAACTGGAAAATAATTTACGGGGTGATAACTTTTTTGATACGGAAAAATATCCTCAGGCAAGGCTCGATATTGTATCGGTCGATCATAAATCAGAGCCGAGCTATCACTTTGTAACGGTCAACGGTAACCTGACTATGCATGGCGTAACCAAACGGGTTGTTTTTACTGCGGACATTACTAAAAATGTTGTTGACCAATTTAATGCGCAGGCAGATATTGACATTGATCGCCGTGATTGGAACGTTGCGACAAGCAATATCAAATACAATACGCTTATCTATAAGACAGTTCACCTGCATGTTACGCTACAGGCGAATAAGCCGACAGAACGGATATCCGCTTTATAAACAACCATTTGTAGTATTGGCAGTAAAAAATTAGGTTTGTGGCTTTAGAAATCCAGGATGCAGATAACTAAAGCCACAATTGCCGACGTCAAAGAATTAACGCAACTGGTTAACAGCGGCTACCGCGGCGAATCCTCAAAAAAAGGGTGGACCACTGAAGCACACCTGCTCGATGGTATCCGTATTGACGAGAATACCATGATCAAATATTTTCGGGACCCTTATATCACCATCCTGAAATATGTGAATAATGAAGGTGAGATTATCGGTTGCGTTTATCTTGAAATAAAAGGTGAGCGCTTATATTTGGGTATGCTTACCGTATCACCGCTTTTGCAGGCGAATGGCGTCGGGCGTCAGTTACTTCACCAGGCCGAGATCGTGGCTACAGAATTAAATTGCAAATCTATTTATATGACGGTGATCAAAAGTCGTAAGGAGTTGATAGCCTGGTATGAACGCCGGGGTTATAACGCTACCGGCGAGATATTGCCGTTTCATGAGGGGACACGTTTTGGCGTTCCGAAAGAAGAGATTATGCTTGCCGTGTTTGAGAAAGAAGTGTAGAGCATCATTTGATATTTTGTCCGCTCAATTGCCGCGGAAGGCTCTTTTACTTTTTGCTTGATCAAAAAGTAACAAAAAATCAACTCAACAGACACTTGCTTCGTTGCCGCACAAGGCCCTTACCCTGCAATCAGCCAAAACCACGGCTGCAATACTTTGACCCACTATCGTTCACACGGCCCGGTTGTTCAGCAATGTTTGCTAATGCCTTTACACCGCACAAGCCACCATTGTTTTGTCTGATTCGCCCGAAGCTGGTCTGTTGAGGGAGGTTCATTTAATGTTTACTAACTCTATTAAATGAATCCAAAGGGGCACTGGGCTGACAGAAAAGCGGGGCCTGGCGTATAGCTTGAATGACGGTTTAGCTTTTGCAATGTGCGAAGCACGGATAAACGGTTAAGAACCGGCAGAGCCGGCTGAAGTTTTTTTCTGTCTTGAGGTATTCGCAGTTGTCTGTTTTTTTAAAAGGCACTCATGAGCTCGCTATGGCTCGGTTTTGGTTACTTTTCTAACAAGAGAAAGGTAACTAGGCCCCCGCGGCTATGAGCGGACTAATATCTCATTTAGCACTACATACTATTTTGTAGAATCAAACCCAACACTTCCCTCAGTCGCTCCACATGCCTGAAATTCGCGTGCTCTAAACTGGTTTCTACATGCTCATGCGCCCAGGTAGTATGGTATGGCACGTGAATGGCATGACCGCCTATATTCAGCACAGGAATTACATCTGATTTCAACGAGTTGCCGATCATCAAAAACTCTTCCGGCCCGATGTCCAGATGCCTGATCAATTTCAAATAATCATCTTCTTTCTTCTCAGACATAATCTCAATATGGTGGAAATAGTGACTCAGGCCTGATTTTTTTAGCTTACGTTCCTGGTCGAGCAGATCACCCTTGGTGGCAACCACAATCCGGTAATGTCCTTGCAGCGACTTGAGAACTTCTTCCACGTCATCTAACAATTCTATGGGTTCATTAAGCAAATCTTTACCATAACCTATGATCTTTTCAATTGCCTCGATCGGAATATTGTTGTCAGTAACTTTTAATGCGGCCTCGATCATTGAAAGAATATAGCCTTTGATGCCATAACCGTAAAGCGCCAGGTTTTCGATCTCGATCTTCAGAAGCTCACGCGATAAGGTATGCTGTGGCAGAAACTCCTCCAGCAAGGCGCAAAACTTCTTTTCGGTGTTCTGAAAATAGGGTTCGTTCACCCAAAGGGTATCGTCGGCATCGAACGCGATCACTTTTATATCCATCTACTCAAAATTTTGTGCAAGTATAAGTTATTGATATTGATTTACATTGCGCTATGTTTTGTTGCCGCTCGCCCCAATGCGATTTTAACGCCTTAGAAAAATTGCTACATTTGCCACGATAATTTAATTACCAACCTATTCACAATTAACATGAAACGCCTTGTTCCTTTTTTCCTATTAATCATCCACGTATCAGTTTTTGCACAATCAAATTATCGCCCGGGGTATGTCGTGCAAAGTAATGGCGATACATTAAAAGGATTTATTAATTATAGGGAATGGGACCGATGTCCTGAATCGATTGATTTTAAATTTAATCCTTCAGATAAACAACCCTCTCAGTTTACACCTGTGAATTCGAAAGGGTTCCGGGTTAATGGGTTGGATGCTTATTTAACTTACAATGGCCCATTAAGTTTAAACGAGACTGATCTTCATAACTTACCGGACCACCTGGACACCACAAAGAGGCAAGGGACTGTATTTTTAAAGCAGTTGGTGACTGGTAAATACATTACCCTTTATTATCATAACGACGAGATTAAAATAAGGTTTTTTATTGCAGAGGGAAACAACCCGCCCATTGAGCTTATGTATTATAAGTATTATACGGAGGCCGGGGGAATAAATCACCTGGATATATATAAAGGCCAGTTGAGTCTTCTGATAAGTAAACTTTATCCTGGAAATGCGAGGTTAACGAGGCGGGTAGAGAGCACAAATTATGAACTTTCTCAACTCGAATCGTTGGCCAATGAAATAAATGGTAATAAGCCTGGGAGTAACAGGTCCGCATCGAGGTTCTTTTTTGGAGTTGCATTTAACAGCACGAGGGTACAAATCAACAATGTCAACTATATCGATAACCCGCAATCTTTAACCTATTTATCGCCCAAAATCAATGCAGGGATTGATGTTTTTGGTAATAAGAATGTTCAAAAATACATCCTGAGAACTGAATTGTCGTTTTCGTATATCAAACCGCGTTTTAATTACAGCGAAGATCCTCATTTCAACATAAAAACCATTAGTGATATAGGATACTCATTTGATCAGTATACCATTACAGCAACGCCTCAATTGCTGGTCAATCTTTATAATAAAACTAACTTCAAATTCTATTTAGATGGAGGTATCGGGCTTAATTGTTCTGCCTATTCAAACCAGGTATTAAATATTAAATATACAAATGCTTTTAATACCGTTACCACCAGCAGCACTGCAGACCCTTATAAGCTTCAATCGTTTTGGCTAACATACCCTGTTCAAATTGGCGCAGTTTTCAATAAAGTAGAGGTACACTTAACGTATATCGCAAAAACGGACTATGCTCCCGGAGCAGGCTCTGGTAAGACTCAGGTGACTAACCAGGCTATAAATGTCGGTTTGAAATATCTATTATAATTCTGCGCGTCAATCCTTGGTCCGGGATAAAACCTCGCGCATCTAAATAAAATATTTTCAAATATTTTAAAAAAGGGTGCAACCGTTTTAAAAAAGTGTCGTCTTATAATCAAACGCTCACAAAAAAATTCATTTAAAATGGAAGAGGTACTGCCCGAATTAAAGGAATTTATTGCCGGATATTGCGACCGTTATAAAATACAAAAAGTGGATCCGGAAGCATTGACTGTTGACACCAGCATTGACCTCGACCTGGATATTTTTGATATCGAGATCGATCTGTTCCTTGCCGAGTTTACTGACAAATTTCGTATCGACAATTCAAAATTTACCTGGTATAAATACGGATACCCCAAAGGGTCATTTGGTGTGGAAATGATCAAAACCGTGTTTGGATACCGCTACCCCTGGGTAAAAAAAGTAGCCAATAAAATATATAAGCCAAAATTCAAAGTGCAAAACCTGCAGGAAGCCATGAAAACGGGCCGGTTGGTATAGGGAGAAAGGCATAATTGCAGGAAACGGAGTAGTTCCGGCTGGTGGGTCAGCTTTCAAATTCCAATGCCCTACTGGTCCGGGATTGCTCCATTTTCTGCAATTGTTTTTTAAAACGCTTCAAAAACAGTCCTATTGCCTTTGTCCAAACGGACATTTCTCACTTCACCCGTCCCCTGGAAATTATAACCAATGCCGATGATGTTTTCGTTATATAGTGGTCGCGGTGATTCGTAAACCAGTTTGTCGTTGATAAAGTATTGTATTTTGTTGCCAACGCTTTTGCAACCCACTTTGGTCCATTGCGAAAGATCAGTACCAAAGCCTGACAGGTCATTGTCCTTCCCTGAAATAAAATAGCCGCCGTTCAGCAGTCGAAGGTTTGATACGCATCCTTTGGCTGATACCTGCACAATAACAGGCGTATAATCAGTAAAGAGTATGATGCTGATGAATTGACATGCGGCGGCGCCCTCATGAAAATCATTTCTGATCTCGTTGCTGAAAGAAAATTCCTGCAGAGGCACCGGTTCAAAATTCCCAACATTATAGTATTCAACCCCTGGCGGTTGAGGGCCGAGAGGAACATTCTTTTTGTAAATAAGCGATGATGGAATCTTCATCCCTTCTTTGCTCATAAACTCGTTTTGCTCCAGGTAAACCGGAACCGGGTATTGCGAGATCATTCCGAGCCAGCCTGTAGTGGGGATCATCAATAGTTTTTCTTTCACCACTTTATTATTTACGCCCAGCTTGGCATGATAGAAGCCTGGACGATAATACACAGAAGTGAATTGATGCTTAGCCTTATCGACGATTACCCTGGTATCGGGATCCCAGGACTGCTGAATGAAAACAGAATCATGGGGATTGGTTTTTACATCGTAAGTGAAAATGACCGAATTGGGTAGTGATTTTGTAACAGGACGTGTATGAAATAAAATAGTGCCTTTTGGGAGAGCCGGTGTGCGTTTGCCATAAATGCCAAAGAGACTAACCACAACGGCCCCTGCAACGATCAATCCTGTTTTAAAAAGCCAACCAGTTTTTTTAGGGGATGTTTTTGTGGGTTGTTTAGTTATTTCTTCCGAGATTACTTCTTTTGATGCGGTAAGAACCAGCGTGTCTTTATTGCTACGGGTAAATGCCCGCCAGTTGTCGAACCCTGCAAAACGGGCCAGCGTATCCAAAGTCGTTCCACTGGGCAGGTGATTGTATTCAACCCGGCCCCATAGGCGGCGTAGTGTACTGGCACTTAGTGATACTTTGGTTTTCTCAAGAATGAGCTCATTGAGTATCTCAAAATCCTTTCCCAGCCAGGCAGAAGGATCGCCCCAGTCCAGTTGTTCCTCAATAATGGCCAGTAAACGTTTCAGGTCAGCGGCGCTCATTGTGCAATTTAATCAATTCAGCTGCATTTATCCGTTTGTTTAGACGCAGTGAAACGGATTATGTGACAGGGTTTTTTAATTGAAAATGATAAAAAGTGCGGTGTGCTACTTCAGTCGACTTCAACTCAAATCCGAGTTTTTTTAAAATATGCACCGAAGCTTCATTGCCCGCCTGTACATGCGCCACAATCCGCTTTAATTTTAGCTCGTTAAATCCAAATTCAATAAAGGCCTGGCCGGCTTCGGTTGCAAAGCCTTGACCCCAGTACGGTCTGGCAATGTAAAATGCCAAAGTACCTTCTTCCGGAACCGTGCTGCCATCATGATTAAAATGCGGATAAATGCCACAGCGCCCGATATATTGACTATCCTCTTTTAATACAGTTGCCCACATGCCTAATCGATCAGTGACTGGTTGTAGTGCACTTGTAAACCTTTGTTGCGCATCCTCCCTTGAGCGTGGTTGGCCACCGACATAACGTCTTACATCAGTATCCATTTCCATCGTACAGTAAGCGTTTATGTCTTCCGGGATATGCTGACGGAATAGCAGCCTGGAGGATGAGAGGATGATTGAAGTGCTATTGTAATTCATTTACATTCAAAAAGATATAACTTGAAAAAACTTGAACAGGATATGAATTGCCCGGGGCTTAACACTCCGGTAAGTTTGTGTAAAGCAATTAAAACCTTAGGCAATGCCAATTTAACTATTTAAAATATGAGCAAGTTATTTTTTACTATGATGGCTTTAAGTTTACTGATGGGCACATCGGTATATGCACAAAAAAGCATCTGGAAAACCAAAGACGCCTGCCTGGGACAAAAGCCGCCGGGCGATATCCCTGAAATATTTGGCGCAGGCATATTGGCAAAAGCCGACACTTTTGCGTTTGATCGTGTAGCCTTTTCGGATGATGGCACAGAGTTCTATTACCCGAGCAATAACAGTTGGTTTAGCAGCGCGAATGCCAAAGTTCGATATATGAAATTTAAGAACGGCAAATGGAACGGGCCTTTTGTTTTGAACGAACATTATTATGCGCCAACGTTTTCGGTAGATAACCAGACACTTTACTTTTTAGGCGGGCAGAGCGATGGTAAGCACTCTCTGGTATGGCAATCTCATCGAACTGCAACCGGTTGGACGGTGCCGGAAATATACTTGAAGAAAAGTTTCGGACTATACGACTTTATGCCTACTGCCGGCGGCAACTGTTATGTAGGCAGTAATGTGCATGCGGATAAGTTGAAGGATTATCAGGACTACGACATCAGCGAGCTAAAAATGACGGCGACAGACACTACTGTCCGCAGTCTGGGCGCACCTATCAATACACCAGGCTTTGACGGTGATTTTTTTGTATCGAGAGATGAGTCCTACATCATTGTCAGCGCTAAAGAAACCAAAGATTATGAATGTGAACTCTGGATCAGCTTCCACAAAAAAGATGGCAGCTGGACGGCACCTGTGAGTCTTGGCCCTAAGATCAACGACGGAGCTGCACATCGTTGGGGTGAATATGTCACTCCCGATGGCAAATATCTTATCTATTCAACAGGGCATAGTCCGAAGGATTGCCATTTGGCATGGGTAAGATTCGACAATTTGCTGGCAAGACTTAAAAAGGAAAATTTAAAGAATTAAGCCTATGAAACGATCAATTTTTATACTGGCTGCGCTGCTGATTAGTGTTGAAGCATTTTGTCAAAGTATCGATCTGAAACAAATGCTTGCCAATGGGAATTTGCTAACCCTGCCTTCAAGTCAAGCCAAGCCTTTTGATGAAGGGGACAAAAGGGGCATCACCTGTCGCGATAATGTTTGGCTACACGATGTTGATTTTTCTTACGGAACCATCGAATTGGATATCCGCGGCAGAAATGAGTTTCTGAAAAGTTTTCCGGGGGTTGCATTCTATGCAGCTGATACCTCCCGGAACTATGACGTAATTTATTTCAGACCATTTAATTTCCGGCATACCGACCCTGTGCGCAGAACCTGGTCCGTGCAATACATGAGTTTACCGCAATATGGGTATGATCGTCTCCGCAAAGAGAATACAGGTCAGTTTGAAAGCGAGATCATCCCCAACCCCAGGCCTGAAGATTGGATACATGCCCGTATAGTCATCGCCAAAGACAGTATTAAAGTATATGTGAACGGGATTGTCAAACCATCATTGGCAGTCAGGACACTCCAGGGTAGGGGTAAAGGTATGTTCGGCTTATGGACCGATGGAACTGTTGCGGAGTTTGCTAATCTGGTTATTAAAAAGGATCAATAAATCATAAGAACTATGAAAACTTTATCATTGATGATATTACTGGCAGTTGCAAGTGTTTCAGTAGCGCAGCAAAAAAGCAAAACACATTACTATAACCCTATAGAAACTGCACAATGGGTGCTTCCCAATTCGAATGGAGTGAGCAGCAGTATGCAAACCTACAAAGGTTCAAAAGCGCTGATCATAAAAAAGAGCTTTAATAACTACAAGTTCGGCGCTATAGCTTATCCTAAGGACTTAAACTTTACCGATGGCGAAATCGAACTGGATATGGCATCAAGTAATGGACAGGAATACCTGGGTCTTGCTTTTCACATACAGGACGCTCATCATTACCAGACGCTTTATTTCAGGCCGGCATCCACGGGTACCATCAATGCTATTCAGTATATGCCCGAAAAGAAAGAAGACTTTAATTGGTGGGATTACGAGGCCGAAAAATACCAGGCGAAAGCGACGCTCCCTGCCACAGACTGGTTTCATATAAAGGCGGTTGTGAAAGGTCGTGAATTGAAAGTGTATATGAACCATGCGGCCACACCATCAATGGTTTATAAAGACCTCGACCCAGACCTGAAACAAGGCTCCGTTGGCTATTGGTTTGGTAACAGCTTATCTTGTGCTTACAAAAACTTAACCATTAAAACTTACTGAAATCGGAGATTAACCAAAGCTAGTATCGAAAGCTGGCGCGAGACGGCCGCTTTTGACGCATCGGATTTTTAATGCGCTGAATATATCTTAAAGGGCCTCACCTCGGCATAACCATCAAACTCATATACCGGCAATTCGCGTGTAATCTCTACTGCATTATCCAGGTTTTCGGCCTGTATCAGCAAATAGCCGCCTACTATTTCGGTGCCAACTTTGTGGATGTCATCAATGACTTCGGCTTCGCAACCTTTCACCATTTTGCCGTAAAGCGATAAGGCATTTCCGCCAATTAAGTTCCCGGCTTTGGCATATTTGGCAAACCAGTTGTTCCATTTGTCACGGTGTTCGGCCATTTCCTGCGCTTCATGTTCGTCCAGGCGGCCGTCAGGTTCGCGCAGTATTACAATAAATTGTTCCATAGGGTTGAATGTTTACGACAAAAATATTGACTTATTGCAAATGAAAAGGAGGATTTTTAAAAATTGAAGTCGATTATCAGCGGCAAATGATCGCTGTACTTTTTCCAATTATCATGAGCGCCGATCTGCACGTCGGTTAGCTTTAACATAAGGTCTTCTGATACAAAGCAGTAATCAAGGTGGTAAGGCTTATCCGCGCTTTTGTATAAGTTGAATGTTGGATGTTGTTCTGCACCATGAGTTTGCCCGAAATGATGATGGTAGACGCTTTTGATTTGTTTTATACCAAGCTTATCAACCAGATGGGTGTGATTACCCACCCTTTTCGGTTTATCCCAAATACTGTTACTGTTAAAATCGCCAATCAATATGGTTCTTTCCGATTTGATGAGCTGTTCGTAATGATGGATGGCCTTCCATACTTGACCGACATATTGATAGCCCTTGTCCTGCGGATTATTGGCCCATATTGCAAACAAAGTAAAGTCGACATCGCCACCGGATACAACAATAGGAAGGATTGTTTTAAAGGAAGGCTCATGAACAGATAACAGTTCAAGCTTACAATTTCCAAATGAAAACACCCCGACTCCTTTATGCTGGTTATCTCCATACCAAATAATGCCGGTAGGAGTCACAGGAAAAATTATTTTATCCGAATGTTCACATTCCTGTATGATCAGCAGGTCAGGCTGGTATTGCAATAACAGATCAACTTTCTTGCGGAAAGCCATATTACAATTCCAGGTGATGATCTTCATGACTAATGATCTAATCCGAATATGGCACTGTTCTTTTTTCCTTACTGCTTTGAAAACACAGTTCAATAATGCGGATGGTATCTCTTGCCTGTTCAGGCTCGACGATCAGTTCTTTGCCTTCGGCAATGGCTTCGTATATATTTTGAAAGAGGTCTTCATAGTGGCCTTCTTCGCTTTTGATGGTTTCAGTGACGTCTTTACCATCCTGTTCGTAAGTGAGCTTGCCCCATATCGATTCCGGTTCGATACCCCAGTTAGGCGAATTATCCGGTCTGCCGCCTTTTTTTAACACAGCTTCCTGCACATCCATGCCATATTTAATAAACGTACCATGATCGCCGCATAGCACATATGTCGGTCCGGGAACCTTTACCAGCATGGCACCTTTCAATGTAATCTTTAGTCCGGCAGGATAGGTGAGTATAATCTCGAAATTATCCTCCACTTCCAGTCCCGGGCGTTGGGTAAGCATGATACAGGTAACTTCCTGCGGTTTGCCGAATAACTCCAGTGCTCCGTCAATCAGGTGAGCGCCAAGGTCATATAATATTCCCGAGCCCGGTAGTGGTATTTCGCGCCACGCATTCGGACGCAATTCCCTCCGGAAACGGTCGTAATGTACTTCGTATTCTACCAAACGACCCAGTTTTCCGCTGGCTATTACCTTTTTCACTGTGTTGTGCCCGCTATCAAACCGGCGGTTGTGGTGAACACTCAGTATCTTATTCTGTTGTTTTGCCAACGCAATCAGTTCGTCTGCGTCGGCGGCTGTAACCGTAAAAGGTTTCTCCACCAGCACATGCTTCCCCGCCAGCAACGCTTGTTTGCTCAACGGCAGATGCGATGTATTTGGCGTACCCACCAGAACCAAATCTATCGTCGGATCATTGATGATATTATCCGTATTATCGACGATCTCTACATTGGGATATAGCGACTTCGCTTTAGCTACACGAGCAAGATTAGTAGTGTATATTTTGTTGAGGTTAAAATTTGGATTCGAATCAATAAAAGGCGCAAAGAATGTCTCGCCCGAAAATCCGAAGCCGATAATAGCGGTGTTGAGTACTTTTGTCATGGTTCACCAAATGTAAAAAAGTATTCGGATTTAAATTTTTACAAACCAATTAAACGCGCTGATTCTTTTATCAGGATATTGCACCAAAATCATCCATCAACTATTATGAAATACAGAACCTTCGCTAAAAGCGAGCAATTATCAGCCGTTGGTTTGGGCTGCATGAGCATGAGCCATGCCTATGGCGCTCCCGACGACCCTGAATCATTAGAAACATTACACCTCGCACTTGATCTTGGCATCAACTTTTGGGATACAGCAGATGTGTATGGTAATGGCCGGAACGAAGAATTACTTTCCAATGTTCTCCGCGCTAATCGTGATAAAGTATTCATTGCTACCAAATTTGGCTTCAGGGCACATCCCGACGGTCGCCTGAGCACTTTCGATGGTAGCCCGGCATATATAAAACAAGCTGTCGAAGCCAGTTTAAAGCGATTAAAAATCAATACCATCGATTTATATTATGCACATCGTATCGACCCCAATGTACCTGTTGAAGAAATGGTTGGCGCTATGGCGGAATTGGTGAAAGAAGGAAAAGTGCGTTACCTGGGATTATCCGAGGCATCAGCCAACTCTATCCGCAGGGCGCACGCCGTGCATCCCATAAGCGCTTTGCAGAGCGAATATTCTTTACTGACCAGAGATGTGGAAGATGAGATATTGCCGCTGTGTAAAGAGTTGGGCATTACCTTTGTTCCGTTTAGCCCGCTGGCACGTGGGTTAATGACAAATACACTAAACCTAAACGAACTGGGTGATAACGATTTTCGTAAATCTTTGCCGCGCTATCAGAAAGATCACCAGGAAAATAACCAGAATCTTGCCTCCGGTTTTGCCGAAATAGCGCAGCAAAAGGGATGTAGCCCGGCACAACTGGCGCTGGCGTGGGTATTGGCTCAGGGCGAAAATATTATCCCGATCCCGGGTACCAAAAAGCGTAAGAACCTGAAAGATAATGCTGGCAGTGTCAATGTTATTTTGACCGCTGAAGATATTCAACAAATAGAATCGTTGCTGCTTAAATACCCAAATGTTGGTGATCGCTACAGCGAAGCGAATTGGAAGTTTGTGGATAAGAATTAAAAAAAATGTCATTGCGAGCGATAGCGCGGCAATCGCATGCTATACGGAGCGAAGAGCATGGTTCGCGATTGCCACACCGCGTTCGCAATGACAAAAAAGGTATTACTCCGGCAATTCCCTTAAATAGATATCTCTATAATAAATATGGTTGCCGTGAGCCTGTAATTCTATTTGTTCTTTAGGGAAGATAGGCAGTTTACGGTCCCAGTAATTGTCCATCACCACATTATCTACTACAAGTACCCCATTCAGGTAAACCGTTACTTTATCACCTTTCATGATGATGTGGAAGTTATTCCAATCGTTAATAGCATTGTCAGCAAGCTTAAGCGGTTTGCTTTCGTGTGCCTGGTTGTTGTACAGGCCACCTGAACCTACCTGTGCGCCAACATCTACACGTGAGGTATCCCATATCTGCACCTGCGGCGAACCCCGTAAGTAAACCCCGGCATCTCCTTTGGGTTCAATCTTCCAATCTACATATAACTCGAAATTGCGGTATTGCTTTATAGTACACAGGTTTTCACCTTCGCCACTGAAATTCAGGATGCCGTCTTTGACATACCAGCCCTTGTTCATGATGGAATCCGCCTTGTGCTGTTCTTTGGCTAGAGTGGCTGCATCCATCTTACTGCGGGTGATCGGGTTGCCCACCAAGCCTTTCCAACCAGTCAGATCCTTATTGTTGAATATTGGAGCAAGACCTGCATCAGATGGCATTTCAGCGATGAACTTGCGAATAGCCACTTTTTCGTAATCGCTATCTCCGCCTTTTTTCAGCTCTATAGATCTGTTCAGCCATGCTTTCACCACGTTGCCATAAAAATATTTATCGGAAACAGCTATGCCAGATACATATTCAGCAGCATCGCCTTGTAGTTGCGGATCATCTAAATATTTGCTGATAAATACCAGCGCAGGAAAGGTTTTGTTGTTCGACGCTTCACCCAGAATCAATTTCTTCTGTGGAACAGTCTGGGCAATTTCCATCGCATCACGCAGATAAATGATCTTTTCGTCAGCAGGGTAACTCGACTTGCTAATGGCAGCCACATAACCACGCAAAGCCCGATCCTTTAGCTTGGCATCGGTTGTTTCTTTGCTGATCACGTATAATTCGGGAGCAGCAGTTACATCAACCCACTGAGAAAGCGCTGTAACAGCCGCCTGTTTGGTGGCGTCATCGCCCTTAGCATAAGCTGAAGAGATAGCAGCTAACGACTTTTTATCACCTATGCTTGCCAGGATATTAAAGTACAAAGGCTTTTTATCAGCAGGTGCTTGTTCCATTTGCTCCAATACCTGTGCGCTTTGGTTCGATTTGTCTTTAGCCTGACCAAAAACGGCAATAATAGCAGCCTGAACATCTGTTGCTTCAGTCATTGAAGTTGATGATTTCAGCATTAAGAATAGGTGACTCAGATTATCCTGGCCGGCCAATTGTTTTAATGATGCGAAGGCAGCAGCACGTACATTGGCATCTTTGCTGTTTAGCAACGGCGTTACAATGTCGATCTTGCTATGAGCCTGGCGTGCAGCCAACACATTGATCAAAACCACCTTCCCATCTGCTGACATATCAGGCAATGCGGTGGCTACTTTAGTTACTACAGTCGGGCCTTTCATAATGAGCAACGCATTCTGTACAGCTTCGATTCTATTGGCATCGCCTGTTCGGAGTATATTGAATAGGTCAGTAATTGCTTTGTCCCCGCCGATCTTCACGACTGCATCAATTGCAGCGATCACTACCTCGGATTCCTGGCTATACAATTGTTTTTGCACAGCTGATAAGGCAGAAGCCGGCCTGGTAATCCCTAGCATTTTAATGATTGCAACTTTTTGAGTCCACCCTGTCTTCAATAATTCGTTTGTCCACAAAGCGGTCGTAGTAGGAGTGATAAAAGGTTCAGCAAATTTCAAAGCAGCATCGCGATATTGTGCATTATTGTTTCGGGCAGCTGCGATCAGCATAGGCGTGCTTTTGCTGCCCTGAAGATCAACCAGGATTTTTAAGGCGGCTGTTTGGGTTTGAACCTGGTTGGCTAAACCCGCTTTAGATTGTAATGCCTTTGCCAGCTTGGTTGCAGTCACTGCATTTTTTGCACCGAGGTTTCGGATGAACATCAGGTAGGCCGAAGTTGCATCGGTAACATCATAAGTATACTTAGCCTGGTCGGCAGCATTGGCCATCAGGTTGATGGATACCGGGTTCGCGATATTAGCCAGGGCGTACAGAGCCACTTTATCAGTCATTTTATCTTTGCCGATTTGGGCCGAAATACCATGCACAGCCAATGCATTCTTGCTATCACCCAAAGCTTCTATCAGGGTTATTTTGCATTTGCCCTGTGAGCCGCTCAAAGCCGATAACAAAGCAGTTTTTGCTGATGTTGTATTGATCTTCGCCAAGGCACGCGCAGCGGGATCGCACAGGCGTTCGTCGTTCAGATAGTTTTTTAAGGTTGATACAGCATCATCCTTGCCAATCATTTGCAGCTGACTGATAATAAAGGCTTGGTTGTACTTGTCGCTTACCCTTGGCAGGGCTGAGCAATAAGCCTTTACCGCGGTTGCACGCCATGGCTCTTTGGTCCTTTGTGTGATATAAAAAGAGAAGCCGCTTATAGCGTCGTAGATCTTTGTATTATCTGCCTGCCCAGGTGCCTGCAGCATTTCTAGCATTTTTACGATACCCTGCTCGCCCAAAGCCATTGTTTTTTCGGCATTGACATTGAGTTCTGCTTCCTTATTGGCGGGTTCCTTGTCCAGTATGGCGCTGATGCCGCTATCCTGCGCCTTTACAAGCGTGGCGAACAGGGACAGTACAGCAATTGATGTAAATATTTTTTTCATGATTGTGATATCAAACTTGAATTAAATGGTCCATGGTCCGCGAAGTGGCGGGAATATCAAACGGTTTGCACCTTCGTCATCAATAAACTCCTGTTTAACAGGGTCGAATTTCAATGAACGTCCTAAACGTAACGCTGCCAAACCCATATTGATGATGGTACAAGAGCGATAGCCATTCTGTTCATTTAGCGCAAACTTCTTTCGGTTCTTTACAGCATCGATAAAATCGGTTACCTGCGGTTCAGGATCAGGGAAAGCGGCCAATTTTCTTTCCAGGTCTGGTATGTCCGATTTAAAGCCGGGATATAATTTACCCTTCGGCCCTTCAATGTATGGCACACCTTCTACGCTGCCTTCACCATCCAGTATGATCTTGCAACCATCGGCATAGGTATAGGTGATTTTGCGCCAGGTGCCCACAGCATCCATGTTCTGTTGAGGTGCATCCAACTCAACGCTTATCGGACTGGTATCATCCTTGCCTAAAAAGTATTGAATCGGGTCAATATAATGCTGCCCCATATCGCTCAAACCACCACCATCATAATCCCAGTAACCCCGGAAGGTTTGGTGTACCCGGTGCGGATGGTAGGGTTTGTAAGGCGCAGGACCCAGCCATGTTTCGTAATCCAACTCGGGCGGAACGGGCATTTGTGGCAAATTGGTTTTGCCTACCCAGTAAAACTTCCAGTCGAATCCGGTATGTCTGCCAACTGTCACAGTCAAAGGCCAGCCAAGCAAACCGCTTTCCACCAGTTTTTTGATCGGTTTAACGGTGGTCCCCATGCCGTAGAAATTATCACTGAAACGGAACCAGGTGTTCAGCCTGAAAATACGGCCGTGCTGCTGCACAGCTTCCATTACCCTCTTACCTTCGCCAATAGTATGGGTCATCGGTTTTTCGCACCAGATGTCTTTTCCGGCGCGTGCTGCGTCAGCAGCCATAATACCGTGCCAGTGAGGCGGTGTAGCAATGTGTACAATGTCTACCTCGGGCAACTGTATCAGTTCGCGGTAATCAGAAAATGTCTTTGCGCCATTGTTCAGCATTGTTGATACTTCCTGCAGGTGGTTTTTATCCACATCGCAAATGGCCACTACTTTGGTGTTGCCGTAGGGGATATGGTTTTTACCCATGCCGCCCACACCGATGATGCCCTTGGTGAGCTGATCGCTCGGGGCAATGTATCCTTTACCCAAAACAAAACGGGGAACAATGGTAAAAGCCGCTGCCGCTATAGCCGACTTTTTGAGGAACTCCCGCCGGGTGTCTAATTTCTTTTCTTCCATGGATGATTGGTTGTAATGGTTGTAGAAGTTGTAATGGTTGAAGTGGTTGTATTAGTTGAAACTTATCAACAACTTAACCAAGCTATAATTCTCTGATAAAAATGTTCTTGTAGTATGCTTTATCGCCATGATCCTGTAAGGCTATCTCACCAGTTTTGGCTTTGCCGTAATCGGGATAATCTTTCCATTTGCCTTCGGTCCGTTTTTTGTTCCAGTCGTCGCTCCAGGCTTCAAACTCTACTATCTTCTTGCCGTTCAGCCAGTGCTCTACATGGCCTTTTCTGAAAACGATCCTGCTTGAGTTCCACTCACCTACAGGTTTCAGTACTTTCTGATCGTTTGCAGGTTGCATAGCATAGTCAGCACCGGCTTTTTGCCAGTCTTCCAGTTTTTCGGGGAAACCTATATCATCTATAATTTGGTACTCTGGTCCTGTTTCATAAGGGGCGTGCCATTTTGGGCCCTCAACCACATGATACATCACGCCGCTATTGCTGCCTTTTGATACTTTCCAGTCCCACTTCAATTCAAAATCGGTGTATTTCTTATCGGTTACAATATCGCCACCTGATGCACTTTTTGCCGCACCAAGGCATACAAGTGCGCCATCTTCCACCTCCCAGTTTTTAACCGGGCCGGTTTTGTTGTAGCCATGCCAGCCTTTTAAGGATTTGCCATCAAAAATGCTGATCCAGCCTGTGGCCTTGCTTACGATAGGTTTTTTAGGTTTTGGAAGGGTGAAAGCTAATGAGGCTGCACCGATCAAAAGAAATAACGGTAGTTTGAATTGGGTTTTCATTTGCGTTTTTGTTAATAATTGGTTTATAAGTAGAAACAGTTTTTTAAAAACTATCAGGGTAAATTTAAAATATTCGGGATAAATACTATCCCTTTAATTAAATATTTAGCCAATACGTCCATTTGATCACCAGTTGCCTGTTCTTAGGGGTATAAGGCGATGGTATCGAGTTTTCACCATATACAATAAACAAGTCCGATGCCGGCTTGTAACGCCACTGGAACCTGGTATTGATATTCATATTCCGCTGCTGGTCGCTGTATTGCACATAGGTTGTAAAATATAGGGTATTGGTAAATGTAATATCTACTTTAGGGCCGATCAGAGAGAACCGTGTATCGCCATAAGGTGCAGGCAAACGCAGATCGGTATAGTTGGCGTTAATAGCAATATTGACATAAGGCTGGAAACGATAGCCTACCGTTCCGCTAACGGTAAGCCTGTGACCGTTATCATAATATCCGCCAAAAATGCTTTCCAGCTGATAGGTAAATACACTCTGCGGTTTGGATACCACCAAAATATCCAGCGAATTGTAGTTATGTTGTGTCCCTATCGCAAGGGGTTGCTTACCTGTATTTGTCGGATCAAAAGGTTGCTGAAGTTTTACATAATCATTGATACCCGAAATGGTGATCGTACTACGGTTGCGGAAGGTAGTGATAAATGAAAGAGCGCTTTCGTTGTCAGTTCTGTCGAAGCTTTCGTTAAAAAAGTAGTTCGAGTTAGCCTGAATGCCGTAGCTCAGCACCGCAGTTTTCTTCGGGAAGAAGTTGCGCAATATCAGCGGGTTTAGCTTGATGTAGCCTACACGGGGCACATAGCCTACAGCTGCATTAAAGTTTTTGCCGACATACTCTTCCTGTAGGTATAACTGCCAGTATTTGCTGAAATATTGCAAATGATCGGCCAGTACCAAATCGTGCCCGTCCTTACCGGGTGTAAATGATTTTAACCCCAATAATTTGCCAGTCCACATATTGCTCCGTGATGCCAGATTAAACTCCACGCCGATATTCCTGTTGTAATCATTAGGGCCGATCACGCTGCCGTTGGGGGCTTCGGTTACTTGCTTGTTTACAAACATAAATCCGATATTGGAGCGATCGAGCACGCGGCGTTGCAGGGTAATTATACCATAGTTACCTGCATCAAGATCATTTGATTCAGAGGTTCCTGTCTGGACGTCCATCAAACCAATGCGCCAGTCTTTATTCAGCTTTCCGGTCATCCTTGCGCCAAAATCAATAGGCTGATTTAAACCGATGCGTCTTGAAAAAAATGGCCTGATATCCGAGTAACCGAAGTTGGCAAACAGATCGCCGTTTTCGAGAAAGAATTGCCTTTTCTCGGGGAAGAACAATTCATAGCGGCTCAGGTTGATCACCTGCTGATCCACATCTACCTGCGAGAAATCCGGGTTGACGGTCATGTCCAGGTTGAGGGATGGCGTTAAAGCTATCTTGGCATCGCCGCCAAACTCTTTTTTAAAGGCTGCCGAAGTGTTTGTCTGGTAATCTTTGGTAACGCCTGCCAATGCATAGGGGATGATAGAGACGTTGCTGCTTGATGTAGGCGGATCTTCGTCCCAAACCAACACGCCGGTATAGGCCAATGAAGCCGTAGGGAACTGGCGCGGTACAGGTGCCCATGAGGATTTTTCAGCACCTTTCAGGTCGTTTCTGCTAAAGTTGATGCCCCATTCTTTGATGCCTTTTTTATAACGGATACTCTTAAAAGGAATAGCAGCCTCAAACACCCATTTATCCGGATAGTTTTTTACTGCTGATGTCCATTTATTATCCCAGTTAAGGTCGACACTACCCCCGGCATACATGCTGCCATCCCATTGTCCGCCTGCTGCATTAGCTCCGAAAGTAAAACCATCGGTACGCGCATCAAACGGATCCATGAAGAAAATGAAGTTGTCGTTTTTTAAAAAACTGAAGTCGCGTTTCATTGATTCCACCATATACGGCCCATGAACGGGCGTATAACAAACGGCCAAAACATACAGGTTCTTATCATCATAAGCCATCTTCACCACGGTAGGTATTTTGGCCAAACTGGTGTCCATCGGCAACACCATGTGAAAGTCGACAGCCGAGTCCGCCCGCTGCCAGGCGGGGTCGGTATCAACGCCATCGATAGCAATATCAGCAGTTGCCCGTCGGATGTGGTATTTATAGGAAGCGTTCTTTTTCTGTGCGAAAGCACCGAAAGTCAGCAGACAGCCAAATAGTAGAAGGGGTATTTTAAAACGGGCAGAGTTGTAAAAGCCTTTCAATAGTGCGTTTTATAAGGGTTGAAAAAGTAGAATAATTGGAAGCCCTTAAGATAGTAGCAAAAATCGTTTTTTTAAAAAGATTGTGTATTTGATACAATTTTTTTACAAAGTAGGGGAAATTTATGTCATTGCGAGGATACGACGCAATCGCATGCTATACACGGCGAAGATGCAAACTTCGCGATTGCCACACTGCGTTCGCAATGACAAGATGATGGAAATCGACGGTCAATTACGGCAGCAGGTCCGTTACCTTAGAGTGTTTCCTCTTAAAATACCTACGGAAATCGAGCACGATACCGGCGAAGAAGTAAACGATCAGCGGAAAGCCGACAGCCAGAAATGACGAGTAAATAAAAAACAGGCGTATTTTATTGATAGATATATTAAAGCGCTCGCCGATGTAAGTACAAACGCCGAAAGAGTACCGTTCGAAAAATGTGATTATCCTTTGCAACATATCAAGCCATTCTAAGTATTTTATTTCCAACGCCGCATTGCAGGCATTTCTTATGGTCGCAATAATTATTTTTTAGCTCCAATAGCGCCTGCGAATCAAATGCGGTATTAACCTTTATACCAACAGAATCAAAATTAGTTACGATTTTGTTTTGCTCGGCAGGTAATTTTTCCAACAATTTCAGACTTCTGTTGATAAAGTATTCCTGCAGGGTATGTTTGCCGTAACTAAACAGGAACAATACAAAGGTATTCAATAATAAAATATCAATCGAAGATTGTCCAAGACTTTTTATTACCGGTTTCGATTCCACATCAAAACGGTAATGCGTTTCCCAGTATAGGTTGATGTCGAGGCGGGTAAACAGCTTTCGCAGTGCATCGGTATCCTTAATATCCAGCACTTTCGACAACAAGTGGTTTGATTTGACGATGAGTGCCGCGAATTGTGCCAGACGTATGGTCGGAAAGTTTTGAGGGCGTAGGCGCATAAACTTCCACAAATGTTTTTCGATAGGCTCCGGGCTGTAGTTCTTTTGCAGGAAAGTATACTCTTCTTTCAATTTCTGCGGGTATTCATCTTTGAGATCAATATACGGGTAAGCCAGTTACGCAGGTTGATATCATCAACATATCGGATGCTGCCCTCGCAGGGAATGAACTGCTGGTTGCCGTAGATGAGGTGGCGATAACGGCCGTACAATTCAGGCGATATACGGTTTTGCAGTTCCAGCGTCGGCAGCCGGCGACCATCGGGTAGGGTGATCGGTTCATCGTCGCGGCAAACCACATGCAGTATCACATTAGCGTACGCTTTATCGTGTGTACGGTGGTGCTTGTGCCAGTCGGACGAGTTGATATGGATCTCCACATTGCCGGCCCAGGTGGTATCGCCGATACGGATACGGGCGTTATGAAAATCAGGGCCCGAATCTTTATTTGGCAATCCCGCAGAAAATACTTCGACTCCTTCACCCGTAGTAGTTTGCAGGCTCTCGCGGTCAAACAGACGGAATTTCCAGATGTAAGTGATAAAGTCTTCGGTAAAAAACATAGAGACAAGATAGGGAAGATTCGTTTTAAAATCAATTGGTTTTACAAGGGATTAATTTACTTTTATGAACGAAGAAGAGGGTGCCACACTGAGGTACTCGAAGTGTGGTGCCTAAAGGCCTTTGTCCGCCATGCTTCGACGGGCTCAGCATGACATCCAACACAACTAATTAAATACCTAAATGCAGTCATCTGATACACCTGTTGAAATCCATCGCATCAAATCCATCATTGGTGGCTCGCTGGGTAACCTGGTGGAGTGGTACGATTGGTATATCTATTCGTTTTTCTCCCTGTATTTCGCGGCGACTTTCTTCCCGAAAGGAAATCAAACTGTACAACTGCTCAGCACAGCGGCAATATTCGCTATCGGCTTTTTAATGAGACCTATTGGCGGCTGGCTGATGGGGACTTTTGCGGATAAAAAGGGACGAAAAGCAGCGCTGACCTTTTCAGTATTGCTGATGAGCATCGGTTCGCTCATAATTGCGATTGTGCCGGGTTATCAGCAGATCGGCATAGCAGCCCCCATCGTTTTATTGCTGGCTCGAATTATTCAGGGACTCAGCGTAGGAGGAGAGTATGGCACCAGCGCCACTTACCTGAGTGAAATGGCCACCAAAAAACACCGCGGATTTTATTCCAGCTTTCAGTATGTCACGCTGATTATGGGACAGTTGGTCGCCTCGGGCTTTGTGGTTCTTTTACAGAAAGTATTTTTAACAGAAAAAGAATTGCACGAATGGGGCTGGCGTATTCCTTTTGTATTTGGAGCGATATTGGCTGTTACGGTGATGTACCTGCGCCGTAGCTTGCAGGAGTCAGCGCCCTTTCAGCAAGAGGATACCAAAGATGATAGAGGAACTATAAAAGCTTTATTGCATCACCCCAGAGCCGTATTAACTGTAATCGGACTCACTATTGGCGGCACTGTGGCGTTTTATACCTTCACCACCTATATGCAAAAATTTTTGGTAGATACAGCTAAGTTCAGCAATGCCGATGCATCTTTAATATCTACCCTGAGCCTGGTCGTGTTCATGTTATTACAACCACTGTTTGGTTTGCTGTCGGATAAGATAGGTCGTAAACCTTTACTTATTGGCTTTGGTATTGCAGGAGCTTTAACAACAGTACCTATCATGACGACTTTAAGCAGCACCAAAGAAGTTTGGTCCGCATTTCTACTCGTGATGTGTGCCTTGATAATTATCAGTGCCTATACCTCTATCAATGCAGTGGTTAAGGCCGAGCTTTTCCCGGCGAAGATCAGGGCTTTGGGTGTAGGGTTTCCTTACGCCATAGCGGTGTCGCTGTTTGGTGGTACGGCGGAGACTTTGGCCCTCACTTTTAAGCAAAATCATCATGCCGATTATTTCTACTGGTACGTGACGGGGTGTATCCTTATCTCGCTGGTAGTTTATGTTGCGATGGGCGATACACGGAAATATTCGAAGATAGAAAACTAGCTTATTGCGCTACCAAACCTGAGATCACGTTAATGCTTAATGCAACTATCGTGGTATTAAAAGCAAAAGAAATTAAACTATGCACTAAGGCATGACGCCGTATTAATCGTGAGGATATTTCGACATCGGATACCTGGAAGGTCATTCCGATAACAAATGAAAAATAGGCAAAATCAAGATAATCAGGTTCTAACTCATCCGGAAATTGCAAGCCACCTCCTTTGCGCGGCGTACCATCATCTTTATTAGTGTCATAGTACAAATGTGCATAACGCATAGTGAATATAGTATGTACCAATGTCCATGAAACGATAACCGCAGCCATAGCCAATAATACGTGACTGGCAACTCCAGATGCATGGCCCTTGGACGATTTTAACAAAAAGACAATTGCCACCAGGCTAACAATGGAGGCGATAATGACGAAAAGAAATAGTACATATCGACTGGAGTCTTGCAGTTTGGCAATTTTTCGTACCTCCAGCGGATGCGACCAGAAGATGGCCGTCCAGTCTAATATAATAATCGTCAGCGCGAATACTATCCAGATAGTTAATACTTGTGCGGGCCACGAGGCAGCCTTAGGAAATAAAAAGTAAGCTATGCCGCCGAATACAAGTGCGATCAATAAGCGGTATTGCGCATCCATACGGAATATGAGGGCGCGGTTGGCAGTAATTTTCCGGGGCATATAAATGCTAATTTACAATTAATCTTGGTCAATTATTTCAACAACGCGACCAATCTGTCCGTCTTCCAGCCGCACTTTTATCCCTCGTGAATGATAGGCAGAACTGGTGAGCAGGTCTTTCACAATCCCCCTGGTCCTTTTTCCGCTGCGCTGATCTTTTTTCAGGATAATATCCACTTCCAGTCCGGGATAAATATCACTTCTGTTTTGACCGTTCATGCTAATTCCACTTTCTCGTTTTAATTCAAATATCTAATCTCAGGTCTGACGGTTTTATCCAAAGTGAATTTGGAATAGGATTGTGGTTAGCAACCTCAAACTCGTCTAAATGTTTCTCAAACAACACCAAAATTCTTTTATTTTGAATGGCATCATCTATTACTTTGCCTTTCTGGCCAATCAACCTCCAAAAATTGTTTTCAGTGCCTCTCGCTTTTCGCGGTTTTAAAGTCCCTAAGAAAGTTCTTAATTTGACCTGATCGCCCTTTGCAAATGGCATAGTCTTATGGCTTAAGTAATTCTTTGATTGCGCTTGTTACCTTATCAAAATTGAAATTGGCCAGCAATTTATCCATTGAAGCGGTGATCTCGGCGTTATTCAAATTGCCGATGCTGCCTTCATGTGTATGGTTTACTTTCTTATCCGGATTGAAATTACCTTGTTCAATAGCTAAACCAACTTGCTTGTACGCATCACGGAATGGAGTGCCATCCAGTACCATGCGGTTAACTTCCTCCACACTGAACAGATAAGCGTATTTCGGATCGTTCAGAATATCTGTTTTTACCTCGATGTGCTGCAGCATAAAGGTGGCCATATGCAGGCAGTTCTTCAGATCAGCAAAAGCAGGGAATACCAGTTCCTTTAATAGTTGTAGTTCACGATGATAGCCTGATGGCAGGTTGGTGGTCATCATCGCCACATCATTTGGCAACGCCTGTAAACGGTTGCATTTGCCGCGCATGATTTCCCAAACATCAGGATTCTTTTTGTGCGGCATAATGCTGCTGCCGGTGGTTAATGTATCCGGATAACTTACAAAAGCAAAGTTCTGACTTAGGTATAGTGCCTGGTCCATAGCCATCTTAGCCAGGGTAGCGGCAACGTTCGCAATGGCCTGCGCAATGATACGTTCGGTTTTGCCGCGTCCCATTTGTGCATATACTACATTGTAGTTGAGATTATCGAAACCTAAAAGCTCGGTAGTCATGGTACGGTTCAGCGGGAACGATGAGCCATATCCTGCCGCCGAACCCAGTGGGTTTTTATTGGTGATTTTATAAGCCGCTAAAACGGTTTCCAAATCATCTGCCAAACTTTCGGCATAAGCACCGAACCATAAACCGAATGAGGATGGCATAGCTACCTGCAAATGCGTATATCCGGGTAAAAGTACGTCTTTGTGTTTTTCGCTAAGGGCAATAAGTAAGCGGAACAAAGTATAAACTTCCTCTACCGCCTCCTGTAACTGGCTGCGGAAGAACAGTTTCAGATCCACTAGTACCTGGTCGTTGCGAGATCGTCCGCTATGTATTTTTTTACCGGCATCGCCTATGCGTTGGGTAAGCAGCAATTCAACCTGCGAGTGCACATCTTCCACGCCTTCACCAATGCTGAAATTACCAGCCTGAATGTCGTTATAAATGGTTTTTAATTCGTTCTGAACAAGACTCAGATCAGCCTCATCCATCAATCCGATACTTTGCAACATGCGGGTATGAGCAAGTGATCCAAGCACATCAAAAGCGGCCATTTGTTCGTCGAACTCGCGATCGCGACCAACGGTGAAGTTTTCAACCAGTTCGTTTACATTCGCGGTTTTTTGCCAAAGCTTACTCATGGTGCAAATATGGGATTAATCACAATTAATTTATAGCGGAAGATTAATCAATAAGAAGTAAAATAGAAATTGTCATCCTTCACTATCGCAGAATGACAAAAAGGGAGAGCGAAGTTCATATATCAAATATCGATCATTCGCAACTCCTGTCTGTTGAAACCCACATTTCTGCAATGCATTTATCGATCTCAAATTATCCACTCTTGCTTCAGCAACAATATTTTTCAGTTCCATCGTTTCAAATCCAAACCGGATTACTTCTGTCAGCGCTTCTCGCATAATGCCTTGCCCAAAATATTCAGGCAGCATTTCGTAGCCCAACTCAGCTTTGTCCTGTTCCTTAACAATGTGCCAATAAAGCACTGTGCCAATCAGCTTAGGGTCATTTTTCAGGGTGATGACCCACATTATCGAGTCTTTATTGTTCTGTGCTTTCAGAATATTATTGATGAACTTCAAACTGTCATTAACCGATTTTGTGGGCCCGCGATCAAGAAAAGCATTCACTCTCGAATCTGTACGTATCCGGAAAATTTGTTCAGCATCGCCTGCCTGCAACTCGCGAAGAATAAGACGATCGGTGATGAGATTGGTAAAAGGCGGGAAGATCATAGATATTGCGCTTTAATTTCTCCTGTCAACATATAACCGGCAATTTTTAAACCACCTTTCATTAGCGTGGCTTTTGACGCCTTATTGGTAATATTGCAACGGGCCGCCGGCACCCTGTCCGCATCAAAACAGGCTTTTCTCAGTTCCTGGATCATCAGGCTGCCATATCCTTTTTTACGCTGATCTTCCCGCACTTCCATGTACAAATCGGCAAATGGAAAATTGTAATGCAGTAAAAATCCTCCGGTAGCAGTTATCTCACCATTTGCTTCGATTACGTAATCGCCATCTGGTTCACTTTTATGATCAAATGATACGTCCCTTGGTTCTTTTTTCCGAAAAGTAGCACCCGGAACATTCAAAAATGCAAACTGATCATCCTCGAAAAGAATAACATCCGAGGTGATATGACTTGAAAATTCGAAGATCATTGATGCCAACAGGTGTTCGTTACTCTGACACTCAATATACTTTACCCCTGAAGACTTGATCAGCATTTCAAAAGCTGAATTGGAGTATTTCCGGTTTTTAGGTGTAAGGTAAAATTCAAAAATAGCGTCACGAAGCGAAAGGTCATCCTTGCCTTTTACGGAGCCATAGCCTACGTTCCCTCCATCGATGGAGATTAAATAGGAGTCGGTCCATCCACGGGCATGACAGGCGTCGTATCGTATTTGGAAATTATTTTCCTTAAGAAATAACTCCCTTAACGGAAGTATCTCTTTTAGGGCGACTTTGCTGATTTTCAGGTCCATGTGAGACCTAATCTACCATTTCTTTTCGACTAAATGATGCTTTCGAGCATTTTGATATACAGGTCGATCCCCTCTTTGATCTCGTCTACATAAATAAACTCATCAGCAGTATGCGAGCGTGCCGAGTCGCCAGGGCCAACTTTAAGTGATGGAATATCCAATAAAGATTGATCAGACGTGGTAGGGGAGCCATAGGTAGTTCTGCCTAAGGCTATACCAGCCTGAACGATCGGGTGGTTCTTATCTATTTTGGATGGCTTTAAACGGATAGACCTTGGCGTTACATCGCTGCTTACATGCTGACGAATGATCTCTAACACCTCTTCGTTACGATAGGCATCTGTAACCCGTACATCAACGGTATAGGAACAGCTTGCAGGCACCACGTTGTGCTGGGATCCCGCATTGATAATGGTAACAGACATTTTAACCGGACCGAATTCTTCCGACTCTTTAGGAAAACGGAAAGTGCGGAACCATTCGATATCCTTCATTGCGTTGTAAATCGCATTTTCGCCCTCCTCACGTGCGGCATGACCGGCTTTGCCATGTGCTAGGCAGTCCAATACCATCAAACCGCGTTCGGCAACGGCTAGTTGCATTAATGTAGGTTCGCCCACAATGCCGAAATTCAGGTCACCTAGTTCAGGAATGATCAACTCCAGACCGTTTATTCCTGATATCTCTTCCTCGGCAGTGGTAGCCAGGCAGAAATTGTATTTCAAGCCTTCTTTGTCGTAGAAATATAGAAATACATGGATCAACGATACCAAACAGCCACCTGCATCATTACTGCCCAGACCATAAAGCTTACCGTCTTCAATTTTAGCATCGAAAGGGTCGCGGGTATAGCCAGAGTTGGGTTTTACTGTATCGTGATGCGAGTTAAGCAGGATGGTCGGTTTTGAGGCATCAAAATGTTTGTTCCACGCCCAGATATTATTCATTTTCCGGTGCGTTTGGATACCTTTTCCTTTCAGGAATTTTTCGATCACATCAGCCGTCAGGTTTTCTTCACGACTAAAAGATGGTATGGCTATCAGCTGTTGCAGTAATTGTACAGCCTGGGTATGCAGTTCGTTTGTTGGGGTCATAGATACAGGGAAAAATCCCGCAGCAAAAGTAAAGCTTTTTAGTTAAGTAGGAATATGCTACTGATTGTTGATAGCAATTTTACAATGCTATTTGAATGGGGAATTTGTGTTTGCCGCAGTCCGTTGATATAAACTTTTCAGCATGAGTCAAGGTGTTACATGAAACAGGTGTAATATTTATAGATTTTTAACCCTCCAAAACTGACAACCCAAAAACGTACAAGACCGAATGTAACACCCGCAATAGTTAATTTATTTAACTTTTAATACGGTGACAAAATCATTTCTGCTAACTGATCCCCCTTTGATTATTCTTCAAATTTCCGTTACTTGTAGCTGCTTATCTACACTTATCATGCACAGGAGAAATTTTTTAAAAACAACTTCAGTAGTCGGGGTAACTGCGCTGGTAGCAGGCGCCTGTAATACCGTATCGACCGATAAAAAGGAAGATCGGAAAGACGAGCGCTTTCACGATGATTTTGAACTGAACGAGATGACAATTGATATCCTTCAGCAAAAAATGAAGAACAAGGAGTATACGTCTCGTTCCATCACAGAACTTTATCTGAAACGGATTGATGCTATTGATAAAGGTGGTCCGAAGTTAAATGCAGTAATCGAGGTGAACCCGGACGCATTAGATATTGCCGACGCGATGGATAAGGAGCGTGCAAACGGCAAAGTGCGCGGACCTTTGCATGGAATCCCTGTACTGGTAAAAGATAATATTGACACTGGTGATAAGATGATGACCACTGCAGGAGCATTGGCGCTTGACGGGAATATCGCCAAGCAGGATGCTTTCATCATCAAAAAGCTACGCGAAGCAGGAGCTGTACTTTTGGGTAAAACCAATTTGAGCGAATGGGCCAATTTCCGGTCCACGCATTCTACCAGCGCATGGAGTAGCAGGGGAGGTCAAACCAAATCTCCGTGTGTGCTCGACCGCAATCCGAGCGGATCAAGTGCAGGCTCCGGCTCGGCAGCATCGGCTAATTTGTGTGCAATTGCGGTAGGTACGGAGACAGATGGTTCTATCGTTTCACCGTCGTCAGTTAATGGGTTGGTAGGTATAAAACCTACCGTTGGTTTGTGGAGCAGATCGGGTATCATTCCAATTTCTAAAACCCAGGATACTGCCGGGCCAATGGCTCGGACGGTAAAAGATGCGGCAATTTTACTGGGCGCTTTGGCAGGTGAGGATACCCAGGATTCTTACACTGCTACTAACAAAGGGAAAATCCAGTCTGATTACACCAAATTTTTGGATGCTAATGGTCTCCATGGCAAACGGATTGGAGTGGAGAAAGGCGGTTTAACTGTAAACCCTGCAATGGATAAGATATTCCATGAAGCCGTTGACCTTCTGAAAAGTAAAGGCGCTATTATTGTAGAAGTTGATGTGTATAAGGAGATAAAGCAAGCGGGGAAAGATGAGTTTACTGTTTTGTTGTACGAGTTTAAAGACGGCGTGAATAATTACCTGAGTAAAGCTAACGCGAAAGTGAAAACATTAGCCGATGTGATCGAATTCAACAAAAAGAATGAAGGCAAAGCTATGCCGTATTTTAAACAGGAAACTCTTGAGCTGGCCCAGAAAAAAGGTGACCTGAATACAAAGGAATATCTGGACGCGGTAAAAAATACGACTACGATCACTCGGAGCGCAATCGACAAAATTTTAAAGGAAAATAAGCTGGATGCCATTGCCGCACCTACTAACGGCTTTGCCTGCTGTATCGACCTGATTAATGGCGATTATGACAATGGGTTCTCCTATTCCGGCCCGGCGGCGATGGCGGGGTATCCGCATATTACTGTGCCGATGGGTTATTGGAATGAATTGCCTGTAGGGATATCCTTTATTAGCACCGCTTATGATGAAGCAGGGATTATCAAATTGGGTTATGCCTTTGAACAGGCCACGAACAAGCGGGTACCACCGAAGTTTAAGAAGGATATCCTTTTATGATGGGTAGAGACGCGATGCATCGCGTCCCTACGGGGCGGAAATATTACAATTTCAACTCCATCTGAATATTCGCCCTCTCATAAGGAGACGGTGGCCCGGTGATCTTTTCAAAACCTAACTTTCGGTACAGGCTAATTGCTGGTTTAAGTTTAGTATTGCTTTCCAGAAATACAGTATCGGCACCCAACTCCCTGGCCTTATCAATGCATGCCTGTCCAAGCAACGTTCCAATACTTTTGCCCTGAGCTTTGGGGGATACTGCCATTTTTGCCAGCTCGAATTTCTTGTCAGTCATTTTAATGATGGCGCAGGCTCCAACGGGTTCGCCATTATAAAGGGAGATATAGATATGGCCACCCTGGTCGATGATGTATTCTTCAGGATGATCAAGTGCTTTATGATCCGATTCTTCCATTTTGAAGTGTTGGGTGATCCATTCCTCGTTCAAATCTTTAAAGGCCTTGCGGTATTCAGATTTATAATCAACAATCTGCACATTGCCGCTTTCACGCTGTTTCTTTTCCTCTTCTACGCGACGCAGCAGGCTTTTTTGTTCCAGCAGATATTCCCATTCCTCAATAGCCTTCCACAGATCATACTGGCTTTCGCTGAACATCCTGTCAATGGCAGACGAAACATCCTCATGTTGCTTCTCTAATTTCATGGCGGCGTTCCTTCCTTTTTCTGTTAATGACACAAAGTTTTTGCGCTGATCGTTCTTGTTCCGGTGTTCGGTTACAATGCCTTTTTTTGCCATCTCGCGCACAACCTGGCTAACGGAGGCATGTGTCTGACCGATCTCATTGGCAATAGCCGTGATCGAGTTCTCCTCGCTTTCAGTCAGAACATAAAATACCGGCCACCAGCGTGGTTGAATATCTACTCCGTATATCTCATATAATCTGGCTGCGTCGCTCGTGATGATTTCACTTAATCCTCTTAATCTCGAACCGATTGCCTTCTTTCCAACCCTGTTATAAAAGTTCATTTTTAATAATTACGTAAGTGCTTACGCAAGTTTATATATTTAATTATTTCATTCAAAATTTATCTGAAAATAAATTGCTAATTGCTTTAGTCTGTACTAGTTTGCTCAAAAAAATAACCTATGGAATTTGGACGCGTCGATCCCCACGAATTACACTCAATTGATTTTACTTTACCGGCTGATCCGGAATAAATGATAAAGACACTTAAAGCCGCAGAAGGCAAAGGTGAATTACAAGTACAAGTTGGTTGTGCCAAATGGGGGAACCGCGACAACCTGTTCAATATGCTGCATGAACTAAACATCGGCGCCGTAATTACTGATGCAGCCGGACGCCGGGATTGCGTACATATGGAATTACCCACACTGCATGCCTTCATTCGCTTTGTGGGAAACAGCCTTGATAAAACGGATTATAAACGTGTGGATGATTGGGTTGCCCGTATAAAGGATTGGAAGGAGCAAGGTTTGCAAACAGTATGGTTTTTTATGCACCAGCACGATGAGCGTTACTCGCCGGAGCTGTGTGATTACGTTGCGGAGGAGCTGAACAAAGCACTTGGCTTAAATTTACTTCGGCCCCAGTTTATTGAGAGGGAAAAAGGATTATTTGCTTAGATTTGTAATTTAATCAACATCACAATTTTATTTATTTACAAGCCTAAACCAATTACAATGAAGTATTTTATTTTATTCTTCTTTTTGCCGCTCTTTTCCTTAGCGCAATCAAATAACCAATTATTACAGGGCCAGTGGGTAAAGGCTAAAGCACAAATGAAAGACGGCAGCCGCATTATCGACTATAACGGATGCGGGATGGATTTTGTTAAATACAGCTTTGCTCCCAATGGAACTGTTGATATGAGTAGCGAGGCCTTTTTTGATGGGTTTAAAACCCAATATAAGCTTAGTAACGACACATTGGTAGTAGGTGGAACTTTATATAATTTCCTTGGCTTAACAAAAGATACCTTAAAACTGTCGTTTTTTGCTCTTGGAGCTGATGACAGTCAAATACCTGTTTATTATTTTACAAAAGTAAAAGCACATAATATTGTTTCAGCAGCTACTTATGATGCTGCTTTAAAGGATTCTGTTTATCAAGCTACTAATGAGGTTTTCCCGCAAGTTAACGGCAGGATATTTAATTTGATGAACGCAATTGCGCAAAATTATGATAAAGGTACTTTGAAAGCCAGTTTTATTGTGGATAAGAAGGGGCGGGTAAAGAATTTTACCATCATCAGTATGGACAGTATTGGTAAAGGCTTTGCAAGAACAATAGGAAGTTCATTTGGTGATCTGGAGTGGCAACCGGCTTGTAAAAATAACATCCCCATCAATTCGATTGTTCAGGTAACAGTGAAAACAGCGCGTTCAGCTGTGCCGGGCAGTACGCGCATAATGAATACATTGAAACTGGAATATGACTTTTTGCCGAAAGCTCCATATGCTCCAATTGACAGAGATGAATTTGAAGCAAGCCAGCAGTATTTTAAAGATGCAATAACTTACTACAATAGCGGTAATCATGCAAAAGCCCTGGAGTTGCTTGGTAAATGTATTGAAATTGATAAAATAAATCTAAGTGCCTATTCTTTTAGGGCTGTAATCAATGCAAATTTGAATAAAACACAGGATGCATGTAAAGACTGGGCAACATTAGCGGCTTTTGGGCAAATTGAGGCTGCAAAAAAGCTGGCTAAATTTTGTAAAAACTAAACGTATACGATTGAGAAGCATGAGTTTTTTTAATTCATGCTTTTTTGTAACAAAGTATTTAGATATTTGTCTAAATATATAAATAGAGAAATAAAATTGAACACACTATTTAAAGCATTGAACGACCCGACGCGACGGGAGATACTGGAACTGTTAAAAGACAAGGATATGACTGCTGGCGACATTGCCGATCAGTTTAATATATCCAAGCCCAGCATCTCGCACCACCTCGATCTGCTCAGGCAGGCCGGACTGGTTGTATCTGTAAAGGAGGGACAGTTTATTTACTACTCCATCAACACCACCGTAATGGACGAAATGCTGAAATGGATCATGCAGTTTAAATCACCACAAAACAAGAAATAAAATGAAGAAGTTTAATTCGATGGATGTTGCGGCGCTGGTATTATGGTTATTGCCCGTGGCCTATGTTGCCTATGTTTACTCATCGCTGCCGGATTCAGTGCCTGTGCATTTTGGTATTGAAGGCAAACCCGATCGTTATGGTAGCAAAGAAGAGTTCTTAGCTACGCAGGGCATTTTAATGGGGATGTCGGCTTTTGTGTATTTTTTGCTCAAATTTCTGCCGGCTATCGATCCCAAAAAGTATGTAAAATATGGCGAGGCTACTTTTCAGAAGCTTGCACTGGGTATGGTGTTTTTTATGGCGGCATTAGATATTGCCATTACCTACGCCACAGTGAATAACAGTTTTGAAATAGGTAAACTGATATTGCCTGTTGTAGGATTACTGTTCGCCTTTATCGGAAATATCATGAACAGTATCAAACCAAACTATTTTGCCGGCGTGCGTACCCCCTGGACTTTGGAAGACCCGGATACCTGGCGTTCCACCCATCGTTTAGCAAGTAAATTGTGGTTTGCAGGAGGGATTACGCTCACAATCACTGTATTATTATTGCCAAACAAGGCTGCTATGATTGTCTTTCTGAGCATTATTTCTGTATTGGTATTAATACCTGTTGTTTACTCTTATATATACTACAAAAAGCATCATCCGACTAATGAAAATTGATGTAGCCAATATGATACGAGGCGGTGAAGATAATTTCAGACTCGATTAAAATTCATGTCCAATAATTGCGTTATTAGTGGGTATGAAAAAGCAGTATTTACCTATACTTTTACTCGTAATTTTATTATTTCCCCGATTTACAAAGGCACAGGACTCATTAAAAAATCAGATCGTCCAGATTGCTAAGCAATCTAAAGGGATCCTGGGGGTATCCATATTAGGTATTGAAACCCGTGATACGCTGAATTACAATGCCAATTCGCGCCTGGTGATGCATAGTGTGATGAAATTTCCTATTGCCATGACTGTGCTGAACCTGGTTGACAAGGGCAAGTACAAGCTCGATCAGAAAATGAAAGTGGGCAGAGGCGATATGTATCCCAATACATGGAGTCCGTTGCGCGATAAGTATCCTGATGGCGCCGAAATTACTTTAGGTGAACTACTGAGCTATATGGTTTCGCAAAGCGATAATAATGCTTGCGATTTCCTGTTAAAAAAATTAGGCGGTACGCAAACCGTATTAAAGTACTTATACAGTTTGGGTATAAAGGGAATAAACATTGTAGCCTCGGAAGGCGATATGGCCAAAGCATGGGAGGTGCAATACACCAATTGGTGCAAACCGGCTGACGTAGTACGCCTGTTGGATTTGTTTTATCAGGGCAAGGTACTTTCAAAAAGCAGTAATGATTTCCTGTACAAAATCATGACCGAAACCACAACCGGTCCGAAGCGACTAAAGGGATTACTACCTGCCGATGCTGTTGTAGCCCATAAAACCGGCACTTCGCCTACAAATGATGAGGGATTGACACCAGCTACCAACGATGTTGGTATCATTACCTTGCCAAATGCCAAACATTTGGCTATAGCAGTTCTTGTATGCAATTCCAGGGCGGATGACGCAACCCGCGATTTAGTTATTGCCCAGATAGCCAAAGCGGCGTGGGACTTTTATGGTCATTAGTCACTTGTCAATAGCCATTAGTAACGCTCTTGCCTGTTGGAAGTAAAATAAAAATGCATTTATTCCCAATGACAAATGACTAATGCCCAATGACTAGATTACAGCTGTCTCCACCTTCTCGTCTTTGAAACCGCCAAACACAGCAAAGTTCATGTTTTTGTAAATGCAGTCTGCTTCGTTAAAGCCTGCTTTTTCAAGCATCTTCAATTGTGTATCCAGCGGGGCGAGTTTATCGAGTTTGGTGCGCTCAAATGCCTGTATCAATGCCTCCCGGTCAAGGCCGGAATGTGACACAGTTTCGCGCCAATAATATTTGTACAAGCTATCGAATAGCATATTTTTTCCTGCAACCTGGTCAGCATTGATAAATAAACCGCCATCATTGAGTGCCTGATAGATATTCTTGTAAAGCTTTGCCTTATCGGTGTCTTCCAGGTGATGGATAGCTAAGCCCGATATAATCAGATCATATTTGCCTGGCAAAGTATCTTTTGAAAAATCGAGTTCGATGTATTCGAAATTATCCTCACCATCAAAGCGCTCGCGGGCAACATTTAGCATTTGTCCCGACAGATCAATGAGTGTAAAATGTAAACTGGGATTCAGATCATAAATAAACTGTGAGAATAAACCAGTACCGGCGCCAATATCCAGTACACGTTTGGCATGGGTAAGGCTTTTTACCAACGGCAGGCATGCTGAATAAAAGTCGTTAAAGCAGGGGATAAGGTATTTCCTTTGTGAATCGTACTTTTTCGAAACATTGCTGAATTGTTCTTTTACTTCGTTCATAGCAGCATCATTTACAGGTAAATCATCAGATTTTAGGTAATAAAGAATTAAGCGGTACTTTTTGTTTTCAACAAGAAGTGCTGTTATAAATTTAACCTTTTAAAACCGGAAATAAAAGACCTAATGCCTATTAAAGAACGTGTGTTTTGGCATTGGGTATCCGGCCCAGCAGTCTGTCAAATGAATAGCGGTTGTAAAATGCATAGTAATAAAGCATAACAAAATACAGGCTATAAAGCATCTGGGATAATACATTATCCCACTGTTCAATCAGGCACGATCCAAGAATGAGTGCCAGCATGGTTATCAACCCGACAATACATGCAAAACGTGTAAACAGACCCAGGATTAATAGTATGCCCACGCCAAGTTCGATAAATGGCAGCGTGATACTGAATATACTTACAAGCTTTAGAGGTAAAATTGTTTTACTGAATTGACTGACCAGATGATCGCTAAATACTTGAACCTTAGGTATTCTATCGAGGCCATGCCCAAGTGCACTCACAGCTATGGGCAGGCGTGCCATTAAATATGTTCGCCCGGGGTTTTTTCTCATGTTCGGATTACTATTTCAGAACCTCTTTGGCTAAGTGCCTGGTTCCGTCGACTTTAAATGTATACTTTAATCCTAATATCTCCGCGACTAAAGGATAAATATCTACATTAGGAAACGAACTGATTTGCGTATTTGTTTTAAAAGCTGGTCCCCAGGCATAAAATGTAGCATGCATATCCTTCACCGCCTCAGGATCAAAGCCATGCCATCCCGGGTCGGATTTAGAGTTATGAATATTGAAAACCTTGGGATAATTTGATATAAGGATAATATCGCCGATGCGGCCATAGCGATCATCCGATTTCGAATAATGGTAGTGCTTCGGGATATTTACCCTCAGAAAAACCTGGTAATCCCTTGCCTCTTTCTTCAACTGCTCATAGGTTTTTTGGATATCATCGGGGTTTTTCGCATACAGGTCTATCATCAAACCATGGTCGCCGACAATATATTTCGATGTATCAATAGCTGCCGGTAACTTTAGGGTATTAACGATGTCCGGAGTGGTCATCCCATGATCGGATACAAAAATATAGTTCACCTTAAGGCCGGTTTTACTTACTGCCTTAGTCAGTTCATACACGGCGGAATCAACAAAATGAACAGCATTTTCAACCTCAGGCGAATTTGGCCCATGTTTATGCCCTTCATGATCTACCTGCGGGAAATAAAAAGTGATCAGGTGCGGGCGTTTTTCCGGCGGTAATTTTAGCCAGTAAACTACTGCAGCTATACGTTTATCAATAGGCGTCACCTGGTTGAATTTATAATAATAAGCAGGATAGGTGTTTTGTATAGCTGCTTCAGAGCCCACCCAGAAATAACTGGCGGTTACCATCTTCTGTTGCTCAGCAAGCACCCATAACGGTGTACCTCCATACCAAATACCTTCACTTGCTGTTTTGCCTTTATAGCTGTATGCGCGTTTTAAAGTGCGGTCGTAGAAGCTATTATCGATCAACCCATGATGTGAAGGGTACAAACCTGTTACGATAGTATAGTGATTAGGAAATGTAACCGAAGGAAAGCTTGGAACCATAGAAGATGCCTTTACACCCGCATCAGCCAACGCCAACAAATGTTCAGCCTTGTACTTTTCAGCATAGTCATACCGGAAACCGTCCGCCGAAATAAGGATCACATAAGGTTTCTCCTGCTGTTCGGGGCTATTGCTTCTGCCGGGTATTACCTGTTGTGCCGTGTCAACCTGGGCCAACACGGTTAACGAACAAGAAATAAAAAGTATGAAGCTGAAGAAACGTTTCATCGGGCTAAATTATTGCAATAATTAGACTCTAAAATTACCGTAATAATAGCTTAATGTAAAGCTACTGTTTACGCTTCAATGCTTCGGCAATGGCTTTTTCGGCCAGAGGTTCCATTACCTTGTATCCGGCTAAATTTGGGTGCACCCCATCGCCTGACAAATTTAAAGGCAACCCTTTCTGGTCATCCACCATGGCTGAATAATAATCCAGGTAAACGATGTTGTTGGCATCTGCATAGTCTTTGAGCATTTTATTCAGGGCGATCACTTTTTCGGTTGGAATAATGGCTGGCCTCCACGGAAAATGATTAGCCGGAAGTACCGATGACATCACCACTTTAATATGTTCTGCTCTGGCCAATTCTGCCATTGAAACAATATTGCCGAAAGTATCTTCCAATTTTATAGGGCCGGTATTTTGAGCAATATCATTAATGCCGGCTAATATGACAACGACAGTAGGCTTTAGGTTGATTACGTCCTCGCGGAACCGAATAAGCATTTGCGGTGTGGTTTGTCCGCTAATCCCTCTGTTAACGTAACTGGTGAAATAGCCGGGATCATTGGCTTTCCAGAACTCGGTGATGGAGTTGCCCATAAATATAACTCGGTTTTCGCCTGGTGCCGGTGGTGGTAATTTGCTATTCTCGTCCTGGTACTTTCTTATGTTAGCCCAATCGTTATGAAAGCTGTATTCAGGGTCCTGCCATTTTTTGGCGTCATCAGGTGTCATGTTTGTAGCGGTAGTTTGTTGGGCCTGCGCAGTAAATGCCATAAATATCAATGCAGCAGTAATGGATTTTCTAATCATAATAGACGGATGGTTATAATGCAATTATAAGTGTTTTAACGTTTATTGGATGGCTTTTTTGCTTTTGTAACAAGTTTGTGTAGCAATTAAACCTTTTATTTAGTATATTGTCTGTTGGGTGAGTTTCCTGTTAGAGCGGCTCTTATACAGGAAATTATTGTTTTATATGAAATATCTGTTGTTATGGCCTTACCCCACCAAAAACAATCTCTCCAATTCCTGAATAAACCTTTGGGTTTAGTGGCTTTGCTTGCGCTGATGACTTTGCAATCGTGCAAACATGAAAAGAAGATATTCAAAAGTGAATGCGATATCGATAAAGATTTTAAAACGATCAACTTTAAACAGTTGATGGACAGCCTGGATGATTACGATCAGCAGTACATCGAAATTTCGGGGAAGTACGAAGAGGATAAGGGCATTTCAGCATTGGTAAGCGATAGTCTTTTTACTGATTCTTCAACCGGTAACGCATTGTGGGTTGATTTCAGCCAGGATTGCCCGCTTTACTTAGCAGGAACACATCAGGGATTGTTTGAATATAACGATGGTCAATTTACCCGGATCAACAATAAGGAAGTTACACTGCGAGGCGTAATTGTTTTACGAAATAAGGGGAAAAACGATCAGTATAAAGCAACGATTGAGCGGGTGAGTTTGGTAAAATTGTAATTATTGCGCTTCAATCACTAACCCATCATAAGCAAGTGTTATATTTTTCGGCAGCAAACCAAGAATCGACTCATGCCTGCCCAGGCGGTGACTGATATGGGTAAAATAGGTTTTCTCTGCGCCGATCTCTTTGGCAAAAGCAATGGCTTCCACAAAAGTAAAGTGTGAGATATGCTTTTCTATCTGCAGTGCGTTGATCACCAGGGTTTTGGTTCCCTTTATTTTTTGCTTTTCGTGCTCAGATATAGTTTTGGCGTCAGTTATATAGGTGAAATCGCCAATACGAAAGCCCATGATCGGCAATTTGTAGTGCATCACCTCAATAGGTAGAAACTTCACATCGTGCACTAAAAATGGTTTCAGGTTGATGGTATGCAGTTCGATCTCGGGGATACCCGGATACTTCATCTCGTGAAAAATGTACGAGAATTCCCTTTTCAAAGCCTCTTGTACACGTTCAGTAGCATACACATCAATTGCGGTCTCCTGGCGATAATTAAAAGCGCGAATATCATCCATGCCTGCAATATGATCCTTATGCTCATGGGTGAAGACAATAGCATCCAGATGTTTTACTTTGGCTCGCAGCATCTGGTAACGAAAGTCGGGTCCGGAGTCGATCACAATTACTTTGCCTTCAGTTTCGATGAGTATAGAAGAACGAAGCCGTTTATCCCGTGGGTCAGGCGAAGTACATACGTCGCAGTTGCATGCTATAACAGGTACACCCTGTGAAGTTCCGGTTCCTAAAAAAGTAATGGTCACAGTTGCAGCCTGGTTTGTTTTATTTGTTGTAATAATGCAGTTTGCTTGTCATCCAGCAGGTTGAGATCGATGTCCAGCTCGCGTATCAACTCGGTTAATGCATGGATCTTGCTTTCAAGGTTCGAGAATTTATTAACCACCACGACCTTGCTGCTCAGGAGCATACAAGCGCCGGTTTTAAAGTTCCCTTTCTCGTACCGTACCTTATACCCGGCCGATTTAAGCAGCAATTCCAGTTTTTCAAGGGTATGGGTGGTAAACGTTAGCATCAGTCCCAAAAATACAAGAATAGATTTGAGATGTGAGATTTGAGAGGTGAGATTTTTACTTTTTTACAAAATATTTATCAATTGTTTTTAGAAATTTAGTGTTTCGCCTTTAGAGTTTACAACTCAGGATTTAGAATTTCTCTCTTGCGCTTTCACCAGTGATTTTTCGTACACTTTGCTCATCTTCCCCATCACAAATCGTTTAGAAAGGAACTTCATAAAAAATCCACCAACCCTGTTCATTATACCTGGTACATGAATCAGTTTTCGGCTGCGGAAAGCATCGATACCTTCCCTGGCAGCCTGTTTTACAGGCATCAGCCAGCCCTGCAGATCGTGGAAGTTATCGCCGGCAGTCATTTCAGTCACGATACCGCCGGGAGCATAAACCGATAAAGAAAATTGCTTGTTTTTGATCTCATGCATTAAGGCAGTAGCAAAACTGAGTATAAATGATTTTGTACCCGAGTAAGCCGACTGATAGGGGACAGGGTGTATTGCCGCCATGCTCGAAACGATCAAAACGCCGCCTGATTTGCCCGTAGATTCAAAATGTGATACCAGTCTGTTAGTAAAACGTACTACGCTTACTACGTTGGTTTGCAGCATGGTTTGAAACTGTTCCCATGATAATTCAGCATGCTTGCCGAAGTAGGTAATCCCTGCATTCAAAATGGCCGCGTATAATTGTCCATCAGCCAATAGCTGGTCAATTGCCCTGTCAACATCATCCAGTTTAGATAAGTCTGCAACGATGGTTTTTACACTTACTTTTGCTTCTTTTTCTAATTCTGTTTTCAGTTGTTCCAGCTTGTCCTTTCGCCTTGCCAATAGAATAAGATTGGCGCCATGTTGAAATGCAAGTTGCCGGGCCATTTCTTCACCCAACCCCGATGATGCCCCGGTAACCAATACCCACTTGTTTTTAAATTGCAGTTTGCTCATGATGATGGGGTAAAGCTAAAAGATTTATATTTATTGTTCCATTTATAAACCTTGTAATATGAAGAAAATTCTTCTTACCGCTTTCTTTGCCGGATTAGCCGTTTGTTCCTTTGCGCAAGCCAAAACCTATGCTGAAAAACTGGGCTGGCCCAAAGGTGCTAAAGTACTGATATTGCATGTTGACGACGCGGGCATGTCGCACGATTCGGATGAGGGTGTTGAAAAAGCAACAGGCGAGGGCGTAGCAACTTCAACAAGCGTAATGATGCCTTGTCCCTGGGTGCCCGAGATCGTGAAATATATCAAGGATCATCCCAATATGGATGCAGGATTACACCTTACTTTAACGTCAGAGTGGAGTGTTTACAAATGGGGGCCACTGTCAGACAGAAGCAAGGTGCCGGGGTTAATTGATAAGCAGGGCTACTTTTACCCGACCGTAGGTGCTGTTTATTTTAGTGCAAAGCCTGATGAAATAGATATGGAGATACGGGCACAACTGGATAAAGCCTTGGCTATGGGTTTTAAGCCCACGCACCTCGACTCGCACATGGGAACCCTTTTTGCAAAAGAAGCTTTCCTTGAAAAATACCTTAAGCTTGGCATCGAGAAACAAATACCCGTAATGTTCCCCGGCGGCGATGATCTGTTCTATCGCGCAGAAGCAAAAGGTGCGGTTATCGCCAATATGAAAAAGGCAGGAACTTATACCGAAGGAATGACTATTCCCGAACCGGCTGAGTTAGGCAAAGCCAAAGATATAGGCACAATGCTTTGGAAAAATGGATTGCCTGTGCTTGACGATCTGCATAACTCCAGCTACGACTGGGTGATGTCAGATATTGAACATAAAACTGATGCCGAGATACAAAAATGGTACACCGATCATTATATCGAAAGTATCGGCCGGTTGAGCCCGGGCCTGACGATGGTCATCATGCATTGTACCGACCCTTCGTCGGCATTTAAATACATCTGCAGCGAGGGCCAGAAACGCAAAGGCGACCTGATGGCCATGCTCGATCCGCGCTTGAAAGAATTTTTGACGAAAAATGGTTATATCCTTACTACCTGGCGTGAAGTAATGGAGAGAAGAGTGAAGGCTGGCAATGCAGAATGATATTTAAGAAGATTTGAATATCGGTATAATTCCCTCCTAGGGGAGGGGGGCGGTTGGGTGTGATGTGGCAGGGAGGGGTTTCTTCGCTATTAAAAGCTGTCGTAAAACCCCTACCTGCACCTTCCCCGAGGAAGGAATCGCACATTCCCATTCTCGTTTTATTCTTCCGAACGCAATAATCCCTTTACTTTATTCCATACACCACCACCTTGCCTGAAAACGTTGCCAGGTAAACATGCCCATTGGCGATGGTCGGCGCCGAGAATTTAGCATAATTGCCAGGCATGTCGGATCCGGTTTGGCTGCTGTTCCAAAGCTCCTTGGTCACGTCGCTGGCATCGAATGCTCTCAGGATGCCAGGGCCTACGGCATGTTCAGCATCTGCATTTGCTGAGTATGACGCCCATACAATACCAGATCCTGCACTTGTGCCGTTTGAAGATACCGATATCATAGCGCCATTTTGCCCCTGCGGACCGCTCATGCCTATAACCTCGTTGGTGATGTTAAATGTATTACTACCCCTGTCAAAAGGAAAAGCACGAATCTGGTCATTTTCGGGCCAGATATAAACAAATTCACCATTGGATACTTTGCCATAAGCGGGCTGGCAATGCATGTTGGAGTTTGAACTTAAGGTGATAATTTGTTGTACCTGGTTAGACGATGCCGTGAAACCACCCATGTTATTTTTGTTAAGCAAATAGATATTGCCATCCTTACAACTGGTAAAATAATAGTTCGAATTAGGGATCAGGAACGACCCCATGCAACCGTAGTCCAGGTCGTTATCTTCCAGATATTGAAAATTGTATGGCGTGAAATAAGAGTTGATTGTTAGTGAAGAACCTGAAGGCGTGAGCTTCAAAGCACTCTCCCCGCGATTGGTAAGTACCGTCGGATCGCCATTAGCACCCACCGTACCGTTGCCAATCACTAAGTAAAGACTGCCTTGCGCATCAGAAGCCATACCCATTCCGCTTTCCCAAATACCCCCATCATATCCGTCAGGTGTATCATTGTAGACAATCTGTTGCTGTAATGAGCTGGCATTGTAGCCTAGCACCCAGCCATGATATGGCCCCCAGTCGCAATGCGATGAAAAGGTGACATAGACAATACCATTAACCAGGGTAAGAGCAGCGCGTTGATTTTGGCGTTGTGCATCAAAAGTGATTACATTATTTACGTTGCCATCGCCGCCGCCATTATAAGTAGCAGTAATTTTTACCGGACTGCCCGGGCGTTCGCTGCCGTCTGTCAGGCCTACAGCGTGGAGGTGTTGGACATAAGTGGCCCCATTAGTACTTCTGGCAACAAAATAAAGCGTTTGCGATACCGAGTCAATAACCGGTGTGCCAACAATACCAATGTCGCCGCTGAAGTCTTGGTACTGCCCGCCACAGGCACCGGTCATGTCGGTGTTTTTTGGCGGACGCATGCCTGTCGCCGTATAATTCTTTTTCCAGAACAAACGGCCGCTATCGCCATCATATGCATAAATGGAATTATTTACAGTCGCGATAAAGGCTACATTATGTGTGCCTGAGGCTATGCTAAGTTTGCCAACTACTAGAGGCTGCGAGTAAACCTGGTCATCAACAGCAAGCTCAAACAGTTTTCCAAACTGTGCAGAATTAACGTTGCTGGTAGTCAGCTTCTTTTCCTGGTCGTTTAAACCGGAGCGGGTATTGTTGTTATGTTGTGTAAACACGGATATATGCTGATCATTCGGGACATCAGGTATTATTACGGGTGTTACTGGTTTGGTATTTTCTTTCTTTTTGCAGCCTAAACTAAAAAGCACAAGAAGGATAAGGGCAAGTTTGCGTTTGCTCATGAGTTGGGTTAATAATTGGTTTAGCTAATTTACCATTTTTGTTGATACTATCTTATCAATCAAAGAGGTATAGCTATATTAATTACTAAAGGTCTAACTTTGACAGTATGAACGTCACCAAGGAACTGATATACGAATTCATTAACCAGCAGAAATTGGGTGTGGTGTCTACTGTTAATCCAGACGATAAGCCTGAGGCTGCGGTAGTAGGAATTGCAATTTCAGTAAATCTTGAGATTGTTTTTGATACGGTCAAAACATCGCGCAAATACCTGAATATACTGAATAAACCTAACGTAGCCTTAGCAATTGGCTGGGACGATGAAATCACTGTTCAATATGAAGGCGTGGCTGAGATTTTGGGAGACAATGACGGAGCGGATAATCTGAGAGAAGTGTATTTCAGAGCTTTTCCAGATGGGAGGGAACGTGCAGAAACATGGCCGGGGCTTGTTCATATAAAAGTAACGCCAAACTGGCTTCGGTACAGCAACTATAATGAGCCGCAGCAAATAGAAGAGTTGACTCTTTAGATAAGTAATTATAATTCTTCTTCGGTTGTAGCGTTTAGTATATTTAAAACGTATTCCTAATAATTAATTGTTTGATTATCTTGTACCAATAAATAAACCTGACTATGGATACTATTTACAAACTATCATTTATTGCCCTTATTTGCGCTGCATTATACTCCTGCGGCAAATCGCATGTTACACCTACTGTGATACCCAGAGCGGATACCAGTTCAACCCTGATCGGCGATACCAGGCTGGTTGGGAATTGGGCAATTGTGACAGACTCTGTGTTTTATGACAATAATAAAATTGTGTATCATGGAGTTGCGGGCGATCATTATAAATTCACCAAGTACGGTAATCTGTATATTTCAGAACAAAACGGAAATTTTATAGACACTGCCATTTATGCAGTTACTACTGTGCAGGTGGGGTGGATTAATACTTATATGGAGTCGAACGGATTAATTTCAACGGCTCATACAACCACACCACCTCTGAATATAGTGAGACTTGATACTGCCAACCTTATACTGTCACAAACAGTGCAAGCATCAGCCGGCCAGCATTTTGAGCAGATCACATTCAAGAAGATCAAGTAACTAAACAAAACGAATTCCTAATAAACGAATAGATAAACCTGACAATGAAGATTATTTACAAAGTATTATTTATTGCATTAATTAGCTGTGTGTTGTTTTCTTGTGGTAAATCAAATATTATGCCTGTTGCTACCCCTAGTCATGCCGATACCAGCACCACGCTGATAGGTGATACCAGAGTGGTTGGCAATTGGGCAATTGTAAAAGATTCTGTAAATTATAATAGTAGTAATTCGGTTTACCATGGCGTTGCTGGCGACTATTTTAAGTTCACCAAATATGGCAACCTGTATATTAACGAAGGCCCGAGCTATATAGATACCGCTATTTATGGAGTATCCAGTACCCAGGTTGCCTGGATTAATTTGTATGCAAAAATAAATGGAGTAGTTTCAACAGTCCGAACACAGACTCCTCCGCTTTCAATTGATAAACTTGATACTGCAAATCTTATTCTTTCTCAAGGTGTGCAAACGTCAGGTGGATTCCGTTACGAGCAGATCACATTTAAGAAGATCAAGTAAGCAGTTATTGAATAGTTCCGGTGGGATTGCCTGATTCCTTTATGATTTCAGCGTTAAATCCTTCCAGAACATATTTAAGCGATTCTATCTCAGGCAGATTTAATCGTTGCGCATATAATTTAGACGCGTGTAAAGCCAATTCTGCTAACAAAAAGCCGAAGTATTTGGCGTCGCCATTAAGTCCTGAATGAATTGTAACGTGTTGTTCTCCAAATGCGGCCCAAACGCTAAGGATCTCAAATGAGTCTTTGTCTTCGATTGCTGCAGGCGGGATTTGTAATTCTATCATGTTAATAAGAATTTAGGATCTCAAATCTCAAATCTATCTAAGGTCCACCAACTCCGCTCCCGGGTAATTCTTTTTATCAAACAGGAAGGTGCTTTCGGGCACCTTTACATTTGGTGTAAAAGCGCGGATGACGTAATTATAGCGGCTTCCGTTCTTGTCAAAAATCATCGCGCTGGATATTTGTTTCTTTACTTTATCTATCGACAAGCGTATTTTAAAGAAAGGTTTTTTCTCATCCTCAGGCGTCAGGTCAATCACCTGGCACAACCTGCCGTCTACCTTGGCGTCACCGTTGTAAACATATTTATAGCCTTTCTCATAAACGGTGAATATCTGCGCCGGGTTCAGGCTTTCGCTGCTGTTGTCAACCTCGGTTAGCTCTATCTCTTTGTTTTTCCTTACGTAAGTCCATTGGCTTTTGCCATCGCTGATGATCTCTTCATCTACAGCCTGCTTATCTTCAGGATTATAGATGCTCACTTTATATTTATTGACTTTTGAGCGCGATATCATCGTACCTATCTGGCTGTCTTTCGTACCTGCCTGCGGGTTTTCGTAGGTGAATGTGAAGTCGGTTTTTATCACATCATAGGAGCGGTATTTCTTGCTCACCTGGTTCAGTATTTTTTTGGCATCGGCATCTTTCTGAGCGAATGCATAATTAAAGGTCAGACCGGTAAGCAGCAGGTATAGCAGTATTTTTTTCATAGAAATTTTATTCTTATTCCATCTAATTAAGATCGAGGAATAAGCAACAGGTTTAATTTTAAATAGTTTTTGACAAAGTTTCCAAATGTCTCTCCAGGCTGTATTCATCGCTAAAAAGCACATCGCGGGCTTTGCTGCCTTCAAATGGGCCAACAATACCCGCGGCCTCCAGTTGGTCGATGATGCGCCCTGCACGGTTATAGCCCAGTTTCAGTTTGCGCTGGATCAATGAAGTTGAACCCTGCTGATGCATTACGATCAGGCGTGCTGCTTCTTCAAACATCGGATCACGGTCATCCGGATCGAATTCTTTTGAACTGCTACTTTCGCCTTCGCCGATGTACTCAGGCAGTAACAGAGCGGTAGGATAGCCTTTCTGGTTACCGATATAATCGGATATTTTTTCTACTTCAGGCGTGTCAACAAAAGCACATTGTAATCGTATCAAATCGCTGCCGGTAGATAACAGCATATCCCCGCGACCGATCAACTGATCTGCACCGCCTGCATCGAGAATGGTACGCGAGTCGATCTTTGATAATACACGGAATGCCAGTCGCGAAGGAAAGTTGGCTTTAATGGTACCCGTAATAATATTTACCGAAGGCCTTTGTGTAGCGATCACCAAATGGATACCTACCGCACGGGCCAGCTGCGCCAAACGGGCAATAGGCATTTCTACCTCCTTGCCTGCGGTCATCATCAGGTCGGCAAACTCGTCAACCACCAGTACGATGAATGGCAGGTAGCGATGCTTCTCCGGGTTGCTTATTTTACGGTTGATGAATTTCTGATTATATTCCTTCAGGTTACGTACGCCTGCATCTTTTAGCAGGTCGTAACGCTGATCCATCTCGATACAAAGTGAATTAAGCGTGTTTACCACCTTCTTAGTATCAGTAATGATCGCATCCGATTCATCAGGCAGTTTTGCCAGGAAATGCCTTTCGATCTTACGGAACAAAGTCAACTCTACCTTTTTCGGGTCGACCAACACAAATTTCAATTCAGCCGGGTGCCTTTTATAAAGCAGAGAAACCAATATGGCGTTAATCCCTACCGATTTACCCTGACCTGTTGCGCCGGCAACCAGCAAGTGCGGCATCTTAGCCAGATCGGCTATAAATACCTCGTTGGAGATGGTTTTACCAAGGGCGATAGGCAGATCCATGGTCGTATTCTGGAACTTCTCGGTAGATAAGATAGACCGCATCGAAACCATTTCAGGATTTTGATTAGGTACCTCGATACCAATAGTTCCCTTACCGGGCATAGGGGCAATGATACGGATACCCAAAGCCGCTAAGCTAAGCGCAATATCATCCTCCAGATTTTTGATCTTGGAGATACGTACACCCGGAGCGGGGATGATCTCATACAAAGTAACAGTAGGACCGATGGTCGCCTTAATCTTATCGATCTCGATATTGTAATGGTTCAGCGTTTCGACAATCTTATTCTTATTGGCCTCCAGTTCTTCTGAGTTAACAGTGATCTTGTTGGACCCGTAATTCTCAAGCAGGTCAAGAGTAGGCAGTTTATAGGAAGCCAGTTCCAGCTTGTGGTCGTAAATACCAAACTGGGCTACAAGATCTTTGGCCTTTGTGTCATCTTCCTGTTCAACATTCAATACATTGGTGGGACGGGCTGTATCGATAGTTAACGGTATTTCATCCTCAAATTCAGGCTCATGACTGGCTGTCGGTTCTGGTTTGAGTACCATCGGCTCATGGAAAACAGGTGTCTCCAGAACAGTCTCCCCAACTTTTGTATCGCCCTTTACGCGATTGCCATTTTTGGGCCATTCAACGGGTCTGGAAAGATAATCTTCCTCACGCTCATACGCTTCAGGTACCACATTCTCTACCACATCCTCGTTCAATTCTTTCCTACTGCGGGCAGGTATCTTAAAGTCGATGTTATAAGCAATAATCAGCACTGTGAGCGCAGCAAATATCAAAATGCCCGCTGTACCGGCCTGGCCTACCTGGGCATCCATTAGGCGGTTGGTCCAAAAACCAAAGTTGCCTTCCAGGAAATGCGGTACGTCGCTAAAAAAGGCATGAAAAAAACCTAAAGTAACCGACGTGAATATGAGCAGGAACAGAGAATAGGCCGTTGTTTTACCCAAAGGATACAAACGCACTTTAAAGAGCAAACGGTAACCAACAATGAAGAAAACAAAAACAAAAATAAAGGAAGCCACACCAAACCATTGGAAAATGAATTGGTTGGACAACAATGCCCCGAACTTGCCCAGCCAGTTTTCAACCACAGGGTTTTTAATGCCGTTGTCAATTAGTTCCTGCTGGGTTTTAAACAGGTTGTGCCAGCCGCCGTTAGCAGGCGATACATAGCTTTGATCCTCCTGCCAGGTAAACAGGTAGGAGGTAAATGCGATCAGGAAAAACACGGAAAGAATGAGAAGAAACAGCCCTGCTATTTTTGCATAGCGACCGTCGCTCAGCGTAAAAGGAGGTGTCCTTTCCTGCTTTTGCCTGGATGGCCTCTCGCTTTTTTGCGAAGACCGCTCGGACTTACTATCGTCCTTTAAAATATTTGTTTTAAACTGATTCCCTTTAGTCGGCATCCTTACATTGCACGTTAAAACGCAAAGGTAAAGTTAATAGATTAAACCAATATCAGGCACGGATTTTAAATTTTATTGCCCTTAAGCAGTCTTTCGGAATCACATTTATATCAAAAGTTGTTAACTTTTGCCAAGTTATTAACAACGGTTGGTTGAGTTTAAATTTTTAGTAATATTGAAGCATGAGCGTTGAGAAACTGGAAGAATTTATAGCGGCGGCTGACCTTGCAGGCATTAATGACCTGCTGGTAAGCGATCCCTCGCTGGCGACCAAAACCACATCGGCCAATGTTTCTCCTCTCATGCTTTCGTGTTACTACAAAAAACCATCTGTAACCGAATTATTGCTGAAGCATGTCAACGAAATTAACTTGTTTGAGGCATCGGCAGCCGGCAAGTTTGATGTTGTGGCGCATATCCTTTACACACATCCTGATGCAGTAAACGACTATGCTCCTGATGGTTTTACGCCGCTTGGATTAGCCTGTTACTTCGGCCAGTTTGAGGTGGCACGTTACCTGGTGCTTAAAGGTGCCGATGTGAACCTGCCATCTAATAACGGCTTTCATGTTTACCCCATCCATTCAGCAGCGGCAGGGAACTATACGGATATTGCCCGCATGCTGATAGAGAACGGCGCAAAAGTGAACGTAAAGCAACAGGCCGGCGCTACCCCGTTGCACTCAGCTGCACAAAATGGCAATTTGGAACTACTGATACTTTTCCTCGAAAACGGCGCCGAAACCAATGTGCGCATGGAAGGCGGCAAGCTTCCAGCTGACCTGGCAAAGGAAAAAGGCTTTACCGAAATATCCGATATATTGAGCTGAAAGCTGAAAGGCAAAAGCACCATCGTGTCATTGCCTTTTCGGTCTTATTACCCAGGTAAGTGATATTATCAATAATCAATACTTTAGCATTAAGTTCAATAACAACACGCTCTAAGCAGGAACTTAAGCATTCCTCAAAATCCATTCCGTCGGGTATATCCTCATCGGTATCAATCTCGGCGCGGTAAAAGTTATTGTTGAATATAAAATGATCTTCATAGTTATTAGTATATCTTACTTCTAACTGTTTTTTTTGCCATCTCGAAATCAAAGTAAACTACCGGTTGCACATCAGCCTAAAGCTTAAAGCGCGGTATAGGTTTGCCGTTGCTGACGCTGTTGCCGATCTGTATACCTAATACCGATTTACCCAGGTTGGTATCAGAAAAAAATGGATTTAAAGCTTACCCTCGTGCCAAAACACGCTGAATACCATTTTGGGTATAGGTTCATTTTTGGCTATCTCCATTCATTGATCAAAGGTGCCCAGGGAAAGTATGCCTTTTTTGTGTTGATCTTCGGCAAGCTGCTTCAGTGATCCTGACTACCCTTAATCATGTTTCAGATGTTTTTGCTTGTTGCAGCTTTAAAATGATGAAACAAGCGAAAAGAGTGCAACAAAGTATGCATCTCGTCTTTGTCATCATATTGTCATCGTAAAAATTACTAATATTGCGTAATTTTATTTGTAAATAAAGTCACAATGACCGGCGACGATATTGTTAGTTTAGGCGACAAACACGTAGGCGAGCCTTATGCCCTGGGTGCATTGGTGCCCAAAGGCAACCCCGATTATAAAGGCCCCTGGGATAGTGCCGATTTTGTGTCGTGGATATATTACCAGGCCACCGGCATATTGTATGGCTGTGATGGGGTAGATGAGCACTGCGACTTTTGGGACCGTGATGCCAATAAAAAAGGTCAGATCGTAACCATTGAGGAAGCAAAATCAACTCCCGGCGCGGTTATATTGCGTTTAGCAGGAAATGGAACGGTAGGGCATATTGTTATATCAGATGGCAACGGCGGCACTGTCGAGGCGCATGGGCGTGAGGATGGCATCATCAATTCAGTAGTAGATGGCCGGCGCTGGGACATGGGTATACTGGTGCCGGGCGTATCCTATAAACAAAACCCAATATCACCCTACAGGCCACCTACAGTCACCATCTATAGGTTGACCAGCCCAAACATGGTATCCACAGAAATTGGAAAAATTCAGGCCGAATTGACTCGCCGTGGTTTCGATACCGGCGGCGTTGATAATATTTTTGGCGAGATGACCTACAACGCAGTAAAACTTTTCCAGAATTCGGTAGGACTTAACCCTGATGGCGAGGTGAGTGCCTTTACAGCGGCCGTGCTGGATGCGAATTAAATAAAACGTCTTTGCGAGCGATCGCGAACTATGCGTCTTGACACTTCACAGTATGCGATTGCTTCGTTCCCCGCAATGATCTTGTTTGTTCGAAAATAAGAAGGCAAATTACCGTTTCAATGCTATCGTGCGGTATTGGATACCTTGGGCAGATGCAACCGATGATGTCAGCGTTACCGATGTCCCGGTTAAGTTTACCTGGTGAAAATTAGTAATATTTGACCCATATGATGTTACAGGGACACCGTTATAAACCAGGTAATTAACGTTGATACTCTTATCTGTGTTGATGGTATACGTTGCTGTATCTACCACGCCATTTTCCTGTATGTAGAGCTTACCATCGTTTGTAAATTCAAAATAATCTGCTGCCGTACCTGTGTATACTTCGGGGGCTCCTGCCACTTCGCCGCCCGAAAAACTAACCGAGTCTTTCACCAATTTCCATTGACCCGAAAGAGTTATTGCTGTATTTATATGACCCAATATAGGATCAGGAGGAGTAACGGGACTGATATTATCTTTGGCAGGACTAACCGTGCTGCTGCCTTTGCCTGGTTGTGGCGCAGGAGCAAGCGCTTCTTTTGAGCAAGAGCTGAACAATGCAGCGCTTAAACATAGGATAGACAGTACTATAGCGATCTTTTTCATACTGAAGCAGGCTGTTTCTGCGCACTTTTACGTAAACAGCCTGGTTTGGTTACACGCAAATGGCCTGTTTTTCTGTATTTTATCCAAAAGTTTTCCACAAGAAAGCCGCTCCGGTCTTATCAACGAAGCGGCCCCAATTAGTGTAAGTTGATTTTTGGTTTGATTAAGAAACGCTGTCGCGAAGTTCTTTTATCTCGTCATGAGCTTCTATTAATTCCTGTTCCTGCTCCATCAACATTTCGCGGATGTAAGCAGCCAGCACTCCTTCGTTTAATGCTTCCTGGTAAGTTTTTTGAATAGCGTCTTCTCCAAACTCGCATTCCTCCAGTATGCTATGACGGTCGTGCCCAGTAAATGCTTCCTTGATTGACATCCATGCCCGGTGCAATTGCCCTGGGATAGTAGTGCCTGTGTTGATATCGCTGCCCAGTGCTGCTATCTCGGTACCCAGTTCTACTTTATATCGCCTGCTATCGTCTATAAATCGTAAAAACATAGGTATAAGGTCGGCATTTGCATGGTCGTCCTCTAGCTCTTTCAGCGCTCGTTCATAACCCTCTATACGGTCGTTATTGATCAGTATCAGATCACCCAATATCTCGATCGTTTTTGAAGTATTTTCCATCTCTTTTATAGGTTTTGCTGTTTTAGTAATCAACCCATGCCCTCTATTATTGTTTATAGTATTTAATAATTAATTTTCAACATCGTAATATTTTTAAACTAAAACGAAATAATTATCAACGATTTAGCGATTTGCTTGCACTTAAAAAGCCAAATGCCGAACTTTTATATAACCAACTTGTTATTGAGGCATGAAAAAAGAGATCATAGCAGGTACCGCATTGGCTGGGTTAGGTATAGCCGCCTTTGCCTTAGCCACAAGAAATAAACCCCTTAAAACTGTCGGCAACCTTGAGCTGGAACGGTATCTGGGTAAATGGTATGAGATAGCCAAATTTCCCCAGAATTTCGAGAAAGGATGTACGGATATTACTGCCGAATACAGTTTGCGCGATGACGGGAAAATAAGAATTGTAAATAGCTGCATTAAGGACGGACAGGCTAAAGTAGCTGAAGGCGTGGCATCTGTTGATGATAAAGAAAGCGCCAAGCTGGAGGTGCAGTTTCAATGGCCATTTAGCGGTAAATATTGGGTAATAGCGCTTGCGCCCGACTATAGTTATGCCGTTGTAGGTCACCCCAACCGCAAATATTTATGGATACTGAACCGTAAACCAACGATGGACAGCATGACCTACAATCACCTGGTATTGGTAGCTGCCGGCCGCGGGTTCGACATACGTAAACTGGAGAAGACCGTACAGGCCGAAGGGATTGAAAACGCCTACTCATTTTCGAACGAACAGAATGGAAAGGTGAAAGCAGAAAGCTAAAAGATTAAAGCGAAAAGCTTATTTAGCAATTCGCCACAGGATGTAAACTTAAGAGTAAAAGCTTTAGCCTTTTTGGCTTTTCGCTTTCTGCTCAATTAAGCTAACTTTTTACGATGTGGGGTTTCATCATACAGGCGGTTGTAATTCTCAATAAACCGGATAAGTGCTTTATGCATCATAGATGGCTGCCACTCTTCACTATTTGATATCCGGCAATAATAAGGGTCGTACACATTGCGAACCGCAGTAAACTTATCCTTATTGAGTATTATCTCTATAAAATAATAGTTGCCTAAAGTTAACCAATAGGAATTATCATTATTACGCAGCCAGTTATTCAGTATAAGATAATTTTCTAACTCTTCCATCACAAGTTTAAATAATTGGTTTTAAATACGTTATGAGAGGTAGATGCTTTTGGCTTGGCTAATAACAAATGTTAATAACTTCTGTTAATTTCGCGTATATCAAATTTAATATTCAACATTGAATAAAACAAATAATATTAATAAAATAATTCGCTGGTTATCAACCGTATACAATAACTATCTAAACATAAACGACTGACGCAATGTTAATTAACTCACCTGATTATCAACATTTACCTTCCGCAAAAAGTGTGGATTTCATTGATCTTTACACTGACAAAAGCCTTATTATGACAGGTTATTTATTAAAATAATCCACTAACAAATGAATATTTTGCGACAGCAGAATAGAAAATACGCCTGCAATAGCGAGTTAAAAGACATTTCCTTTCTTCTTTTCGAACGAACAAAACAGAGCTTTATCACCCGGATAAAATAGCAGAGATTTTGATGAGTATTTGCCAGCGTTAATACATCATAAAATAGGTAATTTGCTATTAATATAAACCAACACCCTGGCAGGCTTCCGTCCTGCGGTGTATTAAATTTTTTTCTCACTCAAAATGAATAGCACGATCAAAAAATCAATGCTGAAAGGCTTGGGCATGGGTCTTGGACTAATGCTTCTTTCAGGCTTTAACCATGCAACTGCCCAGGTGGTTGACAAAGGCTGGAGACAACTTTTCAATGGTAAAGACATTAACAACTTTCAACAGGTAGGCCCTGGTACGCACTATGTAGAAGATGGCACGATACGTAGTCACGGCGGCATGGGTCTGCTGTACTGGAAGGGCGGCAAACTGAGTAATTGCACTATTAAAGTGGTGTACCAGATGCAGAAATCTAATAGTAACTCAGGTGTATTTATCCGTATTCCTTTAGAGCCGCGTGAGCCCTGGATGCCTGTATTTTACGGCTATGAGGTGCAGATAGATAATCACCCTGAAACCTCAAACGAGGACGACTACCATGTTACCGGTACTTTATACTCCTTAACCAAACCGCTGGCCAAGCCCGGCAAACCAGGCCCGGAGTGGAACACGATGGAGATCACCCTCGACGGGCCACGCACTATTGTATATGTAAACGGCGAAAAAGTAACCGATTATACAGAAGGCCAGCCTACGCCTGAGCGTAAGTTTGATTTTGAGCCGTATCGTGGCTTAAGGCCAAATGCAGGCTGGTTTGGCTTGCAAAATCATGGCGATGATGATATTGTATATTTTAAGGAAGTTGCTATAAGACCACTTAAAAAGAAATAATGGCCATGAAGACCGACGAAAAACCAACAACCGATAACACCATCAGCCGCAAGAGTTTTATAAAAAAAGCCGCCGTAGCTGCAGCAAGCTTTTACATTGTGCCACGCTATGTGTTAGGCGGTCCCGGCCATGTAGCGCCGAGCGACAAGCTGTACATTGCCGCCGTAGGCTGTAGTGGTGAAGCGGAGAACGATATTAAACATCATGCCACTTCTCCGAGAAAGAACGGAGTAATTGCATTCTTATGCGACGTAGATGATCGTGGCGCTGCTCCACGACGAAAAGAATTCCCGAAGGCTGGGTTTTACCACGATTGGCGCGAGCTGTTCGACAAAGAACACAAGAACTTCGACGCGGTTACCGTAGCCATACCTGACCATAATCACGCTATAGTAGGTTTGAGTGCTATGCAGTTGAACAAACACTTATATCTGCAAAAACCATTAACTCATGATATCTATGAAGCTCGTGTATTAACCGAAGCTGCAAAGAAATACAATGTAGTTACTCAAATGGGCGACCAGGGTGCATCCTGCGAAGGCATGCGTACTATGCGCGAGTGGTTTGAGGCAGGATTGATAGGAGATATCGAGAAGGTTTATTGCTGGACCGACCGTCCCGTATGGCCGCAAGGTATCAACTGGCCCACAGCTAAACCGCCTGTTCCGAAAGAGTTAAATTGGGACCTATGGCTTGGTACTGCTCAGGAAACTTATTACATCGAAAACCTGGTGCCATTTAACTGGCGGGGCTGGTGGGCATTTGGTACCGGCGCATTAGGCGATATGGGCTGTCATATTATGGGTCCACCGTTTAAGCTGTTAGGATTAGGTTACCCTACCGAAGTTTCGGGCAGTGCCAGCACCACTTACAGCGGGATTTTTAAAGAAGGTATTTACCCGCAAAGCGGACCGGTAAGCAGTTCCATCAAGTTTAAATTCACTCAACAAAACGGCAAACCGCTTGACCTGTATTGGATGGACGGTGGCATTACACCAGAGCGTATGAATGAGCTTGATCCTGATATAAACCAGAACGACGCTTTGGGCGATATACCAAGTGAAAGCGATTTTGAGGGATGCACACTCTTCATCGGCACTAAAGGCAAAGTAAGCTGCGGCTGGGGCGGTAGCCACCCTCGGTTGTTGCCGTTATCGCTCAACAAGGATGTAAACGTTCCTAAGAAATATCCGCGCATTGAGGGTGATATGGATGGCCACTGGTGGCAATGGATTGATGCCAGCATTGCCGGCAAAGGCAAAATGGAAGTCGACTCGCCTTTTGTGGGCTACGCCGGGCCATTGACCGAAACTGTATTGATGGGCAACCTGTTGCTGAGAACCTTCGATATCCAGGAGAAGATCAAACGCAACGATCCCGTTTACGGACAAATGGAAGGCATGAAATTCAGCGGCCGCTATAAAGCATTGCTATGGGATGGTGCCAATATGAAAGTAACCAACTACGAGCCAGCCAATCAATTCATCCGCAGGGAATACCGCAAAGGTTGGGGTGAAGTGAAATTGTAATTTTTGATTTCGGATGCCGGATTTTCGAATTCGGATTTTTTTTCCTTCTCCATTTCGACGAAACAAAAAAGGCCCTTCTCTAATCAGGAAGGGCCCCTTTTGTGCTCAATAACTTAAGCAATTAATTATACCGGAACACCATATATCCCCATGGATCCATCTTCCATGGCTTGCTGGTTACGGGTTCTTCCTGGTGCCTGAAGACGTTTAGAGGTTTGCCAATCAGGCTTTCGTCTTCAACTGTGATGTTTTGCTCTTTATTGGATAAATTAAGGATCACGAATATCTTTTTACCGTCCTTTTCCCTGACATAAGCATATACTGATTTACTATCACCGACATTTACCTTGCGGAAAGAAGCATCGGCAGACAAGGCAGGCGTTTGTTTGCGGAGGAAGAGCAACGTTTTATAGAACTTCTCGCGGTCATATTTTCCCATGTCCATATTATCCTTATCAAAAAATTTGATGGCACGTAATACAGGCTCTTCCTGTCCACTGTATATCAACGGGATGCTATGTGGCATGGTTTGGGTGAATACAGCAAACGGAGCATGTGAATCCTTCGGAAAGGTGCCAAAATCAGCTTTATTCCAGCTGTTCTCATCATGATTGCTGGTGAAGTATAGTTCCAGCGCATTATGCGGGTATATCTTATCATATTTGGCTTTAATTGAGTCCAGTGCTGTTGCCGGACGCGCACCTTTTGCCACGCCCACCATCGCATGGAACATATCCCACGGATAAGTAGCATCAAAACCGCCTGGATGCAGGTAAGTCTTATCACCCTCAGCCAGCCAGAACAATTCTTTCATCGAGTTTAACTGGGATATACATTTCTTCCAGAAAGCATAAGGAACGTTCCATGCCACATCGCAACGGAAACCATCAATATCAGTAGCAGTCACCCAGTATTTCATCGCATTGATCATGCTATCCTGCATCGCAACATTTTTGTAGTTAAGCTGGCGGGTGTCGGCCCAGTCAAATGCAACAGCGGGCTTGCCTGTTTTGTCCTTCACATAAAAATCGGGGTGACGTTTTATCCAGACATTGTCGGCGCCGGTATGGTTAGGCACCCAGTCGATGATTACCTTCATGCCCAATTTATGTGCTTCGGCAACCAGTTTTTTAAAATCCTTTATCGAACCAAACTCCGGATTGACGGCAGTATAATTTGATACCGCATAATAGCTGCCTAATGAACCCTTTCTGCCTACCTTGCTTATTGGTGTGATAGGCATAAACCACAAGGCTTGCACCCCCATTTCATTCAGGCGGTCAAGGTTTTTTGCAAAAGCCTTAAATGTCCCTTTTTTGGTATACTGACGAACATTCACCTCATAAATATTACCTTGCATCGCCCATGCCGGGTGACCATCAATTGTTTGAGAAAAAACGAACGGACAGGCCCACAATAATGTGAGTATAAACAAGAAAAGTTTTTTCATGAAATTTTTAGTTGTTGGTTATTAAACAGGTGTAAATATAAAAATAGGATCAAACTTTTATGGTATATTTCGCTTTCTGTTAACAATTTATTGATGTCAATTAAATTAGTTACACACTACTACTATGGAAACTTATAAAGACCTGAAATTTGCTGTATTGATAGACGCTGACAATGTGCCTTATGCCAATGTGAAAGAGATGTTTGAGGAGATAGCAAAGTACGGCACACCCACTTTTAAAAGGATATACGCCGACTGGACGAAGCCGACAGTGTCGGGCTGGAAGAATGTGCTTTTGGAAAATGCCATCACTCCTATACAACAATACAGCTATTCTACAGGCAAGAATGCTTCTGATAGTGCATTGATCATTGATGCTATGGACATTTTATACACTGGCAAGGTGGATGGCTTTTGTATAGTATCGAGCGATAGCGACTTTACAAGGCTGGCGACAAGGTTAAGGGAAGCAGGTATGAAAGTGATAGGCATAGGCGAAAAGAAAACCCTTAACCCATTTATAACCGCCTGTGACAAGTTTATTTACATAGAGATTCTGAAAAAAGAAAAGGTAAGTCAGCAGGATAATAGCAACAGGGAAAAATCAAGACCCGAGACAGCCCCGGCAACCCATCCTTTAAACAAGATCGACCCGGAAATAATAGCGATCATATCTGACAGTATAGATGACCTTGCAGACGAAAATGGCTGGACCTATTTAGGCGACCTGGGAAGCCTGATCATCAAAAAGAAACCTGATTTTGACTCCCGGAATTATGGATATCCCAAAATGCTGCCCCTGATAAAAAGCATTAATAAATTTGAGATTGATGAGCGGGATACGGGTAAAAAGAATGTGAAGCATATTTATGTGAGGAAGAAATAGGAAAGGTGCCTTCTTAGTTACGGACGGACAAACACAGATTATAATGAGCTACTTTTTTTTGGTTATCTTATCCTTGTATTTTACTAACCGGCTATTTATCAGCCTTCTGCGCCGCTGCATAGATTCACCAATAGAAGCTTCTTTACCATAATCCGGGTCGAATATTTTGGGTATGGCTATCCGTTGCGAGCTGTAAATCCCTGAATGACCGCTAAAGAAATACGCAGTAAAACAGGCTATAGCAAAGTAAAGTGCATATTCTCCGCCAAATAATTCAATCCCCATAAAGGTGCAGGCCAACGGTGTATTAGTAGCACCGGCAAATACCGCTATAAAGCCCAGAGCAGCGAATAAACCGACCGGCGCATTCAGCAATTGGGATAACGTATTACCCAAAGTGGCGCCGATATAAAACAGGGGCGTAACCTCGCCTCCTTTAAAGCCTGTGCCAAGGGTGATGGTAGTATAAATGATTTTCCATAACCAGCTCCAGGTATCTGCACCCCCCTGGTGAAAGGCGGACGGAATAGTTACTGAGTCAGCAAACTGGGCGTCAACGCCCAGGCTAAGGTAATCCTGCCGACCTAAAATGAACGTTAAACCGATGATGATCAATCCGCCAACAACAGGTATCAGCCAGGTAGTTTTAATCAAACGCAAGGCTATATTCTTAACTCCATGGGCCATCCCTGAAAATACATAGCTGGTGAGGCCGAATAATATGGATGCGAGGATAACCTTTACCAGCAACAGATAATCAAAATGGATAAAGCTTACCCCGAAATTACCCTGAGTAACAAATGGATCAATATGATAAGCGGTATGATGAATACCAATCATCGCTACAGTCTGATCGGCAAAAATGCTGGCAATCAGGCAGGGAATAATGGCGTCATATTGTAGCTTTCCAATGGCTAAAACTTCAATGGCGAATATGGTTCCGGCTAAAGGCGTACCAAATACGGCTCCAAAACCTGCGGCGACACCGGCCATTAAAACGGTACGAGAGTCTTGCTCATTTAATCTGAATAAACGGCCAAAGAAATCGGCAATACTGCCTCCTATTTGTACAGCTGTACCCTCACGTCCCGCTGAACCGCCAAATAAATGGGTAAAAACAGTGGCGCCAAGAACCAATGGGGCCATGCGTTTGGGTACTCCTCCACCGGGCTCATGGATCTCGTCCATGATCAGGTTATTGCCTTTTTCTGATGATTTCCCATACAGTTTATACACAAAATGGATAACAAAACCGGCCAAAGGCAGCAAGTACAATAACCACGTATGTGCAAAGCGGAAATGAATGGCCCAGCTAAGCAGCCATAAGAACAGTGCTACCACCGCCCCAATGACAATAGCTACTGGAATGGTCAGTAAAGTCCAGCGAATGAGGTGATTGAATATTAAAAAGTAGGGGGATTTAAATACATAGCGTAGTCGTTTCATGCCTATGAAATAAAAATATAAAAAACTTATTTCGTAGGCGCCATCAGACCTGCATTTTTAACAGGACGGTTCAAATAGGTGGAACACCATCACCTTGATGATGCAATAATACACAAAGCGCACTTTTTTTCAAAATCTGTTAAAAAGGCAAGTAATTCTATATCTTTAAAAACCAATTAACCTTGCATATGGAAAATACCACCAGAGTTTGGCGCCTGTTCTTTGCTGTCGGCCTATTTGCTATTGCTATCCAGGAATTAATTAATAAAGATTTTGTATTCGTTATGCTACCTGGGAACTTTCCCGAATGGCTGTCGAACCGTTTGATCTGGGATTGGATATTCAGTCTGCCTTTGGCAATTGCGTGTATCTGTATCATCCTGGAGATCAAAGCCCGGCCTATATCGATTATCATTGGTGCAGTGCTATTGCTGCTGGTGATCTTATTCCAAATCCCGGGGCAACATACGCCCATGGTATTGGCCTTCTGGGTCAATCCACTTAAGGAATTAACCCTAAGTGGCGGGGCATTTTTAGTTGCGGGATCATTAGCAAGAGAAAACAAAGTTTCATCAGTTGAAAATTCATTGGAGAAACTAATCCCGGCAGGTAAATATTTCTTTGCCCTAACCATGGTGGTGTTTGGTTATAGCCACTTCCTTTACCGTGATTTTGTGGTGGTACTTGTACCTAACTGGATACCATGGCATGTATTCTGGACCTACTTTGCAGGCGCTTGTTTAATGGCAGGCGGATTAGGTATTATATTGAACGTCAAACGTCGTCTTGCTGCTAATTTGTTAGGCATAGCCATATTTATCTGGTTTATTGTATTGCATATTCCCCGTGCAGTGATTGATCCTCATAGCGGGAATGGCAACGAAATAACCAGCGTATTCGAGGCACTTTCCTTTAGCGGAATTGCATTTTTGATCGGAAGAAAAAAGTTGAAAAATTAATTTTATAGCTGATATGATGAAACTCTTAGCAATCCTATTTTTGTTGAACTTTATGCCGGTCGGCAATAAGAACCAGCGCGATAACATAGCCGGAACATGGAAAGGAACATCGATATGCCAGGTGAAGGATTCCCCTTGTCATGATGAGATAGCGATATATCATGCGACAAAAGGCGAAGGCAATACCTACCGTTTCCAGATGAACAAAATGGTAAATGGCAAAGAAGAAGAAATGGGCGAAACGGTATTCACTTATGATACAAATAACAAAACCCTGGATGGTGTTACAACGAGTGCAAAAGGAAAGGGGCTATGGCATTTTGTAGTAAAGGGCAATAACATGCACGGTACATTAATCGTTGACAATAATGTACTTTACAGGTTAATCGATCTGCATAAAGATTGATTACTTTATATTTAATTCTATGAAATACTTGTTCATCCTCCTGCTTTTTCCGCTGGCTGTACAGGCGCAAAGCGTTACCAACCAAAATGTTTTCGATACTATTCCATTCATTCCTGAGCATCGCCCCGTGAGGCTTGCCCAGTTTGAAAAGGAACCTGTTATAACAGGAAAAATCATGTTCCTTGGTAATAGTATTACCGAGATGGGTGACTGGAAAAAAGTAACGGGTGATACCACTGTGATCAACCGAGGGATTGGCGGAGACATTACTTACGGCGTGCTTAAACGGTTGAAGGATATCACCGACCGCAAGCCATCCAAAATATTTATTCTTTTGGGAATTAATGACATTGGCAAAGATATTCCTGATGCCGTGATAGCCGACAATTACCTGAAGATTGTCAATCAAATTCACACCAAATGCCCGGAGACTAAAATCTACGTACAGAGTATACTACCTGTGAACTCCACCCTGCCCCATTTCCCACAGCATTATGATAAGGAAGAGCATGTATTGTCGGTAAACAAGCTGCTGCAGGCCAATTCCAAAGTAGGTGATTATACTTTTGTCGACATCTTCCATCTGTTTGTTGATGCCAACCAGCGTTTAGAAAGTCGTTATACTTATGAAGGCTTGCATTTAAAACCCGAGGCATATCCTGTTTGGGTAGATTACCTGAAGAAACAGGGTTATCTTTAAATGAGATAGTAACAAAATGGGGCTATTAATGTCTTAATCATAAAACACATTATGACAAAAGAATCATTCTCCATACACGGCGTAAACCTTTTGCAAAAGGTGAAAGAGCTGATAGAGGAAGGTAATGTTAGAAAGATCACCATTACCGATAAATCGGGCAAGGAACTGGCCAGCTTTCCATTAACTATAGGGGTAGTAGGCGCATTGATAATGCCTATGCTGGCGGCTATTGGGGCAATTGCTGCACTGGTAACCGAATGTACAATCACTGTTGAGCGCGAGGAAACGGCTGAACCTGCAAAAGAAGAAAATAAATAATCCAATTTGTTTGCTTTTCAAAAGCTCAGTCTTCAGATCAATGTTCATTGACTGACATCATCCTGTAATCTGACGCCCGTCATTTTTACTCCGGCCATCCCATTTTAAATTCGTTGACCAAAACGTTTTTAAGTGGCATGGTTGTTTTCTTTTTTGCTCGTCATTTCAGTTGTTTTCAGCTATTTGCTGTTTGCACCTTTTTATCTGGAAATAAATAGCACCGACGGGCTGTTTGCTGTACGCTTTCACAAGGCAGCCAGTGTGAAACTCGCTTTTATAGATCATTCTCTGAAAATCGACCTGAAAATATTGGGTTGGAAAAAGCAAATTGATCTGCTGGACGAGATCTTTAAAAGAAAGCCAAAAGAAAAAGCTGACAAGAAAAGCAGTAAAGGCAAGGCATGGCGCCCCTCACTCACCACCATTAAAGCTGTAATAAAAAGTTTTAAGCTAAATAAATGTTACCTCAATATTGACACCGGTAATATGCAGTTAAATGGCATCCTGTACCCTTGTTTTTATTGGTTGAACAAATACACAGGTAAGCCTATTGGGATCAATTTCGAGGATAAAAACGAGGTCGTTGTGGAGATACAAAATAATTGTGCGGGGATTATAAGAGCTTTTATTTATTCATCATTAAAAACAAAGCATCATGGAAAACTTAGATGACATGCTCGGTAAACTGAGCGATTTTTTAAAGTCAGAAGCCAAAACTGAAACCATCATTGGTCAGCAATTTCAATTGGGTGAATTTACTTGCGTACCGGTAATGTCTGTAGGGCTTGGTCTGGGCAGTGGTGGCGGCGAAGGCAAGGGAAAAGGAAAAGGGCCCGGTGATACCAAAGGCGCGGGAGAAGGCGAAGGATTTGGGGCATTAGGCGCCGCCGGTGTTGGCATGGGGCCTGTTGGTTTTTTGGTAACCCGGGGGGAAACCATTGAGTTCATCCCTGCCCGTTCGTCGAAAGGGCTTAGCGCATTATTGGAAAAAGCGCCGGATATAATGGGAAAAATATTTGATAAAACCCGTGAGAAAGAAGCCGCACACGCCTGATATTATTTATAGATATTGATAAACCCTTGAAATGAAGTTTTATAGGGTTTATCAATATCAGTCTGAAAAATAGTCATTACAATGAAGGCTGCATACCTGTGCCGATGCCTATCCTGTTCCAGGCGTTAATTATTGTTGCGGCCATGATCACTTTTGAGATGTAATGCCTGTCGAGCACTTTTGTTGCTTCTTCAATTGTTTTTTCCGATACACCGTGTTTAATATTGGTAATCTCCTCAGTTAATGCCAGTACGGCTCTTTCTTCGGGCGAGAAGAACGGGGTTTCCCTCCAGGCGTTCAGTGCATAAATGCGTTGCTCGGTTTCACCCAATGCGCGGGCATCTTTGGTGTGCATGTTGATACAATAAGCACAGCCATTGATTTGTGATGCCCGGATCTTTATAAGTTCAGCATGTAATTTGTCAATACCGCTATTTTTTAAATAGTTTTCGAGAGCGCCCATAGCTTCATATGCTTTTGCCTCAATGATGATTTTTTCGTTCATTATCTTATAGATTTGATATAGAACAAAGTTCCCCCGGTGGCAGCACAAAAAAGTTAATCGTGATTAATAAATGAAAGTTAAAGCTTAGAGATTAGGATTTAGAGCTTAGGGTTTGACCTTCTTCCCCCTTATCTTACTCAAAAACTGCGGGGTAAAGCCCAGGAATGATGCCAGCATGTATTGCGGGATCCGCTGAACAAAGCCTGGAAATAACGAAACGAAATGACGATACCGTTCTTCATCTGTCTGGTCGCGGAAATATTCAAAACGGCGCATGGAGGCAGTGTGTACTATCTGAAGAAGAATGCGGAAATACCGCTCCATTTTAGGGACTTTCAGCAGCAATTCTTCATACGCTTTTTTACTGATGCTGATAACTTCGGAATCTTCTATCGCCTGCAGATAGTAAACGGACGGCTTACCGGTTTCGAAGCTGGTATAATCCGTTATCCACCAATTCTCAATGGCAAATTGGGTAATTTGCTCGTTACCGTTCCGGTTAATAAAATACAAACGTAGGCAGCCTTTAGTTATAAAATAGTTCGCCCTGTATATCTCATCAGCCTTTAGTATAAATTGTTTTTTCTTTACGGCAACTACATTTACACTGTCACAAACTTGCTGAATTTCAGCTTCATCCAATTCAACAAACTTGTTGATATGAGCAATCAGATTGTCTTTCATTTTGGCACTGTGATGGTCAAATATAAGCCGTTCAGGTAACAAAAATAATACGTCTCATTATTCTTCATCCTAATTTCTAATTTAGTTGCATGAACATTTTTACAAGACACATAACCATAGGCTTTGCTTTGGCTGCTACACTTTGCAGCACCAGCTTGTTTGCACAAACTTCGCCCTCTGTAATCGACCAGATTGTGAAGGAAGAAAACGACAATTCACAATTACAGCAACTGGCGCATGAGCTGTTTGATGGCATCGGTCCGCGATTAGTGGGCACACCACAAATGATGAAGGCCCACGACTGGGCCGTAGCCAAATATACTGGCTGGGGCATACAAGCCCACAATGAAAAATGGGGCGAATGGCGCGGCTGGGAACGCGGCATATCGCATATCGATATGGTTTATCCTCGTGTAAAAAGTTTGGAAGGAACCCAATTAGCCTGGAGCCCGGGCATGGGTAAAAAGACAGTAACATCTGATTTGATCATCATCCCTGATCTGGCTGATTCTATTGCCTTCAAAGCATGGCTGCCGAACGTAAAAGGCAAATTCGTCATGATCAGCATGAACCAGCCTACCGGTCGACCGGACTACAACTGGCAGGAGTTTGCCACCAAAGAGTCCTTCGAGAAAATGAAAAAAGACCGCGACGCACAGGTAGCAGCATGGCGCGACCGTCTGAAGAAAACAGGCTATACCAATAAAACCCTGCCTGTTGCTCTGGAAAATGCAGGAGCAGTTGGTATCGTAACCTGCAACTGGTCGAACGGGTTTGGGGTGGATAAAATATTTGGCGCTTATACCAAGAAGGTACCCACCATTGACATTGCTTTGGAAGATTATGGCATGCTGTACCGTTTAACTGAATCTGGTGATAAGCCGCAGATCAGCGTTCATACCGAATCAAAAGAACTGGGTGTAGTGCCAACCTTCAATACCGTTGGCCAGATAAAAGGCAGAGAAAAACCCGACGAATATGTGATCCTTTCGGCACACTTTGACAGCTGGGATGGCGGCACAGGCGCAACCGATAACGGCACAGGCACTTTAACCATGATGGAAGCGATGCGCATTCTGAAAAAAGTTTATCCTAACCCGAAACGCACCATCATTGTTGGTCATTGGGGTAGCGAGGAAGAGGGCCTGAACGGTTCAAGGGCGTTTGTGGAAGATCATCCGGAAATAGTGAAAAGTATACAGGCAGTATTTAATCAGGACAATGGTACCGGTCGCGTGGTTGACCTTTCGGGACAAGGCTTCCTGAATTCTTATGAATACCTGACTCGCTGGCTGTCAAAAGCTCCTGCTGATATTAAAGATCAGATCAAAACCAGTTTCCCTGGCGCTCCCGGACGTGGTGGTTCCGATTTTGCTTCATTTGTAGCAGCGGGTGTACCTGCGTTTTCATTGAGCTCAACCAATTGGTCGTATGGCGTCTACACCTGGCATACCAATCGCGATACGTACGATAAAATCGTTTTCGACGACCTGCGCAACAACGCCATCCTAGCAGCTATTATGGCCTATGAAGCCAGCGAGGACCCGACCACAACCTCACGCGAGAAAAGCGTATTGCCTCCAAATACAAAAACAGGTGAACCCACCAAATGGCCCGAGCCTGTGAAACCGACAAGAAGAGGCGGATTGGATCAATAAAACGAACCATCATTGCGTGAACGGCTTAAGGTTGTGACGAGGCAATAGCGTGCTGTTGCCTCCTCACTCCTTTGCAATGAACTGCCGCCTTCTTCCTTTCGAACGAACAACTCATTTCGCTTCCCAACCGTTATTTTCCTTATTAATATCGGGATCATAAGTTGTGCCTAATACCATCTTGTTAATATGCTTGTGCGACTGATGATTGATCGTGAAGGTTTTATTACCGCCTTTCCACGCGTTGATGCTCTCATGAACCAATTGCGTAGTGCCATCACCATAGTATAGCGTCAGATCGATGGGGATTGGTTTGCCGCCTATATTGGTGATAACGACGGTATAAGTGCTTCGCTGCAAAGTTACTTTTGAGATAGCCAGATCGGGTGCACCACGATCAAAGAACCAGCTCCTCCAGAACCAATTAAGATTTTGCCCGCACGCTGTGTTGATGCAGTTAAAAAAATCATAAGGCATAGGGTGTTTGCCCTGCCATTGCTCAATATAATGATGCAAAGCTTTGGTAAACAATTCATCCCCTAACAAATCTCGAATGTAATAATAGCCCAGACCGGGTTTACCATATGAATTGGGCTCGAATGAAGATGTGCCCAGTTGGTTGGTAAGCGTCATGATAGGTTGATCGCCTTCTTTACCTGCTATGTTTTCATACGGGGCAATAGCGAAATTATCAACAATGGTCGGATCAATAAGCGGACTGATCACCCACTCGCCTATGGTTGCCCAGCCTTCGTCCATCCACCCATATTTGGTTTCGTTAACGCCCATGTAGAATGGAAACATGGTATGAAATATTTCATGATCGGTAAGGGTGATCGCATCAAATACCTTTTCTTCAGGGTTGTCATTCACCATCATGGGGTACTCCATCTGATCGAGACCATCAAACACAGTTTCATGAGGGTAGGGGTATGGCCATTTTGGGAACACATAGCTCATGCTTTCCACTGTTTTACGGGCGTAATTGATTACTGCAAAATAATCTTTATGATTCTGGTTAAACACCGCATCCACCCGCGTGCGGCGGTTGGTTTTTGGATCGACAACGAGGCTGGATGCCTTCCACAAATAGTGATCGCTGATAGCAAAAGCCAGGTCTGTTACACTATCGGCCTCAAATTGCCAGGTGTTGGTTAGGTTACGTGGGGATATATTGCCTGCTTTAAGGTCATCTTCAGTAATGATGTCAGTCACATTATCACTTTTTTCCGCTTCCTGTATTCTTTTAATGTACTGATCGGTATAAACCTGATTGGGGTTAGTCAGATTGCCAGTTGCCCATACCTGGTAATTACCGGGGACAATGATGGAAGCTTTGAAATTGCAAAAGTCGTTATAAAACTCCTCGGTGCCGCGATAAGGGTTTGTGTTCCAGCCGTCAATGTCATCATAAACGGCAATACGCGGGAAGAAATAGGCTATAAAGAAAGCACCTGTATCTACTTGCCCTGTACGGACATGCGATGTTTTGTTGAGTGTGTATGTATAATATATCTTAAAATGAATCTTTTGTTTAGGGGATACAACTTCATTTGGTATGATCATATTAGTGCCGTTCACAATCAGTTTGCCCGTATCGTAAACAGTTTGATTGATTTCGATCTTATTAATCCTGACACCGTCGGTTATATCCTCCGGTTTAATAGGCATTGCCCTGATGTTCCCTTTCAGATACAGGTTAGGATAAAGCTTAAACCAAATTTGCTTCAAAGTGTCCGGACTGTTATTGGTGTACTCTACCTCATCAATACCGTCCAACACACGGGTTTTAGGTGTGAAATTGATGGTAAGATTATAAGCAGCGCGGTTTTGCCAGTAATTTTTGCCTGGCGCACCAGTTGGGGTACGAGTTCCTTTATTGTAAGTCGCCTGGATGTTAGTGGGTACAGGCAACGAAGTTTGTGCAAAGCTTGCCGTTGCCCAAAGTAAAATAATGCCTGATAATGTTTTTTTAATTAAATGCATTAAACAAGAATAGGAAAAATAGGTGAATGTTTTATACCCTTCTCGGCCTCTGCTGAATTCAGGGCAGGAGTTGTCTGAAAAATTCTCTCCCTCAGGCTCGGGACAGATGCCGAGCGTAGCTACGACAGGTGGGTAAAACTACATGTGCAAAAAATCAATAGGTTTTATAAAAAAATTACCCGTAATTTTAATTACTACTCTAAGCCTCTCTCCATTCATCTGTTGATTAAAATTTATAGTTATGAAAGAGTTCATGTTGCTGATACATAATGATGCCGATAGTAAACTGGCTTTTACCCCAGATCGGGAAAAGGAATTTCTGAACGCCTGCAGGGTTTATATCGAAAACCTAAAAGGAAATGATCAACTGATCAGTGCACAACCTTTGGTGCGGGAAGGGGTAATGGTTTCGGGCCGTGACGGGCATTGGGAAAAAGCACCTTATCGCGAAAATAAAGAAGTGATAGTTGGCTATTATCACATCAGGGCAAACGATCTCGATCAGGCCATTGCTATCGCAAAAGGGAATCCTGAATTTGAATACACTACGACAGCGAGGATAGAGGTGCGCCCAATAAAAATGAAGGAAGAAGCAACTGCATACGTTTATCCAACAGTATAGGGCTTTGCACGGTTCCGGGCGGACTGAATAGTTAAATGATGGTGCTTGGTAAATAGGACTTCTTATCAGTATATTTCCATATCATTTACTATTTGACCTTAAAACCATCGAAACATGAAAACATCCGCCAAAATCCTTCGTCTTACCACATTATTACTATTTGCAAACTTATTATCTAATGGGAATGCAAGGTCGTTGCCATTAATTCAAAAACAGGCACAAACCATTAAACCTGCTTCGCCGCCATCCGGATTTAAGCACCAATATGCAATGGTGAACGGGGTGAAAATTCATTATGTAACAGGGGGGAAGGGTGTGCCGCTATTGTTAATACATGGATTTGGACAAAACTGGTTTATGTGGAACCGGCTTCTACCTGAGTTATCCAAGCACTTTACCATAGTAGCACCGGATCTGCGTGGACTTGGTGAGTCAGGTAAACCGACCGGAGGGTATGATAAAAAAACAATGGCCAAAGACCTTCATGAATTGATGAAGAAGTTGGGATATAAACAAATTAACCTTGCAGGTCATGATATCGGGCTAATGGTAGCCTATGCCTATGCTGCACAATTCCCGGATGAAGTAAAGAAACTTGCATTAATGGACGCACTGTTGCCAGGCGTTGAACCGGTATGGAGCGAAGTTCGTGCACATGCATGGTGGTTTGGTTTTTTCGGTATGCCCAATTCGGGCGAGATAGTTGCCGGTAAAGCCGGGTTATTTCTTACCAGCTTTTGGCCAGTTGTGGGTTATGTGAAAAATGCTTTTACTGAAACTGAACGGAATGAATTTATCAGGGCATATTCTGTACCGGGGGCTACCACTGGGAGTTTCCATTGGTTTGCTGCTTTTGACCAGGACGCCAAGGATAATCAGGAGTTTATGAAGAAAAAGCTGCCGATGCCATTGCTTGCAATGGGATCAGACCATGGCGGTGCCTTCCTCGCTGAACATTGCAGGCTGGTTGCAACGAATGTAAAAGAAGTAATTATTAAAGGAGCTGGACATTGGATAGTGCAGGAGCAAACTGAGCAGGTAAAAAAAGGATTGTCAGACTTCTTTTTGAGTAAATAAAAGCTCCTATCTTAAGTCAATAATTCTCATCATTGATTTTTTGTAAATATTTTATTTACACGGGCAACGTATTGATTTTCTTTTGCGTAGCACTTACAAAGTGCTTGTGCTTTTTCCTGCCTAAAGCTTTTTATCGTGCCTGAGCCCTATTGTTTTTATTGTTTTTTCAGACCATACACCAATAGTAGATATACGTGACCCCAGTTATGAAAATCTTTAAAACATGAAAACTATATTTAATCTGGCACTAGCAGGCGTCATTTTGCTTGCCGCCTGCAACAAAACCGGTGTTGCCCCCGCTGCAACAAATTTTAAAACAAACATGGGTGTTAATTCGAAAAACACACTAACGTCAAACCCTAATGGCATTGGAGGGGTAGAAAACATTTATTACGATGGACAATTGTTTATGATGAATTTAAAACCATTTACCGATAAGCCGGCATCAAGCTTATTGGCTCATAACAAATCGATAAATATCCTTTATGAAGCAGATGGATTTATTACAGTTACCAATGCAATACAGGCTGACGGTTATAACCCGGTATGGCAGGAGGTGGACATTGTATTTAACAGCGGATTTACGCCGCACCAATTTTTAAGTGACACCGATGTTGAAGCTGCTGCATCCGGGTCGAGGCCTGAGATTACTCTGGTGCCAACCAACGAAATATATCGTTGCGATATTCTTCAGCATACAAAACCTCAATAAGTTTTATGAATAGGTAGATTTATTAAGCCCTTTCCTGCTGGAGAGGGCTTTTCTATATAGGTGTGATTAAACGGCCACCGCCATTTCACGATTATATTTATTGCGGTACTCCAATGGAGATAGTCCTGTAATCTTCTTAAATATGTTGCGGAAGGCTTTGTTATCAGAATAGCCTACCGAATACATCACTTCGTTTACATTCTCCCTGCCCGATTCCAGGCTTTTCTTGGCGGCCTCGATCTTGACGCGCTGAAGATATTCAACAGGCGTATTGGCGGTTGCTTTTTTGAAGCGACGCTCAAAATTGCGCCTGCTGATGGAAAACATTTCAGATAGCTGATCAACAGAGATCTTGGTGCCTACATTGCGTTCAATATAAATCTGCGCTTTTTTGATCGGTTCATCCTGGTGCTCTTTTTGACCACTGAATATGACAAACGGCGACTGGCTTTCGCGGTCGATTTCAATCTCCATCACTTTTGAACAATGGACAGCTACATCCCTGCCACAATATTTCTCTACCAGGTATATCACCAGGTTAAGGAAAGAGTAGGCGCCACCGCTCGAATAAATGCCAAGTTCATCAATGATCAGCTTTTCGGGCATGAGTTTAATATTGGGAAATGCCTGCCTGAATATGTCAGCAGCCATCCAGTGCGTGGTGCAGGTTTTACCTTTAAGCAAATTGGTGGATGCGAGTAGAAAAGCACCAGTACACAAACTGGCCACTTCGGCCCCATGTTTGTATTGGTCTACAATCCAGGGGACAAAATCCTGGTTTCGCTCAATGCCTTCCATCGGGTTGCCATAAAAGGCGGGGATCATAATCAGGTCGGTCTTTTTTATCTCGCTTACTAACGAATCAGGCCGAACGGCAAATAAACCTCCATACAAATCCGTTTCTTTACTCAAACCCACCAGGTGAATATCAAAAACCGGCTTTTTGCCCCTCATTTCCATAAAGCTATTTACGAAAGAGAACACTTTATAGGTGCCTATTACGCTGCTAAGTATAATGGGCCCTTGCGGTATAATTATGGATACATGTTTCATAATGCTGGTATGTATAATTGATAAACAAAGTTAAGTCAGCAGATTGGCGCAATCAACCCCTAAAGTTGTCGTATTTACCCACCCCATGCTTTCCAAAATCGACTTAGGTTTGCTTTAGAAAAAGCACTGAAATACACCTTAAATATTAAATGCTGACTTAATAAGGGCTTAATAATTTAATCAGGTTCACCCAAAAAATAAAATCACTATGGATTCTTCAGTAAACATCCTCAACTGGTTTGAGATATCAGTAAGCGACATCAAAAGAGCTAAAAAATTTTATGAGACTATTTTTTCAATTACCATGGAAGAACAGGAAATGATGGGTATGAAAATGGCATTTTTCCCCTTTGAAATGAACGGTAAACTTTCAGGCGGATTAGTGCAAAGTGACATGCACAAACCAAGCGCCGACGGTGTGAAGATCTATTTTAACGGCAACCCCAATCTGGATGTGGCGTTATCAAAAGTAGAAGCGGCCGGCGGCAAAATAACTATGCCCAAAGGGAAGATCAGCGATGAAATAGGTTATATGGCATTCTTTATCGATACTGAGGGCAATGCAGTAGCGTTGCATTCAAACGCGTAATATTTACGATTTTAGAATTACGAATTGCGATTTGAAAATTAAGGATGAAGTATCGGCAATATAAAATCAACTTCACCATCCACCTTTTAAACCTTCTTTCAGGGCGTTTTGATAATTCTTCAGATCAAATGAATAAAGGTAGGGCGCTTTATGTGCCCCACCTTTTCGTGGCTGCTCAGAGCGGTTCAGGATACCAAAGCCCAGCATACGGCGCTGAAAATTCCGGCGATCGAGTTTTTTATCCAGGATGGTTTCGTACAGCTTTTGTAACTCCGGCATGGTAAATTCCTTTGGCATCAGGTTGTAGCCGATAGGCTGATAGTTTAGCTGAAGGCGTAAAGTATCCAAAGCAGATTTGATGATCTGGGCATGGTCGAGTTTAAAATCAGGCAGATCGGTCAGGTCATACCAGGTACAGCTCTCGGAGTGGCCATCAGGTGTGGGGTTTACATGAACAAAATCAACCAAAGCATAATAGCCGATAGTTAAAAACCGCATGGAAAACCAGTTCTCTTCCGGTGGCAGCATATCTTTATACATATCATGGTGCGGCCTTGCACGGTCGGGGTCGCCAAACACGCGGAATTGTTGTAAAAATATTTCGTCCAGTCCGGTACGCTCTTTCAGGATGCGGTTGGCAGCCATTTCGATGGGCTCGTCTTTCATTACAAAACCGCCAGGTAAATACCAGGACGCTTCATTTTTTATTTTAAGCCCCAAAACTTTTAATTGTCCTTCGTGAAACCCGAATACTACACAGTCAATCGAGATGTGATCGAGATAATTGCTGCGTGCTGTTTCACAAAAATCTATAAGCTCCTGTTTATTAAACATTTTAAGTTATTGTGCAAAAATACTTTGATTATCTGAATTATAATAAATACTATTGTGTTCAAAATACACCAAGCTCTTTGAAGCAAAGGTGCAACAACCAATTATTGAACTTGAATTTATTAAATATCAGAACCAGTTTTATAATGGTTTAACTTTGTAAAGATATTATTTATACAAGTTCCAACGCCAGTTTAAACCTGTTTTCATTCAATTAAAATGAAAAAATATTTCTTACACCGGGTATTCCGGAAGATCGCAGTAATATCTGCATTGATATCGCCTGTCATGGCTATGGCTCAAGGTAGCAGTGGCGATGCCAAAATGGATGCTTTTGTGAAACAACTGATGGCGAAGATGACCCTTGATGAAAAAATAGGTCAGCTTAACCTGGTAACCAGCGGCCGGGCGCTTACTGGTTCAGTAGTAAATAAAGGTGTCGAGGAGGGGATAAAAAAAGGAGAAATTGGAGGAATATTTGGTGTTTACGGCACCGACTATATCGGTAAGGCGCAGGAACTTGCGGTAAAAAATTCACGTTTGCATATACCTTTAATATTTGGGCTTGATGTGATACACGGTCACCGTACTATTTTCCCGATCCCGTTAGGTATGTCTGCAACGTGGGATATGGGCTTAATCGAACGTTCTGCTAAAATTGCAGCGAGTGAAGCAACAGGCGAAGGCATCAACTGGGTTTTTTCACCAATGGTAGATATTGCACGCGACCCTCGCTGGGGCCGTATTTCAGAAGGTTCGGGTGAGGACCCTTATCTGGGTTCGATGATCGCCAAAGCAATGGTGAGAGGCTATCAGGGTACCAATATGAAAAATAGCGATGCGGTGATGGCCTGTGTAAAGCACTTTGCATTATATGGTGGTGCTGAGGCCGGGCGTGAATATAATACGGTTGATATGAGCGCGATAAAAATGTACCAGGATTACCTGCCGCCATATAAAGCAGCTGTGGATGCGGGTGCGGGAAGCTTCATGAGTTCATTCAATACTATTAATGGTGTTCCGGCAACTGCAAATCAATGGTTGCTGACAGATCTGTTACGCAAGCAGTGGGGCTTTAAAGGGTTTGTTGTGTCAGATTATACTGCTGTTAACGAATTGTCGGCCCATGGTTTAGGTGATTTGCAAACGGTATCAGCATTAGCATTAAAAGCCGGCCTGGATATGGATATGGTGGGCGAAGGTTTTTTAAAAACCTTAAAGAAATCATTAAAAGAGAAAAAAGTAACACAGCAGGAGATAGATCAGGCTTGCCGCAGGGTGCTGGAGGCCAAATATAAATTGGGACTGTTTGACAATCCTTATAAGTCAATCAATTCCGAGGTAGAGGCGAAAACAGAATTGACCGAAGCTAACCGCCTCGCTGCAAGGGAAGTTGCTGAGCACTCTTTCGTATTGTTAAAGAACAAGGCTCAGATATTGCCATTGAAAAAGTCGGGAACTATTGCCTTGATCGGTCCGCTGGCTGACAATCAATCGGAAATGCTGGGTACCTGGGTAATAGCAGGTGATCCAAAGAAATCGGTAAGTGTGATTGACGGTGTGAAGAAAGTGGCCGGTTCTGGTGTTAACGTATTATATGCCCGGGGATCCAATATTACGGATGACTCCTTATTAAATGCCCGTGCCTGGTTTTTCGGTATGAAGCAGGAGAGGGATAACCGCCCCGCTCAGCAAATGATTGATGAAGCCGTTGAAACTGCAAACAAAGCTGATGTGGTTGTAGCAGTAGTAGGAGAATCGGCAAATATGTCCGGAGAGTCTGCCAGTCGTTCTGATATCAACATACCAGAAACGCAAAAGGAACTGTTAAAAGCACTTTTCAAAACCGGAAAACCAATTGTATTGGTATTGTTTAATGGCCGTCCGCTTACTTTACCCTGGGAAGATCAGCATGCAAACGCTATCCTGGATGTTTGGGCGCCAGGAACAGAAGCGGGCAATGCCATTGCTGATGTGTTGTTTGGTAATTATAACCCATCTGGTAAGATTACGGTAACATTCCCTAAAAATGTGGGGCAAGTACCTATATATTATAATCACAAAAATACCGGTCGTCCGTTTGATGATAAAGGGCCGGCTAAGTTCAAATCAGATTACATAGATGTTTCCAACGCACCATTATACCCGTTTGGCTATGGATTGAGCTATACTACCTTTAAATATAGTGATGTAAAACTGAGCAAAAGCAGTTTGAAAGGTAATCAAACACTAAAAGCTACTGTTACAGTAACCAATAGCGGGAATATAGATGGAGAGGAAATAGTGCAATTATACGTAAGCGACCCCGTTGCAAGTATAAGCCGTTCGGTTAAAGAGTTGAAACATTTTAAGAAGATATCACTTAAAGCAGGAGAGCAAAAAGAGGTGTCTTTTGATATCACTGCCAACGATTTGAAATTTTACAATACCAGGCTGAAATATGACTGGGAGCCGGGCGAATTTATAATCCAAATTGGCACTAATTCAAGCGACGTACAATCGGCATCAGTGCATTGGTCAAAGTGAAAATTTAATGATATTATTTTGTCCGTTTTCAATGAAAATTTAAGAAAAATATAAAAGGTTTAATAAAGTGTAAAAGGCTGGGATTATTTAAACAATTCCGGCCTTTTAGTTTGTTTAAATGATTTTGGCCCAATATTTTCTTATATTTCTCCAACTAATTAAATGTTTAGTTAACATTTAATTTTGTAAATCAACAAGTGATACTTTGCTGCATAATTATGATGATTTTTTAACATAATTATCTGGATATAAAATCTCTTTTTTGCCACCCACCCAATAAAAAAATGTAATTTATTTTGGCATCGTAGTAATTAAAATGCAGAATTATTACTTTTTAAAAGTTTGCATTAAAGTATAGCAGCTTTTTTACGTTGTTATTTTTTCAATTATATGTGAGATTTATTGAACTATTTGTAAATAAATCTTATTTTTCTGGATGTTGAATATAATTAAACTGTAAAAAAATAATTAATTTATAAATCTTCAAATTGTGCTTGTGTATACAATACACTCTATTTAAATTAGATGCAGTACCAATTAAGTTTTGTCGGCTTGCGGCAGAACCCGTATAACCTGATATAATTATAACATAGTGATTTTTTAATGCTCCGGCACTTTAAATGGTGTTTCGGTGTATTGAAACAAGGGACAGTGACGGTTTTTTAAAATCTATTATCAAATATTAAATGATAAAACTTTTACTTATTTCTTTTATATGCAATGCCCTTAGCCTCTCAAACTACTTCAGAGGGCATCGCATAAGCCTTTTTGATCCCAGTCAATAAACCAGCAATAGCTGGCATTAGCTAGAATTTCAATTATCAACTAAATCAATAAATTAATCAACTAAATCTCAATCTCATGTTTAAAAGTTTACTTCTAAAAGGAAGGACGCTGTGCATATTAGTATTATGCGCGCTCTCCTCGTTGGTAGTTACAGCCCAAACAAAGATTACGGGTAAAGTCATCGGAAGTGATGATAAGCAACCAGTAATTGGTGCTACCGTGAAAATTAAAGGTACAAACGTAGGTGTTGTTACCGATGTAAACGGCGCTTTTACTATCAACGCAAACAATGGTGACCAACTGGTGATCTCCTACATTGGTTACCAGGCAAAAACCGTATCGGTGACAGGCCCGTCACTAGGAACTATTACGCTTACTGTTACTAACAGCACCTTAAACGAGGTGGTGGTAACTGGTTACCAGACCCAGGCGAAAAAGGATATTACCGGTGCAGTTGCATCAGTAAATGTAAGCGACGCAAAAAAGATACCGGCTACTACCTCTGAGCAATTATTACAGGGCCAGGCTTCCGGTGTTACCGTAATTAACCAGGGCGCCCCAGGTTCTTCAAGTACGGTGTTCATCCGCGGTATTACCAACTTTGGTAATAGTACACCTCTGTTTGTTATCGATGGTGTTCAAACCACCAATATGTCCCAGGTAAACCCCAATGACATAGAAAGCATCAGCGTATTAAAGGATGCCGGTGCAGCAGCTATTTATGGTGTTTCGGGTGGTAACGGTGTAATTGTGATCACTACCAAAAAAGGTAAGGCAGGCAAAACTGTGCTTAACTACGATGCATATTATGGTAGTCAGGTACCTCCGGGAGGTAACGTATGGCATTTGATGACCCCTTCTCAGCAATCAGCATTAGCTTACCAAGCCGATGATACCGGTTTACAACAAAAACTGTATGCTGGTGGTGCAGGAACTTTACCGGTTTATGGTTACCATGGCGGAGCGGATTATTCCACTTTTGGTTCAGCAGGTGTTACCAATGACCCTGCTATTGAAGGCGGTTATTTTTTCGATGCCTTAAATCCAGGTAACGATTTCCTTGTACAAAAATTTAACCAGAAAGGTACAGACTGGTTCCATGAAATTTTCAAAGCCGCTCCGGAACAAAGCCACACAATAACTGCAAGTGGCGGCAATGATAAAAATACCTACTTGTATTCATTACAATACCTTAACCAACAGGGTACTTTAATTGAGACCTTTGAGAAACGTTACCAGGCACGTGTTAACAACACTTATAGCGTGCTTGATAATCACGTGCGTTTTGGTGAAAGCGGTTACGTGTTTTATCGCGAAAACAACGGTGGCAGCTCCTTCAACCAACAACAAGAAGGAGGTAGTATTTCAAATACATATCGTGAAATGCCACTTATACCTGCTTATGATATAAGAGGTAATTTTGGTGGTGCTTACGATGGTCCTACTGGTGAACCTCTGGGTAACGGTAGTAACCCGCTTGCCCAGCAGATGGGAACTAAAAATGACCGAAATAAAACCTGGAACATGCAGGGAACTGTTTTTGCAGAGCTTGACTTTCTGAAACATTTCACCGCCCGTACAGCTTTCGGTGGCAATGCTGGCAACACTTTTTACTATTTTACAACAAATACCCCGTATTACGACTATGAGCCACACGCAAACCCGAATGGATATACCGAGGTTGCGCAATATTATTTTAATTATAACTGGACCAATAGCATTACTTACAAACAAACATTTGGCAAACACAGTGTCAATGTTTTCGCAGGTTATGAAATCAAAGAAAATGGTGGTCAGCAGTTAGGTGTAAATGCCTCAAACTTCGTATCGCTGGACCCTAGTTTCCTTACAGTTGCACAAACAACCAAATCAACATCGATCGGTTTGTCAGGTGGTAATGGTACATATCTTTATCAGCCAACGGGAACTGAATCCTATTTTGCCCGTTTGGACTATAGCTATAATGACCGCTATTTGCTAGGCGCTACCGTACGTCGTGACGGTTACTCTTCGTTTTATACTGGTCGTCAATGGGGTACATTCCCGTCCATATCATTAGGTTGGCGCGTTTCTCAGGAAGATTTCCTGAAAAGCATTAGCTGGCTCCAGGATCTGAAACTTCGCGGCAGTTACGGTTCAACAGGTAGCAACGCAAACGTGCTGGGAACAAACGCACTTAACACCGCTAACCAAGGTTTGGGAAGCGCGTTTTATGATATTTCAGGATCTGGAAATAGCGTTGTACCCGGTTATGCTTTTACCGGTATTGGTAACCCTAACACTACTTGGGAAACTGATAAGATTCTTAACATCGGTATTGACGCTTCAGTGTTCAGTCACCTTGATTTAAGCCTGGAATGGTATAAAAAATCGATCAGCGGTTTATTGTTCCCTAAAGGGCTTCCTGCAATCACAGGTTCGGCAAGCCCTCCAACTGTCAACGTAGGCGATGTACAGAATACCGGTATTGACTTTCAGGCAACATATCATGCGAATGTGGGCCAGGATTTCAAGTTCAGCATCGGGGCGAACATCACTGCTTACAAAAACAAGATCACCAAGCTGGCTGATCCGGGTTACTTTACTGTATCAAACGGTACCCGTATCGGTACTTTCGTAAGAGAGGAAGTGGGGCATCCTATTGGTTCATTCTATGGTTATGAAACTGCTGGTATATATCAAAACCCATCACAGGTGTCAAGCCTGCCTGGTTATTCTGGCGCACAACCTGGAGCCTATATTTATAAGGACATTAATAACGATGGAAAGATTGATGCTAATGACCGTACATTCATTGGCAATCCTAACCCTAATTTTACTTATGGCGTTAACCTGAACGCCAGCTACAAAGGATTCGACTTTTCAATGGTATTATATGGTTCGCATGGCAACAAAGATTTCAATTATGTAAAATACTGGACTGACACATATGGTGCTTTCCCAGGTGGCAAGGATATCGACCTGATAACAAAATCAGCTAATGTAGATCCAGCTACTAATACGGTTACCAATCCTGGTGCAACCCAATCAGCTATGACGATTAGCCAGGCATTGGGTACCACAATTCCAAGCACTTTTTACATTGAAAGCGGTTCATTTTTGAAATGTCGTGTTGCACAACTTGGTTATAATTTTGATGCGGGTGTTTTGAAAAACATTGGTATAAGTAAATTGCATGTATATGTACAGGCAACCAACCTGTTCACTATCACAAAATATAGCGGCTTAGATCCCGAGTTGGTCCCATCGGTTAATAACCTTAACCAGTCAGGTAATGCATTCCCTCAGCAGAGCGCATCTTTTGGGGTAGACTACGGTGCATATCCTAATAACCAGAAAACATATTTGGTAGGTGTTAATATGACATTTTAACAATAAAAAATTTTTGTTATGAAAAAATCGAATTATAAATTAATAGCATTAGGGGCATTAGTTTTTCTTGCCTCTGTGTACTCTTGCAAGAAGGTCTTGAATAAGGCCCCTGTAGGCGTACTACCCGCAGACATACTTCCTACTAAAGCTGGTGTAGACGGGTTATTAATCGGCGCGTATTCTTTATTGGATGGATATTATCAAGGTCAGCCGGGTTCAGCTTTTGCCTCTGGCATTAGCAATTGGAGCTGGGGCGGCGTAGGTTCAGACGATGCATATAAAGGTTCAAGCACCGGTGACCAGAGAGATGAAGGGTTGACAGCTATCGAACAGCATATTAGCATTAACCCAACCGACGGGTATCTTGGCTCTAAATGGCAGGTATGCTATGCGGGTATTGCTCGTGCAAATAATGTGATACAGGAAATACCGCTGGTTAAAGACGGCTCGCTGTCTCAGACTGACGCTGATGCTGCTAAAGCAGAAGCGCTGTTTTTGCGCGGTCTTTACCATTTTGAACTCGCCAAGATATGGCAGAAAGTTCCTTATGTTGATGAAAATATTACGTATCTGGCAGGCAATTATAATGTTCCTAATCCTGGACCGATATGGGATAAAATTGAAAAAGATTTTACAGATGCGATGGCTAAATTGCCCGACACCCAACCGCAGGCCGGCCGGGCGAATAAGTGGGCTGCTGAGGCGTTTTTGGCAAAAGCCTATGTATACAATCATGAATATGATAAGGCTTTACCTTTGCTGACAGAGCTTATTACAAGCGGCAAAACAGCCAGCGGAGCGAAATATGCTTTGGAGCCTTATAATGACAACTTCAATGCATTAAAGAAAAATGGGCCTGAATCAGTGTTCGCTGCTCAGATGTCTGTAAATGACGGTTCAAACGGGCAGAATGATGACGCCGGAGACGTGTTGAATTTCCCCGGTGGCGGTACTTATTCTAGCTGCTGCGGATTTTATACGCCATCATACCACCTGGCTAATGCGTTTAAAGTGGATGCCAATGGTTTGCCAATGTTTCAAATCGATGCTGGTACCGGATTTCCACAATATGACGTAGTGAATTTAGGCAATGACCATGGTGTTGCTGCGGGTGCAGCTTATACACCTACTAATGAAGCTATAGATTCGCGCCTTGACTGGACTGTAGGCCGGAGAAATATTCCTTACCTGGATTGGGGTTTAGGTGGCGGCGAACCGTGGACCCGTGGTGATTTGGTGCCGTATGTGCCAATAAAAAATGTGTTTTATCACTCTGCCCAAGCTACAACAACCGATACTCAAGGTGGTTGGGCTGGTAGCCAGGGAGTATCTAATAATTATAATATCATCAGGTTTGCTGACATCATATTATGGCGAGCCGAATGTTATATTTTGGGCAGTGCACCGAATTTGGCAGCAGCAGAAGCTGATGTAAACACAATAAGAGCTAGGGCAGCGCTTCCATCCAATTGGGTGAAAACTTATATAGATAATAGTAACCCGGCCAAAGGCTTTACCAATACTCCTGCTGCTAATTATAAAGTGGGTTTATATACTGGGCAATTTACTGCTCAAGGTAAGGCATATGCTCTTGCAGCACTGATTACAGAAAGACAATTGGAGTTTGGTATGGAAGGTCATCGTTTCTTTGATCTGCAACGTATGGACGGCAGATTCGGAGGGCCAATGCCTGCGGGATACATGGCAGGTGTAATGAACGCCTACTATAAGGCCGACAACCGTATTCCAAACCCAACTCTTGGCACTGCCAAATTTACAGCGGGCCGGGATGAAGTTTATCCTATACCACAAAGTGAAATAGATATTGAAGGTGGGAAATTGGTTCAAAACACAAACTATTAATAATTAGTAATGAAAAGAAAAGGGTGGTGATATATATCACCACCCTTTTTTTATAAATTAGCGGGTGATATTTTTTACTATATATTTACTTATAGGTCGAAATATAAACCTGTAAACAAACATCGCCCTGACAGAGTGAAGCTAAATTAAACTGCTGTAATGAAAGTTTTTCGACACCTTTTATATCTTATAATTCCTGTTTTATTTTTTTCTTGCAAACAGACAACCCTATTTGAACAAATACCATCTTCGCGTTCAGGTGTGCATTTTAATAACCTCGTTATCGAAAATGACACTATAAATCCACTTGATAAATTAAATATTTATAATGGTGGTGGTGTTGGTGTCGGTGACTTCAATAATGATGGTTTACAGGATATTTATTTTGTCGGAAATGCGGTATCAAACAGATTGTATCTCAATAAAGGTGATATGCAATTTGATGATATTACAGAAAAGGCAGGAGTAGGCGGGAAAGGTGGTTGGGGCAGAGGTGTTGCCGTAGTAGATATAAATAATGATGGCCTGCTTGATATTTATGTATGCAACACATTGCTAAATGATCCGCAAAAAAGGTGTAACCTTCTTTATGTCAACCAGGGAGTAGATAAGCAGGGTATTCCTCATTTTAAAGAAATGGCGAAGGAGTACGGTCTGGATATAACAGTACATTCCACCATGGCATCATTTTTTGATTATGATAATGATGGCGATCTGGATATGTATCTCACAGTTAACGAGGTTGATCCAACTGATAATACCAGTCTATTTAGGCCAATCATTAAGGATGGGTCTGCAAGAAGCACCGGAAGATTATATCGTAATGACTGGGACCCGGTGTTAAAACATTCGGTTTTTCATGACGTATCTATGCAGGCTGGGATTAAAATGGAAGGTTTTGGCCATGCTGCAACAACCGTTGATATTAACCGTGATGGATGGAAAGATATCTATGTAACAAATGATTTTTTGCCTGACAATATTCTCTACATCAACAACCACGACGGCACATTTACGGATAAGTCCCAAGCGTATTTTAGGCATACATCAACAAGCGCGATGGGCCAGGATATCGAGGACGTAAACAATGATGGACTAGCTGATGTATTTGAGTTGGACATGAACCCGCCGGATAATTATCGTAAAAAAATGTTCATGAGCCCCAATAACTACCAGGTGTTTCAGAACTATGATCATTATGGCCACCAATACCAATATTCAAGAAATACGTTGCAACTTAATCAGGGGCCAAGAGTTGGGCAAAATGATTCAATAGGGGACCCTGCATTTAGCGAAATATCCTTTATGAGCAATGTGTCCCAGACAGATTGGAGTTGGGGGCCTATGCTGACAGATTTTGATAATGATGGTTTCCGTGACCTGATAATTACGAATGGCTATCCAAGAGATGTGACTGATCATGATTTTATGAATTTCAGAGCCCAATCTTATTTTATAGCTAGTAAAAAGCAAATTTTGGATCAAATTCCTATAGTTAAGATTCCAAATTTTGCTTTCAGAAATAATGGGAAACTGCAATTCGACGATGTAACAGAGAGCTGGGGATTTAAAATACCCACATTTTCAAATGGCGCTGTTTATGCCGATCTGGATAATGATGGTGATATGGACGTGATCATTAATAATATTAATGATGAGGCTATGATCTTTAAAAATACTTCGCGGGAAAAAGACCCGAATGATTGTCATTATTTGCATGTTACATTCAAAGGTGGCCCAAATAACATAAATGGGATCGGTGCCTGGGCTGATATTTATTACGACCATGGTAAACATCAGGTATATGAGAATACTCCTTATAGAGGCTATTTGTCTACCATTCAAAATATGGCGCATTTTGGCTTGGGTAAAGTCAGCACACTTGATTCAGTTGTAATAGGCTGGCAAAACGGTCAAAAGCAAAAGTTACAGAATGTAAAGGCCGACCAGGTTTTGAAGGTTGATATAAACAATGCCCGCGAGTCTTATACTTTTAAGCAGCCTGAGATTGACAAGCAGTCTTTGTTTAGGGAGGTAACGAAGATGCTGGGTGTAAACTATAAGAATCAGGATGAAGATTATATCGATTTCAACGTGCAAAAATTATTACCGCACAAGCTATCTGAGTATTCTCCAGGGCTAGCTGTCGGAGATGTTGATGGTAATGGTCTTGATGATATTATAGTTGGTGGAACATCAAAATATCCGTCGCAGCTGTTCTTGCAACAGGCCGATGGTAAATTTATTCAGCGCAAATTGCTATCAACGCCCGCAAAACCTTCTGATAAGTTTAAAGATGAGGGTTTATTGCTTTTCGATGCCAACGGCGACGGTAAACTAGATCTGTACGTGGCTAGCGGTGGTTATGCCAATCAATCAGGCTCTCCGTTTTATCAGGACAGACTTTACATTAATGATGGCAAAGGAAATTTTACTGAGGCGGCAGACGCATTACCTAAAAACTATACCAGCAAGTTATGTGTTCGTGCTGTTGACTACAATAAGGATGGCAAGCTTGACCTGTTTGTATCCGGCAGGGTTGATCCGTGGAATTATCCGAAGCCTGTTTCCAGCTTTATTTTACGCAATGACAGCCAAAATGGTCATGCGAAGTTTACAGATGTTACCTCGTCAGTAGCAAAAGACCTCACGAATGCTGGTCTGGTCTGTGATGCTGTTTTTACTGATTTTGATAACGATGGCTGGCCAGACCTGGTAGCAGTTGGTGAATGGATGCCGGTAATGTTTTTAAAGAATGATCATGGTGTATTCAAAAATGTGACAGCCAACACAGGAGTTAGCGACAAATTGGGCTGGTGGAATACCATCGCAGCCGGTGATTTTGAACATAACGGCAGAACTGATTACATAGTTGGCAATACAGGGCTGAATACCTTCTTTAAAGCGAGTGATCAATATCCGGTTTATATAACGGCCAAAGATTTTGATAACAATGGTAGTTATGATGCTATCCCTTCGGTTTTTCTGAAAGATCAGGATGGACAGATGAAGGAATTCCCGGTACATACACGTGACGATATTGTGAAGCAAATGATTGGTATGCGGGTGAAATTCCAGAATTATAAATCATTTGCCACAGCTACGATGGATGAAGTATTGCCGCCTGAAATGCGTAAAGACGCATTGCGGCTTAAGGCAAATACTTTACAATCGGTTTATTTGCGTAACGACGGCAATGGCAAGTTTACTATGACATCATTGCCAATTCAGGCACAATTATCACAGCTTTGCGGCATGTCTGTCGACGATTTCGACGGCGATGGTAATCTTGATGTGGTAATGAATGGTAACGATTATGGCACAGAACTTACAACTGGCCGTTATGATGCATTTAACGGTTTAATGCTTAAAGGCGATGGTAAGGGTGATTTTAAGCCACTAAGTATTTTGCAATCAGGTATATATATCCCGGGTAATGGCAAGGCTCTGGTTAAGGTAGCAGGCGCGCATGGGAATTATCTACTGGCGGCCAGCCAAAACAGGGACGCGATGAAAATTTTCGAGCTTAAACGGAATGTTCGCCTGGTTAAGCTGCAGCCGATGGATATGTTTGCTACCATACACTACAAAAATGGGAAAGTAGGCAAGCAGGAGTTCTATTATGGTGACTCCTTCCTGTCGCAGTCGGGCAGATTTATGAATATTGATGATACGATGGGGACGGTTACGATTACAGATAATTTTGGACATGCCAGAAATATTTCAATGAAATAAATTGATTATGAGGACCTTAAAAATATTGGTTGCTTGTGCTGCTATTTTAGCACTGGCGGCATCTTGTAAACAAAAATCAGCCAGTAGCCCGATCGATGATGCAGGGGTGTTGCATGAGAATGAGGACCAGCTGACGAATGTGATCATCTATGATGTGTTCACGCCGCCGGTAGCAGCCCGCATTTACGGTTATACCTCACTGGCGGCATATGAGGCCATTCGGTATGCCGATCCGAAGTATAACTCGATCACGGCACAGCTGAAGGGTTTTGGTGCACCACCCGAACCTGAGCAGGGCAAAAAGTATAACTACACATTGGCCGCCACCAAAGCTTTCTTTACGGTGGCCCATAAGGTGACCTTCTCGGTAGATACATTAAAAAAGTACGAGGATAAGGTATATGCCCGGTTTAAGGATAACCTGGACGAGGAGACCTATAGCCGCTCGGTAGAGTTTGGCGAGAAAGTAGGAAAAATGATCCTGAAGAGGGCCAATGTGGACGATTACCCTCAAACCCGCGGGAAGCCGAAATACCTGGGCAGCTCGGATCCGGGGAAATGGCGGCCCACACCACCGGATTATATGGATGGGGTAGAATACTGCTGGGGACAGATGCATACCCTGCTGCTGGACTCCTCGGGGATGTTCCCGCCGCCACCGCCACC
>NZ_JAUMKB010000011.1 GCF_030519375.1 Mucilaginibacter tolerans | reverse complement strand
CTACGCTTAGTGTAATCGAATACTTTCTTTTTTTCCATAGCGATTCTTTTTGTGTATCGCTATATCAGGACCAGACACATCTTTTAAATAAAAACCTCTCAGCTATTTGAGAGGTTTTTTTATGCTTTTTATCTCACGGGTCTAAAGTCCTGGTTGGTAACGGGCGGCGATGTGGGTATAGTAATAATATTAAACCCATGCTGATTATCTTTATGGCAGGCATTGCAATCATTGGTCAGTTCGGTAAAGCCAGCTTTAAATTTATCCATATCCTGTTTGCTGATGGCGGCTTTAATAGTATTTACTGCCGGATCGATAATTCCCAGGCTTTTTATCTCGGGGCGATCGGTACAGTATTTTTTAACGTCGTCAAGAGTCTCACCTATTTCATGAACTTCAAAATCGGCTAGCTGCCAGTTTTTGTTGATACCGGCAAACCAAAGCTTAGCATGGTGCTCTTGTATGCCCATCATAAACTCACCTAAACCTGGTTTATAAGTATCATTCAGCCTGGCCTGCAAGCTGTCAATTTTAGTCTGTAATTGTTGATTATTATCAGACTGGTTACAGGCAATCACCATAAAACAGGTAGCAATAATAAGGAATACAATAATTTTCATGGCTGATGAATTAATCTGAGAATAAAGTTAATTATTCTTCTAACGCTTTATAATCGTCTATTGTATCAATATCGATACTGCCCTGCGGAAAAGATATAGTTGCTAAAAGGTCAGTATTCTGCATCATAATCTTCTTAGCGCCTGTATCCCCTTTTAAATTCATTAATTGGGAAAAGAACTGCTTGTGAAAGAGTGCCGGGGTGCCGATGGTCTGGCCATATTGGCTTGCTATGATTCGCTTACCCGTTTTTTTCTGCTTATCCTGCAGACTATTCAATAAATCAGGGGTTACATAGGGCTGATCGCAAACCATCAAAATTGCTGAATCAATATTGGAATCAAGTGTTTGTAATGCCTGGATACCACTACGAATCGTTGACGCCAGGCCACTCTGCCAATCGTCATTTTTTACTACATAAATTCCGGAAGTATCAATTTCCTTCAAGATAGTATCTGCATTGCTTCCTAATACCACAATAATTGGTTGTGCTGGCGATTGCTTAGCAACATCTATGGTATGTTGAAAAAGATTTTTGTTTTGATACTTCAGTAATTGTTTTGGCATGCCTAATCGACTCGATCGTCCCGCAGCTAAGATGATTGCAGCGCAATTTTTTATGACGTTAAATTCGCTGGTCATCGGTTATGAATTACTGTAGTACGTAATCGCAAAAACGTACCGTCCCGGCCTGAAAGTGCAGCTTTTACTTCTGCGATGAGCGAGAGTGCGATCTCTTCGGGGGTAACAGCACCGATATCTAATCCCACAGGCGCATGTATCCTGTCCATATTTTCCGTTGAGCTGATCCTTCCTTCTTCGGCCAGTTCCCGCCATATTTTCTCAGAACGTACCCGCGGACCCAGCATCCCAATATAAGGTGCAACGGTAGCTAATGCCTTTGGAAGATTATTCTTATCTGTTTTATAATCATGCGCCATTATGATGATGGCAGTGTAGTTGTCTATAAAGATATCCTCGAAATTTGCAGGAGCGACTACTTCATCAGCAATCATAATAATATGTGGGTTGATCTTCTGAAGTTCTGCAACAATGGTCAGCCGCCAGCCCATTTCTTTTATCAAACGGCTTAGTGGATAAACATCATACTGGTGCCCCATCAAAATCATACTCACCTCCGGCGGTAAAATTTCGATAAAACATCCCAGTTTTCTGCCATCTTCCAACTCCAGGTAATATGGTGCCGAATGACCAACGGAGACTTGTTCAGCGACTGCCTTATTTAATTCCTGTATCGCTAAACTATCTTTCAAGATATTTAAACTTTGGGCATTTACATATTTAATAACCTCTCCTTCACCAACACCCCTCCAATCCCCTGATAATTTGGTTATGGTTATCAAGATATGCGTTTCGCGGCTGGCTTCAACACAACGTTTTAAAACCTCTACAGGGTTATTTTTATCCTCGACATTTAGCGGCGTCAATAACACATCGATTACGCCATTGCAGCCAAGACCAACACCTATCTGGTAGGGATCATCGTCAGTAGTATCATAAGTTATCAGTGTAGGGGTGGATTTCCGTATCGCTAATTGTGCACGTTTTAAAGCATCGCCCTCCAGGCATCCTCCACTGATGCCTCCGACCCATATCCCATTATCCAAAATCAGCATGCGCGCACCGGTACGACGATATGACGAACCTTCCACCCGCACAACGGTAGCTAATGCCAAGCCAAGGGAAGCTTTGTCCGCTTCATCGTAAGCCTTTATGATCGCTTTAATCTCCTTCATGCGGCTTAAAAATACGGAATACTTGCCGTGAGCAAAAGCCTGATCTTAATTTCCGAAAGGCGGCAAACCATTCAGCTGGCGATATAGTGGCATATCATTGCGCTGCTGCGCTGATTGATGGAACTTAGAGCAGTAATAAACCTGCAAATGCAGTTCAACCCTGCCATGGCGGATAATCTCGATATCCGGGAGCTGTTTAACTGACTCAAAATATGGTTTTACATCAGCATCCACACTTGGTTGGTTTTCCTGGGCAATTACGATGGCGTCTTTACCTAACAAGGTTTTAGGATCACCCAAAAAAGCGGTATTACGTGGATCAAAGCTAAAACAGATCACATCCTTCTGCCCTTTCAGCGCCCAATCTATTTTACCAGTAAGCCACCAGCGCGGAGTCCCTGCAAAAACATTTTTATTCTGCAACCAGCCCTCTTTTTCAAAGCGTGTCCGAATATCGTCGTAATCTATTCCCTGTATGGTTGGATCTACAGTGTCTTTATGAAATTTATACACGATCCATCTCGGCCCGTAATATTGCCAGAAACCCGTTACCATATGAAAGCTCAATACACCGATAGTAATTACGGTAAAACAAGCAGAGAATCTCAGCCAACGGCGTGTGCCCCTGCCGGCTAAACCTCCCTGGCTCATTTTTTTATCGATGGCAAAACCCAGTGGCATAAAAAGCATCATATACCCTGGTGCCTGCCAGTGGAAATGATATTGCAGGTCGGCCCACAGTGTTACAACGGTAAAAAATACAATTGGCAATATTGATAGCCAGAACGAAAAACTATAGGCTTTTGATACCAACCGGTTCACAAATGAGCGGTAAAGCTCGCGAATGGTTGGCACCCATATCCAGGGCAGTAACCATAAAGCTTGCCCCCCTATACTGCGAAAGAACCAGTCGAAATGCAATGCAAATTTTTTACCCGTTCCTGCTCTTGCTCCCTGGAAAACAAAGGAGGCCCAATTGTTATTATAGTTCCACCATATTACCGGGAACGCAAATATGATAGTAATTAGAACAGCAACGTACGGACCGGGATGCCATAGCCAATGGCGATACTCTTTATTGGTGCCAATAAAGATAAACACACCGGCAAAAATGAAAAGCACATGGTATTTGCTCAGGGTAGCCAGACCAAGACAAACACCTGTCATAATCCATAAAAACCAGGTACGACCGCTATTTCTGATTATTTTTTGATCGCCTTTATTATTAAACAGCAGCTCAATTATAAAATAAACACTGGCCAGCCAGAAAAACATCAGTGGCGCATCAGGCTGAAACCAGCAGGCAATAGCCACTGTAAACACTGCGCTCAGGTTCATTACCACAACAGCCCAAAAGCCGGCTCTGGCATTAAATAATTTCCTTGTTATAGCAAATAAAAGCCAGCTCGTTCCCGCAAATAACAGCACAGCCGGGAAACGAAGACCCAGATTGGTTAGTCCGAATATTTTGATACTTATACCGCTTAACCAGAAGAATAAAGGAGGCTGATCGAAGTAGCTCCATTCAAGATGAGTAGTTCCCCGGAAATAGTACGCCTCACCAATTCCAAGGCCCGTATAAGCAGCTATAAAGATTCGTAAAACAAATGTAACCAGGATAAGTATAAGCGTATAAGAGGCCGCGTTACCTTCGGTAAGTTTCTTCATTTTAAACACAGGGGTATTTTCCCGATCTGCAAAGTGAACAATTCTTTAAAACAATCACGAATTATTTGTCCACTTTTTTAAAATGAGATTGCCAGAGATTAATAATCCGAACTACCCGATTCTTGGCTGGATAGACGATTTTGACATCAGGAAGGCTGGCAGATATTTATCCATAATCTTATACAGGTGACTCATTGCCAGCAATTTAATATGCGGTATGTTCAACTTATATTTCCTGGTGTCTTTAGCCTTGTCATTCAGATAGCGTAAACGCACAAATAATTCAGCATCGGGATCTAACTCAAATTTGTCCGCTTCTTCTTTGATCATTTTTCCGCCGCGGGTTTCCAGATCAGCTTTTTCGCTTTCCGGCAACTGGTCATAATACTCCGGATATTTATAGGCCAGGTAGCGGGTAGCTTGCAGGTCACTTTCAACTAAAGCAGCCAAGCGTTCTGAGAAACCATGTTCGCGCAAATAATCAGTACCTAATATTTCGCCTGCGTTATGGAAAAATGCGGCCAATATTACTTCATCCTCATATCCTTCTTCTTCTGCCAATGCTGCAGCCTGGGAAACTTGCTCCAATTGCGACAGTTCCTGGTCGGTTACTTTTCGCTTTCCATACTTTTCATATAGAGCAAAAACCTCATTAACAATGCTTTCCGGTTTTAAGATTGAAATATTCATGATATACGGCTTTGTACAAATGAAACAACTTCATGTTACTAAATTATTAATTCAACATGATGTATTCATAATGGTTTCTTAATGTTGAAAATTTATACATAAAATATGAAAATTGAATGAAATACATAACGAAAACTTAACATTTACTTAATTGTTACCTAACTACCTTTGTAAAACTATCGCAAGGATGAAAATACTTTATGCAATACAGGGCACCGGCAATGGACATTTAAGCCGTTCGATGGACATTGTACCTCTTCTTAAGCAAATGGCCGATGTGGATGTACTGGTTAGCGGCACACAAGGCGACCTGATTCTCCCCTTTCCCGTTAAATATAAATTCAATGGATTTGGTTTTATTTTTGGCAAATCCGGTGGCGTTGATATCTGGAAGACATTTTACAAATCCCGCTTCCGCAATTTTTTAAAAGAAGTCAACAAAGTTCCTGTTGAAGAATACGACCTGGTCATCAATGATTTCGAACCGGTGTCAGCCTGGGCATGTTACATGAAGAATAAACCCTGCATTGGTTTAAGTCACCAGGCGGCAGTTTTAGGTGAGAAGGCGCCTAAGCCGGACGATACCGATATGATCGGTAAGCTTATATTAAAAAACTACGCCCCTGTTACTGCTCAATATGGTTTCCATTTTAAAGCATTCGATCAGAATACTTTCACCCCGGTGATCCGCAAGCAGGTACGCGAGCAAAATATATCTTTTAAAGGACATTATACGGTTTATTTGCCCGCCTATGATGATGCCCGGCTGATCAAAAGGCTTTCAGAATTTAAAGATGTGGAGTGGGATGTTTTTTCAAAGCACAATAAAAAAGTGCTGAAGCACAAAAACGTATCGATACAACCAATTGATAATGAAAAGTTTATCAAAAGCATGGCACAATCGGCCGGTGTTCTTTGTGGTGCCGGCTTTGAAACACCAGCTGAGGCTTTGTATATGAAGAAGAAGCTTTTGGTGATCCCAATGAAAAGCCAGTACGAGCAACACCTGAATGCAGCGGCTTTAAAATCAATGGAGGTCCCGGTAATAAAAAGCTTAAAGCCCAAACATGTCGAAACTATCCTCAACTGGATAGAAAACGGCAAAGTAGTGGATGTAAACTATCCCGATAACACCCGCGAGATACTGGAATATGTATTGGAAAGGCATCATGCTCCTGCGCTTTCATTAATAAACGCTTAATTGCGTACATTTGGCCATCCAACCGATTAACATCATGCCTCAAAAAGTAATTACTGTGAACATTAATGTTTACGAACAAACTATAACCAACCGCCATTCAGCATACGAAATCAAGGACGTAAACAAATACCTGGACGAAGGCTGGACCATAAAACAAGTTATTCCAGGCACCACCACCGCGGCAAACTGGACCAACCTGACTTTTATATTGGAGAAATAAGAAACTTGACCCGCTTTCGAAAGCCTCTTATGTGAAATAGGGGGCTTTTATTTTTACAAGAATTTATCTTTTAATAAAAAAGGTAAGTTTATTTATAAATAAACCTTGAAAAACGATATAAAATTTATTTATTTTCAATTTTTATTAAAAAAATATGCAATTTTTATATTTTATTTACTAATTTTATGGAATGAGGGTAAAATATTCATTATTTCTTCCTTTATTTCTCCTACTATCTATCGCATTCACCAAAAATAGCGAGGCATTTTCTCGTGAAAGCAGTCGCCACTATTTTTCAAAAGCCAAAAACGCATTTACAAAGGACCATAACAGCGGTCATTTACTGATAATTAATACAAATGAGTCTAATCAGGCCATTAATCTACGGGCACACAAAACAGTTCATTATGCTCAGCATATGCTTTTTGTGGACAATGATTTTCTGGCACGTCTCAAGCATTATCATTTTTTCTCAGGGAGCGGGCACAAGCAAAGCTTCGCTTCGCAGACAACGCTGTTGTTTCCCTTTCACACCTTTTGGTAGAATCTCACCTAAGGATGTCTGTGATTTTTTAATTGATTATTAAACCCGTTGCAATAAATAACAGGCAAGAGTTTCTTTTTGATTAACCAACAGACATTCTCACCCTTTCCTTTTAGTAGTTCAAAACCTTTTTAACAAAAGCAATCCGGTCAGCGGCCTATTTTATTGCCGGGATTAAACGCCATTGTCCTTTTTCAGACTAATGGATTGCCTTTAAATATTTTGTCAAATGAAAAAAATCATACCATTCGCCATACTTATTATCGTAGTTATTCTCGCCCTCATCTATCCTTCTTTTGAAACTGTTAATATTAAAGACAACAAAATCGACACTGGTGACACTGCCTGGTTATTAGTTGCCACCGCGCTTGTGCTGCTAATGACACCTGGCCTCGCCTTCTTTTACGGCGGTATGGTAAGCAAAAAGAACGTCCTTTCCACTATGATGCAAAGTTTTGTCTGCATGGGCGTTATTACTGTGATATGGGTGGTATTTGGCTTTAGTCTTGCCTTTGGCGATAGCATTGGCGGATTTATCGGCAACCCGGCTACCTTTTTTATGATGAAGGGAATGCTGGGCAATGCCACATGGAAGCTGGCGCCAACCATCCCATTAGTATTGTTTGCCATGTTCCAATTAAAATTTGCAGTCATTACACCGGCGTTGATCACAGGCGCCTTTGCTGAGCGTATCCGCTTCAACTCTTATGTGATATTTCTGTGTTTGTTTATGGTCGTTATTTATGCTCCTCTGGCACATTCTACCTGGCATCCGGATGGATTTCTGTTCAAGTTAGGCGTGCTCGATTTTGCAGGCGGCACGGTTGTACACATGTCGGCCGGATGGGCGGCCCTGGCTTCTGCATTATATTTGAAACAACGTAATGAACCAACCCATTCTCCTGCCCGTATCAGCTATGTTTTGCTTGGCACCGGCTTGCTCTGGTTCGGATGGTTTGGATTTAATGCGGGCTCAGCATTGGGTTCCGGACTGTTAGCAGCTACGGCACTAGCCACCACCACCACTGCATCAGCAGCGGCAGCAATGTCGTGGATATTTTTTGATATGCTTCGCGGCAAAAAGCCATCGGTAATGGGGGCCTGTATAGGCGCTGTGGTGGGCCTGGTAGCTATTACCCCGGCGGCCGGCTTCGTAACAATCCCGCATTCACTTATTGTAGGCATTGTTGCAGCGGTGATCAGTAACCTGGTGGTATTGTGGCGTACCAAAACAACTATCGACGATACATTGGATGTATTCCCATGCCATGGTGTTGGCGGTATGGCGGGTATGCTGATGACAGGAATTTTTGCGCACCAGAATGTAAACAGCGCCAATACTACCGGCAATGGTTTATACTACGGTGAAACCCATTTGTTTTTTGTTCACCTGATCGCTTTAGTAGTAGTATCGGCATTTGCTTTCTTTGGCTCCTTGCTTTTGTTAAAGATCACCGATATGATTAGCAAACTGCGCGTATCACCACAGGAAGAATCGATGGGATTAGACAAGAGCCAGCACGACGAAGGCCTATAATCCTGTAACACAAATTTCAATTAGCCTGTTGTCTATCTTTATCAGGTCGCGTTATAAAGCAAACAAAAGGTTTTGATTGATATGGCTTTCATTGTTAAGCTTTAAACGGCTTTATACCGGTAAAGATCATTATAATGGGAGGCTGCCCTGTCGGAGGGGCAGCCTTTATTTATTGTTGGGGGCTTGTTAACTTCCTTTGTTTACCGATATTTGGACGATTAATGAACCAATCTACCTCAACTGACATACGTATCCATAACCTGATCGCAGCGTTCAACATCGATGCTGATATCGCATCTGTTACTGCATTTGGAAGCGGGCATATTAATGATACCTACCGGATTAAAAACAGTGATCCGAATGGAATAGATTATTTACTACAACGTGTTAATCATCACGTATTTAAGGATGTGCCCATCCTGATGCAGAACCTGTTGTATGTTACAGAACATTTAAAGCAAAAGCTGTCTGAAATACCCGGTTCTGATCTTGAAAAAGAAGTCATAACCATTGTGGAAACGCGTGATGGTAAGCCTTATTTTCGGGACGACGATGGTAACTACTGGCGGGTTTTTCATTTTCTGAAGGATACACGCAGCTACGACCAGGTAACCACCGGACAACAAGCGTATGAAGGCGGTAAGGCATTTGGCCGCTTCCAGGCCCTACTTGCGGATATGGAGCCCGGACTGATAAAAGATACCATACCCGATTTTCATAATATTGAATCACGTTTAGCAAAGTTTGAAAAGGCAGTTGAGGCTGATAAAGTGGGAAGATTACACAAGATACTACCTGAGATTGAATTTGTCCGGCAGCGCGCCGATGAAATGGGCGAAATACTGCGGCTTGGCCGCACGGGTGAATTGCCTCTCCGGATTGTTCATAATGACACCAAATTCAACAATGTTTTGTTGGATCGTTATGACCATGCGCAATGCGTCATCGACCTGGATACGGTAATGCCGGGCTATGTGGCTTATGACTTTGGCGACTCTATCCGCACTATTGCAAACACCGCTTCTGAAGATGAAGAAAATGTTAAATTAATTGGCATAAATATTTCATTATTTGAATCTTATACCAAAGGATACTTAAAAGAAGCCGTACTTTTCCTAACTGAACCTGAGCTAAACTCATTGCTCAAAGGTGTATTGCTTTTGCCCTATGCCCAGACAGTCCGCTTCCTGACTGACTACCTGGAGGGGGATCATTATTATAAAATTCACAACCCTGATCATAACCTTCAACGAACCCGCGCACAGCTGACTTTGGTAAAAAAATTGGAGGAGAACCGGGATAGACTTAGCCATATCATTAACCATACCTGGCGACTATATAAACCTTAAACAGATGGCACTCTTACGATACAAAGGCATACGACAATATATCTACACAATTATGATTTGCGCAGTCGGGACCCTGCCGTCATTCGGTAGAGACGCGATACATCGCGTCTCTACTAAAATAGATACTCTTACCACTGTTCCGATAGGTGGTAATGCCTGGCGTACAGATAACGATACTGCCGGAGGTAATATCAGCGAGAATGGAATTGTACATTGGAGCAACCCGAATGCTGCCTATACGGCATATTTCCGCCTGGGCAGCACGGGTAAATTCAAACTGTACCTAAATATGCAGGTCCGGGCGGGTAAAAGTAAAATAACAATAACAGCGTTGGGATTGACAAGGCGAGTCTCAGCGCCGGCGGGTTCTTTTCACGACGTCTATGTAGGGGAATGGAATGCTGTAGACACCGGTTATGTTGCTGTAAAAATAAAAGGCGAATCCAAAACCGATAGTTTATTTGCTGATATCAGAAACCTAAAACTGCAGGGCACTGCTATTAATGCTAAAACCACATTTGTAAAGAATAATGAAGGCGAGTTCTTTTACTGGGGGCGTCGCGGGCCTTCTGTACATTTAGGCTATACCGCTGCGGATGGTGTGAGTGCCGAATGGTTTTACAACGAAGTAACTGTTCCCAAAGGTAACGATGTAATAGGCTCCTATTTTATGGCTGATGGTTTTGGCGAAGGCTATTTTGGTATGCAGGTAAACTCTCCCGGCGAAAGGCACATTCTTTTCTCGATATGGAGTCCATTCAATACCGATGACCCAAACGCCATTCCTGATAACCAAAAGATCGTCATGCTGAAAAAAGGAAATAATGTTCACACAGGTGAATTTGGCAACGAAGGAGCAGGGGGACAAAGTTATCTAAACTATATGTGGCACGCGGGTCAGACCTATAAATTTCTGGTACATGCTAAGCCTGATGGCAAAGGCCGCACCGAATACACAGCTTACTTTTTTGCACCTGAACTAAACAAATGGCAGTTGATTGCAAGCTTTAGTCGGCCTAAAACAGATACTTATTTAAAACACCTGCATTCCTTCCTGGAAAATTTCGAACCAGAACAGGGCACAAAAACGCGCGAGGTATTATTCAATAATCAGTGGATATGCGACAGGAATGGTAATTGGACCGAGCTTACCAAAGCCCGCTTTACCGGCGACAATACCGCAGTGAAAGGTTATCGTATGGACTATGCAGGCGGTCTGGAGGGCAACCACTTCTTCTTGAAAAATTGCGGGTTCTTTAATTATTATACGCCAAGAAATATTTACTTCAACCGCCCGGCCAGCGGAAAAAAACCCGCTGTCGACTTGAGTAAGCTTCCTTAATTAGTAGGTTTAAAAAGTCCTCGCAAAAGCAATACCCGGTACCCCATCCTGGTAAGTAGGCATGAGCAACATGCTTTTCTTATTGCCATTTTTGTCTTTATGGGTAAGCCAATTACGGATATAAGGATAAGTAAGGTAAGCCAATTTAGTAGAAATAATACCAAAACCAGCACCTGCTACCACATCACTGAGCCAATGGTCACGGTTGTACATTCTGAAAACGCCCGTAGTAACTGCAAATGTGTAACCAATTACAGTGTATATTGGTGATTTAGTTGAATATTCCTGGGCTAAAAACTCAGCTCCCATAAAAGCCAGAGCAGTATGGCCCGACGGAAACGATAAATAATCCTTTTGGTTTGGCCGTAAACGATGCGTAAAATGTTTGATCGACAAAGTACTGAGGCCCATATAGCCGGCAGAAAGTCCCAACAACGCTGACCGGTCAATAAAGGTATTTTTACCGGATACTCCAATTAGGTTTAAACCGTAAACCATAACAACCGGGCCTATCAAAAAGTAGCTTTCAGCCTTAGTATTAAAATTGGGATTCGTTTTGTGTATTTCGCCCTGCACATCAAAATCAAGCTGACGTATAGGATGCGCCCAAAATGATATAGCACCATACGTAATGGCAGCAGCCGGCGGGATAAGAGATAGCGGGTTGCTATGCAATTTTTTAACCGTATCGGGTGCCGTCAACAGGTCCTTCTTTATCGTGTCGACAACTTTCTTTTTGCTGGTGTCCGTTACCTGGGCACTAACTTCAAAAGATATAAGGCTTAGGATAATGATTATTAACTTTTTCAAAGGCATTAAATTTATTTTAGTAGAGATATGATAACCAAACAATTAAAGGGTGTTAAATTGTTTTGACTACTTAACTAAAATTTAATGCTATCTAAATAAACAATCTGTACAAAACCTGAAGTACTCGCTCAAAAAGTTATCCGACGTACAAAAAAAATCAGAATCTCATCGACAATGCCAAACCCGGTGTCCCATCCTGGTAAGTAGGCATAATGAAAGTACTCTTATTACCTGTCTTATCAGTATGTGTAAGCCAGTTCCGCAGATATGGATATACCAGGTAAGCTGCCTTAGTAGACAATATACCGAAACCAGCACCTGCTACAGCATCGCTAAACCAATGTGCCCTGTTGTAAATCCGGAAGACACCTGTGGTAGTAGCAAGACTGTATCCGATAATGGAATAAATCGGCGACTTATCGCCATACTCCTGAGCCATAAATTCGGCAAATGCAAAGGCCGCCGCAGTGTGCCCTGATGGGAACGATAAATAGTCGGAGCCATCTGGTCGTAAACGGTGCGTAGCACTTTTAAGCGGGAAAGTTGAAATACTCATAAACGCAGTTGACAAGCCGAATAATGCGGTCCTGTCCACAAACCTGTTTTTCCCTTCCACACCTATTAAGTTCAGGCCGTACACTGCTATTACAGGGCCGAATAAAAAATAGCTCTCTGCTTTGGTATTAAAGCCGGGACTCATTTCATGCGTCTCGCTGGTTACAAAATGGTCGAATCGCCGTATAGGATGTACCGTGAACGATAAAGCACCATAACCAATCAGACCGGCAGGCAGGATTAAGGCATAGGCCTTACTATGCAGGTGTTTAACAGTATCCGGGGCCTGGGTGATGTCTTTTTTGATCGAATCAATGATCTGGGAATTTGCTTTTAATGAAACTACACTTAATAAAATGAACAGGATTTTTTTCACGTGCACTACTACTTTAATTGTAAATATGGATTTAATACTTAGGTAAAAATATACAATATGGCGCGGTCCTTACTTAATCTGGAATAAACGTTACAATTAAAGTACACTATAACCTAAAAATATTCTGTTTATTGTGTATGAAATACTTTTTCATAAGAAAAGCCATCTGCTTTTACAGATGGCTTACAAATATTTAATTCCTGGTTTATTTATCCCAACAGGACAGCTTTCACTTTATCCAATATTTTGAATGCTTCTGCCGAACCAGGGGCTTCAGCATAAACACGCAATACCGGTTCTGTTCCCGAAGGACGTAACATTACCCAGCTCTCATCTTCGAAGAAAAACTTATAGCCGTCCATATCTTCTACACGGCTTACCTTCAAATCGCCAAAACTGGTATACTTACCGCCTTTGCTGTTGCTAATGATCTGCTGTTTCAACTCTTCCGTAACATGCAGGTCATAACGTTCTACGGCGAATTTACCTACCACGTCATATATCTCCTGTACCAGTTCGCTTAATGAACGTCCGGATTTGGCAATGAATTCCCAAACAATCAAACCGATCCAGATACCATCGCGTTCAGGAATATGCCCTGCGACAGCAATACCGCCTGATTCTTCGCCACCAACAAGGAATGGGTTACCCGAGTTAACAATCAGGTCGCAGATATATTTAAAGCCGATTTTTGTTACGATGTTTTTCAGTCCGTAAGCATCGCACAGCTTTTGTATTTTGCTGGTACAGCTAAAGGTTGAATAGACATCGCCTGTCAAACCTTTCACTTTGTGCATATAATGGATCAACAGCAACAGGATGTGGTGCGAATCCACAAAGTTGCCATCCTGGTCGTACAAACCGATACGGTCTGCATCACCATCCGTTACCAAACCTGCTGCAACCTCGCCTTCTGAAAGTTTGATGATATCTTCAAACTCTTTTAGGTTACGCTGAATCGGTTCCGGAGCCTGGCCTGCAAATCCCGGGTTATGGTCACTATGGATACGTGTAATATCCGGAAACAAACGCTCCATCACATTCATACCCGCCCCATACATCGCATCATAGGCCCAACCAAGTCCGCTGGTGCGGATAGCTTCCAGGTCAAAGTTATTCTCTACATGCGCCACATACATATCTTCCAGGTTGATAAACTCCACCAGGTCATCTTTCTGATAATCAGCGACTGACTTCAGATCCAGGGTTAAGCTGTCAGGGATTTGGGATTCAACCTTTTCGATATCATCCGGAGTAGCCGGACCACCGTAGCTCGCTTTGATCTTGTAGCCATTGTATGACGGCGGATTATGACTGGCGGTAATAATAATACCTGCTGAAGCATGCTTTCTAACGGTACCCAACGAGATCATTGGGGTTGAAACAAAAGTATTTTCGGCACGGTAAACCTTTACCCCCTGCGACGCCAGTACGCGGGTAGTAACATCAGCAAACATTGGCCCTGCAAAACGCGGGTCGCAACCTACAACAGCTGATGGGGTCTTAAATTCTTGCTTTAGCCACAATGCGGTTGCATAGGCTACTCGTTTTACATTCTCAACTGTAAAATCATCTGCGATAATGGCTCTCCAGCCATCAGTACCAAACTTAATTTTGCTCATTGTGGGTTATAATGGTTAAAAAAATTCTATTTTTAGCGCCTTAAATTCTATACAAGAATATTAATCATTTGTGGTAAACAGAAACAAAAAATGAAAGTTTTAAAATTTGGCGGTACATCGGTGGGAAGCCCTGAAAGGATGAAAAAACTGCTGGATATTATCGATGCCTCTGAAAGACAGATAGTAGTTCTTTCGGCGGTATCAGGCACTACGAATAGTTTGGTCGAAATCGGGCAGGCTTACCTGGCTGGTGATAAACCCAAAGCTGCCAATCTGATAAAGGCATTAAAAGACAAATACGAGATATTTATAAAGGAACTGCTTGCCAAGCCTGACTATCTGGAACAGGGTAAGGAAGTAATTGATTACCATTTTGATCTGCTGTCCAACCTGTCGAATGACCTGTTTACTAATATTGAGGAAAAGATCATACTGGCACAAGGTGAATTGTTATCCACTACCCTGTATCATGTCTATCTGAAAGAAATCGGTGTACAAACTGTACTGTTGCCTGCGCTTGATTTCATGAAGATTGATGAAGATAACGAGCCGATAGTAGAGTATATTACCGAACATATTACGCCATTATTAGATAAATATCCGGATAATAAGTTGTTCATCACGCAGGGATACATCTGCCGTAATAGTTTTGGCGAAATCGATAACCTGCGCCGCGGTGGCAGCGATTATACCGCCTCACTGATTGGTGCAGCTATCCGCAGCGAAGAGGTACAGATATGGACCGACATTGACGGTATGCATAATAACGATCCGCGGATTGTTAAAGGCACCAAGCCTATTGCACAGCTTTCATTTGATGAAGCTGCTGAGCTGGCTTATTTCGGCGCCAAAATATTGCACCCGCAAAGCGTATTCCCGGCACAGAAGTATAAAATACCTGTTCGCCTGCTCAACACAATGGATCCGAAAGCACCGGGAACACTAATCACCAACGACAGCGAGAAGAATAAAATAAAATCCATTGCTGCCAAAGATGGCATTACCGCTATCAAGATACAATCGAGCCGCATGCTGCTGGCACATGGGTTTTTACGCCGTGTTTTTGAGGTATTTGAAAGATACAGAACATCTATCGATATGATCACCACCTCAGAGGTGGCAGTTTCATTAACTATTGATGATACAACTTACCTGGAAGAAATCAAAAACGAGTTGCTGAGCTTCGGTACGGTGGATATTGATAGAGATCAAACCATTATTTGTGTAGTGGGTGATTTTGGCGCTGAGCAACATGGTTACGCCGTCCGGGTACTGGAAGCTGTAAAGCATATCCCTTTACGAATGATCTCTTATGGTGGCAGTGACCATAATTTATCGATCTTATTAAATACAAATGATAAAGTTGAGGCCCTGAGAAGCCTGCATAATAGACTGTTTTGATTTCGGAATTCGGAATTTCGATTTCGGATTTAATCAGATTTAGGATTTAGAGTTTAGAAATTAGAATTTAGGATTTCACCACAATAATGTTCGATACCAATACCATTACACGCTTTAAGGATTTAGAAACGCCGTTTTACTATTACGACCTGGGTTTACTTCGCGGAACGTTGGAGGCCTGCAAAAATGCTTCTGACAAGTACGGTTTCCATGTGCATTATGCCATGAAGGCTAATTTCAATCCAAAAGTTATAGCAGCAATTCAGTCATATGGTTTTGGAGCCGATTGCGTAAGTGGCAACGAGGTATCGACCGCGATTGCAAACGGCTTTGATAAAAGCAAAGTGGTTTTTGCGGGTGTCGGCAAATCAGACAAAGAGATCAATACAGCATTGGACGCGGATATATTCTGCTTTAATGTAGAATCGATACAGGAGTTGTTCATCATCAATGAACTAGCCCAGGCAAAAAACAAAAAAGCCAATGTAGCTATCCGTATCAACCCCAATGTGGATGCACATACGCATCATTTTATTACAACCGGCCTCGACGAAAATAAATTCGGTATCAATAGCTGGCAGTTGCACGATGTGATTGACGCTTTAAGAAAATGCGCCAATCTGAAATTTGTGGGTATCCACTTTCATATCGGTTCACAAATTACCGACCTTGAGGTCTACAAAAATCTTTGCAATCGTATTAACGAAATGCAGGATTGGTTTGAGGATCATGGCTTTCCGGTTAAGGTGCTGAATACAGGTGGCGGCCTGGGAGTTGATTATCATAATCCGGATACAAACCCAATCGCCGATTTCGAAGGTTATTTTAAGGTATTCAAAGACTTTCTGAAAGTAAAACCCGGGCAGGAAGTACATTTTGAATTGGGTCGCGCCCTGGTAGCACAATCATCGGCATTGGTATCAAGAGTATTATATGTGAAGATGGGTCAGAAAAAGAACTTCCTTGTGCTGGATGCGGGGATGACCGAGCTGATCCGCCCTATGCTTTACCAGGCCTATCAGAAGATTGAGAATTTGAGCCGGCAGTCGGCAGTCAGAAGTCAGAGATCAGAAGCCAAACTGAAATATGATGTTGTAGGTCCCATCTGCGAAAGCACCGATTGTTTTCAAAAGGATGTGGAGCTGCCTGAATCTTTCCGCGGGGATATTTTTGCTATTCGCACTGCCGGAGCTTATGGTGAGGTGATGTCTTCTGGCTATAACTTACGTGATAAAGTACAGAGCGTTTATTCTGAATAAGTTAAATAAGTTAAAACTTAAAGCCGAACCTGACAAAAAAGTTATTCCCGATCTCAGCGGTAGCAAAGTAATTTTTGAAAGTGATAAAGTAACTCGCTTTAGGAAAGAAATTGTGAAAGAAACGCTCGTTCAGATTATCATCCGTGTAGTAAGTATCATTCAGGTCATTGTGGCCCAGGGTAGTACCCAGAAACCCACGAATACCATGCTGAATACCAGTGTTATTTCTACTGTGAAATAATACTTCGGTGGTTAAGCCAATTGTATAAAGGTCAGTACGCGGATCTACAAAATAGCCCCCCTGTCTAGACAATTGCTGTCTATAATTTACATAGTCGCCAAACTCGTGGCTGTACGCCATTTCAACCCCAATAAACCGAAAATCAGTGTTGCCCGATGTTACAAAAGCGTTAGCCGAAAACCGCCCACCTACTGCCCCGAAAAATTTGTCTGAGAAATAATTTGCATCCGTTTTACTTCCCGAATACTGATAATCGCCAAACACCCCAAACGCACCATAGGCTACATTGAAATTATCAAAAACGTGCCCTTCACTCACATTGATCTGACCGGATGTAAGGAAATCAGTATAATTAACACCCGCATAGTTGTTTAAACCCGCTGAGATGTAAGTGGTACTTTTCTTACTGTCAAATGACGACGGCTTGGGTTGGTAAGCAATATCCTGATGATAAAGCGCAGGGGCATATACGTGGGAACAGGCACTTATAACCAGTAGTAGAATAAGGCCTGAAGGTATTAAAACACGATGTTTCATCATAACATTACGCTTTTAGAACGCAATATATAACAATTCGTTTTTTTTATCTTTTAAATTAATGTCTAAAAGCTTAAGTTTACCGCACAAAAAACAAGTGTCTTTTTAACAATTATTCGCTTGTTGCACCAATCTTAAACTAATTATACATTATAAATAATTATGGATCAATTTGTTATCGGTGTTGACTATGGCTCTGATTCTGTACGTTCAGTGATTGTTAACGCAAAAAACGGGAAGGAACTGGCTTCGTCAGTATTCTATTATCCCCGCTGGCAAAAGGGATTATATTGCGAGGCAACCCAAAATCAATTCCGCCAGCACCCGCTGGATTATGTGGAAGGACTGGAACGGACGATCAAAGACTGTATTGAAAAAGCAGGAGGCGCTTCTGTAGCACCGGCTATAAAAGCTATTGCCGTAGATACAACCGGCTCCACTCCTGTAGCGGTCAATGAATCAGGTGTTCCTTTAGCGCTAACACCCGGCTTTGAAAACAATCCCAATGCCATGTTTGTGTTGTGGAAGGACCATACAGGAGTAAAGGAAGCAGGTGAGATAAATGAACACGCTACTAAATTTAAGATCAATTATCTACAATACGTTGGCGGCATTTATTCGTCTGAGTGGTTTTGGGCCAAACTGCTTCACGTTTTAAGAGCTGATGAGCAGGTGCGAAAAGCATGCTGCTCATGGGTGGAGCATTGCGACTGGATACCTTTTATGCTTACAGGTGGTGACCATATCAGCAAAATGAAACGCGGACGTTGTGCTGCAGGTCATAAGGCCTTGTGGGCAGCAGAGTTCGGCGGTTATCCGCCAGATGATTTCTTTTCATCGCTTGACCCATTGTTAAAAGGTTACACAGCTACCCTTTTACAGGATACTTATACTTCTGACCACCCCGCCGGAAAACTCAGTACCGAATGGGCGCAACGCTTGGGCCTGTCGACTGATGTTATAGTAGGTGTAGGAGCTTTTGATGCGCACATGGGCGCTGTAGGCGGACAAATTGAGCCATACCATCTAAGCAAAGTAATGGGCACATCCACGTGCGATATGCTGGTTGCCCCTAAGTCTGATCTGGAAGGCAAGTTGATAAAAGGCATTTGCGGACAAGTAGATGGTTCGGTAATACCGGGCATGATAGGTCTGGAAGCAGGTCAGTCGGCATTTGGTGATACCTACGCATGGTTCAGGAAATTATTAGAATGGCCGCTACAATTCGTTGATGACAAACAATTAAAGGAAAGCATTTCCGACAAGATTATCCCCGAACTAAGCAAACAAGCGGCTGCATTACCATTAGATGAGAACGCAGAACTGGCTATAGACTGGCTGAACGGCCGAAGAACACCTGATGCCGATCAATTATTGAAAGGTGCAATAAGTGGCCTAAGTTTGGGCAGCGATGCGCCCCGTGTGTTCAGAGCATGGGCCGAAGCTACCTGTTTTGGTGCAAAAAGCATTGTTGATCGTTTTAATAGTGAGGGTGTGCCGGTAAAGGGATTGATCGGCATTGGCGGCGTTGCAAAAAAATCGCCCTACATTATGCAAATGATGGCTGATGTGATGCAAATGCCTATCCGCATACATCAATTTGAACATACTTGTGCATTGGGCGCAGCCATGTTTGCCGCCACAGCTGCGGGCATTTACGCCAATGTGGAAGAAGCCATGAAAGCTATGGGTGGTGGTTTCGACAAAGAGTATTTCCCGGACCCGCAGAAAGCGCTTTTATATCAAAACAGGTATCAGAAATATATAAGCCTGGGTAAATTTATTGAACAAAAATCAGTTAACAGTCATGAGCAAATACCAACATATTCGTGAATCAGCCTACCTGGCTAATATGAAATTACCCAAATTAAACCTGGTAATTTTCACATTCGGCAATGTCAGCGAAGCCGACCGCGATCTGGGTGTCTTCGCTATAAAGCCAAGCGGCGTACCTTATGAGGTGCTTTCGCCTGCTAACATGGTGATCGTAGATTTTGATGGTAAAGTGGTTGAAGGCGATATGAGGCCGTCATCTGATACCAAAACCCACGCCGTTTTATATAAACATTGGAATATCGGAGGTGTCTGCCACACGCACTCTACTTACGCTACGTCGTGGGCACAAGCTTTACGCGACATACCACTTTATGGCACTACACACGCCGATCATAAAACGGTGGATATACCATGTGCCAAACCCATGCCTGATGATATGATTAAGGGAGACTATGAATATCAGACAGGTTTCCAGATTATGGATTGCCTGACTGAACGGAAGTTCGACTATCATGAAGTGGAAATGATATTGGTGGGTAATCATGCGCCATTTACCTGGGGAAAAAATGCAGACAAAGCAGTTTACAACAGCGCAGTACTGGAATCGATCGCGCAAATGGCTTTATTAACCGAACAGATCAACCCGGACTGCAAACGGATGAAGGAATCGCTGATAAAGAAACATTTTGAGCGCAAGCATGGACCTGATTCCTATTACGGACAATAAATTATAGTCATCAATATGGGGTTCAACAAGACTCTTTTCAGGAGCATTTTAATTCCACTGATCTGTTTGTATTATTCAGCGGACACATTTGCACAGAGCGGTTTTATTAAAAACCCGATAACCGAAGGCTATTTTGCCGACCCGACAATTTTAAAGGACAAAGGCAAGTATTACATCTACGCAACTATTGATCCATGGGGAGGTAACGAGCTGGGTGTATTAGAAACAAAGGACTTTAAAACGTTCGTTCAACGCCACCTGAACTGGCCTACAAAAAAAGCCTGCACCAGTCCTACGTCAGGCGACTCTAAAGTTTGGGCTCCATCTGTACGCAAAGCGCCCGATGGCAAGTTTTATATGTATGTGGCTGTTGGCAGTGAGGTGTGGGCCGGGGTGAGCAACTCCCCTCTTGGCCCCTGGAAAAATGCAAAAGCCGATAACACTCCTTTAGTTAAATCCCACGATTATCCCGGGATGCACAATATCGACCCTGACTGTTTTATTGATGACAACGGTCGGGCTTATTTGTATTGGGGATCGGGCCTTAACTGGGTCAACGGGCATTGTATGGCGGTAAAGCTCAAAAAGGATATGGTCACTTTTGACGGTAAGGCGGTTGACATCACACCACCACATTATTTCGAAGCCCCGCACATGGTAAAACGAAAAGGTTTGTATTACCTGATGTATTCTTACGGAAAGGCAATTGATGCAAGCTACCAGGTACGGTATTCGGTAAGTAAAACGCCATTGGGCCCCTGGATTGAGGGTCCTAATGACCCGATTCTTTCTACTTCGGCTGATAGTACGACTTATGGTCCCGGGCATCACACTGTATTTAAAGAAAACGGCCAATATTACATTCTGTATCACCGCATATATCCACAGAAAAAAGATTATGTGCTGCGGCAACTTTGTATTGACAGCTTAAACTTCGACGCTAATAACAATATCCTGAAAATTAAGCCCAAAGGTGTAGCATCTGTTGTCAAGCAATAACTAACTATTACCGTTGATTTTAGTGATTAATTGATTGCGTGTTATTTTCGCAAAAAACACGCAATAACTAATCACTGATCCAACTAATTACTAATCTCTATAATGCAAGCTTTTATTTTTGACTTGAACGGCACCATGATCAACGACATGGAATACCATACCCGCGGCTGGATGTATACACTGAACGATATTCTGGGCGGGCATTTTACGTGGGATGAAGTGAAGCCCCAGATGTATGGCAAAAACCAGGAGGTTTTAGTTAGGATGTTTGGTGCCGGCAAGTTTACCGAAGAGGAGATGGAGCGCTTATCCATCGAAAAAGAGAAACGTTACCAGATGGAGTTTCTGCCTCATCTACAACTCTTACCGGGCTTGTTGGAATTTCTCGAGAAAACCTATCAAGCCGGAGTACCGATGGCTATAGGCTCAGCAGCAATTCCTTTTAATATTGACTTTGTTTTGGATAACCTGAACATCAGACATTACTTTAAGGCAATAGTAAGCGCCGACGATGTGGTATTCAGCAAACCTCATCCCGAGACTTTTTTGAAAGCCGCTCAGTTACTAAATATTGAACCCACCGAATGCCTTGTATTTGAAGATGTTCCGAAGGGAGTTGAAGCTGCACAAAATGCAGGGATGAATGTGGTAGTATTGACGACAACCCATTTGGCAGAGGAGTTCACTGAATTTAAAAATATACTGTATTTGGCAAATGACTTTACAGATAACTTCTTTAACGCTTTATTAAATAGTTGAGATAGGATTCTTTGAGCGACAAATTCTTGGATTTATCAAAATATTATAGCTAACTTGCGCGCTTTCAAAAAATAATGTAATGCAAAAACAAGGAACAGTTAAATTTTTTAATGAAACAAAAGGCTTTGGTTTTATCGTCCCTTCTGATGGTAGCCAGGATATCTTTGTTCATTCTACAGGCCTTATTGACGAGATCCGTGAGAACGATCAAGTTGAGTTCGAAGTACAAAACGGACGTAAAGGCTTAAATGCGGTAAATGTAAAGGTTATTTAATCATAACTCCCTAAGTCAGTAATCGTATTGGTCCCGTTTATAAACGGGACTTTTTTATTTTAATAAAAAACACTACCTTTTATTTGTTGTTAGACTTTTAAAGATTAACCTTTTAAACATATAAACATGAAAGACCAGGCAAAAGTTATAGTGGCACTTTTAGCGGGTGCAGCCGTTGGCGCTGCAGTAGCTTTATTATTGGCTCCAAGCAGCGGCTCTGAATTGAGAGAAGATATAGCAGATTATGTTGATGATATTGTTGGTTCAGCTCGTAACAAAGCGGAATCAGCAGCTAATAGCATCCGCGAATATGGCAATAATACAAAATCAAAATTCAGAAGCGCGGTAAACGACCTGTCAAACTACAAGGACGGAGTGGTTGATAGCGTAAAATCAAAGGTAAAAAGTGGTGCAGATGATTTGAACGATTCCGTTCAGGACGCGTAATCGGATTGTCGATAGCCCATTTAAGAAAAATGCCCGTTAAACGGGCATTTTTCTTTTTTCAACAGGAAATATAAAGGGTCGCTGGGTGCTGCGCCCCTACGTATTATTTGGCGGTCCATTTATTGTTACTTTCGTCGGCATCCATAAATATTCCGTTATCAAGCTCTACCGATTTTATTGCTTTTGTGGTCTTGATCATAATCGCGATCTGTTTCTGATTCTTTTCCCAGACTGCTGATGTTTGATGGAAACTTTCGGTAGTGGCATCAGCATAAGTAACTTTGACATCAAATGGGATGACAAATCCACCGACATTTTTTACATCAGCTTTATAGCCGGCAGCAGTTTTGGTTACATTCTCTAAAGCCAGGTCGTCGTAATAGTTGGTAAAAAACCAGTTATTAAAGAACCAGTTGAGATTTCTGCCCGATCCGCTGTTCATTGAATTAAAATAATCCCACGGAATCGGGTGCTTACCATGCCAATTGGTCATATAATTATGCAAAGCTTTTTTAAACAACTCATCACCAAGCATATCCTTCAATGCCAGATAGCTTAATGACGGTTTTCCATACGCATTATTACCATAACCTCCGCGCACTTCGTTTGATGGGGTAATCACCGGCAGATCCTCTGCGGTTGAACGATCATGTGTCCAATAATCAACACGGAATTGTTTGTAAAATTCATCCGCCTGTTTAACAGGCCTTTCCGTTCTGCCGATCAATAGTTCGTAGGTAGTAGCCCAACCTTCGTCCATATAAGCATAACGGCTTTCATTTATCCCCATATAAAATGGGAAATAGGTATGGGCGATTTCGTGATCTTGTACCAATTGGGCAAATTTCAGATCACCGGTATGGCTATCATTTACCATCATCGGGTACTCCATATCGGCAAAGCCCTGAAATGCGGTCATCTTAGGGAAAGGATATGGAACGCCCGGCCAATTGTGAGAGAACCAACCTAAAGCATTGCGCCCAAATTGCACAGAATGATGAAAATCTGCTGATTTATCAAGGAAGGCAGCCTGCATACTTGCCCTGCGGTTGGCAGCATCATCAACCAATACACTGGCAGCGTCCCAATCGTAATGGTCACTAATACCTACCGCTACGTCACTAATATCAGCGGCTTTCCATGTCCAGGTATTCCAATCATTTTGTGTAGTAATATTTTTCTTGGTCAGATCTTCAACCGTTGCAATATGAATAGTCGAGTCGCTTGTAAACGACTTTTCTAATCGGGCCGCATATTCAGGCTGTAACACTTGCCTGGCATTTTGCAGGGTACCTGTGGCCCAAACAATAAAGTTCTTAGGCACAGTTACATTCAGGGTATAGTCATTAAAGTCGTTATAAAACTCCTGTGCATCCAAAAAATCCAGCCTGTCCCAACCATTATAATCATCATATACTGAAACCCGCGGATAAAAATAAGCGAGATAAAAAGAGGTTGAGTCGATCACTCCTTCCCTGCCTGGCCCCTTAGCCAACTGATAATGCCAAACTATATCCAGCTTCACCGAATCATGCGGCATTAATGGTTTCGGTAAGCCCACCGCTTGGTTGGTGGCGCGCGCTGTAACATTATTCCAGCTTTTTGCCTGGCCATTTACTTTAAAAGTATCTATCTGAAGACCATCTGTCAGATAATCTGCTGACGTGGTTGAAAACCTGGCGGCACCCGGGCGATGGATATTCATGATCAATTTCATGTTGAGCCTGCTAAGTGTATCAGGACTATTGTTGACATATACGATATGCTCAACGCCTTTAACATTGGAATTTGGAGGGGCAACTGATATATTGATATCGTATCTTCCAAAATTTTGCCAGTAATTTTTCCCGGGGCGGCCGTCGGGTGAACGTGTGCCTTTTTGATAAGCCAGCTTAATATCCCGAGGCATATAAAGTTCCTGTGAATTTGCCTGCAAAAAGATAATGGCAAGAACAATTGATAGTAGTGTGGTTTTTAGCATCGTAATAAATTTGAAGCAAATTAAATATTAATTACTCGACGCTTATGTGCCAAAATCAACTATTTGCTAATTTCAGACTTGCGAAACCAAAACAATGTAAATAAGTAGTTACAAAATTTGGATAAAACACAATAATTCACTTACTTTGGCTTAGTTATTTTAATAGGGGTATTAAATAACTTTTCTGAAGCCAGATCGCAAGGTCTGGCTTCTCTTTTTGATAAATGCCCAAATTTTATCTGCTTATTGAAGCAACAGATTCACGAAATCACTTTTGATTTTCGGCCTTCTTTTCCAAATATTCTTCACATATCAAAGTAAATAAACGATCGTTATCTACGTTTTCGTCAAAACATTCGGTCAGCATCTGGCTAATTTGGGGGTTTCCCATGTAGCCGGCAATCATCTTTAACATCCTGAGTGATGTCAGCTCGATATTTTCGATCAATTGCATATACAGTATTACGTCCATATCGTTAATGATGGTCGATTTGCCGGAATTATTATTGAGATTGTAAGCTTCTTCAATTACTGACTTTATCACGTCACAGCCTTCGTCGGATGGCTTCGCTGCTAACAGGCTGTAAATTTCATCAATACGTGCCTGTTGTTTTTGTACATCTTCCAAGTCTTCACGGATAGCTAATCTCATTGTATTAAACGAAGCTATCTCCTGTAGTTTAGGCAAGTTGCGTGCAAGATATCCTTTGGTACAATTCACTCTGTTTAGCTGGTGAATAAACAATTGCTTCAAATCAAGTTCAGTTCGGGTTATATTAAGGGTTTCCATAAAGTCAAAATTTTAATAACTATTTGATTAACAACAAAATTCAAACATTGTGTTCACGCACCTTATTTCATTGACTGATCTTTCATAAAATGAAACAATCTCTGCTTTAAATAAAAGCAGAGATTGTTTGCCAGCTGTATCCAGCACCTATCAACCAATAGTCAAAGATCAATCCGGCAGATGCAGAGCCTGTTTTACCTGGTTATAGTTCTTTGGATTCACACTGCCGAGCGTATGCACTCCGCCTGGTATTATTACATACCGGAATTGGTGCAGATTGGAAATACTACCGTATGCATTAGAACTGCTTGCCAGGTTGATCCTGATATTACCAACAGTGCAATAGTCTGACCATGAATCTATATTCTGTGTTGACCCGTTCATATAGGTGATCTCGATCGGTAATGCACTCACCTGACTTGTGGGCCAGATGATTGGGTTATAACCATCAAGCTTTCCATAAACTATCACACTGCCATTATCTAATATGACCTGAGTAACTTTCGAAGCCGTGATATCATAGTAAAAATTATAAGTACCAAATATTGTATCCTTTTTATAGGTTGTTGGCGTTATCCAGTCCGAATAAATAACATTGGCCGTACCTGTTGCACCGGTGGCACCCGCAACGCCTGCTGTACCATTGGTTCCTGCGACACCTTGCGGCCCGGTTGGCCCAGTAGCTCCTATGGCCCCTGTCGGACCGATTTTCCCATCTTTTCCGCATGATGCCATTACCAGCAGCATAAAAGCGATTGATAATAGTAATAAGTAGTCTGTCTTTTTCATTTGATTAATTTTAATGTTTCTCAATAATGTTATGCCTGGAGCATTGTCTCTCCCGACAATCCAAAACTGAGAAGACATTCCCGCAGAAATTGCAGGACATCTACGCGACGTAAGCCGTAATTATCCCTGAAAAGAACGATGTAAAATCCGAAGAAACGATGAGTAGATTTACCTATTGGTTAGAAGTATTAACACTTGCGCAACTGAAAAGTAATTTGCGGCTCCCTCTGTATTTATTTAGTTTTACCTGAACAATGGCTAAATCGGTAAAACATATTCTGAAACAGGAACTGGAAATAAAAGTAGGCGGAAAGCTATGGCTGGAATCAGAAGGCGAGCGTTTTTTTGGCCCCGGTCCGATGGAACTGCTGGAAAAGATTGAAGAAACCGGCTCGATAAGTAATGCGGCAAGAGCCATGAATATGTCGTACAAAAAGGCCTGGGAGTTAATTAATCATCTCAATACGCAAACAAACTTTCCGGTGGTAGTGCCGCAAGCCGGAGGTGAAAAAGGGGGCGGATCAACCCTCACTGCGGAAGCCATTGAACTTATTGAATATTATAAAGCGCTTCGCAAACGCTTCAAAACATTTTTGGAAAACGAAACCGAACGTTTAAAAATTTAATCTTGCTTTTTTAGTTCGTTTTTTCTGCGCATCGTTATATATTTGAAAATATAACGCTATCGTTCCGAAAGGTTTACCTGCCCTACTCGACAAATGGAAAACAACTAAAAAACAATTTTAAAACCAACTGCATGAAACAAAATTTACACCCAAAACAACCACCAAAAACAATCTTAGTCGCAATTGTTCTTTTTTCTATTTTATCATCGGGTCAAGTTTTTGCGCAACAGGCAAAGACTGATTCCACCAAAATGAACCCTACAGCCGCGCCGTCAGTAGCCACAGCTAAAACCTATCCACGTGCAGTGGGGTATTTGAGTTTTATCGTACCTGTAGTAGTCATTGATAAAAATGCAACCACGTGGAATTTCAATGGTACCACAAGGATTGGGTTCCCGGTTGGCGTGAATGTGCTGTACAGTGATCATTTTGGTTTTAGCTATGAGTTTACTCCATCCATAACAGCTACAAAGACCAGCAGTAAAGTGAGTAACCTGTTATTTGATCCGGGAACAATGTTTCGTTTTGAACATGGATTTACTATTATTAGCCGGCTGGCGTTTGAAACAGCAGGTCGCTATGGTTTTACACCCGTATTTAACCAGGTATACGCACGCACCAAATACGTCAATTACTTTATAGCAGGGTCACTCCCATGCAGATTTGGCAATGGAGCCCCGGGATCCATTGGGTTCAACGTGCAATTCGGTTTTACTTTCAATTAAAATCAGGCGCTTAACGGCAGGTTAAATTGATAGCTCGCTGGCGGTTACATCAAAATAAGATTTATGCAGTTTTATATCAAACTTTTTAGGCATTGTATAAAATAGTATTAATTTTAAAGCTTTGACGATGCGGTTTAAGAATTCGAAGCCGTAGTGTCGTCACCTAAATTATACTTGTGCAGATGCCAGACTTGGGGAAAATTATAAGAGTAAATATTAATGACTGGAAGGAAAGAAACGGAATAAAAATTTTACGGTTTTCGTTAGGCTTCATTTTCTTTTGGTTTGGCGTTTTAAAATTCTTTCATGGAATTAGTCCTGCCGAATCGATTGCAGGCAGGACCATAAGCCAACTTACTTTCGGGGTAATAAAACCATCCATATCCCTGCCGTTACTTGCCCTATGGGAATGTACTATTGGTCTGGGACTTATTACAGGCGCCTGGATGCGTTTAACGCTGATACTACTTTATTTGCAGATGGCGGGCACATTTTTACCGTTAATATTTTTCCCGCACGAAACGTTCTCAGGATCTATGTTTATTCCAACCCTACTGGGGCAGTATATTATTAAAAATTTCGTATTAATTTCGGGGGGAATTGTATTAGGTGCAAATTTGCAGGGGGATTCAAAAGTTGAAAGCAAAACAACCATTGAAGCCGGGACTAACCTATCCGTTTCCGATGCCCCGGTTGTTGAACAAGACTACCTAACCTTTAAAAATTAAGTGACTGATCCAATAGAATCCGTAACAAACCAAAAATTTAAACTTAAGCAAGCGTACTATGAAAAAGAATTATTCTGTAAAAATCCTGGCAATTGTCTTAATGACGCTGATGTTGCCTACCCTATTAAAAGCACAGACCGATAAATCGAAAAGACCAAGTCCTCCGGCCACTGCTACAGGGAAAATCGGTGATGCGACCATCACTATTGATTACAGCAGTCCTTCTGTAAAAGGGAGAAAGATTTTTGGCGGACTTTTACCTTATGGTAAACTTTGGAGAGCCGGTGCCAATGAAGCCACCATGTTTCAGACCGATAAAGATATCATCGTTGAAGGGAAAAAACTTCCGGCTGGTAAATACAGTTTCTTCGCCACTCCGGGCGAAAATGAATGGACAATCTTCTTCAACTCCGAAACCGGGCAATGGGGAGATAAACAAGGCGGCGATGCCAATATGGACCCTGCCAAAACCGTCCTGACTGTTGTAGTTAAACCTAAAAAAACAAATGCCCTAAACGAGAAGCTTGAGTATGGGGTTATGAGCAATGGCTTTGGCTTGCGGTGGGAGCATACAGATGTGTTTGTGGGTGTGAAGTAAATTGTGCAACTTTTATAAGCCATATTAAACCATACAGTTTAATATGGCTACCTATAAATAGCCACTTTACAACTTTACAAACTTACTTTTCCCGATTAAGCTTTTGTCATTACCATTTACAATATATACGACATAAGTTCCCGGCTGTAGTTCACTTATATTTTCCTTCCATTGAGCCTGTGACGAAACAGTCTTTTTTACTACCTGCCCATTAATGGTCATAAAGGTGATATCATAAAATGTATTGGACACCGCATCTGAACTCTGAGTTACTGACAGATTAATCGTATTTTTTGCAGGATTAGGATAAACAGTAATATTACCAGCTAAATTGTTGCTCAGATCTGAATACATTAACGTAACAACTTTTGAATAGCTTATTGCCCCATTTATATCTTCAAGCTTCAACCTATACTGATTCATACCGATTGACGGGGCCTTATCCAGGAAGCCGTATGTTCCTTGCGCCTTCGAAGAGAAACCAGTTAAGACATCAAACGATTTACCGTCATCGTTGCTTCTTTCCAGAGTAAAGTGAGTATAATTTTCTTCATTTTTTGTTTTCCAGACTATTTGCGCACCGTTTGCAACTTTCGATCCATAGAAATTTAATAGCTTGACTGCCAGCGCCGGGTTTTGACGGATGACTATACGAAAACGATTCTTTCCGTAGCTGTTTGTATCTGCCTTATATATATTAAAAGCATAAGTTGTATTATGCCGCATATCCAATGAATCATTTTTATAGTTATCTATTAGCCATATATCAAAAAGCTGAGGGACTCCCACCAGCTCTTTCATTTTCAATTTATAAACCCCATCTGCCGTTGCATTTACTCCCAGACCAATGGTCTCGCTTGATTTAGGCAATGGCTGCAAATTTATGGCAGTAGATATATGATCGCTTGTCAGGCTAGACAGGCTAACTTTGCCAAATCCAGACATATAAATAGCATCTTCATTGAAATCGAAAGTAGTGTTAACACCCTTGCTAAACCGTATCAGAATATCCTCATTGTAATACGTGTCCAACGCCATTTGTAAACGCAAATATTGAATGTTAGCGGTGCGGTCAGCAGGTATTCCCATGAATAAATTATTTCCAGTTACCTGGGTGGTGGTTTTTGCTGCTTCTGTAATAGTAAGCGAAGCCGAGGCATTGCCTGCCATTACAAAAAATCCGGCGCCACTAGGAATAATATGGGTTGCACCATTTGTCGCGCCAACGCCCCCTGACCCTGCCTGATAAAAAGCATAGGTACCATTGGGATTAAGCATAGCAATTGTTTTACCGACATTTGGACCATAAATCGGGCTTGTACTTACAGTACTGCTAAACTGGTCCCAATCAATATTGCTTGGGTATGGATTTCCTATTAAATTGTAACCTCTGAGGCTTGCCGGACTTGATGGAGTATAGCTCAGTGTGGCAGCAGAAGGTGTAAACCAATCTTTTACTAAAATGGTACCCTGATTTAATGTGCCGCTGGCGATTAAGGTAGATGCAATAGGGATAGTAGCCGGCGTATAAGGGTTAGAAGTTGTTTTGTCACCCCTGAAAAAGAATAAATACCCGTTACCTACCGGAATATTATAAGGACCGCCGTCTATATCAATTGTATAATTTGGCGAGGCACTTATATTTTTAATGCCCCGGAAGTCACTATTAGTAAAAGTTGTGTATGCCGGTGTCATATTTTCGCGGAACAAATACAAAGTAGGGTTGCCGACTTTACTAAATCCACCGGCTGTTCCATCGGTGCCTGTCAGAAATGTCGAATTGAGCAGATAGTTGATACTGTACACATTATTGCCATTGACCGTATTGGTATATACAGGTGACGAAAGCAGTCTGTAACCCCGGAAGCCACTGCCGCCAGTGATATATCGCTCCACATTTACTGTACCCGTTATCGTGCTGCCACTTGGTATAGCGGCGACGCTTGCTGTTTGGGTGGCTGTACTTTTTAAAGTTAAAGATGCGGGCGACGAACCAATAACCAGGTTGCCTTGGGTAATGGTTAGTAGATTATAAATATCTACGGGCCCGCCGCTAATTGTTAATGTGCCGTTCGCCGAGTTGTTAATAGTCATACTACCCAATTGTGCAGTGTTGGCTGTACTGCTGCCTGAGTAGGTTTGCGTTGCCGATGATCCGTTCCATGTAATCCCGGATGAGTTATTGCCTCCATAAAGAATTTGTCCGCCCGAGCTGTTATAAATATTGCACCCAACACTGAGCGTGTGTCCGTTTAAATTAAAGGAGGCGCCATTGGCAATGGTCAGACCGTATAAACTTACATCGGATGTGAGTGAAGGATAAAAGCTCAAACCAGCTGGTATGACGATATTTGATGTGTTGTTAAAGGGAGGCAATTGATCCCAGTTGCCCGCTATCGCTGGATTCGTGCTTCCCGCACCGCCTGTCCAAGTGTAAGTTACTGCGTTTGATGGTGCTGTAACATTTATAGTAGATGTACATCCGCCTGATGCGGTCACTACCAACGTGTAAGTACCTGCCACAGCATTTGCGACTGTTGGGTTTTGCGCAGTTGATGAAAAACCGCCAGGGCCACTCCAAGAGTAGGTTGCGCCGGATACCGTATTAGCTGTCAATGAAAAAGAATTACCGGCACAAAAATTCCCACCCCCGGCACCATACAAAATATTTACCTGTGCAGCGGTTAACTCGGTATTATAAATGGCTACATCATCTAATGATCCCTTAAAATAATAACTGGTAGGGGCGTTGGGCCAGGTCACCATATTATCATAACCGACGCGCCAGTAACCAGCATAGGCTTGCGAAGCGATCATAGTGGCATCGGTTGCCTGGAGCGCACCATCCACATACAGGTTGGCCCCATTAGTGGTTGATTCGGTGGCAACTACATGATGCCAGTTGCCATCAGCATAGCTTGCAGTGGTGTTCAAGACCTTATAGGCTGATGGGTAAAGCGCAAAATATAGTTGCCCGCTGTTGCTCATATAAATATGACGATCATTATTAGGGCTTGACCCGGTTTGTGATGAACCAAAACCCACCAGCTTACCACCAGCCGAATTTGTTTTAAACCACACACTGATCGAGAAATTCTGTGGCCCGGGTGACGCAATTGCAGTAGCAGTAGAAATATATTGGGTAGAACCATTAAAGCTGTATGCACTGCTTGCGGCACCGTAGCGGTCGGTAGTAAGTGTGGGCACATTTTGAGGCGTACCATTGTTGTTATTTCCTGAAGCATCATTGGCGTTGCCATTAAATGGATAGGAAATAGATAAACCGATCGCAGGTAAAATTGATAAAACCGGCCCGGCTGTTACAGTTGCCACTACAGCGGTACGGGGTGAACTGGTTGCCCCCCCCTGTGTATAGCTCACATAATAAGTTGTTGTCGTGGTTATTGTTGGTGTAACAAAAGCTGCTCCGGTTCCTAAAGATGACCCGCCTGAAAGAGCCGCATACCAGGTATAAACACCGCCCGCCGGCAAGCTTCCCGAAGCAGTAAGTGTTACCGTACCCGACCCACACACCGAACCACCTGTGCCCGTGGGGGCAGTAGGATTAACAGTAATATTAACTGTGGTGTTACCACTGCCACTTGCGTTATAGGCAGTTATTGTATACGTGGTTGCTGCCATCGCAACGGTGGGCGTACCACTGATTTGGCCGTTAGTACTATCGAAACTTAATCCGGCGGGTAATGCGCTGCTCAAAAAATAACCACCGGACGGTTTAGTTTCATACACCTGATTGGCGTAATAAGCTGATGAAAAAATATTCCCTTTACCGTCTACAGCGACCCCTTCCGGGTCGTTAATGGCTTTACTGGTGAGCAATGAGCCATTGGGTTTGTAAACATAAACTGTATTTGTGGCTGAATTATCGCCTATATAAAAATTCCCCGCACCGTCAATTACCATGGATTGCGGCGATGTAAAGCCGCTAAGAAATGTAGATAAATAAGTCCCGGCCGAATTATATTTTGTTACGTTCGGGCCGCCATTATTTAAAACGTAGATATTACCCGATGCATCCACGGCCACACCAAGTGGAGTATTCAGGTTAGCGGTAGGTAATGAAAGTAAAAGTGTGCCACTGGTATTATATTTCTTTACGGTAACAGCACCCTGATCAGCTATGTAAATATTGTTCGATGCGTCAATAGTAATTCCTAAAGCATAGTTTAACCCGCTGATGATCGTAGACTGATACACGCCACTCGAATTATATTTATATACGCTGCCCGTACCAGGCGTTGCACCAAGGTTCAGGACGTAGGCGTTCCCTGAGGAATCAAAAACCAGGCCTTTAGGTGTCGACATGGTAGCGCCCGAGCCGAAAGTGCCGAGGTAAGTCCCGCTTGAATTGTATTTGCTGATGGTGTTATTGCCGCTATTAGTTACATAAACATTGCCCGCCCCGTCAATAGCCACACCTCGCGGGTTGTTTAAAGTAGCACCGGTAAGGGTAATGGGTGTGTTAAATCCGGTCGCACTAACTCCATTGGTTACTGTAGGCGTTAATGTGGTAATTGCCGTATTAACAGTGTAGACATTTGTTGATGGAGAATAACTAATAATAGGGACCGCAGCGAGAGTACTATTGTATGAAAACGCTAAAGCTGCTGCTAGAATAGAGTAAAATAAATGTTTTGCCATACTCAATATCGTTGAACAACTTGGTATAACACGAACAAATAACAATAAAGAAGGTTTCAACCATTGATTAATTTTAATTAATCATAGATTAATAATTATTATCGATTGAAAATATTATCCAATAAATTCCGTCAACAATAATCTATTAGTTAACAAAAGGTACAATAAACTTAAGTTCTATGACAGGTAATTCTTACCTCAACCGCGTTTTCGAGCAGAGGTTTAGGGATAGGTGTGTTACTTCAATAATGCATCCTTCTCTTTAGCAAACGTCTTGTAAACCAGCTTATCCAGCCATGCCGGAAAGAATTTGCTTATTGCCACAGTTAGTTTGCCCTGGCGGGTCATGATGAGTGTCCTGGTGCGGTTCTCTACTCCGTCAACTATACGTTTTGCAACCTCTTCTGCAGTCATCATTTTTTCTTCTTCCATGTGGCTTTCACCTTGTTGCGAGCCGTCTTTGGCCAAAGCAGTATTGCGTATGTTGGAAGCTGTAAAACCAGGGCAGGCAGTTAACACGTGGACACCTGTTTTCAGATTCTCTATGCGCAAAACATCCAAAAAGCCATTCATCGCAAATTTGGAGGCTGAGTAACCGGAGCGCCCCGGCAAACCTTTATAACCCGCTATGGATGATACGCCCACAATACTGCCCTGTGTTTTTTGAATATGGGGCAAAGCAAATTTGGTACAATAAACTGTTCCCCAGAAGTTGACATCCATTAGTGTTTTCAGCACATTCAGATCAACATCCTTAAACAAGGCCCGCATGCTGATACCTGCATTGTTTACTAATACGTCGATCTTATTAAAAGTAAGTATGGTTTGCTTAATTAAATGGTTGCAATCGTCCTCATTCGACACATCACATTGCACAGCCACAGCCTGAATATTATATTGTTTGATCAGGCTTTCAGTGAGCTCGCATAAGGCAACATACTGACGGGCAGCTAAGACAAGATTGGCACCGCGACTTGCAAACTCAATTGCCAATGCTTTGCCTATTCCTGATGATGCCCCGGTGATAATTACGACTTTGTCATTCAACTTCATACGACGATGGGTAGAGCTCGCCTATGTTTTTGGTGTTCAGCACAGGCAGTTTAAACAAATATTTAGCTGCGAATATAATCATAGCACCATAAAAATGCCTGAAGTAATTCCAGCTAAATTTGTTAACCGCTTTGCGTGGTAGTTGGATGAAATATGTTTTTGAGTAATAATAATTCTTAAATCCCTGTAGCCTGACACGGTATGATAAGTCGATATTATAGCCATATAGAGCAAACCGCTCGTCAAAAAGACCGGTTTTCTCCAATACCGACCGGCGAAGCATCATGCAGGTTTCGTTCAGCACATCTATCTCCTTTGTTTCAAACTCATCAACCCAGTCAGCCTTCCTTTTTGAATAGGAGTAGGTTTTAGGGAAGAAAGATGACAACCCGACAAATTTGATAAATGCAGCCCAGGCGCCTGTTAATGTATGTTTTGAATGTTGCAGGTAATCGCCTTTAAAATCTACCATACGAACACTTGTGCCTCCCGCTAAGGGATGCTGATCCATAAATTCATTCAATTTGGTGATGGAATCAGCACTAATAATCGTATCAGGGTTAATCAATAAAATATATTGTCCTCGGGTTTCCAGTAAAGCATTATTATAGACCTGAGATAGACTTTCTTTAACGGAGTTAATAAATAACTTCACCTGTGGAAATTCGGCAGTAAGCATGCTGACGGAGTTATCTGTAGACCCATTATCAACCACAATAATTTCGTGCGGAATATTGCGTGCAGCTTTTTGCAATGAGGTTAATGCAAGCCGGAGGCCATTACGTGAATTGTGATTGATCAGGATTACGGATAATTTCATACACGCTACTTTGATAGTGAACTTTCGTATGGAATACGTGTCGCGATGGATCTCCCAAGGGTAATCTCATCAACATACTCTAGTTCACCACCAAAAGCTATGCCACGAGCTATGGTAGAAAGGCTAATGTTGAAATCTTTTAACCTTTTGTGCAAATAAAATATAGTGGTGTCTCCCTCCATTGTGGCACTCAAAGCAAATATCACCTCCTTAACCTCGTTTTCTTTTATCCTGGCTACTAATGTATCTACCTGTAAGTCAGAAGGACCGACCCCGTCAATCGGAGAGATTAAACCACCCAAAACATGGTAAAGCCCATTGTACTGATCAGTATTCTGTATAGCCATTACATCACGTGTATCCTCTACTACACAGATAGTTGCGTGATCGCGCTTAGGTGCGGAGCATATTTCACATATCTCCTGATCTGAAATATTATGACAAACCCGGCAAAATTTTATTTCATTTCGCAGTTTGATGATGCTGTCGCCAAATTTCGCTACTTCAGCCTTATCCTGGTTCAACAAGTGCAATACCAGGCGCAAAGCGGTTTTTTGTCCCACCCCCGGCAATTTGGCAAACTCTGCCACCGCATTCTCCAGCAACTTTGACGAGAAATTCATTTTGCGAATTTAATTAAATTAGTCGGGAAGTCGGAAAGTCCGCGTAAGTCCGGAAGATGGGATTTGTTGAACATAATACATATCTTGCCTCAAATTAGAGACTGTCATTTCGAACGAGCTGACATGATTATCAAATTTATTTGTCCGACTAAATATCGCCTATGTCGCCTTTAGTTTTACTTTGCTTCATCATCGGCTACTTTCTTATGCTCCTGGTCATATCGTGGCTGACATCGAGAAAATCCTCCGACAACGATACCTTCTTCGTGGCCAACCGGAATTCCAAATGGTACCTGGTAGCTTTTGGGATGATTGGTACTGCCTTGAGTGGAGTTACGTTTATCTCTGTTCCGGGTAAAGTTGGCGCCCCAACTGGGGATCAATTTGCCTATTTCCAATTTGTATTAGGCAATGCAACCGGTTTTATCATTATCGCTACGGTTTTGTTGCCCCTCTATTACCGTCTAAAGCTGACATCCATTTACAGTTATATTGAACAAGCTTTAGGTACATGGAGCTATAAAACAGCAGCGGGAATATTCCTGATCAGTCGCACGATCGGCTCATCATTCAGGCTTTACCTGGTGGTGATCGTGTTACAAAAATTCATCTTTGATACTTATCATATCCCCTTCGCAGTAACTGTATTGATTTGCCTGATACTGATATGGTCGTACACTTTTAAAGGCGGGTTAAAAACCATTATTATTACTGACAGCCTGCAGACCTTATTTCTGGTCTCATCGGTGTTCCTGTCATTGTTTTTTATGTGCCGCAGCCTGAATATGAGCATTTTTGAAGCGGCAGATGCCATCAAAAACAGCAGTTACTCAAAAATTTTCTTTTTTAACGATTTGCTGAGTAGCCATTTCCACTTCAGCAAGCAGTTTTTAGGTGGCATATTCATCACCATCGGCATGACGGGCCTTGACCAGGACCTAATGCAGAAAAACCTAAGCATGAGCCATATTAAAGACGCTCAGAAGAACATGTTCAGTTTTACAACGGTGTTTGTTATCATTAATATTTTCTTTTTAAGTGTTGGAGCATTGCTATACATTTATGCGACAAAATATGGTATCACCGTTACCAAAACCGACTATCTATACCCTACTATTGCTTTAAAATATTTAGGCGTAATCCCGGCAGTTGTATTTATGCTGGGTTTGACAGCGGCCACCTTTGCCACAACTGACTCCGCCCTTACAGCGTTAACCACTTCCTTCTGCGTCGATTTCTTAGGTTTTACAAAAAACAAGGATATCAACAGTTCTAAAATGGTAAAGACCCGTCATGTGGTGCATATTGCCTTTTCAGGGCTAATGCTTCTAACCATAGTGATATTCAATGCTATAAACAATGATGCGGTGGTGAGTGCTATATTCAAAGTAGCCTCTTATACCTACGGGCCTTTACTGGGTCTGTATTCATTTGGCCTGTTTATGAAGGGGCGACAGGTGGCAGATAAACTAGTTCCATTTATTTGCGTTGTATCACCGTTAGTATGTTATTTCCTTAGCACTGATTCAGCAAAATTATTTGGCGGATATGTTTTCGATAATGAGCTCATCATTGTTAATGGATTAATTACTTTTGTCGGGTTATGGCTCACTTCATCACGCAAAAGCCAATAACGCAACATTTATACTATTGAATACGAATAACAGGATATGACTGGTGAAGATAAAATAAGACAGGCTTTTGAAAATAAGAACTGGCAGGAAATAAAAGTAACCGACTCGTGGCAGATATTCAAGATTATGGCCGAGTTTGTGGATGGATTTGAAAAACTGGCTAAAATAGGTCCGTGTGTGTCGATTTTTGGTTCAGCACGTACCCATAATGATAGCAAATATTATAAACTGGCCGAGGACGCTGCACGATTGTTGACCGAACGCGGCTACGGCGTCATTTCAGGCGGCGGTCCGGGTGTTATGGAAGCTGCCAATAAGGGCGCCTACGAGGCGGGGGGTAAATCGGTAGGATTAAACATCGAGTTGCCATTCGAGCAATTTCACAATAAGTATATCGATCGCGATAAACTGCTGGAGTTTGATTATTTCTTCATCCGCAAAGTCATGTTCATGAAATATTCACAGGGCTTCATTATACTGCCGGGTGGCTTTGGTACGATGGATGAATCATTTGAGGCGATCACACTCATACAAACTGGTAAGATCGCGCGCTTCCCAATAGTCTTCGTAGGCCTCGATTATTGGGGCGGCTTATTTAAATGGGTGGAAGAAACTATGCTTGCCCGGGAGCACAATATTAGTCCGGATGATTTGAACCTATACCGCCTAGTAGACACGGCGGAGGAAGCAGCTGAACATATTTTCCGTTTCTACGAGAAATATGTATTGAAACCAAATTTCTAATTTTGAAAAAAAGCGGCTTTATCAGCCGCTTTTTTAATACTATGATTATTTGCTTTTGCTTCCGTTACTGTTAGGTATCACCGCAACCGAATCAGGGTTTTGAGCCATATCAATCATATCTGTCACCTCGTCCAGAATTTTATCAGCAGAGCCTGAATACCCGACATATTTGAAACGGATATTGCCATTTTTATCGATAATGAATTTAGTAGGAATGCCTGTTACTTCATATGCACTCACAACCTTGCCTTGCCTGCCTTCTGAATTCTTTTCATCGATCAATACATGAAAACTGTACTTATTGTCGGAGATGAATTTCTTCACTCCATCTACATAATTATCGCCGTTTTCCCAGGTATCGACGAATAAGAATTTCACATTGGGGTTGTCTTTATATTTGGTTACTGCCAGCTGCATGCCCGGGAACGACGCCTTACAGGGCCCGCACCAGGTAGCCCAAAAATCAACAATCACAATTTTGCCTTTCAGATCAGCCAGTGATACTGCTTTGCCATCCAGATCTTTCAATGCAAAGGATGGGGCAGGCTGATTGATCATTGTTTTTGCCAGCTCACTCCTGGTTTTATCCTTAAATGTTTTTTGCAACGATGCCAGGTATCCATCATAGCCATTATCGCTGCCTTTTTTCTTGACATATTCGTTTTTTAGCAACGTCTTCATTGATTCAGTACCATGGCCATCTTTCACCATTTTTTCAGCAAAATCCCTTGCCTTGTTAGTTTGACCTAATGCTACCAGAATCTGAACATAGTTATCGCCCTCATCCGGATCAACCGTTTTGCTGCGATCTATTACAGGCTGTTCATATTTAAGAGCCTCGTCATACTTTCCTTGCTTAAACAAAATAAAGGCATAGGTATCAGCATATAGATCATAAGAATATTCATAATTCTTTTTCATTTGAGCGGGTGAAGCATAAGGCTGTCGGTCAGGATTGGCTATTCTTGACGACATCATATCCAACGACTGTTTAGACAACTTCGCCGCGTCATCCAGCTTTTCCCCTTTCTTGGCCCATTCGTATGCTACATTATTAAGGGTCATCGCCAGATTGGTTTTGTTTTTTAACTGACTTTCATATTTATGATAATTATCCAGATCGCCCTTCCCGAGGTAAGCAGATGCTAATTGTAACCTGAAATTATCCTGAATAGTATTCTTTTCATCTGTATTTTCCGGGTATTTCTTAATATAGGCCTGGTACATTGAATCCTTCTTGACAGGATCCTTTTCTTTAAAGAATGCTGTAGCGGTTTCATTTTTAACCTGGGTACCATTTGGGAACTTAGCTTTAATAACCGTGCCCAGTGAATCCATTGTTTTGGAATTTTTAGATGCTCTCAAAAGACTATAAGCCAGCATCATATCATCTTCGTTGTCGCTTTTTCCCAGACTGCTGATCTTGGCATCAACCTCCGCTCTATGCTCAGGTTGTTTGTTCAGCATATTATAATAGCCAAATCCATATTCCTTCTCACTTTTAGGATACAAGGCAAATTCCTTTTTGTATAATTCGCCGGCCCAGGGCAGATCATTTTTTATCTTCGCCATATAATTACCCATTCCGCTGGAAATGCTAAATGCTTCGCATGCATAAGCACCCTCAACAGGCTGCTTATCTTTATATACCAAGAATATATAACCCTTGTCACTATTATTATCTACCGCTCCGTCGGCTGCTATTTTTATAATAAATGCTTTAGAGGACGAGTTAATAGTAATGTCTCCCTTCAACAATTTTCCATCAGGTTTGAGGTCGATATCATCAGCCGGGTAATTCTTATTATCGAGATAATAAACGGTAGCAGTGATATCTTTTTTACCTTCTGTAACCGTACCTGTCGGGTCATAAGTCAGGGTGATCTTTTCTCCTGCTGTAGGGAATTCGTCTGATAATTTGAGATGCTGCTCTTGGGAAAATGCAGTTTGCACAGCCACTAGTGCGGGTAATACCAATAAGGTTTTAAGGATTTTCATGGGATGATTTTTTAAAATGGTAACACCATAGGCTGGCGATTAAATAACCAGTCATTTGTAAAAGTCTTTTTTTGCCAATGTGTCAATAGCCTAGGGTATTGCAATTTAACAACTAATTCAATTAATTATTAATACTTCTTCGTCAGTCTTTTAATATTTACAGTAAGTTTTGTTCAAAACATTTTAATAGTTTTAATGCTATATTGGCAATGTTATTACATTCAACGATAACAGGGCTTTAAACATTCCCGTGATTGGGTATGTTGTCTATTTCCCATTATGAGTATAAAACCTAAAACCCAAACATCAGCTGCGGTTGGATTTATTTTTGTCACCATCTTTATTGATGTGCTGGGTTTGGGCATCATTATTCCCGTTATTCCTAAACTCCTTGAACAACTGGGGCATACCGACAACGCTGTTGCATCCGAAATAAACGGCTGGCTCACATTCACTTACGCTTTAATGCAGGTTCTATTTTCACCCATCCTTGGTAACCTAAGTGATCGTTTTGGAAGAAGGCCAATACTTTTGATTTCTCTATTCGGGTTTAGTATCGATTACCTGTTTATGGCATTTGCCCCCTCTATCTTTTGGTTATTTGTGGGGCGCACCATTGCCGGTATTACCGGTGCAACTATGGCAACGGGCACAGCCTACATAGCCGATGTAAGCGAAGGCGATAAACGTTCGGCTAATTTTGGTTTGATTGGCGCAGCATCCGGGCTTGGCTTTATCATTGGTATATCCGGTGGTGCTTTTCTTGGCGAATTAAACATCAAATTTCCGTTCATAGCTGCAGCAGCAGCGGCACTCTTCAATGCATTGTGGGGATTATTCGTATTACCAGAATCCCTTGACGTAGAACACCGTCGTAAATTCGAATGGAAACGAGCTAATCCGATTGGTTCAATACAAAACCTGGGGAAATATGCCTCTTTGGCCGGGCTGGCGGTTGCATTCACTTTGGTTTACATAGCGCAAAAGGCGGTTGAGTATCAGTTGCCTTTTTATGTATATGAAAAGTTCAACTGGTCGATGCATAGCGTGGGTATCCTGGGTATTTTTATAGGAGTATTGCTCATCAGCATACAAGGCGGGTTGATCCGTTTGCTCATTCCTAAATTCGGATTGAAAAATAATATTATATGGGGCCTAATATCCTATGGTTTGGGATTAACATTGATAGCCTTCGCCAGCTATGGCTGGCAGGTTTATGTCTACATGATACCTTATTGTCTTGGTGGCGTATCGGGACCGGCACTACAAAGTATGATCACCGGTAAATTTGAGAAAAATGAACAGGGTGAACTTCAGGGAGGATTGAACTTACTTTCGAGCCTGAGTTTGATATTCGGGCCGCTGATAATGGGCTATACCTTCAAATCATTTGCTCACAAAGGCTCATCAGTTTATTTCCCTGGCGCGCCTTATATACTGGGAGCCTTGTTGGTGATCATCAGTACTATAATTGTTATAAAAAGCATGAAAAAGCTGAGTTAATCTAACCCGCTCACACCACCGGAGATCACAAATTTCATCATGTCGGCGGCGTTTCTGTCTATCGGTTTTACCTTTTCGGATGAGATGATGACCACCTGGCCGGCAAATGAGTAAGACAAAGGAAAATAAACTGCCACTTCGCCCGGAAAACCAATTTTAGCCAGATCCTTTTGCACCAGGAAACCTACCTTTTTCAGACCAAATTCATTGATCTCGACCAATACCGGTTCGTTAAATTTTTTCTCTTCACCTACAAAGGCTTCCGTCAGGTCTTTGATTGAGGAATACAAAAATTTGAATATGGGAAGACGGTTTATCCAACGGTTCAGCCATTGTTTAATAGGATCGGTTATAACATTCGTTACAAGAATACCTACAACAAGGATAATAATCAATACATTCAATATACCCAAGCCCGGGATATAAATCGGCTGGCCTTTACTGTCTGTAAGAAAAACACCGCTTAAGTTCAGAGCTTCGTCAACTTTGGCCACTCCCCAAAAGATCAAGAAGGCCGCCGCACCTATAGGTATTACTACAATGAGCCCTTTAACAAAAAAGTTCAATAACGCTCCGGCGATTTTTTTCATAGCAGCAGTAGATTTCTACTCATAAAAATACACTCTTTTTACCCTTTGCGAAATATTAGTCAGTATTTCATAAGGAATGGTACCTATTTCACGAGCCAGTTCTTCAATAGTTAATTGATCATTAAAAACAATTACATCATCCCCTTCACGCACATCTACATTGCTTACATCCAGCATGGTCATATCCATCGATATATTGCCCACCGTTGGCACCAATTTCCCCTTTATCAGCATTTTACCTACCCCATTACCAAATGCGCGCAGGTAACCATCGGCATAGCCGATACGAACAGTAGCGATTTTACCATTGTGAGTTAGCTTCCCGTTGCGGTTGTAGCCAATGGTATCGTTGGCAACCACCTTTCGTACCTGCGACACACTGGTTTTTAGAGTAGCGATTGGCTGTAAAACCCCTGAGCCTTTTGGCACAGATCCATCGATACCGTATAAACCAATCCCCAGTCTCACCATATCAAAATGTGCCGAGGGCCAGCGGATAATACCCCCCGTATTAGAAATGTGCTTGATCACTTTATAACCAATCGCCTTCTCAATCTTCGTAAAAGCTTTCTCAAATCGCCTGATCTGTTTCCTGGTAAAATCATCATGCTCCGGCGCATCGCTTGCCACGAGGTGCGAAAAAACAGATTGTACTTTAATATACCTGTTCTCCTCAATAAGGTCGCATAACATATCGATATCTTGTTCCTCAAAACCCAACCGGTGCATCCCTGTATCTATTTTAAGGTGCACCGGGTAATTATTCAGGTGATGCGATTGTGCATATTTTACAAATTCGTCCAGCAGGTTAAAGCTGAATATTTCCGGTTCTAATTTAAATTCGATCAGTTTATCAAATGCGGACAGCTCGGGATTGAGCACCATTACCGGCAGCGTAATGCCGGTCTGCCTTAAAGCCACACCTTCATCAATATAGGCTACCGCAAGGTAATCCACTTTGTTATATTGAAGCATATTGGCAACCTCAAACGTTCCGCTGCCATAGGAAAATGCCTTCACCATAGCCATTATCCTCACGCCCGGTTTCAGTTTTGATTTATAAAAATTCAGATTGTTCAGCAGTGCATTCAGGCTGATCTCCATCACCGTTTCATGCGCTTTCAGGCTCAACGCCGAACTGATCCGTTCAAATTCAAAACTCCTTGCCCCTTTTATCAGGATAGTTTCGTTGTCAAGATTCAGCTCATTCAGATGCTGAAGCAAAACCGTCGTATCCGGGTAGAAGTACTTCTTTTCTAAAGTAAATAAGTCTTTATGAGCGGACAGAGCCTCTCCTACGCCGATAAACTTGTTTACTTTCCTGCTTTTAATCATATCAGCCACCTGCCGGTACAATACCTCCTGTTCCAAACCCGATTGATAGATATCCGACAGGATCAGCGTGCGTGTCGGGTGCTGGTTTTGCTGATTGAGGAAATTCAAAGCAATCTCCAGCGACTGCACATCAGAATTATAAGAATCATCGATCACCGAGCAATCGTTAATCCCATTTTTCAATTCCAGGCGCATACTTACCGGGCTCAGCCGTTCTATCCTTTTGTCCACCTCAACAGGGCTATAGCCCATGGCCAGCATGGTGGCCCAGCATACAATGGCGTTCTCAATAGAGGCTTCATCCATAAAAGGGATCAGGCATTCGATCTCCTTGCCCTGGTATTTGGCGCGTAAATAATAGTTTCTGGATATAACGGTCTCCGCAAATACATAAAGATCGGCCTGGTTAAACCGTCTGCTCCAGCTAAAGCGGTCTTTAACAGGAATATGTTTTTTATAGTCTATCAGTTGATCATAATTGTGGATCAGCAGTTTACAATGAGTGAACAACTTTAGCTTTTCGAGTACTTTTTCCTTACGATCCTTAAAACCCTCATCATGCGCCGGACCAATGTGCGTTAACACGCCTATTGATGGCTTGATAATAGTTTCAAGCCGCTCCATCTCGTTTACCGTAGAGATACCAGCTTCAAAAATACCCAGGTCGTCTTTATCGGTGATCTGCCAAACAGAAAGCGGTACCCCTATCTGCGAGTTGTAACTTTTTGGGTTACGAACGATGGTTTTATCTGAAATCAGCAATTGGTACAACCATTCTTTTACAATCGTTTTACCGTTACTGCCCGTAATGCCAATGACCTCCAGATTAAAACGGTTGCGGTGATAAGCAGCCAATTTTTGCAAAGCATCCAGCACATTATCCACCAGCAGGAAGTTAGCACCTGGCATTTTTATCTTGGTTTGATGCGTCACTACAAAATTGCGCACACCGGCAGCGTAGGCTTCAGCAACAAATTCATGCCCGTTGCGTCTGCCACTTAATGCAAAGAACAACCCTTCCGAAGCGTTGGTGATGCGGCGACTATCAGTCAGCAAAACGCTGATGTTGTCATCAGTTTCGATAACCCCGCCGGCATTAATGATCTGCTGGACTTCACGGATAAAATAATGGTTGCTAAGCATGCTACGAATTTGCTTATATTTCTGCCAATAGAAGAATTTTTAACGAATTTTGGCATTTGATGGACCAACCCAAGCCGACCCATATAATCGACGAAAAAACAGCATTAGCTAAAGCCGAACATTACTGCGTCTACCAGGAACGCTCGCAACAGGAAGTGCGGGATAAGTTATATGAATGGGGGCTGCATAGCGCGCAGGTAGAAAATTTGATCGTCCAGCTTATCCAAACCAATTTTTTGAATGAGGCGCGATTTGCCAACGCTTATGTCCAAGGGAAATTCAACCAGAAGGGCTGGGGAAAACAGAAGATAAAACAGGGCCTGAAGTTCAAAAGAGTATCGGATGTACTGATAAAAAAAGCGCTGAATACCATTGATGACGACGATTATTTAAGCACGCTTAAGCAGATACTGGAGAAAAAAGTAAGGCTTTTAGGAGAAAAAGACCCTTTTAAAAAGAGATATAAGCTGCATCAGTACGCTTTAAGCCGCGGATATGAGAATGATATCATCTCTGATATTTTGAAAAACAGCGAGTTATAACTTTTTTGAAAAAATTTCATTTTTACCTCTTGCAGAATATTCTTTTCTGTCTATATTTGCACTCCGCAAACGCGATAGTGGTTTGCGAAATGCGAAAGTAGCTCAGTTGGTAGAGCACGACCTTGCCAAGGTCGGGGTCGCGAGTTCGAATCTCGTCTTTCGCTCTAATCCCTTCCAAAAGAAGGGATTTGTTTTTAAAAGGTTAATTACCACGCTCGGGTGGTGGAACTGGTAGACACGCAGGACTTAAAATCCTGTGCCCGTCAAAGGCGTGCGGGTTCGATTCCCGCCCCGAGTACTTAGACAGAAATGCAAGTTTGTAATAGTTTGACTATTAACAACTTGCATTTTTTGTTTTAAGAGACGTTGGTTACTCACTCTGAAAAAACGACTTTCATCAAAGTAATAAATTACTGATTATCAATTTTTTACAAGACAAAATGTGTTCGATTCCCCCTCTCCCATTTGCCTTTAGTTGAACACCAACAACATATTGATTATCAATTATTTACAATATAATTATTTTTATCAATCCCATGCAGTGGTAAGATTAGACATCGAACACCTCAACTCGCTATAAACCAACTTCTCTCTTAATTATCTTAACAATTATTTCTACAACTTTATTTAATAACTCCTCCTCACTACCTGCATAGCTAATTCCATCTAAAACTTTATTTTTGTTTTGGGCATTTGTAATTCTTTTGGCTTTTCTCTTTGTTGTTTTCATATTGCCTTTAATCAGCAATCAGTCATGTAAATTTCCAGCTGCTAGCAAGCGGAAGAAACTCGACAATGCCGTTCATCCTTCAACACTTTCCAGATATGGCGGAATCAATTTATACATCACCGGTGTCACAATCCGCGAAAGTATGGTAGAACTAATCAGGCCGCCAATTAATACGATAGCTAAAGGCGCTATAAGTGGATTGGGGTTCAGCGCGATAGGCAATAACCCGCAGATTGCCGTTATCGAAGTAAGCACCACAGGCAGGAATCGTGTCTCGCCAGCCATACTGATGGCTTCATCAATGCTATGGCCCTCCGCACGTAACTGATTGGTAAAATCGACCAGCAACAGCGAATTCTTGACCTGTATACCCGACAATCCAATAAAACCAATGATTGATACCAACGACATTGGGTTACCCGTCAAAAGAAGAAATACCACTCCTCCGAGTATGCCCAATGGTATAATCGATAATACGATGATGATCCCTTTAAAGGTTTTGAACTGTAATATCAGAACACCTATGAAAAGAAAGCCGCTCAATAGGATCACGGAAAGGAAATTTCCTCCCAATGTATCGCCTTCCGATTCGGCTTCTCCAGATAGCTTGTAATAATATCCAGATGGCATTTTTAATTTATTTAACTGCGGAATAACTTCCTTCAGGACATCATTGGCCAGCACGTTGTCTTTGGTTAACGAGGTAACTTTGGAAAAACGTGATTTATTAAAATGATTTATTGCTGTGGGCGATGTTTCAAATGAAATGCTTGCAATTTGATCAACCAGCACCGGGGTGCCCTGGATATTATTTACATAAAGGTTCTTAAAAACATCAAGGTTTGAGAATTTCTCCCTGGGAAGGGTGATAACTATGTTCCGTGAGTCGCCCCGGTCGTCAATATAGTCCCCAACGGTTAGTCCTGCTACTGCCATCCTGACTACTTTGTCCACATCGCTGGTAAGGACACCTAAAGTGCGCGCCTTTTCTTTGTCAATTTTTATTTTTACATCCGATTTATAGGTGTTCAATTCGTTATAGACGTAAAAAGTCCCGGGATTCTTTTTCAGAATCTGTTCTACCTGGAAAGAAAGTGCACGCAATTTTTCCTGATCGTCCCCGAAGATCCTGACCACAATATTGGCTTCAATCGGCGTTCCCTGTTCAAAGTCTTTCACTTCTATTCTTGCGTATGGGAAATCTTTAAACGTCTGCCTTAACTGTTTGATCAGGTCTGTTTTTTCTTTCGGACTGGCTTCTTCATCCAGTTGCACGAAAACCTGGGCGAAGTCAGGTTTTATATCCTGCTGGTGCACGTTGTAATAAACCTGCGGATTACCTTTGCCCACATTTGCCGTATAATAAACGATCTCTTTATGTTTCTTTAACTCATTTTCCACCAGTTTGGTTACCCGGTCGCTTTCAGGGATATCTGCCTGTAAGGGCATTTTGATATTAATGAGAAACATCGGTTTCTCGGAGGTGGGAAAAAGCTTAAAGCCAGTCTTCGTGAACAAGAAAAAAGCGAATACACTTAAACCCAATGATATCCCTATGGTTGTTTTTGGCCATTTTAGGGCTAAAGGCATCACGCGCCTGTACGAGTAGGTCAGAAATTTTTGTAAATTCTTCAGAAAGAAATTGCCCTCGCCATGCGTATGCGTCTTCAGCATCCTGCTTCCCAGAAAGGGAACAAGCGTTAGGGCTACGATCATTGAGGCTAAAACGCTGGTCATTACGGCCATTGGCAGGCAGCGGATAAACTCCCCGGCCAGATCAGGCAAGAATGCAAGCGGTAAAAATGCGATCACCAACGTAGCCGTACATCCAACTACTGCGACACCGATCTGCTTGGTGCCTTTCAGGATAGCATCCTTTCGTGAATGACCTTCTCTCAGCCAGCGTTCGATGTTCTCGACCACGACGATACTGTCGTCCACCAGTAGGCCCAACGCAACTACAAGCCCAACGATACTTAACTGGTTTAAAGAATACCCTAGTAAATTCATGGCGATAAGCCCGAGAGCAAGGGAAAGCGGAATAGACATCATCACGATAAGAGATGCCCTGAACCCCAACGGCAGCAAGGTGATGATCACCAAAACAATGGCTAACCCAAAGTCAAACCCCAGGTGGCCCAAACGCTCTGATACCATGTTGGCCTGATCGAAATTTTTCACCATGCGGATATTGGACGGCAGACCTTTGGAAAACGCTTGCAGCACGGGCAGGAAATCCCCCTGAACTTTAGTGATATTCACATTATCCTTCATACGCGCATTAACCAGTATACAACGATGCCCATTCAGGCGGGTGATCTGATCAATTGTTCCGTCTTTGTAACTCACATCTGCCACGTCTTTCAGATAAATGATTTTGCCGTTGGCATTATAGACCACCGTATTGGCAACATCGTCGACCGTCCTGATTTTTCCACTGGTCTTAACATTAAAGACTTTACTCTCCAGGTTGATACTTCCTCCGGGTATGTCTGTAGCCTCGCTTTGAAGACTTCCGATGACGACATTAAGCGGGATTTTGTACTGCGCGAGTTTATCCAGCTGCATGTCGACGCGAATTTCCTGTTCCGGTATGCCCGAATACCTGACATCTTTCAATGCTGTGATTTTTTCCAGGCGTGTTTTCAGTATATCAGCCTCGTCCCGAAGCAATTTACCCGAAGCGTTATCTGAAACTAAGGCCACCTGGAGTATATTTACATCAGCAGAGGAAATTTTCTCGGTTTTGATCAGGTAAATATCCTTCGGAAGTTCGCTGCTTTTTAAGGCATTGATCTCTGTGGATATCTCCTGATACTTGTTATCTACATCTACACCGTATTTGAACTTTGGCTGAATTACCGCAACACCGTCTTCCACCGTAGTCAATATCTTTTCGATGTTTTCCAGCCCGTAAATTTTATTTTCAATCGGCTTTACCACCTGCTCTTCCATATCTTTAGGACTAGTGCCCGGATAGATCACGGTGATCAGGTATTGTGGCGGATGGGTGGTAGGATCTTCCGACCGCGGCATCGTAAACAGGGTGAGAACGCCGACCACGGCGACAAGAAGGAATATGATTAGCGTGAACTGGTAGTTCTTGACCGCAAAATTTGTAATCTTCATGACTATGGTACTTACTTGATGATTTTAATAATTGACTCTTCGTTCAGGTAAGCGCTGTTGGAAACCACGATCTGATCTACACCGTCAGGTTTATTTTTTAGATAAACCTCCTGGTTATCAAACCTCGCAATGGTTACAGGCACTTTTTTAACCTTATTAGTGCCGGTGGTTGTAAATACGAACCCTGTGTTGCCGTCAGCTTCCACCAATGAGCCATAGGGAATGGCCATCACATTTTCGCCCTGGCTGGTCGCAATTATTGCTTTGCCAAACATGCCGACGGCAGGTTTGGTGCCGTTTGAATTGAGCTTCAGTTCTATCTGAAAAGAACCGAGCTGGCTATCTGCAGCCTGCGACTTACGGAATACGACAGCATCAAATTGTCGACCTTCATAACCGTCCAGCGTCACTTTTGCTGTTTGGCCGAGCTTGATCATGGCCCATTCACGGTCAGTAACACCAACTTTCAGTGTATAACTATTGCGCTGCTGCGTTGAATTGATGAGCAACGCCGGCATTCCAGGAGCGATTACTTCCCCCTCATTCGCGATTTTTTTGCTTACAAAGCCATCGGTGGCGGCATATATTTTTGAATAGCGCTCGTTGAAAGCGGTTGCCTCCCTGGCTTTTGCGGCGACGTCCAGCGCCGTCTTGGTGTTCTGTAATTGTTCGAGCGTAAAAACACTGTCTTTATAAAGGTTAACTGCGCGGGCATAATCTCGTTGTGCCTTCTCCACGCCCAGGCTCGATTGGGCCAGGCCAGCTGATATTTCGGTCGAATTCAGAGTCGCCAGCAGCTGGCCTTTTTTGAAAAACTGTCCTTCTTCTACAAAAATGCGATTGATAACACCGCCTATTTTAAATGAGTATTTGGCCTCATCTTCTGTACTGACCAAGCCGGTAGTGCTGATATGGCCAGGTATTTCCAAAGCAGATATCGTGGCAACCTTAACCGGGATGATATCGGGTTCACCGATTGCGTTTTTAGCCTTTTGCTCATGTTTGCACGACGCGATCAGGAGTGCGCCTGCGACTATACCAGGGAATAAATAGATTTTTTTCATGATTTTGTTATTGAATAGTGAAACTTGCATTGGCGCGTTCGATTGCTGTATGAGCAATCCAGGTGTCAAAAAGGGCGATATTGGCGTGAAGCTGGGCGTCGATCCATTGGTTCTGGGCATCCAGCAATTCAATGTAAATAGCCATTCCTTCCTTGTATAATTTCAGCATATCGCTGTAATAGGTCTTGCTTGTGGTTAATTGTGATTTTGCGGCATCATATTCTGCCAGCGCGCTTTGCATACCTGCCTGCTTAACCTTCAATTCGGTAAGCAACTGTTGCTGTACGTAGTCAGTTTGTGCTACGAGGGCCTGCTGGTCAGAAAGCGTCTGCTTGATCCGGTAATTATGCTTACCAAAAGAAAACAGGTTCCATTCGAGCGAAACGCCCAGGAAATAATAACGGCTCTGCGTATTGAAACGCCAATCAAAGGCCTGCGAACCCAGATCCAGAGAAGTGCCTATTTTAGGTATGAGATAGGACTTAGCAAGACCGGTCAGGTTGCCATTGATGTCTTTTGCGATCTTGAGCTTAGACAGCTCCTCTCTTCCGCTGACGTTATTCTCCCTCAGTTGCTCCTGGGCAGGCAGCTCGGTGATGTCGTCGGTCTGTATGCTGTCGGTTAGCGGGCGGTTCAGCAGGAAGTTAAAATAATAGCGGGCAGACTCGGCGTTTTTTGTTGCCGTTACCAGTGAAGCGTTGATCCTCGATACTTCATTTTGGCTTCTAAGTACGACGGTCCGGTTTACCTTACTATTCTCGAAAAGTTTCGTGTTGATACGCTGCCCTTCTTCTACCAACCGGAGCGAGGATTCATAGATTTTAGCGGCATTCATAGCTTTTAGATAATTGTAGTAAGCCGTCTTGACCTCTTTAACCAATTCTCGCTTATAAAGCAGCACTTCTGTTTTTTGCAGGTCTATCTGTTGCTGCCTGATCCTTTTGTTATAGATCAGCTCCGCATTTAGAATAGGAAGCGTTGTGCGGAATTTCGCGTCATAAAAGTTGTCCGGGTTGATCAGGATATGCTGGTTCTGCAATTGTGGGAATGAATTTGTCCCGGTCAATTGGTTGAGCGTAGCATAGGCCCCGTTCAGCAGGTCGGCTGCCGGGAAATCAATTGTTCGTCCGCCATGAGCTTTGGTATAGGTCGTCGAAAACGTAATGTCCGGCAGGAACATACTTTTCGCATCCTGTAAGGCGTACATATTTTTTTCCAGCAGAAAATTCTGCTGGGTGATGCTCTGATTGGATGATAATCCTTGCCGGATATACTCATCCAGCTTGTTCTGAGCTTTCCCGGTGTGGACTGTAAAAATTGCTGATGCAGCCAGCACACAACGGGAAATTGTCTGGGTTTTAAATTTAAATTTAATCACTGTAATTATTTTAAACACCGTTTAACAATAAGTCAAAAAAATAGCTAACTCTTCTCGAGTAAAGCAACCAGGCACTCGTAGCCATTTTCCATCAATTCTTCATTCGTTTTGTCTATAAAACTTGCCGTACGGTCTTTACAAAAAAGTGCACATATGCCATGAACCGCTGAAAGGATCATAAAGGTAAAATACTCGGTATCCATATCTTTAAACTTCCCTTGTTGCTGGCATTCTTTAATAACAGCTGACAGCTGATTGATTGCTTCCTGTGCTATTTTAAAACCACCATCTTCAGACATTTTTACCGGTTCGTCAACAATAAACATCAGGTTATAATAATCCTTATTGTCTTGTGCAAATTGAATAAAGATGCGGCCCATTGCTTTCAAACGCTCAAATGGATCAGCAACTTTCTCAAGAACCTTAAACTGACTGAGCAGGAGGCTAAATCCCTCTTTATGCAGCTCGTGAAAAATCTCGCTTTTGTCTTTAAAATAGAAATAGAGCGAGCCCGGGCTATAATCGATTTCGTTCGCGATATTACGCATGCTCGTTTGTTCATAGCCTTTTTCAAGGAATATCTTGCGCGCACCATTCAAAATGCGTTGATGCATTTCCTGCTTCTCTTTCAATTTTCTTTCTGCTATGCCCATTATAAGATGATATAAGTTACAAATATAAGACCGTCGGTCACGTGGCGAAATTTCGCATGCGAATTCCGACCTTAGCTGCGCATTCCCGGACTAATCTGCCCCATGATGTTAACAGCCGATTTCCGGTTCAAAAGGCGGAATCCAAAAAGCATGAACCTGTTTTTCCAGCCTTGCACAACTCGCGGCTTCTGCCTTTTTTCCAAAGCTTTTACCAGTTCCCTGGCTACGTCTTCAACAGAAGAAACTACAAATTTTGGGAAATCGCTAGTTTGCCCGCCTGCGTTTGCATGAAAGTCCGAGTTTGCGGCACCAGGATTGAATCCCATTACAAAAACACCTTTTCGCTTAAACTCATACCATAGTGATTCTGAGAAATTGGAAACAAAACTTTTGGTGGCCGCATACACAGATGCACCTGGCAGAGACGAGTGGCCAAGCAATGACCCGATATTTACCAAACTATCACCTGCCGAAGCGTTTTGTAAGAAGCCATAAGACAGCGTTACCAAAGCATCCATATTGAGATGCATGGTTGTCAATTGATCGGCTAACGGAATCTCAATGAATTCTCCGTAAAGCCCTGCCCCTGCATTGTTGATTAACACATCATACTTTTCGCTTTTCAAATGGCTGACCAGCTTTTGGAGATCTTCTTTTTTTGTCAGATCGGCAGCAAAAACGGAGTGACCGGTACCGGCTAAGCTTTTTGCCGCCTTATTTAATTTGTCCTCATTACGCGCTACCAGCGTTAACCGATAACCTTTAGCGGCCAGTTGCCTCGCTGTCTCCAGCCCGATGCCGCCGCTTGCTCCTGTGATCAATACTTTTTTCATGATTATGTTTATTAATTTAAACACTGCAAAAATATTGAACACTGTTCAATAAAAACAAATTTATTTGACGTTTATTTTTTATCTGACATCAAAATGATAATCGCATCTGGGTATGAGCCTGCTATTGTAACATACATTCGATGGTGTTCAAAGAATCTAGCATATTGATTTTTTTGAACACCTTAGAAGGAAGAAACTGTAGCAATTATTCACTTTGATTACCCGAGTTTTTCTTAGCACATTTCTGCAAAATCCGTTCTGCAACCATCAGGAAGCCATAAATGTGTTCAATTAATCTCCCGCTGTCAGTACGAAAGCCTGATACGAAAGTGTCGGGCTTTGTTATTTTATGAGCCTTGTAGTTATAAACTACGGCCATAATCATCCGAAGCCCGGAGGGTTCTTATGTAGGTGATGATTCTTCTTATGAGTTAATTTCAAGCTTATATCCTTTACCGCGAATTACAACAATGTTGATATTCGAGTCAGGTTCCAATTTCTTTCTGAGTTTTGATATAAACATATCCAAACTGCGTCCCACAATAACACCTTCATCTTCCCATATCTCTTTTTGCAGCCGGCTTCGCTCTATAGGCTGGTTAGGCGACAAAGCGAAAATAAGCAGCAGACGCGTTTCCGTTCCGGTCAGGTCTATTGTCTTTCTATTTATTATCAGCTTCCGATTCCTGGCATCGAACAATACCGAACCCAAAGTGAACACACTGGTATACTGATCGTCGGGTAAAGCTCTTTGCGGCTTAACAGATCTTAAAACAATAAAACCAATAAATGCTAAAAATGGCAAGCTGCCCAGAAGATATCCATTCTTTGCTGTAATTATTCCTGCTGGTTTGAATTTAATGTCGATCATGTAGGATGCTTTCGGTTGCACTCTTCCTTTACATGCTATAATATCATTTTTTTTATTTTCTGATATAGCGTAGCCATAGGTTACACTGGCGTTGCCGCTGTTCAGAACGTTAACGACATAGTCACGTGCTAGCGGGTCTTTGGCCAACAAACGGCTGGTAGTATTCACCAGTGAATCCGGCAGAAAAGTAAGATCCTTTTCAAAACTTATCTGGTATTCATTTGCTGAAATCTTTTTTACCGGGAGCACCCTTGATGTAAGGTCGCCCGATTGTGAAAGCAGTTCATCTCCGACCTTGCGAAGCAATACTTCCCTCCTGGCGATATCAAAGTCGTCATTGCCCGCTATACTGAAAGCCACGCAGATTACAGAAATAAACAAGAGTAGCACCAATGCAAAAAGATATTTGCGTTTTCCGGAGAGGAGATTTCGGCTATTAGACATAACGTCAAGATTTTATTTACAAAGTTTACATTTTTATTTACAATCCAGATTACTTAAGCCGAAAAACATCAAAGTAGATTTGCTGTACCAAATTTATAGGACATGAAAAATAAGAAAATGAAAAGATTATTTGTATTTGTTCCGGCTATCCTCCTGGCATTGTTTCTACTAAATTCTTTTGTGCTAAAAGAAAAGGAATCGGGGGCGAAAACAACAAAAGGCACTAAATCAAGGTCTGTAAACATCGTTTTAAGGTCTACTGATGGCGGACAAACATGGCAGGACATTAGCAAAGGGCTGCCTGAAAAATTACAGAGAACAGGTATGTGGAGTCATGGTTTATTTGCAAATGACCGTGGGCTCTATATACGTACTGGCAATGGGCTTTATCACAGTGACCCAAATTCTACAACTTCTTTTTGGACAAAAGAGATTTTCCCTGGTGAACAGCGTGAGATTGCTCCTGGCAAGAATGGGATATTTGCATATAATTTCAGGGGACAGTTTTTACAAAAAATAAACGGAAAGAGTGATTGGTCGCCCATGTACACAAATTTTCAGGAGCAAGCCGTACGCATTAACAGAACGATAGATTGGATGTTCACGAATTATAAAGAGAAACAAGTAAGCAGTGTTTTTGAAACTACGGGAGGGACAATTTTCATCGGCTCCAACAATGCTCTTTATAAATCCACTAACAATGGAAAAACCTGGAAATATGTGCATGTTGGAGGCTGGGTAATGAAAATGGTAGAGTCAAACGGTGTACTCCTGGCTGCCAGCTCACAGGGAATATTAAGGTCGACCGATGATGGTGAGAACTGGGATCGTGTGATTAGTGAAGGGGGGTCTGGTGTCGCGGTGGAACGTATTGATGGAGGATTTGCTGCTATAACCTACAACACCATAACCAAAACCAACACAGTAAACATTTCACTGGATGGTGGAAAAACCTGGAATGACATAGGAGAAGGACTCCGATCTTCATTGAATAGTTCATTTATCAAACAAATATTCGGATTTCAATCTTCATTGTATATTTCATCAATCAAACAAGCGGGCAAATATTTAATATGTAGTAGCTCAGATGGTATATTCCGGTCATCTGACATAGGCAAAACATGGACGAAACTATTACTTCCTTCTGTAGAAAATAAGGGTTTCGATTTATCTGTTTCAGGCAACGTGATTTATGCTATGCCAAATAAAGGATGTTGAAAAATTCCAAACTCCACAATTAAACGTATTAAAACTTGGAAATCCTCAATAAAGTGTTTGGAAATCTGTATCGCCCCGAGTGCAAAAGCCGATCTTTCGATCAGCTTTTGTTGTTTTAGGATAGAGCCAAAAGTGTCTTGTCCTGGTAGGTTTACACATTAAAGTGTCACATGTCAGGTTGTAACACCCGCAATAGTTAAAAAAATTAACCTTAACTACACTCTAATACTAATCGTCATTTTATCGATATATAAGGCTAACAATTACTTTCGGCGGTCCAGTTCAATGCAACAGCAGCATCAAGCTTGTAATCCAATTGCCAGCGTTCCAAGATCGATTGCTCGAGCGTCGGCTGCCGGTACTCGTCGGGCGCCATAATAGGCACGCCATAAACAATTGGGTATTTGCGCCGACAGCTTGTACAAGTAAGCATCCCTTCCAGTACATTGTGTTCGATATCTTTTGAAAAAACAAGCAATTGCAGGTCGCTTTTATCAAATGGGCAGCAGAGTTTTTCTATAGTTTTTTGTTTCATTGCTGAAATTTTTCACGGTGCATTAACGCAGCCTGATATTCTTTTACTTTTTGTTGAGGATTAGCCGAACTTAGAATCCCTGAAATAACGGCCACGCCGTTAAAAGGGATTTCTTCTTTTAGCTTGATGACATTTTGTGGTGTAACACCGCCTGCCACAAAGATGGGCAGGTCGGTTATTCCACGGGCTTGCCGTACGGTAGCCGGCATCACCAGATCGCAATGACCGGCAGAAGGCGATGGAAACATAGAGCAAAATGAAATATAGTCGAGCTTGTTTTCATTAGCCCAAACAACCGTATCCAAATTACCAGAGCAGGTGATGCCGGCGAGGAACGATCTATTTAAGGTCTTTTTTATATGTTCAAAATCACCAGGGATATTATCAAAATGTACACCCTGCAGCCACGTCGACTGCAATAGCAGCTCCCACTCCTGGTTTATCAATAACGGCACATTGTGTTGTTGACAAAGCCGTCCTGCTGCTTTAATAATATCTAAACGCGCTGCTCCGGATTGCCAGTTGTTCCATATCTGTACGGCCAGCAAGCCACCGGCCAGGGCATCGGCCAGGCGGGCTAACAGCAACCCGGTCTCCATACCTGGATTAAGCACCAGGTAAATACCCCCGTTTATCCTATTAAGTTTCTCCATTAGTTCCATCCGTTTTTACAGGCGTTAAAAAATGCATACCAGTAGGGGTCTTTGCTGTAATAAGGCATTGGATAGGCAATGTCATTTTCGACAAGCTCGTAACCCAATTCCGGCCCGGTGAACTCTCCTACTATGGCAGCTTTAACGTTTTGGGCGTGCAAACGCTGCAATACGGCATCGCTGCCTTCACGGGCCGTGGCAATTACCATAGAGCCGGCGCCAACGCAAAACCGGTAATCGATATTAAAAAGACTGCAAATTGCTTGTTGGGTATGGCCTACGGGCAGCAATTCATTAATTATTCGTACGCCAGTACCAGATGCCACGGCCATCTCATAAATTGCGCCCAACACACCGCCTTCGGTGACATCGTGCATAGCGGTAACTTCCGTGCCTGCAGCGGCTGTCAATCCGTCTGTCAACGATGATGTCTGATAGAAAAGTTCACAACCTTGCCTGTAGATTTCAGCACCCAGTTTATGCTTCACCGTTTCGGGGAAACTCATGGCCAGTATAGCGGCCGACGACATGGCGCATTGCTTGGTAACAATTATTAGGTTGCCCGGCTGCGCATTGCGGCTCAGACGAATATTATTGAGCGGCGCCGTCAGCAACATAGTGCCGCCCCCGGCAATTGTTGAGTTTTGTCCTTCAATACTTCCGGTATGGCCGCCGGTAATGGATACTCCAATCTGTTTACAATATTGATGGATGTGGTTCCAGTAGGTTTCAAAATCATCCGCGGTGAGTGCTGGCGGCAAATTCAGCACCATTTGCACATACATTGGTGCAAATCCCGTGGTAGCCATGTCGTTAGCCATCAAATGGACAGATAACCACGCCGATTCCTGCAAACCCAGTGATGGAATAAGCGAAAGCGGGTCGCTGGTCATAGCCAATCCTAACTTGCCGGGTAACTCAACCACCGATACGTCTACCCCGAACGCTGGCCCACTCGCCACATTGTCTCTGTATGCCCCGCAGCGCGGCAGGATGACCTGCTCAAAACCGCCGCTATCAATTTTCCCAAATAGTGACACGGTGCGCTAATCTAAAAGCTTTACATACAACCCGAAAAAATCGCCGGCGGGTATATTCCATTGTTGTACCGGGAACCACTTGGGCAAACCGGTGCAGGTCCATTGCAAACTATACTGACGACCTTGAAGCGCTTCATCAATTTTGCTGATGAGCATGGCCGGTGTATAAAAAGCAGCCGTAACGTAAAAAGGATTTTTACCGAACATTTGCTGCACACGCCTGCGCAGCACCTTAGGTGAGTTACGATTCATCATACCAAAAGCAATTCCATGTTTACCCACGCGCGCAGCTTCGCGTATCACCTGTACCGGGTCGCGGTAATACTCAAACGTGGTGATGAAAGCTACGGCATCAAATGAGTGATCTTTGAACGGCATGAAATGTGAGTCGGCGTTTACCAGATCGCCTTTAAAAAGGTGTACGGCCTGGCCCAGCATAAACGGCGAAAGGTCGGCGCCGGTGGCGTCAATGCCAATTTCATTCCACCAACGGGTAAAACGGGTCGTGCCGCAACCAAACTCCAGCAATTCGTGCACTCGATTGTCCGTTTTAAGCAATTGGGTCATTACCTTTTTTTGCCATACTTCGGCACGCTTATACCGGCCTTCGTACCATTGCTCATAAGTGTCGGTGTGTTCGCGGTTAAAAAACCATTCCTGGCGACCTTGCCAGTTGGTGAGGCGCTCTGTCATCAGGCCAAAGTCTTTTCTTTCAGGCAGCATATCAAAATATTTTAAATGAAGAAAGCCTTGCCTCTGACCGTAAAAATATCGGGCAGAAACAAGGCTTTAATATTTAAAAAGCAGTGTGCTTTTATGTTGACAGAAGCCATGCATCCCTACGCCGGTATTATCCGTATCAGGTTTCCGGGTATTATCTCAGCCTTTAACATCAGTTAAAAAGCACCCCGTGCAAGTATGGTTGCTAAGATCGTACATCGAACGCTTAAAAGCAACTAATAATTGAATATAATAGTTTCAAATCAACTAACCATCACGCAATCAAAATTATCAAATTTAGGCGCAGGTCAATTTTGCAGCATCCTCTCGTTCGGTTTCTCCCTGCCGGCACGTTGTTTAAAAGTCTCTCATGCCAAATTTTCGACCACTTTTCAATCCTCCGCAGCCGCAAGCAGCCCGCTTGTGGCCTGTATGTTAAGTGTGCGCCATGCAATTATTCAAACGAATATTCTCCACCCCTTATCTCAATCCCCCAAAAACTTAAACAATTCTTTGTTTCGGTTATTCCTGCGCAGGTGCACAATCGCTTTGTCCTTTAACTGCCTTACCCGTTCGCGGGTTAGCCTGTAGCGGCTGCCAATTTCTTCAAGCGAATAAGCTTGTGGATACCCCACACCATAATAAAGCATTAGAATGGCTCTTTCTCTGTCGGGTAAATTTGAGAGGGCATTCCTGAGGGTGACCGACAACGACTCTTCCAGCAACTTGTGGTCTGTGGTTCGCTCGCCGGAAGCCATGACGTCAAGCAGTGAATTTTCGCTTTCATCACCAAAAGGCGCGTCCAGCGAAATGGCCCTACCCGACTTGCTCATCACATCGGCAACGCTGTCTACCGTTCTTTCCATTGCCTCAGCCAGTTCTTCTACCGAAGGTTCGCGTTCATATTCCTGTTCTAGTTTGGAAAAGGTTCTGTATACTTTTGAAAGTGAGCCAATCTGATTAAGCGGCAGCCTTACCATGCGGGATTGTTCAGCGATTGCCTGGAGGATACCCTGCCGTATCCACCATACAGCATAGGAAATGAATTTGAAACCTTTAGTCTCATCAAAGCGGTGCGCTGCCTTTATCAACCCGAGGTTACCTTCACTGATCAGGTCATTTAGTGGCAGGCCCTGGTTTTGAAATTTCTTGGAAACCGACACGACAAAGCGCAGGTTGGCACGGGTTAGCTTATGCAACGCGGCCTGGTCGCCTGCACGAATAAGTCTGGTTAACATTACTTCCTCGTCAGCCGTCACCATGTGGATCTTGCTGATATCATTCAGGTATTGATCCAGCGATCTACTGTCACGGTTGGTTATCGATGGCGTAATTTTGAGTTGTCTCATAGGCGCTTATATATTTTTTGAGGCAAATTCAGGTTTGCCATCACAGAAGCCGAGCACGGTTTCAAACCCAGCTAAATCTGTCTGCCCTTTTCGCCAACTATCAAATGCTGACTGAGGTACATGATCAAAAAAAGCCATAGTATTAATTAGAGATGAAAAATCAATAGGTCAGCTCAGCTACGGGCATTTTTTACGCGATAGGCTACCAAATACCTTTTGTCATTCTTTGTCAGGTCATCTTCAGTAAGCGTCCTGTCATCGTTATTAATAGACTGCTGCAACTGGCTTTTAACCTGCAGGTATGCCCTTAATAAAGCATGCGTCTGTAGCCGTAAAGAAATCACCGGGTGATGTTCTCTTTTCAAATTATTGAGTTCGTTCTCGGTAGCAATCTGGAGGGTCCAGGAGTCGCCGGCTTTAAAACCGTGTTCGCGGGCCTCGTTCTTTAGATCGAATAAAAAAAGATTGATCTGGTTGGTTATAGAATTTTGTTGCGCGTCAACGCCGCCCAAAAGGGCTGGTTGGTTATTCATATTGTATTGGGCTGACTCGGGTTAATGAACATCTTAAAGATCACCTGAATCAGTTGAGGGCAATATCTAAGTAGTGATGAGTGGCAGGGCTATTTAGGCAATGTACAAAAAACGCCTAACATTAATGGCACAAAAGTAAGGGTTTTATTTTTTGTTAATCGGTTTAAATTTATTTTAAATTATTTTACCAAAAGTAAAAATATACCAATATTAAAGCGTACATTGCAACTCATTTAAAAATTAAGTAATGCAAAAAGAAGGAACAGTGAAATTTTTCAACAACCTGAAAGGTTTCGGATTTATTTCACAAGATGATACAAAAGCTGATGTTTTTGTACATTCAACCGGCCTGATCGATCAGATCCGCGAAAACGACAAAGTAAGTTTCGACGTGGAAAGCGGCAAAAAAGGCTTGAATGCTGTAAACGTTAAAGTAATTTAATTATCACTATAAAATTTACGACCAGCACCTGCCCAAACGGCAGGTGCTTTTTGTTTTTTTATCAATTTACTTAAAATCGAAATATAAAGTATGGGGAAATCCAGTGAAACCTACAATAAAAAAGAAAAAGAGAAAAAACGCCTGAAAAAGCATCAGGAAAAAAAAGAAAAAGCCGAGATTAGAAAAACAGCCTCTAGCAAAGGTAAAGGCCTGGAAGGCATGATGGCTTATGTTGACGAGAACGGGAACATTACTTCTACACCACCAACTACATTTAAACCAAAGGCCGTTTTGGCTGAAGATATTCAGATTGGTGTTCCTAAACAAATAGCTGAACCGGAAGGCCAGCTGAAGACCGGTATCATCAGTTTTTTCAATACCTCCAAGGGCTATGGCTTTATCCGCGATGGCAAAACGCAGGAAAATGTTTTTTTCCATGTAAATAACCTGAACTTCCAGGCGAAGGAGAACGACAAAGTAAGTTTTGGTGTAGAAAAGGGCCCTAAGGGCATTAATGCCATAAATATTGTAAAGGCCGGATAAGCAACTACGTATTCGAATCGCCTCTCAGCGCTGCCGCAAGCCTCCAGGCTTGTGGCCTACATGCATGGTGTACACCATGCAATTAATATCACTCTTTCCTTAACCTGCTGATATATCGTCACAATTACGTTGCCAGCAAAACAAATTCCTCATTTTCAGCTTTAAACCTTCTGTGTCACGATGGCTAAAAAACGGTATTAAAATCCTTGCGGGACTTATCCTGCTAGTTATTCTTATTGTCATCGGCACCATGTTGTATGTAACTTATAACAAGAGCCGCGTGCTTAAAATGGTGAGCACAGAGCTTAACCAAAACCTGGACGGGCAGATCACCATCGGCGACATGAAGCCACAATTATTCAAAGACTTTCCTAATATCTCGCTTGAACTGAAAAATGTAACCATACGCGACAAGCGCTTTGCCGAACATAAACATACCCTGCTTGACGCCAAAGAGTTTTATGTATCGCTCAATGCGCTATCTATGGTAACTGGCAAGGCAAGTATCAACCGCATTGATATTGATAATGCCTCTGCTGACTTATATACGGACAGCACAGGCTACAGCAATCTGAGCGTTTTCAAAAAAAGTCCGAAGAATGGGTCTGAAGAACCAGCGGGCAAAAGCGTTCCACCTGCGTTTCAATTATTCAGCTTCTCGAATTTGCAATTGAAAGTGGACGACCGCTCAAAAAACAAGCTGTTTTATTTCGATGTAAGAAATGTTAACGGACGCATGCGGGGTTTGGATACCGGCTGGCGGGCGCGCTTTCACCTGGATGTACTGGCAAGAAACATGTCGTTTAAAACAAAAAACGGCAGTTTCGTACAAGACAAAACCATAAACGGCAATTTTGAGGCTATTGGTGATGACAATGGAAAGATTACGCTTAACTCTGAGGCGGTGAATATTGGCCCAAATCAATTTAAACTTGATGCTGTTTTTGGTGCAGACAAACACCCTGCTGATTTCAAAATTCATCTTACCTGCAACCAGATCACCTGGCGACAGGCTTCGCAGCTTGTCGCGGCCAACATTAAACGCAAACTGGACCAATATAACATAAGCCAGCCGCTCGCAGTGACTGCGCGCATTGAGGGTAGTTTCGCAGGAGGCAATCCATTTCTTTATATAACTGCCAGGGTGCGCAATAGCAAAGTATCTACACCGGTAACTATATTTGATAATTGCGGGTTCGATGCCATCTTCACTAATAATTTTGAAAAAGGCAAAGATTTTACGGATGATAATTCTGTTATCCGTTTTACGCGATTTTCGGGAAGCTACAAACAGATACCTTTTAATATTGATACTGGCAGCATCATTAATATCAATAAGCCTATTGCTACAGGAAATCTTAGGGCCGATTTCCCTGTGGCTGATTTGAATGAAATAATGGGTAACAAAATAGCCCGGTTTACCAAAGGTCGCGCGACAACGTACCTGCGCTATAAGGGCGATATTGTGAATTACCAACTAAACAAACCCATCGTAACTGGTTATATTAATATCAAAAACGCCGACGTTACCTACATTCCTGAGAAGCTAAAACTGATCAATAGTTCTTTATCGATGAACTTCACTAAGGATGATCTGGTCCTGAGAAACATCCGTCTGCAAAGCGGGCATAGCGTAATTACAATGGATGGCCGGGTAAAGAATTTCATGAACCTGTATTATACGGCTCCGGAAAAAATGCTGCTTACATGGGAAATACGCAGCAAACAGCTTTATCTGGCCGAATTCCTAAGCTTTTTGGAAGGTAATGGTGCAAGGCCCTCAGCCGAGTCAAAACCAATAGTCAATAGTGGAAACGCCATTGACCAATTAAGCAATGTGTTGGAAAAAGGCACGGCAGCCATGCACCTGGATGTCAGTAAGGTGTACTATAACAAGTTTTTGGCGACCGATGTTCATGCGGATCTATTGACTTCAGAAGATGCAATAGTGATCAAAAACGTCGGCTTAAAGCATGCTGGCGGCTTTTTGAAAATGAACGGCTCAATACAACGGGGAGAAGATCTGAATAAACTAAAGTTGAATACAGTCATCAGTCACGTGGATGTGAATGAGTTTTTTAAGGCTTTTGATAATTTTGGGCTTAGCGATTTTACCGCTGATAACCTGAAGGGCCTCCTGTCAGCCAAAACGGCGATCACAGCAGGAATTACCGATGACGGCAAACTGGCAAAAAATTCTATCAACGGCAATCTGGATGTAAATCTGCAGCAGGGGCAATTACTCAACTTTAAACCCTTATATAGCGTTGGTAAATTTGCCTTCCCGTTCCGTGATTTGAAAAACATTCGCGTGCAAGAACTAAATGCCCATTTTGATGTAAACGGGGATATGTTTAAAGTATATCCGTTGAAATTGAGCTCAAGCGCTATCAATATGGATATTTCGGGCGTATATGGCATTTCAAAAGGTACCGACCTGGCCATAGATGTCCCCCTGCGCAATCCAAAAAACGACACTACTATAACTGACCCGGCTAAACTGGAGAAAAAGCGCTACAAAGGCATCATACTGCATCTGCATGCCAAAGCTGATTCTACCGGTAAGATCAAAATAGGCTTGGGTAACGACCGAAAGAAAAAAGATTAAGTGATCAGTTAATTAGTGACCGGTTAACCAGTTAATCAGCTAATTATGGCGACCTGATAACTGATACCCGACTAACTGATTAACTGATTTCTCAACTCCAATACTTCTTAAAGTATTTTACAAAGTCTAAATACTTCTTCCATTTTCATCGAACAAAAGCTAAAATTTTTAAAAAACAAATATATCTGTTAACTTGCTGTTGCTATGAGTGCTGCCGTGCGTATGTTATGAGTAATCAATTCAGAATATTACTCAGACTATCTGTTCTGAAAAATAGCAAATTAAACCAATAGCCCGACATAAGCCCCTAAGAGACACCCCATTACAAGGTTATTTGGCTTCGTTCTAAAAATTATAAAAAGATAAATCCATCAGTTCTATCAATGCTGAGAGGATCAAAAAAATAATACAACGGTTCGGTTTCGGCCGATCAATAATTATAGTTTTTATAAAGTTTAATTTGCTAAATGGCCCTTACAAACGCAACCAGGAAGGCTGTAACTAATTTTTTACACTGCTTTAATTCGAACCTGCTAAAGACAATCGGTGCAGGTGTGTTACTGGTGTTCCTGGGATTCTCATGGAATAATGTCAGTAAAAATCACCCTGGCCCCGTTGCACCAGACAACGACGGTCTTTTCCTGCCCGACGGTTTCCAAGCCATAGTTGTTGTTGACAGTTTGAAGGGGCAAACGAGGCATATTGCTGTCAACTCCAACGGCGATATTTATGTGAAAGCCAGAAATCATTATTTAAATGACGGGTATGGAAACATAGCGCTTAGAGATACCGATGGTGATGGCAAAGCAGACATTATAACCCCTTTTGGCAAATATAGTGGTCACACGTATGGCACTGCTATGCGTATCCATAATGGGTACTTATATTTTAGTTCAGAACTGATGGTATACCGCATGAAGCTTAAACGCGGACAACTGGTTCCGGATAGTAAAATAGATACCATCGTTATCGATAATCCCCCCTACCACGAGCATCAGACCAAACCGATTGCCTTTGATAATAAGGGACATATTTTTGTGGGTTGGGGTGCCGGCTCTAATGCGGGGCAGGAGAAAAATCGTTTGCCCGGTTCGCCGGGCGTCGGCGACCCGAACTCACCTGATAAGGGCAACCCATGGCTAAAGGATCATGGCGGTATATGGATGTTTGATGCCAATAAAACAAGTCAGCACCAGTCGGACGGCATTAAATATGCCACAGGTTTGCGCAGTATTGTTGCGATGGATTGGGATCTCAAAAGCAAATCGTTATACACCGTCGCTCACGGCCGGGATGATTTCCGCATGATCTGGCCTGACTTATATACACCATGGCAAAGCGCAATGGAACCCGCTGAAGAGTTTTTTAAAGTGAATGAAGGTATGGACGGCGGTTGGCCATATTACTATTACGACGAACTTAAAGGTAAAAAACTGCTTAACCCTGAATTTGGAGGCGATGGCACAAAAGAGGGCAACGGCGCAAAGTTGACACAGCCTATTGTAGCCTTCCCCGCTCATTTTGCCCCAAATGATCTGCTTTTCTATAGAGGGAAACAGTTCCCATCACGTTATAAAAGTGGTGCTTTTGTGGCCTTTCATGGCTCTACCGACCGTGCCCCCTATCCGCAGGCAGGTTTTCTTATAGCATTTGTTCCATTTAAGGATGGCAAGCCTTCCGGCCCATGGGAAGTTTTCGCAGATGGCTTTGCAAGGGTCGACCCTATTGTGAATGTGAGCAATGCGGTTTACCGCCCTATGGGTTTAGCTGAAGGGCCGGATGGTTCATTATATGTAAGTGATACGGAAAAAGGAAGAATCTGGCGGATACAGTTTAAAGGTGATAAAAAAGCATTCGGAGTTGAGCAACTGGCAGCCATGGGAAACCGGAAAAAAACAGCATCCAACATCAAAACTCCTGATGAGATTAAAGACAACTTGTTTAAGGATATGCCTACCGCATCAACCGTGTACGCCACCTATTGCATAGCATGCCACCAGGCTGATGGCAGGGGCGACGGCAACCGCTTCCCTCCTCTCGCACAATCAGAATGGGTAAATTACAATACCCCGAGACTGATCAATGTGATCCTAAACGGCCTTAAGGGGCCGGTAACGGTAAAAGGACAATCTTACAATGAGGTGATGCCCGGGCATGGCAGTTTCTTATCTGATGAACAGGTAGCCGAGGTACTCACTTACATCAAATCAAATTTTAATAATCTCCCCGAAGTTGTTACACCTGCAGAGGTAAGTGCGGTAAGGAAAAAGACATCAAACCAAATTCATGAATAGATTACCTTTAAGTCCGGCATTCAGGTATAGTGGATTGCTAATGTCCGCGTTATTTACAGTCATTGGTGTAAATGCCAGCGCGCAATCCACAGATACACTTTTTAAGTCGAAAGAATTTACACCACCGAAAAGCTTTACCATCGGAGCCGAAGGGCCTGCGGTAGATCAGTATGGTAATGTTTACGCGGTGAACTTTGATCATGACGGCACCATCGGCAAAATGACGCCTGATGGAAAAGCTAGTGTATTTATCGAGTTGGCTAAAGGAAGCACCGGAAACGGCATCCGGTTCGACAGTCACGGCAATATGCTGATAGCAGATTATACCGGGCACAATATCATCAAGGTGAATATGATCACCAAAGAACAAACTGTTTTCGCACATGAGTCACGGATGAGCCAGCCGAATGATATCGCTATCGATAATAAAGACCGTCTTTATGCGAGCGACCCGAACTGGAAAGCAGGTACCGGTAAAATATGGCGCATTGACACAGATGGTAAAACAACTGTTTTAGATTCTATGGCAACGGTAAACGGAATAGATGTAAGTCCGGACAATCATACGTTATATGTGAATGAAAAACGCAAAATATGGGCCTACGATCTATCACCAAAAGGTGAAATAAGTAACAAACGCCTGGTGATCGAATTTACCGACTTTGGCATGGATGGGCTGCGTTGTGATGTAAAAGGCAATATTTACCAGGCCCGGTATGGCAAAGGAACTATAGCCAAAGTATCACCTGATGGAAAGATTTTGCAGGAGATACAACTTATCGGCAAAAAGCCAACCAACGTTGGTTTTGGCGGCCCTGATGGTAAAACCATGTATACCACCCTGCAGGATGTGGGTAACCTGGAAACATTCAGGGTTGATGAACCGGGACGCGAATGGAAGATGTCTAAAAAACAGAAATAGGGATATAAACCTGATAAAAGAACAAAAAAGTTTATGTGAAGTAACGGTAAAGCCTGAGTTAAGGGTTTTACTTATTGTGAATGCCACTATGAAAATCGCACAATTAATAACACCAGCTTTGTGTATCATACTTACCTTGTCGGTTTGTGTAGCTTCTGGCCAGGCCAAGAAAAAGGTGGTCGCCAAGAGCAAACCTGCTACCACTGTTACCAAAGCTCCTCCTCCACTCCCATTTGCCACTGATGCTGAAATTGCAGATGGGAAGGAAATGATTTCTAAGTCTGATTGTCTTGCTTGCCATAAAATAGAAGAGAAATTGGTTGGCCCAGCTTATACTTTAATAGCTGCCAAATATCCTCAGAATCAAAAATCATTGGACACCCTCACCAAAAAAATAATTACGGGTGGTAAAGGCGTATGGGGACCGGTTCCGATGGCACCACATCCTGCTATTAGTCAGGCTGATGCGGATAAAATGATAAAATATATTCTTACCTTAAATACTAAGAATCCCGCGACAAGCACGAAATAATTTATACATCAAATAAGAAAAACAAACACTTCATATACGATTACCAAACTTAAAACAACATGGAAAAAAGAAGATCTGTTCTGAAAAAAATACTGGCTTCAGTTGCTGGTTTATCAGTTCTCGGAATAAGCAAAGATGCCGTAGCTGCACCTGCTGAAGAAAAAGTAGTGAACAACGTAACCACGTTCCAGGATGTGCCGCTATTTTCAGGCTCAACCAAATTGGGTAACCTTGTTTTTGTTGCCGGAAAAGGCGCCCATGTTGAACCATTCGAGATCAAAGCTCACACCGAGATCGTACTAAAAGAGCTTGAAAAAGAACTGATAAAAGCCGGCTCTTCGATGGAGAAAGTGCTTAAAGTAACTGTCTTCCTGAATGATATAGCCAACTACCAGGGCATGAATGAAGTTTATAAAGGCCGTTTTGGTAAAAACCCTCCCGTTCGTACTACAGTTGCTGTAGCCAAAGGCGGCGTACCGGGCAACTCGCTGGTTGAAATGGATTGTATGGCTTATATTTAATAGAGAAGTAAAATGAAACGCAGAGACATATTAAAAGGCCTCACCTTATTGCCGTTGTCAGGTGGTTTTATAAGCAAAGCATCCGCAATCGGAATAACCGATACTCCTACCCCACAAAAGTCAACACGCGACCTGTTTGCAGAGCTTGGTGTTACGCCGGTGATTAACGCATCCGTAACCATGACATTTTTGTCAGGTTCGCTGATGCTTCCTGAAGTACTGGAGGCAATCAATTCCACATCGCACGATTTTGCCAACATGTACGAGTTGCAGGATAAGGTAGGCGCAAAAATTGCCGAATTGCTGCATGTTGAATCGGCTATGGTTACTTCGGGTGCTGCTTGTGCCATCGTATTGGGTACAGCCGCAGCCATCACGGGTACAGATCACGAAAAAATCAAACTACTGCCCAACCTGCCCGGACCACGGCCCGAGGTGATCATGCAGAAAACGCATAGATACCTCTTCGATCAGGCTGTAACCACAACAGGAGCGAAAATTATTGAGGTTGAAGGTAACGATGAGATGGAGAAAGCCTTCAACGAAAGAACTGTCATAGCTTTATTCTTCAACGCTGCCGGGAAACACAGTGTCACACACGAGGATTTTGTTGCTATAGCAAAAAAGCATAATATTCCTAGTATGCTGGACGCTGCTGCCGACGTCCCGCCTGTAGAGAACCTGTTCAAATATCAAAAGATAGGTTTCGACCTGGTTACTTTTTCGGGCGGGAAAATGATTCGCGGCCCGCAAAGTGCTGGTTTACTCTTCGGACGTAAAGACTTGATTACAGCTGCAAGGTTAAATCATAGTCCCAATGAGGCGCCGATTGGCCGGCCAATGAAGGTGAACAAGGAAGAGATGTTTGGTATGTATGCTGCATTGAAAGCTTACCTGGAAAGAGACCATAAAAAAGAATGGCAGGATTGGTTAGATCGCGCTAAACGTATCGGCTCGCAGTTAGAAACTGTACAAACGGTAAAAACCGAAACTGTGGTTGATCCGGGGCCGGCTAATGCATTCCCAAGTCTTCGGGTGACCTGGGATGAAAGTAAGATCAAGATAAAACCTGAGCAAGTGGTTACCGCATTAAAGAGCGGGACGCCAAGTATTGTGGCTAATGGAGGAAAAGATTATCTGACCGTTGGCGTGGTGCTTTTGCGGCCAGATCAGGTGGATATTGTAGCCGGAAGAGTAAAGTCCATACTGCAGCAAGCTGTATAAATTTATGGCCTTACCAATAGACCAGTTATAAACCAAATTATTGTAATTATTAGCTGAAAGATGCGAAAACGCTTTTTCTTAATGCTCTTCCTGCTGGGTTTGCTCAGCCAGGTTTCTGTTGCGCAAACCTATGATATTGTCATTAAAGGCGGGCATGTGATCGATCCTAAAAATGACATAGATGCGGTCATGGATGTTGCCATTAGCGGTGGAAAAATAACGCTTGTCTCAATGGATATTGATCCTAAACAGGGAATACAAGTAGTGGATGCAAAGGGCATGTATGTTGTACCTGGTCTGTTAGATATTCATACGCATGATTTTTATGGTACAGAACCCGATCATCAATATGAAAATGGCAATCTGGCCATTGCACCAGATGGGTTTACCTTTCGCAATGGCGTAACAACGGTTGTGGACGCTGGGAGCTCTGGCTGGAGAACTTTCCCGGCATTCAAATCGCAAACTATTGATGTTTCAAAAACGCGTGTATTGGCATTTTTAAATATTGTTGGCGAGGGTATGCGTGGCGGATATGAGCAAAATCTGAACGACATGGATCCGAAAATGACTGCTCTTGTCGCCAAAAAGTACAAGGACATTATAGTAGGCATCAAATTGGCACACTATGAAGGCCACGACTGGACCCCTGCGGACCGTGCCGTGGAAGCCGGAACATTGGCAGGAGGAATCCCGGCGATGATTGATTTCGGGGGAAGCAAACCACCATTGCCCATTGAAGAGCTATTTTTAAAACACCTGCGGCCGGGAGATATTTTCACCCACTGTTTCGGGCAGTTGGGCAGCAGGGAGTATATTGTTGATCTGCAAACCAACAAAGTAAAACCATTTGTGTATCAGGCCCGAAAACGCGGGATCATTTTCGATGTGGGTTATGGCAACATCAGTTTTGCTTACTCACAGGCATTACCCGCAGCCAAAGAAGGCTTTTTCCCAAACTCTATCAGTACTGATATTCACGTTAACAGCATGAACGATGCCATGAAGGACATGCTTACCTGTATGAACAAATTCTTAGCAATTGGCATGCCTTTGCACGATGTTATACAGGCCAGCACATCAAACCCGGCGAAAGAAATAAAACACGAAGAATTGGGCAATTTGTCGGTAGGCTCTTGTGCAGATGTGGCTGTATTGGACATCGTCAACGGAAAATTCGGTTTATTTGATTATACCGGTTATAAGGTAGAAACTGACAAAAAATTACAATGCGAATTGACGATCAGGGCAGGCAAAATAGTGTACGACCTCAACGGCATAGCCAACCCTATTTATCCGCCAAGAAAAGTCACCCAAAACAAACAGGACGCATCAAAAGGAGAAACCCATTAATCTAAATTAAATGAGATATTATAAGCTACTACTATTAGTATTGATCATAAATATTGGCAGCGGGCTTTCTGTCAAGGCACAAACCATTTCGAGGGATGAGCTGATCTTTTATACCTCTGAATGGAAAGGAGAACGCTTTGCTGACGGAAGGCCAAAAGTTCCGGACGAGATAGTTGAAAGGGCAAAAAAAATCAGCATAGAGGATGCCTGGACGGTATTGAAAAATGAAGGCTACAGCAACCAGTTTGAAGGTGGCTGGAAATTGGTTAACGATACGATTCCTGTTGTTGGCCGCGTGGTTACTGCCATGTATATGCCAAGCCGCCCGGATGTAGAGAAGAACATTAAAGAACGAGGTACCAAACAAGGGCGAAAAGGCAATACCAACTCCTGGCCGATAGATCAATTGGTTAAGGGCGATGTGTATGTAGCCGATGGCTTTGGCAAGGTACGAGGCGGCACTTTGATCGGTGATAATCTGGGCAACTCCATATTCAATAAATCCGGCAATGGGGTCATCTTTGAAGGTTCGGCACGTGATCTACAGGGGTTAAGGGCTATTCCGGGATTTAATGCTTTTGTGCGCGACTTCGACCCATCCTATCTGGAAGAAATGGTATTAATGGGGCTTAATACACCTATCCGTATCGGTCATGCCATTGTTTTGCCTGGCGATTTAGTAATAGCTCAAAAGGAAGGTGTGCTTTTTATTCCTGCACATCTTGCCGAAAAGGTAGTAGCCACATCAGAGTTTGTAGCGCTACGCGACGAGTTCAGTCATGCTATGCTTAAAGCGGGCACATTTTCTACCGGTGAAATTGATAGTCAGTGGAGCAACAAGCTCAGGGAATCATTCATGAAGTGGCTGGAACAAAACCCGCAGAAAGGGAAAATGACCCGGGCGCAGTTAGACTCTTTTATGGAAAAACGCACCTGGTAGTAAATCACAACCTAAATTAAAACAGTTGAAAAACAGCATAATTTATAAGATCTTAGGTGGCATTGCGGCGTTGTGTCTTCTCGGAGCAATATGGCTCATTTTCCAGGATGGCATTGCCCATTCAGGCTACTTTATTATAGCATTCTTTATCATCCTGGCTATTGCATGTCGGGGATCGGTATTACTCAAAGGCTTTTCGTACACACTCATCATTTTCGGTGCAGTAACAACAGCTTTGTATTATCCACAATACTTTGTACAGGTAAACGGCTTTAAGCTCTCCGGATTAATTACGCCATTGCTGCAAATCATTATGTTCGGCATGGGCACTTCGATGGGTTTAAACGATTTTGCTGGTGTAATTAAAATGCCCAAAGGGGTGTTTATAGGCGTCGGCAGCCATTTTATCATAATGCCGCTGCTTGGCTTTACCCTGGCTAAATTAAGCCACTTCCCACCCGAAATTGCTGCGGGGATAATCCTTGTAGGCTGCTCACCAAATGGCATGGCTTCAAATGTGATGTCATACCTGGCTAAAGCTAACCTGGCATTGTCAATCACCATAACCGCGGTTTCCACCTCATTAGCCCCGTTTATTACGCCTTTATTGATGAAATTGCTTGGCGGGGCATTTATCAAAATAGACGCGTTGGCGATGATGTGGGATATCATAAAAATCGTGATCATACCTATTGGTGCAGGTATTCTCTTCAACAAATATTTACTCAAACGCGCCTCATGGCTGGAAAAGCTGATGCCGCTGGTGTCAATGTTCGGCATAGCGTTTATCATCGTCATTATTACTGCTGCGGGCAGGGATAGCCTCCTCAATATTGGCGGCTTGTTGGTTTTACTGGTATTGATCCATAATTTGCTTGGGTACACATTTGGCTACTGGTCAGGAAGGTTATTCAAAATGTCCGAACGCGATTGCCGTACGATGGCCATTGAGGTAGGAATGCAAAATGCAGGCCTTGCATCGGGGCTGGCAAAAGCAATGGGGAAAATCGCTACTGTTGGCCTCGCTCCTGCTGTATTTGGCCCGCTTATGAACACCACCGGATCATTACTCGCCAATTACTGGCACCGAAAACCGCTCAAGGAAAAAGAATCGCCTCTTTCAATTTAGGTTTGGTAAAATTATAAAGCCCCGCGCTCTTGCAGCTTGGCGCTTTAAACCTAAGTGAGATGAATAAACAAAACACCCAGGCTCATAAAAATGTCTTTCGTAGATACATGGAGGATATTTATGAAACAGCAAACAAACAGAGATGTGAACATCGCGCCACAATTGGATAAAGCCTGTGGCCTTGATATGCACAAAGAAAAGATCGTCGGCTTTATCTCATGCAAAGATGGCAGCGAACAGGAACTTATGGAGTTTGGAACTTTTACTTGTGAACTTCACAAAGTAAAAGATTGGCTTCAAAGCAATCAAGTCGAACATTGCCTGATGGAAAGTACAGGCATTTATTGGATGAGTTTATACACGATACTTACTGAAGTCGGAATATCAGTAACCGTTGCTAATCCTACCCATATCAAGCAAATTCCAAAGCGTAAAACGGACAAGAAAGATGCACGCTGGCTTTGCACTCTCTTACTGCATGGGTTAGTTCGCGCCAGTTTTATGCCTACTTCTGAGCAACGTGTTTTGCGGGACTTTTGTCGTAGCCGTCTGTTTTATACAAGACAACAGAATAAGACTCAAAACAGGCTGTGGAAGATCCTTGAAAGTAATAATATCAAACTTCGTTCAGTGATCAGTTCTATTCGCACGAAAACTGCAATGGACATTATTCGGTTACTTGCTGTTGGTGTTACCGATAAGATTCAACTGGCAAACTGTTCGCGCGGAAGAGCCAAAAACAAGCGTGATGACATGATGCTGGCACTTGAGGGTACGCTGGAGCAGCATCATAAGATGCAATTGCAAATGTTATTACAGGATTTTGACCACGTTCAAAAACAGATTGATGCATTAGAGGATATCATTGGTGATATTGTCAGCAAACATTATGCTGTGGCATTTGAATCTCTTGATACCATTACTGGCATTGCCCATAAATCAGCGCAGACTATTTTGAGTGAGGCTGGAAAAGATATGAGCCGGTTTCCTACGGCGGATCATTTTACTGCATGGTGCGGTTTGGCACCGGGCAATAATGAAAGTGCCGGTAAAAGGCATGATACTTCAGTTAAAAAAGGCAATAGCTATTTAAAAACATCAATTGTCAGCGCCGTGGGCAGCAGTTCGGGTTAAAGATTCCTATTGGCATGCCTTATTTGAACGTATGCGAAAACGTATGAAAGCACAGAAAGCTATAGTAGCAGTGGCTAGAAGAATATTGAAGGTAGTGTATAAAACACTGGAAACATTAACTCACTACCAGGAAAAGGGCGTAGCCCATTATTTTGACTTACAGGCCAAGTTCGCTGCCTTTAAAAGAGCAGGGCAACTATGGCCATCGAATGTATAATTAAGAAAGTAAAAGGACGAATAAGGTTTTAGAATAAAAAGTCTGTCACCTAAGTTGCCAATATCATATTCAGAATCCAGGCTTGTTCTTCGAGAACGCAGAGGAAACTTGTTTTTATAAAGTAACAATATTAGCTTGTTAATTATGATACTGCACACTGTATATTAGTATGGGAATACGTATAGACTATGAGCGAATGCGTACGTTAACTGTACGCTTTTGATGCAACGCGCAGTATCCATAATCTCATAAAACATTTATTATCAGTGATATAATAGTTTGGAACACGATTAGTGTATAGATTGAACTTAAATACAAATCATGAGATATCTTTTCGGCCTGATTTTTTTAATTATAGCTACCGGTTCGGCGTTAGCGCAATCCAGTCATCGAATCAAAAAGATCAACCCTGACACGCTGGTAAGCCGGTTGGGTACCGCCTATATGAAAGCCCCGCAATCAGTAGGTCTTTCTATCGGCCTGTTTTATAATGGTAAAGACTACTCCTACAACTTTGGCTCAATTGAAAAAGGTAAGCGCATTTTGCCGTCTGATCAAACGGTTTATGCAATTGGCTCCATATCCAAGACATTTATTAGTTTGATACTAGCGCATGCTGTTCTCGAAAAAAAAGTCAACCTGGATGATGATATACGAAAATATTTAAAAGGTAACTATCAAAACCTGGAATACCAGGGAAGGCCGATCAGGCTAAAAGATCTGGCAAGCACGACATCGGCTTTACCTGAAAACCTGCTTATCATACCAGAGGCAAATCCCGGCACACCACCTGATTCCATAAAGATTTTGCGGCGCAAAATCTTTTCACTTTACAACAGACAGGCCTTTTTTGATGCCCTGCACCAGGTAAAGCTGGATACTATTCCCGGTACAAAGGCCAGGCACAATAACACAGCCATTCAATTGCTGTCGTTTATTCTCGAAAACGTTTATCAAATACCCTATTCTGAGTTAGTAAAGAACTATGTCCTAAAACCGCTTGGTATGAACCGGACAACCTATCAGTCGCCTGGATCATTATCTGGATTAGCCGCACATGGTTATGACAAGAAAGGAAATGCTATTCCTTTCTTCAGTTCGCCAACGCTCTCAGGAAGCGGGGGTTTGACCTCGACTACAAAGGATATGCTGAAGTTTATACACCTTCAATTAAATCCCAAAGATTCCGCTATACAATTGTCTCATGAAAAATTAGTTTCCCCGGATGTCTATTCTATTGGGCTGAATTGGCTGATTTATAAATATGATGATGGCTACAGTCAAATATGGACGGATGGTGGCACTTACGGATTTTGCAGCTATATCATCCTTTATCCTGAACTCAACACTGGCATTGTATTATTGTCTAATGAAAACGATGAAACCAGCTATGGTAAACTTAGTGGTTTGGCCGATGGCATATTCAATGCAATCAAGCAATAATATCCTATTGATTAAAGCCAGTAGTGCGTAATGGATTGTTATTTTTAGAGGAACCTTATCACATATGATTAAATGAGAGCTTAATCACTGCACCTAAAAGTAGTTTGAATAAGGGACCGATGAAAATATAATCGACGAAAGATGAATATGTGTCGATTAAAGGCTGGAATATTCCGTTAGCATGAGGCATCGAACCATTTAAGGACTTCAGGCAAATGCTTTCAACTTAATTAAAGGTGTTATTTTCTATATTCGCATTATTATAGAATACTAAACCTCTTTATGCTACGCTCCGCAATTTTCTTATCACTTTTATGCTTACTGTTGTTAAACGGATGTAAAAGCAACAAACAATCTAGTCATACAGATACGGTTAAAACTACTGCTGATAACAGTCTAACTGTTTCAACTGCAAATCAAGACAGCATCCAGCTAACGCTTCTGGTCAGAAAACTTTACAAATGGCACGTAACTGATACCATGAAACATGATGGATTTAAACCAACAAAAAGTAATCCTAAAGACACATTATATACAGGTATTGATCTGGCAGAAAATGAAAAAGCGGTTGAGGAACTTAAAGAGACGGGAATATTTGCAGATAGTTTCCTTAACGATTACCGTAAGATTGCGGTACGTATGGATAAGGAATTGAAAGATGGCTCCTCATTGTGGCCCGACGGAGAACTTTCAACTTTTGGAGATGATGTAGACGATTGGTGCGATTGTCAGGATACTCCGGTTAATGATTACTGGAAAATCATAAAATTGAAAGACATCAAAATCAATAATAACGAAGCGAGCTTTAAATGGAATTGGGGCGACGATTTAAATTTTAAGGTAAGAGCGGTAAAAGATAATGGCAACTGGAAGATTTCTTATCTGCAAGGATTTGATATGAATTCGTATAGTTGGGAATGGTGGAAGAATAACAAAGGGAAAGCCAACTAAACTTATTGCTTTAACTTCAGCATCTGCTACGATCCCTACCTCCCACCAAAGTAAATCAGCAAAACAACAAGGTGAAGATAATTACCCATGGATGTCCTTAATATACGCAGCGCTTTACGCATATGCTGTTCAACAGTATTGACTGATATATTAAGATGGTTTGCGATTTCTTTATGAGGCAGCCCCTCTTCGCGGCTTAACAGGAATACGGTACGGCATTGTTGGGGCAATCTTTTAATTTCCTCCTTAAGGTACGTCTCCAGTTCCTTACTTTGCAACTGCGAGATAGTAGTATCTGTTGTATGTAATTGCTGTTGTGCCACATATTGTTCGTACCGCTTATGTACATTTTGATGCCTGTAATGGTTTAGCACGCGATTTTTTAACGCAACATGTAAATAAGCCAGAATAGAAATTTGAGGATTTAAAGTATCCCGAAGTTTAAATAAGCTGATAAACACATCCTGTACAAACTCCCGCGCAGTTTCGTGATCATCAATTTTTTTAGACGCGATTGATAGCAGTTTTACTACATACCTTTTATAGATTATTTCGAAGGCATATTCACTCCCCTCTTGCCAGAGCCTGATTAATTCGGTGTCGCTATGTTGATCAATGGGGTTAATCGTAGTTTAAAATTAATATGGTTAAACCAATCAGGGATTCATACATTTTATATTTCCATACAAAAAGCATGTTGTGTCAACGATATTAATAAAAATATTTAATACTCAGTGCAATTAACTTTAAAAAAAGTTAACAAACCGGGTTAAATTCCCTGCATTTTTTCAAAAAGGTCAGAAACTTCATAAAAAATAAAAAAATGTTAAGTTAAAGTAACGGTAACGTTCAGATTGGGTGTTATGTATTTTATAAACACAATAAATGGAACCTCAACGCCTACGTTACTTACTCGATCAATATCACAAAGGCCTCTGCACTCCTGCAGAAGAGCAGGAAATAAACGACTGGTACCATAGCATCCACATTGACGATCAACAGTTTCAAAACCTGCTAAACTCCGCCGGTCAGGAAAAGCTAGCTGATGATATGTATAATGAATTTAAGTCCCGTACCGGGGCCAAAATTCATTCGTTAAGTTCCCGGAAGTGGATGATGCGTGCTGCAGCAGTCTTAACGGGATTTTGTTTACTGAGCGGAGGGTACTATTTATTTAACAAATCGAAAACAATATCAAACGGAGTAGCACTTGTTACCCCGTCAAATACCGTTGAAAACAAGTTTATTACCTTATCCGATGGCAGTAAAGTAGTACTGCGTCATGGAAGTAAGCTTAATTACCCCGCTTCATTTTCAGGCAATAAGCGTGAAGTGGAATTGATCGGTGAAGCCTATTTTGATATTCATCACGACGATACAAAACCTTTTATTATTCATACAGGTAAGATAAAGACTACAGTTTTGGGAACGGCATTTGACATTGCAGCATACCCTTCACAAAAAAAGGTAGTAGTTACCGTTACCAGGGGAAGAGTGAAGGTTGAAAACGACCATAAAAACGCTGTGATACTTACTCCAAATGAGCAGGTAGTTTATGATAACCAAACCAACGCAGGTCAGAAAAATAAAGTTGAGGCTACCCGAACGCTTACCTGGGCAAGCAGCGATATGGTTTTCGACGGAGTATCATTTAAATCTATTGCAGGCTTGCTGAGCAGACGCTACCAGGTATCGATAGATTTTAAAAATCCTGACCTTGAAAACTGCCCGATCACTGCGTCATTCAACGGCACGGAATCATTAAAAGATATTCTGGAAATATTGTGTACTGCCCGCGGCACTACTTACAAATTTGAAAATGAACAAAAAGTTACCATTGATGGCAATGGCTGTAATTAACTAAACAATCAACCCTAAAACAACCAAACTAAGAGTATGAAGAAATTTAACCTAACCAGATAGCGCTTATCGCAATACGCGCCTGCTGCCATGCAGGGGGCGTTAAAAAAACAAACTCCCCGCCGGGAAGCAATGGGAGTTTGTAGTTAAAAAATTTAGTGAAAACTTTTAAACAATACAAAGAATGCAAAAAATTACCGCTTTTGCAAAGTGGCGGCTTTGTGCCACTCAATTATGCACTCATACCGGTTTTCGATTTCTTATGAGATTAAGTGTTTGCTGTTGTACCATTCTGCTTATTACCGCACAGCTACTGCTGGCAAAAACAAGCAATTCACAAAGCATTAAAGATGAAACAATTACAATTGGTGCAAAAAATGAAACACTGAAGAAAACCCTCAAAAAGATTGAAAAGCTATCAGGATTCCAGATGGCTTATCCTTCTGAAAAAATAATCCAATACAAGAACATCACCCTGCAAACCGAGACCAGGACCGTTGAAAAAACGCTGAGATTAATCCTCGATAATACCGATCTGGATTTCAAACAATTTGATAAAAAGATCATCATTTTCGAAAAGAACCCGGTTAAAAGCAAAGCCGCCGATGTAGAGAATATTCTGGTGAAACCAACAGAATACATCGCCGGAGAACTGAAGGGCAAGGTCTATTTCGATGATAATTCAAGTCCTGTTCCAGGCGCTTCTGTAACGTTAAAGGATGATCCGGGTATTGGCACCACTACAGACAATAATGGTTCATTTAAATTGCCCATTCCAGATAAATATAAGGGCAAGGCATTTGCCATTGTTGTAGCCTTTATTGGTTATAACAAGGAAGAGATACTTGTTACCAACATGGATGCCGCTGTGGTCGTAAGACTAAAACCCGTTGCCAGCGCACTAAATGAAGTTGTAGTAACGGCGTTGGGTATCAAAAAGGAAAGAAAAGCACTGGGATTCTCCGTAACTGAAGTTAAGGGAGACGAACTTGTGCAGGCAAGGGAAGTTAACGTTGCTAACGCTCTTGAAGGCAAAGTAGCAGGTGTAAACGTATCGAGCCTGGCAACAGGTCCCGGTGGATCAAGGCGCGTTGTAATAAGAGGCAGCGGCAGTATTGCCGGCAATAACCAGCCATTATACGTGGTTAACGGTATGCCCATTGACAATGTGGTTTCTACTCCGATAGTCACTAACAGTAATGGGATGAATACAGATAACGGCGATGGAATAAGTGGCATTAACCCTGACGATATTGAATCGATAAGCGTGTTAAAAGGGGGTACAGCCTCAGCACTATATGGCTCAAGAGCATCAAATGGCGTCATCCTCATCACCACGAAAAAGGGCACTGCACAAAAAGGCATTGGCGTTGAATACAACTCCACATTTACTGCGGAAACCCCCGAACTGATTCCCGACTGGCAATATCAGTATGGCGAAGGAAAGTTCGGGACTCCCGTTACCAATCAACAGGATGCGATCTCTTACGGGCGCTTATCATACGGTGGCAAACTTGACGGGTCAAGTGTGATTCAGTTTGATGGCGTATCCAGGCCTTATGTTGCACAAAAGAATAACATAAAAAACTTTTACAATACCGGAAAAACCTTTACTAATACCGTCGCCTTTACCGGCGGCTCTGATGCACTCAATTTCAGGTTTTCAGTTTCCGACCTGAACAATAAGGGGATCGTACCCAACAACTCATTGGATAAGAAAATATCCAACCTGAATGTGAACGCCAAATTAGGCAAGAACCTAACTATAGAAGCCGTGGCCCAATATAATGTTGAAGACAACATGAATCGTCCGGGCTTGGGCGACGCATTAGGAAACCCCAACTGGGGCACTTATATGATAGCCAATTCAGTGGATATCAGAAGCCTGGCACCTGGATATGACGCCAACGGCAATGAAACGTTGTGGAACTCATCGGGCTTTGCATCGAATCCATATTTTGTAGTTAACCGTTTCCAGGAGAAAGATACCAAGAACCGCTTTATCGGTTACGCCAGTGTCAAGTATAATCTATTGGACAACTTATTTATAAAAGGGCGTGTAAGCGACGATCATCTGTCTTATGAGTACACCGGCATCGCGCCGACCGGGACAGCTTATGCCCCTCAGGGTCAAATGAATGTGATCAATTATAATACAGCCGAAATAAATACTGAACTTACATTGAACTATAACACAAAGTTTCTAAAAAACTTCAATGTAAATGTTTTGGCAGGCGGCAACGAGCAAAAGCATACACTCAACGGCTTAGAAGTTGACGCGAGTAATTTTAGCATTCCCTTCTTTTATAGCTTATCAAACGTAAACACAATTGTTACGTTGCCAAAATATGCGAAAACAGCTGTTAACTCCGTTTTTGCTTCAGCCGATTTTGACTATAAAAGCATCGTTTATCTAAGCGTTACCGGCAGGAATGATTGGTTCTCGACGCTGAGTCTTACTGATGATCACATCTTCTATCCATCAGTAAGCGGCAGCTTTATACTTTCAGAAGCTGTTAAACTACCCTCATGGATCAACTATGCAAAGCTAAGAGGTTCGTGGGCACAGGTAGGTGGCGGGGCCCCTAACCCATACGGGATCAACCTAACTTACAGCCAGGTACCTGGCAGCAGCGTGCCTCTGCAGCAGATCACCAGGGACGTGAATGGTAATCTGGTTATTCCAAACAGCAAGTTAAAGCCTTATACCTCACAAACGGTCGAGATAGGTACTGAGATGAAGTTTTTGAATAACCGCTTAGGCCTCGACGTCGCGCTATACAATCGTACAACTACTAATGATATTGTTCCGGCCAACGTTGATCCGTTATCAGGCTTTAATTCAGCCTACCTCAACATAGGTAAAATAAGCAATAAAGGTATAGAGTTGCTGTTAACCGGCAGACCCATAAAAGCCAATCACTTTACATGGGATGTGACCTACACTTACTCTTACAACAAAAACACCGTTGAGCAATTGGCAGCGGGGCAAAACAGTTTCTTCTTAGGAACATCTGTTAACAGCTATGTATCCATTTATGCCGAAGTAGGAAAACCTTACGGACAGATACAGGCTTACCAACTCAAAAAAGATGCACAGGGGCGCACTGTTTACGCGGCGAACGGGAACGAAGAACAAGGCAATCTGGTGGATATGGGTACCGGAGTTGCACCATCTGCAATGAGCATTACCAACAGCTTTAACTTCCATCGCTTCAATTTCAGCTTTCTGATCGACGGGAAATATGGTAATAAGATCTATTCAGGTACCAACCTGTATGCTGACAGGTTTGGCTTACTGAAGAGTACACTTCCGGGCAGAGACAGCGGATTACCTGTTAGTGGTGTGGATGACAATGGTCAGCCTTTTAATTATACTGTTCCGGTAACCAACATTGCCACTTTTTACGATAACCGTAAAAACATATCCAGCTTTTTCGTTTACGATGGCAGCTTTATTAAGCTAAGACAGGTGATTTTTGGATACAACATCCCTGCAAAAAGTATAGGATCTATCCGCATCCAGTCAATGAACCTTTCGTTCGTGGCGCGTAATCTATTGATACTGTACAAAAAAGCACCAAACATTGATCCCGAGTCTACATTTACCGCAGGGAACGAGCAAGGTTTGGAAATGTTTGGAGTGCCGCGCACACGCAGCTACGGTTTAAACTTAATGGTTAAATTTTAATCCTTCGAATGATGAAAATGAAAAAAATATGTTTTGGTGTATGCCTGATGTCAATAATTGCTATCATGACTCCGGCATGCAAAAAAGACTTTGCGGCGATAAATACCGACCCCAATGCAATATCATCACCGACTGTGCCTTACCTGTTCTCAAAAGCTGAATTAGACGCATTTAACGCCGGTTACTATGCTTCGCAAATATCAAATGTGGCAGGTTTTATACAGCATTTTGCAAACTACAAGCTTACCTCTGGTTTTGGCGATAAGTATCTGATTAACAATGAGGCAGGCACAGCGCTAAACACCTACTATCAGAACACCGTTAGCGAGATTGGTGATGTAATTCGTTACAGCCAGGCTGCTTCAGATGTAAACAAGCTATGCCAGGCCCGTATATGGCGGGTATATGTGATGCACCGTATGACTGACATGTTTGGCGATCTGCCATACGCGCAAGCAGCTCAGGGCTATACCAGCAATACCTTTTTCCCGGTTTACGATTCACAGTCGGCCATATATGCCGATATGCTCAAAGAACTGGATCAGGCCACGCAAGCCTTTGACGCCAGCAAAGCTACCTTTGGCAGCGCTGATCTTTTATATGGTGGCAATATCACCAACTGGAAAAAGTTTGCTTACTCCCTGATGCTTCGCCTGGGTATGCGTTTAACAAAGGTTGACCCCGCCAGCGCTCAAACCTGGGTACAAAAAGCAATAGCGGGTGGAGTAATAGTAAATGATGCAGATATCGCAGTGTTGAAATACCAGTCGGGCTCCATAAATCTAAACCGGAACCCTGTTGCTGTTGACCTGATTGGTAATGATTATTCAGCCACTGCTTATGGCCTTAACCTGATCGAAGGCGACAAGTATAGCGACACTTATATTAATTATCTGAAAAATAATAACGACCCGCGTTTAAGTGTGATAGCCGTGGTGTGGAATTATTCGGATCCTAATAATCCGGTGCCCGATACTACTGCTGCAAATCAAAAGGGAATGGTGAACGGTTTAACATCACAACCGGTTAATTTCCAGTCGTATTCAGAACCCAATCCGGCAACTATTCTGCAATATACCGCTCCGGTAATGGTGTTAACCAATGCCGAAACTAATTTCCTATTAGCAGAGGCAACAGTAAGAGGTTGGAATACGGGTGGCGGAACATCAGCATCGTACTATAATGCAGGCGTAACAGGCGCCATGCATCAGTGGGCACTTTTTGGTTCTGCAGGTGTAATATCTGATGCCAAGATCAGCGCTTACCTTACTGCACACCCTTATACCGGCGGTACAGCCGATCAGCAGATGCAGCAAATACACACACAATTCTGGGCCTCGCTGATCTATGACGAGTACGAATCTTATTCGAACTGGCGCAGGACAGGTTATCCTATTCTGACCCCGGTTAACTATCAAGGCAATAATTCAAACGGAACTATTCCGCGCAGAATGATGTACCCTTTATCCGAAATATCTACTAATAAAGCAAATTATGATGCTGCTGTTGCAAGACAGGGCCCTGATTTGTTAACTACCCACATTTGGTGGGACAAATAAAACGGCTTTCATGCAGTTCTATAGTTGATTTGATTTTCAGGGGGAGCAAATGTTCCTCCTGAATTTTTTAATTTTATCCATACTCCAAAGTCTACTTCCGTACTCATGCAAATGAAGAGGTTCATATTCAGTTCAATTTTAGTCTTCTCAATACACTTTATATTGGCCGCGCAAAGTCACATCGCCTCTAAAGGTGATTTAAATATTATTCCGAAGCCTTTTAAAGCTACGCCGAATGGAAGTACTTTTCATTTCAACAAAAAAACTGTCCTGTTATTATCAGGCGACGTGGATAAGAGCGCCGCACAAATCTTTCTGAGTTCATTACATTTAATTACCAACCTCTCTCCTTCCATTTCGCACAAAGCCTCTTCAAATTTCATACGATTAGCAATTGACTCTAATAGTATACCTTATTCTGAGGGTTATTTATTCGTGGTGGATGAAAAACACGTATCGATAACCGGGCATGACGCGGCAGGGGTATTTTATGGCTTACAGTCGTTGATCCAACTGGCTGGTCGCACTATCAACCATGCTGTTCCCGGATGTATAATTGAGGACCATCCGCGTTTCGCTTACAGGGGCATGCATTTGGATGTAAGCCGTCATTTTTTTACGGCAGATCAGATAAAAAAATGGATAGATGTGCTTGCCCTGTACAAGATCAATACCTTTCACTGGCATTTGACAGATGACCAGGGCTGGCGTATTGAGATTAAAAGATACCCAAGACTTCAGTCTGTTGCAGCTTACAGAAATGAAACCCTGGTAGGGCATAAAAAGGATCTTCCGCATATTTTTGATGGCCAACGATATGGCGGGTATTACACACAGGATGAAGTAAGGCAGGTTGTCAAATATGCGGCTGAAAGACACATCACAATTATACCCGAAATAGAAATGCCGGGGCACGCTATGGCCGCATTAACCGCATACCCGAACCTGGGATGCACCGGAGGGCCTTATCAAACTGCTACTTATTGGGGCGTTTTCAGCGACGTCTACTGTGCAGGCAACAATGCCACCTTTGTTTTTTTACAAGATGTTCTTGATGAAGTTCTAAATCTCTTTCCCTCAAAATATATCCATATCGGAGGCGATGAATGTCCTAAACAACGCTGGCATACCTGCCCGAAATGCCAAAAACGCATGGCAGATGAGAATCTGAAAGACGAGAGTGAATTGCAAAGTTATTTTATCAAACGCATCGAAAGATATCTGAACAGTAAAGGGCGGCAAATTATTGGTTGGGATGAAATATTGGAGGGTGGCTTAAGCCCGGGCGCTACAGTGATGAGTTGGACGGGAGAGAAAGGCGGCATTGCAGCTGCGAAGCAACAACACCAGGTAGTGATGACCCCGGAAAAATATGTTTATCTTGATTATTACCAATCGCTTTATCCTGACGAGCAACTTGCTGCCGGTGGATACTTACCCCTAAAAAAGATCTATAGTTATGAGCCAATACCTTCAGTACTGGACTCTACCCAATCGAAATATATCCTGGGTGTCCAGGCCAATGTATGGAGTGAATACCTGGACAGTAAACAAAAAGCAGAGTATATGATGTTTCCCCGGATGTTAGCACTTGCTGAAACGGCCTGGTCATCCAAAGAGAACAGGGATTATATTGATTTTTTAAGCAGATTGAGACAACAGTATCCTTTGTTTAAAAAGCTAGGTATACATGCGGCAAATGTTTTTGATGAGATCACTTATACAATTGGTAAAAATCCGAATGGCAAAACATTAATCAATTTAGATTCTACTTTGCCTCATGGCGTCATCCACTATACAACTAACGGAACCGCACCAGGATTATATACCCCGGTTTATCATGATGCCCTGGTCATTGACAAGGGTGAAATTGTAAAAGCTGCCGTCTTTAAAAATGACCAGCAGCAAGGCCGGACATTTCAAAAGAGGATTTCATTCCACAAGGCTGTAGGCAAACCTGTAACACTCACTTTTCAGCCGGCTGAAAATTATAATCCTGGCGATCCATCAGCACTGGTAAATGGCATAGAGGGCAGTAACTTGTACAATGATGGGCAATGGTTTGGCTTCAGCGGCGCAAACCTGGAAGCGGTTATTGATTTGGGCAGCGTTCAGAAAATCAACTTAATAGGCACAAATGTTTTAAAATATCACTGGCAACGAATGTGGGAACCAACAGAATTGAGTTTTTGGGTATCGTCAGATGGAACTAATTATACTCAGGTGTATAGTCAAAAGGATTTCGCTATCAATGGCATAAACATTATAAAGGCTTCGTTAAAAGATACACAAGCGCGGTATATAAAAGTTGTCGGAATAAATAAAGGGATCATTCCCGAAGGAGAATACGGCGCCGGGGCCAAGGCTATGCTTTTAGTTGATGAAATATTTGTTTACTAGTTTAAAAATCAATGTAAAACAACCTTTTTCTCAACAGGAATAAAATCTTCTTTAGAGGACTCACAAACAGCACATACATAATGTTCCAGAGCGTCGAACTCGGTATTTGCTTCAATTCCATTTTCCGGATCGCCATAAGCGTTGTCGTAAATGCTGAGGCAGTTTTTGCATTGATAAACTATTTCTACCTGTTCCTGCTTTTCAGCTTCCCCGGCATCATCATGAGCAATAGCTGATGAAACATTATTATCGACCAGTAAATTATAATAGTGATTGCATAATTTAATCAGCTGCGTGCCGAGTTTATATCTTGCGACCTCTTTTTTATAAAAAACAAAGTCTTTTGAATTTGGGTTAAAGTCGCGGGTGTGCATAATGTCAAATACCTCTGCTTCACGTTTTCTAATTATGACCGAACCCAAAAGGCCTGTTTTAGGCTGCAATTTAATAGCAAATGATAACCGGTAGGTCCGCAGGTCATACTCCTCAAACTCACGTACCAATTGCTTTTTCAGATCAAGAGCTTCTTCACTGAGGTTTTCCAGTTGCCAGTTCAACTCATTTGAGGCATGCCTTACATTTACCCGATATTTATTTAATATATCTCCCCAATCATTACGGTCGGCTTCACTTATACCTTTAATCAATAATGACTTCCATGGAGTAGTATACAGCTGTCCGATACGGGATTTAAGACATAAAAGGCATATATCCTTCAAAAACTCTACCGGGAACCATTCATTCCTCCGGTAAACACCCAGCCAGTATTTACCATTTGTATATTTATTGATCCCCTCATAATAAGGCAGATAAAAATCAGGCAGTTTCAATGTTTCCGTGATTGCGTGATTTACAAAGTTTTTACCCACAGTAACCAGCTTGTAAAATGCCTGGTGATCTATTTCAGACTGATCATAAAATGCTTGCTTACGCCGCATAATAATATCCTCAGCTACTTTACTGATTACCGGGATATCATCAGAATACACCAGCCATGGCCAGCAATACAACCCACTTGTTTTGGGAAAACGGATGTACAAATACCAGTAATTACTGATATCGGAAGCAATAAAGTTGAAGTTTCCGCTAAAAAACGGCACGAATGTTTGGTTCCTGTCAACTAGGTTAATTTTGAGCTTCGGCTGATAATCAAACAGGTCGAATATATCTTTGTATACTCCCTCCTTCAGCCAACTTTCTGTATTAAATATATTGTCGGTAACGTAAGAGCTAATGATGTTTGGGAACTGATCGTCATTTATTTCATAGCTGATCTCCGCCTTAAACATTTCCGATTCAAGGTCTTCAAGGCGATCTGCTGCTATATTAAAATACAATTGCTGTCTGTTACCGATGCTGATAGCTTCAACTCCTGCATTTTCGGCAATTAACAATATCTCATACATATCACCTGCCGACACTACTCCGCCGGGCAAATTCACTTTGATACAATAGGTTGCCTGCTCTTCCATCTCCCTTTTATTTTACAAAAACATCAGCTTTTAAACTTTCCTCCAATAGCCGCTTTACCTCGGGTCTACACGATCCGCATCCGGTACCAGCACCTGTGGCAGCACACAAATCCTTCATATTATTACAGCCCGAAGCTATTTTATTCAAAATATTTTCGCTGCCAACATTATTGCAGCTGCAAACCAACTTACCAAGTACCGGATCAGCTTTATTGCCGCTTCTTAATAATTGCAGACGTTTTTCACTCAACTCAGTCTTGTTTGCAATAAGTTCCCTGAACTCCTGGAACTCGCTTTTATCGCCGATGAGGATAGTGCCAACGAGCCTATCATTATGGATAATGCATTTTTTGTAATAGCGCTTGGCTTTATCTATAAATACGATCTCTTCGTAACCCTTATCATCCGGACATTCGGGCAACCCAATGCTGCACAGATCAAACCCATGAATTTTGATGATATTCATAAACAGGCTGCCCTTGTAATAACTTGCAATATCTCCGTTCATGAATTTGGCGACAACTTCCGCCTGTTGCTCAGCTGCCGCCGTGATACCATATAACGTACCCTCAAACTCAGCAATTTCGCCGATGGCATATATGTCAGGATCACTGGTTTGCAAACGTTCGTTCACAATAACTCCACGTTTACATTCCAGCCCGCAATCTCTCACAATTTCAAGATTTGGTGTAGTACCAATGGCCAGTATCATCGCATCGCAGTTAATCTTACGACCGCTCTTTAAGCCGATGCCTGTTAGTTTCGACCGCCCGTAAAACAATTGCACCTCATCGTCAAAATAAATATCACATCCCTGGTCAGCCATTTCTTCATGCAATAACTGGCTTCCCAGTGCATCAAGCTGACGATTTAAGAACAATGATGTACGATGAATAATAGTAACCCTTGTACCTATTTCGCGCAGCGAAGCAGCCATTTCCAACCCCAGCAAGCCACCACCTACTATCACCACATGCCCATTTTGAGGAACGTGCTTTTTAAAACTGTCGGCATCATTCCGGTTGCGCATAGTAAATATGCCCGGCAATGATGGTACGTTTTTAGGCACAGCTGCCCGGCTGCCTGTGGCTACAATCAGTACGTCGTAAGGTGTTTTTATTCCTCTCGAGTCAAGGACGAATTTGTTCGTCCGGTCTATTTTCTCAATGCTCACCCCACGCAAAAGCCGTATTTTATAATCCGGCTCTTCTGAGTCCTTCATTTTCACCAGTTGTTCCCATTGTTGCTCACCGCTGATATAATCCGGCAGCATTACCCGGTTATAAAATGGATAGTTTTCTTTACTGAAAATGGTGATCTCATCATCCTGGTTCAGTTCGCGGTACGATTTTACAAAGCCATAAGACCCTGCTCCTGCACCAATTACCACAACACGCTGAAACGGCTTGCGATATTTTTGCACGCTTACTGCACAATATTTAAAATCAGGCTCTTTTGATATAGGATCGATCAGATCACTCGTAATATTATTGGCCCTATTAAGGTCACTGTTTAATATTTTACCCCAATGCATTGGCAAAAACACCACTCCCCGTTTTATTTGAGTAGATAATTTAGCCTGTACTTGGACCTCTCCCCTGCGCGATTGAATAACAGCTATATCATCCTCATTTAACCCAAGCGCCTGAGCATCCTCCGGGTGAATCTCAATAAAAGCTTGCTTATAATGCTGGTTAAGCTTATTAACCTTGCCGGTTTTGCTCATGGTATGCCACTGATCGCGTATACGCCCGGTAGTTAAAATAAAAGGGAAGTCAGTATCGGGCCGTTCGCTGGTCAATCCATCCGGAACGGCGCTGATTATTGCCTTCTTTGATGGCGTATAAAAACTATGATCAGTGAACAAACGGGATGTTCCTTTAGCCTGATTTTTCTTTTTATAGGGCCACTGTACTGTTTTTTTCTCTTTTAATATTTCATAGCTTAATCCGCTTACATCGATATTTGTTCTGGCGGTTAGCTTAACGTGTTCTGCATAAATAGCAGCGCTATTCTCAAAATCGAAGCCTTTATAACCCATCTTCCGGGCAAACCTGCAAATAATTTCAGAATCGGGTAAGGCCTCTCCCGGTGGTTCAATCAGTTTATTCAGATAACTGATGCGCCGTTCTGAATTGGTCATTGTGCCTTCCTTTTCGGCCCATGCCGCCGCAGGTAATATCACATCAGCATAAGCCAATGTTTCCGGTTTGTTGCTGATCTCCTGGACAACCACAAATTTGGCCTTTTTTAAAGCCTCTTCTGCTAAGCGCACATTTGGCAAACTCGTCAGCGGATTGGTACACATAATCCAGATAGCCTTTAAACGACCATCATTAAGTGCCTCGAACATTTCGGTGGCTGTTAACCCAGGTTGTGGATTAATTGTTGTTCCGCCCCAAAACTTTTGCACCTCTTCGCGATGCGAAGGGTTTTTCAGGTCACGATGAGCCGGAAGTAAATTGGATAATCCGCCAACCTCTCTGCCGCCCATAGCATTTGGCTGCCCGGTTAACGATAACGGCCCCGAGCCGGGCTTACCTATATGCCCGGTTATCAGGTTTAAATTAAGCAGGCTCAGGTTTTTGTTTACACCAATTGCGCTTTGGTTTAGCCCCATTGTCCACATAGAGATAAACCCTTTTGCCTCACCAATATATTGAGCCGCAAGGCGGATATCGCTTTCGCTCAATCCGCATATTCTTGCAGCCTCAATCAAACTTTTCTTAAAAACGAGTTTACTGTACTCCTCAAACCCTTCAGCGTGATTATTGATAAAATCAATGTCGATGTCCCCATTTTCTATCAGCACCCGGCCAATCGCATGATTCAGGGTAATGTCGGTACCCGGGTTGATCTGCAAATGCAAATCAGCAATAGAGCAGGTATCAGTCACCCTGGGATCAACAACAATGATCTTCACATGGGGATTAGCAGCTTTGTGCGCTTCAACGCGGCGCCATAATATCGGGTGGCACCAGGCAGGATTACCGCCTTCAATGAGCATGCAATCAGAGAGTTCGATATCATCATAACACACCGGAACTGCGTCCTCCCCTAATGCTATTTTATAGGCAGCTACTGCGCTACTCATACACAGGCGTGAGTTAGTGTCTAAATTATTACTTCCGATAAACCCCTTAATCAGCTTATTAACAACATAATATTCCTCTGTTAAACATTGACCAGATGCATAAAACGCTACTGAATCCGGACCATATTTGTCTATAAAAGTCTTAAAAACGGCTGCAGTCCTGTCCAATGCATCATCCCAGCTTACCCTTTGCATGGGCATATTTTTGTTATAACGCATTTGGGGATAAAGCAGCCTGTCGCTTTTATCATTTACAGTATAATGCAGGTTCATGCCCTTGCTGCAAAGCATACCCTTATTTACCGGGTGATCTTTATCGCCTTCAAGCGTGATGGTATCATTTTTATCCTTATTGATCACCACGCCGCAGCCTACCCCGCAATAGCAGCAGGTGCTCGTCAAACCATTATTATGTTGCCTTTTCAGACCCATCAGATTTTATTTTTATCTCATTGCTACTTCACCGCTTACCGCACCTTTAGCCTGTAAGCTTTCTTCAGTAGTTCCCGATTTAGCAAAACGGGTAATCATAATGATTACTGCTACTGCTATCACGGTATAGCCGATATAGCTAAATGCCTGTACGTAAGTAATTGTAGACGATTTGAACAGGAACCCGAACAGCATTCCGCCCAGGTTACCACCAGCACCTACAATGCCACTAACCAGCCCTACATTTTTGGTATTTACAAACGGCACAATGCCATAGGTAGCTCCGTTTGACATTTTTAGGAAGAGCGCAAACGTCAGCATCGAAATGATTGCCATCGCTAAAGACCCCGCCTGTGCGAATAGTATCAGTCCGGCACCTTCCAGCAGCAATACACCTGCAAGCAGAAGGCCCTTACCGCGCATACCGAATTTGGCGCCTACTTTATCGGATACGATACCACCTAATGCCCTTGCAAACAGGTTCATAAAGCCAAATACTCCGGCCCAGAACCCTGCGCTGCTTTGAGAAAGATGAAACGAATCGACAAAATGCAACGAAGCTACATTGTCAAAAGTGATCTCCATACCAAAACACATGGCATAAGCCATAGTCAATGCCCATATGCGCCAGTCGGCTAAAACAGAATAGTCTGTTTTGGATGATTTACTTTTTTTATAGCCAATCTCGTCGTAGTTGCCGTTAGGGGTATCTTTAGTATATTTATAATAGAGCCAGGCCATAATTAGCATCATAGTGCCAGGTACTATCATTGCATAACGCCATGCTTCGGCTTTGGTATAGCCAAATCCTACTATTGCGGCGAAGATCAGAGGCATTACCATATTGGTTACCCCACCACCCAAGTTCCCCCAGCCACCGGTAACTGCATTTGCGGTTCCTTTTATTTTAGGGGCAAACATCATCGACGTATGGAACTGCGTAATCACAAACGAAGCACCGATTACCCCAATGGCAAGACGGAATAATAAGAACGTGGTATAACTATGCGCCAGTCCAACAAAAAACACAGGCAAAGAGCCTACCAGCAACAGCCTTACAGCGGTTTTGCGCGGCCCCCAAGTATCGCAAAGCTTGCCAATAATAAGTCTGGCAATGATAGTAGCTGTAACCGAAGCAATAATAATATTACCGACCTGTCCTTTTGTAAGATGCAGTTCGGCACGGATGGTTGGCATTAATGGCGCCAAACCAAACCAGCCAAAGAAGCACACAAAAAACATGAGCCAGGTGATATGAAAAGTGCGCATCTGAACGCCCTTCAAACTGAATATTTTCAGTTTATCTAATTGTTTTAATTTATTCACGTTATCAGTTTATATGTTGTATAGTTAATGTTCGTCGTCAATTGAAAACTTAGCTATCAATAAATTCAATAGCCGGTCATGAATTTCCATGTACTTGGGGTCATGAACGATATCTTTTTTATTTCGCGGTCTTTTTAAAGGCACATCAACAATCTCCTTTATAGTAGCCGCCGGCCCATTATTCAAAACCACTACTTTGTCTGATAAAAAGATAGCTTCTTCAATATCATGCGTTACCATTACTATGGTTTTTTCGCGGTTATCCAGGTTCCACAGTTTCAGCAGCTCAATATGCATGGCACTTTTGGTAAGGGCATCTAATGCGCCAAATGGCTCATCGAGCAACAATATTCTGGGGTTAATAGAAAATGCGCGGGCAATGGCTACACGCTGTTTCATTCCTCCCGAAAGCTGGCCCGGTAGTTTATCTTTGTGTTCCCAAAGATTTACCATCTTTAAATTAGTCTCTACCAGCCGAGCTTTTTCTGATGCAGATATATCTTTGACTGCGGAATCCACCGCCACATAGATATTCTTATAAACTGTAAGCCAGGGTAGCAACGAGTAGTTTTGAAACACAATACCCCTGTCTGGTCCTGGCGAATTTACTTTTGTGCCGTTTGCGTAAACTTCGCCACTGGTAGGCTGAACCATTCCGCTGATAGTACCCATCAGTGTTGATTTACCACAGCCGGAGTGTCCTATAAGCGAAACTATTTCACCTTTCTTCACGGAAAGGTCAATATCCTTAACTGCGGTATATATCCCTTTTGGAGTTTTAAAATTTACCGTAACATTATTTATTTCAATGCTTTTGGGCGGGTTGTAAGCCTGTTCCAAAACTATGTCAGCAATTTCAATAACGTCTTGTTTTGCTGCTACGATTGATGTTTGACTCATATTAATGTTTTTAATGAATTGGTAATTTCAGGGCTAAACTGCGTAGGAGAATTTTTGCTGTAACCAGGTGAAACACTTGTCGAGCAATGATCCAACAATACCTATAATAATAATAGCGACTAAAATTTTAGCGGTACTTCCACCGTTAAATCCTTCTTCCCACACAAAATTCCCCAGCCCTATTCCCCCCGAAAGCATTTCGCCGGCAACAATCACCATCCAGGCAATGCCAATTGAAAGCCGTAAACCGGTAATGATATGAGGTAAACTAAATGGCAATAATATTTTGGTCAGATATTTCCAGGTTGAAAATCCAAAAGCTTTACTCACATTTTTATGATCCTGAGGAACGTGCGAGGCCCCAAATGCCGAATTGATTAACGTGGGCCACAGTGAGCAAATAAATATCATAAAGATGCTGGCCTTTGGCGAGTCCTGGAAGATAGCAAGCCCCAATGGGAACCAGGCTAATGGCGAAACAGGTTTTAAAATCTGTACCATTGGATTGATGATCTTCATGGCAATTTTGCTGCCTCCCATTATTAGGCCCAACGGAATTGCGAATATGCTACCCAAACCAAAACCAATACTTACCCTGGCAAGCGAGCTTAACAACTTAGTGCCTATGCCTTTCTGGTCTGCATCATTTTGAAAAGGATGGTGCATAACATCTTTAAAGACGGCCCATGTGGCTAAAGGAGTCGGGATTTCGTTTTTAGTGATCTTGGCTATCAAAGCCCAGATACCGCCCATAATCACCATTCCAGCCAGGAAATAAACTACAGACATTAATGATTTAACTGAAAATAACTGTTTCATATCTCTTTCGTTTTATCAGGCAGATTTTGCCGTGCCACATTAACCCGGCAAAATCTGTCCATCCTGCTCACAATCCTTACTATTTTTTTGCTCCGGCGATATATTGTGCCGGGTTTTTTGGATCAAAAACAATGGTTTCCAGATTTGTCTTGAACGGCTTCATATCTTCCTGAACAGGTACGTTCATACTTTTGGCCACTTCATTATACAAATCGGTCATAATTAATTTCTCCGCAACTTCCTGGTAATTAGGCGCCGAACTGATCATGCCAAAGCGCATGTACTGGGCCATAAACCATATTCCGTATGATACTTTTGGCGTATTCACCACACCGTTATTATAAAATAGCATGTAATCATCTTTATATTTCTGAACACCAAGGTCACAGCCTATTTCTGTAGAGCCCATTAACCTGGCTTCGATAACCTGCACCGGTGCATTTACATAGATTGGTTTGCTCAGTATTAAAGCTGCCTTTTTGCGGTTACTCATCACATCCAGCCATCTGCAAGCTTCAATAAGGGCTTTCATTACATTTTTAAGGTCTTCTTTATCTGATTCAGAAAAAGCTTTGTTAACTACCAATGCCTTTTCAGGGTGATTTTTCCAGATATCCTGACTCGATATTTGCGTAAATCCAATGCCTTGCGATGCTGCAACACCATTCCATGGCTCCCCAACACTAAAGCCTTCCATATTATCAACCTTCATGTTAGCTACCATTTGTGGAGGCGGAATAGTTATAATTCCGACAGATTTGGAATTTACGCCACACGCAGCTAACCAGTTTCTTAACCATATATCATGCGTCCCGCCCGGGAATGTCATGGCAAAGGTTACTTCCTTACGGGCTTTTACAGACTTAATAGCTGCGGCTACTTTTTTCAAATCCCTGAAGCCAACTAAGCCGCAAAAATCTTTGGATAATGTAATAGCCTGCCCGTTGTTGTTTAAGGTCATGGCAATTTTCATCTCTGAACCTGCTTTACCGCCAATGCCCGTATAAACTGAAAATGGCATTGAAAACAAACAATGAGACCCGTCCAACTCGCCATTTAAAATTTTATCGCGAACAACTGCCCATGAAGCTTCTTTGGATAATTGCACATCAACACCATACTTTGCAAAAAATCCCATTTCTTTCGCAATGACTAATGGAGCACAGTCGGTCAATGGAATAAATCCAAGTTTGACCACTTTTTTGGGCGGATTTGCATAACTCCCCGAAACAAGAAGTACAATTAGCAAACCCAATAAAAAAATGGATTTTGAATGGTTATATATATATTTTTTCATCAGCATATAATTAATAGTTGGTTTGATTTATGGTAATTATTGTTTGATGGCAACTGGTTTAGTATATAAGAAATCGGGGGTGAATTTTATCATGACGTATGCCCATGTCGCTGTTTTGTCAAAAGTTGCAGCCACGGCATCAGTTGTTGCCTGCCCCTTGGCAAAAGGCATATTATCTGTAGCTTTCATGAGTGAATAGCCAAATTCAATATTGGTAAACTTGTTCATAGTATAACTTAATTGCAGGTCGCCTTCTTTACCTAAGTTTCTGCCTACCAGTGTACCATCAGCTTTTTTCATATCCTGGTTTAAAGAGAAAGAGTGAAGATCGATCCCTGCTGAGAATACATTTGCGGTGTATTTGAACTTTATGTAAGGGTTGCTCAAACCGCCTTTGGGCGATCCGGTACCTGCATAGAAATAATCCATGTACCCCCAAAACTTATGCGGAGTACCGTATAAAGGATCAAATGCATTGTCTTTGCCCAAAGCAATATCCGAGGTCTTGGTACCCGAAAGCACGTCGTAACCTGGGGTGATACTAAAACGGTCTTTTTGATAAGTGGCAGCGATGGTATAATGAAAAGCATTCATATCTTTTCCATCCCTGTCTTTACCTGACTGACGGTAATAGGCTGCCTGGATGGCAATTTTGCCAAAATCAGAAGCATTGCCGAAAACCGGGCTAACCATTAGGCCATAGGTATAGCGCCTATTGGTTGAATAGTCATAAGTGTCACTTGGGCCTGAGGGCACAAAACGTCTTCCATAAACATAACCTGTGGCTGCACTTCCAACTGAGTCAAGCTTGTACTTTCCAAAATTGTCGCTGAAGAACAACGCTGAAACTTTAGTTTGGTCAAACTTTTTACTGATATATAAACTGGCGAAAGATTTATAATCCTGCGTTGCGCCGTTGGTACTGGGTGGATTAGCATAAATAGGGGTTCCAGTTTTTGAACTGTTGTTTGCTGCACTACCGCCAGCGGCCAATGGAACAAGCCCTGCAGGAACAGGAACTAAAGTACCCAAGCTGTTTTTTACATATCCTGGCAGGTTACCGGGTATATAGTTGCTATTAGTAACACCCGCAGCATCCGTATTCTGGTTAAATGCATAACCCAGGTCCACCTGCCAGCCATGGTGTACAACTTTCAGCAAAGCCATGTCAAACGTACGGGCTTGTTGTAACCAATCTATATTGCCGATCAGGCGTGAATCGTCATAGATCAATTCCTGTCGTCCAACCTTTAAAGAAAGCTGGTCAAATAATTTGAATTTAATGTTGGTATCGGCTTTGTTAGCTAGCGTTAGCTCTGCCCAGCCTTCATGAAGCCCCAAACGGCTACCATCTGCGGGAGATATTGTAGAAGCATCCGCCCCCCAAACTCTTATATCCTGAACACTAACACCAAAAGTTAAAAGGTCCCATTTATAACCAAAATTTAGACGGGTTCTCTGAGAAATGAAGTTTGCATTTTTTGCGCCCGATAAAACTAGATTACCGTATCCGTCACGATCCTCAGCGCGGACCCGCAATTGACCAGTTAAACTATATTGCGCCTGCGCCTTTGTCGACCCGAAAAAGCCTGAAATTAAAAATATGGCAAAAATTAGGTAATAATGACTTACATTTTTATACATTTGAATTGGTTTTTTATTTGTTAAAGCAATGAAAACTGTTTACCCTGTCTGGGAATGCGACCTCCCGGCAGGGCTTTTTTATGTCTTTTATCTTAGTCTTTTTCTGTCATAGGCATAAATTTTTATTTAATCTTCAAAATTTGTGTTCTATTTTGTCATAAATATATTAAAAACAGCCTTTAGTACCAATAAGTATTTGTTTTTTGGTATACTTTTATGATATAAATCATAAAAAAGTTCATTTTTTATGAAAATGCAAAAAATACATCAACTCATTTTTAACATAATATGATTTTGTTAAAATTTTCAAAGTAAAATTTGAGAAATATTTATAAAAAAAGCATCTAGCAAATGGAATTAATGGCACAAAACGTCATAAAAATTAAATCGACATCAAATTTTTATTAAAAATACAATGAAAATCACCTGATTTTTACAATAAAAAGCTCAGAAACTATAATTTGTTTAATTAATATTGCAATAAATTAGAAATACAATCAATTAATATTACAAAATGACGAAAAAGCAATCGATTTGCGACTCTGAAAGCTGTTTTTTATGCAAAAACTGTCTAAACGAATGGAAACCAGCAATAACCGCACACAAAAAAAATTTTAAGGTTAAAAAAGGTGAAATAATCTTTAAAGAAGGCGACCCTGTGACCGGAATTTACTTTGTTTTCTCCGGAAGTGTTAAAGTTTATAAGAAATGGGATGAGGAAAAAGAATTAATTATACGATTTGCAAGAGAAGGTGCTGTATTTGGCCATAGGGCATTAGGTAAAAATAATACTTATCCGATATCGGCGGCTGCCATAGAGCCGAGCGTGATCTGCTATCTTGATATGGAGTTTTTTGAAGCTACTTTAAAAGTTAATACTAATTTCACTTACCAGTTGCTGATGTTTTTTGCTGACGAACTGCGCGAATCGGAAAAAAGAATGCGCAACCTGGCGCACATGCCTGTGAAACGACGTGTAGCTGAAGCATTGCTGGCATTAAAAAATCAGTTTGGTACAACTAAAGATGGTTTTATTAATATTGATCTGAGCAGGCAAGATCTCGCCTCCTACGCCGGCGCAACTTATGAAACAGTATTCCGCATGATTAACGAACTGGTGAATGATAAATTGATCAGTTTGTCTGGCAAACATATCCGCTTCGTTAATGAAGAAGCCCTTATTAATTTTGCCCGGAATTGATCTCAGGCAATACCTACATAAACTTTGTTATCAACTACTTTTACCGGGTAAGTTTTAATTTGAAATTCATCACCCGATAAACATTCACCGCTCAATAACGAGAATGTCTTTTTATGAAACGGGCAAGCTACTTTAGGGGTACAATCCTCGCCGGTACTTCCTATCATACCGCGCGAAAGCACCATCTGCTGCTTATGCGGGCACAGGTTTTGCGTCGCATACCACTCATTACGTCTTGAAAAGTTATAAATCGCTATCTGCTCGTCACCATGTTTCATACAGGCACCGCCATTTACCGGCACATCATCTGTATGGCAAGCTAAAACCCATTCGATATCTACTGTTGTTTCCATAATGTGATAAATTCTAAACTCTAAAGGCTAAATCCTAAACTCTAAATAATAATAATAATAAACTAATGATCAACGACTATTACCACTTCGCCTTCACCTGGTCGCGCATCGGTTCAAATTTCACTGCCGGATCTTTTTCTTCCGGAGCATTAACAAAGTGAGCGAAACGTTTGCGCAGATCAGGATTTTCAACCACTTCTTTCCACTCACAATGGTAAGTATCTATTAAGCCTTGCATCTCTTCTTCTAATTGATCGTTAATACCAAGACTGTCATTTACGATCACATTTTTCAGATAACTCATACCGCCCTCCATTTTATTCAACCAGGTTGCAGTACGGGTTAACGGATCAGCTGTTTTGATATAAAACATCAGGAATCTGTCCAGGTATTTAACACAGGTTTCCTTATCGATATCCGTGGCTAAAAGCTGCGCATGCTGCGGTTTCGACCCGCCATTACCACACACATACAAGTTCCAGCCCTTCTCGGTAGCTATGATGCCAAAGTCTTTTGACTGAGCTTCAGCACATTCACGGATACATCCGCTTACACCGCCTTTAATTTTATGAGGAGCTCGTATGCCTTTATATCTATCTTCCACCTCGATGGCAAATGACACACTATCATGCAAGCCAAAACGACACCAGGTACTTCCAACGCAACTTTTAACCGTACGCAAAGCCTTGCCATAAGCATGGCCGCTTTCAAATCCCGCATCAATCAGCTCCTCCCAGATGGCAGGCAGATCATTCAGATGTGCACCGAACATATCAATACGCTGGCCGCCGGTTATTTTGGTGTACAAACCATATTTTTTAGCTACCTGCCCTATTACGATCAGCTTATCAGGCGTAATTTCTCCGCCGGGTATGCGCGGCACAACAGAATAAGTGCCACCTTTTTGAATATTAGCCAGGTAACGGTCGTTGCTATCCTGAATGGTATCCTGCTTTACAATAACATCATTCCACAAACTGGAGAGGATACTGGCAACTGCAGGCTTACACACTTCACAGCCGTCTCCCTTACCGAAATGGTCGAGTACCAGGTCGTAATTTTTTACCTTGTTTATTTTGACAAGATCATACAACTCCTGGCGCGAATAATCAAAATGCTCGCATATTACATTTTTGACATATTGACCATTAGCTTTCAGCGTTCCTGCTATCAAATCCTTTACCAAAGGCACACATCCCCCACAACCAGTACCCGCTTTGGTACATTTCTTTATTCCATCAATTGACGTTGCGCCATCGTTCACAGCGGAACAAATCGCTACCTTACTCACCGCTTCGCACGAGCATATCAGCGCATCATCTGGCAGACTCATTACCCCTGCTCCTTCACTAGCCTCAGTGCCACGTGAACCAAGTATCAGATCTTCAGGATTTGGCGGTAGTATAATTCTATTATTAACCGTTTGGAGTAAAATATTATAAGCTTCAGCTTCCCCTACCAATATTCCACCCAATAGGTATTTTCCATCATTGCTGATGTTAATACGTTTATATATGCCTTTGTGGGTATCTTCAAATATTATCGTGCGGCAATCAGGTTCAGTAATAAAGGCATCACCAAAGCTGGCTACATCCACACCAATCAACTTAAGCTTGGTGCTCATATCATAGCCATGAAAATGCTTATCGCCGCCTATTAAATAAGTAGCAACAATTTCGGCCATCTCATAACCAGGCGCTACCAGGCCATAGATCATACCATCGTATAATGCACACTCGCCGATTGCAAAAATCGACTCATCACTGGTCTGCATTTTTTCATTCACTACAATCCCACCTCTGGTTCCCGTATGCAAACCAGCAAGTTTTGCAAGTTCATCGCGCGGACGTATACCCGCCGAAATAACCAGCATATCTACAACCAGCGAGGTATCATCATTAAATTTCAAAGATTCTATCTTATGATCGCCGGCAATTTCTGATGTACTTTTATTCAGATGGATATTCAAACCCAATTGTTTAAGCTTTGATTGCAGCATAGCACTACCTGCCGAATCAATTTGCCTTGGCATTAAACGCGGCGCAAACTCAACGACATGGGTTTCAGCAATCCCAAGATCTATCAATGCCTTTGCAGCCTCGAGTCCCAACAACCCGCCCCCCATCACCACACCAGATTTTGCTTGCGCGGCGTAAGCTTTGATCAACTCCAAATCGTCGATAGTACGGTAAACAAATACACCGTCCTTTTCAATTCCGGGAATATCAGGAACAAAAGCCGAAGATCCGGTTGCTAAAACCAGGTAATCATACTTTAAGGTCAGTCCTTTTAAAGAATGTATTGTTTTTTCAGAGCGGTTGATTTCCTGGATAGGATCATCCAGATATAATTGTATACCGTTATCAGCATACCATGTTTCAGATGACATCGAAAGGTCGTCTGCTGATTTTCCGTTAAAATATTCGCTGAGATGAACCCTGTCATAGGCCCTGCGCGACTCTTCTCCGAAAACTATGATCTGGAAGCCGGATGATTTGGATACAAGTCTTTCACAGAACTTGTATCCCACCATACCGTTGCCAACTACTATAATGGTTGGTTTCGACATAACGGTCTTTTTAAATGTTAAAGCAAATTTTATTCTAAACACATCTAAGTTGCGACCATAAATGCATTTACTGTAACAATATTACGGAATAAAATGACTATTACCATATTTTAAGAGCAAAAAATTCATTTTTATCATCATTTTTATGATATTAATAATATTTTCAAGGCAAAAGACTCAATTTTTGCAATTTTTTTATAACATAAATCACTTTTAAACGACTATTTTTGTAAATAACACAAAATAAATGAGCGTTTTGTTTAGAAAAACTTCAATTGAAAGACTTATCAGCCACTTTTTTGGTAAAAAATGAAAGAAAAAGAAATATTTCCTGAATTATTTGTTTTGGGTGCAGGTCCGGGCGACCCGGAATTGATTACAGTGAAAGGGTACCGGATTTTGCAGGAAGCAGATGTGATTCTTTACGACAACCTGGCTAATAAGGAGTTACTAAATCTTTCAAAACCTGAATGCGAAAAAATATATGTAGGCAAACAACCTTACGGCAATTATACTTCTCAGGAAGAGATACACGAAATGATAAAACATTTCGCTTTTGCAAAAGGCAAGGTAGTGAGACTCAAAGGAGGTGATCCCTTTATATTTGGCCGGGGGTTTGAAGAGGTACTATATGCCAGGGCAAATGGCATCAAAACACATTTTATTCCAGGGATAACCAGTATGCAGGCATCGGGTTTGGAGGACATCCCGTTAACCCATCGCGCCATAAGTGAAGGTATATGGATCATAACCGGAACAAAAAAAGACGGCACTTTATCGTCGGATCTCAGGCTGGCCATGCAAAGCAATGCGACGGTGGTTATTTACATGGGCATGAAACAAATTGAAACCATTGCCGATACCTATATAAAAGAAAAAAGGGGTTCAACCCCCGCAGCTATTATTCAACATGCTTCGCTCCCACAGCAAAAATCTGTAACCGGAGTTGTAAAAGATCTACCGGAAATGGCCGCCAAACATAATTTGACATACCCCGCTATTATTATTATCGGCGACGTAGTTAGCCTTCATTCACAAATAAACAGTTAGAATTCATGAAAATCCGTATAAAAGGCAATAGTTTACGCTATCGGCTCACAAAAACAGATGTCGATACCTTCTCAAAAGAGGGTTATATAGCAGAAATTATCAATTTTGGTGAGCAATCACTGGTATATGCCGTAAAGAGCGCGTCTGTCGATCAATTAACGGCAAATTTTCAGAATAATAAGATCACCCTGTTTATGCCAAATGCAATGGCAGAAGAGTGGGCCTCGACAGACCGGGTAGGTTTTGAAAACAATGATGGTCAGCTTTATCTACTGATAGAGAAAGACTTTAAATGCCTGGACAATGTGGCCGAAGATCAAAGCGACAACTATCCTAACCCGCTGGCTTTGCATAAAACTTTATAATTGCGTGTTTTCATCTTTCTCCGCCAAAGCCTTTAGCAAAACCAAGGGCTTTTTACCAGCTAGTCATTATCTTAGCTGAATACACCGTTGAACGATTAGAAAAACACTTAATAACAAGATGATAAATTTTGCAAGCGAGAACTATGCAGGCGTACAAGCCGATATGATGCAGGCCCTGACAGATGCCAATAAAGGCAACGCAGCTTCTTATGGCAATGATGCCGTTACTGCTGAAACTACCGGACTGCTGAAAGATATATTGGGTAGCGATATCGAGGTGTACTTCACCTTTAACGGCACAGGCGCCAATAACTTTGGCCTCGGCAGCGTCACAGAAAGATACAACTCTATCTTCTGTGCTGACGTTGCCCATTTGTATGTGGATGAATCCACTGCACCTGAATCATTTATCGGTTGTCGCATTTATACTATTCCGTCGGAGAGCGGGAAAATAACTGCAGAAAGCTTGCGATCAGCCATAATACGTGCCGGAGATATCCATCACCCGCAGCCTAAAGTGGTATCGCTAACCCAACCTACGGAGTATGGTACGGTTTATACACTTGATGAATTGAAATCAATAAAATCTGTTTGCACTGAAAATAACATGCTGTTGCATGTTGATGGGGCTCGCTTTTTCAATGCAGCAGTTTACCTGAACGCCTCTCTCAAACAAATGACAGAGCACATCGATATACTTACTCTTGGAGGCACTAAAGCCGGAATGATGTTTGGCGAAGCGGTGATCTTCTTTCACATCAAATCCAGTAGTTCATACAAATATCATTTAAAGCGCAGCATGCAATTAGCATCCAAAAACCGTTTTATCGCCGCACAATTTCAGGCAATGCTCAAAAATGGCTTATGGCAAAAGCTTGCTCGGCATACTAATGACCTGGCTAAGCGATTTGAGCAGGAAGTGGGCAGCATACCCGGTATTGCTATCGCTCATCCTGTTCAGACCAATTCTGTTTTTCTAACCATGTCTCCATCATTGTACGAAAAAATGCATCAGCATTTTCATTTTTATTACTGGAATGATCTGAAAAGTGAAGTTCGGTTGGTTTTTTCCTTTGATAATACCGAGAAGGAAATTGCCGATTTTGCAACACTTTTGGCTGAATATACAAAAGGCTGAATTTCGGCAACCATTGTTCCGATTTATACAATTTTAAGCGTGATAGCAACTTTATTTTTGCTAACAACTTCAATTTAAAATGATATGAAAAGGAACAATATTCAATCCGCAATTTTCTTGTTTGCAATGTTCTGTTTGTTTAACAATTGCGATGCTCAGCAGCACCCAACGGAAAATCCAAACCTGGAAGAAGCTAAAAAGGCAATAGCAAAAAGTAACAGCATTTATTTCCAGGCCTTTGCAAAAGGAGATTCATCAATATTTATTGATCGCTACGCAAAAGATTGCTGGATCATGCCTCCAAATGCCCCGGCGTTGTGCGGTGCAGATGCTCCTCTTGAGTTTTTCAGAATAGCCTATCATAAATTTGGCCTCAGAAACGGCAGATTTATTACTACAGATGTATTTGGCGATGGCAGGGAGTTTGTTACCGAAGTGGGGTTCTGGCAATCATTCGATGTGGACAATAAAATGTTTGACAATGGCAAATTTCTTGTCCTATGGAAAAAAACACCGAATGGGTGGAAAATGTTCAGGGATTCATTCAGCAGCGATCACGATAAATAAAAATAAGAATCATAACTTTATGCAATGGAACTGAAGTATTTTTCTCCATCTGAAGCGTTAAAACCGTATGTTAAGCACTACTATATCTTTGAATCGGATACTGAAGCAGGATTTGAGGATACGGTGTTCCCAAGCGGCGATATGGAGATGATCTTTAATCTGGGCGAAGGGATTTGGGAATCATCTGTTGACAATATATTTACCACGACACCCAAAATAGAATTATGGGGTCAGATTACAAAGCCATTAGCCATAAGATCAAATGGCAGGCATACTATGCTTGGCATTAAATTCTTCACGCATTCTGCCGCTTATTTTTTAGATGATGAGATCGGGGTTTTTAACGACCAGGTTTCTGATCTGGGCGATATTATAGGCACACCTGTTAAAGTTTTGCATGCCCAGCTTTTAGAAACAAAGGACATTGCCAAAAGAATAGAGCTTATCGAGCTATTCTTATTGAAAAGATTGATTGTCCATGAAAAAAAGGTTTTCAGGATCGATAAGGTAGGCCATATTTTAACGGGCATTAAAAAAAATCCAGAGGAAAGCAATATTAACAATATCGCATCCAAGCACGGTATTACATCCCGTTATCTTCACAAATTGATCCATCAGCATACGGGCCTCTCTCCCTCTTCATTTAATAAGATAATCCGGTTTCAGTTTAGCCTTAAGCTTATTACTAAAAATGACCAGCCCCTTACTTCAATCGCCTACAATTGCGGTTATTTTGACCAGTCCCACTTTATAAGAGACTTTAAATCTTTTACCGGGCTTACCCCTTCTGCTTACCTGGAAAATATTACCCCGGTAAATCAACTCCTTCAGCAATAATTTTTTCGGGAGTTCCGATCCATACAATTTTCACGTTTATCTCGGGGATAACTTTGTTAAAAATTAATAAACAAAGTAAATCTCTATTGTATGAATCATTTCGAAACATTTAAACAATTACATCAAAACTCAAAGCCTTTTTTGCTGGGGAATATCTGGGATATAAACAGTGCGAAAATATTTGAAGCTAATGATTATAAAGCGATAGGCATATCCAGCCACGCATTAGCAAATTCCTTTGGTTACCAGGATGGAGAAAACCTGCCTTTTAATATCCTGCTTCAAGTCGCTAAGAGAGTGGTTGAAGTAACCAACATCCCCTTTTCGGTGGACATGGAAAGTGGTTACAGCCGGACAATTACAGGCATTATTGAAAACATAGAAAAGCTTCATGATACAGGTGTTGCAGGAATAAATCTGGAAGATACCATTCCCGGTAATGAGCGTCAATTTCAATCCGTTGGGGAATTTCAAAAGATTCTTTCAGCCATAGCGGATCACATCAGCCGAAATAATTTGAAGCTATTTATCAATGTAAGGACGGACGGGTTTCTGCTTGGTATGCCAACGGCACTTACAGAAACACTTACGCGGGTCAAAAGTTATGAAAACACAGGCGCCGATGGCATATTCGTTCCTTGTATTACCAATAGGAGCGACATTACAGAAGTAGTGAAAGCTACCCGTCTTCCTATTAACGTAATGTGCATGCCTAACCTTCCGAACTTTGAAGAGTTGGGGGCACTTGGAGTAAAAAGGATCAGCATGGGGCCATTCCTTTTCAACAAGGTATACAACTATGCTTCGGAGCTTGCAAAAGCGGTTTATAGCGACCAAAACTTCTCATCTATACTTTAAAAATTTCCATCACTATTTAAATAAAACAAAATGAACTTACCAAAAAGAGCAGAAGATGCTCACACAACTTTAGCAGCTGCGTTCAACACAGGCGACGTAGCCACAGTAATGAATATGTATGATGTTACGGGCATTATTGTACCAGAACCCGGCAAACCCGTATCGGGCAGGGAAAAATTTGAAGAATCGATAAAAGCTATTTTATCCATCAAGGGAAAAATGGAAATCAAAACAGTTTATTGCCTTCAAACAGGAAACATTGCCCTGGGAAGATCCGAATGGAGCATTACAGACGGCAACGAAGTAAAAATAAGCGCCAAAGGCATCGAGGTCATGAAGCAGCAATCCGACGGTACCTGGAAAATTGTTATAGACCAGGCGTTCGGCGCTGAAGCCAATCTTGTTGTATAAGATGCATAAGAAAAGCATTCAAGGGATAGCATATTGCTATTCCCTTGTTATTTCGCCAAATCCGATGAAGGCACGAGTTTCGCCTTAAGATCAGGGTTTTTCATATCCTTATCCAACGGAAAGATGGGTCTCTTTAACCTTTTATAAGGTAAGTGTTCAATATCCTGGTCTACCCCACCTGGTGTTAAAGCCAGCAGCCAATCGGCACGCATATTATATAGTTCGGGTTCAAGGTAGCCTATCTTTACGACTACTATATCAGCAGTCCTTGGATTAAGTCCCAGTTTTGTAAAATCTTTTTCGTGGTGATATGGCTTTCTTTTTTGCGTTACAATAATGTGTACGCTTCCCATTTTTATGGACGCTTCCACTTCAGCATCCGCGTCGCCTTTGACGATTGATTCTACAGTCCCGACGATATGCACCGGCGGAGCAAGCCTTGAATCTACCTTAGCTCCGGCATACCCGTCTACATGACCGCCGACACCTGCCGCTATCGCCTTTTTAATCAGTTCAGGTCCGGGAATGGATGCGTAAAGAAGCGAAGGTCCTTTATCCGTTTTAAATTCTGGCCGTTTCAATATCTGCGTTAATGTCCAGGTCACATCTCCCGCCCCTCCGGCGGTCGGATTATCGCCGGAATCGCTGATATAGAATGGATGTTTCTTACTGGCAATAGCTTTATCCAGGCACTCCTTTAAATTGCCGGTTGGCGCCACAAACTTAAATTCCTTACGTACATCCCAAAAGCTTTTAGCCAGGTACTCTGCTGTGCTGGTCACTTTGGCTTTATCATCGCCTGTTACCATCACTACAGCATGGTTTCGGGGCTCATCGGCCCAGGCATAGCCTATCCATATCGCTGCATCAACAATACCTCTCTGTTTTGCAGCGGGCCATACTTTCTGGTAAAGGCTTTTACCAGGTTCGATGCGGGTACTGGTTTTTTCGCCGGGTAATAAAATAGGAATTGCGATATATGCTTTGTAGGCCGGCTTGCCCTTGCCATCTTCAAGCCGTTCGATGAGGTTAGTCACTGCCCGGCGCTTGGTTTGTATGGCATCCTCATGCGGGGCCATACGGTAGCAGGTGATCAAATCACTGTTCTCTGCCAGTCGCCACGAAACATTACCATGCAGGTCCATCGCCGTTGAAATGATAGTCTTTTTACCAACCACTTTTCTTATCCTCACAAGGAAATCACCTTCAGGATCTTCCAAACCAACTACACTCATCGCACCGTGTATATCGTAGAACAATCCGTCATAAGGCCCGTGCTTTTTAAGTGAATCCAGGGTCTTCCTCACCAGCGACTCATATGCTGCCCTGGTTACTGCTCCGCCCGGTAAAGCATGTCCGTCTATCGTCGGAACCCAAACTGCCGCCTTGCGAACCGCCGAATCAGGAGCCCAAAACGGATAAATCGAAAAAACAGCATCACCATATTTGGCGTGAAATGCCGCCTCATCCGTCAATGCCGGCGAAAACGTACTCGATTCAATACCTAAACCTGCGATCGCAATACGTGGCAAATGATTAACCGGAGTATTGGGTTGTGCTATTGCCAGCGATGCAACTGCACTGAAAATCAATAAAAAAGACAGACGTTTCATTTTATAAGGGTTTTATATCTTTTTTGATTTTATCAGGCCATTCTCCTCCCAAACACACAACACTTTATTGCCTGGCAGAATGTGTGTTTTTAAATAACTTCCCTTACTCACGATAGTCTCCTGGTTGGTTTGAACATTTTTATATTTTAACTCACCGGCATCGCCCATAGCAACTATAGTTTGACCAGAACCAGTACTGATACTACAATCCCGACCTTTGCCAAGTTCTTTTTCATTTCCGCCTGCTTTGCAATAATAAACAACACCCTGTCTTTGCCAGGTTGTATTAATCGTATTATCCGCATTAAAATTCAGCCCCCCGCCGTCCATCGGGCAGGCATTGAGTTTCCAGGTGCCGCTTCCTAATTTAGTAGCAGCATTAAAAATTTTCCCTTTATTGGCAGATGTAGTCAGATATAGATCGCGGGAGCCGCTTAGCCAGTTTCTGAACATAATAGCAACATTTGATCCTTTAACAGTGATACTCGGCCGGCAACACTCACAAACATGTTCATCAGGCGATTGGTAAACCAATTTGTTTTTGAGCCATTGGGTATGCCCTGCCGGAAGAGACGAAAAGAAAATATTGTTCCTTTTATTCAGGCGTAGGTCAAGCCAGGCGGCATAAAAGTTATCCTGGTTGTCGCATGCGATATTCATTAACCCTTCCGGTGCAGAGCCTTTAATATCATTTACCATACCTTCGTTTTGCCACAGCCCTTTTTTATGATTAAGCATAAAGAAATGGATGTTCCCGCTTTGATCCATCGCGGTAACAACACTGTAATGAGCAGAGCTCGCTAACTGTGGCCCACGGGCCATACCCAGGTGCATTTTGGAGACAACGCCGACCAGTACAGGTTTAGAGAAAGAGCTGCCTTTGTCTAAAGAAGTTGAGCAAAAAATACTATCCGTTTGTCCGAATACCACTCTTATAACTCCGGCATTATCAGTACTGATTTGCGGTTGCTGTCCTTTTGAAATTGTTATCTCAGATGAAGAATTCCAGGATATAAAACAAAGTGTAAATAAGGAACAAAAAATTAGTTTATATAATTTAGACATATCTAATAATGGTTTATAAATATAACGTCCTAAATAAAACGCGTTTGTAACAATTCCGGTATAACACTCATTTTATCAGCGTTATATTCAAGCCCTTTCTCAGCGTATTATGAATTTCGGCCACCTGATCAGTATATGCAATCAGGGCATCGATTTCGTGCTTCGGCGTATCTGAAATAACATTTGCTTTGTATTGAAAGTTATAACCGGGCTCCCCTTCGGCTCCAAATTCGCCTGTTACTTCTACCTCAACGCCATCTACTTTAATAGCTCTTTTAGCAGCTTCTCTATAAATATCATTGCAGAAACAAGTCGCTAATGAAAGCAGTAACAATTCACCACCATTAATAGATGAACCATAACCTGTGGACTTTGCCGCGATGTGCATTTCCTTAACCGCGCCGTTGGTCTGCACTTCAATATTGTGCTGATTCAAACTGCTTTTTATGGTAGCTGACATTAACATGAGCTCGATTTTCACTTATTAACAACTGGAAATTCCGAAATCCGCAATTTGGTACATCCGTAAGGTATCAGCGTGATCTGCTGATCTGGTTGCACAGGTTCATTTTCGTTATAAATATTACTGTAAGGCAAAGGGCCTGCCATATCATCATATAATTTCCACGAAGGAATTTGTCTGCCGGTTGTTTTTATAATGATCGGTGCAGCGTCAACCGTCCAGGGATAATTGGCTACTTTTCCGGTTTCTTCAACTTTGTATTGCTCATCCAGTTTATCTTTTGGTGTGGAAATTAACCCAAAATTCCATGGCGTAGTTGGTCTCACTTCATAAAATGTACTGCCATAATTAATGGTATCTTTTGGGTTGTTAACTTTTTTAATATCCTGGCCGATCTTCAAGGCATACACCAAAGGACCGCGTTCAACAGATGCGGAGTTTTCATACCATCTGTTTTGACGTATATGCATAGGCAATTCCAGTTCAATTACATCACCTGATTTCCATTCACGTTTGATCTTTATCACTTGATTACCATCTGGCTCCTGTTCAACTTTGCCATTCACTTTTATAGTTGCCTTTTTGCACCATTGCGGTATTCTTAAATCGAAAGGAAAGGCTACCGGCAATTTACTGTTTATGTTCAACGTGAATTTTATTGTCCCGCTAAATGGATAATCGGTCTGTTCTTTCACATTAACCCAAGTTCCACCTGCCACACTTATCTTTGCTTCTGATGGCGAATAAACCAAAGCAGCTATCCCCTTATCGGCTGTGGCATACCATAAGTTTTGAGTGAACTTTGGCCAGCCCTGGTGCATATTGCTGGTGCAGCAGGCATAGCCGGTCTGCAGACCGTAGCACACATCAGTTCCGCTGTGATTGATATCGAAATTGCGGTCGGCCTGAGTGACCATTACCTGGTTAGCCTGCTGAAAATATTGCCTGTCGGTCAGGTTTTCATCGACCTGGGCAGGTAAGGCGTTAAAGGCTATTCGCTCTAAATGATCTGCATAGCTTACATCGCCGGTAATCGCTAAGGTATTTTCGAGCGTAAACATTTCCTCTACAGCAGTGCAAAGTTCCGAGCCCTGTGTCGGGTTATTGCCATGCAACGACTCATCGCCGCCAAACATACCATTGGCCATGCCATTGTATTTCCACAAATCGGCATAACTTTTCTGGGTTGCCTCCAGGTATTTTTTTTCGGTATGCTGCTGGTAATAAATGATCGGTTCCTTCATCCCTTCGGCCAGGTTTACGCCATGAATGCTTCCGTTTCTCGCCAGCAGATCGGTATTCAAGAAAGACCCGGTATAATCAAAGGTTTGTTTGTGAAGCATTTCGGCCAGGTCGAGCAAAAATTTATCGCCGGTGATATTATACAACCAATAAACCACCATCAGGTTATCCCCGGCTCTGTATCTTGCCCAAAATGACCAGTGATCCAACGGATGAATCGGTAATTCTTTCAATTGGTATTTGAAATAGTTCGTCAGCAGATTTATCACGCGTTTATCACCCGTTGCTGAGTAATACTGCATCAATACCTTCAGCATCACAATCTTGGGCCACCAGTCGTGACTATTATCACGCTGTATTCCTGGTTCAGGGCCATAATCTTTCGCCGGACCAAAATAGCCATCCGGTTGCTGACTCTTTATCGTCCATTCAATCCAGGGCTTTACTTTGGTGATCAATTCTTTATCGTTTAGAATATAAGCCAACGGTAAAAGCCCGTCGATCCAATACGGGCCACGCTCCCACTGATCGCCGTCACCGCCTAACCAGCCGTTACGCTTACCCATTACAGATGGATAAAGCTTGTCCAAATTGCCCGTAGCACCATTTTTCTGCCTGATGAGCATCTCGCGGAGCCAGCCTTCGGGCTTTATTGCGCCAAGCGGCAATTCGATATAAGGGTTTTGCTGCAAAGGGGCCCGGCCATAAACGTAATTGCCTGACTGGCCCCCTTGTGCAAAAGAGTTAATACAGATAAAAGAAAAAAGGATAGTTAATGCGGTAAATGTTCTCATTCTATTCAGGTAGCTTTATACTTTCAAAAGTAATAAAAACCTACCCGAACGAACAAAATAGATAACCGTCAGACGGATATTATATATGCGGTTTAGTTCACTAACTGTTTAGCTAAGAATTCGTCCAGCATTTGGTGAGATTCTTTCACGCCGTACTCCATTCCTGCCTGTACCATCCCATCGCGGTCTGCGACAGATTGAAACACAGATTGAATGATTACCCTTGTGCGATCATTCGGTAACGCCTCAAACCGTGCCGTTTCCAATACCACGTGGCCCGTTTCGGGAAGGCCCTCGAATTCAAAAGTACGTATCAGTCTTTCAGGTACCAGCATCTCGTGCGAAACGCCATGAAAACCGTACTCGTTACCCTGTGGGTCGATATGAATATAACGGTATGAGCCACCGGCCCAAGCCTCATGTTTATCGATGCGCATTTTCATGTTGCACGGACCAAGCCATTTAACGAGCATATCCGCCTCTGTAAATGCCCTAAAAACTAATTCGCGCGGAGCTTCAAATTCTCTTTTGATAAATAGCTCCTGTTTGCCTGGTTCGGCAATGATCTCAGTTTGATTATTAGATGCCATAACTATTTGTTTATTAAATGGTTAAATTTTATAGATAATTTGTTTACTCCTTTTTCTTCTCTTTCGTCTTATATTCTTCCAATAAATCGTCGAGCACATTAAATCTTCCTTGCCAAAGTTTCCGGAATTGCTCTATCCAGTTCGATACTTCACCTAACTGCTGCAGCGATGCTTCGCAATACCTTTCTCTTCCCTGCTTTTTAATAACGATCAGTCCGCACTCAGTCAATATTTTGATATGCTGGGAAATTGCAGGCCGGCTCACATCAAAATTCTCTGCAATGGAATTCAGGTTAAGCGGATTAAAAGCTATCAGGTTGATAATTTCTCTGCGTGTCGGATCGGCTATTGCCTGAAAAACATCCCTTCTTGATTGTAGTGCCATTTCGATATGTAAGTATTTCCTTACAAATATATATGTAAGTATTTACTTACGCAAATTTTTTATGAAAATTTTCTTTGTCCCAATATCACTCGCCTTGCAAAGTCTATCTTGCGGCTTTATTATGAAGATCAAATCACGTTTACTCGTACTTATTTTAACAATTCTTGTTTTTACCAGCGGCTGTAACAGCAATAAAAACCAACTAACAAGCGGAGAATCACCGAAGGAAGACTTTGAGCAGACAGATAAACCAGCTTCAAAAAGTTATACCACCGGATCATTTAAATTTAAAAGCGGAGCCTGGTTATTAAAAGATGCGTTGGTTGGCACGAGCGACAGGGACTCGAAAACCGGCATTCATGCCATTCGTATCCGTAATAATGGCAAATTGTCGATGCAATTCGACATGCAAAATGTAGGTAAAGTGACTATTCATTATGCTACTTATGGAAATGATAAAAGTTCCGAACTACAATTGTGGGTATCTTATAATAACGGTGGCAGTTATCAGCAGATCGGGCAAACGATGACAGCATCCAGCCATGAGTTAGCTTATTTTATAGCTTCTATTAATCAAACCGGGCCGGTTCGAATCGAGATCAGGAAAGTTAGCGGGGGCAAGAACCGTATAAATATTGATGATATAGTTTTCACGGGAATAGAACGTAAATCAGCTCAAAACAATACAAACACAACCGCTGCAAGCACTGACAACCCAGTGCCCGGCGACGACTGGAACTTACTGTTGGGAAACCCAAGCAATGCAACTGACAATACAAGTATAAGCGCAGATAATTACCTGATAGATCACCATTATTATATCGAGAGTTACAGCAAAACAAAAGCTGAACCTAATTGGGTTAGCTGGCATATCGGAGCAGGCGATATCACAGGGAAACGCGGCCCGGATGATTTCAGAGCGGACACCACACTGCCTCCCAAATGGTTCAAAGTAGATAATACTTATTATCGTGGTAGCGGCTTCGACAAAGGTCACAATTGCCCCAGTGGCGACCGCTCTTCGTCATCGGATGCTAATTCTGCTACGTTTTTGATGGATAACATTATTCCGCAAGCACCTAATAATAATCAACATACCTGGGAACATTTGGAAAGCTTTTGCCGTGACCGTGTAAAGGACGGCAACGAAGTTTATGTGATCATGGGCAGTTATGGTACAGGCGGTACCGGAAGAAATGGTTACGCTACATCTATTTATAAAGGCAGAATCAATGTTCCTGCTCATATCTGGAAGATAGCGGTCATTATACCGAATGGCAACAATGACTTGCATAGAATAACATCGCAAACACAAGTAATCGCCATTGACACGCCAAATGACGATAGCATTGACCCTAACTGGATGAAATATATCTGTACAGTAAGAGATATTGAGAAGGTTACCGGGTATAATTTGCTATCAGCATTACCGCAAAATGTTCAGGATGCAGTCGAAACAAAACCGTTCCGGGGCTTTTAACGAAATAAGTATCTTGCATTAAATATGGAATATGTTTTAGGCATCGATATTGGCACCGGGAGCACAAAGGCTGTTGCAGTTGATCTGAAGGGAAATTCGTTTGCAGATAATCAACAGTATTATCAGTTCAGCGCTCCGAAAACAGGCTATCATGAGCAGGATCCACAGCAGATATGGCAGGCCTTTATCGCAAGTATTAAAGGGATCATTGCAAAAACCGCTGCACAGCCGCTGGCAATTAGTTTAAGCAGTGCCATGCATAGCGTTATTGCTGTCGACCAAAATGGCAATGCCCTGGCACCTATGATGACCTGGGCCGATAACCGCAGCGCAGAAATTGCTGTTGAGTTGAGAGCCACCGAACGGGGTATGTCGATATACAAAGCTACCGGTACTCCTATTCATTCCATGTCGCCTTTGTGCAAGCTGATCTGGCTGAAAGAGAATAATCCTGAGCTCCATAAGGCTTATAAGTTCATTTCGATAAAGGAATACATCTGGTATAAACTATTTAACGAGTTTGTGATCGATTATTCTATTGCTTCCAGTACAGGCCTGTTTAATATCACCAAATTTGAATGGCATGATGATGCTCTAAAACTGGCGGGTATTACAGCAGATATGCTTTCTCAACCAGTGCCAACAAACTATGCTCAAACAGGTTGTTCATTAACGTTTCTCGATAAAAATATTCCATTCATCACCGGAGCAAGTGACGGCTGCTTGGCCAATCTGGGCAGTATGGCTACTGAACCAGGAATTGCTGCCATGACTATCGGCACCAGTGGCGCCGTAAGGGTTGCCAGCAATAAACCTTTGCCAAATGAAGAAGCTATGACATTCAGTTATGTACTGGATAAGAATACTTACATCTGCGGCGGCCCAATCAACAACGGTGGCGTGGCTATGCAATGGTGGGTAAAAAATATCGCAGGGCCAAATCCGACCGAAAAAGATTACGAACACCTATTCAGACAAATTGATGACGTGCCGGCAGGCAGTAATGGACTGATCTTCCTGCCCTATCTCACCGGCGAGCGTGCACCGATATGGGATAGTGAAAGCTGCGGCAATTTTTTTGGTGTCAGACTACAGCATACACAAGCCGATTTTTCAAGGGCTGTTTTGGAAGGAATCTGCTTTGCGATGCGCGATGTGCTGGATGCTGTTCAGAAAAACTCGGAGCCGATAATACAGATCAATATCAGCGGGGGATTTACCAAATCCGAAATTTGGGTACAAACATTGGCTGCTATTACCGAAAAAAAGCTGGCTATCCTTCAAACTGATGATGCTTCTGCAGTAGGTGCAGCCTTTATTGCTTTGAAATTAATCGGGGCAATCAAAGAATATCCGAAGGCTGGCAACGATTTGATCGTCTATCAACCCAACACAGCAAACCGCGGTACTTACAATCAATGCTTCATTATTTACAAACAGTTATACAATGACCTGAAAGCGACTATGCACAAAGTCTATAAAAAACACATTTAAAACAAAAAAGCCGATTGTAAATACAATCGACCTTTAATCCAAATCCAAAGTGGTGCTTATTCAAGTATAGTTAAATCATCATTCTTGGCTGCCGTAACGGCATTGATCTTGTTATCAATAATGTGCTCTGCTTTGAAATCGCTTTTAACTACGGTTGTGTTAGCATTGGCAGTTAATCCAAATTCTGTTGCAGTACCACTCAGTTCAGCTTTAGCATGATCGTTCAGTTTTACGTTGGCTCTGTAAGCATCCAGGTCCAAATTAGCAGATGCATTATTATGCAAGTCAACATCGAATTCAATTTTAGAAAGCTTTCCGAATGATTTTACTTCAGCGTTGTCATAAGCAGCTATAGCGCGAAGTTCGTCAGTGCTCACCCATACGATCAATTTTTCAGCATTGTAAGAAGTAATTCTTAAAGTGCCATTGCTGTACTGAACCAAAGCATTTTCAGAATAGTATTTGTTGTAAACTTTCACCTGTTCGACAGAGTTATCAGAAATAAATAATTCCACGTTTCCGCGAACTTCGATCTTATTAATGGCTTTGATCTCTTTTAAAAGAGTATAGTCTGCATTAATTGTAGCAGCATCAGTTGATTTTGAAAATCCTGCAATTGCAACGAATAACAGGATGATAGATAAAATTTTGGTTTTCATTGTTTTTAAGTTTTATTGTATTGATCAAATGCCAAAGCATCATCTAAATACAATACAAAGATACAATGAGTACCTGATAAATTTATCATAAAAGTGTAATTTATACACTAAGTTAATACACTAAAAATCAACGCTTAAATTAAAAAAGGATAATAAAGTATTTTAATAAGAACTAATCAATTCGGTGAAACCCTCCTGCCGGAAAATAAAAATGCCCCTGTTTGGCAGAGGCATCGGGATATATAAAAGTGGAATACTATTAATTCACAGCTGCTTTTTCATGACTCTGGTGAAACTCCACCAGTTTAAGCATTACGTTGATAGCATTCTCGTAGTTTTTAGCGCCAACCACTTTTTTGTACTCTTTTTCAAGTGCCGCCATCTGGCTGCTGATGTGCTCGTAAAAACTGATACCTTCATCAGTTAAATACAACATCATTGATCGTCCATCGGTGCTGCACTTTTCACTGCGCACCAGGTTCAATTCTTCCAGCTCTTTGATCACTTTACTGGCTGCCTGCTTGGTTATGCTCAGGTTTGCCGCCAGTTTGCTGTTGGATATCCCCTTTGTGCCAATACTCATAAACATGGGTATATAGGAGTTATTAAAGCCCTTCAGATTAGCGTGGCATAGTTCGGTGCAATACCAATCATCCGATAGTCTTTTCAACAGGTAAAGTAACCTGCTTGTCATCCTTGATGTATCTTCGTTTAACATGTTTTTCAATTTTTGCTTTCCGGGCGATATAGTCAACCCGGTTTACAAATTTAACGAATATTTTACCCAATAAGTATAGTTAGAACTGGAATTTAACCCTTGCCCTTATCCCCCATTTCGGAGCATCGACATTGTCAAGGTAGCTTAACCTCCTTACCAGGTCCAACCGCACCAGTTTGAATATATTCTCAATACCAGCACTCGCTTCCATATAAGGGCCATTGTTTAATGAATGGGTAATCAACTGACCACCTTCTCTCATCGGAAACTGGAATAATGATGGGTCGTTAACAGGGTTATTTTCAGATCTTAAACCTCCCCACAAGCTTTTGAATGATACGACTTCTCTTAGTTTCAGATTATCCAGTAGTGGTATCCTGTTAAAGAATAAGCCATTAAAGTGATGATCGATATTTATACTGGCGTAATGGTCGCTCACAAACTCCAGGTAATTCATCAGGTTGTATGATTCCAATTGAAGGGCATAGCTCTGGTTAGCATGGTGAATATCCAATAATGGGAAAGGCAGTTTATTGAAGATATATCCGCCTTCGGCCTCAACATCGGTAAAACCAAGCTGAGATAAATAGAATCTCTTGGTAATATTAGCGGTCATGCTTTGATAGTTGTATTGACCTTTTAATAGTCCCTTGATACCCTGATCAAAACGCAGGGTGAAGATCGGGTATTTGTCAGGAATTGGCGTGCGGTACAATTTCCCCTGGTAGAATTTTTCATGAGGAGCATATCGCAGCTCGAGTGACAAATCTGTCGTTTGCAGATTATTGATTATATGAGAAAGATTATTTTCTGTATTCTGAAAAACCAATGCACCTCCGGAGGCCTGATTCCAGCTTCTGAACTCAACTTTGTAGGAAAAATGGTTCAAATACTCATGCACATAATCTATCTTGAACTGATCATTATAAGTAAGCAGGTCACTTTCACCACGCTTTATAGATAAAAGAAAGTTATCTTCCTGAACGAAGCCTAATTCCGTACCGGGTATCTTGGTATCGTGCTGAAAACTTGCCCTGATATATTCCTGAGGGAACGAATAGATCGACTTATTATTGAGCGAATAAGTGCCGCTTAGAAAGTACTTGAATTTATCATCGCGAAAACCGTAAGCGCCATAAGTTTCAAAATAATAACGTTTGCTTAAAGCTGTTGTGGTACGGCCACCCAACCGGGCTCTGAAACCTTCAACTGCGTTACCACCATAAAAGGTATTTGTAGGGCCAATTTCAAATGGGCCTTCATTTTTGTAACCGGCCACGAACAGGGTAACAAGATCCATCGTGCGGCGGAATGACGGTATAGTTTGCAAACTGTCGATATTCTTGTAAATATCCAGCTGCGATTGTTTCAAGGTATCAGGGCGATTAGCCTTCCAGAATTCATCCCCTTTCTCTTTGGCATCAAACGCAATCATTTGTGCCGGACCGGTGTAAGTTGATTCAGGGCGCGGTTTGTTGACAGCAAAATTATTGATGAGCACAATGCGCTCGCCATATACACCGCCACCTTTGTTTTTGTTAATACCGAAGTCGATTTTCAGATCACTCTGACTTAAGCGATAACGGCCGGTCTCTGTCTTGGTATAAGCCAGTGTGGTTTGCATTTTGCGTACAAAGTTCAGGTTGACGTTTTTATTAACCGTCAATTCTGCTTTTTGTACAGCATAGTTGTCGTCCATCGTGATGTAAATCTTACCCTCGAACAGCATATTATTGGTATTACGAGGGGTAAAACTCAACTCTATGAGTTGGGGACTAACATCCTTAATGGTATCAGTAATGAAGAACTTATAAAAAGCAGGAGCGCCATCAGCAATCGGGCTAAGCAATTGATTACCTAACAAAGGGATATTGTTATCATAAATCTCAATATCCATATATAAGCGGTTGAAGTAAGTTTTCAAACCATCATTGTCTATAAAGTTTTCGTCATACTTCACCTGCTTGTTGGCCTCTATCACCTGTTTTTTCACATAAGGCGATTTGCGGTAGTAATTATCTGATAACTTTTCTTCGAGGTAAATCGGCAACAGGTTTTTACCACCAATCGCGTCTGAATCCTGTTCGGTAAACAGGAACTGATAATTTTTGAATATCCTTTTATTCTTGAATTTTTCTGATAGGTCACTTAATGAAAACAATACCCTTTCGTACTGCTGAAATTCCGCATAGTTATAATTCTCTATCCTGTTCTGATCCTTATGGGCAATCACCTTACGGATCAGTTCGACAGCCGGGTTATTTTTATTGGTATACCTTGTCTTTTTTCCGCCTCTGATTACCACCTCATTTAAGGTTTTGCGATCTTCAGCCAATACAATATTGATAGTTTGTGTAGTGCCCGGGGTGATATCTTTGTATAGCGTTTTATAACCAATAAATGAGATTTTGATGCGACTATAATTACCATCAATAATTATCCGGTAATTACCCTGTACATCAGTACTGTTGCCAATTGTTGTCCCATCAAATGACACGCTTACACCCGGCATGGTTTCATGTGTGCGGGCATCGGTAACCACTCCTTTTACAATAGTTTGCTGAGCCATCAACGCTGTTGACAGCACAACGAATAAAAGCAGCAGTGTACTTTTAATAATATTGTATGTATAATTCGTTTTCATGATCTTATTACTTACGGTGATTAGTTTCAGGCGGCTTTATTGTAATTGAAATTTTCTTCAGCGCCCAGTTGCAATACTCTTGCGTTTTGTTTTTTGAGATTTTTGACAAAATCAATTATCACATTGTTACTCAAAAATGCAGTGGCTGATAAGACATAACTTTTCAGAAAAATGAGCGCCATACCTGTTTCTGCATCTGATCCTGAAAAATTGTCGCTGAAGATTTGTTTTAACAACAGCGTCAGGTAATAATTTACCCTGTCAGAGGTAATGCCTGCCATAGCAAACAACCTGTTCCATTTGAAGCCTTTAGCCTGGTTTATCATCAATTTAGCGTTGTCTAAAAGTGACTGATCGAAATGTATACATGGTGATTTCATAACTGTTGTGATTAATGATACAAAGGTAAACTAAGTTGACCAAATTAGTCAACTTAGTTTACCAAAAAATTCATTAAAATTGGTATTGTGACATTGCCGTGATATGGCTGACTTTACTATGATAAAAGTCTTAAGGCGGGTACCTCTATTAGTTTTCTATAAACGCAAGAGTTGTATTTTTATAAGCTGGTTTTTGCAATTGTACTTTCAGATTTTCAAAGATTTTCAAAGGGGCATCCGTTGCAAAAATGTTAACCAGCCATGCTGGGAGTGAGCCTCCAGGATCTACATGTATCGAATATTGAACGTGCACCTGGTTGGCCCCCAGTGGAGTGATCACCCACTTGCCAAACGAGTTATCTATCCGTACAATTCCTTTCTTGACGGGGACAAAACCGGGCACGGCGGGGCCATCAATGGTTATTACTTTAGTAACCGGGTCCTTGCTGACAGTTAAATGGGCCACAAAATCGCGGTTTGCAGCAGGCCAGGGCAAACTAACTTCTGAGTAATAATAAAGTTCTGAAGGCGATAACTGTTTAATCAGTTTAGCAGACTTAACATGATATACCCAATCGGTCGCTGTATTAATATCCATTACCACTGCAACCAGTTGAGATGGCGTCGTATTCAAATCACATTCTACTTTAACAGCTTTAATCTTTGAATCGGGCACTATGCTGGTGTATATTTTTATTCCTTCCTTATCGGCGCTCAGTTTCCAATCGTTTTGTGCTGATGCAGAAGCCACGGTTAGCACCAGGGACAACACCATAAAGAACACTTTATTTACCTGGCTAATGATTTGATTAATTGTTTTCATCACTGTAAGTCTATGACACAAAATTAGAATAATTAGTCAATCACGTTGACTAATTATTTCCTCTAAACCACTTTGTGACGTTGGTATGATGCAGCAACATTCAGATGATAAAAGTCATTAAACCAGTTGAAACCTTGCTGCCAAAAGTTTATTAGAACAGGATGGCTCTCACCACCCTGTCTTATTATTTCCAGCCACCGCCAAGAGCTTTATAAAGCTCAGAAACGGCACTTAATTCTGATCTTTTAATAGATGCCAGTTCCAATTCACTTTGCAAAACATTGCTTTGCGCCGTAATCACCTCCAGGTAGTTAGCCATACCATTCTGGAAAAGCAAATCAGAATTGCTGATGGCTTTTTTCAAAGTCTTCAGGCGATCTTCAGCTATGGATTGCTGTGTTTTCAGCTTCTCTATTTTCACCATCGCGCCAGACACTTCACCAACTGCTACCAATACAGTCTGTCTGAACAGGATCACTGTTTTTTCGCGGTTTACTTTTGCTACTTCATAGTTGGTTTTTAACTGTTTATGATCCAGCAGAGGCTGTACCAGGCTACCTGCTACCACACCAAATAATGATGCAGGGATATTAAACCAATTACTTGCTTTGAACGAGTTAACACCGCCTTCAGCCGTAATGCGCAGAGCTGGATACATTTGAGCCTTATTAATACCAACGTTAGCATTGGCTATCGTTAGTGCCAGCTCCTGGCTTCTTACATCAGGTCTACGGCTAAGGATAGCTGAAGGAACACCTGTAGACAGGTTATCTGCAAAGTGGATATCATTCAATGACGCCGTTCTATCGACCTTACCGGGCAATGATCCGGCTAAGATTTGCAAAGCGTTTTCCTGCAAAGTGATGTCGCGTTCAAACTGCGGTACCAGTTCTGCTGCAGCCCCACGTTGCGCTTCAGCCTGTTGAACTGCTAAGGATGTTACTTGTCCGGCATCATATTGTAATTTAATAATGCGCAGTGTGCTGTCGTTTAAAGCGACATTCCTTTTAGCGATACCCAACTGATCATCTAACATCAGCAGGTTATAATACCCTTGTGATACACTTGCTACTATATTAGTTTGAACAGCTTTCTTTGCCTCAGCAGTTTGCAAATAAGTCGCTACAGCAGTTTTATTCTGATTACGGATCTTACCCCAGATGTCTGCTTCCCAAGATAGGGAAGCATTAGCGGAGTAATCCTCGATGTGCTTGGTTTTAATACCTGCTTGAGATAAGCTCAGGCCAGTTACGCTATTATCTGAAGGCCTGGAAGTATTAGCGGTCACGCCAAGGTCAATCTGAGGCACATTGTTCCACTTAACCTGTTTAACCAGCAGATCAGAGGCTTCAAGATTTTTTACTGCGATCTGCATATCATAATTCTTTACAATAGCACTATCAATCAGTTTCTGAAGGGTGGCGTCGGTAAAAAAACTTTTCCAGGGAATATCTGCAACACTGCTGGTATCAGTTGTCGCAGCCACATTGCCAAAACTTTCTGGCAATGCGGGTTTGGGTGTTTCGACATTTTTCGAAACCGTACAGGCGCTCAGTACTACCAGTGCTAAAGCTAACCCGCTAATATATGTTTTCATTGTCTTAATCAATTTTAGTTATACAGTTTCTGCTTCTTCAACGGCAGGCACTTGGTTACCATTCAAATGGTGTGTATCTATTTCACCATCATTCAGTACAGCTACTGGTACTCCGGTTATCCTTTCCTGCAAATGCTGGAAGATGATAAACAACACCGGAATGATGAACAAACCAAGTACTACCCCTGACACCATCCCACCTGCAGCCGCAATACTAATAGAGTGATTACCCTGCGCAGAAGGACCGGTTGCAATACTCATCGGGAATAAACCGAATACGAATGCAAGTGAAGTCATGATAATAGGCCTTAATCTTAACTTAGCAGCTTCAATAGCCGCAGATATTAAGGATAAACCATGCCGGCGCCGCTGTACTGCAAACTCTACAATCAGGATTGCGTTCTTGGCCAGCAAACCAATGAGCATGATCAGCGCCACCTGAACATAGATATTGTTTTCGATGCCATTCAAACCGATAGCGATGAACACACCCAACACCCCAGTAGGAATTGATAGGATAACCGCAAATGGTAGTATATAACTTTCATACTGTGCTGACAGCAGGAAGTACACGAACACCAAACACAACATGAACACGATCCCGGATTGGCCATTTGAAGATATCTCTTCCCGGGTCTGACCAGTAAAGTCATAAGTGTAACCTAACGGCAATTGCTCTTTGGCTGTTTCTTCTATCGCCTTAATGGCCTCACCTGAGCTGAAGCCCGGTTTAGGGATCGCATTGATCTCAATAGAGTTGAACAGGTTATAACGTGATGCCGTTTCTGAACCATATACACGTGTCAGTTTCACCAACGTATTGATAGGCACCATCTCTCCTCTGGTGTTCTTTACAAAGACACGATCGATGGCTGATGGATCAGCACGGTCGGCAATATCAGCCTGAACCTGCACACGATAGTATTTACCAAAGCGGTTAAAGTCGGATACCTGGGCGCTACCAAAGTACACCTGCATAGTTTGCAGAATGTCTTTTACACTCACGCCTAACTGGTTGGCTTTATCGTCATCAACCTCTAATTGCAACTGTGGATAGTCGGCCTTGAATGATGTAAAGGCATAAGCTACAGCCGGTTTTTTCATCAACTCCATAATAAAGTTGTTGGCTACACCGCTGAATTTATCCAGCTTGCCGCTTGTCTTGTCCTGCAATACAAAGTCTAGCGCTTCAACGTTGCTGAATCCGGGAACGGTTGGGAAGCTGAACACGAAGAAACTACCTCCATGAACCTGGCCCAAGTCGCCCCTGATCTGCTCCATTATGGCGTTAATATCCTTCATCTTTCCACGTTCTTCAGGCTTCTTAAGCAGCACAAAGAAAATAGCTGATGACGGGCTGTTCGATCTGGTCAGCAAATTAAAGCCCGGGACAGAAGTAACGAACCGCGCTGCTGGCAATTTGCCTACTGTGCTTTCAGCCTCTTGCATTACCTTGGATGTGCGATCAAGTGAGGTACCCGAAGGTGTATTTACAGCAATAGCAATAAAGCCCTGATCCTCTGTTGGGATAAATCCTGTTTTTGTGGTACGGATCATCCAAACAGTTGCAAACGTGATGATAGCCAAACCCGTCATCGCAATCCATTTATTTTTGGTCAGGAATTTCAGGCCGCTTGTATAACGATCGGTTAATGTATTAAAGCTGGCATTGAATCCCCTGAAGAAGCGTTGCTTAAAGGTTGTTTTGGGCTGATCCTTATTTTCATCAGTATGCAATTCCTTTAAGAACAAGGCTGCTAATGCCGGGCTAAGCGTTAGGGCGTTCACAGCTGATATAACGATCGCAATGGCCATTGTAAAGGCAAACTGGCGATAGAATACACCTGTCGAACCTTCCAAAAAGCCAACCGGCAGGAACACAGCCGCCATCACCAAAGTAATGGATATTAACGCGCCGGTGATCTCGTGCATGGCCTCCAGCGTTGCTGCTTTGGGGCCAAGATGTTTATGCTCCATCTTTGCATGAACCGCTTCGACCACCACAATGGCGTCGTCCACTACGATACCGATGGCGAGCACCAATGCAAACAGCGTTAGCAGGTTGATAGAGAAGCCGAAGATCGACATAAAGAAGAACGTACCTATAATGGCCACTGGCACCGCTATTGCCGGTATCAGCGTAGAGCGGAAATCCTGCAGGAAGATAAACACCACCAGGAATACCAGCACGAAGGCTTCGATCAGGGTATGTTCTACCTGGTTGATCGACTCATCAAGTGCGGTTTTGGTATTATAGAAGATGTTATATTTTACTCCGTCAGGAAAATCCTTCTTAGCCTTTTCCATCACCTTATTGATGGCGATCTGTATCTGGTTAGCATTCGATCCAGATAACTGGATAACACCGATACCGATACCTTTTTTACCGTTCAAACGGGTTAAGCTGGTATAAGAATAAGCGCCCAGTTCAACACGGGCCACGTCTTTCAGGCGTAATACTGAACCATCGGGATTTGAGCGTATAGGTATATTTTCGTATTCCTCCGGTTTAGAAAGTTTACCCTTGTATTTAATTACATATTCAAAAGATTCTTTGCTGCTTTCTCCGAAACGACCAGGAGCTGCTTCCAAACTCTTATCCTGTATAGCGGCAAATACTTCGGTAGGCGTAATGTGATAGGTCTCCATTTGTGTAGGGTTCAGCCATACACGCATAGAATAATCCTTAATACCGCCGAATATAGTAGCAGATCCAACACCCGGGATACGTTTTAGTTCGGGGATGATGTTGATCTGTGCATAGTTGGCTATGAAGGTTTGATCGTATTTCTTCTCATCATCAGCATACATACCGATAGCCATGATGAAGCTGTTTTCCTGCTTGGCAGTATTAACACCTTGCTGTACCACTTCTGCAGGTAACTGGCTGGTCGCCTGTGACACCCGGTTCTGCACGTTTACGGCAGCCTGGTCTGCATTGGTACCTAATTTAAAGTATACGTTGATAGCCAGTGTACCGTCATTACTTGCGGTAGAGCTCATGTAGGTCATATTCTCCACCCCGTTGATAGACTCTTCCAGCGATGGTGCCACCGACCGCAGCACGGTTTCGGCATTAGCGCCCGGATAGATGGCTGTTACCAGCACTGAGGGCGGCGCAATGTCCGGGAATTGTTGCAAAGGCAACCTGTACAGACCAAGCAGACCCAGTATCACCAATATGACGGAGATAACTGTGGCTAGTACCGGTCTTTCTATGAATTTCTTTAACATGATTATAAGTTCTTAGTGTGACAATTAGTTAGCAGCAAGCTTATTGGCTGCTTTTTGAGGATGAATCACGGCACCGTCCTGCAAATGGTCAAAACCGCTCAGCACAATCTGGTCGCCTACTTTCAGCCCGTCTTTAATCAGGTAATCGTTACCGGTTTTGCCTACAACAGTGATAGCAGTTTTCTTTACCTTATTGCTATCAGCAACTGCGAATACGAATACCTTATCCTGTACTTCGATGGTAGCTGACTGTGGCACTTTCAACACATCCTTATGCTGTAAGCTCAGGCGTATTTTTCCTGTATTACCAGAGCGAAGTAAGCCCTGAGGATTTTCGAAATTTGCCCGCAGCGTGATAGCACCGGTAGTTTTATCAAACTGACCGTCTATCATATCTACCTTGCCTTGTTTAGCATACACGCTGTTGTCAGCAAGTAATAATGATACTGATGGCAATTGTTTCAGTTTGTCTTTCAGAGTTTGACCAGGATATTGTTCTTTAAAGTTGACAAAGTCCTTTTCGCTCAATGAGAAGTAAACATGCACGTCGTGAACATCGGATAATTGTGTTAACGACTCAGGATCAGTTGGGCCAACAAGGCTGCCTTGTTTTTTCAATAACCGACCTATATAGCCGTTTACCGGAGCCTTGATTAATGTATAGCCCACGTTGATCTGTGCAGTCGAAACATTTGCTTTTGCCTGTTCGATATTTGCTTTTGCAACGTCCAGGGCTGCTTTTGCAGTCTTCAACTGATAGTCAGATACTACTTTGTTTTGAACCAAAGGTGTTAATTTATCCACTTCAAGCTGAGCATTCGCAGCAGCGCTTTCAGCAGCATGCAGGCTAGCGATGGCATTGTTTAATGCTGCCCGGTAAGGTTGATCGTTGATCTTGAACAAAGGTTCGCCTGCTTTTACAAAGGCGCCTTCATCAACAAAAACTCTATCGAGGGTACCGCTTACCTGCGGACGTACTTCAACATTGACTGTTCCTTCTACTGATGCAGGATATTCCTGGTAAGTAGTATCGGTGCTTGACGCTATGCTTTCGACCGGCAGTGATGGTGGCGGCGGCGCCGGTGCAGCCGCAGGGCTCGATGAACAGCTATATATGAAGAGCATAATCAAGCCCAAAAGAATCGCCATTGCAATGTTAAAGTATTTAACATTGTTTGATAAGTGTGACAGTGATCGATTTTCCATTGTATTTATTTATATGTAGATTAAGTTTTTGTTAATTTAACGTTGTTTAATTGTTTAACAGCGTTAAGTACTATTGAAAAAATTACGCAGATAATGACCGTGTGATGCCGCTGATCGCAGTTTTTAATATCTCACGATTAATCTCGTCGGGTGTCGTGCGCCTAACCATATTGATAGAGATCAAACCATGTATCACCGACCAATAAGTGTAATATTTAACACAGATATCATCTTCGCTTGGTTTCTGAGGCGCCATAATCTCCTGGATGACCTCGGTAACTAAAGTGAATGGCACTTCTGCTTCAGGCATTATCTCGGCGAGTTCACAACAATTTACATCTACACCGAACATTACCTGGTAAAGTTCTTTTTGCGTAAACGCAAAATTCCAGTAGGCCAGCCACATGGCTTCAATTTGTTTGGCAGGCAGACGGTGTTTCTCCTTCGCCTCTTTCATGTCCTTTGCCAGTAATAAAAACCCCTTGCGGGTTAGTTCCATCAATATCGCTTCTTTGTTAGCGAAGTATTCGTATATGATCGGTGCGGTATATTCTATCTTGTCGGCAATCTTGCGCATACTCAGCGACTGCCACCCTTCCTCTTTCACGATATCCAGCGAAGCGTCCAGGATATTTATCCTGGTTTCTTCTTTTAATCGCAATATTCTATCCTTGCTTCCCATTTTTAATTACGACTGTAAATTTATTTAACAGTGTTAAGCAAAGGTAAATGCATTTTTGGGGAGATAGTACCATCCAATTGTCATTTTGCTTAACAGTGTTAAATTATTTTTTAATGTTAGCAGAATTCACCACTTTTATTTATCAATTAACTAATAAATATGTCGTTTCAAGCTTATTTAGATAATATTCAAACCAAGACCGGCAAGAGCCCGGACGACTTTAAAACCATGGCCGAGCAAAAAGGATATACCCAAAATGGCAAGCTAAAATCAAATGTGAAGGCTGGTGATATCGTAAAATGGCTCAAAGGTGATTACGCACTTGGGCATGGTCATGCAATGGCTATTTATGCACTGCTAAAAGGAATAAAGAATGAAGGCGATTAATCGCCTGTTACCTTTGCTATTAGCTGATCAAGATTCAACGGTGTATTCTCGTTTTGCGATAAGCGGTACCGGTCTTCAATATATTTCGCATCATTGCAAGCTACCCAAACCTTGCTGTTATCATCTTGCCATGCAATTATCTTTAATGGCAGATCAAGTGCGATTAATGGAGTTTGAGCCATCAATGCGCCGCCAGCTTTAGGGTTACCAAACAGCAGAAACTCAAGTGCGCCTATGGTTTGTCCTGTTTTTCTCAGCTCGTCTTGCTGATCAATCCGGGCGTAAATAGTGGCTCCATGTTCTTCTAAGAACTGCTGCAAATGATCAATAGTCTCTCTTACAGAGTATTTGCCTGGGTAAATGTTAACGCCTTCTGGATTCATAACCTATGGTTTTAAATTATTAAACTCTTGATGGCGCTACGCCATACGCCTTTTTAAATGCAAAAGAAAAATGTGAAAGGTCCTCAAAACCTAATTCCAGGTAAACATCTGAGGCGGCTTTACCTTTTTCTTTGATCATATAATAAGCTTCCTGCAACCTTCGCTGTAAAAGCCAGCGGCTGGGCGATAGATGGAATATCTTTTCAAAATCGCGCTTAAAAGTTGCTAAACTCCGCCCTGTTAAGTACGCAAACCGGTTCAGCTCTACATTAAAATGGAAATTCTTGTTCATAAAAGCTTCCAGATCTATTTTACCGGGTTCACTGAAATCGAATAATATATCTTTTAGTTCAGGATTTACTTTGAGCAGCAGCAGAATAGCTTCGTTCAATTTGTTAGCTAATAGATTTTCATTATCCAAACCATTTAGCTGCAAATAAGGCAGCAGCGAATCCATATAGTTTTTATACAACGCATCCTGTTTCAGCTTTAAAACGGCATCGCCATTTACATGATTCTGCGACCCATAACCAAACTCCATACTGAAGTTGCGAAGCGTCTGCTGGTCTAATCGCACTGAAAGCGACTTAAACTCCCCTCCTTCAGGCGGTACTTTTAGAAACTTCATCAAATGGTTTCGCTTGCCAAACCTGAAGCTGCCTTCGTTAAAAACATATTCCTTATTACCGTCATTCATTATCATGGTACCGGCCACCTGGTAGGTAAAGCCATGCTCAGGAACAAATTGCTCCCCTTCCCTGCTGCGGTTTACATAGCAGGAATAAGCTATAGAAGGTAATTTTTTATCCGTTGATGAAAGCATTGTCAAATCTATAAATCTCTGTTCCCTTTATGATCAAGGAGCCAGAGAAAAGTTAAATCAGAATATACAACTCCTCCCCTGAATTCAGGGGAGGTTGGCAGGGGTAAAATCTGGATATAGCTTAACCTGTCCTTAAGTCTTACCCACTCTATCGACGCTGCGCCGGACATCTCTCCCTAAATTTAGGGAGAGAATTTAGTTTTATCTTTTTGAAGCAAACAGCGCTTTTCCAGCTTCAGTTTCAAGGGGATTTACTGCATCATCATGATTTGTTGAATGACTCACTGAAATCCAGTTCTCCATCTCTTCACTTCTCACGGCATCCGCATGCTTTATCAGCGCTATGGCTTCACTTCCCAATACTAAATGTACAGGTGGCTCAGGATGATCTGCCAGTTCGATCATTACCCGCGCAGCTTTAGCCGGGTCGCCCATCGGTACAAATTTGTCGCTGTTAAATAATGTTTTTCTTGCACCGACAGTTTGCTCATACCCTGCAACGTCCGGTATAAAGTTCTCAGACGCAGTAGCTACCCAATCTGTACGGAAGCCGCCGGGTTCTACACTGGTTACTTTAATGCCCAACGGCGCCACTTCTTTTGCAAGCGCTTCGGCAAAGCCGCCTACACCAAATTTCGCTGCCTGGTAAATGGTTAACCCTGCATTACCAACTCTGCCGCCAACCGAACTGATCTGTAAAATACGGCCAGAACGTTGTTTGCGCATGATAGGCAATACAGCCCTTGTAATAGCTATCGGCGCATATAAATTTGTTTCCAATTGGCTGCGTACCTGCTCCTGGGTATAAGCTTCGGCTGCGCCGATGATTCCGAAGCCTGCATTGTTTACCAGTATGTCGATCCGCCCAAAACGATCAACTGTCTGCTGAACTGCTTTTTGAATCTGATCGTTATCAGTTACGTCCAGTTGTAAGGGAAGTATCTGACCGGGATACTGCTTTACTAAATCATTCAATTGTTCCGGGGTACGGGCCGTTGCTGCCACCTTATCGCCTTTAGCCAATACGGCTTCTGTTAAGCTGCGTCCCAATCCGCGGGAACTGCCTGTTATAAACCAAATCTTTGTCATTGTCTTAAATTTTGATAAGACAAATTTCCCTCAAATCCGGCTCGGCCGCTTTGTTTAAACGCTCAAATTACTTTGTTAAAACGCTCACTAGTTTAGCTTATCTATATGCTAACTTTGCCTTAACATCATTGTGACATTAACATGATGATTGCAACCAGTTTGGCTACAAGAAAAACCATTATGGCTAATGATGTTTTGCTTTTATTACCCAATATTTGTAACCACAAAAAAACAGGAAACTTATGATACAGACCAAAGGCTATGCAGCCCAAACCAACAAATCTGACTTAGCTCCGTGGAACTTCGAACGCCGCGAGGTAGGTCCTCATGATGTACAATTTGATATCCAATATTGCGGGGTTTGCCACTCCGACCTGCACCAGATCAAGGACGACTGGTTTCCCGGTATTTTCCCGATGGTTCCCGGTCACGAGATCGTTGGTCGCGTAGTAAAAGTGGGCGCACATGTTACTAAATTTAAAGTAGGCGACCTTGCTGCGACCGGCTGTATGGTCGACTCATGCGGCCATTGCGAAAATTGCAAGGACGACCTGGAGCAATACTGTCTTGAAGGCCCCACTTTCACCTATAATGGTATGGAGCGCGATGGCTCGATGCCAACCTACGGCGGTTATTCGAATACGATTGTTGTGAAGGAAGAGTTTGTTCTTCATCTTTCAGACAAACTCGACCTGGCAGCTACTGCTCCACTTTTGTGTGCCGGCATCACTACCTACTCACCCCTGCGTCACTGGAAAGTAGGCAAAGGCCATAAATTGGCCGTGTTGGGCCTAGGTGGTCTTGGCCACATGGGTGTAAAATTCGGTGTAGCATTTGGTGCCGATGTTACTGTATTAAGTACTTCGCCTAAGAAAGAAGCAGACGCAAAAAAATTAGGCGCTCATCACTTTGTGGTTACTTCTGATCCGGAACAGATAAAAGCAGCGCAAGGGACTTTTGATTTCATCCTTGACACTGTTTCGGCTAAGCATGATTTTAACATGTACCTGTCGTTACTCAAAACCAATGGCACCATGATGTGCGTAGGTGCTCCGTCTGATCCTGCTGATATATCAGCTTTTAGTTTATTAATGGGCCGGAAAAGTGTAGCGGGCTCGGCCATAGGTGGTATAAAAGAAACCCAGGAAATGCTTGATTTCTGTGCTGAGCACAATATCGTATCAGATATCGAACTGATCGACATCAAAGATATTACCACTGCTTTCGAGCGTATGGAAAAGGGCGATGTGCGCTACCGCTTCGTGATCGATATGGCGACTCTGAAGTAAGCCTAATTAAACATCAATAATGAAAAAAGAAACCAAACAGCCGCGTGTGTTCAGTTCGATTTCGGAATTGAACCATGCGCTTGGTTTGCCTAAACCCCTGCATCCGCTTATAAGTTTGAATTATTATAAGGATATGAAACCCGAATGGAGCAGCATTGAGGGAGGAATGATCATGAACCTGTATAAAATATCTTATAAAAGTAATTTTACCGGCAGGTTTAAGTACGGCCAGCACTTTTATGATTTCAATGAGGGTGGTTTGTGTTTCGTCTCTCCTAACCAGGTCATTTTGGTAGATGATACGGAGCAGGATTACGGCGGTTTCTCATTAATGATTCATCCTGACTTCCTTAGAAATTATCCTTTAGGTAAACAGATCAGGAACTATGGTTTCTTTTCTTATACATCGGCCGAGGCACTGCATCTTTCCGAAAAAGAAAAAGAGACGATCTTCGGTGTGATCAAAATGATTGAAGATGAGCTGGCATTGCCAATTGATCAGTTCAGCCAGGATGTAATGATCGCACAGATCGAATTATTGCTCCATTACAGCAACCGCTATTACAACAGGCAATTCATTACCCGCAAAGCAGCTAACCATGATCTCCTAACTCGCCTGGATATACTGCTGACCGAGCATTTCGATACCAGAAAAGCAATGGAAAGCGGCTTACCTACCGTGCAAGATGTTGCTGCACAATTACAGGTGTCTCAACGTTACCTGAGTGATATGCTTCGTTCTTTGACAGGTCAGAATGCACAGCAGCACATCCACAATAAACTGATTGAGAAGGCCAAAGAAATATTAAGCTCCAGTAAGCTTTCTATTGCTGAAATTGCCTATCAATTAGGATTTGAACACCCGCAGTCGTTTAATAAACTATTTAAACAGAAAACTAACCAGTCGCCGGTCGCATTCAGGTCATCATTTCTGCAAAACTGATCTATTTGGTCATTTTTACTGGGAGGATATGTCCTTCCCTGTCAAAAAATAGTTCATCAACACATACTACACGATGATTTGCGCTTGTTTCACCAAGCGGGCGACGGTGATAGACAATATAATATTTATCATCGCTAACAGAATGAATAACCGAATGGTGACCCGCCCCTGTCGCAACATTAGGATCTTGCTGTAATACCGTCGCAAGACGCTTGAAGGGCCCCAGCGGCGATTTCGACATCGCATAAGCCACCTTATAATCCGGTCCGCCCCAGCCCCCTTCCGACCACATAAAATAATAATAGCCATTGCGATACATCATATATGGCCCTTCTACATAACCTTCCGGCGTGATCTCCTTATATAATGTCCCATCAGGGAAAGGGGTAATTCCGCTGAAGTCGTCCTTTAATTTTACAATATTGCAATGCCCCCAGCCTCCATAATACATGTAATAGCTTCCGTCTTTGTCCTTAAACACGTACTGATCAATGGGCTGGGCGCCATTTACAATTTCATTGATAAGCGGCTTACCCAACAGATCTTTATAAGGGCCTTCCGGTTTGGCGGCAACCGCTACACCTATTCCTCCTATCTCGCCTTTGTGCACATCATTAGCACCAAAAAAGAAATAATATTTGCCTCCCTTTTCCAATACAGCCGGCGCCCACATGGCACGTTTGGCCCATTTAACAGCTGATGTATCTAAGATATCATGGCGCTTTTCCCAGTGAACCAGGTCTTTTGACGAAAATCCGTCGAAGAACACCTGCTTATTATATTCGGCTGAATAGGTGGGGAAAATCCAGTAAACATCGCCGTATTTGATTCCTTCCGGGTCGGCGTACCAGCCATCAACCACCGGGTTTTTCTGGGCGAAAACATTTAAAGTAGTTAAAAGAACCAAACCTACTATAGCTAAAAAATATTTCATGGATAACATCGGATTATTAATTGCGAAAAATAGGAAAAAACGCATTAGGTTTACCGGCAATCAGTTTATTGTTACAAAGAGAATGATCGTTAGCATTTTAGGTTGTGGTTGGTATGGCAAAGCATTAGCGAAAGAACTGTTGCAAAAGGGCATCGTTGTCAAGGGCTCGGCGACTTCAGCAGAAAAGTTGGAGACATTGAAAGCCATCGGCATCACGCCTTTTATTGTTCAAATAAATGCCGATCAAATAAATTATGACGCTGACTTCTTTAAATCCGATGTTTTGGTTATCAGCATACCGCCAGGATTAAAAAAAGGTGAAGGCTCTGCCTATCTGCCCAAAATCAAGCACATCATTCAGGTTATTTTGGATAACAATATTCAGAAAGTGATCTACATCAACTCAACTGGAGTTTATGGCGACCATAATAAAACGGTAACTGAAAATGATGCACCCAACGCTGATACTGAATCAGGTAAGATCTTATTTGAAGCTGAAAACCTCTTTCGGAGCGAAAATATCTTCAAAACTACTATTATTCGATTTGCAGGTCTGGTTGGACCGGGCCGTCATCCTGGTCGTTTCTTTGCCGCTAAAAAGGATATTCCAAATGGGCTGGCTCCTGTCAATATGATCCACTTGGACGATTGTGTCGGAATCAGTTCTGCAATTATTGAGGAGGATGTTTTTGGCTATTTATTTAATGCATGCTTACCGGATCACCCTACCAAAGAAGATTTTTATAATGATGCTGCCCTAAAAGGCGGCTACGAAGTACCCCAATTTATTCATGAGTTAAAAACCTGGAAAATTATTGAGAGCATCGCCCTAAAACCGATCTTAAATTATACCTTCAAAATAAAAAACTGGAAAGAGGGTTCATTCGACGCTCTTCCACAATCGTCAAATTAATATTACCTTGTAATAACCAATTTGACCATGAAAAGAAAGACTTTTATCCAACTAAGCACGACCTTAATGGCTACTCCCCTTTTATCACCGCTCGAAAGCTGGGCCGCACAGCCCCGTTTACACAACTGGGCCGGAAATCTTACTTACAGTACGGATAATGTTCAATATCCAAAATCTATTACTGAAGTACAGCAATTGGTAAAAAAACTGCCCAAACTACGGGCATTAGGCACAAGACATTGTTTCAACACGATTGCCGATAGCAAAGATGACCTGATTTCTACACGCGATTTAAATAGAGTAATTTCACTTGATGCTAAAAACCATACTGTTACCGTTGAAGGTGGCATCAAATATGGCGAATTGGCTCCCTACCTGCATCAGCATGGCTACGCTTTGCACAATCTGGCCTCGCTACCCCATATCTCGGTTGCCGGATCCATCACTACCGCTACACATGGCTCAGGCATTAAAAATGGCAATCTTTCATCAGTAGTTACGGGGCTTGAAATTGTTATAGCAGACGGTAGCATCGTGCATTTATCAAAAACTGTTGATCCTGAAAAACTGAATGCAGCTGTGGTTGGTTTGGGGGCTCTGGGCATCATCACCAAAATAACGCTACAAATCGAGCCCACTTACAATGTGCGCCAACGGGTATTTTTAAAATTGCCCATATCGCAATTGAAGGCTCATTTCGAGGAGATCATGTCATCCGGGTACAGTGTAAGTTTGTTTACCGATTGGCAGAGCGATAGTATCAACGAGGTTTGGATAAAAAGCCGGATGGAAGAAAAAGATCATAATCAACCTGAGTTTTATGGCGCTAAAGCAGCGACAAAAAACCTGCATCCTATCATTGACCATCCGGCCGAAAGTTGTACTGACCAGATGGGTGTGCCCGGACCATGGCACGAGCGTCTACCACATTTTAAGATGGGCTTTACACCAAGCAGCGGTAAAGAGCTGCAGTCTGAATATTTCGTACCACTAAAACATGCAGTTGAGGCAATTGAAGCTGTATCAAAATTGGGCAGACAGATTGGTCCACACTTGTTCATCACCGAGATACGCACCATCGCTCCTGATAATTTATGGATGAGTCCTTGTCATAATCAAACTTCAGTCACTATTCATTTTACATGGAAACAGGATACTGAAGCTGTAATGAAACTGCTCCCGCTTATCGAAAAAGAATTATCTGCTTTTACCCCTCGTCCACATTGGGGTAAAATATTTACGATGGCGCCAAAAGTGCTGGAATCACGCTATGAGAAACTGGCTGATTTTAAAAAATTAGTTGCTGAATACGATCCGAAAGCCAAATTCAGAAATGGCTTTCTGGATCATAATATTTATGGTTAATCGTTAATTTATTCAGTTCTTAAGCTCTTTACAGGGTTAGCCAGCGCTGCCTTTATAGAGCGGAAGCTCAACGTTACCAATGCAATCAACAATGCACTTATAGTTGCCAGACCAAATATCCACCATTGGATGCTTACGTGGTAAGCAAAGCTTTGTAACCATTTGCTAACGCTCCAATAAGACAATGGAAATGCGATCAAACAGGCGATCAATACCAGGCGCAGGAAATCGGTTGACAACATACGTATGATTTGCCCCACACTGGCGCCAAGTACTTTTCTGATACCAATTTCTTTCACCCGTTGTTCTGCAGAGTAAGTCACCAGGCCAAATAAGCCAAGGCAAGCTACAATTACAGTTAACAAAGAAAAGATATCCAACAACACGGCTGTCTTTTGCTCAGCGGCATAGGTTCTGTTATAAAGATCGTCCAGGAAAGCATAGGTGAACGGCTCGCCTGTATTGAAAGAATCCCATTGCTTTTTCATAGCAGCCAGCACGCCCGCAACATCTTTTGTATTGATCTTAAACATCACCCCGCCTTCGGGTTGAAGGGTTAAAAACATTGGCGAAATACCCTCATGCAATGACCTGTAATTAAAATCCTTTACCACGCCTATTACATGAAATCTGGAATCTTTTCCTTTATTACTGTTATTCTGCACAACGTATTGCCCGATAACGTTATTATTAGTAAAACCGAGTGCCTTTACAGCTGCCTGGTTCAGGATCATAGCAAATGAGTCTGTTTTTATAGAAGGCGAAAAATTACGGCCAATAGCCATCTTGATGCCTAGCGTTGGGATATATTGCTCGTCTACATAAAAATTTACACTCTTCATGGCAACGTTACCATGCCCGGCCGGATAGATCATTGCATTATTATTGTTGGTTGGACCGGCAGGTTTATACCACGACAGGCTGCCGCTCACCACGCGCGGATCATTTAACATCAGGTCCTTAAACAACTTTTCATTTCTGCCAAGAAAATAAGAATTAGGGATAGTTACGACCTGTTCTTTATTATAGCCAAGATCTTTGTTTTGGATATACCGCATTTGCTGGTATACCACTATCGTCCCTACTATAAGCGACACGGAAATAAAAAACTGGAACACAACCAACCCGCTGCGCAGACTGAAACTTTTATTAACGGTGGACATTTTTCCTTTTAAAACCGAGATCGGGTTGAATGATGACAAGTAGAAAGCAGGGTAAATGCCTGCTGCAACTACTACAATGACGCCAAGAGCCAGCAAGGCAGCTATCAGTTTAAAATTAAAATCAAACGTCAGCGTTTTGCCGGAAATCTGGTTAAACACAGGCAGAAATATAATGATCAGTGCAAAAGCTATTGCCAGTGCGGCAAACACCAGCAGTGCTGATTCCATTAAAAACTGTGCTATCAATTGCGAACGATCAGAACCTATAACCTTGCGTACACCGATTTCTTTGGCTCGTTTAGATGCGCTGGCAGTCGCCATATTGACAAAATTTATACAGGCTATCAGCAACATAAAAATGCCGATAACACCAAAAATATATACATAACTGGCGTTTCCTGCTGGTTCAAGCTCATTGGTGGCCAGGGGATGCAGGTGGATAGCCGTGAGGGGCTGCACTATAAAACCAAGTTGATTGCCTTTGGTGCGGAACTGATCTAGGGTTAGTCCCATTTCCTGCTTTATCTGCGGGCCCATGTATTTTTCTACCATCTGTGGAAGCTTGGCCTGCAGTGCCATTTGGTTGGCACCAGGTCGGAAAAGTAAATAAGTAAAGAATGCTCCCTGCATCCAGGAGGAAGACTCTGCTGGCTTAAAGCTTAGCATCGTTCCCAGGATATCAAAATGAAAGTGCGAGTTGTCTGGTATCTTATCAAACACTCCTGTCACTTTGTACAAGTCTGTATTGTTGTTAAAGCCCAGCGTTTTGCCGATTGGATTTTCATTACCAAAATACTTTTCGGCGGTGGCTTTAGAAATAACGATCGTTCCCGGCTTTGACAATGCCGAGTTCATATCACCTTCGGTCAACGGTAATGTAAAAACTGAAAAAAAGTTAGGGTCTACCAGCGCGACTGCATCATTCTTGTAAGTCCTTGTACCATAAGTGACCTTTTGGCCTCCTATATTAACTAGGCGGGTCGCATCTTCTACTTCAGGGAAATCACTTTTAACGGCCTGTGCAACAGGCGCCATTACAGACGCTTCGTGGATCTGTCCCCCATTCATGACTGCCTTGAACTCGATGCGTGCCATGCGGTCGGCATTTTTGTTGTACTTATCATAGCTTAGTTCATGCTGAACAAACATCAGAATGATAAAGCATACAGATATACCCAACGATAATCCAATGATATTGATCATCGAGAAAGTTTTATTCTTTACCATGTTGCGCCAGGCAATTTTCAGATAGCTCATTATCATAACACCGTGATTTATGGATTAAAAAATACAGTCATACTGTTTTATACAAGGTACTAGACAAATCAATTGCCAATAATTTAAATTTTTGAATATCAAATACTTAAAATTATTTCGCCAAATTGCAATCGTTCGCTTTTGATACAACACCGTTCGCTTACGCTACTACCGAACAGTTGGTTAATATAAAAACATTATCCCCTAACCTTTTATAGCATTTGGGCAAATAATTGCGGTATTTGAGCAAATTGCTATCTTGCTCACTTTTAAATCTTCTTATGTACGATATCTGCTGTGTAGGCCACCTTACATCCGATAAAATTGTTACGCCGAAAACGACCATCTACATGGCCGGAGGCACTGCATTTTACTTTTCCTATGCTGTGTGCAACCTGGATGTGAAGTATCTTTTAATGACCGCCCTTGCAGAAGACGAGATGCAATACGTAGACCGGCTCCGGGGTAAAGGACTTGAAATAAAAGTGCAGCCGAGTACACACACTGTCTTTTTTGAAAATATTTATGGCGATAACCCGGATATCCGCACACAAAATGTTTTAGCTAAAGCCGATCCGTTTGCTATTGAACCATTACAAGATATAGAGGCGCAAATATTCCATTTGGGACCACTGCTCGCTGATGACATGTCAACAGAGTTTATCAAGGAAATATCTAAAAAAGGCAAAGTTTCATTGGATGCACAAGGTTATCTTCGCAAAGTTGAAAACCAAAAAGTGCTGGCTGTGGATTGGTCCGATAAAACAGAGGCTTTGCAGTATGTAGACATTTTGAAGGTCGATGAGGCCGAAATGACCGTTTTAACAGGATATAAAGCAGTAAGCGACGGTGCTAAGTTGTTGGCCGACTGGGGGGTAAAAGAAGTTGTGATTACGAATGGCAGCATGGGCTCTACGATTTATTTCGAAGACACTTTTTACAGTATTCCCGCATACAGACCACAAGTAATAGTTGACGCGACCGGCTGCGGCGATACTTATATGGGTGGCTATTTATATCAGCGCGTAAAGGGCAAAGACATACAGGAATCTGGCGAATTTGCAGCAGCAATAGCGAGCCTGAAAATGGAATCTCCCGGGCCGTTTAAGGGGACAGAGCAGGATGTAATTCACCGTTTATCAAAACCCTTTTGAACTAAGTACCGTTTAACCTCAAACCATTAACTCTTATTTATTATTTTTACTTAATTTTAAAAAGAACGGACAAAACTCCGATGAAAAAAACCTTTGTCATAATTCTTATCCTGTTTTGCACTTCTGCCTTTGCGCAGGACTCGCTAAAATATTATAACAACCTGCGTATTAATACCACTTCATCAGGAATGAAGGTATTAGGTGTCTGGGGTGCAGTTAATTTGGGTACAGGAGCTATATGGGGTTGGAATAATAAGGGCACAACTACATATACGAATTTAGGTGGTACTCAGGTTACTTCTTCTAAGGGAGTCAGTCGCGAAGGGCAATATTTCTTTCAGATGAACACCATCTGGGGCGCTGTTGATTTCGGTACCGCTTTATTAGGCTATGCCAGCGTTCAAAAATACAGGAAGAAAAATCTGACCGCTGCAGAAACGCTGGAACAGCAAAAGAAACTTGAAAAAATATTTCTAATCAATGGCGCACTTGATATTGCTTATTTGGGCACAGGTACCTATCTGAAACTCGTAGGCGATTCGCGTCATTCTCCGATTATGCGGGGCTATGGAGAGTCTATTTTGATGCAAGGTGGCTTTCTGTTAATATTCGACGGATTCATGTACCATGCTGAAAAACATAACGGCACTAAACTGAGAAACTTTCTTGAAAAGCACCCTATTTCATTTGATGGTCACCGCATAGGTACCGTCATTACAATGTGATTTTATCTGTTACTTGTTATAAGTAACAATTGTGTGCAATATTTTATGCATACCTGCTGATGGTTATATTTGAGTATGCATTTTCTCAAACCAATAAACCCGAAATGCCTGTTTCTTGCTCCAATCTTTAGCTGCCAGGCGTTATTTTGTTTTTCTCAGCAATTTGTAATTGGCGCTACATCCGTTACGGAATGGCAGTATGGTAAAAATGGTGCTGTCTCTATCACCTATGATGATGCGTCAAGGAACCAATTTTTGAAGGCACTGCCTGTTATGGAAAAAATAAAAATGCCGGCGACTTTCTTTGTTATTACCGGCCCCATTAGCGGTTCAAAATATCGTGGCAAATTTGTGGGCAGACCGGTTGCTGAGATCATCAAAGAATCTGCTACTACCCCGACAAATGACCAGAATTTTTTAGAGCGATGCTCAGCCGCGGGTTATCTGGGCTATAAAGGCACTATAAGCTATCACACAAAAGCAGGTAGCATGTATGATTCGGGTAAAAAAGATAAGGCCTTTAAATTGATAGATTCTTTGTACACAAAGGTTCGCCATGATGATTTCAAATCCGGTTATGAGCCTTGCCCTGAGTATAAGGAAGCCGTGGGCTCTACATGGGAAGATTTTAAGAAAGATGCAGCAGAAGGTTATGAAATCGCCAGCCACTCTATTACCCACGCTACTATGCCCGGTCTGGACGAGGCCAACATCAAATACGAATTGGAAAAAAGTAAAGAAGAGATATTAACTCATCTTGGCCCCAAATACACTTTCTCGTGCGAGGTGCCTTATGGTTACGAAAACGACCGGGTAATGCAGATCGCCTATAAAATTTATCCGGCATTGCGGAACCGTATGCCCGAATCATGGCTAAAAGAGATCGATCGTGCCAGCAACGTAACACCGGGACCAAATAACAAAGATTACGTACAATGGCAACGTGGCGGCACCACTAAAACACCTTTGTCATTAATGAAATCGTGGGTCGATACTACGGCAGCCAGGAAAGACACCTGGCTGGTACTGGTATTTCACGGTATCGATGGCATGGGTTATGAAGCCCTTTCAAGCACGATGCTGGATGAATATTTCCATTATATCAGAAGCAAAGAAGATAACCTTTGGGTTGCCACGTTCGGTGATGTGACCCGTTACATGCGTGAGCGTGAATCCTCAAAAGTGACTGCGAATAATAAGGGCGGGAAGATAAGCGTGTCTCTTGATCATTCACTGGAAAAAAGCATGTATTATTTGCCTTTAACCCTTAAAACTTATGTTCCTTCAGGCTGGAAAAATGTGAAAGTCACACAAGGTAAGCACACGCATCAGCTGCAAGTTAAAAAGGATGAAAAAGGTAGTTATGTACTTTATCAGGCTGAACCCAATAGCATTTCTATCATGCTTTCAAAAGCTTAAGAATTCTGAATTTTGAGAAGGATATAAATAATCTCAAAATTCAGAATCTATTTGTAAAGCTATTCGTCTTTAAAAGTATCGTCAGCTATTCCACTATTTACGTTAACATCTTTAACTTTAAACACTATTGGCTGACCAACAACTGTTGTTTTTTCGGTATAAGGTATTTTAACACCATTTACGTCATGGTAATCCGACCAGTCATATATAGTACTTCCGCCAGAGATATCGATATACTGTCTTACTTTCAAACCTGTCTGCGCGTCATAATAGTATCTCATTTTAACGCCATCAGGTTGAGTAACATATAGCAAGTACGCCAACTCACCGTTTACTACCTGCAATCTTGGATCTAACTGAACTGTATACCCTTTTTTGGCAAAAGAAAGTTCAGGGAAGAAATGAGTACGTGCTCTCAGGTATTTTTTGCTGAGTGTATCCAGTGGAACTTTATTGTTCATTTGTCTCAGCTGAACGCTGTCGCCATTAACCACAATACGATTTACCACAAGGCCGTTATAGGATGGCGCCACCATATCAAGATAAACTTTGCCAGACGATTTATAGCGGCCTACTTTCTTAATCGGAACACCCTGGATATCACCTTCGGATGTTATAGTCAGGTCGTCAACGCCTTTTACCTTACTTTCTCCGCCAATGGCATCAAAATACTTATTTACAACCGTAGTTGCTGTAACGCCTGGTTCAACCAATACGCTGCTGAATGAATTATTATCAGGATCGATATCCGGCAGTTTATGCTCAGGGTCAATAATTGCATAAAGCACTTTTGAGGTTGATTTATACAGGAATGTCCACGTACCACCACGCTCCCATATTTCGGCAGGCAATTTTATAGTGCCCGTTTTACCGTTTTCTTCCTTAACAAATAGGGTAACAGGCAAGGCCATTTCTTCCAGGTTCTCAAGCGTGATCAGCGAGCCTTTTTCAGGATTTTTATCTGCATATTCAATACTTTTTACAGCCTGATCCAACTTCCAGGTTGTCGTAAACCATTCTTTCCAGAACCAACCCAGGTCCTCGCCTGCTGCATTGTCCATCGTATGGAAAAAGTCCCACGGACTTGGGTGCTTAAAGGCCCAGCGTTTGATGTAAGTGCGGAACGCATAATCAAAACGCTCCTTGCCTAAAATCTGCTCACGCAGAATGGTTAAACCCAACGCTGGCTTATCATAGGCTGCATAACCCAGGTAATCGGCTTGAATCACATCAGGTATATTCATTATCGCGTCAGCATCCTGCGGGAACATACCGGCTGCACCTTTTTCCTCGTCACGCGGTTCATAATATTCTCCGTTATTGAATACTTTGGTATCCACCTGGTTAATAAAGGTATTAAAGCCTTCATCCATCCAGGCATATTTACGTTCGTTCGATCCTACGATCATCGGGAACCAGTTGTGGCCAAACTCGTGGTTAGTAACCTCCCATAAGGCACCACCCTTGTTATTCGATCCGCAGAAAACTATGCCGGGATATTCCATACCGCCTACGTTACAGGAAACGTTAGTGGCAACCGGGTAGGTGTACTCAAACCATTCATTCGAGTAAAGCTCTATGCAACCTTTTACGTATTCAGTTGAACGTCCCCAGGCTTCATTTCCTGCGCTTTCTACTGGGTAAACGGACTGGGCTAATACCTTTTTACCGCTCGGCAAATTGATACGTGCCGCATCCCATATAAAGGCCCTCGAAGCGGCCCACGACACATCACGTGAGTTTTTGCAGAGGAAGTGCCAGGTCAGATTAGCTTTTTTAGGATAAAAATCTTTATTACCTATCTCGGTTGAATCTTTTATCGAAACTGTTTTATCGCTGCCCTTAGCCTTTGACAATCTGCTGATGATTTTAGGCGTAAAGACTTCGTTAGGGTTAACTAATTCACCGGAACCTACGACAACCAGGTCAGACGGAGCAGTTACTGTAAAATCAAAATCGCCATATTCAAGATAAAACTCGCCTGCTCCCATATATGGAATCACATTCCAGCCGGTGATATCATCATAAACCTCCATCCTCGGATACCATTGGGCAATGGCATATATCCAGCCATTTTTGCTTTTCATGCGTCCCATACGGTCCGTACCATACTGCGGAATATCGAAAGCATATTCGATCTTAATCTTGATCTGCCCCCCGTTGCCACCTAATGAATTTTTAAGCTTGACTTGCAAACGAGTGTCTGTAACAATATAGTCGGTCTTTTCTTCTTTGCCATCTTTACCAATGATCGTAATTGATTTGATCTCATCCCCATTGGTAAATTCTTTTATACCATTTCGTCCACCGTCTACTGTGCTGGTAGCGGCCCCACGCGAATCAGCCTTATATATGTTCTGATCCACCTGCAGCCAAAGGAATGGCAATGGGCCGGGACTGTTGTTGGTATAAGTAATAATATCGGTACCGCTTACACGGTGTTTAGCAGTATCAAGGGTAACATTCAGTTTGTAATCTGCACGGTTTTGCCAATATTTCGATCCGGGTGCACCGTTTTGCGCGCGCTCATCACCGTTCTTTGGCGGATAGAACAGCGGATCAAATACTTTGTGCTGATCGTACTTAGTTGGAGGAGTGTCTTCGGTGGTTTGTGCCTTTACCTGGCCTGCAATACCCAGCGCTAATAGGGTAATAATAACTTTCGTGAGTCTCATGGTTATAGATAAAGCATGCAAGATATTAAAAAATCAGAGCAATTTTCTACGGCTTTTTACGTATCAAAACGGTAGCGGTTTTTTTGTATTTTTGCACTCGTTTGGAAAATCTTGATTCAACATACATCCAATCGCATGCCCGATCAATGGATATATCAGTAGTAGTACCTCTGTTTAATGAAGTAGAATCGTTACCGGAACTCACATCGTGGATAAGCCGTGTAATGCTTGAAAACCGTTTCACTTACGAAATTATCCTTGTTGATGACGGAAGTCATGACGGATCGTGGGATATGATTCTTAAGCTGCAGCAGAGTAACCCATTTATCCGGGGTATAAAATTCAGGCGTAACTATGGTAAATCGGCTGCCCTGAATGTTGGCTTCGCGGCAACAAAGGGCCGTGTAGTAATTACCATGGACGCCGATCTGCAGGATAGTCCCGATGAAATACCACAGTTGTACCGCCGTATTACCGAAGACAATTACGATCTGATATCCGGCTGGAAAGCCAAACGCTACGATCCGATAACAAAGACGATTCCGACTAAATTATTCAATGCTGCTACCCGACGCATGTCGGGTATAAAAAATCTGCACGATTTTAATTGTGGTTTGAAAGCTTATCGCAGTGCAGTGGTCAAAAATATTGAAGTATATGGCGAGATGCACCGTTATATTCCGGTAATAGCCAAGTGGGCTGGTTTTACAAAAATAGGCGAACAAATTGTAGAACACCGCGCACGCAAATACGGCAAGACCAAATTCGGTATGAGCCGCTTTGTAAATGGCTTTTTGGACTTGCTGTCGATATTTTTTGTTGGGAAATTCGGTAAGCGCCCTATGCACTTTTTTGGCAGTTTTGGTGTTTTGAGCTTCTTTACCGGTCTTATCATCGCTATATGGATGATCTGTGAAAAGCTTTATTCCATAGCACACAACCAGCATTACCGCGATATAACCACGCAACCTTTATTTTATATTGCGCTTGTTGCTATCATAGTGGGCTCACAAATGTTTTTAACTGGCTTTGTTGCCGAGTTGGTATCGCGCAGCTCTCATGACCGTAATCATTACCAGGTAGAGGAAACTATTTAATGAGATTTGAGATGTTAGATTTGAGATATGAGACTTTAAAATCTTTGGAAAGTTTCTCGTTCAGTTTAATGACTCTTAATTTATTTCTGAGTTCTTTGTCTCACATCCCAAATCTCACGTCTCACATCTAAAAAGAAAGAATGCTTTTTTCCATCATTATCCCCTTATACAATCGTCCACAGGAAATAAAAGAATTGCTGGAGTCGCTTACGCTGCAGACTTACAAGGATTTTGAAGTGCTGGTCTTGGAGGATGGTTCGGTAAATGATGCGGCTGACATCGTTAAGTCTTTTGAGGATAAACTGAACGTTCGCTACTACGTAAAAAAGAACGAAGGCCAGGGCTTTACCCGCAACTATGGATTTGAGCGCGCCAAAGGCGATTATTTTATTATTTTCGATTCGGACTGCCTGATACCTGCTGACTATCTGCAAATAGTAAACGATTACCTGAAAACCAACTGGCTGGATGCCTATGGCGGACCCGATGATGCCCATCCATCTTTTACACCGGTACAAAAGGCAATTAGCTATTCCATGACCTCCCCTTTTACAACTGGTGGCATTCGCGGCAATAAGAAGGCCATTGGGCAGTTTCATCCGCGCAGTTTTAACATGGGTGTTTCCCGCAAGGTTTGGGAAACCGTAGGTGGGTTTATTATCACCCGCTCCGGCGAAGATATTGAATACAGCATCCGCATCCATTCAGCCGGATTTAAGATAGGCTTGATACCTAACGCCAAGGTTTATCATAAGCGCCGTACCGACTTCCTCCAGTTCTACAAACAGCTGCATTTTTTTGGCCGTGCACGCATTAATGTGTACAAATTCTTCCCGTCTGAACTAAAGGCTGTACACTTTTTTCCGGCCATTTTTACGTTCGGAATTTTCTTTACTCTGATAGCCAATATTTTGCAATGGCCCATAGCTGAATTGTGTAACTTTGCATACGCTCTATTCGTTTTGTTGATATTTTTCCACTCGTGGTGGAGAAACAAGTCGGTAAAAGTTGCACTTTTGAGCATTGTTGCCGCCTTTACTCAATTAATCGCCTACGGGTTTGGATTTATGCAGGATTTTTGGAAGCGCGTCGTATTAAAAATATCGTAAGCCGACTATGTATCACCCTTTTTCCGTTTTAGATATTCTTAAAACTTCGTGGTATTTGTTTAAAAGGAACTTTATCACCATAATCGTTTTTTCAGTTGTATCTTTTATCCTGCTGTCTTTACTAGGTATAATCATTGAAATGATTATAGCACCTGAAGCCTTTGCGGGGACGATGGTGGTGTCGTTCATGCTCATACTTACACAAGCTTATACTACCTTGGGATTGTATAAACTGATCTTCACTCTTATCGATAGCGAGTACTACGAATTTGAATTTAAACAAGTCTTACCCGGGTTTAAAATGATAATAAGTTATTTGGCAGTAGCATTTATTCTGGCATTTATCATTACCAATTTTGCTGTTTTGGTTGATTATCTTGAAAAATATCCAATAGTTGATAACATAATCAAAGCTGCTGGCGTTATCGCAGCCCTTTACTTTTTTTTAAGGATCATGTTCTTCAATACCTTTATTGTAGACGACCATTCAGGCCCAATTGAATCTATGAAGCAAAGTTTCAGGCTAACTAAAGGTTATTTACTTAAGGTACTGGTTATACTGGGTATTATATTATTATGTATTGGCGTTCCGGCTAAGATATCACAATATTACCCGCTCGTCTCTATTTTGATCATGTTCACCTACCCATTTGTAAATATTATATTGGCAGTAACTTATCGTAAATTGGTTTACAGTCACCAGGATGTGGATGACAATCTAAACGAAACGAATTGAGTGATGGGATTAAAGGCCGCATTGAGCAAAGTATTCGCTGCCTGGGTGAATAAGGATTTGGATAAGATCCGGCAAAACTCTGTCACGCTTCAGCAAAAAACCTTTCAACATTTAATTTCAAGCGCAAAAAACACGGCCTTCGGGAAAGATCATCATTTTGATACTATTAGTTCTTACGAAGATTTTAAAAAGCAGGTCCCGATCCGTGATTATGAAGACCTACGGCCTTATATCGATCAGGTAACGCACGGCGACCCCGACATTCTTTGGCCGGGCAAACCTGAGTACCTGGCAAAAACATCGGGCACCACGTCCGGTATAAAATACATTCCAATTTCCAAGGAAAGCATGCCGGAGCACATTAAAGCTGCCCGCAATGCGCTGTTGAGCTATATTCACGAAACTGGTAAAGCTGATTTTGTTGATGGCAAAATGATATTCCTGCAAGGAAGTCCGGTATTGAGTAAAAAGGCTGGCATCTCGGTAGGGAGATTATCGGGCATTGTGGCAAACCTGGTACCTAAATATTTACAAAAGAACCGTTTGCCAAGCTACACCGTAAATTGTATAGACGACTGGGAGCAAAAGGTGGATGCCATTGTAGAAGAAACGCTTCATGCCGATATGCGGCTGATATCGGGCATACCGCCCTGGTGCCAAATGTATTTCGACCGGCTGGCGGCAAAAACAGGCGGGAAGAAAGTAAAGGATATCTTCCCAAACTTCAAACTTTTTGTATATGGCGGGGTAAATTTTGAACCCTACCGCGCACGAATTGAAGAAAGTATTGGTTTCAAGATCGATTCAATCGAAACCTACCCTGCCTCTGAAGGCTTTATTGCCTTCCAGGATTCGCAAAAAGAGAAAGGTTTGCTGCTGCTAACCGACTCAGGAATGTTCTATGAATTCGTTCCGGCAGAGGAATTTTTCAATGAAAATCCTACCCGGTTAAGTCTGCAGGATGTGGAGCTGGATAAAAATTATGCCCTGTTACTGAGCACTACTGCCGGCCTATGGGGGTATAGTATTGGCGATACGATAAAATTTGTATCGAAAAATCCGTACCGGATTGTCGTAACCGGACGCATCAAGCACTATATCTCTGCCTTTGGCGAGCATGTCATTGGCCAAGAAGTAGAGCATGCATTGATGAGTGTGGCTAATGAAGAAGGCGTGGATATTGTGGAATTTACCGTTGCACCACAAGTCAATCCAAACAAAGGTGAACTGCCTTATCATGAATGGTTCATCGAGTTCGGCAGAAAGCCAACTGATATGAAAGGCTTTGCGTTAAAAGTAGATAAGGCGTTGCAAAAGAAAAATATTTATTATTTTGACCTGATTGAAGGTAACATTTTACAACCTTTGATCATCCAAAGCCTCGCCAAAGATGCATTTATTAATTACATGCGCTCGCAGGGCAAATTGGGTGGACAGAATAAGGTACCGCGATTATCCAATGACAGGAAAATCGCGGACGAGTTGGGGAAGTATATTGTTTAATAGAAGGAATACCGAAGTTGAATAAAAAGAATATAGCAATATTAGGCTCTACAGGGAGTATCGGGACGCAAGCCTTGCAGGTAATTGCCGAAAATCCGGAGTTGTTCAATGCCTATGTGCTGACTGCCCAAAATAACGCTGAACTACTAATACAACAGGCTCTGAAATTCAGACCTGCTTATGCTATTATCTGCAATGAGAAATATTATGACCGCGTAAAAGAAGCTCTTGCCTCAACTGGAGTAAATGTATTGCCGGGTATCGATGCCATTAAGGATATTGTTACCGATCCGGCAATCGATATGGTGCTTACGGCGATGGTTGGCTTTGCGGGACTGGAACCTACCATTAATGCCATTAAAGCAGGGAAAGACATTGCGCTGGCTAACAAGGAGACTTTAGTCGTTGCAGGTGAATTAATCACTGATCTTGCTAAACAACATAATATCAATATTCTTCCTGTTGATTCGGAGCACTCCGCCATTTTTCAATGTTTGGTTGGTGAAGAAAATCATTCGATTGAAAAGATTGTCCTTACTGCCTCTGGCGGACCGTTCAGAGGAAAAAGTTTGGAATTCCTGGCAGGTGTAACGCGCGAAGATGCGTTAAAACATCCAAACTGGGTAATGGGTGCTAAGATCACCGTCGATTCGGCGTCGTTGATGAATAAAGGCCTGGAAGTGATTGAAGCAAAATGGCTATTTGATCTGAGTATTGAGCAGATAGAAGTTGTAGTTCATCCGCAGTCTATCATTCATTCGATGGTGCAGTTCAAGGATGGTTCTATCAAAGCGCAAATGGGCTTGCCGGATATGAAGCTGCCGATACAATACGCACTCACTTATCCCGGCAGGATTGAAAACAATTTCAAGCGGTTTGACTTTATTAATTACCCCAATCTTACTTTTGAGAAACCTGACATAAAGACATTTCGTAATCTTGCATTCGCGTTTGAGGCTTTAAAACAGGGCGGAAATATGCCATGCATCATCAATGCGGCTAATGAAATTGCAGTGGCAGGCTTTTTGAACAATGGCCTTGGCTTTTTGGCGATGAGCGACGTGATTGAAGAGTGCATGCTAAAGGTTGGCTATTATGCCCAGCCCACGCTGGATGATTATTTGAATACGGATAAAGAAACACGCATTTTTGCACAAAATTTAATTAAACAAATTCCGTTAAGGACATTTACAAATTGATATAAAAAAGGATGAGTATTGTGATCATGGTGGGCCAGTTATTGCTGGGCCTTTCGATTCTGGTAATATTGCATGAGTTTGGCCACTTTATAGCGGCGCGTGCGTTTGGTATTAAAGTGGAGAAATTCTACCTGTTTTTTGATGCATGGGGTATAAGCCTGTTCAAATTCAATTATAAAGGTGTTGAATATGGTATCGGCTGGCTACCTCTGGGTGGCTATGTAAAAATTGCAGGTATGATCGACGAATCGATGGATACTGAGCAAATGGCCGGTCCGCCGCAGCCCTGGGAATTTCGCTCAAAACCGGCCTGGCAGCGTCTGATCGTGATGCTTGGCGGTATTACGGTAAATATCTTACTAGGTATTCTGATATTCTGGGTAATTACGTTGAAGTATGGCGAGACCCAAACGCCAAATGATAACCTGAAATATGGTATTGCACCAGGCATTGTTGGTAAAAAGATAGGTTTACAAGCGGGTGATAAGATCGTTTCAGTAAATGGAAAACACATAGAATACTTCGATGAACTGGTAAGTTCAAAAGTATTACTTGGTAACAGCGTATTAACTGTTGAGCGCGGCGGTAAAGAAGTTTTGATCACCGTACCAGGCACTATCCTGAATGACCTTTCTGATTACGGCATTGCCGAATTTGTAAAACCAAGGGTAAAATTTGCCATTGATGGTATATCACCCAATAGCGGTGCTCAAAAAGCAGGCTTGGCTAAGAGAGACAGTATTTTAGCTATCAATGGACAGAAGACTGCATTTTTTGATGAGGTGCAAACAGCGTTGCAGAATAATAAGAACAAACAGGTAGAACTAACTATTTGGCATAATAACGTGACACGCCAGCAACCGGCGCAGATAACAAAAGAGGGCACGCTGGGATTCATTCCTAACCCAACTTTACCGGCGGAAACCACAATTCATTTTGGTTTCTTTGGTTCGCTTCCTGTTGGCGCATCAAAAGCATGGGGCACTTTCACTGATCAGTCTAAAGCGCTGAGCAAGATATTTACAGGACAAGTGAAGGCACGTAAAGCCATTTCAAGCCCTATCGGTATCGCGGTAATGTTTGGTAGCCATGTAGATTGGCTGCGTTTCTGGAACCTGGTAGGCCTATTGTCGATGGTGTTGGCATTGATGAACTTACTGCCTATTCCGGCATTAGACGGCGGTCATGCCCTGTTCCTGTTGATTGAGATGATTAAAGGTAAGCCGCTTAGCGATAAATTCCTCGAAAGGGCGCAGATTGTAGGCTTTGTTCTGCTGATCTGCCTGATGGTATTCGCCTTCGGAAATGATATTGTAAAACAGATCGTGAAAAAATAGATCTGTCTTCTATAGAAGCAAAGCGCGCCCTGATTATTCAACCAGGGCGCGCTTTTTAATTTATACCGAATTACATAGTTGAAGAATCCGGCGTGCTATAAATTGATGGCTCCTTTTTAAAGATCGCTGCGCCTATCAGTCCAACTATTACGCCAAGTATAGCATATAGGAACACTGTTACGATTGCGCCCAAAATGGGCCCATATTTTTTAGCGATATCCATTGCATGGTCAATCTGGTCACTTGACATTTTGCCCGAATCGACCATAGCCTGTCTTTGTTGGTCTATTGCTTGCGCGAATATCTCAGGACTTAATATCGAAAGGTAAATGTAAACGAATACCGCTGTTAATACTCCTGCGAATATGCCGTACAGCAAACCTGTAACAAACGCGTCGCCAAATTTAATGTATCCGCCCAGTTTATCTCTATGTTCTTTTTGTGCTAAGAGCAAGAAAACGATAAGGAATACATACGTAACATACTTTACCGGTGAGTTAACACTAAGTTTTGCTATTTCGGATGCGTACGTAATTACGATCGCCACTAAGACGTAAATCAAAGACCATTTAATAGCAATTTTTGCTGAGCTTGGTGCTGCTGTTTGTTCCATTGTGATTGTTTTTAGAGTTCGATAATTTACTCTAATATAGTAATTAGACATTATCAAAATGGACCTGGTACAAGATTGAGGAATTATATATAAACTAATTCCCTTCTAAACCCTGCGGCAAATGCTAACGAAATAATGAATATAAAAATAATTGCCATTAAGAATCCGATTATGGCTTCTGAAATAGAAACATTTTTTTGAACGGTAGGATAATTTTCGTCAATTTTCTTTTGTCGTTCATTAAACTTGGCAACATTACCATCTTCTTTAAGTAATCGTTGACTTGCATTTGTGAACGCAGTATGAGTATTTATTACGGTATTTTTATCTATGACCTTTTCAAACAATAAATCTCTACCTACAAATTGAATAACGTAGGCAACCATAAACATTATAAAAATTCCTGCTGTAGCTTGTCTTACACTCCAATATCCGCCAATTTTTTTCCGCAGATTGTAACAAAACAAAATCGCTAAACCTACTCTAAAGAGCCATTGAATGTAGTCCCCCCCCACAGCAATCATAAAAAAAGATTCCGTAAATTTCGTTTTGTAGTAGTATAAAGAAATGCCTAAAATCAATAAGATTACTCCCAAAATGACTCCATAAATAATACCATTCCTTCTAATTACTGAATTTATCTTTTCCATTAATTAAAACTGATCAATATTTCCAGCACCGCCATATCAGAATCTTTCTCGATAGCGTTGGCCGCAATTTTTTCTTTTTCATACTCCCCTGCTGCCACTCCATGGAAGAAGCACATCAGCGGATAAAATATCTCTTTGATCTCTGAATCACCCGGCAAGGCTTTGGCTACACGGCTAATTTCCGACACCGGGCTCTCCATCAATATCTGGTTTTCTATCACCGGCTCGTAAATACGGTATTCGTCCTGAAACTCGTCTTCATCAACCAACAAAAACTCTTTCAGGTAATCACTCAATTCCGGCTCGATATCTTCGTCTTCACATTCGTTCAGATAAAGTAGCAGATTCAGCAATTCCGTCCCTCTGTCTAAGGTTTCCTCTTCTATCTCCTCCCACTCGGGTGATTCCAGGTAATCATCTTCCAGTTTTTTTACATCGGCGCTGAAGAAATTTACCATCAGCAGATCAAAAAACACTTCGCGAAGCGATTCGATATTCGGATTGTCGTCAAAAACTTCATCCAGCATATCTGCCTTACCTAAAAAGTCTTCGTCAGATGCAAATACACTTTTAAACTTTGTAATCAATGGCGCTGCATCGATATTGTTGTAATGCGAAAAAGCGGTCAAAGCAGCTTTTAAAGCTGACTCTATTTTGGGATCGATCATGGCTTAAGATTTAAATTGCTTATTGTTGTTATAGGTTAACAAAACTGAGCCCTTAAGTTTTTTCCCGATGAAAGGAGAATTATAAGATTTCGACTTATTATTCGATTTATCGTATGTCCATTCCGCATCTTTGTCCAGCACTACCAGGTTTGCTTTTTGTCCTTCAGCTATCACAGGCACTTCCACATTCAATATTTTTCGCGGATTGATGGCCATTTTCTCAATGATGGCATCAACGCTTAAACCAGCCTCCAATGCAGTTGCAAAGGCTGTCTGTAAACTAATCATACCAAATTCGGCCATTTCAAATTCTACGTTTTTGAATTCTACTTCGTGTGGCGTGTGTTGAGAGACGATAGCATCGATGGTTCCATCCTTTAATCCCTTTAATAAAGCGTTTACGTCTTTGTGCGTACGCAGCGGAGGCTTTACTTTATACTGGCTGTCAAAGCCCATTAAAGCCTCGTCAGTCAGTAGTAAATGGTGAACTGCCACATCGCAGGTTACCTGCAAGCCTTTCTTTTTCGCTTCCCGGATCAGGTCGACAGAGCGTTCAGTTGATATGGTGCTAAAATGTATTCTCGACTCCGTGTATTCAGCAAGGTAAAGATCGCGCGCTACCATCAGCTCTTCAGCCAGCGCTGGGATGCCCTTCATGCCCAGCAAGGTGCTTACCTCGCCTTCATGCACTTTTGCTTTTCCAGCAATGGCCGTATCTTCCGGATAGGACAGCACGAGCGCATTAAAGCCCTTGGTATACAAAAGCGCACGTTCCATCAGGCCAGCGTCCTGTACAGGACGGTTTCCATCGGTAAATGCCTTTGCACCGCTTTGGTACATATCATACATCTCTGCTAAGTCTTTACCTTCTCTCTTATAGGATATAGCGCCCAATGGATAAAAATCAACCAGGTTGTTTTTTGCCCGGTTCATCAAGTACTCGATCTCCGCTTTTGAATGAACCGGCGGCTGTGTGTTTGGCATTAAAGCCACACCAGTGAAGCCTCCAGCAGCAGCTGCCTGGGTTCCGGTATGCAAATCTTCCTTTGTTTCCAGGCCAAGTTCGCCGATATTACAGTTCAGATCAAAAAAGCCGGGGGCCAGGTATTTGCCTTTGGCTTCAAAGCTTTCGAAATCAGAAGTAAAATCAGAAGTAATAGTAGGGGCAATTTTGGCAATGTGTCCTTTTTCGATCAATACATCAACAATTTGCTGGTTAAAGGGCGAACCCGGGTCAGTAATAGTTGCAGATTTGATAAGCAAATTCATTAGCGCTGCTTTAAGAATGGAATATTTTCGACTTACGGCAAGCTTGAAAGCCGCTGTTTTTCAGGCTTATAGAACCTGATGAGCAATATTTCGGCTGCCAGAAAAATCAATGCCAAAATTATACAAAGTTTCCATAATTGAAGGCCAAAATTTAAATCGGATACTTCGCCTTTTATTGAGCCCTGTCCGGGCTGCCAAACATTCCCGGCTTGCGGGAATATTTGTTTCAATGGACCCGCATCCAGATAACTCATATCCGACTCCTTTCGGTTGTCATTGAAGGCCAGAACGGCTAGTGTACTGTCCTGTTTTTTCAATTCATAATTGCCCGTTTCCTGCAATTGATCAGAGACATAAAGCAGAGTGCTTCCCTCCTGCTGCCTCACGTCGGGAATAATGCTTTGATCACCTTTCACCAGTTTCAGTATTTGTTTTTCACTACTTTGAATTGGCGGTACTTCTATGCTTTCATCCTCTCCAAGCGTGTAAAATAAAGGTTGATCATGTCCGCTCAACAATGCAACACGAAACAACACGGGTACCAGCAAAGCATGGCGCTGCAGGTTGCTGAAGTCGTCATTTAAAGCAACAGCTGATACATAAACTTTGCCTTTGCCACTATTATATTCTGTCCAGAATGGCTGTTTACCGGGCAATTCCATCAGGCTTTCGCCTTTAGCAGAAGCTAAACCCAGTTGATAATATTTTTTTACAGTAGGCAGATCAGGGTTTTCAGGATAGGATTCGAAAATATTCTTGAAGACCGGATTTTGCAGATTGATTGCAGAAACCTTTGTATCTGCTGTAACCAGTTTATCTAAATAAGCAGCACCCATGGATTGCAAAAAGGTTTTATAATTCGCCAGATCAGCATCTGCAGAGGGGAAAAAAAGCAGCGTACCACCTTTGGAAACGTATGTGCGCACCTGTTGTGCTAAACCTGTCGAGATGGTCTTCACATCACTTAAAACGATCAACGGATAGGTACTTAATCCCGCATAGTCGACATTCCCATCGTCAGCTTGTTTTGCCGCAAAGAATGGATCGGTGTCAAATACAGTCTTCAGGAAAGGGTTGGGTGTTTCGCCATAGATCAATAGAACAGGCAATTGCTGCTGTACATTAAAGGTGAAATAAAATTGATTATCAAATGTCACCGGGTTATCCTGCAGCTGTATTTCAGCACGCTGCCAGCCACTTTTCAAGCCTGAGAAGGATAGCGTATCGTTTTGTACCGATCTTGGGTTGATGGTAAAACTGCCCAGCGCTTTTTGTTCTTTGTTGATTAACAACTTCAGGGGCATCCGCTCGGCCTTCTCCCCGGCATAATTATGCAGACGAACTACCAGTTTTTCGCTTTCATTTGGGCGATGAACGGCAGTCAATAACCAAACTGAATCTACCGCGACATTGGGCAATTCGCTGGCTTTTAGTTGGACCAGATTAAAATGTATTCCCCCATCCGTTTTCACGGCCTTACCATCGGTCATATTCTTCTGGAAGTCAGATATTATGTATGCGGACCGGATAGCACCCTGTTGTGTATTCAATAAGCTTTGTTGCCGGCTAACTATTTGCTGTAAGCCACGACTTTGGGGACTGATCTTTACGGCATCAACTGCATCATTAAACTCATCACGGCTTAATAAGCGTTGGTGCTTACCTTCAAAGTCCTGCGTAAGTAATTGAAAACGATCGTTAATACTATAAGCCGAAGCGATCTCCTTTGCACGGCGTTTGGCTTCGTCCAGCAATGTTCCCTCTTTATTTAGGGTTTGCATGGAGTAAGAGTTATCTATAAAAATACTTACTACCTGTTGCTTACCGGCATTGGTAGCATTTTTACCAGGAATATACGGACGGGCAAAGGCGAATATCAAAAATAATAAAGCCAATAACCGGGCTGCGAGGATTAGCCGTTCTTTCAGGTTTCTGCGCGAGGCCTGCTGCTCCTGGATCTCCTTTAAAAACTGCACATTGCTGAAATACACCTTTTGATACCTGCGAAAATTAAAAAGATGGATAATAACAGGGATAGCCAGCGATATTAATGCAAACAGAAAAGCAGGATATAGAAAATGCATTACAAATGTGCGAATGTGCTGATTACAAATGTGCAAATTTATGCGCAAATGTGCGATCTTGCGGATTAACCATTTAATACTTTATTTAGCAATCTAATTTATTAAACCTTGTCGCATAATGAAACGACTTCCCATTTTGCTCATCTATTCAAGAATTGTTCTTGGTGCCATCATTATTGGATTGAGCCTACTGCAGCCTTCTTTCTTCAGGGCTATTATTATAACGCTGATAGCATTGGGTTTAATATCGGATATTTTTGATGGGATAATTGCACGTCGGTTAGGTATATCAACTGCCAAAATGAGAAGGATGGATTCGACCGTCGACCAATTCTTTTGGCTTGCAGTTGTGACATCGTGCTGTATTATCGCCCCTGATTTTTTTAAAAGCAACCTGACGCCAATAATTATCCTGATTGGTCTAGAAGCAGTTTGTTATATTATAAGTTTTGTAAAGTTCCGAAAAGAAGTTGCTACCCACGCCATTTCATCAAAGATATGGACACTTACGCTTTTGGCGACATTGATACAGCTCATTGCGGTAAGTCATTCGGCGATATTATTCAACGTTTGTCTTTACCTGGGAATAATTACCCGGCTTGAGATCATCAGCATATTTCTAATCATCAAAAGCTGGACAAACGATGTACCCTCAGTCTACCATGCTGTGCTGATAAGGAAAGGGAAAACCATTAAAAGGCATAAGTTATTTAACGGTTAAAACAATCGGCAGCTTGTGTAACTTATTTACCATATGGCGTAAATATGAAATGGCACATCGGTTGTTCGGGTTTTCATTATAAAGATTGGCGGGGTAAGTTTTATCCTGAAAAGCTGGCGCAGAAAAACTGGTTCGATTATTACACTCAATTTTTTGATACTGTAGAGCTGAATGTTACCTTCTATCGTTTTCCGCAATTATCATTTCTTGAAAGCTGGTATCAGAAATGTCCGGAACACTTCAGCTTTTCTGTAAAAGCACCAAAAGCGATTACACATTACAAACAATTTCATGATTCAGCCCGAATGATCACTGATTTTTACGAAACTATCAATAATGGTCTGAAGGAAAAACTCGGACCTATATTGTTTCAGTTGCCACCACGTTTGGGTTATGATGAAGAACGTTTAGAGCGCATCATGAACAACCTGAATCCATCGTTTAATAATATAGTTGAGTTTCGTCATGAAACGTGGTGGAGAGAAGATGTTTATAAGGCACTAACTGAACGAAATATTACATTCTGCGGAATGAGTCACCCAGCCTTACCTGATGATGTAATAATAAACACATCAACAGTCTATTACCGTTTTCATGGGGTGCCCACCCTTTATCGCTCACGCTACTCAAAAGAATTTCTTCAAAAAGTAGTTAATGCAGTCAAAAGCAACAATCAGGTTAAAACAGGCTGGTTCTATTTCAATAACGATTATGATGCAGTTGGTGTGAGAAACGCCGAAGAAATGACCACATTAATTGTTTGAGTCGTCACTCTCCTCTTGCTTCTTATGATGCTTTTTCTTCTTTTTACTTTTCTTTTCAGTAGTATGCTTTTTCGTTTTCTTTTTAGAAGTAGTCTCTTTCTTTTCAGATTTTGAAGAAGACTTTGCCGGAGCAGCCGACGCGGTTGATTTGGTAGTGGTCGTTTTATTATCAGTCGAGTCGGTGCTGAGTTGTTTTACGGTGAGGTTATTTCCACGCAGGCCGTATTCCAATATACGTTTTTGGCCGGTTGATTTAGCGTCCTTGCCGTTTCCGTCAAAGATCGGGAACTCACGCATAAACTTACCTTCTTTGATGTAAAAATTATCGTCACCATGATAGCCTTTGCGCTGTGAACTGGTTAGCTTAGGGAACTCCAGTTTATTGGCTCTGCTATTGTTAAACTCAAAGGCATAAATAGTGGCGTAGTTGGTAGTATCCTTAGCTTTAGCTTGTATCAGTATTTCCGGATTGCCATCCAGGTCCATATCTGAGTTATATACATCAACAATAGAACCATCCAGATCACCGGTGGTGGTTGTATATTTCTTGCCTGATGAATCCGAATGCAGTATCAGAAAAGCGCCCTGGGTTGTCGATCCTCTGCCCCAGCTTAGCACGTCGTAATCTTCACCGGGCGAAACTTCGATCAGTTTATGAAAGCGAAACGGATCAGCAAAATCCACCTTCTTTGCCGGAGCTGCGGGTGTTGCCACTTTCTGTTCCTGCTGGTTACAAGCTGATGCGACTATAAGGCATCCGATTAACGCGAATAAATAAAACCTGTATTTCATCCCAATCATTTAGCGAATTACTGAATTAATAAGTTAGTGAACCGTTGCATAAAGATAATCGCCAATTCGCTAACTCACTAATTCACTAATTAATTATACAGTGCATCCGGCGATAATTCCCCTTTTGGCTTGCCTGGCGTGGTCATATAAACGCGCAAGGCACTTACGGCACCAGCGTCAAAATATTTTAATGTAAATTTATGATACCCTTTTTGCAAAGCTACGGCACCACCCTGTTCGGCTATCGGATGTTTCCCATCATTATTCACCACCGGCTGGTCATCAATTACCAACACCGACCCGTCATCCGAGCGTGTTGAGAATTGGTACAAACCATCTGCATCAATACGAATAAATCCATTATATATTACCCCAAAACCTGGATTATTCTTTTTCAGGACAGACAGATTAAAGCTTTTAGCTATACCACTATCAATTACAGCAGCCTTTGTCAGATCATTGGTGCTGGTAAAAGTACCTTGCATATATTGATATTTTAAACCCGTTGCATTACCCTGATAAGCAACAGGCGCCAATGGTGCTTTATTGTACATTACCGTATGAGTTACCTGGCTGCGTTTTCCTGATGGAGTGATCACAATGGTCTGCAAGTCGCGGTATTGATCCTGCGGCACATCATAGGTCATCGGAGAGTGATACTCTATATCTGTTTCACGTGGTGTATAGCTATCAATAGTGTAGTATATTTTTGCACCGGCAACCGGCGATTTTAATGCCACATTTAAAGAACTGCCAAACATAATAGTATCCTGCTGGGTACCTATTACCGAAGGCACCCGGTAGTTGTAATTGTTCTTATCCAGAAAGGCTAATTGATTGGGCAGACGCGCTTCTGAGAAATTTTTAAAGTTTTTATTTGCCAAAGGCGACCATGCTACTTCTGATAAGGCCAGTAAGCGCGGATACAACATATATTCCACTTTGGGCTCGGTCGGGATATATTCTGTCCACAGGTTAGCCTGCACACCCATGACGAATTTCTGCTGATCGGCATTTAATGCTGCAGGTGTTGGGTTATAACTGTAAGTGGCCGACAGCGGCGTGTATCCGCCGATACTCAGCGGCTCGCCAATACGGCTTTGTGCATGATCTAAATATAACCCGCCATTGCCTGGGGTCATGATTACATTGTGTCCCTGACGGGCAGCTGCGATACCTCCTTCTTCTCCGCGCCAGCTCATCACCGTAGCGTTTGGCGATAAGCCGCCTTCCAGTATTTCGTCCCAGCCGATAATGCTACGGCCTTTTGAGTTCACAAATTTTTCAATGCGCTGAATAAAGTAGCTTTGCAGTTCCTCTTCGTTCTTCAGTTTTAATTTTTTGATCAGTTTTTGGCAGAATGCAGAATTCTTCCAGGCCTCCTTCGGCACTTCATCACCTCCAATGTGGATATATCTGCTTGGGAACAGTTCCATCACTTCGGTCAATACATCCTGCAAGAAATCAAAAGTCTTATCAGAAGGACAATACACGTCCTTAACTACGCCCCATGTTTCATAAGTTTTATAAGTTTTGCCCGGGTCACAGCTCAGTTCAGGATAGGCAGCTAAAGCAGCCATGGAATGACCTGGCATTTCAATTTCAGGAACGACGGTGATATACCTGTCAGCGGCATATTTTACTACTTCACGGATCTGGTCTTGTGTATAGAAACCGCCATAGGGCGTATTATCAAATTGCTGTGGTGTACGGTCGTGGTAATTACCAATCACTGTTTGCGCTCGCTTACTGCCAATTTCCGTTAATCTTGGATATTTCTTTATCTCTATGCGCCATCCCTGGTCGTCCGTCAAATGCCAGTGAAAATTATTCAGCTTATAGTAAGCCATCATATCGATCGTCTTTTTTACAAACTCGACAGAGAAGAAGTGACGGCATACGTCGAGCATAAATCCCCTGTAACCAAAACGCGGATAATCTTCGATCTGTGCACACTGCAGCTTGATCGTAGCGCCATGATCAACCGGGATCAATTGTAACAGGGTTTGTATACCGTAAAATAAGCCTGCTCCCCTGCCTGCAATAATAACCTGCTGCGGAGTAATCGTTAAACGATAACCCTGATCTGGTAAGCCCTCAGTACCTTTTTCTGTAAAAACAATGCTGTTGGCTACACTTTCGCCTGTATTGATTTTCGCGTCGTTACGAAGGTTTAGTTTGCTGTGTATGTATTCAGTAAAAAAATTCACAGCTTTATTATTAAGACTATCAGCCAGTAAAATGGTCTGCTGACCCAGAATAAACTCCCCTGAAGCTTTTTTGACAGAAACCGGAGCCGGAACGATACCCATATACGGATCATTATCCTGGGCATTGGCGTTTAAGCCCAAACAAAGCAAAAGAATTGAGATAGAAAGCGCAATATTTTTATACATAATTACTTATACGGAAATACAAGGCGGTGAAGTTAAAAGATTTTACAAAAAACTATGCTTCAGTTATTGTAAAAAATCTGAAATAAACGAAAAAGCCATCCGCTTTTACACGAATGGCTTCTGATTATTTCTTTGCAGGCTTGGTTTCTGCTACTTCGGCCGTCTCAACTTTCTTTTTGATTTTGTGTGGACGTTTTTTTCCGTATGAACCTATTGCAATTTTCCCTTTTCTTGATTTTTGATCACCTTTTCCCATGGTATTATGATGTTTATGAACTGATAATCAATAATACGCATTTTTGTTTGAAATAGTGATTAGTTAATCAGTTAACCGGGACTGGTTGTCTCTGTCTGCTTGGTTAACTGATAACTATCAAGCAGTTACCTCATGTTCCTTCGACGCCAGATAACGCTCAGCATCAATAGCAGCCATACAGCCTGTTCCGGCTGCGGTAACTGCCTGGCGATAAACATGGTCCTGTGCATCGCCGCAGGCAAAAACACCTTCTTTGTTTGTCCTGGTTGATCCCGGTTCGGTCTTAATATAGCCGGTTTCGTCCATGTCGATCCAGTCTTTGAATATTTCTGTATTCGGATGATGACCGATTGCTACAAAGAAGCCCGTTACATCCAGCGTTTTTTCTTCGTTTGTTTTGTTATTGAATGTCTTAACGCCGGTAACTACCTGTCCGTCTCCTACTATCTCTTTGGCTTCGGTATTATAAATCACCTCAATATTATGGGTATTCAGTACCCTGTGCATCATGGCTTTTGATGCGCGGAATTCGTCGCGTCTTACCAGCATGTAAACCTTGCGGCATAATTTTGCAAGATAGGTTGCTTCTTCAGCGGCAGTATCCCCGGCACCAACAATAGCTACGTCCTGACCACGGAAAAAGAAACCGTCGCAAACCGCACAAGCTGATACGCCAAAGCCGTTATATTTTTGCTCAGATTCCAAACCCAGCCATTTAGCAGATGCACCTGTCGAAATGATCACGGTATCGGCGATGATAGTTTTTGTTTCATCAACGATCACTTTATGCGGAGGGCCGGAAAAATCAACGGAGGTTACATAACCAAAACGAATATCTGTTCCAAGGCGGGAAGCCTGTTTTTCGAAGTTTTCCATCATAGCCGGGCCCTGGATCCCATCAGGATACCCTGGATAGTTTTCCACTTCCGTAGTCTGGGTAAGCTGACCACCGGCCAGTAACCCCGTATATAAAACTGGCTTCAAATCGGCACGTGCGGCATAAATAGCAGCAGTATAACCGGCTGGACCAGAGCCTATGATAAGGCATTTTACATGTTCAATCTCTTGTGACATCAGATTATTTTAAAGGACACAAATCTAACAAAAAAGCGGATTTTATTAGTCAGGCAGCCGTAAAATCAACTACTTGCCCGTATTGGCCCTTAACACCCGGATAAAGTTGCCACCCAATATTTTATCGATATCTGTCCGAGAGTAGTTCAGCTTCAGCAGTTCCTCGGTAATTTTCGGATAATCGGTCACATCATCCATACCTAAAGGATAGGACTCTGCTCCATCAAAATCGGAGCCAATGCCGACATGATCTACCCCAATCAGTTTGGCAATGTAATCGATGTGTTTAATCAACATACTCAACGACGGGCGTACCTGATCGGATTCGGATTGATAAATGGCGTTCAGTCTTATTTTAGCTAAATCACTGTCATGATAGATTTTTACAAGTGAGTCCAATTCTGACTTATGCTTATGAATGAACCTGGATTCTTTTTTAGCATAAGCACTATCCACAAAACCGCTATAAAAGTTCACGAATACTACCCCGCCATTTTTAGCCAATGCTTTCAATTGAGCGTCTTTCATATTCCGCTGATTGGGGTTAAGCGTATAGGCGCAGCTGTGCGAGGCAATAACCGGCTTCGAAGTGGTTGCGATCACATCGTAAAAGGTTTGTTCACCTACATGGGATACATCTACTATTACGCCTAATTCATTTAGATGGCCAACAATCTGTTTGCCATAATCAGTCAACCCAATATGCTTTAACGAATCCCGATGATGCGTTTCGTCATGGGCTGAGGTGGCCCACGAAGTACTGTTGTTCCAGGTAAGAGTCAAATACCGCATACCGCGTTTTGCCAGAGCATCGATATAATCCATTCTGTCTTCGATCATATGTCCGCCTTCCACACCTATCATTGCGGCAAATTTCTTTTGGGCGACCGCCTTTTCCAGCTCCTCTGCATTACGTACCAACACCATTTTACCGGGGTTACGTTGAATTAGTGCATACAATGAGTCGATCTCCCTGGTGGCAAATTTGAAAGCTGTTCCTTTACCATAATCTCCGCCGCACCAGATGGAAAAAACCTGTACATCCAAACCACCTTCCTTTGCGCGTACCAAATCGAGATTTCCGACAGTTTGACGCTTAGATAAATCGAGTTTGGTAATCAACTCGTTGGAAATCGCATCATTGTGTGTATCTACCAATATCGCTTTATCGTGAATTTCGCGTGCATTTTGGCCATAAACACAGGTACCCAGCAATGATGAGAACAGGAGTAGCAGTTTTTTCATGGATGAAAGGTAGGTAAATCCGCGTAGAGACACAATGCATGGCGTCTCTAGTAATACGTTACTTGGTCAATTGATAAATGATTAAACCAAATGAAAAAAACAAAAGGCACACCCCGGATATAACGAACACTTCCCACACTAGTGGACTTTCAGCTTTTACTCCGGCTGTTATCAGGTGCTTACGTTCTCTTTGCCTTGCTATTCCTAGCGCGATAAATAATAAGCCGCCTGTAGCAGCAATAATTTCATGATACATCTGGGGGTGATTATTGCTTTTTTTCTGCTAACATAAGTTGAAATCGTTTTGTTGTGTCAGCAGCCCGATATTTTGATGTGTAGCAAAAGTTTTACGTGCAGTAATCAGTTAATGGGTGATCATTTAACTAACCTCACGTCTGTATTATCCCCACATTAAAAGCCTTTTCGATAGGCGCATGATTAGCAGCTTCGATGCCCATGGATATCACTTTGCGTGTTTCGAGCGGGTCAATAATACCGTCGACCCAAAGCCGGGCTGCGGCGTAGTATGGCGTAGTTTGTGAGTTGTAGCGGTCGGTGATTTGTTTTAGTAGTTCTTCTTCTTTTTTTGAGTCGATCTCTTCGCCCTTTGCTTTCATTGCCGACTCCTGGATCTGCAATAAGGTTTTGGCAGCTTGTGCGCCACCCATCACGGCAATTTTTGCGGAGGGCCATGCGTAGATCAATCGTGGATCGTAAGCCTTGCCACACATAGCATAGTTGCCTGCACCATAAGAGTTACCGATAATGAAAGTAAATTTAGGCACGACAGAATTTGATACAGCGTTTACCATTTTCGCACCATCCTTGATGATGCCACCCTGCTCTGAGCGACTGCCTACCATAAAGCCTGTCACATCCTGCAGAAAGACAAGTGGTATCTTCTTCTGATTACAGTTCATTATGAAACGGGTTGCTTTATCCGCCGAATCAGAATAGATCACACCGCCAAACTGCATTTCTCCTTTTTTGGATTTGATTACTTTGCGCTGGTTAGCAACAATGCCCACCGCCCAGCCATCAACACGACCCAATCCACAGATAATTGACTGCCCATATCCTTCCTTGTACTCCTCAAAACCAGAGTTATCCAGCAGCCTGTTAATGATTTCTCTCATATCATATGGTTTCTCCCGGTTGTCGGGTAAAATACCATATATCTCTTTTTCATCCTGCTTTGGTGCAACAGGCTCTATTCTGTCAAACCCTGCTTTGACAGAATCACCCACCATACTCATAATATTCCTGATCGAATCGAGGCAGGCCTGGTCGTTGGGTTGCTTATAATCCGTTACGCCGGATATTTCACAATGCGTAGTAGCTCCGCCGAGGGTTTCATTATCCACATCCTCACCGATTGCCGATTTTACAAGGTATGATCCCGCCAGAAAAACAGAGCCTGTGCCATCCACAATCATGGCTTCATCGCTCATAATAGGCAGATAGGCCCCACCCGCTACGCATGAACCCATGATAGCCGAGATCTGGATAATACCTGAGCTGCTCATAATGGCATTATTACGAAAAATCCGTCCAAAATGCTCCTTGTCCGGAAAAATCTCGTCCTGAAGCGGCAAGTATACTCCTGCTGAGTCAACCAGGTAAATGATGGGTAATCGATTTTCAATGGATATTTCCTGTGCTCTCAGGTTCTTCTTAGCCGTGATGGGGAACCAGGCACCTGCTTTTACGGTCGCATCATTTGCAACAATCACGCACTGGCGGCCCGATACGTAGCCAATCCCACAAACTACCCCGCCCGATGGACAACCACCATGCTCTATATACATGCCATCCCCTGCAAAAGCACCAATCTCCAGCCATGGTTTGTCTTTATCTATTAAATAAGACACCCGCTCACGGGCCAGCATTTTGCCTTTTTCTTTTTGTTTAGCAGCCGCCTTCTCTCCGCCACCCGCATGTACTTTCTTGAGCCTCGTTTGCAGATCGAACGACAACTGTTTATTTATATCTTCATTTTTATTGAATTCGAGATTCATAGGTGTGAGTGATTGGTTAATCAGTGATCAGCTGAATTACGGTAAAGGTAATAATTGTAAGGATTATCAACCCAATCCCTGATATCCGGTAACTGGGCTCTAATCTTTCACCCCCGGCCTTTTCTTCACTGGTGAAATTGATTTAACAATCGTTGTACCTTTTACCTGATTTTTAACCGGCTTCATCCGCGATAATGAGTTCTGATAAGCTGCTTCAAGCAATTCTTTCATATACCACTCAGGAAAGTCTTCCTTATCCCTTATCCTTAAATACCGGTATTGATTACCGTCACCCAATAACATTCTGGCGGGATCTTCGATATCCACGCCCCTATTAAAACCAAAGTTCACATGGTCACTGCAAACTGCAATACTGCAGAATACATCTCCGGCCTTATCCGTAGGCGACCAGCCAAAAGCGACGGCATTGTAGTTATCATAAATCAGTTCATTGGTGTCAGGGTATAAGTCCCACACAAATTCACGCAACCACAAGGCTGCGGCCTTTACCTTGTCAGGGTAAGGTAAAAGGAACTTAACCAGGTCGTTAACTTCTTCTTTAGGCATGATTTTAATGGTAATATGTTTTTAAATTTATGGACTTAATTCATACAAACCAATTTCATTATCCATGCCTATTAAAACAAAAAGAATATATGAGCCTTACTCGAATGACGATGGCTACCGCATATTAATAGATCGGTTGTGGCCGCGCGGTATAAAAAAAGAAGATTCGCACATAGATAAATGGCTAAAAGAAATCGCTCCTTCAACAGAATTGCGAAAAGAGTTTAACCATATGGTTGACAAGTGGGAACAATTCAAAGTTGCTTATCATACCGAGCTAAATAATTCACCAGCTGTGAAGGAGCTTTTGGCTGATATTAAGAAACATAGGACTGTTACTCTGTTGTTTGCTGCAAGGGACGAGGAACACAACCATACCCTGGTGCTGCAGCAATTCATCAAAGAAGTAAGTTGAATAGGAGCCGACAACGGGATTCGAACCTGCGACCTACGCGTTACGAGTGCGTTGCTCTACCAGCTGAGCTATGTCGGCTTAATTGTGATATTTCAAGTAGCTGTTACGACAAACATAAACAAAAAGTTATTTATTCATAATGAAAGTAAGCATAGCTCAAGCCTTAGAAAAATTAGATCAGGCGCATGGTCAATTATTTGCCAAAGTGATGGAGCATGGCAGTATGTCTGTCGAGATATATCGCCCGATAAAGAATGATCCTCAAACGCCGCATAAGCAGGATGAATTGTACGTAATAATCAGCGGGAACGGTGTGTTTTTGAATGGCGACGAACGTACTACTTTTAAACAGGGGGATGTGCTTTTTGTAAAGGCCGGAGTAAAACACCGCTTTGAGAATTTTACTGATGATTTTATGACCTGGGTGATATTTTATGGTCGGGGTGGCGGAGAAAAGTAGAGACGCGATGCATCGCATCTCTATGAAATATCTATGTCAGATTTCTATCCCTGAACCAAACCTCGTCGGGAACGCCATTGAAGTTTTCCATCAGACTAACCAACTCTATCGGATCGCCGGTAGTAAGTACCAGTTTACGATTGGTAGGTTTCAAAAACTGCTGCTCAACCATTACATCCATCTGCTTAAGCAGGTTATCATAAAAGCCATTTACATTGAGTACGCCAATGGGCTTATTGTGAAGACCGAGCTGCAACCAGGTCAGCACCTCAAAAAACTCTTCCAATGTACCAAAGCCGCCCGGAAGCATGATAATGCCGTCGCACAGATCATTCATTAGTTGTTTGCGCTGGTGCATGGTCTCGACAATGTGTAATTCTGTTAGTCCGGTATGGCCAACTTCCTTATCCATCAGGAACCGAGTGATCACTCCTGTTGTTTTCCCTCCACGGCTGATCATTTCTTCAGCCAGCAACCCCATCATGCCTACTTTTCCGCCACCAAAAACAAGACTGATATTCCTGTTGAACATCACCTCGATCAATTGTTCGGCAGCTTCCCTTAAAACAGGATCACCGTTGAAATTAGCACCACAGAAGATACAAATGGATTTCATAATTAGGGATTAGATAATTAGAGGTTAGAGATTAGTACCTTATTTAAGCGATTAGAGACTACAACTAATCTCTAATCACTAATCTTTAGTTTCTATCCCTTACTCGTATAATTCGGAGCCTCCTTCGTGATCGTAATATCGTGCGGATGGCTTTCGCGCATGCCGGCAGCGGTGATACGTACAAATTTAGCTTCTTGTAATTGATCAATATTGGCAGCTCCACAATAATGCATACCTGCGCGTAAACCACCAATGTACTGATAGATCACTTCAGCCAGTGTGCCTTTGTAAGGAACACGTCCCACGATACCTTCAGGAACCAGTTTGGTTACTACATCTGTTTCATCCTGGAAATAACGGTCTTTCGAGCCTTTGTCCATCGCTTCAACCGAACCCATACCCCGGTATGATTTGAATTTACGGCCTTCGTAGATAATGGTTTCGCCAGGTGATTCCTCTACGCCGGCAAATAATGAGCCTGCCATGATAGAGCTTGCACCTGCGGCGATGGCTTTTACAATATCACCGGTTTGCTTAATGCCGCCATCCGCGATAACAGGGATACCACGGCCTTTTAATGCAGTGGCACATTCGTAAACAGCAAATAATTGCGGGACACCTACACCTGCAACAATACGGGTGGTACAGATAGAACCCGGACCGATACCAACTTTAACTGCATCAGCACCTGCGTCGGCAAGGGCAATGGCAGCATCAGCAGTAGCAATATTACCTGCAATCACTTGCAGATCAGGGAACAAGGATTTTACCGCCTTCACCATGTCAATCACCCCTTTTGAATGACCATGAGCGGTATCAACAGTGATCACATCCACGCCTGCCTGCACTAAGGCCTTTACACGGTCGATATTATCGGCAGCTACACCAATAGCGGCACCTACACGAAGGCGACCGAACTCGTCTTTACAAGCACTTGGGTAGTTTTTAAATTTTTGGATATCCTTAAAAGTGATCAAACCACAAAGATGACCGCCGTTATCCACTACCGGTAGTTTTTCGATCTTATGATTTTGCAGAATTTCTTCGGCTTGAAATAACGTAGTGCCCTGTGGCGCGGTGATTAGGTTAGCGCTAGTCATTACCTCGCTTACCGGGCGGTCCATTTCTTTTTGGAAACGAAGATCGCGGTTGGTAATGATACCTCTTAGTTTACGGTCGCCATTAATAATTGGGATACCGCCTATGCGGTACTCGCGCATGATTTTTACAGCATCAGCCACGGTTGAATTCTCGTGAAGAGTTACTGGATCCTGTATCATACCGCTTTCAGAACGCTTCACTTTGCGCACCTCATCAGCCTGCGCCTGGATCGACATGTTTTTGTGCAGGATACCCATCCCACCTGCCTGCGCAATAGCAATAGCCAAAGCAGACTCGGTTACGGTATCCATCGCCGCTGAAAGTACAGGGATATTTAGCCTGATCTTTTTGGTAAGCCATGAACCGGTATCTACGTCACGCGGTAAAACTTCTGAATAAGCCGGGAGTAGTAAAACATCGTCGTAAGTTAAGCCTTCGGCGACAAATTTGGAGGGATCTAACTGCATAGCAAATAACTTTTTGTATCTATTATTTGCCGGGCAAAGATAGCAATAGATATGCGGATGTGCAAATGAACCGATGCTCGGATTTAAAAAACAATCATTTGATTGCTTTAAATTGACATACTTTTAATGTGCGGATGTGCAAATGCGTGAATGTACAGATGAATAAATCATTTGCATATCTGCACATCAGCACATTTGCAAATCAATACTTTCCTACAATCACCTTATAGAAATTATCTGTATCAAGATATTTTTTTGCCATTTGCATCACGTCAACAGCCGAGATAGACTTGACCACTTCCGTGTAACGGTCGTAATAGTCGTAATCCAGTCCGAAGAAATAAATGTTTTTGAACTTATCGGCGTGGGAGAAAATATTTTCGAGACTACCTAAAAGCGAGCCGAGCATGTAATTACGCACCAGGGATAACTCTCCTTCCGGTACCAGGACCGTTTTTAGAATATTAATTTCCTTCTCTATTTCATTTACTGCCGCTTTGCAAACATCGGCGCCAACTTCGGTCGCAATAAAAAATGCGCCGCCTTTGCTCAATGAGCTAAATCCAGACCCAATGCCATAGGTGTAGCCTTTATCCTCGCGAATATTGGCCATCAATCTCGAACCAAAGTATCCACCCAAAACGGTATTCATTACTTGCAAGGCAGGAAAATCAGGATGGGTGCGATTGATGGAAGGCAAGCCCATCCGTATAGCCGACTGTAACGCATCCGGCTTCTCCACAAAATAAAAATGATCGGGAGCTGGTTTTAGTTCGGGCTGAGACGTAGCTGCTTTGATTGAATAATTGGACCACTCTTTTCCAAAAGCCTCTTTTAACTGATCAAGCGTTGATTGTTCAATTTTGCCTGACACTAAAATGGTACAATTTGACGGCTGATACATCTGTTTAAAATGTTCCAGCATATCCTCTCGATGAAGGGTTTTGTAATCGTCAAGTTCAGCACCTAATCCGTAGATGGTGTTGCCATAAACTGCTTTATTGAACTTACGGCGGGCAATAATATCATTTTTTTGCAGACTTACCTGCAATTTTTGCTGCTGATTGCGGATAAAAGTCGCCAGTTCTTTTTCAGGGAAAACCGAGTCGGTAATGATGTCTTTCATCACCGGCAAAGTAGCCGCCAGGTGACGGGTTAAAGTATAGAGCACTACCTGCGAATGGTCGTAACCATAATCCACCTGCAAAAAGGCGCCGTAAAAATCGATTTTATCGGCGATTTGCGCTGCTGATAGTTTCGATGTACCATCGGTCAGCATGGTATTTACTGCTACGTTCATTAACGGCTTGGCTGGGTCAAAATGCAGGTTGCCGAATATCCACTCAATACGAACCAAATCCTGATCGCCCGAGTTGAAACAGAATATTTTACAGCCATTGTCCAGATCGATCTGTTCCGGTCTGATTAGTTCTATCTGCCCTACCGCTTTAAATTCAGGTGCTATTGTCCTTTCTAGTTTCATTAATCAAATTTATAATGGTTACAGATGTTGTAGAAGTTGTAAATGTTGAAATGATTGGAAGCTTTTGCCCTGCAAAACATTTACAACTTCTACAACCTTTCTTAACGCTAAGCAGCCAGGTAAATCAACGTCGAGGAGTTTTCCTTCCGGAAAATTTCCTTAGCCTGTTTTTGTATCTGCTCAGCTGTTACAGCCAGGTATTTATCGGTTTCGTGATTTAGTTTATCCGCATCGCCAAAAAGTTCGAACTGGGCCAGGTTCATTGCTTTATCCAATAACGACATTTCAGAAAACACCATCGTCGACTCCGTTTTATTCTTCACTTTGGTCAACTCATCAGCCGGAACCAATTGATTTTTAATAATCTCCAGTTCTTCCCAAATGGCTGCTTCAGCCATTTCAATGCTTACATTTTCAAGGGGCTTACCCTCTACAACAAACATTCCCTTATCGAAACTGCCCATGTTGTAGGCATGTATCTCGCTGAATAGTTGCTTGTCTTTTACCAGGGTTTTATACAAACGCGAAGAGTTGCCCCGTGACAAAATATCTGATATCAGGTCGGTTTCATAATAACCCTCATCCAGGCGGCCGGGCATGTGAAACGCTATGTATACATCATTTAATGGCACTTTAGCGGTAACTGTTAATCTGCGCTCTTCCTGTTGGACAGGCTCTTGCGGCAGGTCACGGAGATATTTTTCTCCGGCGGGTATCGGGCCAAACCATTTTTCGGCCAATTGCTTAGCCTGTTCAGTTGTTATATTTCCGCCAACTACCATGATAGCGTTTTGCGGGTTATAATGCTTTTTGAAGAAAGCCTTTACATCCCCGATGCGGGCATCCTCTATATGTTTAATCTCTTTGCCGATGGTAGCCCACTTGTACGGGTGCTTTTTGTAAACCAACGGCCGCAGTTTCAGCCAAACATCACCATAAGGCTGATTCAGATAACGCTGCTTAAACTCTTCGATCACCACATTACGCTGTACTTCCAGGCTCTTTTCGCTGAAAGCAAGGCTAAGCATGCGATCACTTTCCAACCAAAAGGCCGTTTCAATGTTGGACGCAGGCAGCGTGATATAATAGTTAGTGATATCATTGGTGGTGAAGGCATTATTCTCTCCCCCAACCCGCTGCAAGGGCTCATCGTATTGCGGAATGTTGATTGATCCGCCAAACATCAGGTGTTCAAACAAATGCGCAAAGCCTGTTTTATCCGGGTCTTCATCACGTGCGCCAACATCATATAGTATATTCAAAACGGCCATAGGCGTGGTATGATCTTCGTGAACGATAACACGAAGGCCGTTATTCAAAGTAAAACGGTTGAATTTAACCATCAAAAAAATAAGTATAAAGTGGATTGCAAATGTAGAATTTTTAGCGGAAGTAGCTAAATCATGCTTTGTCAGTATAAAATAAAAAATATTTTTTTAATTAAAAAATCTTGTAGAAAATATAAACTAATACTATATTTACATTGCCTTTCCACATACGTTTGTCACAATTGTTAATAACTTTTAAACAGCTGAGAACAGGTAAGTAACAAAAATCCTAACCGCAATGACGCAGTCGCAATTAATTCAGCATATGTCCGCTCCCGGTAAGGGTACCACAGTAGCCAAACTGGGGCGCCAGATAAAGAAAGAAAACTTTTCTTTACGGGAATTAGTTGACATGACTTTTCATGACGATAAGGGAATTGCCTTGAAATCATCGCGCTTGCTAGAGTATGTAATGTTCAAATTTCCCGAATACTACTACCAGGATATTCAATATTTTATCGATCATATTTTTGACATACCAAGCGCAAGCAGAAAAAAACCGTATGCAAAAATATTGATGCATATTACCTCGCCCGAAGTTCCCAGAGATGTACGTGAAAAGATGAAGGAGATTGAAATGGAACGCATCGTAGAGGTGTGCTTTGAATGGATGATTGATCCTAAAATGCTGGTTAGCGTACGCTCATATGCCGCAGAGGCTTTATTCAACCTGCGTCACCGTTATCCGTGGATTGCGGAAGAACTTTCAAAACAAGTAGAATTCATGACCCGTACCGCCACTCCTAACCTACTGGCGAAGTGCAACTATATTCTAAGCTACCTGCATCCCGAAGATTGATTCCATCCTAATTGGGTTTTAAGATGCTTACATCTGATGAACTGATAAAAGAAATTAGCGCTACCCTAACCAAAACCAAGGTAGTTAAGCTCGGCGCGATTATCAAAAAGCAGCAATTTGCTGTAAAAGATCTGATCGATATTACTTTTAATCCCGATAAAAACATTGCGTTCAGGGCAGCCTGGATACTTGAGAATCTGTTTTTGCAAAAACCGGAAAGCTATATTGACAATCTGGACTATCTTATTTCGAGGGTTAAGGATGTGGATAATCCCAGTTGCAAAAGGCATTATGCCAAGATACTTATGCATATTACCTCGCCCAAAGCCCCAGCAATTATAAGGCAGAAACTAGCCCAGATGAATCTGGAGCCTGTAGTTGAACAATTGTTTGACTGGCTGATCGACCCTAAAGTGTTGATTGCTGTTAAAGTGTTCGCTGCCGAAACTTTATTCAATATGCGTGAACGCTATCCATGGATTGCCGAAGAATTGGCTAACCAGATCCGATTTTTGATGCGTGACGGAACGGCGGCCATACAGTCCAGGGGAAGGAAACTATTAGCCAGACTTTAAGTTGCTTAGCATATAAAATATAGCTCAGGTTTAAATTAACCCTACTGCAAACAACACACTGGCAACTGCAAACTCAATCAGAAGTTGGCTGATCCTCCCGATGTAAATGACTACTTACGTGATAGTGATGCAACTTAGCCTCTATGGCTGATTGGCTGTCATCCGCATAAGTGCCGAAAGCATTTATCAAGACGCCTTTTAAATGATATCTTGGTGAACTGATGGCATAGACTATCGACATATCCGATGGATTGCTTTCGCCCTCGAACCGGTAAAACTCATTTATCTCAAAATCGTCGGCTCCCATGTGTATGTCTTTGTCCTTATCGTCTAATGTATCGCCTTCGAGGCTTAAATTTGCCGTATATCCTCTTTTATTCAGATCATTAGTGGCATCCACTAAAGTTTCATAGCTTCTCATAAGTATTTGTATTAAGGTAATTATAAGTAAACCTTAAAACCTTGGTTGTTGTTTGTTTAAAATGTTTCGGAGGAAATTTAACATCCGGATGGTTAAACTACTTTGAGAAGGCAAGCTATAAAAACGAGAAAAGCCAGACCTCGCGCCCGGCAGTTCAATTAATTTAACTACTTTATTAATTATACGAAGCTGGTTAAATCAAAGTTGGTAATAATAATGTTACACAAATCATATCAGTACAGAACTTTTATAAAATTTCAATGAAGATTAACCCGATCCACTTAGCTTTGAAATCATATAAACAAAAAAAATGACCGTTGCCACTATAAAGAAGGATTCGCTTGATTTTTTAAAAGATCTATCACAAAACAATAACCGGGAATGGTTTAATAATCATAAAGATCGCTATACAGAGGCGCATAATAACATTATTGCTTTTGCCGATGCGCTGATCGGTGAATTGAATAAGCATGACAGGATCGAAACACGCTCTGGCAAGGAAGGCATGTTCAGGATATACAAGGATGTTCGTTTTTCGAAAGACAAAACCCCTTACAACAAGCACTGGAGCTGCGCATTCAGAAGAGCTACCAACAAGCTACGCGGCGGTTATTATTTAAGGATCGAGCCAGGTGATTCGAGAGTAGTTGGCGGCTTTTTCGGTCCGGTGCCGGATGATATGAAACGGATCAGGCAGGATATTGATGCCAACTATGAGGATTGGAGAAAAGTTCTGGGCAATCCGCTATTGAAAGGAACATTTGGTAATATACGGGGCGAAAAAGTGACATCTGCTCCCCGCGGTTATGCTAAAGACCATCCGGCTATTGACTTATTGCGTCACAAGCAGTTTCTGTTCAGGCATGAGTTTACGGATGACGAAGTGCTCAGTCCCGATTTCTTATTTATTGCCAATAGTGCTTTCAGAAACCTGCGCCCATTTTTGGATTATATGAGTGAGGTGCTGACGACGGATGCGAATGGGTTGTCGATTATTGATTAAACCATTCTTTCGCTAATTCCTACTATATTCCCGCAGCTTAGATCTGAATCACAAAAAAATGCACCTCTCCCCTTTTGGAAATCGCGCAATTTAATCTAACAACTCATCAATTTTCCGGCAGTAAAAAGCGGAAACACTAAACTCTTTTCGATATTACGATATGCTATTTGCATTTGGCCATTCCATCTTGACCATAATTGTATAAAAATGAGCTTAAAAAAATAAAAAAACATCAAAAACAAAAACACCTGGTTGCAATATTTGCATTTAAGCAAGTTTTTTTAGCGTCATTTTTTAATATATTACAAATATCATGAAAAAGCTAAAAAATATTACCAATAATTCTATATTGCATTGTATTGCCAATATAAACCATCGCAATAAATTATAAACCCCATATTAAATAATCATTTCATGAAAAAAATTGAAGCAATTATTCGAACTTCTAAGTTTGAAGTTGTCAAAGAGGCCTTAAAAAACGCAGGAATCGATTTCTTCTCTTATTGGGAGGCCTATGGAGTCGGAAACGAGCAAGTGTCGGACCATCACAGTTATCGTGGTACTGTATATGATACTCATTTTCTTTCCAGGTTATTTATTTCCATCGTTTTAAAAGATGAGAATCTCGAAAAAACGGTTGCTTGCATAGAAAAAGCAGCTTACACCGGCGAAATTGGAGACGGTATGATTTTCACATACAATATTGAAGAATCAATACGGATTAGAACAGGCGAAAGAGGCGGTGCTTCTACCGCAGGGCCCAGTGATGAAAAAAATAACCTTTAACCCTCAAAAGACTCTCCACATGAATAGAAAAATTTTTACTCTCCTATTGGTTACAATATTGACTATTTCATTTAGTAGCACAATTGCCCAAACCCCAAGGAAGCCCGACCCCGCTGGTGTGACGACGGGAACATCGGCTGATATTGACCCAACTTCTTTAAAGGTGGTTGACACTATAGCCAAAACAAAAGATACTACAGTAGCTGCTGTAAATAGTTCAGTAAAAAAACTGGCTACAGCAGTTTCGACAGTTGCTAATGCAGATGGAAAAAACAAGGTGGCTATTAACCTGGTTTGGTTATTGATTACCGGATTTTTAGTTTTCTTTATGCAGGCTGGCTTTGCCTTGGTAGAAACGGGGCTGACAAGGGCAAAAAACGTAGCCCATACTATGGCTATGAACTTATTTGTTTATCCCGCAGGAGTACTTGGCTTTTTTATTTGCGGATTTGCTATAATGTTTGGCGGTGTGGGGGCTTTAGGGACCCTGGGGGGCTTTGACGGCCTAAACCAGGAATTTAGCATCAATTTATTTGGTCACGCGTTTGGCTTGTTTGGTACAAAAGGGTTTTTCATGAACGGTGTATACGATGTAGGAGTATTGGGTTTCTTTGTGTTTCAGGCAGTATTCATGGATGCAACAGCTACCATCCCGACAGGTGCAATGGCAGAAAGATGGAAATTTGCATCGTTTGCAATATCCGGAGTACTGATCGGCGGCCTTATTTACCCGATTTACGGAAACTGGGTTTGGGGCGGTGGCTGGTTGTCTCAACTAGGAGCCAACTTTGGATTGGGTCACGGACATTTGGATTTTGCCGGGTCTTCTGTAGTGCATTTATCAGGCGGGGTACTTGCTTTTGTTGGCGCCAGGATGATCGGTCCGCGTTTAGGAAAATACAATAAAGACAAAACACCAAATGCAATTCCCGGGCATAATATCCCAATGGCTGTTTTAGGCACACTGATACTGGCTTTCGGTTGGTTTGGATTTAATGCAGGTTCAACATTTGCCGGAACTGATTTTCGGTTCGCTGTTGTAGCCTTCAACACGATGGTCGCTTCGTGCGGAGGAGTATTGGCTTCAACTTTATGGATCTGGTTTGTGAGGGGAAGCAAACCGGATGTTAGTATGATGTGCAATGGTTTGCTGGCAGGGTTAGTAGCCATTACTGCACCTTGCGCGTATGTAACACCAATTGGTGGATTGGTCATTGGCTTGATCTCAGGAATTATAGTGGTAGAAGTTACCTTCTTTATGGAGAGAAAATTAAGAATTGACGATCCTGTGGGCGCTGTTGCTGTACATGGGGCTAATGGTATTTGGGGGGTATTGGCGTTGGGATTATTCGCCGACGGCCAATATGGTGACGGCTTCAATGGCGTAAAGGGGACTGTAACCGGGTTGTTCTATGGCGGTGGATGGGGCCAGTTTATCGCTGAAGCCATTGGTGCACTTACCAATTTAGTATTTATTGGATTGGCTGGCTGGCTGATGTTCAAATTCTTGAATTTGATTGTGGGAAACAGGGTGAAACCAGAAATAGAAATGTATGGTTTGGATTTGCCTGAAATGGGAATAGATGGATATTCGGGTATTAGGATGGACAAAAACGCGGAAACGCCGTTGTCAAGATAATTGACCTGCAAGCCTATCGGTTTGATAATAGAAACGTAAACATCAAACACAATGCCCGCAATTGGCGGGCATTGTGTTTGGTTTAATGATTTTGGTGTAAGACTGCCGGACAGCATCTTAGTTTAAAATTACAAAACCTAAACTTGAAAAAACTTGAACAGAAAATGAATTGGCACCGATAATTATTATGCGGAAATTTACTCATCCAATTCTATTGAACTGTCTATGAAAACTTTAAGTCTGCTTGTTATTGCAACCCTGTTCTCAGCTAGTCTAAACTGCCAGGCCCAAACAGTTGAAGAACTTCAAAAGAAATATACCGTCTTTAACAGGACGATAAGCCCCGGAGCAGAACCCGGAAGCGTCCATCTGAGCGATGCGGAAGGTGAAGGCCATGCCTGGCTGAACAATACAAAATTTACTTACGGAACTATTGAGGTTGATATCAAGGGAAAGGATAAGTTACAAGCGAGTTTTGTTGGGATTGCCTTTCACGGAGTGAACGATTCTACATTTGAGGCTGTCTATTTCCGTCCGTTTAATTTTCGCTCTACCGACCCGGTGAGGAAGCTACATGCCGTACAATATATTGCCTCACCCAAATTTGGATGGGAAAAACTCAGGAACGAATTCCCAGGCAAATATGAACAACCGATTTCCCCTGCTCCTGCCCCAAACGAGTGGGTTCACGCCCGTATAACCGTTGACAATAAGAATATCAAAGTTTATGTAAACGGCAATACGACGCCATCATTGGTGGTGGCACCGCTTGTGCATACCAATGGTATTTTAATCGGCCTTTGGACTGATAGTGATGGTGATTGGAACAATTTGAAGATTGTGAAAGAAAAATAATTTAATGACTAATCTCGTCCGCTATCAGACAACCAGATTTGGAATAGCGTTGCTCTGACAAGATACATTAACCCCTTTTTCTTGTATCTTTATTTCTGTAATGAATACATCCCCTGCATCTGGCTTTAAAAACAAACGCTCAAAATGGCTATTCGTGGTCATTTTGTTGCTGAGCTTTTTTACTTTTTCGGGGTCAGTTCTTAAACCACCGGCCAGGCTGGATGTTCAGCGAACCACCATAGTTGCAAACCCCCAGACTGGCTTCGTGAGAAGTATCAGCTATAAGCGGGCTCTGCGACAAGTTTATAATGACAATTCTACCCGCTTTTTTTTCGCTACATCAACTTTTGATATAAACCGGTTACACTGCCATCAAGTTCGAACTCGCATTAACTGCCTGTTGACGTCTTATAGGTGCAGAGCAAAAATTACCTTTTACCCCCCCTTGAAAACCTTTCCTCCAAATAAAAGCGATTATCCTGCACCTTTAGGGTAATTATCCACCCACTTCTGTTTTTGACCGTTGCGGCGGTATAATCTATTTGATCACATTCTGTAGTGTATGCTGCACCTATTTGCGGCGCGCTCCACATTAAAAAATAATGAAATACCTTAAAAGGATGCTAAGGGTATGCGCATTGATCCTATTTATGCTGCTGGCAGCAAGCGGCATTGGTATATTTGGCGTAGCGCCAACATTGACAAAGAACAGGAAATTATTTGCAGATATTGAGGCTGCATCCGAAATTGCCGAAAACGACACCAGTTTATCAAGTCAGGATTCCTTAACAGACATGAACAGATTGAAATTCTGATAAAGGCTTTTATGCAAAAGACCAAAAACAGAAAAGCCCCCCAAAGGTGGCTTTCTGCATATAAATAATTAAAATTAGTTAATTGACTTATTATCCTGCGTGTTCCGGCTCCTGTGTATTCAGGAACACGAACTGGTTGTCAAACATATCCAGTTTTATCTTGCTGTCCTTGTCTATCTTACCGCTAAGTATCTGTTTAGACAATTCGTTCAGTATCTTCTTCTGGATCACACGTTTCAATGGCCTTGCACCGAATTGAGGGTCGTAGCCTAATTGTGCCAGCCAATCTAAAGCTTCTGGTGAAGCTTCGATGCTTACACCCATTTCCGCCAGCGAATCCTGAACATGCTTGAACTGCAGTTTCACAATTTCGCCTATCTCATCGCGGCTAAGCGGGGTGAACATGATGATCTCATCAATACGATTCAAAAACTCCGGACGGATGGTTTGCCTCAGCAATTCAAACAACTGGTTCTTGGTTTTGGCAATCACTGTTTCCTTATCGCTATCCTCAAAATTCTGGAAGTTTTCCTGGATCAGGTTCGAGCCGATATTCGAGGTCATGATAATTATGGTATTCTTAAAGTTTACCACACGGCCTTTGTTATCAGTCAAGCGGCCATCGTCAAGCACTTGCAGCAGGATATTGAATACATCCGGATGCGCTTTTTCGATCTCATCCAACAACACAACGCTATATGGCTTACGACGAACTGCTTCGGTCAGCTGACCACCTTCATCATACCCAACATAGCCCGGAGGCGCACCGATCAAGCGTGATACGGCGTGGCGTTCCTGGTATTCAGACATATCGATACGCACCAGCGCATTTTCGTCATTGAACAGGTACTCGGCCAGGGCTTTTGCCAGCTCAGTTTTACCAACCCCGGTAGTGCCCAGGAATATGAACGAACCAATAGGTTTCTTTTTATCCTGTAAACCTGCGCGACTGCGGCGAATAGCATCGCTGATCGCTTCAATCGCTTCTTCCTGACCTGCAACGCGCTTGTGCAACTCATCTTCAAGGTGAAGCAGTTTTTCGCGTTCACTTTGTATCATTTTGGAAACTGGTATACCTGTCCAGCGTGATACTACTCCTGCGATATCTTCGGCAGTAACCTCCTCCTTCAGCATACGGTGTTCCTTTTGATTTTCAAGCAACGTAGCTTTCAGTTTTTCTACCTCGTCCTGTGCCTCCTTGATACGGCCATAACGCAATTCGGCTACCTTGCCATAATCACCGGCACGTTCGGCCTGATCAGCTTCCAATTTGTAGTTTTCAATTTGTTCAACCTTTTGGTTAATATTATCTACCACATCCTTTTCGCTTTTCCACTGCGCACGTAATGAGTCCCGGCGGGATGAAAGATTGGCTATTTCTTCGCTCAATTCTTTTACACGTTTATCATCTTTTTCGCGTTTGATCGCCTCACGTTCAATTTCGAGTTGCATGATCTTACGGTCGAGCTCATCAACCTCTTCAGGAACCGAGTCCATCTCCAAGCGCAACTTTGAAGCAGCCTCGTCCATTAAGTCGATAGCCTTATCTGGTAAGAATCTATCCGAAATATAGCGTTGTGACATTTCGACAGCAGCTATAATAGCTTCGTCGCGGATGTGCACTTTATGGTGTGTTTCGTAACGTTCTTTCAAACCACGCAGGATAGAAATGGCATCCTGGGTATCCGGTTCATCAACCAATACCATCTGGAAACGGCGCTCCAAAGCTTTATCCTTTTCCATATATTTCTGGTATTCGTTCAGGGTAGTCGCGCCAATGGCCCTTAATTCACCACGTGCTAAGGCTGGTTTCAGAATGTTTGCAGCATCCATAGCACCTTCGCCACCACCTGCACCAACCAGGGTATGTATTTCGTCGATGAACAGGATAATCTCGCCATCGGCCTGGGTTACTTCTTTAATAACAGCTTTTAAACGTTCTTCGAACTCGCCTTTATATTTGGCACCTGCTATCAATGCGCCCATATCCAGCGAGTAAACGGTTTTGGTTTTCAGGTTCTCCGGCACATCACCTTTGATGATCCTGAAAGCAATGCCTTCGGCAATCGCTGTTTTGCCAACACCCGGCTCACCAACCAGGATAGGGTTGTTTTTGGTACGGCGCGATAAAATCTGTATCACACGCCTGATCTCTTCATCTCGGCCGATAACCGGGTCGAGCTTGCCCGATTCGGCATACTCATTCAGGTTACGGGCATATTTGTTTAGCGCATTATAGGTCGCTTCCGCGTTCTGATCAGTTACCTTATTGTCGCCGCGCAATTCAATAATGGCTTTTTTTAGGTCCTTTTCATTTACACCCATGTCCTTGAGCGTAGTGCTGGTTTTACCGCCAGCAGCCAGGATACCTAATAAAATATGTTCGACAGATACAAATTCGTCTTTAAATTCCTTCAGATAGGATTGCCCTTTTTGTAAAGCTGAGTTGGTCTCCGATGATAGATAAACATTGCTTCCACTCACCTTAGGGTAGGATGCAATCTGATGATCCAGGTTGTCATTCAACCGGTTAAGGTTAACATTTAGTTTCTTTAACAAATAGGAGATTACATTCTCATCAACCAATAACAAGCCTTTCAGCAAATGTGCATTTTCAATTGCCTGCTGCTGATTACCAGTTGCAATTTCGGAAGCCTTTTGCACAGCTTCCTGAGCCTTTATGGTAAAGTTGTTAAAATTCATAGTAATTGATTATTGTGTATACAACTTGTCATCAAAAGAATTGCCATTTTAATGAAAATGAAAAAATGTCACGAAGAAATTAGTTTTGAAAGACATTTTGTCTACTTTTATACCTATAACCGAAACATTATCAGGCTGTAAAACCCTATTGCTGCTTGTGTATACTCCTAATTTTTTTATATTTGATTTGCCATAATTTAATGTATTGAGTAACCAAAACAACCATAAGGTCAGGGGTAAAACCAGGATCTCGTACCGCGACTATTATACGCTAAAGAACCTTGGAGCTGTAAGAACAGGTAGCATTATATTCCTGATTCTGAACGTCGTATTGCGTTTACTCTACACTATATTTCCCGAAAGCCTTACGCGGGCACAAAACTATCCGGAATTTAATTTTACCAACTGGTTATATATTGCCATTACGCCCATTTTCCTTGGATGCAGTTATCTTCTCGTTTACCTGTACAACAAACAGAAAAAGGCCAATTTTGTGATGACCGTTTTTGTTTTTCTGTTTGCCTTGTACATCATCCTGTGCGGTATGTTCTCGAGCTTTATAGCCACCTCTGATCCGCGCAATTCCATGACCATTTACCTTACCGCGTTGAGCATTATCAGCGTGGTATTTGTGTTTGAGTGGGACGAGGCGTTATTATTGGTTTTTATCACCGAAGGGTTATTTACTGCCTTGCTATACAATACCCAAAATGAGGGCATGCAGATGATCTACAATCAGCTGATATCGGTTATACTGTTGTTTTGTTTTTATTTTATATCAAGGTATTTCTATTCTTATAAGTCGAGTTACTTTCTGCAGTTGGTGGATATCAGGGAGAAAAATATCGCAATTGAAAAAGCAGGTGCATTTAAGAATGAAATACTGGGCATGGTAGCGCACGATTTGCGTAACCCGATCGGCGCAATTGAGACGTTGGCGCTGATGATGGAAATGGATGACATTGATAATGAGACCCGCGAAAATCTGGAGATGATCAAGACCTCATGCGTGAAAGCCCGGGGTATTATTGCCGATTTGCTGGATGCCGCTAATAATGAGAACATCAATGTTGTTGAAACACAGCGCACCGAGTTGAACTACTTTTTGAAAAACATTATTAATGAATGGAAAATTCAGAAAGAGGCTAAAAACAATATCTTTCTGATAAGCTCTAAAAACCAGGTTTATGTACAGATTAATGCCGATAAATTTCAGCGGGTGATGGACAATCTGATCACAAATGCTTTGAAATTTTCTAAAAACAACAATAAAATCGAAATATATCTGAGTGCAAAAAACGGAAGCGCAATCATCGAAGTGAGGGATTACGGCCTGGGCATACCAGAAGATCTTATACCGCACATTTTTGAACGTTTCTCGAAGGCCCGCCGCCCCGGCCTCAGGGGTGAGCAATCCACTGGTTTGGGATTAAGCATTTCCAGACAAATCATCGAAAATCACCACGGCACTATTGACGTAACCAGCGAGGAGAAAAAAGGCTCGACGTTTATCATTCAACTTCCGGTGGTAGACTAAGACACGGTTTTAGGATTTTTTTTCGACTTAAATGATTCAGACTTGTTATTCAAATTCTGCAATCGTGTCAAAGAATCGTTGATTAAAATTCACCAAAAACAATTCCTTGGATGCTCTGGTACAAGCCGTATAAAACCAGCGCAGGAAATCCATATTGATCATTTCTTCGGTCAGGTAACCCTGGTCGACGAACACCGCTTCCCATTGTCCGCCTTGGGCTTTGTGGCAGGTGACAGCATAGGCAAATTTTATCTGTAATGCATTATAATAGGGATTTAGTTTCAACTCGTCCAGTTTGGCTTTGCGGCTGGTAATATGTTCATAATCCTTCATCACCTCCATAAAAAATTGCTTCTGATCAGCTGGTGGTAAGGCTGGAGCTTCAGAATAAAGCGTGTCCATCAATATTTTACATTCCACTACCGGGTCTTCGGCATAATCAATAAACTCCAGCTGCACATCGGCAAACCGCAAACCATACATTTCTTCGAAGCGACGCACTTTTTTTATCCGTGCGATATCGCCGTTGGCAATGAAGCCCGTGCTTCCCTCCTCCTGATCCTGCAGCCAGAAATAATTGTTGCGCACCACCATCACCTGGTCGCCGCCGGTTAACTCTTCTTCGCGCAATAAAATCCGCCCGCGTATCTGGCGGTTATACAGGTTTGCATTTTTATTCGACCGGCAGACGATTAGCGTACCATCATAACCGTATTTATTGTAGGCGTAATTGAGGCCTTCTTCCAGGCGTTCGCCGGTCATACGGTAAACGTCCTTATACCCTTTGGTAATAACTTTAGGTGTAACGACTTTCCCCTGCCTGATAACATTTCTCAAGGCGGTTGCATTAAACAGTATACCCGAATCTTTTTGTTGACGCAGCACATCCGTTAATTCGAAGCCAAACATCTCCAAAGCAAATTCGCTCTTCATCAATTTCATATCAAGGGCCGGACTGTTATCAGCCCCCACAGGCGGTAGCTGAGCGGTATCACCTACCAGCATCAGCTTGCAGTTTTTGGTATTGTAAACATAGCTAACCAGGTCGTGCAGCAGGGTTTCGCGCGTGTTGCCCGCCAGTACGTCCGAGATCATGGAGGCTTCGTCAACAATAAACAGCGTATCAGATACCAGATTATCAGCCAGGCGAAAAGCATCTTCAATATTCATCGCCGACTTCTTGCGATAAATGCGTTTGTGAATAGTAAATGCTTTCCGGCCCGAGTAATTGGTGATCACCTTTGCAGCACGACCCGTAGGCGCCAGCAATGCCGATTTATAGTTATAATATTTGAGCGCTTTTACCAGTGCCCCTACAACCGTAGTTTTGCCCGTACCCGCATACCCCTTCAGTATAAAGCATTCGTCGCCATTATCGCTGATCAGAAATTCATGCAGTTTGTCAAATAGTTCCAACTGCTGAGCGGTGGGTTCATGAGGAAAGGCTTTGACGATCTGATCTGTTGAGGGCACGAGCAAAAATGCTGAATATTATTTACGATTTTAGAATTACGAGTTACGATTGCGCTGATTCTTACTTTTTAAATCGTAAATCTAAAATCGTAATTCGTAAATCATAATTACATCCAAAAAATATTACTTTTGCCAATAGCTGCTTTACTAACCGCAACTATCTAAAACAATCATATTAACTTGAACACAGATCAACACGCCGATTATACATTATTGATTAAGATTGGCTTAAATTCGTTTTCATATGCTGTTGCGGGTCAGGGTCGGTTGCTTGCCATAAAAGAAAATCTTGAGCTCACCGAACTTGGTCAACCGTCAGATGGTAACAAAATGTTGGCTGCTGATTATAATCAACATATCGTTAGTATTCCCCACACAGGTTTTACCATTGTTCCTGCAAGTTTGTTCAATCCTGAGAAAGTAGCTGATTTTGCACGTTTCCTGGATGTAAAACGCAATGAAAAAGTTTTCTCGCAGCCACTCGACGCCGACAACCAGGTGATCTTTAAGGCAAATACAACATTAGTTGATTTAGTTGCTGAAAAGTTTGGCATCAACAGCATTGTATTTGCACCAAAAGGCTGGATAAAACTCACTGCGGCAAACAATCCGGCGGATAATGAGATCTATGTTAATGTGGAAGGCAACAATGTCGAATTCCTGAACTTTAAAGGAGATAAGCTGCGTTTTTATAACAGTTTTGAGTTTATGATACCGGATGAGCTGGCTTATTTCGCTACGCTCGTTGCCACAGAACTGCAGTTGCAGCCGGGTGATATTACGCTTGTTTTAAGCGGAGCTATTGCTCCGGAGGATGAAAATGGTATTCGCCTTGACCGTTTCTTCGGCAAATTGAAATTGAATACCATGAGTGCGCTCGCCTTGTCAGGGCAGACTGCCTCGCAAGAGATATTAACCCTCACCGCTTTATCGCTATGCGGATCATCGGAGGTAATTTAAAGGGGCTCAGGCTTAATCCGCCTAATAATTTGCCCGTACGCCCTACTACCGACCTGGCAAAAGAAGCCCTGTTCAACATCCTGCAAAACCAGATCGATTTTGAAAATATCAAAGTACTGGACCTTTTTACCGGAACCGGGAATATCTCTTTTGAATTTGCTTCAAGGGAAGCAGCACAGGTTATCTCGGTCGACCGCAGCATACATTGCATCAATTACATCAAGGATACCGCGCGTCAGCATCGTTTAGAACAGATCAAGACTTACAAAGCTGATGTATTTAAATATCTTGAGTTAGAAACGGATCAATATGACCTGATCTTCGCTGATCCGCCGTATGATCTGAACCGCATCCCGGAGATCGCTAAAGTTGTTTTTGATAAAAACCTGTTATTGCCAGATGGATTATTAATTATTGAGCATCAATCGCTTCAAAATTTAAGCAATCACCCGGCTTTTGTGGAGCAGAGGAAGTATGGGCATTCATCGTTTTCATTTTTTAGGGCAGCAGAATAGTTTTAACATTTCTCTATTTCGATTTCTACAACTTTAAAAGCGCTGTAATGTAATCTTCATGCTGTTCCATATAACGATCTATCAATATCGCCTTTAATTCTTCCTCGTTTTGATGCAGGATATCAAATCCTACAGGTTGAACGGTGTACTGATGGAAATTATCAACCCATTCTTTCGAAATCAGTTTTCTCTCTGTTAGACCGTCCAACTAATGCTGATTGTAAACGTCGAATATCCGTTCCAGTACTTTATTTAAATTAAATGATTTTTGATATTCTGGCATTCGATCAATCAAAAACAACACTAAAATTGTCTCAAATATGTCTTGTTTCACCATTATCTAATTTAAATTACTTAATTTATTAAAGCGTAACCTAAGTTAAACACTAATCACATTAACACCATTCTTCCTTAAAAAGGCTAATTCCTCCCATTGTGAGTTCGTAATAACAGTATTGATCATCGCTAACTCGCCAAATCGCAGATAACTCTCCTTCCCTATTTTGCTTTCGTCGCATAATAAATACGTTTTCGAACTATGCGATGCAAAAGCCTGGGTAATTTCCGCCTCCAGCTCGCTGTTGGCGAACAAGCCCTTGTGCGAAATGCCGTCTACTCCTAAAAATGCTTTATGGGCTTTGTAACGGGCTATATGTTCATTAGCCACCGAGCCATGTACCGCCTGACGCTCGGCATTAAACTCTCCGCCTATGATATTTAATGACACCAGGCTATTCTGCAACTCATATACTACCGGAATGGAATTGGTAATTACTTTGATCTTCTTCCCCTTAATAAACTGGCATAGCCTGAACACCGTGCTACCGCAATCCATAAAAATAATATCTCCATGTTGGATCTGTTCGGCTGCAGCACGGCATATTTTATCTTTCGCCTCTACATTTTTGGCTGCTTTATTAACAAACTCATGCGGTATCTCTAAGGGATTCACTTTCATTGCGCCGCCGTGGGTGCGGTATAGCAATCCGTCACTCGCCAATTGGTTCAAATCGCGGCGGATAGTGATTTCTGAAATATTCAGTTCGACGGCTATTAGTTTCACATCTACCTCCCCTTCAGTATTCAGCTTATCCAGGATTATTTGCTTTCTTTTTTGAAAGTTCATTTATTATGTTTTAATTTGTTCAAAAATAATCAAAATAAATCAAAAACAATCAAATTCATTTTGAAAAATTATAAGATCATAAAAAGAGAATTGCTATCAGACAACTGGTATGTCCTGAACAAAATCACTTACGAAACTCATTATACGGACGGCTCGGTAACAGTGCAAAGCCGCGAAGCATATGATCGCGGTAATGGGGCTACTATTCTGTTGTATAACAAAGCACAAAAAACCGTGATACTTACTCGCCAGTTCCGAATCCCAACCTATGTAAACGGAAACGAGACCGGCTACCTGATAGAAAGCTGCGGCGGCCTTTTAGATAAAGATAATCCTGAGGAATGCATCAAAAGAGAAACCGAAGAAGAAACTGGCTACAAAATCGCCGACGTCAAGAAAATATTCGAAGTATACATGTCGCCCGGCTCGGTTACCGAGCTGATCTATTTTTTTGTCGCTGAATACTCCAAAGAGATGAAAGTGAGCGATGGCGGCGGCATTGAGGAAGAAAGCGAAGACATTGAAGTACTCGAAATTCCATTTCAGCAAGCTTTAGAGATGATAAAAACAGGGGAGATAAAAGACGGCAAAACCATTATGCTTTTACAATATGCGCAAATCCATAACCTGATATGAATATTAAACCACTAACTATTCTGGTCGCCGGGCCTTATCGCTCGGGTACAAATGACGATCCCATGCTGATGCAACAAAACCTGGAGCGCTTGGAGTCGGCTGCATTAACATTGTTCCGCGCAGGGCATATTCCGCTCATCGGCGAATGGATGGCTCTGCCTTTGCTGAAAATGGCCGGGTCGAAGAAAACAGGCGATGAGATATACCAGGAAATATCCTACCCTGTTGCCCACCGTCTTATTACCAAATGCGACGCGATATTACGCATGGAAGGACAGTCAACCGGAGCGGATAACGATGTAAAAGTAGCCCGGGAACTTGGTCTGCCTGTTTATTATCATATCGAAGATATCACAGGCAATTAATGTGCTAAAGGATTATTACTTTTGGTGAGCTAAGCACAACAAAACTATGAAGATTGCTCTCTTCCCAGGCTCGTTCGACCCGGTTACCAAGGCCCATGTTGATATTATTAAACGATCAATGGGATTATTTGACAAGATTTATATTGGTATCGGCGACAATAGTTCAAAAAAAGGATTGTTGAGTGTTGGTCAGCGCGAACAAATGCTCAGGGCAGTATTTGAGAATGAGCCTAAGATTCATGTAGTTGCCTACGATGGGTTAACTGTTGAATTTTGTCGAAGTATTGGAGCAACCTACATGATTCGCGGCATACGTACAGTGTCCGACTTTGAGTATGAAAAAGCTATAGCCCAGATGAACCATGCACTGGCCTCTGATATTGAGAGCATTTTTATAGTAAGCAAACCAGGCTATTCATCTATTAGTTCAACCATCGTACGCGAAATATTGCGTTACCAGGGCGATGTTAGCCAGTTTATTCCGAAAGAGGCACTGGCTTTTCTGTAAACAGGTCCATTTTTGCCAGCACATCCATTATTGACGGAAAGGTATTCTTTATAATAGCCTCGATATGCCCTTTCCTGAACCAGCGTACCGACGTAATTCCTTCTTCTTTTTGCGGTTTAAGTTTGCCGCTACCCTTATAACCCATCTGGTACCAGTAGGTTCTCTTCAACACCACCTCGCCTTTATAAGTATAGGTATGATAAGTTTTGCATATACGTGCGCCAATGCTGTTTACCATAATCCCACACTCCTCTTCCACCTCGCGTACCGCGCCTTCGCGTTTAAGCTCACCCTTTTCAAGCTTGCCCTTGGGCAGATCCCATTTTTTATTGCGATAAATAAACAGGTATTCTCCCTTTGAATTAATCACCATTCCGCCCGCTGCTTCGATCACCGTGATGCTATTCATCACCTTTTTAAGATATTCTTTAGCGTCTGTACAGTGTAGGAAAAAGAATTTATTCCCCGGCTTTCCATTATACTTAGTGTAAAAAGCTTTCAGATCAAATGTCTGAGCATCAATTTTTTGATATCTTTCCACATGTTTAGGAACTGACTGGGTTATCAATATAACTTTTTCGTTGATATAAATTCTGTACTTTTGGGCCATGTTTAATAAAAGTGAGATAGAACAACAAGTAGCGGAGTTCCTGCTGCAAATTAAAGCAATTAAATTGCAACCTGATAATCCTTTTACCTGGGCCTCAGGCTGGAAATCACCAATCTATTGCGACAATCGTGTCACCCTATCCCATCCAACCATACGCACCTATATCAGGCAAAAACTGGTGCAAGTTATCCAGGAAGAATTTGGTTCTGCGGGCTGTATTGCTGGAGTTGCAACAGCAGGTATCCCACAGGGTGTATTGGTTGCGCAGGAATTAGGACTCCCTTTTATTTACGTTCGCTCTAAACCAAAAGACCACGGCACCGGAAGCATGATCGAGGGTGAAGTAATCCCAGGTCAAAGAGTAGTAGTTATTGAGGACCTCATCTCGACCGGCAAAAGCAGTCTTCAGGCAGTTCAGGCCTTGAGAGATGCGGGTTGTACAGTTGCCGGCCTTGCTGCCATTTTCAGCTATGGGTTCGATCAGGCAACTGAAAACTTTCATGAAGCCAAATGTAAATTCTATACGTTATCAAACTATAATGCGCTATTAAAATACGCTGAGGCAAACAGCTATATCTCCGCTGATGAATCAGAAATATTGAGAAAATGGCGTGTATCGCCCTCTACCTGGGGACAATAATTAAAGTCTTATGTCAAGAGTACTGAGTTATGAGTCTTTTACTCATAACTCGATACTTAACACTCTAAACTACCTATGACTATTTTTGAAAGCAAAACCAATATTAACAAGTCAGTAAATGAGGTATATCAGTTTCTGGCTGATATGAATAATCATCAGCAACTGATGCCTGAGAATATTGTGAATTGGACATCAACGCCTGATGAAGCCCGGTTCGATATTCAAAATATGGGGAAATTAGCGCTAAAGATTGATAGACGGATGGAGAATACTGAAATAAACATCATCCCTTCTGAGAAACCGCCCTTCGATCTGCAACTCAACTGGAAACTGGCCGATGCCGGAACACATACCGAGGTTCTCCTTACAATCGCTGCCGATTTAAATATGATGATGAAAATGCTGGCAAGCGGACCGCTGCAAAAACTAACAGATCACGAGGTACAGAGTTTAGCTGAAGTGCTTGGGTAATTTGTTGTTCGTAACCCACGTAAACTTCGTACTCTACAGCCATGGGTAGCGTCTCAGTTTGAAAATTAAAGCTTAGATTGGCAAATATGCAGGTGAGGAATTTTTGCGAAACATTATATTTGTGAAAATACTCATCTAATAGACATGAGTGATAACATCGCAAATCCATATTTCAAGTCAAAAAAGATTTCGATGATCATATTGGCGGTAACGGCCATCATTTGTTCCAGAATGCTTTTCTTCTTTTTCAATGACCCTGAAGGCCCAAATCTTTTAGTAGTTGTAGGTCTGGCACTGGCTGTATATTTTTTATCTTATGTGGCATATGCATTCGGCCCTTCCAAAATGAATGGTATTAGGAGACTTTCGGCGGTAATTTGCATCCAAATACTATTGGTTACCGGCCTCTATTTTTGTATGAAGTGGTTTTAATTTTTATTTGATAATAAAAGGAGAACTATGTTCATTTATCAAATTTCAAACTGAAATATTACCCCGCTCTGAATAATATAAGTTGCTGAACCCGATGAAATTCGGCATAATAACCGTACTTTTGCGGCAAATTAAAGTGCAGCATGATTACAGTATCCAATCTTTCATTACGCTACGGTAAACGTACACTGTTTGAAGAGGTTAATTTAAAGTTCACCCAGGGCAATTGCTATGGCATCATAGGTGCCAATGGCGCCGGGAAATCTACTTTCCTCAAAATCCTTTCGGGTGAAATCGACCCAACAAGCGGTTCGGTAAGTTTTACACCCGGTGAGCGTATGGCTGTTTTGAGCCAGAACCATTATGCTTTTGACGAATTCACCGTTATAGAAGCAGTGATGATGGGGCATAAAGAAATGTATGCCGTCATGAAGGAAAAAGACGCCATTTACCTGAAAGAAGATTTCACTGATGCTGATGGTGAGCGTGCTGGGGAGTTGGAAAACCTTTTTGCTGAAATGGATGGTTGGAATGCTGAAAGCAATGCCGCCACATTATTAAGCAATCTTGGCATCAAAGAAGAATTCCATTATCAATTGGTTAAAAACATTGATAATACCCAAAAGGTGCGTGTATTATTAGCGCAGGCACTGTTTGGTAAGCCAGATATATTATTGCTTGATGAGCCTACCAACGATTTGGACATCCACACCATTAGCTGGCTGGAAGATTTTCTGGCCGGATATGAGGCTATCGTATTGGTGGTATCCCACGACAGGCACTTCCTGGACACGGTTTGTACCCACGTAGTGGATATCGACTTTGGCAAGATGACTATCTATACTGGTAACTATTCGTTCTGGTATGAGTCGAGCCAATTGGCATTGAAACAACGTGCCGATCAGAATAAGAAAATGGAAGATAAGGTGAAGGAGTTGCAGGAGTTCATTCGCCGCTTTAGCGCCAATGCTTCTAAATCGAAACAGGCGACCAGCCGTAAGAAGGCTTTGGATAAAATCAACCTGGACGAGATACAGCCATCAAATCGTAAGTACCCTGGCATCATATTTAATAATTTGGGACGCGAAGCCGGAGACCAGATACTACGGGTTGAAAACCTGAGCAAGTCGTTGAATGGTGAGTTGTTGTTTGACAACATCACTTTCACTGTTAATAAAAACGACAAGATCGCTGTCTTGTCTCAAAACAGTTTGGCTACTACCGCTTTTTATGACATCCTGATGGGCCGCGATAAAGATTTTAAGGGCGAATTTAAATGGGGTGTCACCATCAATCCCGCGGATATTCCTGCTGACAATGCTGAATATTTTAAAGGGAAAGATGATAACCTGATCGACTGGTTGCGTGAATATTCTCCAGGCGAAAAAGACGACCAGTTTATCCGTGGATTTTTAGGTCGTATGTTATTCTCGGGCGAAGAAGTGCTGAAGAAAAGCAATGTACTGTCAGGTGGCGAAAAAATGCGCTGCATGATCAGCCGGATGATGTTGCAACAGCCAAACGTATTATTGTTTGATGAGCCAACCAACCACCTCGATCTGGAATCCATCACTGCATTGAACAATGGCATGCGCGATTTCAGAGGAACTATTCTATTCACCTCACGAGATCACGAGTTGACACAAACCGTTGCTACCCGTATCATCGAACTAACACCAGGCGGCTATATCGATAAGCTGATGGATTATGATGAATATATCGATAGTGATGTCGTGCAGAAGCAACGAGACGACTTGTACGCAACTGCATAATCTGCAGACGAATCATATAGAGCGGCCTTCATTTGAGGGCCTTTTTTGTTGGCATATTTTTGGCACGACTAAACTATAATCTAGAAAATTAATCAAAACAACATACCGTATTTGATTAATAATGAAGGATCTGTACTACATCCTCGGAACTGATCGTAACTGTACTCCGCGTGAGTTGAATGCTGCCTATCAAAAGCTGGCCCGGAAGCTTCAGCCCGACGAAAGGGAACATGATTATTTTCTCGAAGATCATTTTAAGGAGATCACAGAAGCCTATCAGGTATTAAGTGACCCCGATCAACGCCGCAAATATGATGCGGCCTTTAAAAAGAACTATCAGCGGCGTTTATATTATTTCAAGATCAGGCACCTAAATATTGTTGCTACCATTGCACTGCTGTTGTTTACAGGCTTATTTGGCTGGTATGTGATGAAAATGCTCGGAAGTAGCAATAAACAGAAAAAAGTAGCCGCATTAGCGCCTGTGGCGCAAGCTCCGGTAATAACTTCACCGCCAGGCTTTCATCACAAGAAAAAGCACAAGGTTAAGTTAGAAGCACCTCTTATTAATCAACTAGCGGTATTGGCAAAGGACACTGTGATTCATCATAGTATAAAACCTGCTCCGATTATCGCCAGCAAACCAACAGTCATTCAACAAGATACAATTCAGAACGAATCATCTTCCAACTATTCCATTTATTTGCAGGCAAATGCAACAGGCGTGATCTACCTGCACGAATTACCAAATTATACCTCTGCGGTAATAAGCAAAATCCCGGACCACTCTAAAGTTACTGTGGTAGAAAAAGGCAGGCAGTTTTATAAGGTAGTATATAACGATCAGACCGGTTATGTGCCTAAATGGAAGGTGGCAGATCCATAAATTGAATGTTACAATTTTATTACGGCTTCGTGCTTTCGGAGTAAGGAAATTTTTCGTTTATTTGCCAACCAAAAAATCCGACTCCGTAGCTCAGTTGGTAGAGCAACAGACTCTTAATCTGTGGGTCCTGAGTTCGAGCCTCAGCGGGGTCACTGAAACGTACTAACCTCTTAGTCTTGACTGAGGGGTTTTTTATTGCCTTAATGTACTGTTTTACAGCAAAGTACACAGTTAATAAATCTATTAATTAATTGTTTTGTCATACTTCAAGCTGATTCAAATATATGTTAATGGATCAGTAAAGGATTGCCTTTGGTGCAGTTTGGGTGCAGTTTTACTTTTAAGGTGGTAGTTGAACTATGTTTTTCATGATAAATAAGCTAAGTGTGAATGAATAATTATTTTAGCCATCACTCAGGTTTGGTGCGATCAAGCAAGGAAGGAAACGGAATAAATGGGCAATGTAAGGCATGTGGGTTTATGCCGTAGTCTTTCTTGCGCTTCAGAAGCACCAGCCCTAACTTTGCTAAGATAATTATGCATTTTCAACCACCTACAGCCCTACGTTACAATCCAAGAAAATGAAGATATTCTGCTTTATAGGGGTATAGAAATTCCTGGATTAGTGAATTCGGAAGCGCCATCGACCTCGTTCGATGAATATAGGTTGTTCGTGGTAATTGCCACGTCTTCAACTAAGGTCCATTGGTAACTTCCGCCATTGGGAATCCAGCGATCTACTTTCCATTTCTTGTCATGTTCCCAATGATCAGAGTATTTCCCATTGACTGTAGGATAGCCATAAGCTTTACCATAAGGCAATTGCTCACAATCTATTCTTTCTACGACGGCGTAAAACTCATCTCGCCAATTGGCTCTTCGTACTGCGAATGGGGTCTTTCTACCTATTGAATCCCAGATTTGAAAAATGTTCATACTACTCATGAGCCAAATATACATTGTGCTCTCGCCTTATTAATCCATGAAATTTAAAAAATCTTACTTTATAGAGGTATGTTAAAACTTGGATTGGTGGAATGTTAGTTAGACCTTCCTACTTGTCTTCTTATAAGATACAGCGTTAATTGCGCTCATGATTATTCAAACTCATTTCTCCTAATCGACATCATAAAGAATTTCTTATCAAGAATTCTTGCAGGTTTAAAAGTACTGGTTCACGGTATTTTTTAAATGATTCAGCTAAAGACAATGCTAGCTGTATATCAATAAAAGGATAATTTGAATCTAGCAAATCGACCATTTGGGTCATTCTAATCGTTGAAGATGGATGTGTAAAGTGAGGATTATTCTTTTCAAATCTATTTACGAATAAAGTTTTTATGATCGGATCATTCATAAGAAATTGCAATAAATTGTCTAATTCGAATAGAAGTGTAATTGCCGCGACGGACACTGTATTAGAAAGATCAATTTCATCTTGGTGAATACTTTCCTTATGGAAAAGAAGTAAATTTATGCCTACCCGATCTGCTTCTAATTCCTCTTCAAAGTTCTTTTGTATAAAATCCTGGTCATTAATGACCAGATTACTTGTTAGATGCCCAGATAAAGCATGACCGAACTCATGTGCCAAAACAAATTTTGTGCAAGCAGCTGAGACAAGACTAAAAATAACATATTGTTCCCTCGACCTAATTTCTAAGCGTGCCCTTGGTCTCGCATTGAAATCTAAAAAAAGATAGGTAATCAGTAGATTGCTTAAATTCATCGCGAAAACTCGATCAGTATAGCCCTCATTAATATTATTAGACGCATTTAACGCCAATAATGTCATAACTTTTGATACTTCGTGGGTTAAATAAATAAATCCAGAGTTTATTAAAAAAAGATAGCCGCTTGTCGTTAAACGACATTCCGCATTCATTGAATGGGTTGGAAATTCGCCAGAATAGCAATTTATATCAGGAAGATTTGGATACTCGTTGTTTACTTGACGGCAAAGGTCTTCATGAATTCTATGAATGCTGTATAAATTAGCACCACTTAATATCGGATGGCTCCGAAAGCTTTTAATGGCATTAATTAATTCATTTCTGTCATAAGGGGTAGAGCTGTTTCGTTCAAAAATCAATTCGTAAATAACACGATTGGCTCGAATTACCTCTTGCGTAATTGGAGATTCTTCCAAAATAAGGAAATAGGTACGAATTATATTGTCGTCCGAATATATCATTTTAAATCAAAGGATACAGTTATTGCAGAGCTTGATTTAAGGCCTCCTTTCAAGCTGCCTATTAACCCCACCTCGCCTGATGCCTCAATTGCTAGTGATACCGTAATTGTTGTGACTTTAGGGTTCTCTGAATTGGGAATCTTTTGAATCATTTCTTTGATGCTCGATACGGTGAAAGCCAGGTTATCACCAATCTCATCGATTGTGAATTGCTTTATACGCGAGGAAGTTTCGTTCAAAATCTTATTTACATCAGGAAATGCGTTCTTAGCTTGATTTGATTCAGCGCTATCAACGATGACGTTAATTATTCTTTCTTTGTCCATATTCATTTTTCGTAGAGTTAATAACAAGATTTCTATGCGTTACTTTAGAATTCCAAAGTGGTTTAAGAAAACAAATTGAAATCTAAAGCCTTAGATGCTTATTGTAATAAATAGCATTCTTCGAATGCTGGTCGTGAAGACAATGTAATAAAAGATCAGATTAATTTATACCGTAAAAACACCCATATTTACTGCTACACTTTTTCGAAAATAGTGGTTATTAAGCCCCTTTTTATTAACTGTCGCAAAATGAGATTCTCGAAAATAATTGTTATTGCTGTATTATCCTGACTTTTTACAAGGTATATTTCGCCAGTAAACAGTTAAAGAACATTTTCTTGACAAGGTGTATTAAGAATGCCCCTTATAATAAGAAATGTTCAGAGTTGCTAACATCATCTATATCGTGTCTTTTAATCGAGTATAAAGGGTTATGATAGCCTTGATAGCGAAATTAGGTTTTTAGTTAGGACTATGTTTATTCGATCAATGCATCATAGATTTGATTACAAATCCAACAAGGAGGCTTCTTATTTTCGTCTTTAAATATTGGGAAGTTATCGTCTTCCCTTAGTTCAAAGTAGTCAAATATTCCACCCCTGCCGGCATTATCTAAAAACCATTGCTGGTTAGCATTCTCAACCTTAATAAGAAGTTTGTTCATTGTATGCTTGTTTCTTTTAGGCAAGATTTTCATCTTATATACGAATAGATAGTGAGGTTAAAATAAAAACGTTATGCTTCAAATACGGATTTAAATGCTTGGACAATATCTTTCCAAATTTCGCCTGGCAACTCAGATTCTTTGACCTGAGAAATAAACCATCGGTTATTGTATCCCCATATAATATGATTGCCAAGTTGATCGTGTTTAAAGTTATTATTAATTGGCGGGCGCTGTTCAAACCAATGATGATACTCTTGTTCGATATTATCTAGCAGAGCATCAAAATCTTCCTCTTTTTTCACCCGATCTTCTCCGAAAAGCAAGACACGTTCTTCTCTTTCGTTCATAAAGTTCTGATCTTTCTCTAAGGTAATATATTTATACGATAAATTAACCCTTGACGTTAACCCAACGTCAACCACAATGTGACAGGGACGATAAGAAATATAAGAATGGGTTGTTAAACCTCCTTTTATGAACTGTCGTAAATTCAGAAAATAGGCTTAAGTTGGCTTTGAGGGCATTTCTTTTGCTTCTCAATTTCATTCATCAACATCAAAAGTAAACATTACTCCTGTAGACATAATTCTGTCCTTCCTGCTCATCATATTGTATAAGGTTTCAAAGTTTGGCGAGTCATCAATTATGCCTTCCTTGCATTGCATCATCAAGTCGGCTATGAAATATTCCAGCTTCCAGCCAGCTGTGTGTTCCCCATAAAATTCTATCGGCAAAAGGTTTGAGATATCGCCATAAGTAGGTATGTAGCCTTTACCGTAAGATTTTAACGCTTCTGCAAGATGGTCTTTACGCATTATCCGACAACCGACCTCATTCTCGTGTGGCACTTCGATATTAAAGTTGTATGGAACTGACATTGTCATTGGAATTGTCAAAGGATTATATAGCATATAATGCATTGTCATTTTGAACTTATCTTGAAATGCTTTCATTGCCTGTTGTTGTTCACTTTCAACACTAAATGCCTGATATTTGGATTTCGTGGTAAACATATACACCTTGTCGGCAACCAATTCATTATGATACTGTTCTGGCATTAATAAACTTCCCAATCCATAGTATCGTTCTTCCACGCTTTCGTTATACTTTAAAGGGTCAGCATAAAGATTCTTTGATTGCAGGTAGACCATCTTGCTTCTAAGTATCTTTCCTTTTCTTCTAAAAACTAAAATCAGCCCAATATCGGCTACTTCCCATATACCGTAGTGCCTACCTCTACCCATAAAATAGCTTTTGACGTAAATCGTCCAATTTGAGGGAAGTTTGACTGGACCTTGTCTGCCTAACCAATATTTAACGAAATGTTCGTTAATACTGTCTTCAGAAGTAGATGGATGAAGCGACAAGTCTTTACTTATCTCATAATTACATTGTGCAAATTCATCCCTCATGAATTCGAGAACGTCGTTGGGTATATTGAGCATATGTTTAGGCTTGAACCCAAATATAAACCTTTTTACTAAAAAAAAGTGCCTTGTATAACATTGATTCGACTACGCAGAGGTTCGTGAGCGACGAATGATACCCAACTACGAAATACTACCTTGCAGCGTAGCAGCTATGTGGGTATGAGAAGCTAACTTGGTGAGGGACATTTACATATTAAGGTGCTACATTGACTAACCCACATCTATTCATAATTATACCTTTGGGCGATGAAGATTAGAAAGAAAGAAGTCAAGGCTCAACTGCTTGCTGTGGATTGCAAATGTTATTACTGTGGGTTGAACTTCAATATTAACCCTATATCTGAAGGCCAGCCATTGTATAAGAAGTTCAGTTCATATTCAAGAATGTCCATTATCAATCTACCTTTTAAAGAAGAGTCTGAAATTGGGCAAACGTTAGCACATCAATGGTGTCACAACAAAACTGTTCTTATGTCTGATGAGGAGAAGCTTAGCTTTAAGATACCTTAACTCAGCAGTATTCAGAGCAAGATGGCTTACCCTGGCTAGATGGAAAGTTAATTAGGCGCTATTTACAGAACCGTGGTAACTTGATAGAATTGATGAGAGGAGTAGATGAACTGACTAAATGAGAACACTAGGCTGTAGCCTAGTGTTCTCATTTACTATGATCTTATATATGACCTTCGTGCGGTTCGTGTGCATGAGGCTCGCGATCAGCACTGCCACCTCCATTTCCACCATGTTCACCGTGTGGTTCGCCGCCACCTTCATGAGGATGAGAATCATTAATATTTCTAGACTCAACATTCCCATCTGCTCTTTGCTCGAATTCAGTGCGTACACCGTTCGATAAAGAAACTTCGGTATGAACTATATCATGTGGGCCAGGTGGGTTAACATGATCGACCGTTACTTGTGTTCTACCATTAAAATCAATGGTTTTGATTTCCCTTGTTCCGTCAGGTCGCACATTTGTTTCTACACTTCGTACTTGCGCGAAGCCTACGCAAGATAACAGCAGCAATATTACTACTAATGCTAAGGTTTTCATATCGTCAGTTCTAATTGTGATGCCTACTCTTAGGATTTTCGGCTACGTCCATTAATTTACAGTAGGATGCAGATGTTTTTAATTTTCCATAAGAGAGAAGAAAATATTTTACCGATCTCCTTTAGAAGCTATTAAGAATAGAAAATCAAAGGCAAGCTTGTCATTGAGTGGTTGCGAAGGCTCATGTCCGACGAATGATACCCAATTACTAGATACTACCTTGAAGTGAAACGGCTATGACAGAATGAGAAGCTAACTTTAAAAGAGGACTCATGTTACGTAAATTTATAATGAGTGGCATCTTGGCGTTAATTTGAGGTAAGTCACTATCATAGTCTGAGCTTACCACTAAAGTTAATCTATGCTTACAAAGTAATTTAGGCATCGTCATGCTGAGGCATACGTTCACATTGTGGCATTTTCACAATTCTTTTACGCATTAGGGCCTTATCCTTGAAGTGACGAGCTATCTCAAAGGTAGTATCAGTATAGTTGTTTGCTTCTTCCGTGCCCCAATAATATACTTTCAGTGATCTACAGTTAACATGTTCGAATAGCATATGCAGCATGGTTCTATCTGACAGACCGCAAGAGTGGCCAAGAACGAGAATTTGAAATTCTTCCCCGTCGACGAATCGAATCAGGTTCTGGTAGTTCCGAGTTCTCAAGTACCAAAAAGATTTAATGTGTTCAAACCATCCTTTAGAAGGATGCTGCTCAATCTGTTCGTATCGCCTGTCTAATTCATCCCCAAAACCGAACACAATTGGATTAGAACTATCAGTTAGTGTTCCATGCAAGTAGTTAAGTTCTATTCTTTGTTCATTTCTCTCTCGCTCACTGTAATACTGTTCAAAAGTGGAAGTGTAATTAAAGTTGACTACCATGGTTCGATTTGGCGCGTGATCTTTGAACTGATCGCCACTCAACTCACTGGTTAAGGATTCGAGGTCGTCTTTATGAACGTAGTCACTAAATATTTTAAAATATGATTGTATTAGTTGAGGTGCAGGTAAGGAAAGTAGATACAGTCTAAGGTTTTCAATTATAGTTCGCATGCCATCATTAATTATCCTAAGCTCAGATTCGACTAGGTCAGGATAATTATCATTTCCCTGCAAAAGCCTGGTGATTGTGCGGTAAAAGACTGCTTCCACGTCAACCCAACGATGAACATTGCACTGATAAACAATAGCGTCTAAGAGAGATGTGTTACTTTTGATTATGTAGGGATAATGAGGCGTTCTCCCATCCCAACCCATCCAGACAGGCCCAATACTTCGTAGATCAAGGCTTTCGTTGTATGATTGATTCACCCAATACAATATATCATCGAAATTGCGGTTTCCTTCTGCTGAACCTCGATAGTCATCGTTTACAGACACCTCTAATAGTCCATCCTTATATTCACCATCGTTGCTGCATCGGTGGATAGATTGTGCAATATACCACTTTATGAAGTGGGTATATCCAGTCTTTAATCCATGTGCTAAATCGAAACCATTACCAAGAAGAATGAGTCTGTTCATACGAGATATTGAAAAGTAAAGTGGCTAGGGCATTACTTAACACATTACTCAGTCGCTGGCTCCTCACCGATGTTGACATCCTTGCTCTCTTTTCTCTTTTTAAGCAGCGCAGGCCTTTTGCTTGGGCCATAAACCCTTGCTAGCTCTTTTGCAAGAGAAGGAACTGCTTTGAGTGCTGCCAGAAATGCATCAGAAGCAACTAATTCATGAAGTGGACTTCCATGTGTTTCTGTTTCTACCAATCTCAAAGGAGCCTCATCAAAGCGAGAGAGGGCTGAAGCAAATAGTTTTTCTTCTAACTCAGTGTCTATTCTAGCAGCTTCTCGTCTATATCCCTCGTAAGCTTTCGCCACCGAAGATTTGAATGCATAATCTTCAGATAGTCTGAATCTCTGCGAGATCTGCTTTGTCGCCAGCCATGCTAGCCACACCGGTGCTGCAACGCTGAATAACGACAACAGCAATTGTAACCAAATAATGCTCCAATTTAGTTGTGGAGCGGCTAACGATGCCTCAAGAGATTGGTATCGCAAAACTCCTATCGTTACACCGCCACTAAGAGCCAATATTAAACCGACCAACCACCACCACATTGAAGTATCTAACCGCTCCGCTCTTTCGTCAAACGCAGCTGCAAGGCCTGTAGATGTAGCAATTCTCAATACCTCCTGAGACTGAGCAACAATTTTTTCTGCTTCCGCTTCTAAGTCTTTTAAAGATAGCGCTATTCTTCCTGCATCAGCTTCATGAATTTGTATCTTTCCTATATTTTCTGCTGCGTCCGTAGAAACGTCGGCTACCTGTGAACGAGCTGCCTTCAAGGCTTGGAGATCAGTAGGAAGAGACTCCGCTGCTTCAGTAGCTTCTTCAATAAGCTTGATTTGGCGTTCTAACTTTTCTTTATCTGGCTGCAAATCATCTATCGCTGATTGCATAGACCTTAACCGTGACGCGAGCTTTGATGGAATTGCCTTGCTATCTGATATTTGTTCCCAGCCCAAAATAGGATCTAAAGTGCGCTCTAATACTTCAAGCGTCAATAAATACGAACTGATCGCAGTTGCTGAATTCGATGTAAACATCTGAGCAATCGTTGTGGCATGTAGTAACGACAGTTGAGCTGGTACCAGTTTAAGATTTTCTTCTAGCGGCTTAGGAAGGTTTGATACATCAGCGGCAACAATTTTGTTCGAAAGTGCCAATGGAAACCATGAAAGTTCTCTTCTGGTGACTGCCGGAGATTGCCAACCATATACTTCTATTAGTGGCCTATTTTCTTCGGTTGCGCCAAGTACTTTATCAGATAAGTCTCTCAGCGCATCGGTAATGTCAAGTAAGATTGGATGCATGGATTTAAATGGTTAAGGTGATGCTAAGATAACTGATATACTTGAAATTACAAACCTAATCGAATGCGATCAGAAGTTCGACGAGTCCGCTAAGACAGCGCAGAGAAACGAAGCTGTCGACGAGCTGAGTTCAGGTCTCCATAGAGTAAGCCGCCAGGCGACTATGGAGTATGTTTACACCAGCGTAGTGAGAACGAAGCGCAGCATGACTTTAACTTATTGTGGGTTATAGATGGTTTGTTACAGCATGCTAAGACCAGGCGTGATTATAAAAAGTAAAAGCCCAACACTGTGGTTGGGCTTAGTATTCATTTATATCAACTCTCCGTACTCATAATGAAAATGTTCTTGACTGCCTGATGTAAAGCCCTGAATAAATTGTGAACTTTTATGACTATCTTTTTTTATTGAAAAGAGATCATTTTCTAACGCCCAATCATAAACACCTTTATTTAATGGATATTCAGTTAGTAATCCTGATAATTTATGTTTTTTAATCCATTCTTCTGCTATTTGTTGAGAAGTAAAAACCCCACTAGAGAATCTTCCCTGTTCTCCATGAAACACCCAAATTGATCCGTTATTGAACTCTTTATTCATTTTATTTTGATTGATAATTAAACCATTTACCTATTTTTCTTACAGCTGATCTTATTTCAGACTTAAACTCATCGACTACACCTTGTTGTTGGCCTGTTAATTCAGGGCTTCCTTTTAAAGGTTTTCCCGCAGAGCCAATTTTTGTACCTTTCCCTCCTCCGTTGACATGTAAATGAGGAGGACCGTGATCGCCGCTCTTAGTATAATGAACAATCTCACCTCCATCTTTTTTTGCGATCGTTCTGCCGGGTAATGTAGGTTCAGTAAATGATTTCTTAGCTGCCTGTGCCGCAGACCCAGCTGTCACACCCTCTGGTTCTTGTTTGGCAAAAAAAGACCCTGTCGTTCCTTTGCTAAGCATTGACAAACCACCGGCCACGGTTATTCCGTCAACGGCGTGCCCACCTAAGTCCTGCATAAGGGTTCCTCTCGGCACCTCTTGCATAACAGTTGAATATGTCCCGTCTGAACCTAACACTTGCGTCGCTTCCCATTTCATTCCTGGCTTATTCGGAGTAATTCCAACAGCATCTCCTGCATTGTAAGCGAGTTTCATAACTGATTCTTTAACGCTCTGGACAAAGCTTCCGAATGCCAGTCCTATCTTAACAGCATCTAATTGTCCATTATCGTCTCCGGGACCTCCATCCGGATATCTACCATCTGGGTCGGTATTCTTGATTGGATTATCAAATACATAGCCATATGGTGTAACGGCTTCTTGTCCTGCTTCAACTAAAGGATCGATCATGCTCCACCTTGTTATAACAGGATCGTAAAAGCGCGCGCCATAATCATACTCACCTAATTCCTCTTGTAGCTCTTTCTTATTGTAAAGATACTCATGTGTGGGGCTGGAACTATAGCAGTGTACTAGCCCTGCTGTTATCAAAGAACGGTTGTAAATAATAGAGGAGCAAGATAGCCACTTGTTGTTAGGTACGCAAATGCGAGCCGTCCAAACCACCGTAGAGAAACGGAGGTGGTGCGAGTTAAGTGAAGGGTCTCAGCGGAGAAAGCCGATAGGCGACCGCTGGGTATGCTATGCACAAGCGTTTGGCGAAACATTTGACCTGTAAGGCTACAGCTTGGGCTAATTCAAATGTTATGACAATCGCGCAGCCCGAAACGTTGGCGCAGGCGAGTAAAATATAGATGAGCGATTGACTGAAGATCTGTTGAGCGTTGCAAGCTTCACCTGGTCGATAGACCAAGTGAAAAGCGCAGCACAAAGTGAAACTAATCTTCAGACAAAGAGAGCGAATATGGAGCAACGTCATTTGCTGATTCAAAGCCTATGACAGATCGCGAGAGCGGTGTAGTTCAATGTGGCGTAGCCTCTTTGGACGAAACGAAATCAGGCATTGTGCTTTGACAGCATTTCAGTTGCGGAATACCTTTCTATCTGGTGTGTGTGAGGCCTCTGCGATGGAAAGGAATAAGCAAAGCCTGCCTTTCTCGGTCTAAGCAACCAAATCGAGTAAGGCAGGCGGGGGCTTATTAATATCGCCAATTTAGGTATTGCGTTAGGCCTTCAAGGTCAGGGAATAGCGAAGATGAGTTGATCCCAAGTTTGTCCAATACCAACAGTATTTCTTCTCTCTTCTCATTGTCAATATCTAATCTCACCAACTTGGTGACATAGGTATTGTTCCTGTCCAAGGGTATAAACTTACCCTTGTCGTCTAGATACTTATGGGTTGTAAACCAACCGGCTTGAGCAGTTATCCTTTTTGTGATATGGCTGGGTTTAAATGCCTTCGTCTTTCCTTGATTCATGGGTGAACCTTTGTGTATGTCGGCGAGCTCATCTTTTGATACTTCCAATATCCACACAGATCTCTTTTTAACCGTTGATTCCTTTTCAAATGCAAACCAAAGCGCTACCAGTGGATTGGAACTCCAGTCCAACAGTCTAGTTTTTAACCCGTGATGCTGTGCCAAAGCCAATAAATCCCAGGGGTTGTTTAAAACATCGTTTGGTATCCAACTTCGGCCTTGTAGCTTAAATTCTTCAATCAAGTCGTTCTCACGATCAGTGAATCCAGTAGTTACACTAAGTCTAGCGATTCGTGGCATTAATCTCCAATCTGCATCCTCTTGACCCCGATAAAGTAGTAAGCTTTCTGATACAAACCCAGAAACACTGGCATCCGCGTGTACCCATTTCATATAGTCCATGAAGTCTTTCACTTTGTGGGTAGCGTATCGATGGAGAGTCAACATCTTCGATTTAAGTAAAACAAATATAACTATAGCGCTGAAAATATCAATCTGTTTCCGTGATGTTAGAATCGAAGCATAGGGGAGCAGATTACCGCAAGTTAACGATCAATTTTATATGCAGTCAGTGAAATAGTAATGGACTTATCCATCATGCTATTCAATGCGGCCATTCGATCAGCTCTGTTTGATGGTTTGTTAGGGTTACCGGAAGCTGAGTTATCAATATCAGCGAATTCTCCACTTCGAATAACTTCCTCACGAGCAACTTGTAAACTAACCACGACATTAGTCAGATATTATTATTTTTCAATATTATTGTAAATTTAACTGCGTAATTACCAGCAATTTATTAAACCTAACCTTTTTAGCTTATGTCAGACAGAATTCAAAACAGCTTTTACTTGCTTAAAGAGCAAGTAATTGAATTCAAGGAAGCAAGCGGCAAACGCACGCAAAAACAAATTGATCTTCCTTATCTTAAGAAACGTTTTAAAAACAAGGGTTACAAAGAACAAAAGCTGAAACCCGTTACCTATAAAGATTATGATATCAGCCTCTTTTACAGGCGAAAGCCGTCCGCTGTAAAATGGAAAGATTTCATTGCGACTATTGCAGACCCTGACGCTGATATTCTCAAATACCCCGATGCCATTGCCGAAAGTTTTATTCTTATCCTTATCAGCAAGGTCACAAACAAGTTTTTTGCAGTTACTGGAGGATTCGGGCATATCGATATTCAGGAAGTTGCCACAACCGACCTTGGTATTGAAATCCTTTCACGGATTGTAAAAAAGGAAGACAAAGCCTTGCGAGCAACTAAGGAACAAAGTTTTACCGGCGGTGTACAAGGCGCAATTAAGTTTTTCAGAAATGACTACAATCTTAACGACAACGAAAGTTTCGGGGTCATTTATCAAGAGCTAACTGCCTCTATTGACAAATCCAAGCTGGTTAACATGTTTGGTTTTTCAATTGAAGATTTGCGCTCAAACAGCACTTGTATTGCTAAGAATTCATTTTCCCTCAAAAAATCATTGAATTTCAAGGAATTGCTCCGGGTGATATCTGCCTGTGAAAAGATTCTGAAAAATAGTCCTATCGTGCAGATTAACGCCGTCACGAAGGTCAACAAAAACAAAACCGCTCTTATTAACAGTTTAAATGCCACCATTGACCAAAATGTATTCGCTGTCTATCAAAAACCAACCTCATCATACAGTATCGAAATAGGCCATAAAGATTTTGAAAAATATTTCCAGGCACAAAGAACGACGATCACGTTTTGGTACGCGCGAAAATTGCATAGCGAATCATTTGATGATCCTATCCGTGATATCCAATCACTTGTTAGCGTATTTCGTGATAAACTGCCAACCTTGTCAAAAGAAGATTTTGACAAGGTGATTGACCGAGGTATAATCCGTACGGAAGATGCCGATGGAAATCTATTAACAAACGATTTTATCCGCGATCATTATTGTACCGAAATTCGACATGCTGGAAAAAGTTATTTCCTCATCGAAAAAGACTGGTATGAGATCAGCGTTACCATGATAGATAGCATAAATCAGACCTGCACCGGCTTTGTAAAAGATCGACAATATCAAGGACCTCAAGTTAACAAGTGGCGGGCCACCCACACTGACGAAAATAAATACAACGCTTCCTATATTGGGCAACCTAACAGCCTCGTGTTTGATAAAATCACTCCATCCAATATTGAGGTATGTGACATTGTTAGATGGGATAAGGACAATATTTATCTATATCACGTGAAACAAGGGTTTGACAACTCGATGCGGGACTTGTGCAACCAGGTATTTATTTCCGCTCGAAAAGTGATAGAAGATTCAAAAATCAAGTTCGATTTTGTCGGGCAATTATATGACAAACTAGCTAATAACAATGGCAATTCCCCCTACATCAAAAAAGCGAAAAAACAGCTGCAAACAATCACCCGCCAGCAATTTATCGATTTATTCATCGCACGAAAGATCGTTTTCGTTCTTGCGGTAATGGACACTTCCCGGGCAGGCACCCGTACCTTACTTGGTAATATGACTGATTTTGAATCCAATATCGCCAAATTCTCATTGAACGAGCTAACAAAAAGCATGAGAAATCTCGACGCGACATTCCAGGTACTACAATTATCGAAATAGCGATCTGATCAAAATACATCTCTAAATTTATTTGTAGTCCTCCCAGGCACTTTTATATAGCCATTTTCTTTTGCTACTTTTCTTTGAGGCGTTTGAAGAAAAGAAAAGTAGCCCCAACAGGAAAATTAAACTATTATAAATTAGATACAAATTGCTAAATTTATAATTAGTAAAGCCAGAAACACTTGAACCTTAAAACAAAAAAGCTTTTAGCGCGCGAATTCCTAATTTTAATGTCAGCAGTCATATTGACCTTACTCTTTTTTTGTTCAATATATATCTATAATTATTCTAAACACTATCAACTTAACCGGTTAAATAACGTTATTTTTCTGAATTCGTTCCGGGCTGACAGTCTCAAAAAAACTTATGATACTAAATTAAATAATCAAGAAAGCTATTTCAATAGCGTTACGAGTGAGTTTGATTTAACCAAAAGCGAATACAATACAAGCGATAAGCTTTGGGAGAGATTAGCGTTTTTAGCAAAAACTGACAGTATTAAAAATAGATGGGATGAGCAAAATGGAAATTTTAGAACCTTTCATATTAAACTAGGCTATAACAACCCCATAAGTTTTAAGAAGTTTATAGAGTCAAATATTTTGACTAATCAAGAGATCACTAATTACAATAAAAGAATTGATATTAATAAACTGTTAATACAATTAAATCAACAAAGGAATATCAAAGAAACTGAAATAATATCCCATCAAAATCAACTTGATTACAGTGTGAATTTATTAATTATTCTGCTTGTAATTTTATTTGGAATAAGATGCCTCGTTTATATTATTATCAAAAGTGTGAAAATATTAAAACAGCAAAGCGAATAGTGAATAGGCTTGTGCCGACATTTTAGACGCTTGCTAAAAGGCGTAAATCTGCTAAAAAGGGGTTCGAAAAGTTTCCCCAGGGGCTAAATGGACAGTGACCAAATATCAAAATTAGTTGGTTTCAGTTTTACTATGCTGACAATTTGGAAAAAACAGCCGATTCAACATCGACTAAACCAAGTTCTTCCAACCGAATAGCCATTGCTTCGACAGAAACATTAAATACCTTCGCGATGGATTTGAATGGGGTTCCATAAAATGACTCTGCAGAAGAAATAATCCTTGATAGGTCGCGAGGACTCTTTAACTTAGATTGAAATAAATGTACACTGCCCCCGGTTAATGCAAAGACATTATCCTCATTAATAGAGAATTTATCCATATAAAACATTTCTTGAAAAAGCTTTCTTACTTGCTTCTCCGGCATTAAAAAATATGTTGCAAACTTATCTGCCTGTAGCTCGATTGATTCTCTTGGCGCCCCTCCAGAGCCGTCCATTGCTCTATCGCGATGTAAAACCGTTTCCCTATGTAAAAGTGCATGGCCAAGTTCGTGCGCTAAGGTAAAATTTTGAACTTCAGGTGAAAACTTTTCAGAAATACCAATTGCCTTATTTTTATTATCAATTATTCCAGCAACCTCAGCTGACTCGCCATATATGTTATACATGCCGAGCGATTCCCGCCTTACAATTTTGTAATCTAACAGCTTTTCAATAGCAAAATTAGGCCTTAAGATTTCCCGAGGGTCTTCTGGCTTATTTTTTTTCCAAACAATATCCCGGTACTTCCATAAAATATTTTGAAGGTTCTTGGCAATATTTTCAATGTCGGCGTTCGATAAGTTTTTGGACTTTAAGGCATTATCTTGAAGTATTTCAACTTCGCTTCTAAGGGATAGATTCCTTTCGACTTCTCTTTCAAGAGCCCTAAGGTTGTCATTTGCCATCACAAGCAATCTCTCATGATGTAGTTTTATCTCGCTCGTGATGAATCTAATTTCTTCAACCCAACTTCTATCGTCGATAGTAAGGAAGTTTAAATTGATTATCGATAAACAGCCCGCAACAGCAGCAATTGCACTATTCAAAGCGACACCCGAATCTCCTCTGGCAGATCTAAACCCATTGTTGAATATAAATATCGCAAAGTCGCCCAATTCGACACATAATTTCGCGACCTCAACTAATGTTTCTGTTGCCAATTTTAGCGCGACTTGAGATGCTTGATCTAACTCTTTACTTTTTCTAAATCCATTTTCTTTGTCTCTTGCTATGCGCAATTTTATAGCGGAATCGAATTGGTCGGAATCTTGTTGGAATAGTTCCTCTAGTCTAGGATAAATACGAGCATCAATTTCTGAAGATATTTTTTTAAGTTGTGGTAGAACTGATTGATATTTATTTCTATGCTTTTCGCTGCTTGTCAGGTTTATTACGGTCGAAATCAATTGAGCAGACAACAGACCTTGTAAAGCAGTGGCACTTCCGGAGCCGGGAACGTGATTTCCCAGTCCGAATTTTCCAAGGAGAGTTTCAGTCGGCAACTTAATTAATTCAACATCCATAAAGACCTTTTAATCAAGATTCTACTGGTTAAATTTACGGATATTAGCCTGAACTCCCAATAGTTAGTCTTATACTGTGACGCAGACAATAAAAATCTCAAAGATATTTCCATGAAACAACTGGCCCCTAGGGAATCAAACCCCTTTAAATGTTGGCAAAAGCTTTTAGATTCTGTATAAATTGGTTCGAAAAAAGTCCCATGGGGTTCACCAAAAGTGTGTAGCCTCTTAGTTCTTCTAAGGGGCTTTTATTTCATTAGGACTAAAAGTAACCGGACAAATGGCCCATTCGTTGAATTCAGTTTCCATTGCAAAAAATCTGAGACCGGGCGACATTGTCCGGATATTCAAAGGAAATCAGTTGTGGTGTCGTACCGAACCATCTGCGGTTGTGTTTTACAAACCGAAAGTTGTTTCTTACATTTACAAAATACCAATACCTTTAACCGATGGCAGAGACTTTACATATAGGAAGAAAAATAAGCCGCATTCGCGAGTTACGTGGCATGAAACAAGAAGCTCTTTTGCGACACGAAAGTTGCTCATTTTGATTCTGAATACTCTTCAGTGAGTTAGTGCTGAAACTCATCCCCAATTTCAG
>NZ_JAUMKB010000010.1 GCF_030519375.1 Mucilaginibacter tolerans | reverse complement strand
GGCGCGCTAAGCCGCACATCGGGAGAAGCCGTGGGCAGCTACCCGATCGGCCAGGGCACAGTGGCATTGGGCACAAATTATACCCTGAGCTATATTGGGACAAACTTTTCCATCATCCCGGCTAGCCTGACTATCACTGCTAAAGATGTTACTAAGACATATGGTGCTAAATTAACAGAAATGACCGGATCAACCGCTTTCACTTCAACGGGTTTAAAAAATGGAGAGGCCATTGGTAGTGTAACTATTGATTATGGGTCAGGTTCTTCGGCACTAGACCGCGCCGGTAGTTATCCAGGAGCAGTATACGCATCAGCGCCAATAGGCGGAACATTTAACGCAAATAATTACTCAATTAGTTATAATGCCGGCACCATAACTGTTAATCCGGCAGCACTGACTATAACTGCTGATAACAAAAGCAGATATTTCGGTTTTGACAACCCACCATTAACAGTAACCTATTCGGGCTTCGTAAATAACGAAAATTCGTCAAGTTTAGCTACCCAGCCAAGCATCACGACTTTAGCTACTATCAACTCACCAGTTGGTACGTACACCATCACTGCTTCAGGAGCGATAAGTCCGAATTATACAATAAACTACAAAGATGGTGCACTAATGGTTAACGCTGTACCGATCACGTTTAACCCTATTCCGGGCCAGGTATATGGAACTGCTGATTTTGATCCGGGAGCATCAAGTTTCAATAACCTTGCAACGGTAACATATACGAGTAGCAATCCAGCGGTCGCAACTATTGTCAATGGTAAGATTCATATTAAAGCCGCAGGTACAACCAATATAAAGGCCTTTAATGGAAGCAGTACGCAATACCAGTTACTCACAGTGGCATCCGCGCCATTAACCATTACGGTTGACAACAAAAGCAAGAATTATGGTGCGGCTCTTCCGGCGCTGACAGTTAGCTATAACGGTTTTGTGAATGGTGATGGCGCTGCAAGTCTGACTACGCAGCCAACGATCAGTACAACAGCAACCGCCGCATCGCCGGTGAACACCTACCCTATCACAGCTTCAGGTGCAGTGAACCCCAACTATACAATCAGCTATGTGGCGGGTACCTTAACGGTGAACAAAGTAGGGTTGATCATTACTTCGGATAACAAGAGCAAGAACTACGGTGCCGCCCTTCCGGCGCTGACAGCTAGCTATACCGGTTTTGTCAACGGGGATAACTCCTCCAGTCTAACCACACAGCCGACGATCAGTACAACAGCCACCGCCGCATCGCCGGTTAACACCTACCCCATCACCGCGTCAGGTGCGGTGAATCCCAACTATACAATCAGCTACGTGGCCGGTACCTTAACAGTAAATAAAGTAGGGTTGACCATTACGGCGGATAACAAGAGCAAGGATTACGGTGCTGGACTTCCGGTGCTGACAGTTAGCTATACCGGTTTTGTGAATGGGGATAACTCATCCAGCCTAACCACGCAGCCTACGATTAGTACAACAGGTACCTTATCGTCACCTGTGGGAAATTATTCGATAACAGCATCCGGGGCAGTGAACCCCAACTATAGTATCAGTTATGTGCCAGGTACCTTATCCATCAATAAGCTTGCCGTATGTGCTGCTTACAATGGCGTGATGTTTGCCAATACTGATGTTTCATTAAGCTCGACTCATGTCAATCTGAGTATAGTAATCAATGCAGCAGGTGGAGCTGATGCAAGGACTGCTACAGTCAAATTCACGACTGACAACAACGGCGGGCCTTACACAGCCGTTTTGGATCCAAGTTCAACCGCTGCCCTGGCGATATACAACTATAGTATGCTGGACGATATTGGCACCAATCTGTCCAAGACCACACTTGTAGCCTGGACCATAGACGGAAACTTTTTAAACTCAACCGCTTGTAGCGAGGCAAACACAGAGGTTACCGTGTCGAGCAGAACATCTGACTTCCTGACCGGCGGCGGATTTGTGGTGATGGGTGCCGGCGGGTATCCAAGCGCGGGCACCTACGCAGGGGCGCCAAATACCAAGACTAATTTTGGCTTTAACGTTAAATGGAACAAGACGCTGACTAATATTCAGGGTGGAGGATTTAATGGAACCATACGTAATGGAAACTTTATCTACCAAATAAGCGCACCTAAAGTGCTCACGCTTACTGTTATACCTGCGACCTCAAACGCGCCTGCTACTGCGGCGTTCACATCTGGTAACGCTACTATAAACATTTTTAATGCAACAACCGGGGCACTTATAAGTACGGTCGGAAACAATAACCTTACCGTTGAAATGACCGATAACTGTGAGCCGGGACCGGGCAGCAATACGTCGGGCGATTTAATTGCAATAACTTTAACGGACAGCAAGGGTAATTTGCTTTATTCCAATAATTGGAATGCGGCGACCAATAAAACGGTGAAGCAATCTCTTGGAGGCGGTAACCTGCAGGTGCATTCAGATGCAAATACCGCTGCGCCAACCTGCAACTCAGCTAAAGTATTAACGATGGCGGAAATATCTAATACCAGGAATGATATCGCCAGTTCACTCCTGAAGAGCGAACCTGTAGTTAAGCAGGCTATGTCACCCAACGGTGATGGTATCAATGATGTTCTTATTATCAATAATATTGAATACTATCCTGATAATAGGGTAATACTCATGAATAGAAGCGGTGCCCAAATATTTGATATATCAGGTTATGACAATGTCAACAAAGTCTTTGATGGCCATTCAAATATCAACAAAGCAATGCAGCAGCCGGGCTCTTATTTCTATCTGCTTGAATACAAGGTGGAAGGGGTCTTAAAGCGTAAAACAGGTTATTTTGTTATTAAATATTAATAAACCCAGGGAGGAGTAAAATGAAAAGGTTTAAACAATGGATGCTTTGCTTTATATTAATAGGGTTTGCAACCGTGCTTAGCGCACAACAACAATTTGGTTATACACAGTATATGGATAACCTCACGCCATTTAACCAGGCTTATTCTTTGCTGGATAAAACAGGCTCGGTAAGCGCCCTGGTAAGGAATCAGTTTGTGGGGATACAAGGAGCGCCGCGTACATTTATACTAAACGGCAACGTGCCTGTTGAATCTTTAGGCGGCTCTGCGGGGATCTTGGTTATGAGTGACCAGTTCGCGGTTGAACACAATACACAATTTAGTGCATTCCTTTCCAAGGGGATTCAGTTAACCGACTCAGAGTATCTTGGAGTCTCTATGAGTGTCGGTTTGAAAAACTATGTAGCCAACTTCTCCAGTCTTGACGCATCGGATCCACAATTCAGGGATGATGTCAGGCAAACCCGGCCCAATATCGGATTTGGGGTGCTGTACTATAGTGACAATTATTACATTGGAGTATCTATGCCGGAACTAACAATAACAGGGTTAGGAACTGCATCTTTACAGAGTAATGTTAACGACAGAAATCATTATTATTTTTCGGGTGCATTTATAACTGAATTGGCCGAAGGCATTAAGCTAAAACCAGCTGCAATGGTGGCTTATACAAGGGGAGTACCCGTAACAGCTAACCTTTCCAGTGTCATTTTTCTAAAAGACATGCTGGGTGTTGGAATTAACTATCGAACGGATAATGAAGCCGCCGGAATTTTATCTGTCAACATGAATTCATTCAAATTAGGATATAGCTATCAATTTAACACAGCTTCCGTTAACCTGGGCGGGTTAAATTCTTCCATACACGAGATCACATTAACTTATCGGTTTGGAAACAATACCCAACCCAAGCTTTTGTAATAATTGCAAACTTTAAAGCCCCTGTCTGCTGCGATTTGGCGCATAAAATGGTATTTTGACACAAATAATAGACCATTCAGGCATTGATTTTCAGCTATTTGTATGATATTTTAAGTTTATTTTTTGTTAGAGATTTTACGTTGGAAACTCATAGCATATCCAAATACGTTAGTAGCTTCTTTTAAATATTCTTACCTTCATTTATTATTATTTTTTTATCATTTAGCGATATTTCTGATAACTGATTCAAATTAGCGAGTTGGGAAGATAAACTGGATTAGAGGCAATAAATTGTTAACGTATAAGTTGCCAGCTTTTTACTAAATAGTTGTAATGTTTGAATTTTCCACTGCGGACAACCTTACCTTTTCTACCATCCCAATTGAGCTGAACCGTATTAAACGCGCCTGCATCATAATTAAATGTATTACCATCATCTTCAAAAAGGGTAGCTGACGCCGGCCCCTGACCATAAACGTAACAGGTGATTTCAAATACCTCTCCAGCTGTTACATGCTCAACGGGCTTGGCCAATGGTAAAATTGTTCCTTCTTTAATAAATAGGGGCAGCTGGTTTAATGCCGGTTTAATGCTGTATTGCTTACCGCCCTGGTATTTTTGATTGGTATTATAATCATACCAGTATCCCGCCGGCAGATAAACTGTCCTTTCGTCTTGTTTTTCGGTTAATGGAGCTGCTAACAGGCCATCGCCTATCATATATTCATCTGACAGATTGAAGGTATTTTTATCATCCGGATAATCCATTACCAAAGCCCTGAAAGGTGGTATGCCTTTAAAATGATACATCGCAAAAGCATTATAAAGGTAGGGAATCAGGCTCATCCTGAATTCAAACAACTTGCGTATGTCAGCTTCCACTTCCCTGGCATTGTCCATCAACTGGCCATCATTGTTCATTTTTCTATTGATCTGCAGCCATGGCGGGTTCCTTAGGTACCATGAATTAAACAGGCTTTGCGCCGATAATACGGCTGTCTGGCTTCGGCGTATAAAATCTTTTATTGAATTTGACTCCCTTACTTCCGGCGACCAGATCATTCCCGAGAACCCCGAATTCAATATCATTTTGATGTATTGGTTATGATCGTAAGTATCGCTGTATAAAGCGGCCGGATAGGAAGACGCGAAGTCATTTGATGCCCGTACGTCAAGGTAGGTACGTAAATTCAATTTCTTGTAAATGCCGTAAATAGTTTTCTGATAAAGCACCCCAAATAACTGGTGCATCTTTTCTCCGTCAATGCCCGAAGGAAATTGGCTGAGTTCAGGAAAACTCCAGGCGTTGCTGCCGAAGGCAATATTAGAGTTATCGCATTCATCCAATTTAAAGCCGGAAATCCCTTCTTTTACAAATGTATGCTCATGATAACCGGCAAAAATTTTACGCGCCGCTGTGTCGGCAAAATCAGGCACCAACCCGTTCCATACCAGGTAATTGCCTGCTTTATTCTTAAGGGGCTGATATAGCGGGGATTTGGGGGATACAAAGGCATGCTCCCATAGATTTATATGAAAGCCCTGATGGGTCATACTGTCAATGAAGGCATCCGGCGATGGGAAATAATCTTTACTCCACACATAGGAGCAGGAATAGGCTGCAGTTTGCCATTTCGGTTCAATACCCAATACGTCGCAAGGAATATGGTTATTTCGAAAATAGGCGGCCATTTTTTCTGCTTCTTGTTGATTAAAGTCGGCCTTTACGCGGTATTTAATGCCAAGGCCCCATATAGCAGGTAAGGCTCCCCCACCGGCAAATAAATTATATCGCTGTATGGCATTTTTCAGATCGGGGCCTTCAAAAACAAATACTTCTATTCCCTTTGCTCCCGGGATATCAACAGTCACATTGCTGGATGTTTGGTTATCATTTTGATAGAGATCCTGCACAGAATTACCATCTTTACGTGTTGAGGGAATAGCGTTATTGTGGTCGCTTAACTTCTCAGTATTGCCACAATAAAACGTGGCGTAACGGGCTGTATTGATTAAAATGCCGTAACCTCTATTGGACACATAAAAAGTCGCAGGCCCGTGAGTATATCCAAGGTCATTCAACGGGTTATCATTGACGATAGGCCTTATCTTTAATCCCCGTTGATTGAATGAGCCCAACTGCAAGCCAAAACCATACAATTGTTCTTTATCATCCAGCGGAATTTCAACTACTACTCCCCTGTTATTTATATTTATTTTGATGTCGTTAATGTTAAATGGCAGTTTGCCTGCAGGCAGTTCGCCCAGCGCAGTTTTTAAGGGCAATTCCTCACAAAAACTATAAGGTGTAAATTTATCGACGATACCCGATGATATCTTTTCCACACCTGGTGCCAGGCTTTCAACCTGGGCATCTGCTTTGATAAAACCAGCGTGAATGAGTATGAATATGGTTAAGACACGGATTACTTTTTTTTTCATACGAAGTTTAATGTTTTATATAACAACTTATTTAAGGCGCCTTTTTTAAGTCCTCCCATTTAACTACCCACGAACCGTCTTTTGGCCAACCGGGTTCCGGTGCGTTTTTATCGCCATCCCAGCCCGCCGTCATTAGGGCTATAGCGTATAACAGGCCTCCATTTGAAGGAATATAAGGATAGGGGTTCCCCCCACCAACGAAACCATGCTCATCAAAACCAAATCTTTTGGATCGATGTAAAAGCATATCCACCGCGTCAGTTGGATGACCGAGCCGGGCAGCGCACATGGCTACCATCGGGAAATCCCAGCCCCAGCATTTGTCATATTCCCAAACGGACCGGACCTTTTGGTAGGTTTTTTCCATGATTTTCAAATCGGCGCCATTGCCCGGCAGCATTCCTAAAACTCCGGTCATAGCCGGGTGCTCGTAGTTATATTTTGTCCACATACCGTCAATATTTTCCCACTGCTGGTACAAGCTGTCCTTCACCGGTAAGGGCGCAAGTTTTTTCAGTACATTATCCCACTTAGGGTTAGGGGCCAATTTAAGTTTTTTGCGCCATTGCTGAGCAGTTTGCAAACCGAACCGCCAATAAGCCAACTCCAATGCAGGGTTTTGTGTAACTAGCGGATCGTTATTTTCCGGAACTGTTTTTATAGGCGGGCCCAAAATGTATTCATCCCGGCTACGATCCAGAAAAGCGTAAGATGCTAAAAAATCTGCTGTATGTTCAACAATCTGATCCCATTTTTTTAGTGTTTGTAAGGTCGGATGAACGCGATAATCCAGCTCCGCAAAAAAAATAGGGTGCGGCTGCTGCCAGATCAGGAAGGCATGCGTGACATCGGGCCATTCCCGTCCGTCCGGACCGGTACATTTTGGCCATCTAGCCCCCACATAGCCTTGTCGTTTCGCCCGTTTTAATGACGATGTCAAATTATCGGCATAAACGTGAAGGCTATTATTTAACAAGGACCAGCGATCCCACAACGCATAGTGGGCAGCGTGCCACCAATACATTTCATAGTGAAACCTGCCGTACCAGCTATTATTCACAAGGCCCGTTTCCTGCGGCGGGTAATTGCCCGCAGCATTTATCGCCATTACATATTGCGACAAAACAATTCGTCTTTCCAGTTCGAACCATCGGGGATCTTTACTTTCAGAAAGATCGATGGCTCCTCCGCTTTTCCAAAAAGCAGGCCAGTGAACTATGCTTCTTGCTTTTATCAGGGAAAAGGCAGGTAAGGTGTAATTAATTTTTGATGGCGAAAAAGCAAAAACACATTCTACGGAAGTTTCATTTTTTCCGGGATAGAAAATATACCGGTGATCCTTTTGTTTTTTTAAGTCACCGTTTCCAGCCCATTTACAGGCTACCTGGTAACTGGTGCTATCCAATTTCCGGTTAAATATGACTGAATTTTTATTGATTGTATTTAATTGCGTTTGATGTAATGCAGGCTTATTATAATCAGAACCGTTGCTAAAATAGTCAAGGCTGGCATAAGGGAACTCTATAAAAATACCTAACCGGCCCTTTTGAGCCATTACAGATTCAATCCTGAACCCAATGATGTCTTTATCAGGATCACATATCGTTGTGACTTTTACCTTTTGCCCATCAATTGTAAAATTGCTTTCTGCTACACCTGTCCACAGGTTTAAATATTGAACCGGGTTTTGAAGGTCACTTATCTTGGCCATACTGCCGTCTTCCTTTTTCAACAACAATCCTATCCTTCCTAAGTTGAAACGGTGGGGATTGCTGGCGAGCCATTGTGTTAATCCGGGCTGATTAGTGTTAGGCAGCGGATAATCTACCATTCTTCCATGGGTGTTGACGGCTGTCTGTTTAAAATCTGCCGGGCTTAATCCTTTGGGTGGTTTCGTACTGTGCCAACTCCAGTGCGACATCGTGGTAAACTGATCGTTAAAAGTCTGCATCCCGGTAATATCAAACCCGTAGGCAAAAGTCCCGTTTCCAACCTGGGTTGGGCCAGCCGATTGCGCATCGGTGATCCTGGGATTATGCCTGCTCACCAACGCTTCACGATTGATTGTACCTGGTTTGACTTCCTGGGCATTAGCATTTAGCCCTAAAAAAAGAGGAAGCAGAAAAATGTATTTTTTTATTTGGTTAAGGGGGTTACTTAAAATATAATCCATTTCAATTTTTTATCAGTTTCTCAGAAATGAACCCTTTCCGATGGTGATCGATCAAATAGCAAGGTAGCTATAATTACAGCTACCTTGCATACCGAACAATTGCGGGATCGAGTTACCTATTCATATCGTGAAATTTCTCAGTAGCCCGGGTTTTGTTTTAACGAACCTGCACTTTTAGCAACTTCAGAACGCGGTATTGGCACCAGGTAATGTTGCGGCAGAAAGGACCTGGCTTCAAGCGTTTGTATCTGGTAAACCTTGCTTCCATTAGCCTGCCTGGTTATGTGCATGCGGAGTATAGGAATATTTTCAGTAACATCTGCTATTTTCCAGCGGCGCACATCAAAGAAGCGAAGTTCTTCAAATGCCAATTCAACCCGGCGCTCATTTTGAATTCTTACCCTCAAAGCTCCTCCTGCATCTGTTACCGGGGGCATATTTACGCTGGGGCGTGCGCGGACCAGGTTAATATATTGACGGGCAACAGCTTCATTGCCTAATTCAAATTCTGCTTCAGCATAGTTAAGAAGCACTTCTCCATAGCGGAAAAATATCCAGGGGTTAGTAGGTTTTAATGTTGAACCAGAAGGTGGGATACTCTCAACAACCCCCTTTTTATAAGCATAAGAAGTTAACGACGCATTCCATGGCTGGATGCTACTTTCAGGAGAGTCTAATCCACCGTCAAATGTTTCAGTTACCCGTCCTTGCCAAACTGAACCATCATGCAATATGGAGGCGTCAAACCTTGGGTCGCGGCCGGCATAAGGATTATTAGGGTCATAACCTGATCCGGGCATCAGCACAAGGCTGCCATCGGGTTGTTCAGTGTATGGCCGCATACCTGTGGCTGCCATTTCATAAGCGTTAACCTGATTTTGAGATGGATTTTGGGAGGTCCACCCATTGGAACCATTGCGACCTTCCTCCAATGAAAAATTGGAAGAGTTCGCCTGGGTAAAATACCGTGCAAAAATAATCTCCTTATTGTCTCCCAGGAAGGTGCCCTGATAATCCGGATTTAGCGAATAGCCGAGGTTTAGCAATGCTGCCGATGCATCGGCAGCAGCTTGCCATTTCGTGTTATCATGGCTTGGATTATTCAGCGCGCTGGCGTCATAAAGCAGCACACGTGCTTTAAGTGCCAGGCAGGCGTTTGCGGAAGCTCTTCCTTCCTGATTTGCCGACTGATCGGGCGGCAGTTGGGCAGCAGCGGCATCCAATTCCGAATCGATAAACTTTACACAGTCGTCGTATGACGATTGCGTAGCCTGAAAATTATCATGCAGGTTGAAAACTTTAGTAATAATGGGCACCCCTCCATAACGCCAGATCAGATTGGCATAGATATAGGCTCTCAGAAATTTCATTTCCGCTATCGCCCCTGTTTTAAAGGTAGCGTCAACAGGAGCGGCATCTATCTTTGAGAAGAAAACGTTGATATTATAGATATAGCTATAAGCAAAGTCCCAGTAATTAATCTTGTTTGAAAAATTGGTCACATTGTCTTGCGTCAATTGCCCGGTTTGTATCATATACAAGTTGCCGTATTGATGGATATTGAAGGCTTCGTCATCTGCCGCAGGCAGCAGGTCTTGCTGGTATCCATGCAACAACACCGTATATTGTGCATTCACATAAAGCTGGATAAGGTTCTGATTACTCCATGTATTGGCATCAGATATTGTATTCAGGGGCGTTAATTCAAGTTTATTACAGGACGTTGCCGTAAAAACAATAATTAATAGATAAATAATTTTTTTCATGTCTTTAATATTAAAAGGTTGCATTAATTCCAAAACTGATTACACGCTGGGGCGGGTAATACCAGTAATCTGTAGTTTCCGGATCAAATCCCAGGGCCTTCATATGATCATAGATCAGGAATAAATTGCTCGCGCTGACAGAAAACCGTAAGTTTTTCATCCCGATGCTTTTGATCATGTCCTGAGGTAAGTTATAACCGAAGGATACATTCTTAACCCTTAAAAAACCACTATTGATAAGCCATTGGGTGGAGTTTATTGTATTGTTATTAAAGTTTTCATAGCTTGCCCTTGGCATGGTCGCATTGGTATTATCGGGTGTCCAGCGGTTGGTTGCTCTCCAGTTTAAAAAGTTCCCCAGGGAGTAACTCATTACGGGGAAATAACCGCCAAAATACTGTTTGGCATCTGCCTGTCCCTGCAGGAGAATGGACAGATTAAATCCTTTGTATTTAAAGTTGGTATTTAACCCAAAGGTCATCTGCGGAACATTTGTTTGATTTTCGAGTACCTGGTCGCGTGAGTCAATACTTCCGTCATGATTTATATCGGCGTATTTAATATCCCCGGGTACGGCACCCGGCAGGTGCGGATAGGCATTAATGTCTGCCTGACTTTTAAAAATTCCGATAGCATTATAATAAAGGCCAGCCCCTATCGGATGTCCTACCGCCAATTGGTAGGGCTCTAATCCGGGTTGTGCATTTCCATAAATAACCGTATTCCTGGCAAACGCAATATTTCCGGAAAAGCTGTATTGGAATTTGTGTTGATTATTGGTATGGCTCAAAACCAATTCAAACCCTTTATTATCAACAATTCCAATATTTTCATCCGGCAACGTTAGCCCTGTATAACCCGGGACCGTTGATGCCGCTGTAGTTAAAATATCAGATCGTCTTGTTTTGAAATAGTCGAATGTAACCCCTAAAAGGCCGTTCCATAGTGTTGCGTCTAATCCAATGTCCCATGTTTTTGCCGTTTCCCAGGTGATGTTGGGATTGGGAACTCCGGTTTGCACCAGGCCAATAACATTGCTTCCGCCTATCACATAGTTATTCCCATATCCGTAATTAGTTAAATACTGGAATGGGTTTACCAGGTCGTTACCCATTACGCCGTAGGAGCCGCGGAGTTTAAGTTCGTCGACAAAAGTGTACTTTTTCATAAACTGTTCCTCCGATATTCGCCAACCGGCAGACGCACTTGGAAAATAGCCCCACCTTTTATTGGCAGGAAAATTTGGAGACCCGTCGCGCCTCATGGTAAATTCAGCCAGATATTTTCCGGCATAATCATAATTTACCCTTCCAAATTCGTTTTGCCGGGCCGTTTGTGTGGCGGAACCGTTGTTGGCCTGTTGGGTAGGGTCACTGCTCCCTGCAAAAATCTGTGGCAGCACAGTTGACGGAAAATTACTTCTGTAAGCCTCATCGAAATTGCTGTTTGTTGTCGTTTGCTCATAACCCAGCAATACTTTTATATGATGCGGTCCGAATTTTCGCTCATAATGGATCTTTGTGGTTAGATAAAGCAAAGAACCAAGTGATACGTTATCGTCCAATGTCGCCAGGTCCGTTCCCATCCCTGTACGGCCTTTTGTTAATGCGCCGGTAGCAGCATCCTTGTAATAAACAAAGTCCGGCTCCTGGAAAGTTTTTACAAAAGTACTATTGGGATCATAACTGCCGCTACTTTCGATCGATAAGCCTTTTACCCAGGGCAATTCCCAATTGATATACCCTGTGCTTTGAAAGGTATTTACGGTTTGTGTTTGATAACCAGCATTATCACTTACCCAGTTGACAATATTCTCACTGCCCCTTAGGGGCTGAAGATCCTTTGTGCCAGGCCAGTAAGGCAGCCAGTTCGGCTGATACAGGAAAATATGACTATTCAGTTGGTTCGCGCTATTATAAGGGAAATGATTATTATCTACCCTGCCTGATAAATTCAATCCCACCTTCAGGTATTTTGTTACCTGAACCTCCACATTTGCGCGAAGATTATATTGTTTTATATTTTCAGTGCCGAAATTGTATTGCCCGTCCTGGTAAACCTGGCCCAACGATAAAAAATAAGTTGTACCACTGTTACCACCCGAAACAGATACATTGGCCCGATGTTGAGGGGTCCAATTTTTAACAATAAATTTATACCAGTCTGTATTTGGAAAATCAGGATCATTCCCGGCTTTGTATTTTTCCAAATCTGAGGCTGAATAAGCCGGAGCCAGGCCTTGCTGAGCGTTAATTTCATTGGATACCTGACCAAAAGTATAGGAGTCAGCCATGACCGGATTTCTTGCAGGCTGGCTTAAGCCTTCATTATACGAAAAATCAATTTTAGGGGCGGAACCAAGACTTCCTTTTTTGGTCGTTACCAAAATTACTCCGTTTGCGGCCTGTGCCCCATAAATTGCTGCAGATGCATCCTTTAATACAGATATGCTTTCTATATCATTAGGGTTTAGTTCACCTAAGCCCCCTCTTTCAACGCCGTCAATAATGACCAGTACGGAGGTATTACCTGTTGTGCTCATGCCCCTGATATAAATTGACGGATCACTTCTTCCGGGCTCACCTGTTGGAGAATTTATAATAACTCCAGGCAATTGGCCGGCAAGTGAACTTGCCACATTAATTGCGGGGCTTTTAACAATATCGGCCCCCTTAACTTCAACAACAGAGCCTGTTAATGTTGCTTTCTTTTGTGTACCATAGCCTACAACCACGACCTCATTGAGGCTGCCGGGACTGGCTGCCAATGCAACATTAATGACGCGGCTGGCCCCAATGGTGACTTCTTTGGTCTGGTAGCCAATAAAAGAAAAAACCAGGGTTATCGCTTCTTCCGGAACCTGCAGAGTATAGTTTCCATCTGCATTAGTAGAAGTGGCCAGGTTCGTTCCTTTCACTTTTACCGTCACACCCGGCAAACGCTGTCCCTGTTCGTCGGTGACATAACCCCGGACTTCCGTTAAAAATTTACCCCTTTTAAAGGCTGCCAAATAACTGGCTCCAGGTTTGCTATTGGCCTGGTGGTGTCCAGCCGATGGTGTTGCAGGGGCGGCTGCGACCGCCCCAAACAGCAGTCCGCCCGCAAGGGAGACCATTACGGCACCCCGCGTAGATTTGTGTAGAATTTTTTTGTTCATACTTTAAGAATTTAATTGGTTTATAAGTGCCGGCCGGAACCAAAAAATCTTTAACAATTGCATTTCATTGCGGGTAAAGACGAGCGCTATTCAGTTCCTGGCAACTTGGCTTGCGCCGCTACAGCGCTTTGGATTCAAAAGTATACTGCAGGGGTGTTGCAGCATTTACACGAAAGTGGCGATTGTTTGACCTTTTTGATATATATTAGGAAAATACAGAAGATTGATCTGTATATGCCGACCAGGAAATTGAATTAACTGTAATAAGCTGAATATTTCTCCGGCCCGGAAAGTGAAAATCTTGCTTTAAATAATGGGTTTGATATGCCTACAGAACATGTCGATAAATCCAGGTAAGATATTCGCGACTTAACATTATGCATGAATATTTTGCACTTTTTGATATTTAAAATCGATGAAAAGCGCGCCTGCAATTGTTATAATCAAAACAGAACATTGGATTTTTCAATAAAAATTCAAAAATTCCATCTTAACCTATCAAAATGTTAAATAACATCTAAAATTGGCCATGAGCGTCGTTTGGAACAATTACGCTATTAGCAATCTTATTATTATTAATTTGTATCTAGTAGAGATTACAATTGACCTTCATTTCGTTGACCATGATTAATTACCGCAAATATTTGAATGTGAATGACCATGACAGAAAATGGAATTTTTATGTTAATACCATTGGGTCTGCTTCTGTGAGTCCTAACAAGGATTATCCAAATAACCGCGCCCATCCGGTCGATCATTTACTAACATGGGATAAAGGCCGCATATTGAATGGATACTACATTGTCTTCATTAGTCGCGGCGAAGGTGTACTTGAAACCGCCCGGACCGAATCCGTCACAATTAAAGCAGGCACATGTTTTTTTTTATTTCCTGGTATCTGGCATCGTTACAAACCTAACGCGCGGAGCGGTTGGGAAGAATATTGGGTTGGATTTAATGGAAATTTCCCAACATGCTTAGTAAACAGCGGAATTCTTAACCCCGACAATCCCTTTGTTGAAGTAGGGCTTAATGAGGATTTGTTATCATTGTTTCATCTGCTCATTAAAACCGTGTCGTCAATCGAACCCGGCTACCAGCAAATAGCTGCCGGTATTACCTTACAAATGCTGGGAATAATTCATGCCGCATCAAAATACCGTTCGTTGTCTGTTACGAGCGAATCCAGGCTCATGTCAAAAGCCAAATTCATGTTGCAGGAAACAATTGATCGCCCTTTAAACATGGAAGAATTCGTAAGAGAACTTCCTATGGGCTATTCTAAATTTCGAAAACTATTTAAAAGCGAGTGTGGCGTATCGCCAAATCAATATCATCTCAATCTTCGTTTAGACAAAGCAAAAGAAATGATGATAACAACAAATTTGTCCGTCAACGAAATTGCCGATCAGACCGGTTTTGATTCCATATTTTATTTTTCAAGAGTTTTCAAAAAGAAAACGGGCTTATCGCCGAAAAACTTTCGCGAGCACCAATCATCTGTTTCGAATGCAAATTAAGCTATTGAGTTCGCTATGGGGTTATGAACATTTACCGATTCATTTATTTCTCGATCGGGTAAAGGATGCCGGATATGATGGTTTCGACACCTGGATACCCGAAAATTACAAGGACAAAAAAAAGTTATTTGATTACGTACAATCTTCCGGAATGGCCCTTGTCGTCCATCAATACCGAACGCAGGGCAGTACATTCAGGCAGTTCAAAGCCTCGTTTTTAAAAAATCTCCGTGAATGTGCGGAACCTGGTCCTATGCATATCAATTCGCACACCGGACGTGACTGGTTCACCCTAGAGCAACAACTCGAGCTGATCGATGTTGCGCTGGATTTCTCGGAAAAAACCGGCATAACAGTCGTGCATGAAACTCATCGCGGACGATTGGGCTTTGCGCCGCAAATCGCCAATGAGCTTTTCCAAAGGCGTGAACATTATTTAATCACGGCAGACCTTTCCCATTGGACATGTGTAACAGAAAGCATGCTTGAAAACTATGAACCGGTAGTCGAGCAGGCGATTCGGCGCACAAGGTACGTCCATGCACGAGTGGGCTATGAAAACGGCCCGCAGGTACCTGACCCAAGAGCCCCGGAGTGGTCTTATGCGTTGAATATCTTTCTCAAGTGGTGGGACAGAATTGTCAACCTGAACCTACAGCTTGGGCGTGATCATTTGACATTCACTACCGAGTTCGGTCCCCCACCCTACATGCCGACCATTCCATTCAGTAACTCCCCCATAGCGAACCAGTTTGAAATTAACTGCTATATTAAAAACCTGTTAAAAGAAAGATATGCGTTTCTACCGGAGCCGTTCTGATCGCGTTGTGTTTAACTTTTTTATCAAAAAACACCAATAATTGCCGGTTTTAGTAAAGCGCAACAAGGCTGCTATTATTTAGGTTTGCTAAAACTTACCATTATATCCGGCAAATGCATACACAAATCAGCAAGGAGCAGATTAATTTTTATCAAACCAATGGATTTATCGTGATCGATAACTTTCTCACATCAGACGAATTGGAGATTTGGAAGGAGGCGATAACGGAAGCTATTGCAGAACGCAATGGTCAAAAAATGCCGGGCAAAGACATTAGTATCACGGACAGTGACGGCATAAACGAGGATGCCGAATATCATAGTAAGGTATTCGACCAAATGATCAATCTCTGGCAAACCAATCAAAAAGTAAAAGATATTATGCTGGATGAAAGAATCGGCCGTATGGCTGCAGCTTTGGCGCAGGTTGATGGAATACGGATCTGGCATGACCAAGCCTTGTTTAAAAGACCATGGGCCAATCCAACTTCATGGCACCTGGACACGCCCTTTTGGTCATTCACGGACAGAAATGCGCTTTCGATCTGGGTTGCCCTCGACGATACGACACTCGAAAACGGGTGCCTTTTTTTTATACCCGGATCACATTTGCAAACCGGTTTCGAAAATCCCGGCATCGGCAAAAACATGGACGCCGTATTTAATATTTATCCGTCGATGCGCCAACGTTCCGCGGTAGCCGCCCCAATGAAAGCCGGAAGCTGTTCGTTTCATAACGGGTTAACTATACACGGCGCCAATGCCAACATGACGCCGGCGTCGCGCCGCGCCATGACCTGCGCCTACATGCCCGACGGTAACATTTATAATGGCACAGAAAACATTCTACCTCAACAATACCTGAAAGCTATCAGGCTGGGCGATGCCCTGGATAACAATGAACAAAATCCATTGATTTATAAACAGAAGATTATTTAATAATTTGAACCATGGTGGCATTTGCTCTTGAGGTACATAAAAGGTCACACCAGCAAAACGAAGAATGCACTTAGGCCGGCTATGACCATGAAACTTTCTTAAATTGTTACCAGGACTGTATTGGTTCTTTTGTAGTGCTACGCGCGCTAACCCCGAAACGCTTGAGAGGAAGGCAACTTGGAGTTAAAGGATCATCACAAAATCAGCCAAGATTATAAGTTTAAAATTCAACGAAGTTAGTTGGTAATATTGCAAGAGGTGAAGTAAATATTAGCTTCGTAAACCTGCTGTGGGCATCGTTCACCAGGAGTTTGGCGCCATATCTCTGACATAGTTCAAGCAAGGGCATACGCTGAGGCGCGAGCAGGAAGATTACCACGACTTTTTTACCCGGTCGTACAGTTGGGACGATACCATTCGAAAATTCCGTCGCCTCAGAACCGGGATCTTTTCCGTTGCAACCCAGGACCAGTTCATCGAAACCGTGCAACAGCTGGACCACCAGCCGGATATCGATGGATTGACCAGCCTGCTGGTATCCATATAGGTGACTAAATATTTCAGTTCAGATTTCGTGAGCGCTATTTTGTATTTCCCCGAATTCCTTTATGATCTTGCACCTGCAAATTATTGTAGGTACAAGATCATTTGTGGGTTATTTGCTTAGTCCCTCAGGTGTTTGAGATAAACTTCGACCAGGAGCTGGGTATACCACAAGGCAACCATATTTTACGTCCTGCCTGCCGTTATCACAAAAGAAATTCTATTGATCTAAATCAAATAGTTTTTTGCTTGCACGTGCAATACAGCTATTTTGATAGATATCGAACGTCCATTTCTTTGGACGAATAAATTACTTTTCCGCCCACCATAGTTAGCAAGCTTTTAGTTTCCGGCAATTTATCGGTGGGGATAGTAAAAATGTTTTGTGACAGTACAGCAAGATCTGCCAGTTTCCCTACTGTTAATGTGCCCTTTTGATCTTCTGCAAACTCAGCGTATGCATTGTTTTTGGTATACGCAATTACCGCTTCCTCCCTGGTGATATTCTCATCGGGGTTTGCTTGCTGGCTGCTCACGATCATAATATTAACAAAAGGGTTGGTCAGGCCATCGGGTGCGATGCCAACTTTTATTCCTTTCTTGACGAGGCTCCGTAAGGGACTTTGACGAACATACATTGGTGTGTGCATCATGATAAGGCCCAAATTCTTTATATCATTTAATTGCGCTCCAATATTTACCGAATAACCCGCATTATGTTCAATTCGCACCCGTTTCAATTTCCAGTCGGCGCTATTTCCTGTGCTTTTCATCATTGATAGAACCAGGTTCAAAGTGCTGTCTCCAACTACATGCATCATTAATTGATTCTTCCCGTTCAGAGCATCTTTTAGAATTTGCTTTATAGTATCTGGTTGAAAATCAAGGCGGCCAAACCATCCCGGTTGATCAGGGTATGATTGGGTTGAAAGAGCACTTTCATCATATGGAGTGCCGTCGATCACATATTTTATGCCAGACACATAAACCATTGGTGTGGGGGTTTTGCCTGGTTTATTCCAAATTGCCAGGTTCCGGCTCGTATTTGTGGTTTTTATAAAAGGTATGATCCTCGTGCGAATTGCCGGGTTTTCCTTTACAATGGCGGGTATCATGGCAAACGTCGTCATGAATTGGGTTGTGGTGATACCGTATTGAACTTGCATATCGGTATACCTTTTTAAACCCGCTGCTTTTATCGCATCGGGAATAGAGGAATAATAGCTTTCTGCTGCGTTCCAACCAGCATACTCTTTCAAAGTGTTTATTTTTCCGGTAGAATGATTTCTTTCGTACCAGCCGCCAACAGGGTCCTTATCTGAGTCCTTTATCCCGGCAAGTTTTAGAGCCCTGGAATTAAACACCACCCCATGCCCCCACCAGGCAAATAAAAAAACCGGGTTATCAGGCGCAACGCTATCCAGTTTTTGCCGGAAATCCATGTCGGTCAAGATCGTTTGCCCAATCAGGCCATTGATCCATTCACCGGGTTTGGCGGTTTTAACTATCCTGCTGACCGAATCCAATACAGCGGCAGGGGACGGGCCCGGGATCTGCCTTTCCATATAAATATAGCCTTTGCCGCCAATAAAAGCTCCCAGGTGATCGTGAGCATCGTTAATACCCGGAATAACGGTTTTGCCCCATAAGTTTATTTTCCTTGTTTTGGGCGTTGCTAATTTCAGCACTTCCTTATTAGTGCCGGTTGAAAGAACGATCCTCTTTTTGATAGCCAGGGCCTGTACATAAAGTTTTGAACTATCCGAAGTGAAAATGTTACCGTTATAAAGTATCAGGTCGGGGGATTGGGCGTGAGTCGTGCCAATGATGCAAATAAAAAAAGCGAATGTAAAAAAGGTTTTCATGAACAAAATTTTTAATAAATAATTGTTCAAAATTACCCTCTGAGTCAGGCCGCGGCATAGAACAAATGCGACATCGTACTATAAAATATCGAACCCATCCCGTTGTAACCGCAATGGCGTTTTTTCCAATTCTGTTTGAAGAAAGCCAGGAGTAACACCCGCAAATTCCTTAAAATCGCGTATCATATGCATTTGATCTGCATAGCCGCACTGATGCGCTATGGTCGACCAGGAAATCTGCGGATATGTTTCCCGTAAATTCCAGGCTTTGGAAAACCTTTCCAACCGGAAATATAATTTTGGCGGCATCCCAATCCGCTCATTAAATTGTCTTTCCAGTTGTCTTATACTCACGCAGGAAAGATTTGCCAACCGGTCGATATTTATTATTCTATCGTTCTGCTCAAGTGATTGCAAGGCCAGGTCGACTGGCAGCGCGTCCTTTAAGCGATCTACTTTTTTTAATAAATATTTTTGGATGAGACTAACCATCTCGTCGTAATTTTTCGACAGGCTGAGTTGTTCATTGATCGTTTCTAATTCCTTATCCAAAAATTGCGCAGCATCTAAAGGCGTATCTATCAATTCATGCATCGGGATTTTTAACAGCCTGTACAACGCGCAGGGTTTAAAATTCACAATGATGACCAATATATTATAATCCATTTGAAGGTCGACCCTGTTTAGCTGCGGCCCTACAATGCTACTGGCAGCTAATTTTGAAGTTGAGCCGTCTGAATAACTATAGGAAGTGATCTTATCATACGGATAGAAATACAGCGTGTGATATGGCTGAGGCGGAAACGGATTTACAGGTACAGGTGAAGATTTATCTAACTGATAATGCGTCAGCGCAATGTTTTTAATAAAACATTGCAAACCAGGATAAGGTATATAATTTTTTACTACCACCGTTCGTTGTTTACCGTCCTTGAAATTACAAAAAACGGAAACATTTTAAAAATGGCCGTTCTAATGATCCGAATGGTCTCAACTTGCCCGGCATCTGTGACTTGAATACATTCCTGACATTTATTAAACAGGAATACAGAAAAAAATGCCGTGTTTTTCACGATTGATAAATTTGTTTTTATATCCGCCAGAAAGTACAAATCTTCGCCCTATCAAGTAATTTGGTGTATTATTAGTTAATTTTACGATTAAAGCTTAATATGCCCCGCAAACTGAACCGTCTTTTACAATTTGGATACGGATTTTCTGTGCTCATGCTGGCCACGGTGGGTTTACTCGCCTATTTGACGTTTCACAATCTGCTGGTCAGCAACCGCGCAGTGACGCATAGCAATTTGGTCATAGCCAAGCTGGAAAAGGTGCTTCCTATCATGAAAGATGCAGAAACCGGGCAGCGGGGCTTCCTGTTAACGGGACGCCCGGAGTTTCTGGAATCTTACCGGGGAAGTTACAGCCAGGCCATGGCTGTCACAGGCGAATTAGAGTCGCTCACCAGTGACAATGCCCGGCAACAACAAAATATCCGGGATATCCGCGACGTACTCGAACACAGGCTGGCAATTCTGAAAGTACTGATCGACAAAAAACAACGTGGGCAAATCCTGATACCTGCAGATTTTCATGCAGGAAAATCCGCCATGGATGAACTGCGACGCGATGTTGACCAGGCGGAACGCTACGAACAACATCTGCTCCAGGAAGGCACGCTTGTCCTGGGCCGTTACACGCAATGGACACCTGTAACGATATTGACTGCAATAATTCTGGCAGTGATTATTTCGGTGTATTCCTACCTCAAAGTGATAAGTGATGTCGGCGAAAAAGATCGTTTGCGCGCGGAAGTAGTGGGCAATGCAGAAGAAACGACAGCGCTTAATGAGGAATTGACGGCGGCCAATGAAGAGATCACAGCGGCGAACGAGGAACTGACAGCCATTAATGAGGAAGTACTGGAAACGCGCGAACAACTGGCTTCGGCCAATGCTATCCTGGAACAAAGGGTAACCGAACGGACTAAAGCTTTGCAGGAAAGCGAGGAGGAGACACAAGCGCTCAATGAAGAATTGACGGCAAGTAATGAAGAACTTGCGGCAGCCAACGAGGAACTGGTCTCTATAAACGAGGAACTACGCCAGGCTGAAGAACGCAGCGCTAAACTGGCGGCGATCGTTGAGACCTCAGATGATGCGATCATAGGGAAGACACTGGAAGGCATCGTCACCAGTTGGAACCAGGGCGCCGAACGAATGTTCGGCTACCCGGAAAGCGAAATCGTCGGGCAGTCAATCCTCAAGCTCATCCCCGAAAACCGCCAGCAGGAAGAACCGGCGATCATCGCGCAGATAGAGGCCGGCCAACGGGTGGACCATTATGAAACCCAGCGCCTGACACGTGACGGACGACTGATCGATGTTTCCCTCACCATATCGCCCATACTGGATAAGCAAGGGCATATCACCGGCGTTTCAAAGATTGCCCGGGATATTTCCGAACAAAAAAGCGACGAGCAACGGAAGAACGATTTTATCGGTATGGCCAGCCATGAACTGAAAACACCGCTGACTTCCCTGACTGCGCTAATCCAGGTACTGGAACAAAAGTTGCGCAGCAGCGACGATCCTTTCATCCCCCAGGCGTTGGAAAAATCCAGGTTACAGACCCGTAAAATGGCCGCGCTTATCAACGGATTTCTGAATATCTCACGGCTTGAATCGGGGAAACTGGTCATTGAAAAACAAAACTTCGAGCTGAATGCGCTGATCAGTGAAATGATCGATGAAGCCCGGCTGACCGTCGCCAGCCACATTTTTGTTTTTGAACGGAATGAAGCGATTATGGTAAATGCTGACCGCGAAAAGCTCGGCTCGGTGATTTCCAACCTATTGTCGAACGCGGTAAAATATTCGCCCCGCGGTGAAATGGTGACGATCCGGTCAAGTATCGAAAACGGCCGGGCCTGGTTTAGCGTGCAGGACCAGGGGATGGGTATCCATTCAGCGGATCTGCCAAAGATATTTGATCGGTATTACCGTGCGAGCAGCACCCATACCAGGCATATCGCCGGTTTCGGGGTTGGGCTTTATCTCAGTGCTGAGATTATCAAACACCACGGTGGCCGTATCTGGGCGGAAAGTGAAAAAGCTGTAGGCTCTACCTTCTTTGTTTCATTACCAATTAAGGAGTAGTAAGGCTAATAACATTGTAAATGTCCGGACCGGTAAAAACAAGCCCATCTTAAACGGTAATATGACTGCTAATTAAGCTGAATAGTCTGTAAATCCTGGAGTCGCTTAGAACGCCTTATTTGATAATCGAGAATTAATTTATCAATGGCCGATTCTAATGCCTTCGCATGCTTTATCAGTTCATTTAAACGTTTGTCAAGTTCTTCAGGAGGCATAACGTAAAGCTAATGTTTAATTAACTTCGATCAAAAAAATAACCTTGTCCTAACTTGTCGTTACGTAACTAAATACTGTAAGATTGTATGTCATTGCCTTAATTTATATCTTTGTGCTGAACACCAGAAATCGCATCAAACTCGTCGTTTAAAGTTTCTTACCTTTTTGGATTTCGAAAACAGAAAAGGTATGGAAACGATCATTGTACAGGATACCGACCAGAACGTTCTGGAAATGCTGATCATCGCATTGGAACTGGGAAATTTCAAGGTCTACCCATTGATAGATTTCGATGACGATTTTATGGGCATGATCGATAAATACCGCCCGCATGTGGTCATGATGGATTACACGTGGCATGGTGAAAGATGTTTAGAGGTTTGCCGGAGCATTAAAGCAAAATATCCCCACCTGCCGGTAATAGCCTCCAGTTGTAACAACAACATTCACCAGGAATACAGCCGGCTTGGTTTTGACGGCTACATAAAAAAACCCTTTGACCTAGATTTGTTGTACCGCATTCTGCGGGAACATATTCCCAAACCGGCCCCTAACCGTGCCCGATTGATTTTTCCCCGGTAATTCCAGATATTTACGTTTCAGAAAACGAAATGGATAACCAGCAACAAGCCGCCATTCCCGATCAGCAAACAATCGATAACGGCGATGATGTGGAATTACGAATATGGGCTGATAAATTCGGCGTAACAAAGGTCAAACTAAAGGCAGCAATCAACGCCGTTGGCCCATCCGCAAAAGTAGTTGAAGCTTATCTGAACCGTAAAAAGTAAGACAACTTTGGTTTCACGGAATCCCGGGCTACCCTCACATTTAAAATGCGATAAATCGTTAATATAAACATCCGGAGATACTACCCAATGAAAGCCTGCGTTGTTATTTTATACCGTTTATTGTGTCCTGTCCTTTACTTCTGCTAAATTAAAGATTTATGGAAACGATCCTGATACAGGAAACGGATGCTGCCACACTGGATGTGGTCGGCACCGCTTTACAAAGGAGGGGTTTTCGGGTTTACAACCTCACCGACCGGCGCGAAAACATACTGGAAATGATTCAGCGGCATCACCCCAGGCTCATTTTCCTAGATTGCTGGCTCAGCCACTATACAGGCAAAGAAATTATTCATTGGATCAAGGCGCATTTCCCACGTTTACCGGTGATCGCTTTTAGCTGCGACAATCGGATTGAACAGGGATATCGCGAACTTGGTTTTGACGGTTATCTGAAAAAACCGTTTGATCTGGAAGCGCTTTACCGGGTGATTCGTAAATTCCTGTCTGGGCGAAGAAAGCGCCACCAAGTCGGCGAACCGGTTTAAAACACAAGACTATGGCTATTAATTATTGGTGGAGCGGCGTATTTATTGTCCTTATTATCGTATTGATTATCTGGCTGATCAGGCGCAACCGCAAGGACGAAAAAAGCTTTGAGCAGGAGATCATCCAGTCCGAACTCAAACCGGAAGACGATCAGTACCATGATGAAAAATCACCGGACAATGTCTGAGCCTCGGATGGAAGGACAGTGAACAAATGTTTCAATAGTTGGTTAGGAACAAAATGGGAAATAGGAGAAACTAGTCATGTTCCCTGTTGTTGTGAAAGAAGAAAAGAGGAACCGGAAAATTAAAGGTTAGGGAGATCAACGTGAAAGACCCAGAAACTAGCGTGTTACTGCCGCTGCAGGCGAAACCCGAGCAACGGCATGGGGTGCATGCGTTCGGTATCCGGCAGCCCAATCACCCCGGTTTTTTTATCGCGAACCGTTCGGACGCCTGGGGCGTTATGGATAATCGTCATGTCGAACCTGAGTTATTGGTCAACATCGGCCTGGCATTGGAGGAACATTTCGTCAAAGAACAAGCCGTCAACATGCCCGGGATGAATAACGATATGGACACTGAAGACCGCCTGGGCCCGGAGTCATGAAGCATATATTGTTGACCGGCTGTATTATTGGGCTGCTCAGCGGCCTGTGGCTCCTGTTGCTTTACCTCATGGGGTATCTCACTTTCCTGACCGATCTGGTTTCATGGTTTACGCTGGCCAAACCGCCCGGGCCCGCTCTTTTGCTGGCGGTTGCTGTGTTATGGATCCCCGCTGCAGGTTTATATTTCGGTTTGCGGAATTACAAGCGCATCCAGGGTGGAAAGATCACCTTTCGTGCCGCCTTAGCTGCCGGTTCAAGGATCGCCCTTGTAGCGGGCCTGCTGGCGCTGGTATCTGCGTTGATTTATTGGAAAACTGCTGCGCATGGCGCAATGAGCGAATTCGCCGGGATGGTTATCGCCGGTCTGGTTATCGGGCTCCTCCTGGTGGTGATCACTGCACTGGTGTTGAAAAACGAATAGCTCATGGAACAGAAAGAAATTCACTACCAATTTGTCAACTCCGAGACCGGGAACGTACTCGCCTACCTGTCGCTGCCGGCGAATATCGGTGACGAAGAGCGGCAGGCGAAGCTGGAGGAAAAGCGGGACGAACTGGCAATTGCCCATGGTCTGTACACGGAGCTTATCTACTGGCAGGATCAGGACCATCCGTCACAATGAGGGTGGCCGCCGTGTAAGTTACACCTGACTGTATCGTGTGAACGTTTCCGAATCGCTTTTTATTTGCTGATAAGAGTTTGAAATCATCTTTGAAATAAACGATTTAAAATTCAACTTTGTCATGGTCATTGAAAAAATTCATCTGTTGTTTTTAGCTGTCAAATCAAAAAAAGATGAAGCATGAGATCGTGTTATCGCGGAATGGTAGCAAACAGGTATTGCAAGTGATGGCCGGTACTTTTAAAAATTTAAAGGTCTGGAAAATCCGGTTCCAGGATGGAGAAGAAGCGATACTCTTTAAATGCGGGACGGAATGGTTCCAGCGGAACGAAGATAGCCTGGACCGCCGGCTGCTCAAAGAAATCGGTCAGAAGATCGATCACATTAATACAGGTCTGCCGCTTTCCTGAAAGGGCCGGCACTGAGTTGCAATTATAATATTGAAAAGCCCTTCAATTTGGAGTTGCTTTACCGGTTATTGCAGCAACATATCGCTAAACAGGATAATCCTTAAAAACCGATTATGAATACGAATCACTTTGCAAAAGCTGAAATGCTCATCAGGAAACCGATCGGACAGGTTTTTCAAGCATTTATTGATCCTGGAATCACCACTAAATTCTGGTTTACCAAAAGTTCAGGAAAACTCGAAGAAGGGAAACGGACGGAATGGACCTGGGAAATGTATCATCATACGATATCAGTTTTGACCAAAAAAATTGAGGTCAATAAAAAAATTGTGATCGAATGGGGCAATGATGATACGGTTACTACCGTAGCATGGACTTTTAAGGATTTAGGCCATGATGAAACATTTGTCAGCATTGAGGATGGTGGATTTCAAGGCGATACCGAAAAGCTTATTTCGCAGGTGCGAGGATCAACAGAAGGTTTTACATTGGTTTTAGCAGGGCTTAAGGCTTACCTGGAACATCATATCGAACTTAATTTAATAGCTGACCGGTTTCCAAAAGGCTTAAATAAATGAAATAGGTAAAACTCGTATCATTTAGAGCACTACCTAAGGGCGAACCCGTCGCAAGAGGAAATCTTTTTAAGCATGTTTATGATGTCGTTGATTTCATAAAGACCACCTAAAGAAGTTAACAGGATCAATAGCTTAGAAAACTTATCACATTTGCTCCTCCGTCTATTCCCGGCTTTTTGACACCTTCATAATATGGCCCCTTTTCAAAACATCCGGCTTTTTATTACATTAGTTATTTGTCGCGATCCACCCCTCAGAATGTCGATTTTACACAGCGTTAATCCCGAAATGCTTGCGAACTTTGTAATGTCAATAAAATTCAAACTAAATCTAACGGCGTTATGAAAAATTTACTTAGATCAGTACTGCTAATTGCAATCATTGTTTTTACCGCATCGCAATCAAATGGGCAACAGCTTAAACCTTCCGCCAGTGGCTACGCACCTGTTAATGGCATTAAAGTTTATTACGAAGTATACGGGGCGGGCAGGCCTCTCGTTTTATTGCACGGTGCTTTTTATACCATTGAGATGAATTGGGGGCAATTAATACCTGAATTGTCAAAGACAAGAAAAGTAATTGCCATTGAAATGCAGGGACATGGGCATACCCCGTATTCTGACAGAAAATTAGACATTGCTGCCCTGGCAAGTGATGTGGAAGGCGTGATGAATTATTTAAGAGTTGATAGTGCTGATGTTGCAGGATATAGTATGGGTGGTTCCATAGCTTACCAGTTGGCAGCAAGAAACCCCAAACGGGTCAGAAAATTAGTGATCATTTCTTCAACCTACAAAACCAATGGGTGGCTGCCCGTTATAAATAATGGGTTTAAAGGTTTTAAGCCCGAATTTTTTAACAATACCCCTATAAAAACGGCATATGATGCCGTAGCTCCTGACAAAACTAAATGGATAAAGTTTGTTGAACAAATGATTGTTTTTGCCGGGGAGCCCTTTGATGTGGGTGAAGCCAATATTGCGAAAATTACTTCGCCTGTATTGCTTATATCAGGTGACAATGATGGTCTGGACAAAGTGGAGTTGATGAAAACGTACCAATTACTGGGAGGAGGAGTATCTGCTGATTTGGGACCGATGCCAAAATCGCATTTAGCCGTTGTTCCTTCGCAAAGTCATGTCAGCCTGATGATGCAGACTAAAACAATATTAGGGTATCTGGATGACTTTTTAAAGTAACGAAATCGCACCTGGTATTCGATAGTTGCCGGATTAATATTTTCAAATAAAATAACAAAAGGAACAACAATCGCAATAATTGTTATTTAAAATACAACCATCAGGAAATAGATTCATATTACACGCTACTAAACCGGTTGATATTTATTAATGTCAGATTTATCTATAAACTAATTATAAACAAATGAGAAAAATCAGAATTTTTGAACATATCTCGCTCGATGGCGTGATTGAACACGACGACGATTACGCATATGGAGCGTGGACAGTACCATATAGAAGCCCTGATGGGGCGGCGATGCTCCTTGAAGCATACGGCACGAGATTCGATCTGCTGCTTGGCCGGCACACTTATGATATATTTAGTGACTTTTGGCCTAATGCCGGAGATTTCCCAATGGCAAATGCCATAAACGCTGCAACGAAATACATCGCAACCCATAGGCCCGGCAGCCTGGAATGGGGTCCGGTAAAGCATTTGGAAGGCGACGTTATAGAGGCGATTCACGGTCTCAAGTCAACGGACGGCCCCGATCTGATCGTCGTGGGAAGTTCGACGCTAACGTCTGTGTTGCTTGACCAGGGACTGGCTGATGAGGTTGTGCTCATCACCTATCCAATTTTGCTTGGCCGGGGTAAGCGCTTATTCTCCGACTGTATTGATGCTCGGGAACTTGCTTTTGTTGACTCGAAAACCACACCCACAGGTTTGCTTATCAACGCTTATCGACAAGTAGGACCGCTGAAACCCTAATACTTAACTAAGGCTCAAAAGTACTGATAGGCGCATCAATCTTTAGAGGAAAGTAGCTAGTGAAATGCATATTAGAAGACAATAAGTGCTAGGAAAAATATAAAACCAAAAGCTACAAGAAGTGGTGCGTCATAATCTCATTAGTTACATTTGTTCGAAAAACCGGCAAACTCGTCTTCTTAAACAACTGAGTTTAGCTAATCAGCACTTTGACAATCTCAATTTAACGGGAGACTGATGCGGAAGTCCGCGCCGGGGTTGCAGGCCACACTGACATCCCCTCCGTGCATCGCTATAAATCGTCTGACAATAGCCAGGCCCAGTCCGGTTCCGTTTGCCTTGTGCAGGGTGACAAAAGGTTCAAAAAGCGTTTGGCCTATTTCCGCAGGAATGCCGGGCCCGTTGTCCGCGATATGCAATATCAGATTGTCATCCTGAACCTCTGCCCGGATGCGGATGGTTCCTTTTTCTCCTGTGTTATTGGAAACGGCGTCGACGGCATTGTTCAGCAGGTTGACCATCACTCTTTCGAGTTTATTTTCATCGCCCGGTATCATTAAGGTTTCGGGAATGTCCTTGATCATGGTGATCCGCGAAAAACCTTGCTTGGCGGATGCTTGCCGGATAGCCGCTTCGATAATTTTGTTCAGGTCTACCGGTACTTTTTTGACCGGGTTTTCTTTGATAAAGTCAAGCAAATCGTCAAAGATCAGCAGAGTATGCTCAACCGATTGATCGATCATACCGATTAAGTCGCCCGGCTGATCTACTTCGCGCATCAAGCCGGCTGTTTGCTTAATATTACTGATAGGTGACCGGAGATCATGGATAACCATTCCTATAACCTGCCCGACGGCGGAAAGTTTTTCCTTTTGGATCAGTTGCGCGTTCAATTCCGCGTTGCGGATAGCCTGTGCGGCATGTTGCATGAACAGCTTTAACAGGTACATCTTTTCGGTTTTAAGGCTTTCCTGCTTTTTTAGCAGGGCAAAAACCGAATAACTGTCCATACGCGCCAATACCAGGTTGTCGATCTGTTTGACCTCGTCTTTTTCGATCCGGATATTTTTAACGCGCGCGATGAGTTCGTCGAGGTCGATATGATCGTCAAATGCACCCGTAGAAATCACTTTTTCATAACCCGAATTGTCGTGAATTTTCCCGATCAAAGCCATATCGGTTTTAAGCGATCCGGTAACCTGGTTCAGAATGTTTTTCAGCAACGACATCAGCTGGTTCTGGTTTAACCCAATGGAAGAGATCGATTCGATCAGGCTTTCCAGATTACGCAGCTTATCATAATCGGTTACGGCCTTGGTGGCTAACTGAATGATCTCTTCCGGTGCATAAGGTTTACAATGGTAGCCAACGTTCTGCCCGGCCTGTTCGATGATTTCCTCGATGGAGTGATCGCTATAAGCAGTTAAAAAGATAATTTCCGCCTTGCAATCGTATTTCCGGATCTCTGTTGCCGCTTCCAGGCCATCCAGGCCGGGCATGCGCATGTCCACGAAAATGACTGCGTACGGACGGTCCCGTTCAACTGCCTCGCGCACTTTGCGAATGCCTTCGGCGCCGTTGGATGCTTTATCCACGGCAAAATTAGGTATAATGCGCGGTCGGGCTGCGGTTAAAGCCTGAGATGTTTCAAACAGAACACTAAAAGCCTGGTTGATACTATCCGAATCCGTAGAGGCCTCTTTGGGCACCAAGATATCTTCTACGCTGTTTCTTACGATTTCTTCGTCATCTATTATCAGGACGGCGGTATTCAACTCACTCATAATTTCATTTCACCCTTCCTTTTACGGCAATAGCGGTCGTATGTTGCTCATGTGGCGATATAATTTTCTTCCATCTGGCGAAAATTGTCAGCATTACAGTTAAACAGGTGGGATGCAGCAACTTTTCCAACGGGGCTACGTAAAAAACAGGAAAAGATTTGAGACGATTATTGATCATTGGCTGGCTGATGTTCCTGTTTTCCGGCACCGGGGCCTTGTTCTGGTATAATGAATGGCGGTATCATTTACCGACGCCTGTTCCTGATGGCTATAAACCAGTCGGCCAGGGCACGCCGGTCGCATTGAACTGGCCGGGAGAGATGAACCCTGCCAAACCGCTTTTCCTGCATTTCTTTAATCCGGATTGCCCGTGCTCCCGTTTCAATATCCCCAATTTCCAATCAATCGTCCGGCGATATGGCAGCCAGGTCAATTTTGTTATTGTCGTGATGAACAATGACCGTTACACAGCTAAAGAAGTACAACAGAAATTTAAACTCGATGTTCCGGTGCTGTTTGACCAATCCATCGCGGAAGCGTGCGGGGTGTATTCTACACCGCAGGCTGTTTTGATCGACACGCAGCATAAACTCTATTACAGGGGGAACTATAACCGCAGCCGTTATTGCACGGACGAACGGACCAATTATGCTAACATGGCGATAACGGGTCTGCTGGCCGCACACTATAAATTACGATTTGATCCACTGGCGCTGCGTTCTTACGGCTGCAGCCTGCCGAATTGCCAAAAATGAGATGAGTGCTATAACTAGTCAAACACATATATTTCAGTCAGAAGTAAAAGAGCGGTCCGACAAGCTGATGAACTTTTTCCTGGCCTGTCACTTCCTGATCGGGCTGGCACTGGCCAGTTTTTACGGTACCTGGCTGATCGCTATTGGGGTTGGCAGTATTTCGCTGATCGCCTATTATTCGGCCAAGATCGCGTTGCCGGATTCAAATTTATACCAATATGTCCTGAGCGTCGTGCTGGGCATTTTTATGGCGCAGTTCATCTACCAGATGCATGGTATGTTCGAAATGCACTTCTTTGCCTTTATCGGCAGCGCGCTGCTGATCACTTACCAGCAATGGAAATTACAGATACCGCTGACCCTGGTGGTGGTGGTTCATCATGGCTTGCTGGGTTACCTGCAGGACATCGGTTACTCGCAGGTCTATTTTACGCAGCTGAACTATTTCGATGTCCAAACCTTCGTCATTCATGTGATATTAGCGGCCATTGTCTTTTTTGTTTGCGGTCTCTGGGCATTCCAGCTCCGCAAATACAATGAACGGCAGATCATTCAAACCATGAAGATGGGCGAGTTGGAAAAAGAAGCTGAGTTATCCGTGGAGCGGGCCAAGATCGCTGACGCGCTGGAAGAGCGCAATACCATCCTGGAGAGTATCACCGACGCTTTTTTCGCGGTAGACCATAACTGGCTGGTTTTGTACTGGAATGCGATGGCGGAGAAGGAACTGGGTGTGGCGCGGCATAAAGTGCTCAATCAGCATCTCTGGAAAGTATTTGTGGGCTCCATCGATTCCGAATCTTACCGGCAATACCAGTTGGCGATGAAAACGCGCCAGGTGGTTCATTTCCATGATTTTTACCCGGTGCTGGAAAAATGGTACGATATCAGCGCCTATCCCTCGGCAAACGGCCTGTCGGTTTATTTTAAGGATGTTACGGATCGTAAACTATCCGAGATACGCCTGACAGAATCGGAAAAACGTTACAGTGAATTATTCCATTTAAGCCCGCAGCCGATGTGGGTGTTCGAGATTGAAACGATGCAGTTCCTGGATGTAAACGAAGCGGCTGTCCGGCATTACGGTTATTCGAGGCCCGAATTTCTGGATATGACGATCAGAGACATTCGGCCCCCGGATGAGGTTCCTGTAGTGGAGCAGATCGTCAGCCGCGGGAAAACGGAAAAACAAATCCACCACGAACAGGTTTTCAAACATCGCACAAAAGATGGCAAGGTCATTTATGTGGACATTCAGAGTACAGCCATCATGTATAACGGCAGCCCATCCAAGGTGGTGCTGGCCAATGACATTACCGAACGGCTAAATTATATCAACGCCGTTGAAGCGCAGAACAAAAAGCTGAAAGAAATCGCCTGGCTGCAATCGCACGTTATCCGCGCGCCACTTGCCAAGATCAAGGGTTTGATCCCACTGATGAAAGACGGAAAGGAAACGATCATTGAAAAAGAAAAAATGCTGGATTATCTTTTACGTTCGGCGGATGAACTGGACGAGGTCATTAACTCGATCACGGATAAATCCAACCTGGTCGAAGTACAGAGCCCATTGTAATGGTAATTTAAAATTCGGGGCGGGAAAACGTTTAACTTAGGTCTTGAATTAGCTATCGAAGACCTGTGCCGCTTTATTTAAGGGTTTGTGCCACGCCAAATCTTCATCGATTATCTCGGCGACGACGCAGGCTGAACTGATAGCGGAAGAAAAGCGCCTTTGGCTCTCCATTAAATAATTAGCGGCTTTTACAGGCCAGCAGTTTCAGCCGCCTCGTCTTCGCTCTGCCGGTTCACCGCATTGGGAAAATGGGCCTCGTGTCCTCGGGCCTTCGGCCCATATTTCCGGTTTCCTGTTGTTCAGTTTTCTTAATGCCAGTTTATCCTTTCCCATTCACTCCATTGGCTTTTTCGCAAGCAAATTTCTGATAAGCCTGGACAGATCGTCAATGCCGGCGCCCTTTGGGTTTGCCTAAAAAAAATCTTCACTGCTCACTGCGCTCGCGATGTATTTTTTTTCGGCAAAGCCTTGCTGTTCTGCACGGCTTGTTCAGGTGCGGTGCTTACAAAAAGCCACTGGAGGCTTCAGCCGGCGGAGGCGGGTTAAATAGAGCAATCCGCACATCAAATGGAAACAGCAAAAGAATAGGGCGCCCCTCGGCGGGCTGAACGCAGACCGCAGACCGTCATAAAATTAGCAGAAGCCTGCGAAAAAGAGTTTACCGGTTCACCGTAAAAATTCCCGTTAAGGCCATGACCATCCTCATTCTGCAAATTAGTTCCTACTAATAAAGAGAAATTATGTAATCCGTATGAGTGCGTGTAGGTAGCGGTATTATCCCAGTTAATGGTAATATTATGGTCACTCTCCACATATTCGGAAGTCGTATTTAGATTATTAGCGCCCAGGGTTAAGAAGTATAATGGAGTAAATGACCAAGTGCCATAATAGGCAACTTTTGTACCGATTTGGGACTGGATTGATGTGAACAGATCAATCGGTTGACCCTATTTATTGCCCAACTCCAGAATGACCTGCGTCGGCGCTTGTCCCAATAATAATATCTTGCCCTCGCAAACCGTTACCACTAGCAGTAAGCCGCATTTTTCCTCCGGTTTTATCTGATTGCACGATCACCTGGGCATAACCGTTAAAAACGCTTCTATGCCAGATTACAGGCTGGTGCTTTTTTATTAATTCCATGCTAACGCCTTTACTTATGCCGCCCGGTCCGCTTTGATTTTTGACAACGACAGCAATCGTATTGTCGCCTAACTTAAGGAATTTCGCTACTTCAAATGATTGACCCGACCGCCAATCATGAGCTTTTCCAGCCAATTTGCCATTTACATACACCCATCCTTCGTCATCAATCATCGCGAAATTGATCGTGTGGTGTTCTGCTTCAAGGTCTTCCGGTTTTAAGACGACATGTGCACGATAAACCGCAACAGCACCTTCCTTCAACGTTCCTGCTTCATTGCGAACGTCTACTTGTTGCCATTGGGCATCATCGTAATTTACTGAAACCTCAGAAAGGCCATCAATCGAAGAAACTTCTTTTATACGCCAATTGTCCAGCGGGATAAGCCTGGTGGCCGGAGTATCTAACATTACATCCGGTTCATGGGAGATCGCGTCGCCGTTGCCAATGCCGACGATTTTGCCCGGGCCCTGTAAATCAAAATCAATCCGGTTTGCCACATTCGGAACTGTCCGACCGTTTTCATCAGTGACTGCAACGGTAACAATGCTTAAATCTTTACCATCAGCGTGAATCACTGCCCGATCAGGTGTGAGTTTTATACGGGCAGGTGCACCCGTTGTTTCCACTTTTTCTTCGGCAACCATTTTGCCATCTGTATAACCTTTGGCCAGTAATGTGCCCGGCTGATATTTTACGGTCCATTGCACGTGTGAATTTTGGGGTGTTACCTTTTTACCAAGGCTTAGCCCGTTGAGGAACAACTCCACTTCCTTGCAGTTGCTAAAAGCCCAAACATCGATGTCTTTTCCTTCCTTACCCGGCCAGTTCCAGTGTGGTAGTATGTGCACCATTGGTTTGACGGTCCAACAGGATTGCAGGTAATAAAAAACGTCCTTAGGGAAACCGCAAACGTCCATGATGCCAAAGTCTGAGCTGACATTTGGCCAACCAAAGGGCGCCTCTTCGCCGCGGTAATCAAATCCCGTCCAAAAGAACATGCCGGAGATCCATGGACGCGCAGCATAGTATTTTATAGAAGCTTCGGCCGTATGACGGCAGTCAGGTTTTTGAATGTCATAAGCCGACAGGGAAGTGCTGGTGTTTTCGTAAACGCCGCGGGTGTACTGCGCCATACCTTCTTCGGTACCAATAGACGGCTTTTGGGGATTGTTTTTATGAAAAACATCTGTCTCACCCTGATCAAAATAATTAAAACCCTGCACATCAGTAGCTGCGGAGATACCATAAAGCTTACCGGTTGGCCAATCGTAAACCGCAACAGTGCATACACGTGTCGGGTCTAACTCGTGGACCAGCCTTCTCATAGCGACAGTAATAGCCTGGTCCTGGTCCGACTTATGGAGTGGTTCTTCGTTGCCCAGTGACCACAGAAAAACGCTTGGATGATTGCGATCACGGCATACCTGCTGTTCCAGATGGGCCAGGCTTTGCGGGTCGCTGCTGAAATACCTGGTTTCATCCATGATAAGCATACCCAGGCGGTCGCAGGCTTCCACCAATTCTTCGGCAGGCTCATTGTGCGATGTGCGGATAGCATTGCTACCCATCTCCTTCAGTTTACGAACGCGGAAATCCCATAATGCATCAGGCACTGCCACACCAACGCCCGCATGATCCTGGTGGTCGCATGTGCCGCGAACTTCATAGCGCTTACCATTCAACAGCAAACCAAGGTTGGGGTCAAACTTAATCGTCCTGATACCAAATTCAGTCTCCTTGCGATAAACTACATTCCCCTGGCTTTCAATTGTTGTAACGAGTTTGTATAATTTCGGAGATTCGGGAGACCACAGCGCGGGCGAGGGTACCTTCATATCAGCGGTGATTTCCTTGGTGTCCCAGGCAGCCATTGTTTCCTGTTTACCCGTTTCGCCGATAAACTTTCCGTCAGGGCCAAGTATCCGCCAATCCACTTTAGCGCCGGCAGGAAGATCTTGCGAGTTGAGGAGCTTGGTTTTGAAGTGTATAGTCGCCGGCCCCCGGAGAACATTATTCGGGAATGAGCTGTAAACAAAAATCCCGTCGGGCGCTGCTGCCAATGGTGCGGTTTTTAATAGCCAAACGTGACGGTAAATGCCTGCACCTTCATAAAACCAACCTTCAAATTCGGAAGCATCAACGCGCACAGCAAGCACGTTCTTTCCATTATAGTTGGCAACGTCGGAGATGTCGCAGCGAAAACCATTATAGCCACCCTCGTGATGGGTCAGCTTGTAGCCGTTCAGAAAAACCTGGCACTTGCGATACACACCATCAAATTGCAGCCAAAGCCGTTTCTCTTTGTCGGTTTGTGATAAGGTGAATGAGCGGCGGTACCAGCCGATACTGTTTGAATGATATCCCGGGCCTATGGGTTTATATCCATGTGACGCATCGGCGTTTTTGTCAAACGGTAGCTCAACCGCCCAGTCATGTGGAATATTCACCGACCGCCACCCGTTGTCGTTGAAGTTGAAGCCCGCGGGGCCTTTGTTGACGCCGGCGTTGATCAGGTTTTCTTCAAAATTCAAATCGTCACCAAGCCTGAACTTCCATCCAAAGTCGAGGGATAATCGTTGGGGCAAAAAAAATGAATCGTCCCCGGACGTTTGTTTTGTTTGTGACCAGCCAGTTGCCGCAATGACTGTTATGGTACATAATACGTGTAAAATTTTTTTCATTGAGTTGTTGTTAGATCATTTATGCGATTGGTTTAGCCTGATTTCGTATCGCTTGCATAAACTGCAGAGGCGATTTCCCATATTCCTTTTTAAAAACCCTTGAAAAGTTAGAGGTGCTTTGCAAACCTACCCGGTCTGCCACCTCGCCCATGGAGATGTCCTCATGGGTCATAATATGAATTGATTTTTTTAACCGGGTGGTTCTGATAAACTCACCCACAGATTGGTCCGAAATGCTTTTGATCTTTTGATATAGTTTTGTCCGACTCAGATACAGGTGCCGGCACAAGAAGTCAACATCAAGTTCGGTGGCCTGAATGTTGTTTTCAATCAGCTCGATTAACCGTTTGAAAAACTCCTGGTCTTTTTCAGATTGTACCAGTTCGGTTGCACTCGCCAGGTAATTATTTGCGTACCGTAATTTTAGCGCTTCCCGTTGTTCAAAAATGTTATGAGCGGTCAACAAGAGTAATTCAATACTTAACGGCTTAGCAAAATAAAAATCGGCGCCCGACTCCATGCCTTCAATCTTAGCATCCAAAGCATCTTTTGCCGACAAAATAATGAATGGAATATGCCTGGTTTCGAATTTTTCCTTTACCAGTTTACAGAACTCAATTCCCGTCATATTAGGCATCATCACATCGCTAATTATTAAGTCCGGAGCTTTCTCGACAGCAGCTTTAAGTCCCTCATTTCCATCCTTTGCTTCAGAAATCAGGTAATTTTTTTCAAAGATCTTTCTTAAAAACAACCTCAATTCCTGGTTATCCTCTACTATCAAAATATGTTTTTGCTTTTTCGCGTCTAAGTCGGCAGGTGTATCTTCATTTTGCTGCAAAGGCTGTAAAATAGAATTATCAACCATCTCCAGTTGTTGTTCAGCCTCTGATCCATCCCGGACTTTTTCAGCTTCGTTGTAGCTATCTTCCGCCCACGGAATCCCGATAATTATTTCGGTCCCTTTGTTCCGTTCACTGTATACATAGATACTCCCTTTATGCAGTTGGGTAAGACTTTTAACCAATGCTAAGCCAACGCCGGAACCCAGGTGATCTTTACTTACCCGGTAGTAACGGTCAAATATTTTGGTTATGGATTCCTCGGAAATACCGATACCTGAATCGGCAACGCGGAAAAAAATATTTCTTTTACTATCGTAATCCGTATTCAATAGCCTAAGTCCATTCTCATAAGAAGGAGTAAATTCTTCCAGATCAAAAAAGAGCTCGAATGTTACTTTTCCATTGGCACCAGTATACTTAAACGAGTTATTTAGCAGGTTAAACAATATCTTTTCAAGGACTTGAGGATCAAAATAGCCGGTTAATGCCCCGATAGTGCTTGAAGTATTGTCAATAAATTTAAAATCGATGTCTTTGCTAATGGCAATATTTTCAAAGTCGGCGACTAAGCCATTGCAGAACTGCCTGACGTTTAATGGCTTTACCTGGAGTTTGATAATGCTATCCGCCACCTTTTTAAAATTCATCAGGTCACTGATGAGATTAATCAGTCTTTTAGCATTTCTCAGCATCACCTGGTAAGAATTGGCCAGCCCGGCATCCTTGTTTTCTTTGATCAAATTTTCAAGCGGGCCCAGAATCAATGTAAGCGGGGTCCGGAATTCATGCGATATATTTGTAAAAAACGTTAACTGCTGCTGATAAAGCTCTTCATGTTTCCTGTGTATTTCCTCTTTCCTGATGTCGTTTAACTTCCGGACTTCGATATCCCTTTTAAGCTTATACCACCTGGCCTGATAAATGTAAATACCTGAAAGCACCGATAGTGCCATCAGGACATAAAAGCATTTTGCAATAAACGATTTCCACCACGGCGGAGTAATGATAATGTTAAGTCTCGCTTCACTTTTTCCCCAAATCCCGTCATTATTAGTGGCCTGGACAATAAAGTTGTAACTGTTGTAATCAAGATTACTATAGGCGGCGCTGGGGTTTGTTCCGTCGGTATATCGCCAGTCTTTATCCAGCCCAACCAACTTATACCGGTATTTACATTTAAGCGGATTGGCAAAATGCATCGATGAAAAAAACAGGATAAAGTTATTTTGACGGTAATCAATCTTTATTTGATTGCAATAACTGATTGCTTCATGTATTGAATTGCCAACAGAATCATTAGTTCCAGGCCGGTGCTGTTGATTATTAATGATGATATCCGTTATAACCGGTCGGGCGGGAATGGCATTGCTGGATATTTGATCAGGATAAAAGAAATTAAGCCCGTTTATACCTCCAAAGAACAACGCTCCACCCGGTGCCTTGTATGACGAGCCTACTTTAAAGCTGTTACCCTGCAACCCATCGTTCTTGTCATACCTTGTCAGCTTGAGGGTTTTAGGGTTAAAACATTCAAGGCCATTTCCTCCCATCCAAATATTACCGCTGTTGTCAATCTCAAGACTTTCCACATCATTGAATATCCCGTATTTACCGGCATAGGTTTTAATAGTATAGGAGCCATTTTTTCCGAAAGAAAGCCGGTTGAGACCACCGCCAATTGTGCCGATCCAATACGTTGTATCGTTTCCTTTCGCAATAGGATAGGTATAATTAGAGCTTAGAGCGTTTGCTTTTTTTGAAGCCCGCCAGGTAAATACTGGGGTGACATTTCCGTTGCGGTCGATGGTAAGCCGCTTAAGCCCATGGGTGCTGGCAACGAATAATTCTGGCTTTTTTTGATCTGCAAATATGAAAAACCCTTCGTCGTAGTATTTTACATGGCAGTAGTTTGCGTCATCTTTCCAAATAACGCCAAAGCCGTTTGCGTGATTGCCGAACCATATATTCCCGAAACAGTCTTTTGCAAACGCGTCGATGTCGCGGGCCGGAAAATTGTGGAGCCCTTTTGGTTTTATCAACCCTCCCCCGCCGGCATTTAAAACTTCGATTCCAAGTGAGCTCCCGATCCATAAGTTATGATCGTTATCGAATATTAAAGCGTTGATCGCATTACTCCTAAGCCTGACCCGCGAGTTATTCGCGTTATAGTACTCCCAGGTGTGTGACTTGATATTGTAACGATTTAACCCATTAGCCGAGGTACCGACCCAAATGTCATCTCCTGATGCAATGACTGATCTGACATAGTTTCCTGACAGCGTATTTGTTATTTCCGGGTTATGTTGTAAAGTATAAAAAGGTTTCTCGTTCAGATCAAAGTAGTTAACTCCGCCTCCCGAAGTGCAGACCCACAGACATGCGGACCTGTCCATAAATATCTTTGCTAACCAGTTTGAATTTAATCCGTGGTGAGTATCAATAGTTTGGATGAGATTAAAATTGGAGTCAAGTTTCAATATCCCGGAGCCGTCATTTACCCAATAATTAAGCCCGTTATCCTGCAAAACATTTTGGACAGAGGCATTATTCGGGCAAACATATTCCTTAACAATCCGAAGCCTGCCCCCATGGATATTGTGTTCCGGCGCCGTAAGGAGTAATTGATTTGAAGAAGAAATAAGCAGGTTGTGGTCATGGTTAAAAAAGACTCTATTTATATTGTTCTCCGGCAATCCTTCTATAATCAACCGTTCAAATTTACCGGTTTGATTAAGCCTCCATAAGTCTTTGCTGCTTGCCAGGTATAGCTTACCATCCGGCCCATCAATTATGTCAGTAAAATCTACGTTTGGAGGTAAGTTTAGTGCCCTTTCTTTAATAGAGTCGCCGCGAATTGCGTACCGCCTAATCTTGTTTCCTGTCCGGCCATAAATCAAATTGCCGACTGGCTTAAGTAGCTTATCAAAATTTGGTATTGGGTTCTTTTGTGCTTTGTAGTCAATATACCGTTCCGTCCGCATATCGAAGCGCTGCAAACCGCCTTCTGTGCTTAGCCAGATATTTCCCTCATTGTCCGGATAAAGGCACACGACGCGATTTTTATAAGCATTATTTAATGGTTCGTTACTATTATAATATTTGCGGACCTTGTAGCCATCGTACCGGTCGAGACCGAAATTGGTACCTATCCATATAAACCCCTGCTTATCCTGCGCAATGTCATTTGCATCGGTATGTGATAAACCTTCGTCAACGGTAAGATACTTGATCTTATAAGGGGCAGACTGCGATTGCGCGAAAGCAGGTATGCTTGTAACATAAGTTACCGCGACGAAAAGCAATAATTGCAGAATGGCAAAATGGAAACGGCGAAAAAGAAGTCTTCCTAATTTCATTTAACTCCTAAACTTTACATAAAAGACATTGAAGTTGGCCGGTTAATAACCAGCTTCCTGATTCGCCGCTCATTCAATCATGACTGTCGGAAAATCAAAAATGGAACTCTCGATTCAAACTTAAAAGCATTCCACCATTAAATGAATTTATTGTCAAGAAAAATGTACGTATTGACAACGCCATTTGCAAGTTTTTGACCTCCTTTGAAATTTGTTTCAACCCGGCGTTTTAAGGTTGATCTCTGCTCATCTAATTAATTTTTATTATAACCATTTATGCGAAGAATTTTATTTACAAAAGGAATTTTATGCTTTTTCTTATCGATATTTTTAAGTTTTAACTGTCTTACTGTATTGGCGCAGCAGGTTTCAGAAAACCACCTGTTCTCCAAACAAGATACAGCGTTCGTCCCAACGGAAATTGAAGATCCTGAATGCATAGGCATAAATAAAGAACCCAATCACGCTACTTTAATGCCATACGCTTCATTGAAAGAGGCGCTGGCGGCTAACCGGCATGCGTCATCGTATAGCAGGAGCCTCAATGGTCAATGGAAATTCAATTGGGTTGACTGGCCGCAGAAACGTCCGGTAAATTTCTATAAGGCCGATTACGATGTATCAGCCTGGAAAGAAATTAAAGTTCCTTCCTGTTGGCAGTTGCAAGGATATGGCACACCATATTACAGCAACTATACTTATATCTTTCAGAAAGACTTTCCGCGGGTGATGAGCGCACCATCGGTAACTTATACCGCCTACCAGGAGCGAAACCCGGTAGGTAGCTACCGCCGTAATTTTGAAGTTCCATCGGATTGGGATGGCAGGCGCATATTTGTGACATTTGATGGGGTTGACGCCGGCTTTTTTCTTTGGATAAATGGTAAGAAAGTTGGCTATAGTGTAAACAGCCGCAATGCAGCAGAGTTTGATATAACCAAATATGTAAAACCTGGCAATAACCTAATTGCAGTTGAGGTGTACCGTTTTACAACCGCCAGTTACCTGGAAGACCAGGACATGTGGCGTTTAAGCGGGATTATCAGAAATGTCACCTTATGGAGCTCACCACAGGAACATATCAGGGATTACTTTATAAAAACAACTTTTGACAAAGACTTTCATGATGCACACCTAACCGTTGCCGCAAAGGTGAAAAACTACAGCGATGTGGCAGTCAAATCCAGAGAGCTGGAAATATCCCTGTTTAATGGTGAAGCTATGGTTTCAGGAGCTTCAGTAAAAAAGCAGATACCCGCTTTACAGCCAAATGAAGAAGTGACTATTGATGTGGATATTCCAGTAAAAAATCCTGAGAAATGGACCGCAGAAACGCCTAAACTTTATACAACCGTATTGACGATAAATGACGGGAGCAATAAGCTGGAAACCTTATCGTCAAAAACTGGGTTCCGTCAGATAGAAATAAAGGGACGTGTATTTTTAGTTAATGGCGTGCCGGTTAAATTGAAAGGGGTTAACAGGCACGAGAACTGGCCGGATGACGGGCATGCGATCACCGAAGAGCAGATGATCCGGGATATCATACTCATTAAACAGGCAAATTGCAATCATGTTCGAACCTGCCATTACTCAGACGACCCGCGCTGGTATGAATTATGTGATGAATATGGAATATACCTGGTTGCAGAAGCCAACCTTGAAAGCCATGGCGCCTGGGACGAGTTCAACGAGGAGCCAAGAATAAAGGCAGCTTTGATTGAAAGAAATGTGGCGAATGTCGAAAATTTCAAGAACCATCCGTCAGTAATTATTTGGTCCTTAGGAAACGAATGCGGAAGCGGAGGTTCAAATTTCAGGGCTATTTTAAAAGTCATCAAAGGTATTGACAATACCCGCCCTACGCATTATCAGGGTTTTGGCATTGGTACTGATAATCCGGCAGACCTGGATAGCGAAATGTACACGTCTGTGGATGACGTGGAAAGGAACGCTAAAAGCAATGAGTTGACCAAGCCCTTTTATTTATGCGAGTACGCACACGCTATGTTTAACTCAATGGGCTCTGTTGATATATACAATGAGCTTTTTGATAAGTACCCAACATTACTTGGCGGCGCAATATGGGAATGGCAGGACCAGGGAGTTTATAACGACCGCGACCCTAACCACCACATAACGGCTTACGGTGGTGGCTTCGGTGAGTATCCTAATGACCGTTATTTTATTCATAAGGGCGTTGTTTTTTCTGATCGATCGCCTAAGCCACACTATCCTGAACTAAAACATGCCTATCAATGGATCACCATCAAGGCAAAAGATATTCCGAATAAAATATTTAGTATCAAAAACAGGTACCAGTTTATAAGTCTGAATGGCCTCAGTGCTAAATGGGCTTTAAGCGAAAATGGTACTGATATCGCCTCAGGTAATTTCAATCCAGGTAATATCAACCCAGGAGAAGAAAAGAATGTAAAAATTCCTTATTCACTTAAAGCTAAAGCAGGTGCAGAATATTTTCTGCGTATATCCTTTGACCTGGCTTCGGATCAGATATGGGCGCCTAAAGGTTACGAAGTGGCTGCACAGCAAATTGAAATTCCGGTGGCAAAAGCTGTTGCAAATAACAAGACTCCGGGTGGTCGTCTAACCCTGATTGATTCAACCGGGTTGATCAAAGTGAAAGGCGACAAGTTTAGCCTGGAGTTTGATAAAGCAAAAGGGAGCTTTTACAGAATAGAAGAAAATGGCGAAAACCTGCTCAGAGAAAATGGAGGGCCGGCACTGCACCTGTGGAGAGCTCCTCACCAAAAGGATGACATGTGGGCTTACGAGGATTGGGACCGTAAGGGTTTGAAAGAATTGAGCTGGACCGCAAGCGGCTTAAAGTATTCCCAGGTTTCTCCGGGTGTTGTTGAGATCGACGTGAACTTAACAGGCTCAGGCAGACAAGGTTTTAGTGTTTACCATCATGTTGTATATACCATTTATGCAAACGGGATAATCAATGCGAAAAACGACGTAAACTTCAATGATCCAAAACTGGTGCTTGCCCGGATCGGTGTCCGTATCTTGCTGAATAAAGGGCTCGACCGGTTCGATTACCTGGGCCGTGGACCGATGGAAAATTACGCTGATAGGAAACAAGGATCAGATATTGCCCATTATTTCAGCCGTGTTGACCAACAGATGACCGGGTATGAAAAACCGATGGAATGTGGTAACCATGAGGATGTACGCTGGGCCAATCTTACTTCTGAGAAAGGGTTAACACTCTCTGTTAAAGCCGATTCATCTTTGATGCAGGTGTCGGCACTGCCATATAGCGACGAAGAAATGGAACCGGTTGAATACAAGATAGATTTACCGAAGAGCAAAGGTACCGTGCTTGTTGTCAGCCATAAAACATTGGGTGTGGGATCCTGGGGTTGTGGTCCGAGACCGCTGGAGCAATACCGGGTTTATGCCAAACCAACTACGTTTAGTTATCAAATACAACTTATTAACCATTAAATGCAACTTGAAACACCACATGCACTATTCATGCATTTGAGAAAAATACATCTTTTTGAATGATAAACAGACCTCTCAACTTTCATCGATGAAAAAAAGCCTAACTACATCTTTTGTACTTATACTATTCGTAAAAATCATAGTTGCACAAAGCAAAGGTCCCGCAGATTATGTTAATCCATTTATCGGAGCCAGCACAAGTGCGGCCAAAGCCGGCGATGCTTCCGGACTTGGTAAGACATTCCCAGGGGCCGCAACGCCATTCGGCATGGTGCAAGTAAACCCGAATACGATTACGGGCGGCGACAATGGCAGCGGGTACAGCTACGAGAATAAATATATCGAGGGGTTCGCATTTACCCAAATGACTGGCGTAGGCTGGTATGGCGACCTAGGCAACTTCCTTGTCACACCGACGACGGGGGCTTTACGCGTTGTTGCGGGAAGACACCCCGAATTACCCGGTTACCGGTCCAGGTACAGAAAAAGCGATGAAATAGCCAAAGCCGGGTATTATGCTGTCACGCTCACGGATTATCACGTTAGAAGTGAAATGACAGCTGCTCCTCACAGTGGGGTCCTGCGTTTTACATTTCCAAAAAACAAAGAATCGCGAATCCAAATAGATCTGGCACGCAGGATAGGCGGCACATCCGTTGAACAATATGTTAAGGTGGTTGATGACCATACTATTCAGGGATGGATGCGATGTACTCCCGATGGCGGCGGCTGGGGAAATGGCGGGGGCGATCCAAACTATACAGTATACTTTTACGCGGAATTAAGTAAGCCATTAAAAAAGTACGGGGTTTGGAGCGCACATATTCCGGCCGGACAGTCTAGATATCGTGAGGATATCGAAAGCCTGAAGTACGACTCACTCATCGCTAAAGCTGATATCCTTAGTGGATGCACTGAAAAACAGGGCAAGCACCTGGGTTTTTACACCGATTTTGAAACCGGGTCAAATGAAGTGGTTTTGCTAAAAACGGGTATTTCGTTCTCAAGCATTGAGGGCGCCAAGTTTAATTTATCTAACGAAATACCTGGATGGGATTTTAATAAAACAAGGAGGCAAGCGCATGCTTTATGGAATAAAGCCTTGTCAAAGATCAGCATACAAGGAGGAACCAGGGATCAAAAAATTGTATTCTACACTGCCCTATATCACACAATGATCGACCCCCGCAGTATCACCGACCTAAATGGTGAATATCCCGGCGGCGATTCTAAAATTCACCAAACAGATAAATTCATAAAGCGATCCATTTTCAGCGGATGGGACGTCTTCAGGAGCCAGTTTCCATTACAAGCCCTCATCAATCCTGCTGTGGTTAGCGACATGATCAATTCATTGGATGATCTGGCGGATCGGAGCGGCAAAGGTTATCTTGAAAGATGGGAATTTTTGAATGCTTACTCGGGGTGCATGATAGGAAATCCTGCGGTCACCGTGATTGCCGATGCTTATAACAAAGGAATACGAACCTTTGACCTTCAAAAAGCCTATCAGTTTTCCCGTAATTCCTGCGAGAAATTTGGCAATACGCCAGAACCACACGATATGGACATTTCGGGTACTTTGGAGTTTTGTTTTGACGAATGGTGTCTTGCCCAATTAGCCGTTTGGCTGCATCATCCTGAAGATGTGAATAAGTACCTGAAGCGTTCGGAGACCTATAAACAAATATTTGATGATAGTGTGGGTTGGTTCAGACCCAAGAATAAAGATGGAGTTTGGGCCCCCTGGCCAAAGGACGGCCGCTTACGGCAGGACTATGGAACAGCTGAAAGTAACGGATATCAACAAGGCTGGTTCGTGCCGCATGATGTTAACGGCGTGGCAATTTTGATGGGAGGCCGCGAAAAAGCAATAGCCGATTTGAATACATTATTTGAACACACTCCCACAAATTTTCAGTGGAACAATTACTACAATCATGCGAACGAGCCTGTACATCTGGCCCCATTCCTATTTAATCGCCTTGGCGCGCCCTGGCTGACTCAAAAATGGGTTCGCCGAATATGTGAAAATGCCTATCACAATTCAATTGAAGGGCTGGTGGGAAATGAGGATGTCGGCCAAATGTCAGCTTGGTATGTGCTGGCTGCCAGCGGTATTCATCAGGAGTGCCCCGGCGATAACCGCTATGAAATTTTTAGCCCGATTTTTAATAAGATATCAATACACGTCGGGACAACGGGTAAGACTTTTACAATAATCGCCCAAAACAACTCTCCACAAAATTGCTATATACAATCGGCCAAACTGAATGGCAAGGTTTATAACAAATGCTACATTGACTACAAACAGATTGCAAACGGCGATACCCTTGAGCTTGTTATGGGGCCACATCCGAATATGAAATGGGGCCAATGATAAATTTTTAATGGAAGCGATTAATACTCGATATGCAACAAAAAAGATGACCAGTTACTCGATTTACTAACACCAATAAAAACTAGATATGAAACGAATACAAACGTTAATGAAATTTACGTGCCTTATTTGTATTGGCTTAACCGGGTTATTTGCTCCTCTTCAGGCGACCGCACAAAAAGCGCCAGTCCCTGTGGGCCCGGTGCCAAACGCCAGGCAGATCGAATGGTACCATCGTGAAATAATAGCTTTTTTTCACTTTGGCATGAACACGTTCACCAACGACAACGAGGGCGACGGAACAGCAAGCCCAAAACTATTTAATCCTACTGCACTCGACTGTAATCAGTGGGCAAGCGTGCTCAAACGAGCAGGCATCCCGGCAGCCATTTTGGTAGCTAAGCACGCTGATGGCTTTTGCAATTGGCCAACCGCACACAGCAATTATTCGGTGAAGAATAGCCCATGGAAAAACGGTCAGGGAGACGTTGTTAAAGAATTTACAGATGCATGTAAAGCTTCGGGTATAAAAGCAGCCATCTACCTGGGGCCGCATGACCGGCATGATTCAAGATACGGAACCCGGGGCTACAGCGATTACTACGCTGACCAATTGTCGGAGCTGTTAAGAAATTATGGACCTATTTGGGAAATATGGTGGGACGGCGCGGGCGCTGATAAGCTTACCCAGGCTTTTTATACCCGCTGGGCAGATACTGTACGCAAGCTGCAGCCCAACTGCGTTATTTTTGGAACAAAGAACTCTTACCGCTTCGCGGATTGCCGATGGGCTGGAAATGAGTCCGGAATGTCAGGAGATCCTTGCTGGTCGACCATTGAGTCTACGTCTATCCGTGACGAGTCTGAGCATATATCGCAACTCAATCACGGAGAAATAAACGGTACTGCCTATATACCTGCTGAAGTTGATGTTTCCATCCGTCCGAGCTGGTTTTATCATCCGGAAGAAGATACTCATGTGAAAACTGTTTCTGAACTTTGGAATATTTATTTCAACTCAGTAGGCCGCAACAGCGTGATGTTATTAAATTTTCCGCCCGATAAAAATGGGCTCGTTCCTGCCATCGATGCGCAAAAAGCTGACAGCCTGCATCGTTTAATAGAAGGAACTTTTAAAACCAATCTTTTGAAAAACGCTACCATAAAATCACTTCATGCCCGCGGACCAAACTTTAAACCGCAAAATATGGTGGATGACCTTGAGAGCACTTATTGTGCGACCAAAGACGCGAATAGAACCGATACAATCACTTTTGATCTTCACTCAAACAAAACATTCGATGTAATCAAGATACAAGAGGTAATTGAACTCGGACATCGGACTACAGGCTGGTCTGTAGATTATTCTGTTAATGGCAAAGACTGGACACCAATCCCGGAAGCGACGGGAAAACAGTGCGTTGGTTATAAGTGGTTGGTTAAATTTCATCCAATTACAGCCTCCAAAGTTCGGTTGAGGATAACATCGGGAAAAGCCTGCGTGGCTATTCACACCTTTGGGATTTACAAGGAGCAGATGGCAAAAGCGGATTAGTTGACTTTATAACCAAAATGTTACGTTAACCCGGTTATTGCCAAACTGAAGGAGCTTCATTTCATGAGATCATTTGGAGTTTTTAGTTGAGTTCGTCCCCGGTAAAACGGGGACGCTTCCTCCACCCCTGGGACAAAACTAGCATTAGCCTGTTCTAATAAGAAAATAAAGATATCCATGCTTGGGGATAAATTTGCTTGAAAGGCAAGCCCCGTTGCATGATGGGGCTGCCTTTGTAGGTTCTAAGATTACTGCTGAAAATATGTTAACGATTAAAATGATAGTCCTTATAATCGGCTGATCAAAATGCGAAAATGGAGAGCCTTGTCGGCCAGATGGATATTACGGCATGCTTGACCAGGCTATTCCGTGCCCTTTAGAACACCGAGTTGTGTTGATAAGAAGGAAAACGGCTGTTGATACTTAGAAGTGATATGGTCAAAGTGTCCCGGAAATGCCTGTTTGTGGTTTTCGGAATGAGGTAATCAATGGTTTCGGAATGTCCACCTTATTTCGATTTTTCACATTATTCCAACACCGGTTGATTTATGATTTTTCTCGGCAAAAAAAATATCTAAAACTATTGACTATCAGGCATTAATAACATATATTTGCTTTTTGATTGTCAATTCCTGATTATAATCGGTAGCGGCGAAGTGTCGAGTTAGCGGCTACATCCCAAATGATTTAAACGGCAAAGTGTACCATGAAAAAAATTTTGGTGCTCGATGACAACGCCGATATTCTTGATATTGTTCAAGAGGTATTAACCTATGAGCATTTTACCGTAAAAACTTTTTCATATTGTGCCGGCTTTTTGGATGAAGCTTTAAATTTTTTGCCGGATGTGGTGCTTTTAGATTACCGGTTAAATGACGGCAATGGCGCTGATTTGTGTCGACTTTTGAAAACACACCCAAAACTTAAACATATACCGGTTATACTATTTTCCGCGTATTTCCTCAAAGATGTGGATGTTAAAAAATTGGGTTGCGATGCCGTAATTCTCAAACCTTTTGATATTGAATAAGTTCCACATTTCGGTCAATTCCCATTATACTTACAATAATGGTTTGCGGCATAAAACCCTGGTCCTGAGTAAAACGCTGTACTTGCGATACCAGTCCGGTGTTCCAGTTACCGCCATCCAGCACATAGAGCACGTCATACTTTTTATTTTCCTCCGGTTTGAAGTCGTACGGCAAAAACACCTGGAACAATCGCTCCTGGTTTAGTACAGTTGAATGCAGCGAATCCAGCTTACCGTGAATGGGTGAACGCAGTACTGTATCCTGCGCATGACTGGCATTAACTGACGTAAAAAGGGTAAGCAGTGCGAGAAAAAGTTTTTGTTTCATGGTGCCGATAAGACGTGGGATTTGCGCCTTTCGTTACAGTAATCGAAGCAAAAGTTATCGGAGCCCCCAATTAATAATCAATAAATTACCATGGTCAAAGCGTTCCGGAGCTACCTTAATTACAGTTCACGAACACGGTGGTCAATCGCATTGGAATTTCTAAATTGACAAACATGCGTCTGCAAAAAAAACATACCGGATCTACATTTTTGAACTGTCCGATGAAGGGTCGATGGCAGGGCTGTTTTCAAATAACTTTATAGCTGATTTAAAGAAAATAGCTCGAATATGAGGATGTTGATGGTGCAAGGTCGAACCGTCTTAACTACTATGAGAATATTTTACACATCTGTTTGGTGATCATCGCCGCCGCCGATTTTGGATTGAGCTGGTATAAAAAACACATGAGATCTGCACCGTTCCCTAGATATTCCGTGAGGCTTGACCAAACCGTCCGTGCACTTTGGAGCACCGAGTTTTGTAGGTAAATAGGAAAATCGCAATTAATAATCAATAAAGTAAAATGGTCAAAGTGCGTCGGAATAAACTGTTTGCTTTTCTGGAACGGGGGGTAGTCAACAGCCCCGGAATGTCCACCTAAAGAGTCAATCAAAATAGGTAGTAAGAATTACCCTCTTTAATTTAAGAAGCGGTCTTTGAATTTATTTGGAGTAGTGCCCACTTCTTTTTTAAAAAGACGGGAAAAATAAGTTGCGTTATCGAAACCAAGTGAAGACGATATCTCCGAAATATTCATATCGCCCGCTGTCAGCATATTTTTTGCCTCACCAATCAAAAAAAGGTGAATAAGTTCTAAGGCTGTTTTACCCGTTTCTTCTTTAAGCAGATCAGTTAAATAACGGGGAGATATATGCATCTTTTCTGCCAGGGAAGCTACTGTAGGCAACCCCATATCCTTCAATTTCCTTTCTTCGAAATTTGCAGCGAGTAATGTATTGAATTTGGTTAGCGTCGCCCCGGTTAATTCTGTCCGGTGAATAAATTGCCTCTTATAAAACCGCTGTGCATATTTGAGCATCGAATCAATATGACTGATGATGATCGTTTTGCTATGTTCATCTGTATTGTTGTTATATTCCTTTTCTATGCTGAAATATAGGTTCCAGATAATATTTTCTTCGGCAGGAGAAAGGTGCAGTGCCTCATTCACCTCATAATCAAAATAGCTGTATTTTTTAATTTCACTGTAGAGGGATGTTCCTGGTAAGAAGTCCTCATGGATGATGATCATAAACCCTTTTTCCTCCAATTCCATATTTCGGAAAGATACTTTTTGCTGCGGTTTGATAAATGACATGGAGCCGAGGTCATGGTCGTACTTGGTTTTCCCGTAAAGCATTTGCCCTGATTTCAGCTTCTTGAATCCGATGATGTAAAATGCTGAAGTAAATTCAAGTTCGCTGATGCTGGTGCAATTATCCCGTTCACCGTAAGCCACACTGAAAAGGGGGTGCTCAGGCGGCTTAACGCCAAGAACTTCATGCAGATCGCTGATTTTTTTAAAATGCTTCATATTTTTCGCAATTATAAAAACAGGATCCGGCAAATCCGGATCCCGTTAATGTTAATCTATTAACCATGTGCTGCCACAGAAACATCCTGCCATGATTCCCACGTTTTCAGCCGTTCTTCGTAAGTGTATTTCACCCATGGGTAAGTGGTTTTACCCAAAAGTAATCTTAATGGCGGATTTTCTGAATCAACCAGGGTAAGAAGTGCATTGGCAGTGGCTGCTGGGTTACCGGAATCTTGTCCTTCTGCAAGTTCGTAAAAGGTTTTACGTACATCGTCATAAGCAGGAAGTGATTCACTTAAGGCAAGAGAAGTCGTTCCGAAGAAATCAGTAGAGAAACCACCTGGCTCCAGTATGGTTACTTTAATGCCAAAACCACTTACTTCTCCAGCCAGTGTTTCAGTAAGACCCTCAACGGCGAACTTGGATGCACTGTACAATCCCATTAATGATACTGTATTCAAACCCAAAGCGCTTGAAAGTTGAATGATTTGCCCTGACTTTTGCTGACGCATGATGGGCACGACCGCTTGTATAGTCCATAATGAACCCAGTACATTCGTTTCAAACTGCGTCCTGACATCTTGCTCGTTTAATTCCTCTACAGCTCCAATATGCCCGTAACCGGCATTGTTTATTAATACATCGATGCGGCCAAAGTGAGTTTTTGCAGCTGCAATTGCTTCAAAGCTTGCTTTTTTATCGGTTACATCAAGTTTTAGTACCAATAGATTTGAAGAATATTCTTTTGTAAGTTCGGTTAATGTTTCAGGGTTACGAACAGCCGCAACTACATTATCGCCACGTTGTAAAAACGCTTCTGCCCAGATCCTGCCGAATCCGCGGGATGCGCCAGTTATAAAATTGTTTTTGCCATTATCTTATTTTTAATATTTATAAGGACAAAGTTCTGCCAATTAATACAGCTATTCTGATACAAAAGTAGGCAATAATGAAACGTTTTTACGAAATGCGAGTATAGACTAAGCCAATCATTATGCGCGGTCTGTGACCTTTTTACGGTGATTCAAGCCCCAGTTTTTCAGGGAATATATGATGGGCGTCAGCGTATCAGCATATTGAGCCAATTGATAGGTGATCTTCACCGGGTAACCATCTATCACGGTCCTGACGACCAAACGGTGCTGTTCCAGGTCTTTCAGTTCTTTCGCCAAAACTTTGGGCGTAATACCGGGGATACTTTCCTGTATATCGGTGAACCGGTCATTTCCAACGCCTACGGAAATAATAATGGGTAGTTTCCATTTACCATTGATCACGTCCAGTGCATCCCTCACAGGCTTTATCGTTTCGATGCAATCACAATATGCTTTTTTAGCTGCCATAAAACCTCATTTAAAACTATTCCACTTTCCTTTGGGAAAGCACTATACAAAGGAAAGTATAAATTCACCAATTTTGCTAAGGAATTTATTGAGAATTTAAAAACAGGCGAAATGAAAATAGGAATTATAGGCACCGGCGTAATCGGCGGCATCATCGCAAAGAAATTAGCTGCAACCGGTCACGAGGTAAAGGTTTACAGCTCGGGAGGTCAGCAAAAATTGGAAGAACGGGCTCGGGAACTGGGGGTTAAGCCATCCACCAAAGACCAGATCATAGCGGATGTCGAGGTACTTATCGTATCCATTCCCACAATAGCTATCCCGGAATTATCAGTGCTTATCGCAAAAGTTTCTGATAAGGTGGTCGTGATCGATACGTCAAACTATTATCCGTTCAGGGATGGCGAGATCGAAGACTTAAAGAATGGCAAAGTCGAGAGTGTATGGGTTTCGGAAACCCTGGGAAGACCCGTGATCAAAGCTTTTAACAATTTACTGGCGCATAGCCTTGAATATGGCGGCAAGCCTGAAGGTGCCAAAGACCGGATAGCGATGGCGATGTCAGGCGACGATCAACAGGCCAAAGAGATCGTATCCACCTTGATCAAAGATATGGGGTTCGACGCTGTGGATGCAGGTACACTGGCTGATTCCTGGAGGCATCAACCAGGCACTCCGGCTTATTGTACAGAACTTGTTGTGGCAGAACTTAAGCAAGCCCTTGCAGATGGTGAAAAACAAGAAGCTGCACACCTGCGGGACTATGCTATTGGGAAATTCATGGAATTCTCAGCGCTACCTACGCATGAAGATGTATTGACATTAAACCGTTCGCTGTTTCCTAAAAACCCTAAGAGGCATTAATTCGCCGAAATCGGTATAACTATCTGATGGAAAAAAGAGAAGTTACGCCAGAGGAAGTTGTCGAACTAATGAAAAAAGAGGGCGAAATAATTACTATTGAACAGGCACAATTAGTGCTTGATTTCATGTACAAGTTCGCAAGGATTACACTGGAAGTACTCTTGGATGAGAATAGACCAAAACATGAATAATTGATCGATTAACATAAGACTTAGTATGCTTTTAAAAATGCAAAAATATTTTTGTTTCCATTTTTAACATCGAACCAGCAAATATGATATAACATACTTATATCCAGTTATTTAAATAGCTATTAAATTTAATTTTAAATTTTGCCCCATCAAGTAGGGTAATGGGGCTCGAACCAAAAAAACGATCTAATCTATTGACTTTTAAGTCTTTAGTTAATTTTAATAAATATACCAAGTTGCTTGAACTTGGTATATTTACATCTCTAAACACCTGATTATCAGTCAATAAAAAAGCCTCTCATTTTCATAAAAGGCTTTGGGGTCGATCATGGGTCTATTTTCAAATAACTTTATAGCTGATTTAAAAAAAATTGCTCGAATTTGAGGACGTTAATGGTGCAAGGTCGAACCACAAGTTGTTTGACATTTATGGATACTGTGAACTCTTTCAAACAGAAAATAATGTTCAGTTATCCTTTCCTGAGTCATCAGCGGAGGTGAACACATCCCTAATGTAGTAGAACACATAATCAATGATAAGGCTTTATACTATGCCTCCGGGAAAATATTATCCGAGTAGATCAAAACTTAATATTTCATTTCTTATTACGTAATTTGAAGTATAACAAAACCAAATCACAACTTATGCTGACACGAGGATTTATTATTGGAAAGATTGTAGATGATATTGCCAGTCTGAAATATCAGGTACAAACGAGGAATAAGCTGGGCATGTTTGACCTGACAAAGTTCACCGAAGACTTTTTTAAAGAGACGCTTAACACCATATACGATCTTGATTTGATCAATCTGAATGCTGACCGCAGCAACAATCCGGGGATAGACTTGGGCGACGAAGGCAAAAAAATTGCTTACCAAATCACCTCAACCAAGAGTACTGGCAAAGTAAAGGATACTTTGGAGGTGTTAACGCAAGTGCAAACAACCACGTATACCTCAATTAAGGTATTTATTGTAAATGAAAAACAAACCAAATACACTATTCCACGGACGCTGAAAATAAAGACAAATTTCGATCCGAAGCGAGATATTGTTGATCTCGATGATATGTTAAAAGATATCATGGTGCTGCCCATCGAGAAACTGGATGTATTATATTCGCAATTTGTTCGTGAGTTCAGGATCTTAAAAATCGACTTCGAAATAATGGATAGCAAAGGCAACTTTGAATCTTCCCTTTACAAACAATTGGAAAAAATCCCCAATCAACCACCGTTAAACGCCAACATGCTGGCAGACCGCTTTGACGATGATGTATCGTTAAGCTCGATAAAAAACCTCTATAAAACAATGCAGCGTATTCCCCGTGTGACCAGGGAATTGTTAGCTATCATCGCCGAAAGAGGAACCAAGCGCCGATTCAACCATACTAGGGAAGAATGGGGCATTTTTCCGAAAACGCTTGCAAATCTATTGCGTGTGGATTTAAAGGAAATAGAAGCAGAATTATTGATCTTACTGGATGCAAAACTTATTTACTGGGGAGAGGATGATATTAATGATCGGTTGTATCATTTTGCTACGTTGTACTATGAAACCATTAACGAGGTGGTAGATTGGGCTAAAGCCAACGGTATTTCAGTTAAAACACTGTTTAATTCGATGGATTTCACAGTGATGGATAGCTAATCTAAATGGTTAATCATGCCCCTCCAGTTTCCCCTGTACTTACTTATTCGATTTATTACCGGGATAAGCCCTCCTATTGTATTTAATCTATTTCAATAAATAATCGCCCTGGCATTAGTTTGTCAAAGAATTAGTTAGAACCATGGGTGACTGATAAAAATCGTTAATCAAAATTTCGATGTAAAGTATTTGTAAACGTTTAGCATTGGCAGTTCAATGTCGAATTACTTCGTCTTCATTTTATCTTTATCAATTTCCGCTTCGGCGACTTCGGCCGCCTCCTCTATGTAAAACAATTTAATATTTGCGAACCAGCCTTGTTCAGGTTTCTCGACTTTATTGACGGCAATCATTAATCCATTTATATTAAGTGGATGTGTATCCTTGATCGCAAGAAGCCGAACAACTTGGTTGTCATCTTCGAATACAACTCCTTTCATCGAGTCCAAAATTGTTTTCGATAAATTGTCGACGTCGACCTCGAAAAGCCTTTTCCGGTTGATGTCAAAGTTTAAAATTACTTCGACTGGCATCTTGTATGGCATTTCTTTGTCGACGTTTTCTTTCAGGAAACTCGATAGTTTTTTTTCGAATGCTTCAATTGCGGGTTTGTCAGGTTTCTTGATATAAAGATTATCAAAGATTTGTTCACTATCGCCGTCTTGAAGTATACCTTGCATTCCGATCAGCGGCTTGAACTTATCTTGTTTAGTTGGTATTGCCGGCCCGCCTAATAATGCGATAGCCCAATCTAATTTTGGATTCTTTTTAATAGTTACGATTTTGCTTGCCATCGTAGATATTTTAATTTGAGATTTGTTGCTGAATAATATCCTAAAGATATGATTTTGACGAACTAGCCAGCTCTAATCATCTATTTATAGAACATTTAAAGTTGCAACTCAAATGTTTGATGCATAACAGTATACGAAGGCATTTGTGGATACCCCTCTTCTTTCACACGATTTGACGGCAGTCCCATCTTTATTTGATGGTAAAGCTCTTTTACAGGGTCATTCAATCCTAGTTTGTAAAAATCATAACTTTCAATTAACTGAAACATGGTGGCCCAAGCAGCCCGTTCGTCAGGTTCAATACCTGTGAAATGAACCTGATTCCGGGTTATTACAAATAAATACACATTTTCGAATTCACCGGCTTCGTTAGTTAAATTGAATTTCAATTTGGTCATTATCTCTTTTTTAGGATAAGAAGTTGTCCATCTCTCGATTTTATCGATCCATTCTGATGCTTTAGGATATAAGTTACTGATCCTGCTTCTCCGCTCTTGTAATGACGCATAGAACATATCTTGCCATTTCAACTGAAAAATACCCAACGACCGCGTTTTCTTGTCGAAAACGACGCCATCAATATCAGTATGCAGTCCTGGCAATTTAATCTCAATCTCTTCAGATGTAGTCACAAACCGATTACCCTTAAAAAATCGATATATATCATCCCTGAAGCGTGCTTCGCGTTTATTTACGGCTTTAAAATAATCGTCCTCAAATCGTCTTTTTAGCTCCCTTTTTAAGAAATCTATGCCGCCTTCCCAGGCTCCAAAAAAGGTTCTTGTTAACTGGTTGGGGCCTGTCCTCACGTACGGCGCCAAAATATTGCCCTTGAAAAGTTCATGATAAGATATATTCCCGGTATCCAAGGTCAGGCACCCAAAAATCTGACTGGTCTCAGGCAATGATATCTTTAGGTACTGGGAAAAATCTAGTAATGTTTTGTCTTCATAAAAGCTATAAGGAAGGATATTAAAAAAGTCAACATTGCCGTTCTTGCGGACTGCAATTTTGCAATAATCGAAGTGTTTTAAAGCAACACCGCATACTTCTTCAAGAACTCGAAGATAAAGTTTGTATGGTATGCCTCCGAACACATCGTCGCCTCCGAAATCATCGAATGCAAGATTATTTGATAAGTGAAAATATCCTAATTGGGAATAGTAGCGATCAATATCAGGGGTGGTGCTATATTTAATGAACGTGTCATCAACGATTTGCAGCGTTCCCAACATTTGCTTTTCGATATTTTTGAATTTAACCGTATGACGTTGAAATGCATTCTGGTTTTTTAACTCTATTTGCCTGTTAACATACGCAATACTTTCCCTGTCATAATGTTCCTTTTCGACGATTTCATGAAGCGGCGTGACTTTGAATTTATTTTCGTCAGGCTCCGAAATCTCCACAATGCCTGCTTTCTCCGCTGTTATCCAGCGATCCACCAACTCCAAACTCCCGGTCTCTTTTAATAAATTTAGTGCCCAAATTTTCCCTTCCAACTTTGATGCAAAAGTCAACGGTTGTAAATTGGCCTGTAAGTTTTTTAAATAAAATGACAATGGCCGCATCCATCCCATGCGCACGCTTTCAAATAACTTTTGTTCCGCGAAACTGTCTTCGGATGAACCGCCCGCGATATATGCTGTCTCAATTTGCCGGATTATTTCAAGCAACTCCATATAGGCAGTCCGGGAACTCATAACAGCAAGAACTTCTTCAAACTCCTTATCAACAAGTGCCTTCAATTTTTCTGCCGGTGTCATCCTATTTGGTTTTGGTAATTTTATGCAAGAGCGCAGCCAAAAAAACTTGTGATCTTTGCTTTCCCTGAAGCTGACATTCCCAAACAACAAGCACTCGCCAACCGGCACCAGCCAACCGTTGCTGGTTGGCCGCATCCCTCTCGATATTCTTAGATAGTTTTTCTTTCCAGAAGTTTGTGTTGGAACTAGGTATACGGCCTTCATTGCAATCGGCATGATAATGCCAAAAGCACCCATGAACAAAAAGGGCTGTTTTATACTTGGGTAATACAATATCGGGCTTTCCGGGCAAATCTTTCCGGTGAAGTCTGAACCTTAATCCATTTGAATGCAACCAGGATCGTAAGAACAACTCTGGCTTTGTGTCCTTCGAACGAATCTTCGACATGACAATACTGCGTTTTTGTGGGCTCCATATGTCCATTATAATAAAGCCATGTAATTTTCTATTGTCCGTCGAATTTCTTTGGCAATCAATTCGGCTTTTTTAGTAGGCACTCCATTACTGATTAACTTGAACTTATCGGTCAAACTAATTTCGGGAGGAAGAATATATTGATCTGGAACGCTTTGAATGCGCAAGGCTTCCCTTACCGAAAGACGCCTGGCTTCGGTGGGATGTAAATGTACTTCATTGTTGCCATATGCTACCGTCGGACTATAACGGTACCTATGTAAACGTTTAAACGACTTTTTTGTAGTATCACCCTCGCTAATTCGTAAAAATTTGTCTGAGTACGGATTGAAATGTTCGTTTTGATTTGGAATAGAGGAATCCAGCCCATTAAATGCGGTATTAATAAATAATGGGGCATAACGTGCTGGAATTGACTTTATTTCATCCTCGTCTACACCAGAACCAAATTCCCATAACTTAGGCCAATTAATACTTTTCGCATTTACAAAAGTCTTAGTTGGCCATTTAAAAACAAGTTCATTTTGATGCCCTTCAAATGGTTCTGTTATGAATTTGTAACCTCCGTCAATCATTTTTTGAACAACATCTTTCCTGAAACCAACGAGTGCAAGCCTTGGCCGATCTTGTGGTATACCGTAATCCAGCGCGTTAATTATTTCGTACCAGAGCGTATAGTCCTTTTCCAATTCATTTTTCAGATTGAAAAATTCGTTTTGATGGGTTTTCGTTCGGTAAAGGCCGGCGACATTTTCAAAAAATATAAATAACGGATTAATTTGTTTCACAATATCCCTATAGGTGAAAATCAATTTGCCGCGTTTGCCTTCCGTACCAAGATTCTTTCCGCCAACACTGAAATCCTGACATGGCGGACCTCCAATAATGCCCGCAACCCCCCGGAAATCCGCAATAAGCTTATTTTGTACCGCCGAATCCGTTGCATCTAAAGGACTAGCGATATCAGCATGGTTAATTATTCCATTTTTGTAAACTTCCTTTTGTGATTTTTTTACATAGGCCTTTACGCCATGGTTGTATGCATTAACAAATGCCTCATGAAATTCCACTGCTGCATTTACCTGAAATCCTTGGTTCATAAAACCCAGATCGAGGAATCCGCCGCCGGAAAAAAGAGAAATGATATCAATCTTGTTCTTCAAGGTCTTTTCTAATTAAAATTCCGTTCACCAATTGCAGGTGCACTTTTTTTTCGTTCACCGTCACCCCTTTTTTTAGCTGCTCGAGCGATAACGGGTTTGCTGGATGGCCAGCCTCGTTCAAAAAATTTTGATCGATATCCTCGCCGTCGACCCGGAATAGCGGGTCGTTTACTGGTTTGTTTTCATTAAAAAGGGTCTTGTAACTATAAACGGACTTACCCTGATATAAATTTTTATGGATATAATATTTTAGGTCCAAATTGTAAGATCCATCCTCATTTTTGGTTAAATCATACATATGGGAACCAGTGGAGATAGTTTCAGTACCATACAGATTTAACAATGGCCTAAAGCCTTCTGGCAATAACGAAATTAATTCGTCCGTTTTGAAGTAATAGTTTCCCTTTGAAAACCAAAGATTTGCGTTTTCAATAACTTGCAATGGGTTATGGTCCGGCAAAAACGAGCAGGTAAGTTTTACAGTCGAAGCGTATTCGGGAGAATTGTCAATTAGGTTTAAATCGATACGCCCTTTATTGTTCAAAAAATTGTTGTAAACAGAATCAAAATACCGACCCTTAAGCCTAGCGATGCGTTTAAAACCTAGATTAACCGTGTCGCCCGCAGCAGCAAAATTGAGGGTTGAAAACCTGACATCGCTATTAATCAGGGCCGTCAAATCTGTTTGTGCTGCATCTTTTACAGACTTAAGTAAAATATATTTGTCTTGAAGAATCAAATAATATTGAGATAGATGTTCAGGCATAATTTTGAGAGCATCAATTTGTTTGCTTTTATCAATAGATAGCCTGGCTTCGCCTTTTTCGTTGAACATCACAGTATCCAACGCAGCCAACTCGGCAAATTCTGTAGTATCGGTTGAAACGTCTATAACAATATTAGTATATGTTCCATCTTCCATTGGGAAATTTTGAATTGTTATAGATTTTCTGCCATCATCGACAGTAATACTATATTTTTCATCATCACCTGGTATTTCGATAAAACTTAATTTTAAAAGCTCGCCTAATTTTGCTTTCCGTGTATTAGTACTCCTTAAAGAAATATCGCATAACTGACCCATTAAAATATAATGTTCGGTGCCAATTTGAAAAATATCCCCTGGAGTTACCGGCTGGAATTTTTGATTAACGTTTTTGTCGAATAGTTCGAACGAATTAAGTTCTTTTAGCTCCGGTCCTATTTTCCCAATGTGCGGGTGGTCTTCGAGATGCTGGTTATCAAAAAAATTGATTATACCTGCAATAAGGGGTAATGAGACAAGTTCTACTTGTTCAAGTTGATATTGTTGGGCCAAATTAAACCAATATTTTATAGCCTCAAAACCAGGAATACCTTCGCGAATAGAGTGTTGCAGAACGTATTTAATATTTTTTTGGTTTTTTAATACCATCTCACGTGCATTTGCAGCACTTCGCTGACATTGCAACATCAAAATATTGAAAACCTGTGCGTATGCAGACCGGGCTAAGGTTCTGCTTATAACGTCCAACTTCTCAGCTGAGGTTTTTCCTACCTCTTGGATGAAATAGTCAGTAAACTCTGTTGGTATGAGTTCTACAGGTGAACTTGTATAAAGGCAACATATAATTTTCTTATCACGCTTTTCGTTTTCAGGAACTACCTGGTTGATAATAAAATTCCGGCCTTCCTCGTCAGCTCCTCCTGTACCCAATTTCTTATCTACAATGGCCAAGCAAAATTCACTTCCTGTCCGCTGAGAAGCTTCATCTAGTTCTAAAAAAAATGTTTCAATAGCATGCGCTGGCGGATCTCCTTTGTAAAACAGAATTTCACTTTCCTCTACTTGGTGGATTTCGCTAATAATCTCATTATAGTCGGCTTCTTCGATGCTGAAGAGCCCATATTTCATAAGCGCCGATTTCACCTCGTCGCTCTCATCGGCCGCTATCAGCTTACCTAGGCAACTCATAACCTCATCTTCGTTTAAATCGGTTATACCACAATCTTTTGTGATATAATGCTTGAAGAAGTTTTCCGCCCCCTTAGCTTCTATTTCCGGCTTTCTAGCGGACTGCTCAAATGCCACATAGAATTTTTGAAGCAAGTCAGCGCAATCTTTATGTCCTAAATCGCAGAGCGTTGAACATATTTTTGCCCGGTTGCATCTTTTAAGGGAAAACTTGCCAAGAATTATCCCTGGATCGGTCTCATATTGCAATGCATTCTCAATAATGACTACAGTAAAAGCTCTTAACGCTCGCATCAGCACGGGAAGTCTACTCATCGTCTTCCTCCAAACTATTTTTCATGCGAATTTCAAAAATGTAACGGTTACCATGATCATTTAGCGCATCGAGTAATTCAATTTCTCCACCAAATGATTTCAAGAATTGCCGTACTATGTAAAGCCCCATCCCCCGGCCGTTTTCTTTTCCCGATTCCATTTCATTAAATAAAGTATGCTGATATTTTTCAAAAACGCCCGTCCCTGTATCAAAATACTGCACAGTGTTTGCATTCACAGTTCTGATAACTATTTCATCCTTTTCAGCTCTTGCGTAGGTTGAATTGGTTTTTGCGAGATTTTGCCGGCGATCTATCCAATAAATGGAATTGTCAATCAGGTTATAGAACACGTGCATTAACGATCCCTTCGGCACTTCCCATAAGTTGGTTACCGAAGAAATGTCAACGTCTATTTTGTGTTTCACTAAACGGAATTTGAACCTTTCAAAAATCGCTTTCAATTCATCTGCAAGGTTCACAGGCACAAAGTCTTCACTATTACCCTTATAAATAAATGTACGTTCGAGAAAAGAATAAAATTTATCCAGGTCCCCCATTCTCGAATACAGATGTTTGAATTTTTTTTGAACGGGGATAAGATGGTCGTTGTTAAGATCATACAGCCTATTATCAAGTAAGTACTGCTGCAATGCCTTTAAATGGGTGTCGTATTTTTCCTCCTCGTCTTCCGAATAAGTCAAAAGTGAATGTAACTCATGCGTGATAACTTCGGTTACCAAACCATTAGCCATCAATTTATAGTTATTGTATGCCTCCGTTTTAATTCTTATTTGCTGTTGTTTGGCAACTTCCAATAAGGTATTTGCACTTAGGAAGGAGCGGTTTGTATCGGCAATATTTTGTTCAAAATCCAGCGCTATTGGCTCTAGTTCTAAAAATACTTTCCTGACCGCATTTATTTTCGTCTCGTTATCCAAATCAATATTTCCTTTAATCGATGTGATAGCGGCATTTATGGCTTGCATATTACGTTTGGCAGCCTCTACAATAAGTCTTGATTTATTTACTTCGTCTTCTATCTCTTCGGTGTTATTTTCAGGAATAAGGTCTTCATTTTCGAGAATGAATTTGGTTATCTCAACTGCCCTTTTTATGAAGCCAGGTGAAAAAATCTCTATAATTTCGCTTAATGCAATCTGTAATGAGTGCACGTAGACGTTATCATTTAAATCCTCACGGGAACTTGTCTCATAAATATATTCTTGCTTTTTATCGTTTATCTTGATAAAACCTATCACGTTGCCAAGTTCAAAACGATAAAATTGCTGGCCAGTGGTCCGTTTTTGTTGAAGCTTTAACCAGTCGTTGTCCTTGTTGCCTATCGTACCGATGCGGAAAGAATTCCTGTAAAGCTTGATACCATTATTTGTTGAAAGATACGAGCTGAAATCTGTTTTTATACCATCGGAGTTTTTATCAATGAAATGATTGTCAATTGCGGAAGCTATTGCCATGGAGATAAGTGATTTATCCCGTTTAAACGAATATATCCTGCCTTCAATTGGAGATAATTTTAATAGGGCCGGGATAAATTCGTCCGTTAAATTGCTATTGTATTTTTTGTTCCATTTATTAAAAACGCTTGACAGAGTAAAAATTTCCTTAAGACTTTTGTCATAGTAATCCTTGTATTTTTCCAGGAGGGTAGCGTAGAATTCGTGCGGCTGCTTCCAGTCCTGATACAACACCTTCCCTAACTCTGCGAAATGTATCCGTTCTAAGAACCAAGGTTTTATTTGCATTGTCAAGGTGATCTCAAGGTCGTCTGGATTGCCTTCCTCATCATAGAGGATTCGGGAGTCCATCAAATGAATAGATTCGGCTATATTTATTGCACCTTGATTGAATTCGAATATTATTGGGCGGTTGTTGTACGAGAGGTTAAGAGTCAGAACACTTTTATTGCTTTCAAAAGGAGAATAAAGGAACCCAAGTGCAGCGTGCAATTCGTCGTTAACAAATAATTTCTTACCTAAACTTTTAACCGGATTATTAAAAATATCGAAATCATACGTCTCTTTTTCTTCAAAAAATTTGTTGAATATCAGCGGTCTTTTAGCGCTACCGAGTAACCACAACCTGGTATAAGAATTTTTCAGCGGGCTCTCAATCTTAAATTCCGGGGCCTCAGCTTCCTTTGATTTAAAAAAATCATCCCACTCAACTTGTACGATATTAATCTCGTTAGAACCCTCTATCTTTGTTTCAACCAACAGGACTGGACTTATCCTTTGAGCCGCCAATCTGCCGATCCCTTTATCACCTAAGATTATAGGGTCACTTTCCCCCGCTTTTACTTTTTCGTCAACTTTTAATGTACTACCGACTTCAAAAAAACCTTCAGTGAGAGTATTATAGTCCATGCCTTTACCATTGTCTTCGAGGACAATAATTCCAAAGGGTTTAATATTATTTAATAAGTCGAATATTTTTTGAGGGATGGGTTGCAGTCCCTTTGTGTTGATTAACAGACTAATCGAGGATAAAAACTGAATGTTTACAACAGTTGCTTTGGCGTCGTAGGAATTTTTGATTAATTCAGTTATTGCAACTTCATCCGAGGTTATCAGTTCATAACCTAGATGTTTAATTATGCGTGCATTATAACTGAATTTCATTTGCGATAAGGGTTTGTCAAATCTATAATTTTATTTCAGGTTTTATAAATATATATCTATTGGGTTGCTAATACTTCCTAATTACAGCCGAACGGGAAACCAAGGTTTTACCTATACAAAATTATCAAATAATTTCGCTATTACTAATGAGGTAAATTGCCGTCAACATATGGTAAACGGTGCTCACCGCCGGGTTTTCCGGGTATGATCTAAAAGCTTATTTGGTAAGGGAATTGACCAGTAAGTCAGCTGCTTCGGTCCAATAATAAGATAAATACATTATTTTCGGTAAATATCTCGAACAATGCCAACTGCAAATTCTGTATTCAAAAAAATTATTTTTGACGCGATTAACGACTCCAATTGTGAACCAGTCCTCATAGACAGATTTTATGAACTTGCTGACGCAAACTTGCAATTTGACCGACATGACCTGGCGTCCACAATATTACGCAATGAAGAAACCGGTGAACCAGCTTGGAAGCGTAATCTCAGGAACTGTTTACAAGGTTTGAAAAACAGAGGGCAAATCGTCAATTCGTCTCCTTCATTCTGGCGGCAACCAACGCCAAACCAGGAAACTTTTATTGAACCAGAATCAGCATGGCGAACTATTAGGGACGCTGCAAAAAAAGCCTACAATGACCAGTCTACCTGGAATTCACCGGTCAACAACCAAGCTTATCGAGTTGAAGGATTTGAAGACAAAAAAATACTCATTTTCCGACACAGGGCGTCGACTATTGAAAAACTTTCACAATCGGATGTTCTACGGTCGTTCATTTCACTCAATGCAGCAGGTGGAATATTAGGGAGGCGCGCCATGATAAACGTGGTGGCTAAGGAATCGTCTATTGTGCATTTGCACCCGAATTTGTCTTGGGATGCAAATTTTGAAAGGATTATTGTTAAAAGACAGGGGAATGAAGAAAAGCTTGCCGTTATTAAAGAAATAGCAGAAGCACAAAACGACGATCCAGCATACCAGCCATATGCACGTAAAATTCGTAAAGGTCAAGCGGCGTTACGTCGTAAACTGTTAAGCGTGTATTCAAATCAATGTTGTATAAGTATGACCGGGCCGGAGAATGTATTACAAGCTGCCCACATAGAGCCGCATTTTAAAAAAGGAAACAATCATTCAACTAACGCATTGTTACTCCGTTCCGATATACATGATTTGTTTGACGACGGGTTAGTCCTGATTGAACCATTCACTTTAAAAGTTGTCATTCATCCATGCCTTGCCGGAACAGTTTACCAAGAGCTAGCGGGAAGGCATTTACTAACGCGTGCCGACAGTAAACAACCTGACAACGAAAAATTAAAAGAACGATGGCAAACGTACTATTGGGAAACCAAATAAATCAGCTATTGGATTCACGCCGGCGCTGTTCTTCTAATTGGAGTAAATATTGCCAGAAATCTTCTCCCATTTCGGATGGGTCGGTTATAAAAATTTGCGGAACCAGGATTGGTACCCGCATGGTCAACTGATCTACCTGTTGCCGTAAATCCAACAACCAATTCACTCTTGTACGGAATTCCCGACTGTAATCGATTAACGCATCCAGGGCATTATCGGCTGCAAGCATTTTAATATATATTTTTAAATCCCTATCAACATCACTATCGTTAGATTTAAGCTGAAAGAGTTTTTCGTTTGTACTACGATCCGGCCTGTTTAAATAAGAAACAGTGTAAGGATTGCCATGCTTTATACTGCATAGAAATGTATATTGGAGATAGAATATCCTGGCCTCATGTGCCCTGATAGCAGTTCCTGTTCTAGCCCTTTCATTTTTGATCACCTCGTTAACCATGTCCCAAACCGTCCATGGTGTTTTTTTAGCCTTTTCATGCTCAGTATGAATCTGCGCATTCTTTTCCGGTTCTAGTAATATTTTCCGGAAAGTCAAAGCACGTTCCCACGCAGAAGCCGCTAAAATACCGCCGCTTTCAACAAATCCTTGCGCTATAAGATAACGGACGCCGTGCAAAAGTTCGACGATTGAGCTTAAATAAATACCACAGGTACCTAGAGTTTTATTTTTAATCTCGGTCATATCCGTTAGATCAGTAAAGGATATGGCATTTTCAAATTCTTTGAGAATAATATCATACACAGTGTCATATAATACTTTATTCTGCTCATTCACAAGCAATTCAAGATCCTTATTAGTTAATTCCATAAGACAAAATAAAGAAGTTCCTGCGCAACCTATTTGCGCAGTGTGTTTTAAGCGAAAAGTATTTTAAACCGAAAAATCCTGCGTGCGCAGGATTTTTCGGGGAGGTTTTAAGCCTTGTTCCACGAGGCAACGTAATCCTCTAAATCTTCGCCTATTACTGTAAGGTTATTTATAGGAATTCTTTTTCGCTCAGCTTTTGAAGGGTCTTTTACGTTTCGCTGTAAATCATTCAGACTTACGGCTTCTATAGTTACTCCGTCAGTAATTAAATCAGGATCACCTGTTAAAATATAAACGTCACCTTCCCGCTCATTTTCAAGCGGAATGAGAGTTTTACAAATCTGCCCTGACTGTGTAGGAATTATTATATTTTCCATATTCAAATTTATAAATAATAGTTGTACCAAATAATTTAAAAAAAGGGGCTTACACCCCTCCTATTGCATTCAATCTATTTCGACGACCAATCCGCCCTGGCATTCATCCGCTTCGTCCTGCGCTTCCTCAAGCGTATCGAATACTAAATTATTGCCCTCTTCGTCGGTAACAATGATGGCATATTCCGCGCCACCAAACGTTTCAATTACGATATAGCTCATAGCGATTAATTTAAAATACGTGTCCCCTCCTTTTCAAATAGTTTGCACAGGTTAAATGCCGACTGCGTTTTATTAAAGCCATTGCCAAACAGGATGGATTTTAGTTTAGCCTCGTCGTTCTTGTATTGCATCACATTTTGAAAATAGCCGGTTATGGTATTGTACGCGCCAAACAATGTGCCTTTAGTAGTTGGCATTTGCTGCGTTTCGTTGGTAAAACCATATTCGCAAACCCGCTCTACGGTATTTAAAAAGCGGCTGGAATACTCGTCTAAATTTTCATCATCCAATACCTTCTGCAATACCTCTTTACTTGGCGCCATTGCCTGCTGTACCAGTTTCAGCAATTCCTTATCAGTAATACGCACCTGCGCCCACTTGTTAAAAATGCCGTTTAGCTGTTCGGTCATGGTGTTGGTTATGCCCATGACTTGGTGCGCCTGTAATAAGCGCTCCTTTACGCTTTGCGTGTGGCGTATCTTTACGGAGTTGGTCATATTGCCCAAAGCAGCGTGTAAAGTATTGTTACATACAATGCGTATAGGCGTAAACGCGGCGGTAATACTGCCGTAACCGTCATGTGAGGTAGTAAGGAAAAGATATTTTTCGATCAGGTCGTCTTTACCTACCCGGATATAGCCCGGCAGTTTGGCGGTAATAAAAATACGCTCGCCGTTACCCAATGCCCCGGCGGTCTCATATAAAATGCCGTCCCCACCCCCTACGATTGCATCGAAAAAAGTAAAGGCATCCCGGTTTTGTACAACCTCGTAATCGTTACCGACTACCCCTAAAACCCTGTCTGTATCTGCCCTAACCGTTGCAAAGTAATTCGGTACGAATATTTCAGGAATGATAATATCGGTGTCCGGGTTTCCGATATGGTTTTCCGTATCGTAGGTAAATAAAGGGCGTTTCTCGACAATATAATCCAAACCCGCAAATTGTATCGCCTCTGCGCTTGTCGGGTAACGGTCAATTACTTGACCTAAGTTGTGCCATGCCTTTTCTTTGGTACTGAAAAAGCTATGTTTCTGTGTTTTTTCGTTAAAATTTATTTGATGTGCCATGATGTTAAAATTTTAGTGTGTCCTTGTGTTTAGTTGCATGATCTCGTGTTTAAGCACTTTGACATTTTTGGTGCTGCTGATTTGCATTTCCGTTTTAGATTGCAATTCAGCAATCGCATCGTGAATGTGCTTGTAAGAAGTTCTGACTGTAACCTTTACCAGTAAATAGATTTTGTCTTCCATAATTAAAGGCAATAAGCGTTAAGGAATTCGTTAAACTCAAACTGGAATTCTGCCGGATTATCCTGTGCCAATTGCTCTGCGTAGCCTTCCCAAAAAATTTGGTTCATCAGCTCGATAAATATTTCGTACATCTTATTTCTTATTTTTTGGTGAAACATAAAAAATGCCCCCGCGCACGGCAGGGGCATAATTCTTTAGGCTTGCGGGAAATTGATGGTAGCTTCGATTTCCTCCAGTTTGGCGTTGCAGGCATCAAAGATGTACTGTGTAACCATGCGGATTAAATTCGGGGTGTTGGTCACAAATTCACGGTTTTTGTCATCCATGATAATCAGTTTACAGCCCTGGTACGGGCTGGCTTCGAGTTCGTCCTGTTCCTCAATCAGTTTCACCTCGAAGGCTTCCAAAGTTTTGATACGCCCGATAAGCGCCAAACGCTGCAAGCTTTTCCGGTGCAGGTCGTCAACCGCTTTTAATTTTGCGTCCAACGACAACACGGATTCAACCTCCACTTTTGGCTCCTCCTTTACTTCGGCTGCTGCGGGCTGTTCAGCGTTTGCGCGTTGGTTATCCACTGTAACGGCACCACCGGCCGTAGCCGCTGCGGGAGTTGCCGCCCCGGTTTCCTCACCTTTGGCAGGCTCATTTTTTGTGCTTTCATCTTTTGCTTCTTTGCCTGTCAGGCTTGGGCGGATTTGGGTTTTAACTGAACTGTTGTTTTTTGCATTTGCACCTTGTGCGGTTTTTGCATTTTTTTCTGCGGTTTGCATTTTCAAAAAAATTAAAGAGTTAAAAAATTTTGTTAATTCCTTTTCTCTTTCGTCCCTGTCCCCTGAGAGCTTTTTTTCAAAGAAAAAGGAAAAAAAGAAAGCCCAATTCAGTGTGTCCGTAAAGGCGCGGGAGAGCTATAAGTCCCGCAGGGTGGTTTGACGGAAACCGCAGGCGTCAAACCATTATGCGCTCGTACGCGCCGGGGACACAACCTTTGCGGCTCTTTTTTTCGTTTTTTGAAAAAAGCTTATCATCGGATTTTGTATCAGCAAATCATGGATACAAGCAAGTGCCCGCTGACAGGACGCTGTACGTGTTTGCCTGTGAGTGAAACGGAACGGGAAACCGGGAGGCGGAATGGCGCCGGGCTGTTGCTGCGCGGCCCGGAAACGGGGTGAGGAATGAAGCCCGGCGGGAATGACGAACCTTATTTCCGGGCAAGGCTGAAGTAGCGATTGCAGCGGCATCCTTTTAAAAAAAGATACAGCGGAAAGCGCGGGCCACGGTGTAACCAGGGCACTTCCAGGAAAATTTTTGGAATTTAAATTTTATGATTATAATTGTGTGTGCTTGTTGGCAAGCCGGCCCGTTCGTGCAAAGATTTCATCAGCCAATAGTTAATAATGCAAACCTTTCAGGCTTATTATCTAACCAATTTACGAACGTCAGATTACAGATAATAAACCTGATACAAAAAGGTATGTATTATGGAACCTATCGATTATTTCAAACTCCAGGCGAAAAATCTTTTTAAAGATTACAAAACGCAAACCCCGCCAACCAGCGAAGACGACTATTATGAATACCATCCGACTTATTTTGATATACTTGGTATTTTTTTAGCGTTCACCGATCTTGACGAAGAAAACTTTACGCTGATGAAAGCGCAGCATGTTATCGCCCAGCTTGCCGGCTTTTACAAATGGACGGATATGCTGAAAGCCAGCACTGCCGAACTCGAACTCGGAAAACTATTATTTGATAACCAGGACAAACTCAGCATCGACGATTGGGAGATTTATTTAAATATCGGTGAATCAGACTATAATATCACTTATACTCCTGAACAAAGGCTCGAAATCTTTAAGGTTGTTTTTCTCAATGGTGACGGTTATGGAGATTCTGCCCAGGATTTTCGTTTACCTCGAACATAGAACAAGCAAAATCATTGAATTTGGCAATCAAGGCGATAGCACATTTCTGTTTTTGAATAGGAAATTATTCGCCCTATGAAAAGTATTTTGTTCACAGTATCATCGATAGGGTTAGAAAATATAGCGTGGCCCTGGCGTGACGACAATCGGGTGATAGTCAAATTTTTACAGATATATACAAGAATACCGAGCCTGATATTAATTTCAACCTTTTGAGTTTACCGGAATTAGAATGATATGCGAATAGAGATCGCAGAGACATCCTGCGCGGCAGATATAGTGGAGAGCCCGAGCCGCAGGCATCGCACAACTAAATGTTACTTCCCCTTTCTGTCTTTTCTTAGCGGAGGATATTTTGGAATGTCAAAATCAAAATCTAATAATTCCTGAGGGTGTACCTCCAAAGCTTTTGCTATGGCAGCAATATTGCTAATGGATGTATTACTTATCCCTCTTTCTATATTACCAATTTGTTTTAAGTTGAAACCAGTTCGATCAACTAAATCTTCTTGAACAATGCCCTTACTTTTTCGGATTTCTATAATCCTCTTACGAATTTTATCTATAAAATCTTGATCTCTATATTGGCTGCCCATGCCTTCAAAGAGATAGTGAATTTTCGTTAAAAATTACGTAAAATTTTACGTATTGTAATTATATATAATTACATTTGAGAATGATATAAATGTATAAAGTGAAATAAATAGGCGGATTAAATCGCTAATGTTATTTTTGCGAATCTTCACTAAAAAAAATTGAAGCATTCGCTTTGAGTCTTGCTCTGGAAAATTTGCACTTTCAAATGAGCCCAAGATGAGAAGCCGGAATGCCCATACTACAGGTATGGGTATCCCTTCTTGTTGGTGCTATAGGGCGTGCAAACCCTTCCAGAGCGATAAGTTGGGACCCATGCCTGTAGTATTCACAGACCATCCCCTTCCGCGGACTCCTTACTGATGACAAAAAACTCATTGTAATGGATGACTTAAAGCCAAATAGAAGCACACCTGATTTCGGTACCCTTACCGGGATAATGGAACGTTTTGCTCAGATCCCATACGAGCAGTTCCAGCAGGAACTTCATGACTGGTTTTACACTTCGCTTTCGGAAAAAGGGATCGATCTTCAACAATTACAGGATAAGGGGTTTGCCAACTTACCCGAACTGGTAAGCTTTATTTATCACGATGCTGAACTAAAGCTATTGTTGAACGACCAATCCCCATCCGATGAGCGTAATGACAATCAAGTTTAAAGTTTGGCTGGTAGTCATTTGCCCTCCTGAGTGATTATGGGGTAATGGCGGCGCTGCGTCAGTTAATAGTTAATACTTGCAGTGCTGCCATTATCCGCGTCTAAATTCTAATTTCTTTCATTCCAAACTCATTAAACTAACATGAAAAAAAAGATACTACTTGGTGTCCTGGCTTCGCTTTGCCTGATTTTCAGAGCGGCAGCACAAAGCACACCAAACGACAACCCCGGTATTACCCTAACCGGGAAAATCACCGATGAACATGACAACCCCTTACCGGGGGCTACCCTGCAAATTGCTGGCAGTAAAATATATACGGCTTCCAACCAGGATGGTCAGTTTACGATCTATACTTCTATTAAAAAAGGGAGCCTGCTCGTCACCTTTATTGGTTATCAAAGCACGCAGGTGGCTTACGATGACCTCCATGACAAGAACTTAACTATTCGATTGAGAACTGATGCAAATTCCTTAAATGGAATTCAGGTTATCGGTTATGGCAAAACCACCAAGCGGTTAAATACGGGCAGCGTAGCCACCGTCAGTGCAAAAACAATAGAAAACCAGTCGGTAAGCAACCCGCTGGCAGCCCTGCAAGGTCAGGTTTCCGGCGTATTGGTACAAACGCAAAATGGTCTGCCGGGCGGAGGCATTAAAATCCAGATTCGCGGGCAAGGGTCTTTGGCATCAGGCACCGACCCGCTGTATATCATTGACGGCGTGCCTTTTTTATCCGCATCGCCTTATGGGAGCGGAATCTTGAACGGCGCCAATGGCATCATCAGTCCCTTAAGCGTCATCAACCCCGGTGATATCGAAAGCATTGACCTGTTAAAGGATGCCGATGCCACCTCTATTTACGGGTCAAGGGGTGCCAATGGCGTCGTTTTGATCACGACTAAAAAAGGCAAGAAAGGCCAGGATCGCTTTACTGTTGATGTCAGTCAGGGGATCAGTAAGATTTCTAGACTTAACCCCGTGCTCAATTTACAGCAGTACCTGAAAGAAAGGCACGATGCCTTTGGCAATGACCAGGTAACACCCGACGTATACAATGCGCCCGATCTGCTATCATGGGATACGACCAAATCAACTGATTGGCAAAAATACTTTTATGGAGGAACGGCGCACCTCACCTCGGTCCAAACCAGTTTATCGGGGGGCGATGACCATAATCAGTACCTGTTCAGCCTCAATTACAGAAATGAAGGAAGTATCCTCCCCGGCAATGAAAATTATAAAAAAAGTGGCGGGTATTTTAATTTCAACCACCACAGCGCTGACCAGCGGTTCAATTACTCCTTATCGGTGAACTATAATAAGGATGATAATCACACGCTGTATTCCTCCATCAATAATGGTGCCTTTATCACCCCACCGGATTTCCCCGTTTATCATACCGACGGAACTTTTAATTGGGAGATCAGTAACCCGGTCGCCGCGCTGGAGCAGCGGCAACATAGTGCAACTGCTTATTTAAATGTAAATAATACCATTAGCTACCGGTTATTCCCCGGGTTTGACGCCAAGATCAGCGCCGGATATAACAACTTTTCATTAAACCAGGTCGCTACCCTACCCTTCGAGTCGCAAGATCCCGGTATTGACCCTGTTGCGACCGCTTTTTTCGCAAATAATACGAGCCAGAAATATATCATCGAGCCGCAACTGGACTATGTAAAAAATATTGGCCAGGGTACGCTCACCGCTTTGATCGGAGGAACCTACCAGCGTGAGCAAGACGAAGGCTGGTCGTTGGAAGGAGATGATGTCAGCAGCCCCTCGTTATTGGGGAACATCAGTGCTGCCAATAATATTGTTAATCAAGCAAACACTTACACCCTTTATAAATATGCATCCCTGTTTAGCCGGGTTAATTATAACTGGAAGAAAAAGTATTTAATAGACCTTAATTTCCGAAGGGATGCTTCCAGCCGCTTCGGCCCGGGAAAGCAATTTGGTAATTTTTACGCGATTGGCGGCGCATGGATTTTTTCGGAAGAGAATTTTATTAAAAACTCCCTCCCCTGGTTAAGCTACGGGAAACTGAGAAGCAGTTATGGAACAACCGGAAATGACCAGATCAGCGATTATCAATATTTGTCAAGCTATGGTTCGGGCCTTGTTTATAACGGCATTTCCACTTTATCGCCGTCAAGGTTGGCCAATCCCAATTATAGCTGGGAAACCACCCAAAAACTGGAGGCGGCATTAGAGTTAGGTTTTTTAAACGACCGTATTTTATTTACCTCGGCATGGTATAAGCATACCAGCGGTAATCAGCTGATCGCCTATAAAATCCCATTCCTTGCGGGTTTCCCCTCCTACCAGGCCAATTTTCCTGCGGTTATTCAAAATACAGGGCTGGAACTTGACTTAAATATCCAGGTTATCAAGGGCACTGGCTTTAACTGGCACAGTTCACTGAACTTTACTATACCCAAAAACAAACTGGTTAGCTTTCCCGGCTTAGCCTCATCGAGTTATGCCAATACCTATATCATGGGCCAGGATTTAAGTGTGGTCAAAGGGTACAAGCTATTGGGTGTCGATCCGCAGACAGGCCTGGCACAATATGCGGATATCAACCATGACGGAAAGATATCCTCTCCCGGCGACCTGGTCGCGCTGGGAAAGACAAGCCCCGATTTCTTTGGCGGCTGGAATAATGATTTCACCTATAAGGGTTTTGAATTAGCCCTGACTGCGGAATTTGTCAAAAGGAGATATCCCGGCTATCAGCCGCTCTTAGGCGCCTATCCATATAATGATCCATTATCCGTTCTCGGCCGCTGGGAAAAGCCGGGGGACATCACCACTATTCCGCGGGCCTCGGTAAACATCAGTTCGGCACAATATAATTCCACGCAGTTACCCGACGCCTCTTATGTGCGGCTGAAGAATCTCGCCCTCTCCTACACGGTTAAACCCGGGCTTTTAAGCCGGATGGGCGTTAGCAGTTTAAAGATCTATGTGATTGGTGAGAACCTGTTTGTCCTAGCCAATAAAAACAGGTTTGATCCGGAAATCAGCGGCGGAAGTACCGGCATTCCGCCCTTAAAAACAGTAACAGCCGGGTTAAAGGCAACATTTTAAAACTTAAGAAAATGAAATATTCATCTATAGTTATCATCTTCATATTATCGACTTGTTCCGCCTGTAAAAAAATGGCCGGAATCGATCCGCCGCCGAATCAGCTAACGCCGGATAAGGTTTTCACTGACAGCAGTTCCGTCGTGGCGGCTACCGCCAATATGTATACGTCGCTCGGGAGTGCAGATGCCAATTTCCTCAGAAATGCGGGCAGCTATACGGACGAACTGGTTACGACCAACGTCACCGCAGTGGCTACTGAATTTTCGAACGGATCACTCACCGTTGCCAACACCAGCGTTTTAAGCATCTGGCAAAATCTGTACGCCACTATTTATAAGGCCAATGCTATTATTGAAGGATTAAAGACATCAAGAGGCATTTCATCGTCCCTCAAAGATCAATGTTTGGGGGAAGCCAAATTTGTCCGGGCTTACTGCCTGTACCAGTTGGTTAATATTTATGGAGATGTCCCGCTGGTCACCACCACAGATGTAACGGTCAATACCAGGATTGCCAGGTCACCGGCCAATAGTGTGATGGCCCAGGTGATCGCAGACTTAAATGACGGTACCCAATTGATGGCCGATAGTTATCCATTTTCGGGTGAAAAAGTGGAAGCCAATAAATGGGCCGCTGCCGCCTTACTGGCCAAAGCTTATTTATATGCAAAAGACTATGCCAATGCAGAATTGCAGGCAAGTTCGGTGATCAACTCGGGAAGCTACACGCTATTGGACGACTTAAACAGTGTATTTACGGCCAATAATAATGAAGCCATATTGCAGTTATGGAATGCAACAGGCTCAACATCGTTATGCCTGGTGCCCGCTTCCGGCGTACCTGCCTACCAGGTTTCTCCTCACTTATTGGCGGCGTTTGAACCAAACGATCTCCGGGAAACCGCATGGGTCAATTCAATAGTTGTGTCGGGCACTACTTTTTACTATCCCTATAAGTACAAACAACGAAGCCCGGTAGCCGGCCCGCTTGCAGAATACAGCACGTACCTCAGGCTGGCAGAAACGTACCTTGTCCGGGCCGAAGCCAGGGCGCAACAGGGAGACCTAACCGGCGCTGCCGCCGATCTTAATACGATCAGAATCAGGGCCGGATTGTCCGATGCGAACGCTGCCACACAAACCGAATTACTGTCAGCCATTATGCACGAGCGGCAAGTCGAACTGTTTTACGAAGGCGGAAACCGTTTCTTCGATCTGAAAAGGACGGGAACTATTAATGCCGTTATGCAGCCGCTTAAACCCTTCTGGAAGCCGACGGCACAACTGTTCCCTATCCCCCAGGCGGAGGTATTATCCGACCCCAATCTTGTTCAAAACCCAGGTTATTAATCCTTATGAAAATGAAAAATAAATTAAAATATATCGTTTGTATCACCATGGTGATGCTATTGTCCAGCCGTGTGAAAAGCCAGCAGATCAAAGAAGTCCATATTGGCGAGCAGGTTCCCGATATCAAATTGAGTGGTTTTTATAACGACAGCACGAAGGTGACCACTCTAAAGGATCTGTATCAAAACAAATTGCTGCTGCTCGACTTTTGGGGCAGTTGGTGCGGATCCTGTATAATCGAATTCCCTAAACTGATCGAACTGAAGAAAAAATTCGGGGAACAGATAGCGGTCGTTTCCGTGGGCTATGAAAGCTATCAAAAAATCAACAGCTTTTTTAAGCGACATCCGGAGCTGAATTCTCCAAACTGCCTGGTGCTTACCAAAGACAGTGTACTTACAAGGAAAATGTTTCCGCACAAAACATTGCCGCACCTAGTTTGGATCAATTCCAGCGGCAAGGTTGTCATGATCTCCGAGGGAGAAGACGTGACGGAGGCAAATATCAAGAGCGCGTTAGCCAACCAGCCTATAATTGTCAGGCCTAAAATTGATAACATGAGCTTAGGCCTTGAAGATATATACAAGCCCTTCCATATAATGGATACCAATTTTATGGCCCGGTCCATATTTACCAGGACCGTTCCGGGTTGGCTTTCTTTTGAGGGCCTCCAGGGCGAGGACTCAACCGGACTAAAATTCAACCGGGCATTTATAGGGAATCTGACCTTCAAACAATTATATTGGATCGCCGCCTTTCATCACAAACTGAGCGGTCAAAATAACAGCAGATTGATCTTTGAAGTTAAAGATTCCCTGAAATACATGATGCCCCAATTAGCGCCGGAAAGTTTTAAGCGTTCGAAATACAAAAGCTATAGTGAGTGGGAAAGTGAAAACCTTTACTGCTATGATTTGGTGATGCCGCACAAAGTGCCATACGATGTCTTGTATGACTATATGCTGTCCGATCTGAACCGTTATCTGAACTTGAACGGAAGGTTTGAACAAAGGGAAATGGATTGCTATGTGCTGAAGAAAAAGCAAACGAAGGAACAGGTGCCCTTGTCCGCTAAGGAAATCAGCTCGATCTATTATGACAAACAGAAAATAGAAAATCTAAATATAAACCAGTTAACCGATTTGTTAAACCAACACATAAACGAGGGGTATATTGTAAATGAGTCGGGATTGCCTTTAAGCAATCAGTTCAGATTAAACGTCTATCTTTATGGCTTATCTGTTGATAAGATCAATTCTATACTGGCTCAATTTGGCTTAGTTATAACACCAGCAAGGCGTAAAATACCTGTATACGTGGTTTCAGAAAGGGATTAAATGACCAAAGGGAGGCCCAAAAATGGCTTCCCTTTTTACTTCTATTTAATTGCGGTGTATATCAGTTGCACCCGGATTCGGCGGGGTATCCTGGCTCGGCACAGTTACCACACAATCTGTGGCTGTCCCTTAACAACTATAATCGCTTCTTGCCATGACAACCAGTACTTTGCCAATGTAAAGATTTGAATTCAGATTATCAATTTATCGGTTGTGCGAAAAATACTGGACGGTTTTTGATTGCGTGAATCAAAGTAAAAAGATGTAAAAGCTTCACGCTTATTTCAAATTAATAGATTCTATGCTAACCAACTCTTTTTTTATAGCTTCGAGCACCATACCGACCCGGCTTTCTACATTTAATTTTTCAAAGAGGGCTTCCCTGTAACCGTCGATTGTCCTTTCGCTTAGGAACATCTTTTCAGCGATCTGCTTGTACGTGAGATCGCTGCAGGCGTATTGCAGGAATAGCTTCTCCCTGTCGTTCAGGTTAATTTTGTCGTGTTCATATTGAAGAAGACGGCGAAAGTTAATATTGCTGAAATCCCCGTTATAATAGCCTTTTTCTCCAATTTCTATGAGCGCGGCCTTGAGGTCATTGGGATGAGTGTCCTTGAGAACGTAGGCGCAACAACCCGCTTTGATCATTTCGATCACCGCTTTGTCCGTGTTATTCACCGATAGGGCAACGAGCTTCATCACAGGGTGTTGCTGTTTCAGCCATCTCACTATTTCAGGCCCGTCCATCACCGGCATGTTGACATCCACTAGCATGATGTCCGGAATCTGATCCGGGCGTTTCATTTTGTCTTGTAAATCCTGTCCGTTGACTGCTTCTATGACCAGTTCATAGTCGCCAAAGCTTTGCAATAACATGCCCAGGGACTTTAAGAACAATTGGTGATCGTCTATGATGCCTAATTTAGTTTTCATGAGCAGTGTCAGTTAATGGTATAGAAATCCTAACGGCTGAGCCGCTATCGTTTGAAGTCCATTCTATCGTTCCCTTTAAAAGGCTTGTCCGGTGCTTCATATTTCGTATTCCAAGCCCCTCGGATTTAAGATTATTCTTAAATCCTTTGCCATTATCCATGATGGAAAGGTCGATGCCGGTAGTGCCGGTGGAGACCGCAATCCCAATCTCGCTTGCACCGGAATGCCTGACCGCATTTTGAAGTGCTTCCTGCACGATGCGGAACAGCATCAGCTGTTTATCTGCCTCGAGCGGTAGTGCCTTAGGCGTCTCCATCCGAATTGTCAACCGGTTAGCGGCGTTAATACGCTTGATCTCGGTTTCCAGGTTGGCTACCAAGTCGAATTGCTCGAGCCACTCTTTGTCCATGGCCTTCGTTAGGTTACGGATATCATTAATAGTTTCCCCTAAATATTGCTCCATTTCTTCCAGTGTTTGTTCCGCCCTAGCAGGGTTTGAACGCACGATGGCCGGCAGTAGCTTAATGCTGCTGATTTGCTGGCAAATATTGTCGTGCAATTCTTGACCGAGCATGCTCATGGTGGCCTCCTGCACCTCGATCTGAGACTGCATGAGCTGTTTTGAAAACTCTTCCGCCATTTTCATCTTCTCTTGGTGATGTAATCCCTGCCTCAATTTAAATCGGATGATAAAGATCACAAAACCAGTGGACAGCACAATAAAAATTACCGTGATGAGGATGACTGCCGAGTATACTTCACTTGTTTTAAACATGATAATCCAATCATACATAGGATATATAATAAATAATTTGCAGCATTATTGATTACCGCAAACGCCTTGGTGGACAGAGCCAGGTAATGCGGGTCGGCCTGCAGGGTGTTAAAAAAACAATTAAATGGCGTTACTATGCAGTAATAGCTGTAGAACGCCATAATAAACCAAAAGGGCGGCTGCTGAAAAATAGTGCCATGCTTTACAGGATCTAAATCATAAAATGCCCGCAGGCACCAGATGATCAGCAACGTCCCCTCCAGTCCCCCGCTGATACTGGGCGATTCGCTGATGTTTTGCACATATATCATGATCAGGGCACAAACAATGCTGAAAACCGGTATGGATATCAGCAATATTATTTTAGTCAGCTTATCGCGTATGCACTGATAAAGGATGCCGGATATCAAGCCATATTCAACAATGGTAAATCCATGATAGTAGACATAATAATTAACCTTTTTATAGATATTTATCTCCGCCAATATTTCAGTTGCTATGGATAGAAACAGCAAAATAGCCAGTACTTTTACTTTGTAATCCTGTAAAAAGTAAAGGCTATAGATAAAGCAGGCAACCAATAAGGCGTAATAAATGTAGGTTAACTTCACATCAGCTAAAATTCCTTTTGAGCGTGCAGGTAATATTCCGCTATAAATTGTTTAAAAGTTTTCTGGGAAAGGTCCTTTTCCAACTGATCAGCGAACATTTTGAGGGATGAAATATTCGGGATCTGATTTTCTAGCGGAGGCCCTCCATTTCCTTTTTCCTCATTACTTGGAGTAGCCGCTCCGCTGGTTACGGCGAAAACATCCTTACCAGGCGATTCTCTGTCCACGTCATCCTTTCCCGTCATCGTGTTTGCCACAGCAAGTATTTCTGTTAATTTAATGGGGCTGCCATCAGATTTTATACCCTCCAGGGCCAGGCTGGCCTGGAAAAAGTCCTTATCAGGGATGGCAAAATAAAACCTGATATATTCGCAATCCTCCTGGGCGAGTATACGGAAGATCGATGCCTTGCTAAAGTTAACCCACCAAACGTCTTTAAACGGATTATCGGCGGTCGGTTTATTCTGCAGCCAAAAGAGGTAAAGCATTTGCAGGAATTTGCAGGTCGAGATCGGCATACCGAAATGTTTACCATCGGTGAGATCTGAGAATGGCTGATCTCTCTGTAATTCACAAAGGGTACTGTCTTTGTCGTATCCCTTTAGCTTCATGATCTGATTCTTGTTCATAATACTGGTGATTTAAATAGTGAATGAATGAATGGGTTTCTTTAATAAGGCTTCGGTAAATCACCGGTTTATGGGGATCAACCAACTTGCATGGTTAAATTTAAATATATTAAACCGGTAATTTTCAATGCGTTTCAAAATTTATTTACTGCGCTCAAATCCGAAATTTATCCCGAACAGGGCCGTGAGGGCTTCGCCTACTTTGAGGTCCTTTCCATAAGCCGCGACTGCTGCTAAATTGTCGGTTATGTGATAAGTCAGCGATGCCGACAGGTGCGAATAATTCTGAGCCGCGTACAGATCCCTCCTGTTCAGGTATTCAGCCTCTATCGAAAATTTTGTTGTCGTGTAATTTGTCTGCGCTCCGAATTCAGCAAACCTAGACGAAGTTTTTATGTTATTAACGGTGTTATTTGTCCATGCATAACGGGCTAAGCCAACAAACTCCAGGGGGAACTTTGTGGGGGCCCAGCTAAGGTTCGCCCAAACACCCGATTTATTGATATCCAAGTTTTTCAGCCGGCTCCCGGTGGGGTCGGTCAGGAGCGCTCCGGCCAGCTCAAGGGATACCTTTCCTGTCATAGCCAGTTTATCCAGCTGACCGCTGAGGAGTTTTACGCTGTCCAAATTAATTTTAGATGCCGGATCAACTGCGAGTACCGCAGCCAGCTCTTTATTTTTGGCAATCATTGCTTTGAGCCTGCTCTTTGAATAGATCCGGAGGACCTGTGTACGGAATCCCGGTGCGAATGTAGAGGAGCTATCCGATTTAACGTTGGCCAATGACAAACTAAAGGTCTCCAGGACCAAAAACTTCCTCCTGATAAATGCTTCGTAAGTCAAATTGGGCCGGTCAAACCACCAGTACGGGCTAATCTCAACTGCACCGCCCTGTTGCAGGTTGACAAGGCTTATGGCGAAAGCTCTCGGCGTTGTCGGTTTATCTACAGAGATTGTAGATTTGCCGGCCAAAATCAGGCCCGGAGCGTTGGAGATAGTCAGATCAGACAAGGATGGCGCGTCCTGCGCGAATGCCCGAGATGCCACAAGCATCAAAAGGATAATGATAACTCTTTTCATGGCTATGCTTATTTGAAATTGTAAGTAGTTACCCAGGAGAAAATATCGCCGGGATTATCAACTTTATCACTCAGCCGCGTTTCGGGCGGTGTTCCATTTTCGAATTGATGTTTTATGGTGATTCGCATGGTGGCCGGATTATGGTCCAGCACGTTGGTTGTAACAAGAAGTTTTTTACCCTTCAGTTGGCCACCTTGTCCTAATGCAAGGCCCTCAACCTGACCTTTTGCGATGATCTTTGGGTTGCCGTCGAAGCGGACGATACTACCGCCATTTTGCGCGTTACCGATGACTACTGTTAATTTAACCTCGTCCTCATCTGATACGGCGATGTCAACAGGATCTGCGATCTTAGTTTTTACGTTCATGATTGAAAAGATTTTAAAGTGAATTATTTTGATGGTTTAGGCTGGCTTTCCGGGATCTTCAATAATGCATAGGCTCCAGAGCTCAGGCCAAGCAAGGTCAACGTTTCGGGCTTGAAGTTGAAAAGTTCATTTTTCGCAAATACTGTGCTCAAGAAAAAGCCCCCATAAATGAGGTTAAAGCATAAAGTTTGAAATCGCGATATGCTTACGCCGTTGGCATCGGACAAGATATCGGTCAAAAAACCCTCATCTTTTAAGTCCTGTATCCGGACGAGGTTTGGGTTTCCGGCCTGGATATTGTCAATGGCCCTCCCGGCTACCGTAGTGCCTGCCGCGATTCCCATCAGCGCCAGGGTACTTGATTTAATATCAGGCAATTCGCCGGTTACGAAAATGATGTAGCAGATCGAAAAAAATACGAGGAGTGTCCAAAAGGAAAACAGCACTCTTGAAAGGCTGTAGGGCTTCAGATCGGCCGATTGGGAGCTTTGATCCTTCAAAAGTCCCGAGAGATGGTCGCGCACCAGGTAAAGGATGAAAATAATAATGGCGACTGCGACGATGGTACAAATGCGTAGTGGTTCCATGGCTTTGATTTTTTTGTTAGCCAAAGCTATTGAGGTACAGCATGTTGTCTCATGTTGAAAATCCCGTATTTGGTACGGGATATTTCCCGTATCCAGCAGGATATTTTCCCGTGCAAAGAAGTAACTCTTAAAATAAAGGCGCCATCTGTTAATCTCCAACTCTAAAGCATCGACGTGGCTGTAACAATATATATTTGTTCCTAATGCCCATCCCGTTTGTCGATTCAATAATCACATCGAACAAAGTTGACACAATTAACCAGCTAACTGAAGCCCTCGTTGCAGAAACAATTACTGTTTTTGTTGGCTAATTATCGACATATAGCTTGATGATTTAAGGCATTTAATTAGAAGGCCGGTAGTTGCAACTCTTGCAAAAAGGGGTTTGAAAAGCTTCTCCTACTACTGAATTATCAAAAAACCCTTGTAAGTGTGGAACTTACGAGGGTTTTTTGATTATACTGTCAATAAAAGTAGCATAAAACAAAAGGTCTCGATATTCTGAAACACAAAGCCTACCCAGAAAGTCGCTGGTTTTTACTTGGGCTTTTTATTATATTATTTTGTAAAGCTGGCCGCCTCAACAATGGCGTCGGCAAACGCTTTTGGTGCCTCCTGCGGTAGGTTATGACCTACATCACCTGTAATAGTATGGTGCGCATATTTACCTTTAAATTTTGCGGCATAGACAGATGGATCAGGATGTGGTGCACCATTGGCTTCACCTTCAAGGGTAACTGTCGGAACGGTTATAACAGGACCTGCTGCCAGTCTTTTTTCAAGTTCATTGTATTTTTCTTCGCCATCAACAAGGCCGAGACGCCAGCGATAATTGTCTATCACTATAGCAACATGATCGGGATTATTAAATGATTTGGCTGATTGTTCGTAAGTAGCGTCTTCAAAATGCCATTGAGGCGATGCCGTTTGCCAGATAAGTTTGTTAAAATCGTGTGTATTGGATTGATAGCCTATCCGGCCACGTTCAGTAGCAAAATAGAACTGATACCACCAGGCTTGCTCAGCTTTTGGAGGCAACGGTGCTTTATTGGCTTGTTGATTGCCAATGAGATAACCACTTACAGATACAAGGGCTTCGCAACGGTCGGGCCACAAGGCAGCAATGATATCGGCAGTGCGGGCGCCCCAGTCAAATCCACCAATGATGGCTTTTTTAATCTTCAGGGCGTCCATTAAAGCTATTATATCTACAGCGAAAACAGATTGCTGACCATTTCGTGGAGTTTTGTCAGACAGGAATCTTGTAGTTCCATAACCTCTCAGATATGGTATAATAACGTGGTATCCTTTAGCGGCAAGCAATGCAGATACTTCGGTATAGCTGTTAATATCGTATGGCCAGCCATGCAGGAGGATGACTGCCTGACCATCTGCCGGACCTTGTTCGGCGTAACCCACATTCAAAACACCTGCATTGATTTGTTTGATCTGGTTAAACTGTACATGAGCCGGAGTATCAATTTTGTTATCGCCACTAATAAGATCAGCGGCTTTTACAGGACTAACATTGGTAAGTGGTATTACGGCAAAAATTAAAAGGGCGACACTCATCAGGTGACGGCTCATTCTTTTGTTACTTTTCATTGTAGTTTGGATAAATTGTCAATCAGTTGATTTTCCTGATGTTCTTCTCCCATCAGACATAACAAAAGTACCCCATCAGACAAGCAATGAGAACATATTTTAGTGTAAACCGGACAAGCGTGAGTTCAAACCGGACAATTTGTTACATGAAATTCATTCACAATTTTCAACTGTTTAACGATCCTCCATCCAACTTAAAAAGCTATGTGATTTTTCTTTGTTAATAAGGAGTTTATCCGGTGTTTCGATGATAAGTTTTACATAAAGTTTGCGAAGAAAATAATGTTCAACTTCTTTTATAGCCTTAAAGTTTACCAGGTACTGCCTGTTAACCCGAAAGAATTGTTTTGATGAAACTGAAGCAGCAATCTGATCAAGTGACTGGCTTAACGCAAACTCCTGCTTATCAAAAGCCATGATCGATGTGGCATCATTACGAATGTAAAAGAAGGCAATATTATCGGTTTGTATCGTAGTATATTTTTGATTTTTGAAAACGAGGAAGCTGGTTTTTCCGCTTGAAGGATTGAGCCGCGACAGCAAAGCATCGAGATCGGAAGATGTTTTTTGCTGAAAGAAATTTTTGAGTTCATCTACCTTTCTAAGTGCTACTTTGATATCATCCTTTGAGAATGGCTTCAGAATATAATCCACACCGTTACTTTTAAATGCCTCCAATGAATATTCATCATAGGCAGTACAGAATACTACCGGACAGGTTATTTTCACTGATTTGAAGATCTCAAAGCAAAGACCATCAGCAAGCTGAATATCCATAAAAATAAGATCTGGCTGCGGACCCTCTGTCAGGGCAGCTACAGAATCTTCAATACCCTGGTACTGGCCGATCAGTTTGGCTTCGGGCCTAAGACTTATGATGATATTTTCAAGTGATTTGGCTGTCTTAAGTTCGTCTTCAATGATGATGATGTTCATAAATAAGCGGAAGTTTTACTTTAAAGTTTTTCTGGTCGTCGATGATCTCCACATGTTTCTCAAGAAGATGCCTATAACGGAGATCGATATTCTTTAGCCCAACTCCCAGGGAACCATTATCGCCGGTTTTTAGCTGTATCTGATTTTCAATAATAATAAACTCCCTCTCTTCATAAATGCTGATATGCAACGGTCGCTGCAACGATATTACGTTATGTTTAATACAATTTTCGACAAGCAATTGCAGGGTGAATGGTGGCACCAGCGTTGTTAGGGTTTTCTCCGTAAGTCTATTGGCAAAAGTGATCCCGTCCTCAAAGCGGGCTTTTTGAAGAAACAAATAGGCATTGACAATTTCCATTTCTTCGTTAACATGAATAAGGTCAAGCTTGCGGCTTTCGAGCGTGAAGCGGTAAAAATTAGAGAGTTTGATGATAAAATCCACCGCTTCCGGCTCACCAGATTCGACCATTGCCTTTAATGTATTAAGACTATTGAAAAGGAAATGCGGGTTGATTTGTTGTTTAAGCATTTCGTATTGCGCTGCCAGGTTATCATTTTTAATGCGTTCCAGCTCCATGTTCACATGCTGATTCTCGTAATTCTGCTGCAGCAGATTAAGGAACATATAAAACACCAGGTTGATCAATATACCGCGTACTTCCACCATCAGCATGGTGGGTCCAAAGTTGATATGCGACAATATCAGCTGTTGCACCCATGAAAGCCCAAACATTACGACCAAACCGAAAAGTAAAGAGCTTAGCAATTCGGAGTAGGATATGGTTTGTCTGCGTCTCTTTGTGGGTTTACGCCGTAATATGAAAATATTAAAATACCACATTAACAGCGCAAACGTACCCGTCAGTGCGGCGTTAACCACAGCCTCAGCAAGAACGAACTGGCGCGAAGCCAGTTGTGGTATCGAAGACAGTAATCCCAGAATAATGGAACTGATCCAGATGGTTGCGTGGGATATTTTTAATTGAGAGTTTTTCATTGATAATAGTTCCTTTCATTGTTCGGAACAACGGCATAGCAAAGCTATTTAAAATACTCGTACTACCGAATCAACCATGCTGTAGTGCGTTCTTTAATGCAAAGCAAAGGCAACGCTTTACCACGCATTGCCTTTGCTTCTTGATTATTATTGTTAAGGGACATTACACAGCTACATTTATGGCAACGTTTATATTACCGCGTGTAGCTTTTGAGTATGGGCAGGTTTGGTGAGCTGCTTCTACTACTTTCTTAGCCTGCTCAGCTGTTAAGCCCGGAAGGTTCACATTAAGACGCGCCTGCAGGTAGAAACCGCCTTCGCCCGTGCCAAGGTCTACTTCAGCATCGATCGCAGTGTCGGCTGGTAGCGGAATTTGTAAAGCGCCAGCATTATGCCTCATGGCACTGGTAAAACAGGCTGACCATCCGGCGGCAAATAATTGCTCAGGATTAGTGCCTGCACCGGGACCTGCGGGTAAAGACAGATTAATATTTAAACGTCCGTCCTCGCTTTTGGCAGCGCCATCACGGCCGCCGGTAACATGTACTTTACCGGTATATAGTATTTTATTAATAGTTATTTGTGCGTTGTTTGTGCTATTAATTGCAGTTAGCATTTCCATTTTTTTAATTTTTAAGTATTCTTTTAATTATTTTAAGTATTGAGATTCAGGGAAGGATTAAGCATTCCATGACTATCAGATATCGGGTTATTTAACGAGGGTCACTTGTTGTTTTGCTTTTTCGAGTATATAAGTAGCTAATTCGGCCCCCTTAGTACCGCCGACATTTCTTACTGAGTGAACCGTTCCGGCTGGTATAAATAATACGTTACCTGGCTTAAGCGTCACCGGTGGTTGATCGCCCACGGTGTATTCCAGCACACCTTCAAGTATATATATAATCTCTTCTCCAGGATGTGTATGTTTCGGGTAACCAGCTCCCGAGTTGATCTCAACGCGTACCTGTACTACCTCGCGGCCCGGTATACTAAGATTATGGCGCTGTAGTTCGGTCCTTCCGCTTGCCGCAGATTGTGCAGCAACCGGGTTAATATTTGCTACAAATCCGATAATAGCTAAGATGCCGGTCAGGATATTCTTTGTCGTTTTCATCTTCTTAAATTTTCAACGAGTATTCCGTTTTTAATTAGCGCAATGATTTAAAAGCAGCTCTCATTTCTTCAACAAAAAGTTGTGGTTGCTCCCATGCGGCAAAGTGCCCGCCTTTATCCACTTCGTGGAAGTAGGTAAGGTTAGGATAAGCCCGGCGTGCCCATGATTCAGGTGCCTTATAAACGTCTTCCGGGAAAACTGTAATAGCTACAGGAAGGGTTATCTCGGTAGTTTTCTGCGCAGCAGAACTGGTAACACCCCGTCCCATGTTCTCCCAGTACAACCTGGCTGCAGATGTTGCAGTGTTGGTAAGCCAATATAAAGTAAAGTCATCAAGTACTTCATCTTTCCCAGGATCCCTTTCAGCGTCGGATGCATAATTCCACTTTGCAAAACCTGGGTGCTGAAGCATCCAGCCGACGAGACCGACAGGAGAGTCAGTCAATCCATAACCAACAGCTTGTGGCCTTGCCGACATCAGCGATAAATAGGCCAAATTTCCCTTTTTTAAGTTTGTGGACAGTGCATCAAATACAGCATGTTCCTGGTCGGATAATCCTGCAGGCGCAGACCCGCCCGCAGCGAGTGCAGTTGCTACATCTGGAGGTACTACGGCAGGCAAATTGAGGTGGATACCCAATAAGCCAGCTGGCTTTTGACGAGCCAATGACTGGGATATCGGGGCCCCGAAGTCACCACCCTGGGCAACGTAGCGTGTATAGCCAAGGCGCTTCATTAATATCGCCCATACCCGCGCAATGTGGTCTGGGTCCCAGCCGGTTTCAGTTGGTTTACCCGAAAAACCGAAGCCCGGAATGGAAGGTATTACCACATCAAAGGAATCTTCGGCTTTTCCTCCATAGGCTGCAGGATCTGTAAGCGGGCCAATCGTCTTGACAAATTCAAGTATTGACCCCGGCCAGCCATGGGTCATGATCAATGGCAGTGCATTAGGGCTTTTTGAACGCACCCAAATAAAATGGATGTCAACGCCTTCGATATTGGTTACATACTGTGGCAAGGCGTTAAGTTTAGCTTCTGCTTTGCGCCAGTCATAATCTGTTCCCCAATAACGCACCAGTTCCTGCAGGTTAGCAAGTTTGATCCCCTGGGAGCCGTCAGTGACGGTCTCTTTATCAGGCCAACGGGTTTCATTGATGCGGTGGCGCAGATCGTTCAGTTGAGGCTGTGGTATATGTATTTTAAAAGGCTTGATCTGTTCTGAAGATTTCGAATCGAACGCTTTGGTTTGGGAAAATCCCTGGATGGACCATAATGCGAGCACCCCGGTTATGATAGCGCCTGCCATGGTTTTTCTGTTTATTCTCATTGTATTATATTAAAAGTTAATGTGTTTGTGCGATGTTTTTTAATTAATAATCGGTCATTCCAGAGGTAACTGTTTCTGCGGAAACTGCCAGCTGTTCCCCGTGCTTATTGTTATTTGCTTTAATCCCGGCAATAGCTATGCGCCGGCGAAAACTGTACATCACAATATCTACACGGTCGGTGGCATAACTACTCAATCCCCCGAATTCTATCGTTGCGTCGGTAAGGGCGGCAAGTTGCAAAAAGATGAGCCGGTCGGGAGTTGCATTGTTTTCCATGATCATTGAGATAATCTGTTTTCACCATCTTTTCTTCACAGAGCAGGAAATATCAAGCTTTAACCAGTATCTGGCTTACTTCAGCTGTAGCACCGTTCCCGTATTTTGCAGCATAAAGCTTTCTGAACATAACGTAGGTTACGCCTACCATGATTGATGCTACAATTGCGTCGATACCTGCGGCGAAGTTTAATACTGCCAGTTTAGAAAAGAAAGCGAAAATGATGTCGAAAAAAAGACCAGCAAAAACCCATTCTTTTAATCTCAGCAGCTTGTTTGGAGTTAAAAGCACAGCTACTCCTAAAAGCTTGGCAACACCGAGCAAATAGATAAAGTGTGGAGGGTAACCCAGTTTCAGAGTGATATCCCATACAATAGGGCTTTTAGTCAATTCACCAAAGCTGCTTGCTCCAAACCATAATGATGTTAATGCGGCTCCGGTCCAGTAAATTACTTTTGTTGTTTTTGTGTTCATGGCGTTGTTGTTTTTATTTGATGACACAAATTTGCCTCAAAAACGCCCCTTGGCTGAGTGAATAATAGCTAAACCGGACATATAGATGGGGGAATTAGACAATAACAGTGTTGGGCGGTATAAGGCTATAAAACCAAGGCCCTTCATTTCTGAAAGGCCTTGGCATAAAAACTAAAAACAGAGGGTTTTTATTTGTAGTTATGGAGGAAGCTCGTGCTGTCGCGATATTTATAAACGGGTTTGGTAAATAAACCAAAGTCCGATAGTAGTTTTTCATCGAATAATAAACTATGCATCTCTAAAGCCGGCTTGCTATCTGAATGAAAGAAAGATGATCCTAACATTTTAGATTTTGAAATATTGTCGTTGATGGGGAGATAATCAATTGCGGGCGTCACAGCATAACTCGCTAATTGAGCGTTCCCTATTCTTACCATACCCGGATGCCGTCCTGAGTGCAGGTTCAATCTCACTGTAAATGCTTCTTCAGTACAGGTTAATTCTTTTGTTAGTGGGATTTGCGCGTTAGCCTTGATCATAAAGGAGGCTATGACTATCGTGGGCAATAGCTTTTTCATAGGGTTCATTTTAATGAAATGCGAGATGGTGTAAGAAAGCATATGCATTCTTACACCATCTCCTATCTTGTTTATAAAGTTAATTTATTTCAGCTCTGTTGCATCCATAATTACACGGGCAACAGCTTCGGGTTGAGAAATAAAGATCACATGGCTTCCTTTTATCTCGGTTACTTTGGCGCCTGCTCGTTTGTACATGGCGCGTTCCGTTTCAGGGTTAAGTGCTTTATCTTCGGTGGGTACTATGGCGTAGCTTGGTTTATTTTTCCATGCGACTTCGGTTACCAGTTCATCAAAACATTTAGCGATAATAGGTACTTGCGAGTCGCGCATAAAGTCGCTTTGCACCTGGCTAAGATCGCCTGCAAATCCACCATGAAATTTTGCAGGATCAAAGTAAACAAAGCCAAACTGATCAGGTTTGGTAAACCCTGCTTCTGGTGCCGGCGGAGCGGCGGCAACCCATTTAACAGTATTTTCGCCCTTGTCCGGAATAAAAGCGGCAACATAAACCAGCCCTACTACTTTCGGATTTACACCGGCTTGGGTGATCACTGTACCACCCCATGAGTGCCCTACAAGGATAACCGGGCCATCCTGCGCGTTAATCACACTGTTGGTTGAATTAACGTCATCATCTAGTGAAGTGAGTGGGTTTTGCACGATGCTGACATGATACCCTTTTTTGACTAGGATGTCATATACTGCTTTCCAACCGGAGCCATCAGCAAAAGCGCCGTGTACCAATACAATATTTCTTACAGGTTTCTGCTGGGCATTCGCTGATCTCACATTCAGCATAAATTGTGAGATAATAAACAGTGCGATTATGGCTATCATTTTAAAGCCATTTAAAAAATTCAATTGTGTTTTCATGAGTCTATTGATTTAAAGGTTGATGTGTTGTTTATAAAGAAGTTGAGGTTGATGTAGCCCTTGTTGCTGCAGATATGATGCCTGTCTCAGCGTTCTGAATTAATCCGATGATTTCCCAGCCATCTGGATTAAAACCTGCCGGAAGTTGTATGTTTTGGGTGCCGTTTTGCTTCAATTCAACAGTTTGCAGGCTGCGCACTATTTGTACATGAGACAAAACACGGCCTTCATTTTCACCAGCGTTCACTTTACTTGTGGCATGTTTTTGCACTATCGCAATTACTAACTGATTGCCGCTGGTTTTGCCTTTTACCTCGTAATCCAGTTTAAGACCGCCATTCTGTTGTTGTGCTTTTATGCGCAAAGTAGTTGACGGCGTTCCGTTAAGGTTTTGCTTCACTGCATCCCTGATCTCATGCTCATCCGATCCTACAAACTCGCTGTTACCATTGATGATCAACTGCGGCGTATAAACCTGGCTGGAAAACAAACGCTGATATTGATATTGCCTTTTGGAAAACTCGGGTTGACTGAATACGTCTTTCCATCCCAAGCGATTCCAATAATCTACATGGAAGGCTAATACATACACTGGTTTACTACCTGCTTCTTTTTGGATACGGGCTATCAACTCGTCAGCCGGCGGGCAACTGGAACAGCCTTCGGATGTAAATAACTCGAGTACTGCAAAACCCGGGCCTTCATTCAAACGAAAAGTCTTTCTATTAGAGGCTGAGCATTGGCTTACCCATATGACCGAAGAAAGGAGGATTGCTGCGAAGGCGCTGATTGCTGAAATTTTCATAATATTCATTACTTTTTGATCTATGATTTGATCAAAAGTATCTGAAGAGGCTCCACACAATCAGTGAAATAATACCGAATTAGACATATTCGCTCCTAAAGGCGACATTTTGAAGCTTGATTGTTCAGCGCACCTGAGGTTCGCATAACCATCAGGCAACTTGAAATAACAAGTGTGAAAAGATCTTTAAATCGGACTATTATGTTGAATAAATTAAAGGTGACCAAACATGCGAAAATATTAAATGGTTATTGCTTAAATCTGTTTATAATTTACCAGGCTACCAATAACCTTAACTCGGCCAAAAAGGGGCTCGAAAAGCTTCCCCTACGGCTTCTCAATTTTAACAATAAACACTGTAAGTCAGATGCTTACAGCGTTTATTGTTTCATTTCGGACAAATATCGGACACTAAATCCCAGTTTGTTGTATTTCGGGTGCTTTCGATTACTGTACATTAAACTGACCCATCGCCGATTCAGAGTTATTTCCTTTCGGGTCGTTAGCTAGCCTGGGTAATTCACTCAATGTATCTCATCTAAACAGGGGATTTACGACGTTGACAATCTTTTGTCTTCCCAATAAATAACCAGTTTTCTTTTTACGAACAGCCATCGGTTATTTTGACGGGTATAAGTATCATAATAGCGGATAGCTTCTGTTTGTAATTTCCTTTTCCCGTCTTCAAAAAAGATATGATGGGCAAGACATTGGACGGTCCCGGTTGTATCATCCCCGAATTTGATCGAGTTCTGTCCGTTAAGATGAAACGTCATATCATATTTTTTTAGGCCATTGAACACTTCTTCTAATTGTTTGCGCCCTTTCAACACAAAAATAGGCTTACTTGTATCGGGCTCTGACCTATAAATTTCCAGCGTACCATTTTCAACAAAAAGTGCCGCCTGCCGCTGAGCATTGGTCCTGTCCGCATAATAGGCAAAACTGTCAACTAACTGGCGTATAGCCATGTAATTTCTGAATTCATTTGAATTTAGTTGCCTTACGGAATCCGGGACTGACTGCGATTTTACAGAGAAAGCCTGTGTTATAAATAACATAATGATTGTTACACTTTTCATATAGTGGATTTGAATTTGCCGACCCTCAGCTTTTATATATCGTCCCGGATCATTAATCTATTGATGATTTGTTAAGGAAATTTCAAAAACTTAATTCGTCAGTTTCGGTGACCGTTAACATCCTGTCAGCGGTTCGTTGTTATTGCCTGTCCACTGTGTAATTCAGTTCAGTTACCCCGCAAGTAAATTGTCGGGTAGTCAACAGGTTTAGTTTTATTTTGTCTTTGATGTCAGTAAACAATGGAATCCCTTGTCCAAGAATAATTGAATTAACAAATAGCCAGTAGCCATCAATTAAGTTCTGTTGCATAAGTGCATGTGTGGCTGCCGGGCTGCCAAAAAGCAGAATTTCTCCACCTCCCTGTTGTTTTATTTCGTTTATTTTATCCGAAACGTTGCCGCTGATAATTGTTGTATCGGTCAATCCCGCGTCTTTCATTGTTTTCGATAAAACAACCTTGTGAGCTTTGTTATACCACTTTGAATGTTCCATGTCGTGCCTGCTCGCATCCGGTTTGTCTGCCGCTGTGGGCCAGTAATTTTCCATCATCTGGTAAGTCACGCGTCCATATAATGCCGTATCGGTTTCGCCTATCCGCTTACCGACATGATCAAAAATATCTTGACCAAGTTTGATCCAGTTCATTTCTCCGTTCGGTCCTGCCACAAAACCGTCAAGCGATATGTGCATAAATGAAATTATCTTTCTCATATTTTCTATTTTTTTTGGTTATTACTGGGTTTGTTACTTGCTAATATTTTAATTTAGTTTTCAAGTCGATCTAAAGTCTGCTTGGCGCCTTCAATGGCCTTAACCCTTCTGTTTAATTTTAGCCAGATAGCTTTCCAATGAGTCCAGTTTATTGTCACAAAATTTTCGGTATTGATCTACCCAATCCGTGACTTCACTTAATTTTTCGAGTTTAGCTTCGCAATATCTTTCCCTGCCTTGCTTTTTGATCACAATAAGACCGCAATCATCAAGGTATTGGACATGTAATGAAACTGCTTGCCGGGTGATATCAAACTCCTGGGCAATAGCATTAACATTGAGTGACTTCTGAGCCAGCATACCTATAATTTGTCTACGAGTCGGATCTGCTATTGCTTGAAAGATGTCTCTTGTTTGCATCATAATGCGCAAGTAATTGCTTGCAAATATATGCGCAAGGTTTTACTTGCGCAAATTTATTTTAACGATTTTTATCCAAACCTTGAATAGCCATACTGTCCCTGAGACTATCAACTCATCTTTAAATATTTCGGATTGATATTTTTTAACTGCCTTTATTTTGTTACAAAATAATGCAACAACAGGGTTTATTTTGTTACATAAATAATGTAAATTTGCCTTTATTCTGTTACATTTACTGCGATATTCGTTATCATGGCCTTTAAAAGAAGTATTGAAAATTATCTTAATCGCTGGAAATTAAGTACCGTTCGTAAGCCGCTTATTATAAGAGGCGCGCGTCAGGTTGGTAAAACAACCCTAATACGTGATTTTGCCGGAACGTATGCACATACCATTGCGCTCAACCTGGAGAAACCAGCTGACCGTCGTTATTTTGATGATTTTGATGACGTCCAAACGATTTTTGAAGCTTTGTTTTTAACGCATGATATTCCTTCATCTGCTGTCTCAAATACTCTTTTGTTCATCGATGAAATACAGGAGAGCCCTAAAGCCATCCAACTACTGCGCTATTTTTATGAAGAAATACCAGCGCTTCATGTCATCAGCGCAGGTTCCTTATTGGAATTTGCCATGCAGAAAGTACATAGCTTCCCGGTAGGCAGGGTGGAATTTTTATATCTCCACCCATTGAATTTTCAGGAATACCTGGAAGCCACAGGAAAACAAGCGTTGCTAAAGCAATTACTGCAGGTCCCGTTAAAAGCGTTTGCGCATCAAACCTTAATGGATGCCTTTCATCGTTATGCGATTATCGGTGGGATGCCTGAAGTAGTAAAAACCGACGTTCAGCAACATTGCCTTTCTGATTTGTCTATCATCTATGAAAGTATTTGGAGTACTTATAAGAACGATGTAGAAAAATATACATCCAACGACACAGAAAGGAAGATCATCAAACATTTAATGGATACCGCACCGCAGTACCTGGATGAACGCATCAAGTTTCAAGGCTTTGGAAATTCCAGCTACCGGTCAAGAGAGGTAGGAGAAGCATTCAGAACTCTTGACGATACGAAGATTGTACGTTTGATCTACCCTACGACAGATTTGCACCCCCCCTTGAAGGCTGATTTAAAGAAATCACCGCACCTACAGTTCCTGGATACCGGCCTGGTCAATTATTCACTAGGAATCCAGGCAGAGATGCTGGCTATGGATGATTTGAGCAGCGCCTACAAAGGGGCGGTTATACCCCATTTGGTGACGCAGGAGTTGATATCCCTACAAAGTATTTCAGCGCATACGCCGAATTTTTGGGTAAGGGAAAAAGCCCAGTCCGATGCAGAAGTCGATTTACTTTATGTTTATAATAAACTGGTTATTCCTATCGAAATAAAATCAGGAAGTACCGGCACTTTAAAATCGCTTCATCAGTTCATTGAGGCTGCTGACCATCCATACGCCGTCCGAATGTACGGCGGTGCTTTTAAGGTAGAGAAAGCTGTCACTCCAAATAAAAAGCCATACCTGCTCATGAATTTACCTTATTATGCAGGCACCGCACTGCCGCAGTATATTGAATGGTTTGCCGGGCAGAAAATTTAATGTGCAGACCGATGGTCTGACAGTGGAATGGAGGGTTTAAGGCCCCCTATTCTGAGGCAAGGGTAGAGAGGTGTCTGCCGATACCGCATCATAAATTGACTATCGAATATTTTTTATAGATGCAGTATTACACCCAATAAAAAAGATAGCAAAAATGTTATCACAACGATATTATCACAAGTAAAATATGATTTACAAATATTTACATATTGCAAAGAGGTGCTACTTTTGATAACGGTTTACTTTGGATAAGAAAAGCGGTCGATGATATGATATAAAATCTGTTTATCAGTAAACTTCAGCCATTATTTAAGCACCGTCCTTCTTCTGGTCGGCATATTCAGTATCATAAAGCTTATTCGGTTTCAGGTAGATCACATTTTTCTGAAAATCTAACACGGTGTTGAATCTTTTTAATACATCGGTTCCTAAATAATGAACCTTCACCCCTGCCATTGGCTTACCCTGTGTCATAATCTGTGCCGGAACATCTTTGAGCTCGAATTTTCCAATCTTCAGACTTTCCAAGTTGGCTGTTATCACCGGTACCTCATTCCCCTTGGTGCCGTGCATGATTATTTTTTTAATAACCCGCATTTTCCCGGTCGGAAATTTTGACGCCGTCAGTACATCATTATCCAGCATCACGGTCCGTTGATAGCCTAAGTCAAAAAAGAACAGGCTTTTGTCCGTGTGGTTGCCCTGGTTGATGGTACTTTCGATAAAAGGTTTGTTTTTGATAAAAGTCAGTTTGAATCTGGAATAACCGACATCATGCAACAGTAGTCCCGGCATTTTAGAATGAACAATCATCCTGTTGTGATCATAGTCCAGCTCTACTATCATTCCATCAAACAGGTTCCAACCCAACAGCCCGTCAACTTCGTTACCTGCTATCGCTATATCATAAAGCTTGCTTTTAAAAGTTTGGTTCCCAACTTTAATATCATAGGCTGTATTGTAAAGCTTACGGTGTGATTTTACCTTTTGCTTTAAGGCGTCATTGGTAATACAAATTTCAGTTGCACCGCTATCGAAATTCAGGATTAAGGAGTCGGTGCCGTTAAGTACAACAGGCAAATAGTTAGTGTTAAATTTATTAATAAAAAAGGCAATGGTATCGTGAACCTCCACCGATAATTTGCTGAGATCTTTCAACTCCGGACATTCAATCCTGGTCAAACAGGAATCTTTACCATTGAGCAGCACAACAAAATCCTTATGCTGCCCAGGTCCGATACGAAAGCTGAGAGAATCTACATCCGTTCTGAACTTTATAGTTTCCGACCGGGTCAATTTTCCGGTTAAAAAGATATCCGGTTTGAGTTTGGGGTTGATATGCCAATCTGATAATACATTATGCTGTTCGTAGATCTTAGCCTGGTTTGAGGTGGCATGAATAACAGGTATTTTATGCTGGCAGAAGCCGGAAACGGGGACTAACGCTAACCATAATATTAGGGTAATTTTCACTTGCAAATATTAAAGGTGCTGTCGTTTTACTAACAAAGTAAACTAATATACGAATGCCTTACAGCTTTTAAATTTTTAATTGGTAAGGTTTAGGCTTGAGCCCCCGAGCAGTATAATTAAGGAATGACGCCATTGCGATGGCGTCATTCCTTAATTACTTAATTGTGATGGATATAAGTCGCCCCGGGACCTGGAGGCGTATCCTGGCTGGGCACAGTTACCGCGCAATCTGCGGCGGTACCTGAACAGCCGTAATCACTTTTTGCCTGCCCTACGGTTCTGTTCGGGTCATATACCCCGCCATTCGCAACGGTGACGATATTTCCCGAAGCATCCGAAGTCTGCCAGTTAAAATTTGCACGGTTCCCGGCAGCTTCTTTACTGGTTGCAAAGGCCACGCCGACGCTTAAAGTCAGTGCAGCGGCGATAAAGCCCAATTTTACTTTTTTCATAAGATTAAAAATTAAAGTGTTTTACCATCCGTTTTATAGACAGGCAACGGCTCGCCTGTTTCTACGCGCGTGAAAATCTTGCCTGATTACCTTTTTTCAGAAGAAAGGTCGTGTTGGATATCTTTTTTATGAAGCCATAGGGCTATGCCATTTAGCAACAGAAATACTGCATTGAAAATCAGATGCCCGCTCCAACTCATTTCCGAAATAACTCCACCGCAGGTACAGGGAAGCCGTAAGCCTGACAAAAGCATAACGGAAATGTATACTTCAAATAATAAGAACAGGAAGAGCGACATCCAGAGAGGTCTTAGGAGGCGCCGCGGATAGATGATGCCGATCCCCAAGGCAATAACGAGCATCCATTCCAATAAGGGCATTATCCAGCCGATTGCCGGGGCAAACATTTTTATCAGTGGAAATGGTGCTAAGCGCATCTGGAAAACAAACCTGTAATAGTCGAGAAATTTACTTGTTGCCGTGTAGGCAAACAGTATGATTAACAGGAACGTGATGATTTCCTTCCAACGGTTGCTTTTCATATCAGTAGAATAATGGGATAAAGGTAGCGCGCGGCAGCTGAGGGACGATGATGCATAACCACCGGATAGACCCGCTTTTAATGCGTTTTTACAGGTCAATTGACCACGCAGAAAGCGATCTTAAGGTAACCTGTGCCTAATGTTTTTGGGTAGTCACCGCCTGGCCATGTAACGGCCCAGGGTTTCACGGGACATGTGCAGGTAGGAGGCAATCATTTTAGAAGGCACTTTGGTAAAAAGGGAATTATAATTTTTCCGGATAAAAATATAGCGTTCTTCCGCTGGCAGGGAAATAAGCAGTTGTCTCTGAAATTCTTCTTCCAGGTATTGGAGCAGCAGGGTTTTAATCAGCAGTGAAGTTTCCGGAAAAACAACCTCTAATTCATAAAGGCTGGCATAGCTCATCGTGATCACCTCGCTTTCCGCCATGATTTCTATATAATAATGCGAAGGCACTTTGTAATAACCCTCAAAAGAAAACAGGATGTTCCCTTTATCCCAAAACTTAACAATGTGCTGCTGGCCATGCTGGTCATAAAAATAGCTCCTTGCAAAGCCTGCTTCCATAAAATATAATCTGTTCTCTATATGTCCGGCAGCATTCAGGATTTGATGGGGCTTATAGCGTTCCAATTGCAATTTTGCTTCCAGTGCTTCCATAAACCCGCAGGATAGCTTTGTCTTTTCTTCCAGAAGCTTCATTAAAATTTCTGATTTCATTGGCGATAAATTGGGTGATCCATCCATCCAGTCCGCTAGAAAGGGTTGCTTTGACCGTTAATTTTGAGCGGGCGAGATTCAGGGATGCAAAATTAAGTGGACATTTTCGGGAAAAATGGGACATGGAGATATATTTCTTAACAGTTAATAAATTGTTTAACCTAAACCATCATGTCCCAACTTTAGATTTTTTTGAGACATACTTTTAGGGAAACTAACCCCCTACCTTGTATGAACATCGACTATAACAATGCAAGTTTCAAAGATTTTGAAAACATTGCCGGGCAGGATGCCTTTGCTACTGCCGCTGAATTTCAACGCTATTTAAATTTCCTTAAAAGCAATGGTCACCTCAATTACCGGATCGAATCCTTATCCCCGGCAGGGCCTGAAATGAACCTGATATTACCCGGCGACGCCCACCCTACCTGGGCGGTGTGCCTGGTTTCCAATGACTATCTGGGATTCAGCCAGCACGGAAAGGTCAAGGAGGCCGTTGTTAGGGGAACCGAACTGTTCGGCACCGGTTCCGGCGCCTCGCCTGCTATCGGCGGGCATTTCGTTTATCATCGCCAGCTGGAAAAAAGGATCGCAGAATTCTACCGGCGTAAGGGCGCCATCCTTTACACTACCGGCTATACCGCCAACAGCGCCACGCTGCAATGCCTGCTCCACAAGGAAGACCTGGCTATCCTGGATATGGCCGTTCACGCCAGCGTTTATGAAGGTGTGTTAACGACGAACGTCAAAACATTTCTGCACAATAACCTGGAAATGCTGGAGCAGGTGCTCAAAATGGCGCAGCACCAATACCGCACGAAAATGGTCATCATTGACGGCGTGTACAGTCAGGACGGTGATCTTGCCCCGATAAGACGAATTGCTGAATTGACCCACCGTTATGGCGGTTACCTGGTTGTTGACGATGCCCATGGCATCGGCGTCGTGGGAAAGACCGGCAGAGGCGTAATTGAACTGCATGACGCGTTCGAAGAGGTCGACATCATTACCGGAACTTTCAGCAAGGCGCTGGGTAATATCGGCGGCTATGTGATCGCTCATCCGGAGCTTATCAACTACCTGAAGTACCAATCCAAACAACACTTGTTCTCGACCACGGCTACCCCGGCGATTATGGGGATCATCCGGGCAATTGAGTTGGTTGACGAGGAGCCGCATTGGCGGGATAAACTCTGGGAGAATATAACGTACCTGAAAAATGGACTTTTAGGTTTGGGGTTCGATATAGGAACCACCGAATCTGCCGTGATTCCCGTCAAAGTCGGCGATATCTCCAAGACGCTGGAGGCAGGGAAACTACTATTGAGGGCGGGGATATATACCAACCCGATCATGTATCCGGCAGTATCTAAAAAGAATGCCCGCATCCGCATGAACGTCATGGCCACCCATTCTTTTCAGCATCTGGATAAGGTACTTAATGCATTTGCGCACATTGACGCTAAACTAAAAATCTCTAAAGACCATGAATAGCAAAGCAGCGCGTTTTCATACGGCTTTGGAGAGCCAGCTGGCAGCAATTACGCTAAATGGCCAGTCGGCGATGGAACAATACCGGTGTTCCATACTGATCTGCAAAAAAGCGATGAACAAAATGAAGCGTTATATTTCCAATTATGCCTTCCGGGACATTGCCGAAGAAATTCACTTTTTCAAAGAGGTAAAACCGCTTATTTACAGCAAGTATATCTACTTTATCAATGTCTACAACTTCCTGATGCAGTTGCCACCCGGCGGAGAAGATGCCGTCCGCGCTTATATCAACTTCCACCTGACCGATTTGCAACGGTTTTTCGACCATAACAAAGCATTTTATCAATACTACCGGTCGGGCAGCTCACTGATGGACCAGGTTTATTTTACCCGTGGCGCCTTTGATGTCCAGATGGAACTGGAAGATTTTGAAGAAGATGAACAATACAGCACCAGCCATGACTACAAATTATCAAAGATCATAGCGAATGAAAAATTCCAGGATTATCTCCAGCTCGAATACCTTAAGATCGGAACAGAGCAGGTTTTACCGGCTGCAGGAGCGGACATCTTCACATTTTCGCACCCGAACTGGACCGCCAGCCCGACCGACGCTATTGAATTGATCTATTCCCTTAAAGCATCAGGTTCTGTAAACAATGGCAATATCGAGGTGAGCGAACTGGTCGGGATCTTTGAGTTTGTCTTTGGGATGGAGATCAAAGAGTCTTACCATAAAATCATTGATATCGGAAGAAGAAAGAAGACAATTCCCATTTTCCTTAATAAGCTTACGGAGGGATTGCTCCGGTATTTAAACGACAAGCTGAGCCTTTCTATCGTCATCGGACTGCTCTTGTTGCTTTAGTATAGCAATCTATCTAAGACCATAACAGTCTATGATTCAGCAGAAAATACACAACGTGCGGCGATATGGTGAAATAAAAAATAAGAACGCCACCACATTTGTTTTGTCCGGCGGCATGGTGCCGCCGGTTTAAACTTGAAGAGATATGTTAAATGTGATCTCCTGGCAGCAATACCGGACTGCCACCCTTTTACTTAGCGTTACTTGGTATATTTATGTCGGCCTGCGCTATTACCGTACCGAACTCGCTGTGCTGTTAAAGATCAGGCCCGCAGTTCAAACGGTAGTACCCCCGGTAAACAATAAATTACCGGTGATTATGGGCGAAGCCAAACCCGAAGCAGACACCGGGCTGTACGCCGCAGAAGAACTGTTATTTTCTGTTGCTGAACCCGACGAGGTCGGCGAGCAGACCCTGCCCCCGGGCCCCGCAGATGACCTGCTGGCAGAAGGAAAAGTATTAATAGCGGCCTACGCCTGCAGTGATAACAAATCTGAATTCCTTTCGCTGTTTAAGCTATTACTGGACAATTATGAAGTGTTCAGGGACGAGATCAGCCTGCCTGTAATTATCCGGTCATTGCGCGAATTCGCAGACTCCCGGCTTCCTTTCGCTGTAGATGAAACGGAATGGCCATTAACATTTTAAACGCAACGTCATGAAAAAACAAGTCCAATTAATAACAGGCATCATGTTGCTGGCCATCGGCGCCTACGCCCAGGACGGCAACGCCGGCATTAACCAGGCTACCACCCAGGTCAAAAGTTATTTTTCTACCGGCACCAACCTGATGTATGCCATCGGTGCCATCGTCGGCCTGGTCGGCGCTATCAAGGTTTATAAAAAGTGGAATGACGGAGAGCATGATACCGGCAAGGTCGCCTCCAGTTGGTTTGGCAGCTGTATTTTCCTGGTCGTTGTGGCTACTGTCCTTAAATCATTTTTCGGCGTATGAAGCCCTGCCCTGCCGGGAATGGAGGGCGCAAATAAGAAAAGATATGAGTTATATCATCAACAAAGGCATTAACCGTCCGGTCGAGTTCAAGGGTCTGAAGGCACAATACATTGGCTATTTAGGAGCAGGCCTTGTTGCACTGCTGGTGCTGTTCGCCATCCTATACCTGATCGGAATGGCGATATACCTGTGCCTGCTCATCATTGCAGGTTTAGGCAGCACCCTGTTTTACAAAGTCTTTGGCCTGAGCCACAAGTATGGCGAGCACGGCCTGATGAAAAGGAACGCCCGGAGGTACCTGCCAACCTATTTAAAATTCAAGTCAAGGAGGCTATTTTATGAAAAACGCTGAACAGGTATTCCCGATCTATAAGGTTGAGCACAATACCTTACTATCGGCACAGGGAGAGTTGAGCGTTGCCTATGAGATCCGGCTGCCTGAATTGTTCACGTTGTCGAATGACGAGTATATGGCCTTTCACCAGGCCTGGGTAAAAGCCATTAAGCTCCTGCCAAAGAATAGCATCTTTCATAAACAGGACTGGTTCGTAGAAGCACGCTATCAGGCAGCATTCGGTGAGCAAACATTTTTGAGCCATGCCAGCGAACGCTTTTTCAACGAACGGCCCTACCTGGCGCACCATTGCCTGGTCATCCTGACCAAGCGGCCGGAAAACTTCAGGCCGGTCACCAGCGCCGTTAGCGGACTGATGCGTAAGCACCTTGTCCCGGCGCAAACGACCGACGGGGAGCTGTTCCGGGAGTTCCTGGACAACGCAGGACAGTTCAAACGGGTAATGGAGGACAGTGGCCTGGTCGCCATGCGCCGGTTACCGGATAACGAAATTGCCGGGACACTGGTCACACCAGGCATCCTGGAACAATACTGCTTTCTGATTAGTAAAGATGATGCGCCCGCATTGAAAGACATTCATTTAAAAGACGAATTACGGATCGGCGATAATCACTGCCAGTTGTATACATTGGCGGATGCCGAACACTTACCCGCACTTTGCGGACCGCGCATTACCTATGACCAGTACAGCACGGAGAAAACGAAATTCAGTACTGGTTTTGCCAGCCCCGTTGGCGCGCTGCTGAACTGCAACCATATCTATAACCAGTATTTATTTATTGAAGATAGTGCCAAAACCCTTAAAAAACTGGAAGCCAAGAAGCTGCGCCTGCAATCGTTGTCGGCCTACTCCCGCGAAAACGCAATCGGCCGTGATGCCACGGCGGCGTTTGTTGACGAAGCGATCAGCCAGCAGCGGCTTCCGGTTAAGGCACATTTTAATATCCTGGCCTGGACGGACGATAAAGCCCAACTCAAGGATGTGAAAAATAAAGTCAGTTCGGCGCTGGCCGCTTTAGACGCGCAACCCAAACAGGAAACGGATGGCGCCCCGCAGATTTGGTGGGCCGGCCTGCCCGGCAACAGCGGTAACTTCCCGATGAACGATACTTTCGATACGTTCGCCGAACATGCTGCCTGCTTTTTCAATCTGGAAACCAATTACCGGTCCTCTTTGTCGCCCTGTGGCATCCGCTTAGGCGACCGGTTATCGGGCAAGCCGCTGCACGTCGATCTGAGCGACGAACCCATGAAAAGCGGCATTACCACCAATCGCAACAAGTTTATTTTAGGCCCCTCGGGCAGCGGCAAGTCTTTTTTTACTAACCACCTGTTGCGCAGCTATTATGAACAGGGTTCCCATATCGTATTGGTTGATGTGGGGCATAGTTATGAAGGGCTGTGCGAATTTGTGGACGGCTACTATTTTACCTATTCTGAAGACAAGCCGATCAGTTTTAATCCCTTTTATGTGGGTGAAGGAGATACGCTGGATACCGAAAAACGCGAAAGCATCAAGGCGATGATCCTCGCACTTTGGAAGAAGGAAGATGAAGGCGTGCAGCGTTCGGAATATATCGCGATATCAGACGCCCTATACCATTACTACGAGCATCTCGACGGCTTTGCCTGCTTTGATACTTTCTATGAATTCCTGAAAGGCGATTTCTACGAAATAATGAAACAAAGCAAGGTCAAAGACCTGCACTTTGATATTGACAATTTGCTATTTGTTTTACGGCCTTATTATAAAGGCGGTGAGTACGATTACCTGCTCAATGCCACTGAAAATCTCGACCTGCTGCACCGCCGCTTTATTGTTTTTGAGCTGGACAATATCAAAGACCATCCGATCCTGTTCCCGGTGGTGACGCTCATTATCATGGAAACATTCGTGAGTAAAATGAGGAAGTTGCCGAAGGAGACCCGTAAAATGATCCTGATCGAAGAAGCCTGGAAAGCCATTGCACGGGAAGGTATGGCGGAGTACATCAAATACCTTTTCAAGACGGTCAGAAAATATTTCGGAGAAGCGCTGGTCGTTACCCAGGACATTGAAGACATCATCAGTTCACCTGTGGTCAAGCAAGCTATCATCAATAACAGCGATTGTAAGATCCTGCTTGACCAGCGCAAATACCAGAACGACTTTCCAAAAATACAGCAACTCCTGGGCATTACGGACAAGGAAACCGCGCTGATCATGAGCATGAACCGGGCCAACGATGAGCAGTATAAATACAAGGAAGTGTTTATCAGCCTGAATGGCCAGTTATCCAGGGTTTACCGTACCGAAGTGAGCCGCGAAGAATACTGGACATACACCACCGAGTCCGCTGAAAAAGCAAAAGTGAAAGCCTACAAAAAGAAATATGGTGATATCCGCAAAGCCATCGCGGTTATCGTACAGGAAGAACAACAAACCAAAAATAACGCCGCATGAAAACAACAATCAAACTCGGGGTGGCAATTTTGTCACTAGCAGCTTGTCAAAAAGCGAATCATGATGGGACTTATGTAAATCATAAAGTTGGCCAATACTCCACTGCCGATGATACATTAATAATTAGGGATACGGTTATTACAAAAAAAACTGGCTATCAAATAATCAGGGATGGCAAAGCATTGCCAAAAAACTTCGAAACACACATTTGGACAATGAACAGCCCGGATGCGCCGGTCCTACAGTTTAAGAATAGAACTGTGCAATTAGGCCCGACCATTTACACTCCACTGCCATGAAAAAGATCCGAATTATCACACTGACAATGTTACTGGGATTCAGTTCTCAAAGTTTTGCCCAATACCAGATCATTACTACAGTCGTCAAAAAGGTAATCAAAGCTATTGATTTGAAGGTGCAGCGTATGCAAAACAAAACCATCTGGCTGCAAAACGCACAGAAAACATTGGAAAACGAATTATCCAGATTCAGGCTAAATGAAATCTCCAATTGGTCTGAAAAGCAGCGGTCACTATATGAAGAATACTATCAGGAATTGTGGCAGGTCAAATCGACGATTACCTATTATCAGCGCGTCAAGGCCCTTACCATACAACAGGTGGCTATGGTTGGTGAATATCAGCGGGCCTGGCGGCTTTTCCAGTCCGACAAACATTTCAAGCCTGAAGAAATCACTGAAATGCAGCGCGTTTACCTGGGCATCCTTGATGCCAGTTCTAGGAACCTCGATCAAATCATGTTGGTGCTGAACCCCGGAAAAACCCAAATGACCGACCAGCAAAGACTGGAAGTGATCAATCAGGCCGGTGACCAGCTGGATGAGAACTACGTTGATCTTAAACAATACAATAACCAGAACATGATCCTGAGCCTGCACCGCAGCAAGGATCTGAACGAAGTACAAACCATCAAAAACTACTATGGCCTGCATTAAATTCACCTGTATTTTCCTGCTGTTCGGCATTACTGTCCGGGCACAAACATTTGCAGAATGGTTTAACCAAAAGAGTACGCAAAAGAAGTACCTCTATCAGCAGATCGCCGCCCTGCAAATTTATGGCGGCTACCTCCAGAAAGGTTATCACATCGCCAAAAGCGGACTGGGTTCTATCGGCGGTTATATCGGGAATGAATACAGTTTGCACAGCAGTTATTATACCCACCGGAAAACTGTAAACGCCCCGGTTAAAAGCGGCCCGCAGGTTGATGATATCCTTCGCTGGCAGCAGGATGTTTTAACGCAGACTAATAAACTAAAAACTCAAAAAGGACTCACTGGCAATGAAGCCCTATATGTCAGTAAGGTATGTGATGCCTTGCTAAGCGATTGCGATGCCCGGTTAAACGATCTTCAAACCGTCCTGGCTGATCAAAAAACCGAAATGAGTGACGAAGAGCGTATCCGTCAGATCGCAAGGTTGCACCAGGCTATGCAGGACAATTACCGTTTCGCGGCCGGTTTCCGGGCCCAGCTGCAACTCTATGTCCGCAATAAACAACAACAGGTTCGGGATATCAACACTTTAAATCATTTGTATGCAAGTCGTTAAAACAATCAGCCGTCCGGCAGTTCTATTGTTGGTGATGTTATGCTTCGCCATGCGGGCCAATGCCCAAAGCGATGAATTGCAGCAATTATTGCTGAACATCGAAAAGCTGACCCAGTTCAAGGCCATTCTTTCGGACATGAAAAAGGGCTATCTGATCTACCAGCAGGGTTACGGCACCATTTCCAATTTATCAAAAGGTAATTTCGATCTGCACCATGTTTACCTGGCGGGGCTGATGGCGGTTAATCCTGTGGTATTGAATAATCCCAGGGTCGGCCAGATCATGAGCCAGCAAAGTGACATCATCAGTGAATATAAACGCTATGCCAGTTTGTTCCGGCAAAGCGGCTCATTCAGTCTGGCTGAACTCAGTTATATGGACAATGTTTATAACCAGTTGGTCAAACAAAGCAATGCGAACGTGGATGACCTGGCTAATGCCACCACTGCCGGAAAACTGCGCATGTCTGATGATGACCGCTTAAGGGCCGTCGACCGTATTTATAACAGCAGTTCTGACCAGTTGCAGTTCCTGCGCTATTTTAACCGGCAGGCAGTTATGCTGAGTCTGCAGCGGAGTAAAGATCTGAATGATACGAAAACGCTTAAACGACTTTACGGGATATCTCAGTGAAACGCTCTTGAGCACCGTTGAAAAAACAATATAGTGCGAAAAAACTAAACCAATTTTATGAAAAAGAAGCTGCTATTAAGTGGCGCCTTGGCGCTGACGGGGATCTTCATTCCTCTATTTTCCCGGGCTGACGGGCTGGCGGGTGATATTCAGGGGCTGCAAGGCGTGTTGGATAAAGTGTATTCCGAGATGCTGCCGATGTGCAGCCAGCTGATCGGTGTCGCACGTGGCATCGCCGGATTCGGGGCGCTTTGGTACATCGCCGCCCGCGTCTGGCGGCAGCTGGCCAATGCCGAACCCGTTGATTTTTACCCGCTGATGCGGCCATTCGCGTTAGGAATGGCGATTCTTTTATTTCCCACAGTCATTGCCGTGATCAACGGTGTCATGAACCCGGTTGTGACCACTACCGGCGGCATGGTCAAACATTCAGATGCTGCCATCGCCCAACTCCTGGCACAGAAAGAGGCTGCTATTGAAAAAACGAATACCTGGCAAATGTACGTAGGCGATACAGGTGAAGGTGACCGCGATAAATGGTATAAATACACCCATCTAGGTGACCCATACCACGAAAACGAGGGGGTTCTGTCCGGCCTCGGCAATGATATGAAATTCGCAATGGACAAAGCGAGTTACAAATTCCGCAACAGCGTGAAACAGTGGATGAGTGAGGTGCTGCAAGTGGTCTACGAAGCTGCGGCTTTGTGCATTAATACGATCCGGACGTTTTATCTTGTGGTACTGGCCATCCTTGGCCCCTTGGTATTCGGTCTTTCCGTCTTTGACGGCTTTCAGCATACGCTGACGACCTGGCTGGCTAAATACCTGAACGTTTTTTTATGGCTGCCGGTAGCCAATATTTTCGGCAGCATCATCGGGAAAGTACAGGAAAATATGCTGAAGCTGGATATCCAGCAAGTGCAAAGCGCTGGCGATACTTTCTTTAGTTCCACCGATACCGCCTATCTCATTTTTTTACTGATCGGTATCGTCGGTTACTTCACCGTACCCGCTGTTGCAGGTTATATCATCAATCCTGGTGGCAGTAACGGATTATTAAACAAAGTCACCAACCTGACCTCCATCAGCCTGAGTTCGGTCAAGTCAAGTTCCTATGCGGCCGGAATGGCGGCAGGCGGCCGGATGGCTGAAGGAGCCAAAAATATAGTCAACACTCCCGGGCATATTGCCGATGGCGACCGCTCGGCTGGTTCAAATGACGTGCAGGCAGAAAAACTGAATGGCAACCCTAAAAAACAATAATCATGTTCACGCACCTTAAAAATATCGAAACCGTTTTCCAGCAGAATAAACGTATTGTGGCGCTGGTCATTTTAACCAGCGCGGCTATTTCCGTTGCCGCCATTTATTTTGCATTCTCTGCATACCAGAATGCATCTGCGCATATCTATGTATTAGCCAACGGCAAAGCGCTGGAAGCTATTGCTGCTGACCGCAAGGATAATATTCCCGTCGAAGCGCGCGACCACATTAAAATGTTTCATCATTACTTCTTTACGCTCGATCCTGATGAAAAAGTCATTGAAGGCAATATCAGCAAAGCTTTATACCTCGCAGATGAAAGCGCGCGCAACCAGTACAATGATCTGAAGGAGAAGAGCTATTACAACAACCTGATTTCGGGAAACATCAGCCAGACCTTAACGGTCGATAGTATCCAGTTGAACATGAACATCTACCCGTATGCTTTCAAATGCTTTGCGACTGAAAAGCTGATCCGGGCGAGTTCTACGATCAATAAACTGCTGGTTACGCAAGGCTACCTGCGTAATGTCAGCAGGTCAGATAATAACCCGCACGGATTCCTGATTGAGCATTGGGAAACTTTGGCCAACCGTGACACAACCATTAATAACCAGCCATGATACGAAACATCATCGACCGGTTCAGCTGCTGGTATAACGACCTCCATTGGGACAGGCAAGTCTACTACTACTTTGCATTTTGCTTCCTGTTCATCGGGCTGCTATGGCTGAGTATACATTATATCCGCTTCGACACAAAGGTGTATACGACTGGCCTGCCGCAGCACATCGGCCAGCCTTCCGGCCTGCAATTCAAAGATTCATTAACCCTTAAAAAACACTGATATGGAAAAGCAACGAAAATTTCTGCTGGTATTGCCGCTACTTATCCTGCCGTTCCTGACGATGGCCTTTTGGGCATTGGGCGGAGGCAACGCTGGGAGCAAGCCTTTAAGCAATAGAAAAGGCCTGGACACTGACCTGCCGGAAGCACAATTCAAGGACAAACATAAGACCGATAAAATGGCCGTTTACGAGGCGGCACACGATGATTCTACGCAGGACGGCATAAGCCCGGCCTTTTTAAAATCCATGGGCCTGATCAAAACATCGCCGCAAAAGGCCGATTCTTTAGTTACCACGGACGACCAGGCACAAAAGATACAGGCAAAACTGGCGCGATTAAACAAACAGCTTAACCAACCACAGACAGTAAGCAGACAGTCAGATAGTTATGAAGAACCAGAACCGCAGCAAGTAAAGCAGCTTAAGAAAATGATGCGCAACATGAACAGCGGTAATAATGCCCCCGATCCGGAAATGCAGCAATTGAACAATATGCTGGATAAAATACAGACCATCCAAAATCCTGCATCAGTCCAACCAAAGCCAGCAGCTACAGAGCCCCCCAAACCATTCCGTGCGATACCTGCGGTAATTGACGGTAAGCAAAAAGTAATGGACGGCGGCGCGGTTAAGCTAAAACTGACTGACACGGCAACCCTGCAACACCAATTGTTATCCAAAGGACAGGAAATCTTCGGGGTTTGCCAGGTGACTAACCAAAGACTGCTATTAACCATTCAAAATATCAGACTAGACAAGCAAATCATCCCTGTAAACTTAACCGTTTTCAGTTTGGACGGCATGCCCGGCATACCGGCGCCTGAAGCCGAACTCGGTGGTGCGGCGGGCAACGGGGCCGACAATGCCATCCAAAGCATGCAATTTCTGACCATGGATCAAAGTCTCGGAGCCCAGGCCGCTGCCGGTGGCATTAATGCTGCGAAAGGCCTGTTCAGCAAAAAAGTCCGAAAGATCAAAGTGAAGTTGAGTGATGAATACCCTGTGTTATTAAAAATCAATCAATAGACGATCATGGATGGCGAACTGAATATAGCCCCCCGGGAAACGGATTATTTAGACGATTATGACGGGCCTCCGGCCATTTATTTTTACGAACTCAAAAGCCAGCTCGCGGACCTGGGCTTCACCGATTCAACGCTAAAAATATTGCGAACCGAACTGATGCGCGGGAAACCTGATCTGACCTTATACTGGCCGATGAGGCGCCAAACCATGGAAACATATTTTTTAAACATAAATCAAAATCAGATGAACACCGAAAATTTAAGTTACCTGCAAAAGCAATTGCTGAACCTGGGGTTCGGCGAGAAACTAAATGAAGACCTCGAGAAAAACATTAAGTCGGGCAAAAAAGAGTTTACGCTGGCCACCGGCCAGGAGTACAACAAGCAATACGTCGATTATACCTTGCATTTTAAGGCAGGGGATCAAAATGACATGTACTTTTTCAATAGCTACGATGCCTCGTTACCGGATAAACAGATGCAGCAAACATTTTATATCAATAAAGGCAGCGGCATTACCGCGAAAGAGGCTTATAACCTCATGGAAGGGCGGGCGGTTCATAAGCAGTTAGAGAATCTCGAAGGAGAAAAGTATCATGCCTGGATCGTCATCGACAAGGAAAACAAAACTGAAAACGGCAATTATAAGCTCAGGCCATTTACCGAAGGCTGGAACTACAAACCTGAACGTACTATTGATAAATTAGACATTGTCGGCATAGATGAGGAAGGTGCCCGTGAAAAGTTGATGAAATCGCTGGAAAAAGGTAACCGTCACCAGGTTACGGCAATGAAAGATGGCAAGGAAGTAAAATTGTATTTAGAAGCCAATCCCGCGGAACACCGCGTCAACCTAACGAACTGGAAGGGCGAAGCGCAGCAACTGGAACATTATAAAAAGCCGGAGTTTAAGAATGACCATAAAAAGGATCAAAAACAAACGCAGGAACAAGAGGCAGACGATAACGGCACAAAAAAAAAGCGCGGCCGAAACAATAAGATGACGATTTAAAATGAACAGGCCTTCAAGTTTTTTGAAGGCCTGTTTTTGATACCTTCGGGGCGGACCTTGCAATTATGTTTATGATTCCGGTCTCGCCGACTTTAAAACTTACACTTGATTATCAACACCTAAATTTTCAGAGATAGGACTCAAAAGACATGGCGGCAGAAGACATCGCTGCACCCGTGTTTCATAAATATTTGCCAAGAGTGGGGCGTTCATTTATCTTTGTTCATGCCCGAAATACCAGACCTGAATATCTTCAGTAGAAATCTATCAAAACGACTTGTTGGCCAGAAGTTGACAGAAATCAACGTCGTTATACCCAGAAAGCTAAAAGTGCCGGAAACCGCCTTAAAAGAAGCCTTAGAAGGGCAAGAATTAACGGCTATTACCAGAGAAGGTAAAGAACTGTATTTCATTTTTAAAAACGGCCATGTGCTGAGCGTGCATTTAATGCTGCACGGAACGATGTACTGGTATGAAGGAAAGAATGGGCAAAGATTTACCATTGCTGAGCTCCTCTTCGCGGATGGTACCGGTTTAGCTATAACTGATTGGCAGAAAGCAGTGATATTAACGCTCGATCCGAAACCCTCAAAGGTGCCTGATGCCATGGCCATGCCGGAAGGTTACCTGGTCACCGCATTAAAGGGGAAATCTCATCCTATCAAAACAGCTTTGACAGAAGGAAAAGTCGTTCGGGGTATCGGCAATGCTTATGTCGATGAGATCCTTTACGCGGCAGGAATATCACCATTTTCCAAAGCCGACAAAATTCCAGATGATAAGATTGAAATGTTGATTAAAGTAATACCGACTGTTCTGACAGACGCAGAGAACCATATTTCAAGCATATTCCCTGATACGATTACGGAAAAAGAACGTGACTTTCTACAGGTGCACCGGCCAAAGCAAAAACAAACGTTGTCGGGCGAGCCTATCAAAACAGCCGAGATCGATAAGCGGAAAACGTACTACACAGAGGGCCAGGTCTTATATGAGTAATCAGCGTCAGCTTTAGTGACATTTTTTTTACAACCCAAAGAATAGATTTGAGGTTCATCCGGGACTTACTACTTTCACTTTTATGAAACGATACATCTGTTTATCCATTGCTGCAATATGGAGTATGACCCTTATCTCTTGGGGATTTAAGGGGCATAAAGCAGTAGCAACGATAGCTGAATACCACCTTAACAAGAATGTTAAAGACGCTATTGACGTACTCCTGGACAAACAGCCCATGGGGGATGTCGCTTCCTGGGCGGATGAAGTACGAAATGACCCAAAGTATAAGTATACTGCGTCCTGGCACTTTCTGAACCTGCCTTTGGGCTTGAACCGACAGCAATTTGAGCAGGCGGTGATAAACCAACAGCAACCTAATATCTATACCGCCATAATGAACTGTGAGGCCGTGATAGCTAACGTTCACGAACCGGACCAAAACAAAAAACAAGAAGCGCTGAAATTTTTAATCCATTTGGTAGGTGATGCGCACCAACCCATGCATATTAGCCGTGCTGAGGATAAAGGTGGTAACACCATCCAGGTGAGGTTTGACGACAAGGGCACGAACCTTCATAGTATTTGGGATAGCAGGCTCATAGATCATGAGGGCTTAAGTGATACTCAGATGGTAAAGGAATATGATACGGCAAGCCCCGGACAAATCAAAGCCTGGCAGAACGACAGTCCGGTTCAGTGGCTATGGGAAAGTTATCAGATCAGCACCAAACTTTATGCTGAAGCAGAAAAGACAAACAAACTCGACGACGAATACTATCGCACTCATATAGGGATCGTGCATGAACGTATAGATCGGGCCGGTATCAGGTTAGCCGGACTGTTAAACAAGCTCTTTGATGGCGTGCAAACAAAGAAAGTAGTCCTTACCCGTGTCGTGTTGACACCTCCCCCGGGTGCCCATCATTGGGGCGATCATGTCAGAGCTGTCGGTTTAGACGAACTAAGCAAACACATTGGTGATACCGTCAAGGTAAACGAAAAAGTTTATGGCAGTAAGGACATTGGCGGAATGATGCTGATCGATCTGGGCGCCGAATACCCCAATCAGAAGCTAACCGTAGTTCTAAAGGGCATGGCATTACAGTTTTTCAACGCTTTGGTTGAACAGCACGGTCAAGGTAAAAACGCCTCGCAATATTTAAAAGACAAAACGCTGGCTGCTATCGGCCATCTCGTGATATATAAAGGCAGACCTGAAATTGTGATCACTGATCCTAACGGATTCATACTGGAACCGTGATCAAAACAACAACGCCAAACTGGAGGGCCTGGCGTTGTGTAAGATCACTATTTCGTTTTCTTCTTCTTGTTTTCTTTGTACCTCATGTCCGGTGTACCGTCCTTTTTCAAATGTTGCTTGTTCTCCTTATAACGCATGTCAGGAGTGCCATCTTTTTTGGTGTGTTTGGCTTTTTGTTGAGGTAAAGCATAAGAAGAGGTAACAGCGCCGAAACTCATTGCGGCAATCATTACCATAGCTAAGAATTTTTTCATGAATTTGGTTTTTGATTAAAACTAAGCTAGCTAAAGCAAGGATATTTTCCTAATTTTTATTTACGCCAATTACAAGTACGATAATATCTTTGCGCGAAATGGCAACTCACAAATATGCTGCACATACGGAAAACCGTATTTTTTACTTTTACATCACCAATCAAGGAGACAATGAAATCAATATCACGATGTATAACACGCCGTATACATTAATTAAGAATGGCGAAAACTGGGAGAACCATCATTCAAATAATTTTGCAATGGCCCAACATTTGATCGACGCTGTCATTTACTCAATAAAGAACCGCATTGTGGCCGAATAATGGGCAACCCTATTGGTAATAGATGTGGCCTATTGCCGAGACGTTCTGTCCAAACCCCATAGATAACATCACATAGCATGCTAAGATCAGGCAAGCCTATAAAAAGTAAAGCCCAACATAGTGATTGGACTTGACTTCTGCTGCTGAGCAACAGGATTGCTATATTACTCAATTTCTTGTAAGACTGAATTCGCAATATTTCTTATCTCGGTCCAAGGATCTGTATCAAGTGCTCGTTCATCCCAGACGCTTTTATCACCTGAATTACTCAAAAGATTCAACGCCGAATCTATCCTGGCAAATTTTTCACGAATGCTTTCTGGTATTGAAGAATCATTTTGAGTTTGAGCTTTAAAAGCTGGGTAAACATCATCGAACTTAAGGGCCAATTCATCTAAGCACGGAAATGAACCCGGTTTCTTTAAATATTCACGTTGATTGTCTGAGGTCGCTGCCAACATTTCGATAGATGACATTAACAAATTATTAATTACGTATTTCTTCATGTTAGCCTATTTCGCCCGATTTTGTACTTCCATTACTCATCTGGCGGTAGGGTAAAATCGATTCCTGGCAATTCTTCCTGTGTACGGTACCAAATTCTATGTTGCAAATTAAACAATGGGTTTTGGACATCCGCCGGATAACTGTAATTTTATTTCATGTGTTCGATCTATACAGTAAGTACTAATCCCTCGCTAGTTGGAAAATATTTTGCACAGGAAATCCGGGGCAGTGCTCAGCGCCAAAGCAATAATGTCCGGATCACTGAAGAGACGATGGTGATCACGGCAGATGAGCCGAACACGATTCAATACATGCATTTTGGTTTGGTTGCGACCCAGTCGCCAACGTTTAAATCGGAATACTCCACCTTTAATGCAAAAAAGGAGAACTTATTAAGCAGCAGGCTTTGGGCGCCGTTATTTCTTGGCCACATGCGATGCTTAGTACTGGCAGACGGGTTCACCGAGCCGCAAAAAGTTAAAGGGAAAACCCAGCACTATCGCTTTACAGTACCCGGCCAGGAATTGATCACCTTTGCAGGACTTTATGCGTGGTGGTATGCTCCTTATACAAAAGACAAATTCGGATCCTTCGCAATCATAACTGTTCCCTCAAATGAGCAGGTGGGAGAAGTACACGAGAAAGGGCGCATGCCGGCAATTTTGGATGTAAACCAGCGTGATGAATGGCTAAGTATGCAATTACAACCACAAGAATATCTTGACCTGTTACAAACATGGCCGGATAGTCGCATGAAACGGGAGGAATACGACCCTTTTGACAAAAAGAAATTACCGCCGCCAAATAACCTTGAGCTCCCTTTCTGATTGTAAGTCCAGTTCCACTTTTGCTTGTCGTAATTTTGTCCGGTAATAACTCACCTCCTGCAGTTTGCTGCGAAACTTCGGTTCAAAGTATGGCGGCAGACGACATATGTTACCAGGATAAGGATCATGTTTGATATAAACCTCTGTATAGGTGATCGAAGTAATTTCTGTGATAACGCCAACAAGAGCTTGAATATCTTCAAGGTCAAAATCATTGCCGAAATAATAAATACCACCATTACAATCGGGAATTAAATTCAAAATGTTATACCCGGCACCGTACACATGCCAACTGTCGCCTGCCCCCCCTATTTGGGTAACCCAGAGTGGCACACGATGCTCACCGCAAACCCAATAAAGCATAAATCCCCTATCTTCAGCTCCACTGTTCATTCCTGCAAAATTTGCTAATATTTTTAGCATTGTCAAGGCCGAAAATATTATTTACTTTTGGGATATGGCAGAAAATCCCGTTAAAGGGTTCGGACTATCGTACAACGAAGAACTGATTTATTGTGAAGTTGTGATGCACGAAAACCATTATGAAGTGCTGTTTAACGGGAACTGGATAGCCGCAATAGAAATGAACGGACACGGCAGGTGGATGCAGGCCTCAGGTATCATATTGCCTCAATCTATTATACACGAAATCGGCGAAAAGATCGGGCATTTTTATGGTTAAATGGTTTACCTTAAACTTATAGAAATTGACCTTACCCATAAACCCGGGTCAATGCCCCTGTTAATATATTCGAAAAGCCGGCTGGGCAAATGTTCTCATGAAAATGCCGTCCCTGAAAAACCCGGACTTGTCCTGGTAAATAAATCTAAAATTAAGCTCTTTTACTGAGTGTTGCGAGCTTTTTGGCCACAATGCATAGTAACTCGGCTGGTACAGGCTGATCAGCAAGTGCCCGGTAGCAGCCTTCTTCATCAGGTTCAAAAGTTACTGTCGTTTCACCAATAAGTACTGCAAAGCGATGGGTATAACCCCAACGCTCAAAACGGGCTTTGAGTTCCTGTTCTGCGCCCTGGTAAATTATAGGTAAATTAAATGGCTCGTTCATGTTTTGTACATACAAATATACACTTTGCTGCCTGCTGAACGCACTAATCGGCAACTACAGCTGAGATTAACGCCAGTATATTCGCTTTTATACGTTGGTAATTGATCATTATTTCATTGGTACTTACGTTACGGACTTCAGGTATAGGCTGATAAGTGTCTTCTTCCTGCCGGATGACGTTATGGTCATTCTGTACTTCGTTATGAAAAACCTTAAGTTCTATCTTATCGGTGGGGTCATCAGCTACCATACCGACGAATTCGCCGGAAGAAAGCGTAGCGATCCTCGAGGCCGGGATGGCGTAATCAAGTTGGGTGGAACGACTGACGGATGTGTCCATCGCATTGACCGATATACTTTCTTTGACTTGGTTGATCTTGCCGAAACGTTCAGACAATTGTTTAGCGGTATCACCGGTAACCTGCCCGCAAATGATATTGCCGACAATATTGATAATCACCTCCGCCTGTTCCCGGCCATAGTCTTTTTTGAGCTGGCTGTAATCCTGAACAACTAAGGTAACGGCGACCTTATTGGAACGGGCCGTAGCAATCAGGTTGTCAATACCGTTAAAATAGATCGTCGGAAATTCGTCAAAGATAAGGCTGCATTTCTGCTGCTGCTTCCGGTTGACCAGTTTGTTGATGCGATTGACATAAAGGGAAAGCACGGCACCATAAACCTGCGCCTTCTGTGGGTTATTCGCCAGGCAAACAATTTTGGGATTGGCAGGATTGTTGATGTCCAGTGAGAAATCGTTTCCGCTGAGTACATAGTACAACTGCGGTGAGGACAGCCTGGCCAAACTGATCTTGGCGCTTGCGATCTGTCCCTCCAATTGCTCATAAGCTTCATTCTTCCATGCCGAAATAAACGGGTTGATCAATACTTCGATTTCTGGTTCCGTGCTTAACACCGCGAACAAGTCTTTGTAGTCGGCCAGGGATAACTCGATGACATGTGGTAAGGTACAGTATTTACCGCCTTCGTATTTTTTAAGAAACCAGATCAGGGCGGTTACAAAATTGATGGGCGATTCCACGAAAAAATCGCCTTGCCTTTTGATCCATTCGCGGTTCAAACCGAGCATGATCGTTCGGGCAGATTCGATGGCATCGGTAATATCCAACATGGTTTCCGGTTCCAGCGGATTGCTGCGATGCATGATATTTTCAAAATTGATCACATAAAACGCTCGCCCGCCGTTTTCCCTCAATGCGTTATAGGCGATCCTGGAAAGATCATCGTATTTAAAATCATAAATCAGCATACTGAAGCCCTTCCGGATATGCTGTGTAATGATGTGCCGGATGACAAAGTAGGATTTCCCTGCTCCCGGGCTGCCGCCAACCAAGGTGCCGCGAAAAGGATTGATGATGTTGATCCAGCTATCTCTTGTTTTACCTTTTAACTGGTATTTGGCAGGGAGATTGACGGAATATTCATTTGCCAACAGCCTTTCTTCCTGCGGGAAGGTTTCATTCTCTTTATTAAAGATATCGCTACCTAATTTGAGTTTCAGCATCCGAAACAACATGCCGCCGCCGGTCATAAACAAAAGGTATCCGAAGGCGGTGCTTGCTACATAAACCGCCGCGATCATCGTGTAAGACAACGGCAACGCCAAAAACAAGCCGCTGATAAAATAAACCACCAACCCGGTCATGCAATAGGTCAGGATCGTTTTGGGCCTGATCTTTTCGTCCCGTTTACCCCTGCTGCCGATAAGGGAAACGACCAGCAAAAGCAAAGCGCTTAATTTAGCGATGAACACCGTTTTGAAGACCGCCATTTTAGCAAGCGGCAATAAAAGATGGTCAAGGACCTTGTGCGTTAATTTTAATTCCCGGAACGCCGGGTAACAGCATAGATAACAGTGAATGACCAACAGGGTAATACTTAAAAGCCGGGTAAAATCAATGATCTTACGCAAGGCCTGTTCATTTTCTCCGGTTTGCATAATTATAAATTCAGTCCTTTCCGTTTTTTCTTTTTGAATTTGTGAAGTGCCGCCAGGTCTTCGCGTTCCGCCGCAAACAGAATGTCGATCAGCTCATCAGTGCGCGCAGCTATTTCGCCGGTTGTTTTATTGAGAAAAACATCATGATCATGCTGCTGACGGGAGGTCTTAGTCGGCGGTTCGGGCAGGAACCGGCCGCTGAGCAGATTGGCGCTGTATGCTTTGCCAAGGTCACTGCCGTTGAAAACGGCCTTGTTTTTATGATTGATAAAGGTCACGCCAAAAAGGCGTCCTTCATCGTTTTGCCGCAGGATAACCTGGATACCATTTTCGTAAAGCACTTTTTGAAAACTGCTTTTGCTTTGTGGTTTGGCCAGTACGGCATCCAGTATTTTAATCATCTCAGCTTTGAAAGGTTTGCGCAGTTGCTCGTTCAGCCGGAATTTTTCTTCCAAAGCTTTTAAGGTCGGCTTACCATATATCGCACTGGCTTTAATTGCCACGCCAACCTTATTGCCCTGTTGATCTGTTATCCGGTAGACCAACCCTCCGCGGGCATACATCCGGGAGTCTTTGGAACCCCGGTCAGCCTGGATATGATATTGTTGTAAAACCGCATTAAGCTCGGGTAGGCTGGTAAACTTATAAGCTCTTAATGTAAAGCCCAGGATATTGGTGATCGCGCGTTGGGTTTCGGCCTTGCCATATTCCGCCGGAGCTATATCCGCTTTCAGATCGGGCTTTTGTGTGGGTTGTTGTTCCGCTTTAATCAGACCATATTTAATTTCGATAGCCTTGCGTGTTTTTTCAGATTCATTTTGCCCCAGGTAGTGCAGGCTGATCTGCTCGCCGTCGCGCTTGATATTGGTGGTTACAATATGAATATGAGGGTGCCCGGCATCTTCATGCCGGTAAACCAGATGAGGTTGTGTTTTGAAGCCAATACCATCCAGGTAATCACTTACGATCATGCGTAAGGTCTCGTCGGGTAAATATTCACCGTTCGGAAAATTCAGGGAGATATGTACCGTATTGATTTTTGCGCGCTGGTTCATCGCAGCCAGGTCGGTCAGCCTGAAAAGCTTGTCGTTAAAAGATAAATCCTCCGGGTCCTTAGGATAGCCGGCCGCTGCTATCAATACGGCTTTCCCGAGTTTTACTTTGTTTTCGTTGTAGTTGAGCGCCCCTATCAAGCTTTTACCGCTCTTAATTTTTGCGACCATATATCCGCGTATTGGTTCATCCGTTCCTTGATCTGGGCGATAGACGGCTCCAGTTTGCTATTGATGATGCTCATTAAGTTCATCCATAAACGTGTATCCGCGCAGTCAGGCGCTGCCTTGATAGTGTGCATCGCCTGGTTCAGGTTGTTACCGATGGCATTCAATTCCCGGCGCAATAAAACCAGTTCTTCCAGGACATCATCCATGGCTTTATCCCGGTAGTTAACCGTCACCGGTTCTTCCAGGAGCACACTGCGCATATACTCGCTCATTTTCCTGAATTGCGTTTTTTGAAACCTGGCTTTCAGCAATCGGTACTCGTCCGGTTTGAGCTGGAGAGTGTACCCTATTGATCTGTTTTCTTCCTTTTCACTCATGTTCGTTATCTTAAATAATCCGGCTGCGGAGGGTTTTTACCTGGACCGCGGCCGACTGTTGTTGGCGGACATCATAAAGGTGATATCCTCATAATCATAATAAATAGAACCGCCTATTTTGGTAAACGGGAGGACACCGCTATCTCTTAAGGATTGCAGGAAGCCATGGGAGATGCCGAGTAGTTTCTTGACCTCGGCGGATTTGAGCCACTTCTTTCCGGGTTGGCCGTTGATGCATTCTTTCATGATACGCTTCAACTCCAGCAGTATATCTTCCTTGAAATCTACCAGGTCTCCCTGGGTGAGAATCTGGTCTCTTGATGGGACAATGCCGGACATCCTTGACCGTTGTACTGTTGTTTTATCCATAACAATCTGATTTATCGGGCTTCGAAGTTGGTGAATGCCAGAATCAGGAAATGACAACTTTAGTGCACGTTGTGTTATTTAAATTTTGCCCGGAAGGACGGCGAGAAAATCAAAAGGGTAAAGCTATTTCAATTAAGCTTCTTTGTAGGCCCAACCCACGATCTGGCCTATGGCCTTTAATATATTTTCTTTGCCGGATTCTGTATTCAAATCGATTCCGGCAAAGTTGCCCCCATTGTTAAGGGTATGAAGGATAGTATAATAAATGCCGCCGACCAGGAGGGCGGCGATAGCCCGAAAGTTAACTTTGCCATCTGCAAAATGCGGATCCGCCAGTTCCAAAAACTCCTGCCCCATCGACTCTCTTGTATTATGGATACTTCGCATTAGCGGGCTCTTCACGGAAAGTTCCCAAAGAATCAATCGTTGCATATCTTTCTGGGAGGAAAAGAATTTGAATTGATTTTGCAAAATCTCAATAATCATATCTTCACTCCCGGCAAATTCTTTATTAAGCAGCATCTCTTTCATCTGATCTCTAAATACCATCCAATAATCGTTCTCAAGGATATAGGCCTCCACCAGATAATCTAAACTGCCGAAATACCGGTAAATGAGTTTACGGTCTACTTCGGCAATTTTTGCGATTCGGCTGATTTTTAAATTGGTAAAACCCTCTTCTTTGATGATTTTGCCAACTGCAAGAACCAACTTCCTTTTGGTATTTTCCTTGTCCTTCATCTGTAGGTTTTATATTGTGAACAAATTTTAATAAATTATAAAGTGCGCCAGATTGCGTGAATCATCTAATCCATAAAGGACAAGAGGAGCCTACCACTACCTACCTTATCTATAATATCTATTGCTCTAAATTCTTCAGAAATATAAAGAAGGCCATCTGTAAATAGTGTTGAATAATAGATAAGGGCTTCCATAGTATCAAAACGTCAAATATTTCATTCTTTAATTTATTTGGTGTTGCGTTTAACTTGCGGTTCCGTTTCCTTTATTCTTCCAAATCCACTTTCAAATCTGTTTTGACATCGCTATATCCCATTTTTACAACATCCACCGATGGTGTTTCAAGCGAATAAAACCGATTCTTGTCCACTCTCACATTTTTACAGGCCGTTAACTTTATTGTTGCTTTATTATTCCCTTTTGCAGATAAATCAGCTCCTCTTATTTTATTTTCTGAAAACAAGAGGTGGTCAACGCTTCGGGCCGAAAGCACCCCATCTGTACATAAATTAAAGGTGTTGTTGATAATACGGATATTCCGATGCACCATATTGCCTACAACCAGTTCATGGTTCTCAGGAGCTATATTTATTGCTCCGCTGCCTGAATTATAACCACAGCTTTCAAATAAATTATTTCGAATGGTAACATCCTGAACAGCTCCTGATTCGTACCAACTGGATGCATCATCGGCAATTAATATTGGAAACATACCCGTATGATAAAAAACATTATTTTCAATTAATACCTTGCCACGTGTTGTAATGAGCAAGCCCCGGGTATCTGTTCGTTCAAAGCGACTATTACGAATGATCACTTCCGGAGTCCAGGTAAGATTCTCAATGCAAAGCCCTGCTTTTACGAAACAACCCAGGTCCCCCTTCACTTCAATTTCCATTTCTCTGTGACTGATCAATTTTGCAGTTTTTAACTTCGCTGTACCCAAAGGCATTAAAGTTTTCGGATCAATAAACGCTATGCTATCTCCTGCAAAGAATGCTTCAAAACCGTACGTTTGATCATGCATAAAGCGAACTTTTATTTTTTTTGCTGAATCGACGGCTATAATCTGCAAATGGGTACCATGCACATTCACCGGATCGTCGTGGGAGCCGGAAGTCACACAACTGTCTATCTTTACCAGTCCCTTACATCCGGAAAAATGAAAGCAATCAGCAAAAGAGGCTATGACACGGCCGCTGCTTTCGCGCGGCACAACCCTGACTTTAACCAGAGAAATATTTTCTGAAAACTGGGAGACAATACCCAATCCGTGCATATAATGCATTTTCACATTTTCTAGCGCAATGTTTTTACTCAGCGAGATAAAACCCCCGCAATTATCGCGGTAGGGGTCTCTTACGGTCAGCACATCTCCTCCGTGAAAACCTGTGCCAGCAAACTTCCCTTCAAACCTTACCTGAAAAGGGCCGGTTTGGACAGCCCTGGCCCGCATAAAAGGGCTAAAGCTGCTATAACACAATGTTTCATTTTGCGGATCAAACAAAATAGCATGATATGCCCTGGCCTTCCAACCCTCACCATAAAAACTGATGCGGCCGCTATCAATAGAAAATTTTGAATCAGGGTGAATCTTTGCTTCAATCACAGTATCAGTTACCGATTGAATGGTTAACTCTGACATGGTCGGCCGCTCGTAATCAAAGCTGATATCCTTAAGTTTAACATTCACACTATTCAGAAGGGCAAATGACACCATTTTGCCGTGCAATACCACCAGGGTATTGTTGCCGTCAAGGGTTAAATTCCGGCAATGCTCAAACAGGAATGCAATGCTTTTAACTTTTGGCAACGTATCATTTTCAGTACAGTTTGATATATACAGTTCGCGTTTAACTGCCTTTTCAGGCCATATATCTATTCGGCCGCCCGGCAATAACAAAACAGCACTCTTTTTTGCATTACAAGTTTCAATGGCCTTGCGAATGCCCGAGGCGGCATCTTGAAAACTGTTTGATTTTACTCCATAATCAGAAGCTTTAACAACAGTTTGGCTCAAGGCATGCTGTGTGCATAATAGCAGGAAAACAGCGCAAATCTTTTTAATTAACATCGAGGCGATTTAAGTTATTGACCATAATTTGATGTTTCCGCCAAAGCTGGCTTGCCGCCCGCAGTGTCGTGAAAAATGACATAACCAAAAGGATTAGTTGCTTTTTCATGGCTTTTAATTAGACACTCCCAGTTTCAGCATACCTGATTTTTCCGTTATAATATCCTGCAATAATTGCTGATTACTGTAAAGTTTTTCGAAAAGGTTGAATTGCGCCCTGGCGCGTTGGAGATTATGGCCTTCAAACTCTGTTTTATAATATTTATCACCGTTTATATGATCGGCAAGGAACCTCACCGCCTGCATATAAGGAAATAATAAAACCCCCATCAAAAGTGAATCTATTTCGTTGCTTGTTAAAAAAGCTCCTGCTTCGTGGAAGTATCCTTCAGTGTAAGCTGCAAAAAGCGGAATATTTAGTCCTATTTTATTTATATCCGCTTCATCTTCGGGAGCCTTATTAATGATGGTGCGAATAGCATCTCCAAAATCAAAAGCGACATAACCTGCCATTACCGTGTCCAGATCAATCACACACTGAGATTCATCATTTTGGCTAAGCAATACATTGTTGAATTTGGCGTCATTGTGAATTACCCGCTTAGGAAGCGACAGTAACTGTTTGGGCTGCTGAAAGTATTGCATAAACTGGGCATATTTTTTTATGGCTATCAACTCCTCCTCAACCAATATTGCCCGTCCGCAATTATCAAAAAATACAGCGCTAGCCAATTGCTCCAACCTTATTTGAACATTATGAAAATTGGGTATCACATCGTAAATAGCATGGGGCGATACATCCGATAACATGGCATGAAACCTTCCAAACGCTTTGCCGCCTTCATAAGCCTGCTTTGCTGTTTGAACGACATCATAGCTTTTAGTGTTGACAAGAAAATAGCACATCCGCCAGAAATTGCCATATTGATCCTTAAAAAAGTATTTCCCCCCGGTGGTCGGTACCAACGTTACCACCTCCTTTTCAGCGTCGCCTTTCCCGTTGTTTTTCACTTTGTTTTTAAGGTGATTTATTACGAAGCATGTATTTTCACTCAGCTTTTCGACATCCCTAAAAACGTTATGGTTAATGCGCTGAAGTAAATAGTCAGTATGAGCGCGGTCCCGGCCTTTTAAAAAATAGGTATCGTTGATATGACCGGAACCGTAGGCTCTCACACTCCGTTCATCTGCCTTGCATTTGAATTGTGCAAGGATAGCTGCTATATTTTCGATGTTTTTCATTAACTATATTAAATCTGATAATCTATTATTTCCTATATCTGATCTAAGAGGTTCGTCAAATTAATTTACTCCCACTGGCCAGTTACCGGATGTTTTGTTACTGGTACATAAAGGCATTGATCAACCATCTTATCCTGCCAATCGGGACATTTATGATCATAATCCTAAAGGTTCGTTATTGAGATTTATACCTGCCAACGCGTGATCGGCAGTTTATCGTAAATGTAGCATTACAAGTATTGAGTAGATAATTATTAAATAGCAAATAGCCACGCAAACGTTTGTCTTTGAGACAATTTGAACACATAACATACCTGTACATTTCAACATATTTTTCATATTATTAATTTTTTTTGTCTTAAATCCTTTCTTCTCCCGGGAGAGCAACAAAACATTATCAAAAAAAAATGTCATTGGAAGAATACTAAGCGCAAACGTTTGCATTGGGGCTTAAACAATGAAACATGAAAACATGATGATCAATGTGCTGAATTAATAAGCCTCGAAAACATGGGCCCGGAGGGGGCACTTTGTTTCTTTTTGCTAAAGATCACTTAAAACCGAGGCTATTCTGACTTTAAGCGCTCGGCGGGTGAATTAGCCCGGACTATTGAATTGTTGAAGCAGTGGGCCAAAGCTAATTAGCGTCTCATTTGCAATAGATTCACAGCAGTTATTAACTTGTATCATTTTTGCAATTTAAGCTGTACCCGCTACTGATGAGATTAAAAATCGCCCTGCTATTACTTTATTTTTAGTTATACCTTTTTATGACGGAAATAAGGCAACAAATCAACCCAAAATATCACCGGCTCCCTGGTGTTATCACTTTTCCCCTTATTTTTATATTTTCATCTACCCCCTCCCCCATTTTCAATTGTATAATGGATAAAAAGTATGATATAATTATTTAAAGATCGCTCATGAAATTAAAATTTACCCTACTGTTACTCGTTGCCCTGCCGGCCTTGTTTAACTTTAGTAATGCCGCTACAAAACGCCGCGTATTGGTTTTCACCAAGACCCAGGGCTTTCACCACAGTTCCATCATTACAGGTGCTGCCGCCATCCTGCAGTTAGGAAATGCCCATAATTTTGAGGTGGACACCACTTCAGATGCAGCAAAGATCACTGAGACCAATCTCAAAAAATATGATGCGCTTATTTTCCTGAATACGACTGGTTATATGCTTAACAACTACCAGCAGGCAGACCTGGAAAGATATATTCAGGCGGGCGGCGGTTTTGTCGGCATACACGCTGCGGCCGATGCGGAATATGACTGGCGTTGGTATGGCAGGCTTATTGGAGCTTACTTTGACAATCACCCAGCCATTCAGCCCGCTACATTACACGTGACCGATAAAAATCACCCTTCAACCCAGGCACTGCCCGATGAGTGGAAAAGAACGGACGAATGGTATAATTTTAAGAATATCAGCAAAGATATTCATGTGCTGATCACCATCGATGAGAGCAGTTATAAAGGCGGCACTAACGGTGCCGGGCATCCGATGGCCTGGTACCATAATTTTGAGGGAGGCCGTGCTTTTTATACTGAACTAGGCCACACCGACGAATCCTACAGCGACCCGGCTTATTTAAAACATTTACTGGGGGGGATTCAGTATGCAATGGGTACGCAGAAAAGGTTAAATTATGCCAATTGCACTACTTTACGTGTACCGGAAGAGAACCGGTTTGTAAAAACGCAACTGGTAACCGGCACTTTTTTTGAGCCGACAGAAATGACGATCCTGCCCAACTTTGACATACTGGTGGTGCAACGCCGCGGTGAGATATTACTTTACAAAAACGATACAAAGACCGTAAAACAGGTAGGCTATTTAGATGCGTACTGGAAATCGCATACCCCTGGTGTTAATGCCGAAGAGGGTGTGATGGGAATACAAGCCGATCCTGATTTCAAGAACAACCATTACGTTTATATTTATTACAGCCCAGAAGACACGTCGGTCAATCGCCTGTCGCGGTTTACTTTTGTAAACGATACCGTCGATGTTAAGACAGAAAAGGTGGTGTTGCAGCTTTATTCGCAGCGGGAGATCTGCTGCCACACCGGCGGGTCTATTGCCTTCGGCAATGATCGCCAGCTCTTTCTATCTACGGGTGATAATTCCACGCCTTTTGATGAGGGCAACCATGCCAGATATGATACCCATGCCTTTGCTCCATTGGATGATCATCCTGGTCATCTCCAGTATGACGCACGGAGATCAGCAGGTAATACGAATGACTTGCGCGGAAAAATATTACGAATAAAAATGAACACGGATGGCAGCTACACCATCCCCGAGGGAAATTTGTTTAAACCCGGAACAGCAGGCACACGCGCTGAAATCTATGTGATGGGCGACAGGAACCCTTATAGAATTTCAGTTGACCGAAAGAATGGGTTCCTTTATTGGGGCGAGGTTGGCCCGGATGCCAATGCTGATAGTCTTGATACCCGCGGTCCACGTGGATACGACGAATTTAATCAGGCACGCGCTGCAGGCTTTTTCGGATGGCCACTATTTATCGGACCAAACATCCCTTATCGCCGATACGATTATGAAACAGGCATATCCGGAGAAGCGTTTGACCCGCAGCACCCTGTTAATAATTCACGTAACAATACAGGGCTAAAGGAACTCCCTCCAGCACAGTCTGCGCTTATCTGGTATCCTTACGGGCCATCCAATGATTTCCCACAGGTAGGCACAGGTGGCCGCACAGCGATGGCCGGTCCGGCTTACTACACTGATATGTATCCAAAAGCAACCCGTTTGCCGGGGTACTATGATAAAAAGGTTTTCTTTTATGACTGGATACGCGGTTGGATTAAAGTATTGACCTTGCTTCCTAATGGGGACCTGGACAAAATGGAACCCTTTATGGCAGGGACCAAGTTTAATTCGGCAATTGACATGGAGACCGGGCCAGACGGAAGGATATATGTGCTGGAATATGGCTCAGGCTGGTTTTCTAAAAATAAGGATGCGGGTTTAGCCAGAATTGATTATAACACCGGAAACCGGGCGCCTGAGATAACCAATATCACCGCCAGTAAGGCTTACGGAAAGTTGCCGCTGCCGGTGGTATTTAAAGTATTCGCCTCTGACCCTGAACACGATAAACTAACGTATACCTGGGACCTGGGTAATGGTGTAAAAAAACATACGCTGAAGCCTGCCCTGGCGCACACCTTTACTAAAAAAGCAAAATATAATATATCTGTTGAGGTGACTGATGAGCAGGGAGCGAGCGCAAAAAGTAAAATAGTATCTGTACTGGCGGGCAGTGATTCAGAACTGCTAAAAAACAAGCTTGCGATGGAAAAGGCAAATGGGGCGGGGCAGGCACTGATGATGTCGCTTGATTGCAAGGCTTGCCACAAAGTGAACGAAAAGTCCGTCGGCCCGGCATTTTCCGATGTAGCCAAAAAATACAACAAGAGCGATGCAACAACAGAGAAGCTAACCCAAAAGATTGCTAAAGGCGGCCACGGCAACTGGGGGGATGTAGATATGCCGGCTCATCCCAATTTAAAACCCGAGGACGCTAAAAAGATCATCAACTGGATATACTCTCTTAAATAAAATAACTAAAATCCCCACTGGTGAATGCGGTTCACACCGTTTTCACCGGTTCTATTATAATGAAAAAAATAATCATTCTTATTTTAACGCTGACTTGTTTTTGTTCAGCATATGCACAGTCTGGCTATCAACTGTCGGGCACTATTACCGATATCCATGGGCAACCTGTGCCGGGCGCAACTGTGAAGCTTTTGAACACGAATTATATTTCCAGTTCTGGTAAAAACGGAAAATTCCATTTTGCCCGGGTACCGGCGGGTAAATACACCGTAAACATTATCGATCAACATTTTGCTGAGGTGAATACAGAAGTAACGATAAGCGACCGGGACCAGGAAATTACTATTCAGCTTATTGAAAGTAGCAAGAGGCTGGATGAGGTTGTGGTGACCGCCCAAAAAAGAGAGGAAGAAGTGCAGCATGTGCCTGTCGGTATTTCTACCTTATCGGCTAAACAGATCCAGGACTACAGGGTCTGGAACCTAAAAGATATCACCGCAATCGTTCCCAACCTGTATTCGGCCAGTCCCGGTGATAACCGCAATGTAACCGGCATCCGTGGCATAACAACCACATCGTATGACCCGGCTGTTACCACCTACCTAGATGGCGTAAGCCAGTTCAGCCTGGACACCTATATACCGCAGCTTTTTGACGTAGAACGGGTGGAAGTTTTGCGCGGGCCGCAGGGAACGTTGTATGGCCGCAATGCCATGGGCGGGGTGATCAATGTGGTCACCAGGCAACCCACCAATGAGTTTAGGGGATTTGCCGAAGCCAGCGCGGGTAATTACGGGCAGCAACGTTATACAATCGGCATAACCGGCCCCTTAGTGACAGATAAATTGTTTTTCGGTGCAGCAGGACTTTATAACAGTCTTGGCGGATTTTATACTAACCTTTTCAACAATACCAAACTGGATAAACAGCATTCTATTTTGGGTAATTATTATCTGAAATACCTGGCTTCGGAAAAGTTCTCTCTTACTTTAAACGTAAAGAATTATATAAACCGCAACAACGGGCCGTTCACTTTAGCCGGAAGTCCGGCGGATGCATTATCCCAGCCTTTTAAGCTAGATCAGAACGCGACGACCACCATGATCGATAATATCTTCAATGCATCATTGGCGGCTAATTACGCCGGTCGTGCTTTTAATTTCACCTCGGTAAGCACCTACCAGGAAAACTACCGGTATTACACTAAGCCCATAGACGGTGACTTCTCCCCTCTTGACGCCGTGTCTGTGATCAATAATTATGGTCATGCATTTAATAAAGTTAAGGTGGGCACGCAGGAATTCAAATTCTCGTCACCTGCGTCTGAAAGTAATTTCAAATGGGCTACAGGGTTATATGGGTTCTATCGTTACGCCCCAACTAAAGTAGGCACTCACTTTGGTGACGATGCTGCTGCTGTTGGTTCGCCAATGAATGACTTTACCAGTATAAATACCAATGTAGAACGTAATTATGGTGCTGCTGTTTACGGCCAGGCGACCTATAGCTTCAATGCGCAATGGGACGTCACCGCGGGTATACGTTATGATTACGAGCATAAAAAAGAAGAGGTGAAGGGAGAGTTTCAACCAGACGGAGGTGCTGCAGAGCTTACACAAAATGATACCTCGTCAACTGCAACCTTCCATGCATTTACTCCCAAAATAAGCCTGTCGTATCACGTTACTGACCGCAACAATGTTTACGCCAGCTACAGCCGCGGCTTCAGAGCCGGTGGCATCAGCCAGATCTCTTCGGATCCTTCCGAGCCACCCTTGTTTGCCTACAAACCTGAATATAGTGACAATTACGAGATCGGGTCAAAAAATAGTTATTTCAATAACAGGCTGCGGGTAAATCTTTGTATATTCTATACATTGATTAATAACGCCCAGGTTCCTACGCTAATATTGCCAGATGCTATTACGGTTACAAAAAATGCGGGCAAACTCAACAGCAAGGGCGCCGAAGCGGAAGTAGCAGCCACCCTTTTGAAAGGGCTGGATGTCTACTACAATTTTGGATACACCCATGCGCGGTACACCTCACTTGAACTGCCAAACAACGGCGCAGCAGTAAACTTAAAAGGCAATCACCAGATCTATACGCCGGACGTAACCTCTATGCTGGCATTACAATACTCCTGTCCGTTGAACCAAGGTGTTAAACTGGTGGTACGGGGCGAATGGCGGTATTTAGGCGACCAGTATTTCGACCTGGCCAATCAAATTGAGCAAAAAGCGTACAGTATATTTAATGCGCGGCTTGGCGTAAGTACTAAAAGATTCGATCTGTTTTTGTGGGGAAGCAATTTAGCGGATAAGCATTATATAGATTACGCTTATGATTTTGGCGCTTCGCATTTAGGCAATCCGCGTGTGTATGGCGCTACGTTGCGCACCCGATTCTGACTAACGGAATAGGGGAAGCCGGTTTATCGGGAACATTCTCCGGTAGCATAAAATCCTCAAGGCAGTTTTGAGCGGCCTTGAGGATCAAATCCAGGCAACCAATATATTAGTCATCGTCATCCTTTAATTTAGGGTCTGCTTTCAGGCCAAGCGCTTTTAAACCTTTTCCATGCGCCCCAAAGTATTCTTTGGGAAAAGGTTTATCACCATAAATTGTGGACCAAATATATTCACTGAATATCAAAGCATCTCGATCGATCAGATCGGGCTTAGAAAAATCCATTTTCTGGGTTAAAGGCGCCAGCCTTGCCGTTGTTTTATTGGCTATCTTTTTCTTTGGCGGGTTCATTTCATTTATAGCGACACCAGGCGTTAATGACGAATAGCCCATATAATCGGGATCTTCCTTGAAACAGTCTGTCATCAAAGGCGCCATTGCCACTATTTGATTCATAGGCTGCACGCCAAATATCTGGCAAATCGTATGCAGCACTGATGCCTGGTTGTAAAATTTGCTAACTATGGCATTACGCTTTACGTAAGGACCTGCTACAAAGCAAACCGACCGGTGACCATCAATATGATCTGCGCCGCTTTGCGCGTCGTCTTCATTCACAAATATGACCATATCTTTCCAAAAAGGGCTTTTCGAAAGCGCTTCGATTACTCTACCTGTTGCCAGGTCATTATCGGCCACGTAAGCGCGCGGAGAGGGTAGATTTTCGTCATACCCGCTGGTGTGGTCGTTAGGCAGGTAAATAACAGTAAAATCAGGGAAGCTAGCTTTTGCCTGATATTCCTGTAGTGCTTTAATAAATAAATCAGCTCTGATTTGTTCCGGAATAGTTAAATTCCAACCCGGGTAACGCAAATCGCTATATTTTTCCAGGCTTTTTGCCTGATAACTGCATTTGTACCAGATCGAATCGCTTTTGTCTTTCCATGCATTGTATAAATCTCTCCAGGTTTTACCTTTTGTCACTTCAGCTAAATCAAACTCGCCAAAATTTCTGAAAGAAATACCTTTGCGCAACAGGTGATCCCAAATAAAACCGCATGCGGCATAGCATAAGGGATCTGTGCCAAAATCATAAGCACAACGTCCGGCTGAAAAGTCTTTTTCGTGGTATGGCGTAGTAATGCCCTGGGTCGCCCATTGGTGCCCATCGCTTGAGTTAACGCCGTTACAATAATAATTGTCCAGTAAAACAAATTGGGCGGCAAGGCTGTGCGAATTGGGGGTTACCCGTTTTGAATATTCAACAAGCGTAGAGTCACAATTTCCTTTTCCAAAATCGCCTAATTCCTGGTCGAATTTTTTATTTTCCCTGATGATATAGACAACATGTTTTATAGAGGAAGGTTCACCCACATTTGCCGGAACCGGTTTAGGCCTGGCATTTAAATCCGCTTCGGCCTGCGCCCTGAGCAACTCTATAAAATGAAATCCCTTTTCAGCTTCCGCAGTATATGCATCCAGTTGTGATTTAGTGCGGGGCAGTACCACCTTTTGTAAGGCCCCCTGCTTAAGCGGGGTAACGTTACCAATAAACAGATCATGCCCGGCAGCGCACACTGCCCCGGGAAATCCGCCGCCCGCAATAAAGCCGTATGGGCCTTTTTGCGGTTGCTTAGGGTCAATAAGCGCGATGGCATTATTGCCTGCGTTGGCGGCATATAATACGCTCCCGTCCGGGCTAAATGTTACCGCTGTGGTAAGGCTTCCATAAGGCAGAGACGGATCAGGTTTTGTATTAATGGTTTGTACAACTTTAAAAGTTTTGGTATCCACCACACTGATACCGTCGCCGCTATCATCGCTGACATAAAGCAGGTTGCCGTCGGGCGACAGCGCCATTGATTCGGGGTATATGCGGGTTGGGATCTCATCAATCACTTTCCCTGATTGAATATCGATTACGGTAACCGAACCGCGCAATGCTATAGAACGGTCGTCCACAGCGACTTTTGTTCCGGCAGATACCTCTGTTCTGTCTCCCTTTTTTGCCTGGGGGCCGCCGAAATTACTCACAAACGCGAACCTTTTGTCTTTGCTGATAATTACAGCATAAGGGCAAACGCCAACCGGAATTTTTTTCAATACTTTACCTTTGGTAACAGCCACAACTGCTACCTGGTTAGCAATAGCAAGGGCCACATAAGCAATGTCCCTGTCAACCAGCCCTATACCTAAAGGTGTTGATGTTTTTTTATTAACAGATAGATCAATCTTTTTTGCAAGTTTGAATCCGCCCGATTGACTAATATTTCCGATGTACAGGTTTCTTTCTGCACCGGTAAAGTAAACGGTGGAATCGTTGCTGTCAAGGGTCAGGCCATACATGGAACCTGATTCGCCTTTTTCATACTCGAACTGGTTAAGCACCTTAAAGCCGTCCGCATCGATAACAGACAGCCCATCGAGGTTTTTTGAAACGAGAAATTTCTTTTGCCGGGCCAACGCCAGGTTCAATACCCTGGTGCCTTTGGCCAGGTCAAGACTTTGCCCGGCAGGGCTGTATATCTGGCTGTTTACAAACATTTTGTCACCTGCGGAACGCTGGTACCATGAAGTATCAACGGGGGCTTTAACGTCCTTTCTCCGTTCAGGATCTTTGGGTGCCTGGGCTTGTATGACTTGACTAACCAAGAGCAAAAAGGGCAAAAATATACTTGTTGATTGTAGAACTTTCATAGCTAATAAATGGATGTTATAAAATTAGAAATTGGTCATCAAAACTAAACAATGCCCTGGTAGCATAAAATCCCCAGGACAGTTGTAACCTGCCTTGGGGACTAATGATAAAAGAGCTACTGCGAACGCTAAAAGGCGGACACAAATAGGCGAATCTCATCAAAAAGTATGGGGGAAATATTCATTTTCAACGGTTCCGTCATCATACAGATTTAATAGCGCATAACCTGGCGGGGTTTCCAGGTAACAACCCGGGCCCGCCGATTCTGCATCGCCCTTACCCCACCAAAAACCGCTCATAGCGCCATTGCAGCAATATAAAACATTATTATATGCTGTGTGGTCCGACAAATGATTGTGACCGCTTAAACAGATCTTCACTTTGTCGCGGTGTTTGTAAAACAAATCTTTTAACTTCTTGCAATCAGAATGACCGCCGCCAACCAGCACCTGTGTGGCGCCCAAAATTGGGAAATGAGACATCAGCAATGTGGGGGTAGATGCCGGTAATTTCTCCAGCTCATCCTGCAGCCAATTGAACTGTTCAGGATCAAGTGAAATATTGCCATTATTCCCATCAAGCACGATAAAGTGCCAGTTTTTTTTGTGAAAGCTATAATAACGATGCGGAATTTTCAATCGTTTAACGACGTATTCTTTCCCGTACATTTCATCCTCTTTAGAGGGTGCCTTCCACCACGGATCATGGTTACCGATACAGCTATGCACTTCATAGTTATCCAGCTGCGCTATGCATTCATCCCAAATACGCCATTGCTGAATCACCTGATCGTATTTTACATTATCGTAGGATGCATCCATAATGGAGTCCCCCCCGTTTAAGAAAAAATCGGGCTTGTGCTCGGCTATAATATGCTTTAAACAATTTTTGAATCGTTCTGGTGCATTATTCCCGTCTGTAATGTGCACATCGGTAATATGAGCCACCTTAAGTGCCAATTTTTTTCGTTTGCTGTCTTGCTGTGTATCTGTAGAAGCCAGGGCCGGCAGGCCACCGGTCATCATTAGACCGGTGGCTAACCCGGCTGTTTTTAATAAAGATCTTCTGTCTAGTTTCATCTTTTTGTCCATAGAAATTATTGATCGTCCGTTACCAGCCGAATATTTGCTTAAGGTTAGGATTTAACAATACCTGTTGTTGCGGTATAGGGCGATAGTAATATTTAGGTTCCTTAAAATCACGCACGATCGATTCAGTCACGATAGCGCTACCGGTGTTAACATTTTGTAAGTATACAGTGGCATCAGAGCCAACAGTACCCGTACGGTAATAAATCAAAGGCACTCCCAAAGAATTTTTTTCCTTTTGGTCGGCAGGCGGGATAGTTTGAGATTCATCAATCAAAATAATGTCCGGTATACCATCGCCTGTTAAATCATATTTTCCAAGGCCTGGGAAATAAATTCCTCGAGGGCTTTGAGCCAGTAATTTTCCGGCATGCCATCTCATAACGTCATCATATCTCAGGTTTTCAAATGCAAATTCCACCCGGCGCTCTCTTCTGATCTCAATTATCACCCCGGCGTTTGAACCGATATTACCATATTTTTGTTGTAAGATTAGGTCGGGAGATGAATTTGCCTGCGCCAGATTCAAATCCGGCATACCAGCTCGTCTTCTGATCAGGTTTACGGATGCATCAAGTTGCTGTTGAGTTAAAGTACCCAGTTCAGCAAGCGCTTCGGCATAGCTCAGCAATACTTCTGCATAGCGGTATACCGGGAAATCAACACCATTTAAGGTAGCTTGATCGGTGCTGTTCACATACCCTTTCAATTGATGGTAGCCGGTAAAATTTTTGTTTAGCTTCTGAATGTACGGGGTTGTATTGGGAGCCTGGATCCATCCGGGGTAAGCAATGGTTTGGCGCAGTCGCGGGTCGCGATTTTTGAATTCCTGTACAAAACCCGTCGTATCGTAATTCGGCTGATCAGTAAAACGGCTGCCATCCTTCATCAGGTAAGCCTGGATCAGGTCTTTAGCAGGGGCCTGCTCATAATCGCCAAAAACCACCCCATTTACGTTTTCGCTCCTATTCTTGCTCATGTCAAAAATATTAGCCAAAATAACTTCCGAATTTGCAGTTAAATCCTGGCTGCTGAACAAAGCAGCATAATCCTGATTAGGATTTCCGGTATTATAAATAGCGAATTTCCCCGAAGTCATCATGTCGCCGGCTATATTTACGGCGGTTTGCAGGAAAGCATTTGCGCTGGCTGCTAAATTTAGTTCTGCGTGATATTTACGGTAAGTACCCTCATATAATGCCGAGCGGACATAAAATGCAGCTACTGCCCATTTTCCGGGTGTTCCGGAAGGGACGCTTTCATTTACATGCCGATAGGCAAAATCCAGGTCGGCCATTACGCTATCTATAACTAAAGCCCTGGGGTCGCGTGCCTTATATAGTGCTTTATCTCCTGGATTTAAAGTGCCAGAGTACCAGGGAACATCCGAAAAACGTTTAATTTTATCCATGTAAAACATGGCCCTGTAATATTTGGCCAATCCTGCGTAATGGTTTTTTATGTCTGCACTAACTTTGGCCTTATTGTAGTTTTCTAAAAAGTAGTTAATATCACGTAGCCTGCCCCAATCCCAACCGGATGTAATATTTTGCGCGGTTGCATTACCTATCATCACATTTTTTACTTCTAAATTGGCGGTAGTTGAAACATTATCACTGCTTTGATCATTCAGATAGCTGTATCTATCCGGCATTGAAAGCAGACCATTAACGTATGAAGACAGGTCATTTTCAGTATTAAAGAAAAGATTGGGTGAAATGGACGTTTGCGGGAAACGGTCAAGATCACTTTTCTTGCAGGCAGTAAATGCGATTGCAATAAACAGGATATATATAATATATTTCTTCATGACTAATTTTTTTATAATTGTTAAATCGCTTAAAAATTAAAGATCCAGGTTTAAGCCAATAGCGTATTTCCGCTGAAATGGATAGGCCCAGGCACTGTAACCTTGATTGACGGCCTCAGGATCTATATATTTCTTAATTGCCGAAAACTCATAAAGATTGTCGCCGCTTACAAAAATGCGAAGACGGCTGATACCGGCTCGTTTTGTCAAATTGACGGGGAAAGAATAACCCAATGAAACGTTTTTAATTCTTAAATAAGCGGCATTTAACAGGTACTTAGTTTGTGGGATATCCAAACCGGCACCATAATTGGCATCGGCCAGCCATGCCTGCAGTACAGGATAATAAGAATTGGTATTGGCATCGGCGAGCCCTGCTGCAATATAAGATTTCGAATCCTGGGCTCTTTGCGCGGCTGTCTCAGCTGTTGGACGATAATAATTAAGAAGCCATGGGTATATATTGGCATAAGGCTGCTGATAGGGGCCCCAAAACAAATAGTGGTGTGGGTAATAAGCCTTTTTTAATACACCCTGCAGGAAGACTGAAAGATCAATGCCATTCCAATTCATATTCAAATTGGTGCCGATGCTATAATGATCAGCACTGTTGCCAATAATTTTCAAATCTTTTGGATCGTTCGAACTTAAGCCTGTTTCTATTTTGCCATCCCCGTTCAGGTCTTTATATCTGGGCCAGCCTGGGACAATATTGAGGGCTCCCCAGGGAACGATAGCCGATTCATCAAGCGCGTTTATTTGCGCCTGATTCTGAAAAAAACCATCGCTTACCAATCCCCATATGTCGCCGATCTTCTGTCCTACCCTATAGTTAGAAAAAAGATTCTGATCATTTTTGAATTTGGTGATTACGGCATCAGAGTTGGCCAGGGACACCTTGGCAGAAAAACTAAAGGTTTTTTCTGCCAGCATAAATTTGTCCTGATAGGTTACTGATAACTCCCAGCCTTTGGTTCTTACATCGGCCGCATTTTGTTGTGGTGATGCAGTTCCAAGCACGCCCGGCCATGTCTGCCCGGCGGTAAGCATGCCCTTAGTATTTCGGATATAATAATCAAACCCTGCCAGGAACCTGTCATCAAACAAACCGATATCTCCACCCACGTTAAAAGTAGAGACCCTTTCCCAGGTATATGAATTAGGGTCAACGGTTAACGCCGGAGCGCCGTTAATAATCGGGCTTTGATTGTTCCCTCCTATTAAGTAGGGTGACACACCGGTGTGTAATGTTTGTATATACCCAAAGTCGCTCACATTTTGATTACCCAGATCGCCATACGATGCGCGCAATTTTAATGTAGATACTGCTGGGGTCAGGGGTTTAAAAAAATCCTCATTACTTGCTATCCATGCCGCTGACGCCGATGGGAAAAAGCCCCAGCGTCGCTCTGAAGGGAAACGTGATGAACCATCGTACCTGCCTGTGCCTTCCAAAATATAACGTCCTTTATAGGTGTAGTTTACCCTGCCAAAAACACTGGAAGTAGCGTAAGCTGTATATTGTGAACTTATTGATGGGGTAGTACCGTTGGTAAGTGCAAGATAAGGCAATGACGATGATATGAGCCCGCCATTGGAGGCGCCGATTGTTGAATAATTATAATCTTCAGCGTTATACCCTATCATTGCGCTGATAAAATGTTTGCCTATGGTTTTCTGATAAGTGGTATACAGGTTGAATGCATTATTATAGAGATAGCTGTTATTTTCGGTTACGCTTCCGATACCGCCCTGATCCCTGACGTCATTTGGCCCATATCCAATACTGTACGGCTTCGTATCAGCGTGATACTTCCACATCTCTCTTTTAACAGAAGCATCGCCTTTTATCTGTAAATCTCCATTTAAAAATGTAGCAGTTGCACTGGCTATGTTTTGAAAACCAAACATCGTCTGAAGATTATCACCACCATCAACCAAGCTGGCTGCCAGCCTTCCGGCGCCGGTATTGGCCCAGGTACCATCCGGGTTTTTGGCTACATCAGTTGGCTGCAGGTAATAAATATCGGTAATGCTGGCTGCCGGCTGCGCACGTTTGGTTTGGTAAATATTAAGGTTGTTATCTATTTTAAGCCATTTTAAAGGAGAAAATCCCAGCCTTGATCTCAGACCATACCGGTCCCAGTAGTCGGGTGAAAGTTTATTCAGACCGTTTTCTTTGGTATAATCTCCCGACAAATAATAAGTTAAAGGTGTTTGATTTACATTGACGCCACCTGTAAGAGCTAACGTATGGTTTTGGGATAAACTGGCATCATTAAAAAAGTATTTGTACCAGTTGTTGCTTCCCATGTAATCCCATTTGGTTGGATCGGATGGGTTTAGCCTGGTGTCTGCAAGGGATGGATTATCCGATCTGTCTTTAGCCCATTGGAATTGTTCATCGGTATAATTCACATAAGTCCAGGGTGTGTTATTTGTAGACGTTTCGAGCACCCTGGTGTAGATATAAGGATCCGTGACCGGTTGCGGCAGTACGGTTGGCTTTCCCCACGATGTAAGCGCATTGTAGCTAATGGTTTGATGACCAGCAACACCCTGTTTAGTGGTAATTAGTATAACGCCGAACGAGGCCCTTGCTCCATAAATAGCTGCTGATGCAGCATCACGTAAGATGGAGATGGATGCGATATCTGAAGGGCTCAATCTCAACATATCATCGTTGCCGGCTGCCGGGATACCGTCAATTACGATTAACGGCGAGCCGCCGTTAATAGAGGTGAATCCCCTGATATTAATGGTTGGCACCGTGCCTGGCGCGCCTCCGGGGTAGGTAATGTTTAATCCCGGACTAAGCCCCTGCAACCCTTGCACTACGTTGGCAATAGGTCGTGACTCCAGCTGTTTCCCTGAAATCTGATCAATTGCTCCGGTGATGTCAATTTTTTTCTTTGTACCAAAACCAACAACGACAACCTCGTTCAGGTTACCGTAGTCAGGCATAAGGGTCACATTCAATTGGGTGCGCCCGTTCAGATCAATCTCTTGTTGTTTGTACCCCGTAAAAGAGAAGACAAGAATCGCATTTGGATTCACATTGGCAAGGGAGTAAACGCCATTTACATTTGTGGTGACACCCTTGCCTGTTCCCTTTACCCTTACGTTTACCGAGGGGATGGGTCCTTTGGTTTGGCCATCCAAAACTTCACCCCTTACGGTGATATTTTGGGCAAAACCCTTTGCTGCAAAAAAAATGAAGCAGATCAATAGTAGTTTTCTTTTCATAATTGAATAAAGGTTTAACGTGTTTGATTTTCGCATGCCGTGCTATCTGAGGCCCGGCAAAGCTCTGATTCGCATGTTATTAATTGGTTAGCACAATATTAATAAATTAATTGAATGACCAATCAATTTATTAATTTTTTTATGAAAGTACTTTTGCGTAGTTTGGTCGCCTCATATCGTAAACCATGGGCAGAAAAAGTCTTAAAGAAAAAAGACAACTAGAGATCATAAAAACCTTTTACACTGTTGCCAAAAAGGAGGGTTATGAGAACACGTCGATAGCCAAAATAGCGAAGGTGATGGATATAAACCCGAGCCTGATCAGTCATTATTTTGAAACAAAAGAAGATCTTACCTATGCGCTGATAGATTATATTCTCGAAAGGTATCTGTTGATCTACACGATTAATAGTAACGAAGCCATTTCGCTTGCAGACTTACAGAAAACGATTGAAATGCTTTTTTCGAAGAAATGGAACCTGTTATTTGACGATGGCTTATTTTATACTTTTTATGCTCTGGCTTTCAGAGAGAAAAAGATTAAAACGAAATATAAGCTCATACTCGATTCCCTTCGTCAAGCGCTTACATCAATGATAGAACACTGTAATGAAAAACAGCTTATAAATGTTCCGGCCCCCAAAACCGCGGCCGATTTGATTTTTGTACTGGTAGATGGCGCTTATTTTTACCTTTCTTTGGAAAGCGACAAAAAGGCATATGCTGAACGGCTTGAATATTATAAGAATAGAGCTTATGAGATTTTGGGGATCGATAGTTCAATCAGTTCTAACATTCCTTTGCGTTCTTAATCTACGCCCCAATGCATATACACCAATAAACATCCATAACAGGTTAGCTGCCGCATTTGGCATATCATTAGCATCAACAGCTACTGCCACCAGGCAGAGCCCCCCCAGAATGTTCAATAACTGAAAAATCCGCGATTCTGCCCTTATCACTTTTGTACTCAATAATAAATAGCCTGTGGTGCACAAAACCACACCGAGCCAGCCAATGCTTGTTAATATAATTTGTTTCATCGTACCATTTAATTGTCGCTTACGCCCAGCTTGTTTAATACTATTCTTTTAATGATTTGACCATTCAGCTTACCGTATTGCAGTCGTTTTATTGTTATTGGCTCCTATGCATTCCATACAGCTTTTAAAAGCAAGAAGCAGTTTTGGTTTATCGCATCAATAATCAATCTGTTAAAAATGGGGCAGAATTTAAAGACAGTGCTTTTATTTCTTCCTTATTTAACACCCGGCTGTATACCTTTAAATTAGCTAATAACACCGAAGCGGAAAGATGACCGCTATTGCTTCCAATTGTTTTTAGCGGACATACGAACTGCTTTTCAACAGATTGTATTTCGCTGCCATTGATATACAAGGTGCAGGAATTGTGGCCGCCGGTTAACGTTACTTGCGTCCATTTATTTACAGGAATAACACGATTAAATATTTGATAGTAAAAATCCCCATCATCACCTGCATACTCTTTATAACCAACAGTCCGGGCAATACCAAATCCGGCGTTTGAGGATTTCTTATCCCTGAGATTCAGGAAAATTGTTCCATAGGGAGATTCGAACAGCACCATCGTTGTATCACTATCGTCCATTCTTTTAACGCAAAAGCTCAATGTCCATGGCTGTTCCAGTTCATCTGCTTTTAAATTTAACTGAACAAAATCATGTTTGTCAAGCGCCAACAGCGGTTTTGAGTCAACACCCGTCAAAAGCTTTATTAATTGCTTATCCACGGCATCGGGTAAACTATTTTTTTTGAAATCAATGTCTATGATGGGATCGGAACTTTTTGAATTCTCCAATAACCTTGCATCATGCACCTGTGGCACATTTTTTAAGCGATCAGCCCTTTTTATAAAGTCATTAAAAGTAAGTGACATTTTGTTGCCCCACAATTTCTGGGCTATAACCGGTAAAGTTATGGCAATCTCGTCCGCCGTTTCATGGTAAGTAAAACCCATTGGCCCAAGATCATTCCACACATGTAACTTCGCGCCTAATAAATTAGATTCGCCTGGATTGAGTTGCTGGTTCGGCCCAAAATCATTAGGCATCCATTTTTCATATAAAAATTTGTTGTCCACCCCATAATAATTTGCGCCCGGAACAATATATAACCATTCATCCGTGGAGTGGATTATTTGATGCCCTTCGTTAATCTGTTCTTTAGCGTCCTTGCCCAACCACATATCAATTACGATGTTGCTGTCAATAGGCGTAAACCCTGCCATTTGGTTGTATCCTGACCATATCATCACCTGTTTTCCTTTACCGCGTATGTATTTGTTGAAATGGTTGATATAATCACAAAAGCCAGCCGCAAAAGCCTTGCGATCTTCCGTTGTTGCCGCTTTTTTAAATCTGTATTCGTCGGTTCCAATGTGAAAATAGGGCGATGGAAACAACGGTACAAATTCGTCATATATCTTTTCCATCATATTGATGGTTTGGGGGTTTAACACATCTAATTGCCCGTCTTGCAGTTTCTCATTCTTTAATTCAGGGGCAATATCCAAAATGCTCATGGCATGGGCGGGCGCGTCAATTTCCGGAATGATGTTAATACCCCGTTCTGCAGCGTATTGTATTAATTCTTTAATTTCCCGCTGCGTGTAAAATCCATCCTTTGCTGTTAGTTGAGGGTACGTTTTGCTTTCGATCCTAAACGCCGAGTAGTGTTCACCGTGAAAAGCCTGGTCGTTGAAATGCAGTTGTAATTGATTCATTTTATACCAACTCATGCGGCATATGTAATCTTTCAATTGCGATATTGGGAAAAATTTGCGCCCAACATCCAGCATAAATCCTCTGAAACGATAAGCGGGGGTGTCAGAAATAGTATAACATGGAATAGTCCGTTTATCAACGCCCTGTTCAATTAATTGCAGCAATGTCCTGGTCGCATAAAAAACGCCGGCATCATCATTCGCCTTTATAATAATTCGCCCTGGTTTTATTTCCAGCTGATAAGATTCCTTTTGTACTTGGGATGCCTGGTGTTCAGGTGTGATCTTTATCACGATGTAATTTTTGGCTCCTTTTAATTTTGTGCGGGCGTGTTGTTTTCTGCCCTGCAATGTATTTAAGTCTTCGCGGAATAGGGTAATGGTCCTTTGTGTTGCAACGGATGACCTGAACCGGAATTCCGTTGAGGCACTGATAATAAAATAGCCACGACCTGCCCGCCATTGACGAACGGCCGGTATAATGTTGGGAGCAACATCATTCGCCTGTGCATGCAGCGCAGATTGCATTAAAAAAAAGAGCGTAACGTATGAAATTATTTTTTTCATGGCGATTATTGAAATGAACTTAGGTGTTGATTTTTAAATAACCATTGGGTAATTGTCAAGCTTTAGCTTTATTTTGACTCGATTGTAACATTGCCTTTTTCCAAGCCATCGCTATTTGCCTTCACGGTGAAATTACCTCTCCTTCCTTTTTTTGCACGGACAACAACCAATGCCAAACCGTTGAATGCCGGACGAGCATGGCTTTGAAAGGATACAAAACTGGTAGCATCGCCGTTGTCTGTAGAGACAATTTCGCCGGGCCCGTCCACCGAGAATTTTATCAGAGGATGAGACCTCGGCACGGTTAACCCTTCTTTGTCTTCCACCTTTACAGTGATGTAAGCAAGGTCGGAGCCATCGGAGCCAATAACAGACCTGTCGGCACAGAGTGATAGTTTTGCCGCCTCGCCGGTAGTTTTAACCCTATCCGTAGCCCACACCTTCCCGTTTTTGTAAGCAATGACTTTAACAATTCCCGGCTCATATTTTACGCTATCCCAAATCAGGCGAAAATCAGTGTCAGGTTTCTTTTTCCTGCGCCCCATGCTTTTACCATTGACAAACAGCTCCGCCTCGTTGCCGGAGGTATAAACGTGTACCGGTATATTTTCTCCGATTTTTTCTGCCCAGTTCCAATGCGGCAGGATATGTGCCATCGGCAATTCCGGCCTCCAGTGTGATTGATACAGATAAAATCTGTCTTTAGGAAACCCGGCCAGGTCAACGATGCCGAAATAGCTGCTGCGTGAAGGCGGGTTGTGACTCCTCATTTCCTCCAGCTTCTTTTCCAATTCAGCCTTTTTTGAGGGATCATTCCTGAAGTTTAGCAAGTTTGTTTCATCAGAGCCATAAGGTGTTGGTTCGCCCAGGCAATCAAAGCCTGTCCAGACGAATTCGCCCAAAAGGTTGGCAAATTTTGCATTGGTACGAAATTGTTCATCGGGGCTGCATCCCCAGCCCGGTTTTGCAGTATCGTAGGAGGATATCTGCCAGTTCTGATACGCCTTATCCCAAAAATACTCCCCTCTTGAGGACACGCAGGAAGATGTTTCACTCCCGATAGTAGGCTTGTTCTTGTAACGCGGGTCTGCGTCCCATTTGGGCTGCTGACTAAAAAAGTAATTGACCCCCATCACATCTAATGCGACAACAGCGCCGGATTCGCGGCCCCCATCCGGGTCGTTGTAGCCGTTGGAAATTGGACGCGTAGAGTCTTCCGCCCGCACTACCCCGGCAAGATGCTTAGTCATTTCAACATCCCGCTGATCCATTACCTCATTACCAATAGACCAAATAAATACAGAAGGGTGGTTCCGGTCACGATGGACCATGGCTTGCAGGTCCTTTTCGTTCCACTCATCATAAAGTTGATTGTAGTCGAGTTTCTTTTTCCCATGTTTCCAGCAATCGAAGGCTTCGTCCCAAACCAGAAAGCCCATCTGATCTGCTAATTCGAGTAATTCAGGTGCGGGAGGGTTGTGGGAGGTACGTAATGTGTTACAACCCATTTCTTTAAGTATTTTAAGCTGGCGTGTTAACGCACTGGTGTTAACGGCGGCCCCCAGTGACCCCAGGTCATGATGGTTGCAGGTGCCTTGTACGGCTACCCGTCTGCCATTGAGCAGAAAGCCTTTGTCTGCTGTAAACTCAAGGGTGCGGATACCAAAGGGGGTATTATAAGAATCCACCACTTTCCCGTTCACCATTACTGATGTTTCAGCAAGATACCGGTTTGGAGAAACGATATCCCATAGTTTAGGATGGGATATAAGGGTCTCCGAGTTCATCGTAACGCTGGATGCGCTGCCTATTTTTATTGCTGTTCCTTTTACAGAGGCCACCATCGCGCCCCGTTTATTGCCGGCACTGAGTTCATAGATATTGGTACTGATCTGTGCGTTCACCAGTGTTGTTCCCTGGTTATCCACGGAGATGGCTAACTTCACTCTCGCTTCTTTTTTAGTAATTTCAGGCGTAGTAATAGAAGTTCCCCAATGCCCGACGTGCACCTGGTTGGTTTTTACCAACCAAACATGTCTGTAAATACCGGCGCCTGGATACCACCTTGAGTCCCATTTCTCCGTATTCAGGCTAACTGCCAAAACATTCTTTCCGCCAAATTTCAAATAGGGGGTCAAGTCCATGCGGAAGGAGCTGTAGCCGTAGGGCCATGTGCCCAGATAATGACCATTAAGCCAAACCTTCGCATAAGCCATTGCCCCGTCAAAATCTATAAATATCCTTTTGCCACGATCGGTTTGCGGAATAATAAAATGTTTGCGGTACCAGCCAATACCTTTCCACGGCAATTTGCCGGTTTCACCGGCCAGGTCTATACGAAATGGGCCCTGAATTGCCCAGTCATGTGGTAAATCCAGTTTTTGCCAGGATGCATCGTCCAGGGCAACCTGCTCCAACCCCTGCGGTTCGGGTTTCGTTGCTCCATCAGGCTGTAACCCAAACCTTGAAAAAAGCCAATCGTTATCAAATGACCGGGTAGCGGATGCCCCTATCGTTGCAATAGCAGAAGTATTGCCAGGCGACTGCTTTGCTGTTTTAACCTGTCCGAAGGCGGTCTCGGCCCGCCCAATGCAAGCCAACAGCGCTACCCCGGTTAATAGAAAAATTTTCATTTTGAAATTATGGTACGATTAATATTTGCTTAGCTCGTATTACTCAATGGAAAACCAAGTGTAACTCTCAGCAGCGATGGTAAAGGTTAATTCTATCTCATATTTTCTGTCAATAAGATACTTTTTTGCCATCCCCTCTTTCTGGCGAACCGTTGCCAAATTTGTCAATCCCGTATAGTAGAGCGGTACTTTAATGGTTCTTGTAATAGCCACTTTAAGTGGATTATACAGCATGAGCATGCCTTTTGTACTAAGCTGTGGATTCACATGCAGTAAACCATCCCAATCTCTGCCATCTGCCCGGCGAAGGTGGATAACATCAGAATTGAGGATAGCACGGTAGTTTTTATACCAATTGATGACACCTACTACCCTCTTTCGGGTAACCTCCGTGTCGTACAACCGTGGTCCACGGTAACAAGCCTGAACACCGGCTCCATAGTATTGCATCATCAATTGTTCATAGTCTTTCAAATGGTCTGAGAGAGGTTCCAGCACCGCTTCAGGACCACCGCCCTGGTACCGGGTGAGCGGAACGAAACCCCAGCCCATAGCAGAGGTCTTTTCCCATGTGCCGTCAAATATATTCTGACGGTTCAATATCATTTGCTGATCACGCGGCAAAGAGAAATTAACTTCCCTATACCCTAAAGCAATTTTATTGGTGCCATCCAGAAAATACCAGTCCGGCGCGTTTACATAAACGCCATGTTCGTTGCACCAACGATATAAACCCTTTTGCAATTCCATTTGCTGCCATTGGCTGTCATCCAGGTTTTTATGGCCGGGGTGAGTAGTTGACGAACAAACATCGCCAGGATAGGGCCCGTCGTTTTCGAAAATATCGAACCCGGTTTTGCTGATAAAGTATTTTAATTTATCCAGGTAAGCCAATCCCCATTTGCTGCCCAAACACGGTGCGTGGCCAAAAAAGGCTGCAGCGTCCGGTTTTTTTGTTACCGGATCGATCACATCGTCTTCGTCACTGATCCGCCTTGAACTGAATAAGGAGTACCCTCCTATCATGATGTGTTTACTATGTGCGTAATCAGACAATGCTTTCCACCGCTGTATATTGGAGGCGGAGCTATCTTCCATATTGCAATGACTGCCAAAGCTGAGGATCAAGGCTTCATAGCCTGTTGCCGCGCATTGGTCCACAGCGCTTTTTACATCTTGATCATTACGGCTTACCAAATGCATAAAAATGGGATTTTCTGTTGTCCACGGTGCTACCGTGCGGTACATTTTCCGAATGGCTAATCCGCGCCTTTCACGGTCATAACTGTCCATCAGCAACTCATAGGTGCGAACCGAATTGAAAGTTTGCCCCTTGCCTAATTCTATGCCGGTAGCTTTTTCAGGGTATACTTCCAGCAAGCATGGCGTCTTATAGTCATAATTCACCTGGGACGTATAACTGCTATCGGCTTTCCAATGGGTGGTTTGGTCACTGAGATCATATCGCATGGAGTTATTGAAGGCATAGTTGGTCTCCAGATAAAGCCCATGCTGTTTTTCCATTTGAGCGGGGGATCCAACTACCGCGCTTTCTTCTTCTACCGTTGCCAGTAGCTCATTTACCACCCTGTTCAATGTTATCGTATTATTCCCTTTATTCTCAACCGAAAGCCATTTCACCATAAGCGGGATGTTATTGTACAATTCATAATGCACGGTAACACGCAGGTCCTTTAAGTTATCAATATTGCTTTTGTAGGCAAATGAGAGCATTTTTCCAGCAGCCGGAACGGTATTCAAAGCCCAACCCCGCGGTTTCCAACGGATGTATGGGGGAATATCTGTTACTGAAAAGGATTGATACTGAAAATCATTGTCATTGCCTTTAAATCCGCTCACCCATTCCGGCAGCAGATAGGCGTTCTCTTTTTGTCCGTAAAGGCCTCCGATATTGAAGTCCTTGCCATCTATAGTTAACCGCGCTTCCGGTTTTACGGCCCTTAACAATTGCTGGCCGTTGCTCAGGTTGCTGTAATCAATGCAAGCGATATTTTGCTGAATACGGAAGGCCCTTTTTACTAAACCATTACTGAGGATAATATTCTTGCCATCAGCATAAACATTTGCCTTTTGTTCAACAGGGTTTACTAACCAATCCTGAGAAAATGCCGGCCTATTGCTTTCCTTCCAAGCAGGTAGCTTGGTATTCGGCTCTTGTGAGCGGGCAGAATGGAGGATGCTCCAAAAAATAATCGCCGAAAAAAACAGTTTCCCTTTCATTTATTTCTTTTGAATTTGTTCATCTTTTGTTGAGCGTTATTGCTTTGCCTACCTTTTCTCCCTGTATGCCCGTCTCCTGCAATGACCAGGTGCTTTTATCCAGTTCCCTCAAGTGCCAATGTTTGCCAGGGCTGCGTAGTTCTTTTTTTATGGCGGATGAAAAAACACCGGCATTTCTTGCATGTTCCCAGGCACTGAAAGTAGCGAAGAAAGCCGCCTTGTCTTTGCATTTTTCAACATCATGCTCAGTTAAGCCCAGCATAAACATTGCATCCCAGCCAATAGCACGTGATTGCAGATTATCTGCCTGCAAATGTGTCCAGCCTGAAGAAAAATTCTGAATACCAAAAGTACAGGGCAAATAATTGCTTTGGCTTCCGTTGCGAATATCTTTCCCTTCAATGCCCCAGGTGTCGGTGACAGGGTTGTACATATTACTGTTGCCCCCAACATTATTTGTACTCATAAATAACCAACCGCCTTCTGAAATGCCAGAGCCCATTACTCTTAGATATTTTCCACCAAAACGTTGATAGGCATCGAACAGTTCTCTGTAAAAACGTTTTTCAGAATAAGTTCCCTGCGCCTGATACACACAACTTTCCAATCCGTCAAAATCGATATAATTCATACCGCCATCAACCAGGAACCTGGCATAGTATTCAGCATACTTATCCTGCAAAAGAATATTGGGCGCAAAACCATGGTAACAATTGGGCTGCAGCTTATCGATCTTATCCCCCGCAGAATGGGCTGCAGCATATGTTTTATAAAATCCGCGTTGTACATGCAGCAAAGTATAAGGCTGCGCAGTGGTTACACCATTGTACGCTATGAGTTCTTTACCCAATTTCAGCACGTTGGTATGATTACCTTCCCAGCCGCCATACTCATTTAAGAACGTCGTATCTCTTACCACGATAATTGTATCGGCGGCAGAAATATTCTTTGCGAGGTAGGTTGAATATAACGTTTCTAAGCTATCGCTCGGAACAGGTGAAACATCGCTGCAATTGGGTTGTAGAAATTCGCATAAGGTATGCAGGCCATATGCAATATTGTATCGGTTGGTTTGCTTTGTAAAATCGGCAATGGGAATTTTTTGATCATTGAGGGTAATTCTTTTTGTGCCCCAGCGGTCGGCGGGGTTAGGATAATATTCTCCCAAACCTTCGTCCTGCACGCCATAAACACCAAGCTGTCTTGCATAACTCACCAGGCTATCGTGCTTGCCTTCCCATGCCAAATCGGCCTTGAATGATTGTGGGTTGCGAATCCATTTATTATCCAAAGTGGTGATATAAGGTAGCTTTTCATTTTTCGTAATTTTTTCCAACGTGGCAATTACCGCGCTATCAGGACAGGCATACATGGCAATAGATGACCCGATAAAGTCAACGGGAATAGCGTCCACCCATTGATGGCGGGGCAGGTTCATGTGCTCGTACCCCGGCAACAAGGTGAAAAAATCCAGATGCCTGATTCTTCTGTCCCTTGATTGCAAAGCCACATACGAGCCATACTCCGGCGCAAGTTGCGCCGCTATCCCGCTATTGGTCTTATAATAATCTTCCGGATGCGAAGACATCGCCACATCGCTGATGCCGTCGCCGCCAAAACGGGTACGCTGCCCTTCGCGTAAACCCGCAGGCAAAGGATTTGTAACAGGATCTGTGGTATGGACATAATAATAGCCCTGCGACAAATCGCCCTCGCAAGGCAGGCCACCGGTAGTATTATCGGTCAATGAAAAAATGCCAAAAGCAAAATTGCCATCATGCACCACGCCAAGCATATCGCCGATGTATCTCGAGATCGTAGTTTTATATGGCCCCCAAACGATATTTGTAATATGACTGCGGTTGGTCAATGAAAGCAAAGTGAATCGCAGATAGTCCTTTTTGTCAACTACTGCAATACTTGCTACCGAACCATTGGAAAATGCAAGTTTGATTTTCTTGTTTTGTTTATTATAGGAAAATGATACCGGCTCAAATATTTTTTCCTTTCCCGCATACAATGACATGAAAGGCGATGTATAATTTTTCGGAGAATATTCTTTTTGGCTTTTAATTGCGGAAACGCCCGTAACAAAGCCGGTTTTATTGATATTTATCTTTAACCACTTTGTTTGAAATGTGCTTTGGGCGAATAAAAAATTCGCCATCAGAATAAAAGTGAACAGCAATAGATTTTTTTGCAACATAATTTAGTCTGTTTGTTAGTGAAATTGTTTTTGGTATAGAACTGCACACGTAGGAAAGTATTTTCATTTTAGGCGTGCTGAAAAAACTTCTTTGATTTGACTATTAACACGGAGCTTTACTTTCATGGGTTTTTCAGAATAAATTTGATAGGAGGTTATTTTCCCATTGAGCCATTTGCAATCAACCGTAAATCCTCCGCGTGCTTTAAGCCCATAAAAAGCTCCTTCGGCTGCCCAACTTTTAGGAACAGCAGGCAGCAGTTGTATCTCGCCTGTCTGGCTCTGCAAAAGCATCTCGGCAATTGCCCCGCTTATTCCAAAATTGCCATCCATTTGAAACGGCGGGTGGCTGCAGAATAAATTGGGCAATGTGTTATAAGTGAGCAATCCCCTGATCATAACTCCCGCGCGTTCGCCTTCACCCAAACGTGCCCAAATTGCGCATCGCCAGGGCCATGTCCAGGAGCGGCGGCTGTCGCCAACAGTCGATTCAACGGTAAAAGGCGTATTAATTTTAGTTCCGTAATTACCGCTACGGCTTCTCAAAGAAATAATCGCCGCAGCTGCAAGCGCTGGCGTTTGGGTTAAATTGATCTGACGACCCGGATATACCGCGAATAGGTGCGAGGTGTGGCGATGGTCATCATTGGGATCGTCCCGATCTGCCTGCCATTCCTGCAACTGCCCCCAGCTACCTATTTTATTGGGGGCCAAACGAGCTTGTTCACCGGCAATTTTCATTTGATAGCCGGTGTCAATATTTAACGCTTTGGCTGCTTCCAGATAATTTTGGAAAAGATCCCAAACTAACTGCTGATCCATCATCACCCCATCTTCACGCGGGCCATGTTCGGGCGACCAGCCATTAGGTACCATTAACGAACCATCTGGCATTTGTTTGAGTCGATCTTCCCAAAATTGACATATCTCCTTAATCATAGGGTAAGCCGTCTTGCGTAAATAGTCATGATCACGGGTGAAATCCCAATGATCAAAAACATGTTTCGCATACCAGGCGCTGGATGGGATATTCCATTCCCAGCCATTGCCACCAAAAATATTCTGACTGGTCCGCGCTGTCCAACCGCGAATGTCCTTTCCAAAAGCTTTACGGGTAGCAACGCGGCACGGCTCCTCGGCGGCAACAATAAAATCGATAAGCGGGATATGGCATTCTGAAAGATTGGTGGTTTCAGCAGCCCAATAATTCATCTGGATATTTATATTATTGTGGTAATCACCTGCCCACGGCGGCGAGTTGCTGTCGTTCCACAATCCCTGGAGGTTAGCCGGCAATCCGCCTGGTCTGGAGCAACTTATCAGCAAATATCGGCCATACTGAAACATGGTTTCTTCCAAATCAGGATCATCACCACCGGATGCATATTTTTTTAACCGGATATCCGTAGGGAGCGACAGCAGCACAGGGTTTGTTTTGCCAACTACGATGGAGGCCGCTCCTGTTAAACGGCTTACATCGTTTATGTGACGGCTCAGTAGTTTTTTATAACCAACCTGAGATGCGATCTTTTGTTCCTGTTGAATTAATGGCATAGGATCAGTACCGCGCCAATCAAATCTATAGTCAGGCTTATAATTTGTTCGGGCATCCAGGAAAATCAGCAACGAACTGCAGTTTTTAAAAATTAAAGTATTGCCTTCGCTCGTTACCGAACCACCCTGGTGTTTAACCATTAAGCTTGCCGCATACTTCAGGTGGTTGGGCATCTCACCACTAAAACTCAACTCCCCATTTTTTGCAATACTGATGGCTCCCTGAGCCGAGGTCATAGCAATGCTGCCTGACAGCGCTGCCTTTTTACTGGCGGTATACCTGAAAACCATCATTTGATCGGGGTTACTCGCGAACGCGTCCCGCTCAAAATGTATCCCGTTGATAACAAACGACGTGGTATGAACACCCGTAGAGATATTCAACGCCCGCCGATAGGTCGCCGCTTTGTCGGCGTGATCAAAGTTAACCGCAACCTCGCCGAAGTTGCGGTACGAACCAAAGCCATGATCGTCCGTTTCATAAACACCATCCCAATTATTGTCACCACTCCAAAGACTTTGTTCGTTGAATTGTATGCGTTCATGCTTAATACCGCCAAATAGCATCGCCCCCATCCTGCCATTTCCTACAGGCAGAGCCTCTGCATCCCATTTGTTTGCAGGTTGTTTATACCACAATTTAATAGGTTTACTGCCTGTTGCATTCACTGTACTGGCCGCCAGCAACACACACATGGTACATAGTAATTTAAGGTTCATCATTCTTTACCGTTATTTAGCACTTATTTAGCGTTTACTTTGCAATCTTTTTTTATATCGCTCCTTAATCCCGTTCGCGCAGCTTAATAACCCTTGGCTCTTGTAAGGGTAATGGGATTAGTTTTCAGGCCGTTCGTCTTTTCATATAGTTTCCAGCTGTCATTATTATCGCCTTTTTCCAAAGTCCAGTTTTTAGATGAGTCGGCTAACCGTTTTTTTACATCCCTTGGAAAGGCGTTAGCAGCCCGGGCATCCTCCCATGTTCGGATCGTTTTGAATATCGCATCTTTTTGAGGGCAGCTCTCTACTGACTTTTGGTTGAGTTCCATGATATATGTCGCACCAACTCCAACTGAAATGGCCTCTATATGTTCATATTGTTCTACCGTTGAAGCTGAGCCTATTGGAAAATTACCGCCAAACGATGCCGGAAAATAGTTAGCGAAGGCAACGTTTCTAAGATCTTTCCCTTCACTTGTTGTGCTGCCCCATTGCCTGGTTTTAAGATCGTACATGTTTGTGCCGCCGCCTACATTCCAAACGCTCTGATAATGCCAGGAGCCTTCGGAAAGAGTGGCTCCGGATACACGCAGGTAGGGGATTTGCAGTACCGCCGCTCTATCAAACATCTTTCTGAAAAATCGTTTTACACCGTAATAACCATGCCCGGTGTTAAAAAGAAATTCCTGGCCGTCAAGGTCCATAAACCCGATCCCGTTGATATGACTAACATCGGCATAATATTCCGCTATTTTATCCTGTAAATAAATATCAGGTATAAGCCCATCATAACCATAATTGATGGTAACCTGCAATTTATAAATCGTGTCATTGGCCCGATGACTGGCAGCCTTTGTACCCCAATAGCCCCTTTTCACCTTTTGAAGGGTATAAGGTTTGGTTGTTGAAACCCCAATATAGTGAATGAGCTCTTTCCCGATTTTTATCATATTCAAATCGGCGCAGTGCCCCTCCCAGCTTGCTATCTCATTCAAATAAGTGGGATCATTAACCTCAATTACCGTATCTGCGGCACCTACCCCTTTGGTTAAGATCCTTTTTTGCTGGTAACATAAACTATCGCCTGGTATTGGACTTGCGTCCTTTGTTCCCTGAGCGAGTGAAGTAGCAATCGTGTGTCTTCCCAGCAAAATGCCGAGAGGGTTTGAAAGGTCGGTAAACTCTTTGTGCGATTTATCTCCTGAGGTGAAATGAAAAGGTTTTTTTTCAAAATTTCGGCCGTCAATAAAACCACGGTTTCCACGATCTACTTTGAAGTAAGGCAAGTCATTTGCCTCAATAGCTTTAAAGCCTAACTTGGAAACATAGGCAATAGTGCTATCTGATAAATTTCCGGAAGTGGTTACATCGGGAATATACCGCGCAGGGTCCTTTATCCATTTGCCATTTACTTTCGGATAAGGGAGTTTTTCTGATAAGACTATATTTTGAATCACATCCATAAGAGCGGTGCTGTCCGGGCTTCCCCACACAGCAATGGAGGAGCCTGTAAAGTCGACTCCCGGCAACGGTTGCACTTCCTGATGGTTTGGTATATTAGCAGCCATTAGCGGGATAAGGGAAAACGAGATATTCTTTTTTGTCCTTCTATCCCTTGCATGATAGGTAAGAAAAATCCCTCCCTGGTCGTCAATTGAGGCTGCATTTCCATACAAAATGCGATAGTACTCCTCATGATGAGAATAAAAGGCAACATCGCTTATACCATCCCCCCCGATGGGAAATACCTGCCCTTCATGTAAATTGGACGGCAGCGGGAAACGGACTTTATCGGGGCTATGAATGACATATTGGAAAGGGGCAGCATCGCCCTCTAAGTTTGAAGTTCCCCCGGTTGTTATGTCATTTAAAGCCAATACGCCTATTGCATAATTATTGGCGTCGCTGGTATCTCGTGCTACACCAATGACTTCGCCAAATAGATTGTTGATATTAGTGCGATACGGTCCCCATTGAATGTCATCAACGCCGTTGCGGGGAAAAAGCGATTGAAGCGTTAGCTTAAGATATTTTTGATGCGGAACCAGGCTTACTTTAGCAACTGAGCCATTACGAAAGCTCAGGGTGATGATTTTGCCCGCGCTATTGTAACTGGCCCTATGCGGTTCGTAATAAACCTTTTTCTTGCTATCGTAAAGACATAGTAATGGTGAAGGCTTGTCGCTTGAACTGTATTCACGGCCTGGTCTCACCGTAATGTTTTTCATACTGGTAATAAAGCCTTTGCCATCCAGATGGATTTTTAAGTAGTTAGTACTAAAATTATATTGTGCTTCTGCAGAGAGACGCACAAGCAGTAATAATAATACCAGCAATGTTGCATTTATTATTGATGTTTTTTTCATGCTGTTTAGTATCAATTAATGTTTAGCATCATTTGCTCAACCCTTTTATGGTCTTCCCGTCACTGCTAATATGGAATAAGGCACTCTTACCCGCTTTTATGTCCACTTTCGGCCATTTCAAAAATGATGTATAACCAAGCGGTTTGTTCGTTTGAGCCAATGTTTCGGCCAGGATTGACACCTCAGCATCGTACTTTGTGGGGTTTGTTATTGACAGTACAACACCGTCTTTAACATGTTTCACAATTTTTGCTTCAACGTGATCAAACACATAAATCTCATTCTTATTTGTTTGCAGGTAAATACCTGGTAATTCAATCGCCATTAGCATGCCGTTGGTTTCTGTCCACGAATTGCGGGTATTTATAAAATTGCCAATACTGCCTTTGCCCTCGGCATCACTGGGCTGAATTCGTTCCATGCTTGACCCGATAAGGTTGTTGGTGGTAAAATGGCCAGGCATATTTACCGCCTCGGCATGCGCGTGTTGAATATCCCTGATTAAATTTGCATATAATTTATTACCCGTTGCCCGGTACAACTTAAACAGGTAATCGCCCGAGGCATCACAAATACCCGGTGCCGCATGTTTATTTTGAATGCTCGCCCAGACCGCGCCGGCCATGTGGCTCTGCAATTTTGCAATTTGGCTGGTGGCGGGAAAAACAGGGTCATAAGACAAAACCCAGGTTGAACAAAGCGCCGCTTCCTCCTGAGCCTTTTGCAACCAGGCTCTGTCGCCGGTAACATTGTATAAGGCCATTAGCGATTCTAAGAAACCAAATGCTGATTCCGAATTGGCATCCATGCTGATATCGCCGCAGTCGCCGCCCGTCAGCCCCTGCTTTACGACGTCACGTTCGTAATAATAATCGGCGGCTTCCCTGGCTGTACGGAGCCACTCGGGACGATTAAAATAGCTTGCAGCAATAGCGAGTCCGCCAGGCGCTACGGCTCCCGCCGTAGAATTGAACACCGCGATCTGCCCTGTTTCAGGCGCGATGTACTGCCCAAATTCGCCGTATTTTTTCCAGGTAATCGCAAAAGCATCAGCCAATTTCTCCGCTGCTAATTCCCATTCCGGCTTAATTATATTGCCATAACCCTGAGCCTTCAACAACATGAGATGTTTCATCAGCCAGAGCAAGGCGTCACTGTTTTTACGTACCATCGCCTGGCCTTGCGGAAAATCAGCATGCATTTTCTCAAAACGGAGGTTGCCATTTGCTTCTATTCCGCCATAAAAAAAGCCGCTTTTGCCCTGAAGTTTATTCACTACAAAGTCAATCTCTTCGGCCACCCGTTCACGCTCCTTTGCGTTATTAAGCGCCAGCATCGGGTAGGTATTCATCATCCCGCTCACCCAGCCCAATTGAAAATCGTCGTTGTTCTCGGGCTTATAATAACTGCCGGCGGGGGCATGTATAAAGTTGTTGCTGCATATAGCCGTTTCAACGGCAAGTTCTTTGCTCATAGGCATTATATTACGGGGCCGATTAGGCCCAGTAACCTCTTTGCGCACCTGCATAAATCTCGTCAGTAAATCCGGAATGCTGTTTGCATCAAATACATATAACCTCATGTTTATGGCTACCCGGTCGCCAGGCTTCCAGTCATAGCCTTTGTCACCACTTTCATGAAAGTCACCAAAACCGGCTGCCAATTTCCGCACCGCGGGCGCCGAAATACGGAAGCTGCAACTGTCCTGCTTTGCGTTTTCTGCAATTGTAAGGCCGCTATTGCCAAATTTTGTCTGCTGGGTAGTCAACAGGATAAAGCCTTTCTTTGCACCTGGTGAGAAAAAGCACATTGCCGGCGTTGCCGCATTTCCGGTTTGCAACTCCACCAGTGATGCTTTGTTAAGCTCGGCCGACAACCTGGGGTTGTTAGAAATTGTCAGCGGCACTTTGGGGTTATAATACATGTCCTTCGTGTAAGGCGGATTGTATTCATTGCCAATAGCAGGATACCGGTTTCCGTTGTACATACTGGCAGGCACCAGAACATAATTTTTTCGGCTCCAGCTACTGAAGTCAAAAGATACCGCCAACGCGGTGGAAGAAGCGTGTCCTTCCTTTAATATAACATCTGCTGTCATGTCCAGCGTTTCATGATTTGCGCTCTGCCTGGCAGTTAAATTAAGCAACCACTGAGCGCTGTCTGTTTTCAGCATATTCTTCCTAAACTCAAATTCATTCAGTTCTTTAGTACCATCATATTGAATCGCATTTACGCGCATATGGCCATACACCGCTTTTAAAAAGTCTGAAATTATAAGCTTTTCAGGTGCTTGCGCATAGGTAAATCTCGTCAAGGATTGCCATATAATAAATACGATAAGACAGTTTTTTTTATTAAGATTCATTTTATTATTCAAGCCTTACTTCTACTAAAAATCATAAAAGAGCGCCCCGTACAGCACAGGGCGCTTCATCAACTAAACCTCAGGTGATCTCACTACCAGAAGTGCTCTTTTTGCATAAACTGCAAATTGTACTATTAATAACAATACTCTCTTATTCACTGATATATCAACATAAAAACGAATCGAGGACTTATTGAATCACCGGATTAAAGGTTCCATTATCCCAGCCTATATTTTGCTGTAAATTTTTGTTTTGTAAAATATATTGCGGATCAATTGGGCCGAAGTAATAAGTATCCGGTATATTGATCTTATTGGTTGAGCTTGGATCTATTGGCTCATATACATAGTGAGTAATGTTCTTAAGAAAGGCATTACGGTCAAACGAAGCCGGTGAATTTACAATGCGGTTAGAAAGCTGTGAAGCTATTCCGCTGTTGCTTTGTGTAACATCAATACCATATTGAGAGGATGCTGCGGCACTATTAAAGTAAGGTCCGTAAGCATGCAGGGTAACCATATTGTTCAATACACTAAACATGCGCCTGCGCCTCAGGTCCCAGAACCGCTTTCCTTCAAAAGCAAACTCTATTGCTCTTTCGGTCATAACAGCGTTCAAAGTAGCCTGATAATCCGTACCAACTGACGCTGCCAGTCCATAATTTCCTGCACCTGGCGTGATATGAGCCCTTTGACGTACCTGGATAATATAGTTTCTTGCGTCCGAAGAATGACCTGCTTCATTGGCAGCCTCGGCAAGGTTAAGTAAAACTTCAGCATACCTGATGATCGGCCAATCAAAAGCCTGGTGACTCCAAACGGTTGAACCCAGCGTGGTGTCTATGCCTTTACGACAATAAAAGCCGGTAATATTATAATTAGGTGTGGCTTTATAGGCGTCATCGCCTGCTATTGTATTTAATATCCATTGAACACGGGGTGTTATATCTGCAAAATCATACCGGGCCCCATTATATACAATGGCCTGATAAAACCGCGGGTCCCTATTCTTCCAGAATTGGGTAGAATCATACCCGGAAGCCGGATCTGAGATCGAAAGACCATTGTTCATCGGATAAGCCTTAACCATTTCCCAGGTTGGGTCGCAGACTCCAGCCAAACCGGAAGTTTCAGTTAATGGCCTTTGGCCTTGCTGAAAGCCATTTGTTTTTTCTGGATAATGGTACCGCACACTCAAAATCATTTCTTTAGCTGCCCCGGCTTTATCGTACCACATATTTTCGTTTGGCTTTGCGGTATTGTCGGTGTATAAACCATACCCGTCGGCATCTAACTCGTTTTTGGCTGCCAGCAGGGCATTGTAAGCATCAGTCCAATAGGTTGCATTGGGTGTTTTGCAAAACAACGGACTTGCTTTTAATAAAAGGGCTTCTCCCTTTACTGCCATGGCCGCCCCTTTGGTAACCCGTCCAATATCGTTTGAACCCCAGGTAACAGGCAGCAAATTAATTGCACTATCCAACTGCTTGCCAATAAAATCAAAACACTCAAGCGATGAGTTTCTTTTTACCAGCAGGGTATTCATATCGGCTGTTGGGTCCTGAACGGTGGTAATAATCGGCACCCCGCCCAATACTTTTACCATCCTGTAGTAGATATAGGCACGAAAAAAGTAGGCTTGTCCTTTCAGACTTTGGTAATCAGCAGGGGACAATGCAGATTTGCTTTTATCGATATTTGCAAAAAAATTATTAATTGCTCTTACCTTTCCCCAGTCCCAAACCCTGTCAGGATAACCACTTTGACTTGTATAGGTGCCTTTAAGAAAAGAATTAAGGCTATTTGCGCCACCGCCCCCGGAAAAAGCCTCTCCGGCGAGCTCTTCATTCCTGTTCCAGGCAGGTAAAATATTATAGAAATCGGTTACATATCCTTTTGCAAAATCCGGATTGCCCCATTCTTGCTGAGGTGTGATCGGGCCACCCGGGTGATCAACCTCAAATACCTTTTTACAGGACGTTGATAAAACAATTACCCCAAGTAAAACCAATAGTATATTGAATTTAAGTTTCATGATCTAATAGTTTAATTTTTTAAAATGTTACATTTAAGCCGTAGGTAAAGCCTCTTAATACCGGGTACATTCTGAAGTCGCCACCCAATTCAGGATCCCAATCTGTTACATGGTTCCATTCAAACAGGTTTTCGCCGCTTAGATAAACTTTTACAGCTTTGATCTTTGATTTTGCCAACACGCTGGCCGGCAAACTATAATCAACAATTAAGGACTTCAACTTCAGGAAAGCGCCATTCTTTAGCCAGAAGGTGGAAGCCACTTCGCTATTGCTTGTGCCTTGCCAATCAGTCATAATAGGGCTCGGCATCGTAGCGGAAGCTGCCGTTTGCGGCGTCCATGCATTTTTCCAAATGGTTAAATTATCGTTGCCAGGCAGAGGTCGCCTGTAATATACATCAGTAGGCATGATGTCATATTTGCCCAAGCCGGAGAATATGGCACTAAGGTTAACCCCCTTCAAGCCAAATGTTAAGTTGAAACCATAGTTGACACGTGGTATTCCATTTTTTGAAATGATTTGCATGTCGTTCCCATCGATTTTTCCGTCAGGAGAATCCGTACCTAACGGTCCGCGGATATCTTTGTACATCAACATTCCGGGTTGCGGCTTATTACCGAATATGGTGAAATTAGCTCCGTGGGTGCTTAAAATATTATCGACATCCTGCTGCGTCCTGATAATCCCATCGGATACATAACCCCATATAAGGCCGTTAATTGGTTGTCCTATTAAGTTCTGGTAACCACGTACCGACGCGGCCTGGTCAACCTTCAGATATTTATTATCAGAATATGCCCAGTTAGCCGACACACGATAGAAAAAATCACTTATGTGTCTTTCGTGACTAAGAGATAACTCAATACCATGTGCTGAGGCGATTCCATAATTAACTGCCGGCAAGCTTGCTCCAACGGTGCTTGGAACTGAGGCTGTGCGCGCGCCGAGGATATCGGTGGTTTTTTTGTACCATAAATCAACAGTACCTGTAAGTAATTTTTTCGGCATGCCAAAATCTAAACCCAGGTTGTAATTGTGATTCCTTTCCCATGTAATGTTCGGATTGATAGTAGAACCCAATGTGGTTGATGGGGGAAGTGCAGACCCGAGATAAATTCCGGAGTTTGAATTAAAGTTATAAGTCTGTTGCCACTGCCATGGAGCAGTATTATCTGTGCCGGTTATTCCATAAGAAACCCGCAGTTTAAGGACCTCAAGATACTTGGTATAATCTGCAAAGAAATCTTCTTTAGCGATATTCCAACCTGCTGAAACAGCCGGGAAATATCCCCATCGTTTATTTTCAGGGAAGATATAAGACCCATCGGCCCTCATGGTAAAGCCAACCAGGTATTTTGATGCATAGTTGTAATCGATCCTGCCAAAATAGGAGGCAAAACCCGTTGGCTGATTTTCGTCGCCTCTGATGTACCAGTCAGTACTGTTGGTTGACCCTCCATTAATTTGCTGATAATTAGGGTTACTATAGTTATCGTCCCAAATAGTTGAAAAATGGCCCCGAAATGCAGATTGCTCGTACCCGGCAAATGCGTTAATGTTATGCTGACCAAAAGAACGGTCATAATTAAGCATTAAATCCAATTGGTAGTTGGAGGACTGTAAATATGATTCTTTCAATTCGGTAGGGGCCCCTACTCCTGAAATCTGAGCCTGGTCCAGTACCTGGTATCCACCTGATCGTGCTAGATCCAATTGATCGGTAACAATATGATTGTGGGCACCAGCTGTCTGAAAATAATAAATATAAGGAGCATTTCGCCACGCCTTGGTGTAGTTATTGGTCGTATTGTAGGCGAAAGTACCCTTTGCCGATAGTCCGGTTATCCCGGGAATATCATATTTCAATTGAAAAGTTGGCGTAATATTATTGTTCGTCGGTTTGGTGTAACCGCCGTTTCCTTTTGCCAGGTTAGCAGTATTGGTATTGTCAAAATTGCCCACAGGAAGGCCATTAATAAAAGATGGGCGGCCCGGGGTTACCATCAGGAGCCTGTTGTACATGTTAGACAAATTAAAATCTCCACCATCGTAGGCCCAGAATGGACGGCTGCCATTATCCCATTCGCTCAGGATATTCAAACTATAACTCCATCGGTCTGTAATGCGCCCGTCCAGCTTTGCGGTTAAATTGTATTTACCAAAGGAATTTGATGTTGCCCCATCCTGGTGAAAATATCCTGCTGATATATAATATCTGGCTGCTTCTGAACCACCACTTACTGATAAGTTATGCGAAGTATTCCACGGATTATGCCAAGTGTCCTTTAACCAGTCGTAAGAATGCGTTTTGAAATAATCTAACTCGTCTGGTGTATAGTAGCTGGGGTCAGTAGCCGGCAGGTCTTTTTGTGCAAATGCCTCATTGGCAAAAGTATACGCATCGAAAGCATTCATCCGGCGTGGTGTAATTTCACGGTTGTTCATTGTATAAGAAGCGTTGTAGGATATGGATGTCTTGTTAGCAACTCCATGTTTTGTTGTGACCAAAACAACGCCGTTACCGCCCCTGATCCCATAAATTGCGGTTGATGCGGCATCTTTCAGGATACTGATATTATCAATATCAGCTGGGTTTATTGTGGCAAATGTTGCTGCATCCCTTACAAAACCATCGATCACGAACAATGGATCTGTTCCACCCTGCCAGGTAGAGGATTCCCTGATTTTAATATTGGCACTCGCACCAGGGTAGCTGCCTTGCGTAACAACGGTAACACCCGGAGACAATCCTTGCAACAAATTGGCCGGTGAAGATGTAGGGCGGTCCTCAAGTGCAGATGATTTAATTACACCTACTGCACCGGTTAGATTTTCTTTTTTCTGATTGCCATAGCCAACCACCACTAATTCGCCAAGCCCGCTTACGTCAGTTTCCAGTTTTACCAGCATCGCGCTTCCCGGCGTAACCTGCAGTTCCTTTTTAGCGTAGCCAACGAAGGAAAAAACGAGTATCGTCTTATCATCCGGAACATCTATGCTGAATTTTCCGTTAGCATCGGAAATGGTGAAGACCGGGCTGCCCTTTACCCTGATCGTCACTCCGGCTAACGGGACATTTTTGTTATCAAAAACCTGCCCGCTTATCGCCACAGGAATTAAATCCGATTTGGTCACTATATTATTAGCAACCTTGTCAATTTGTTGAAGAACAATGTTGTTATTAATGACTTTGTACGTTAATGACTGATCTTTCAGGCATTCTTTTAAGGCTTCATCTACTGAGGCGCCTTTAAGATGAATAGTTACGCTTTTATTCAGTACATCTTTTGAGTCATAAAAAAATACATATCCTGTTTGTTTATTTATCTGGTGAAGGACTTTTTTTAATGATGAATTTGTTTCATCCAGATTAACTTTTTGACTATACCCTTTTGCGCTACATTCCAGAAGGGCAACTAACATGATCAAGGTAGTCAATTTCATAACTAATAACATTTTGCGTAGCCATGGAAAGTGCATGACCATTGAAAAAGCATTTAATTTCATACTTTTGTTGTGTTGGGTTAACAGATAGTTAGAGACACTAAACTTATTCCCGTTTTTCGGGAGGGTTAACTCAATATATTTCCGCATTCCGATTACCGTCGGGGTGCGTTTTTTTTGAGCTAACCATAATGGGATGGGGCCTGCATTTTGAGGCCGGATTAGTAGTTATTTTTCCATGTGGTTCCGTTCTTTTTTTAAGTGAATAATTGATTAAATACCGGCTTTAATTCATTACAACTATTGTCTTCCCTTCTATTTTGTAATGTATTTTTTTAAAGCTCAGAATATCTAGTATTTGGGATAAATTGACATTTCTGGAGATTTCGCCTGAGAACCTCCTTGAAGGTAATTGCCCCTCATATTTTATCTCCACACCATACCAACGGGCAAGCTGCCGCATTACTTCCTGAATATTGTTATCGTCAAAAAAGAAGAACCCATTTTTCCAGGCCACAACGGCATCCAAATCAACATTTGTCACATTGATGGCGCCATGCTCAAATCTTGCCTGTTCACCCGGTTTAATGATATTGCTCATTCCTTCGGCTGATACTTTTACACTTCCTTCGAGCAAGGTGGTTTTGATGCCCTGCTCGTCATTGTAAGCATTGATATCAAAATGGGTACCCAATACCTCTACTGTCTGACCATTTGAAATTACTTTGAATGGCTTTTTTGCGTTGTGCGCAACTTCGAAATAAGCCTCACCGGTAAGCTCTACCCTACGCTCGCTGCCATCAAACACTACCGGATATTTTATTGATGATGCCGCATTTAACCATACTTTGGTGCCATCAGATAAAATAAATTGATACTGTCCGCCCTGCGGAGTGGCGGCAGTGTTATAAATAATGTCTTTGGAGCCGTGGAAGGTGACAACAACATCCTGGTAACTGATTTGACCGTCAGCCGCCTTCTTTATAATTATATTACCCTGACGGGCTAGTTTTCCAATTTTTGCGCTATTTAATGCGATAGTGCTGCCGTCTCCCAAAGTTAATATGGCTTTGTTCCCGCCCGGGGCCACATCTTGTTTCTTTGGCTTATTAATTGCTATACGTTGCGGGGGTTTATTATTTGTAACCAGAAAATATATACCTGCTACCAGAAAAATAAGTATTGAAGCTGCTATGGCAAAGTGTGATACCCGGATCTTTTTCGAACTGCCCCCTATTTCATTTAACAGTCTACCGAGGCTCTCCTTTTGATCATCTTCCAACTGAAAATGAGACAGGTAAGGATCATCGTGTCTATATTTTAAATACCAGGATTCGACCAAGGCATTCTCTTCAGGAGTAGTCAGGCCCTTGTTATACCGTTCTATTAAATCTTCTATATCTTGTGGTTGCATGATATGTAAAGGATATATTATCCTTATTATCTGCTATACAACTGACAATGGGGGGAGGGAGTAGATGAAATTTAAAAAAACAAAAAAACTCACTAATGTGTGATTGCTATGCGGCGCTTTAATTACACAGCATTTTGAGCATCAGCAAATTATGCGCAAACGTTTGTTTGCTGTCGTAAAGCCCGTTAATATATTCTTTGCGTTCGGTCATAAATAAATATTATTATTGAAAGCCAGCAATAAAATTACCTGCACAGAAAATTCATAACCAATCTATTAAAAGTAATTCCTGCAAGCGGCAGGTTAAAGGTCTTTTGCGCGCTCGCCGACTGCCTTTAATGCCTTACTTAATCCGGTTTTTCGATATTCAACGCAAACGTTTGTGTTGAACTCCAATGTTCAAAATTATTAGGTTCTTATTTATTTGTATATACAATTATAAATATAAGAGGTAACGCGTGCCCAATTTCAGGCGAGTCGTTTATCTCAGATTCGACCAGGTTAAAAAATAAGAGATTTCACAGACAAACTTAGAATCAATATAAACCCTGATGACCCTGTACAGCCAATATAGCGACGATGACTTAATAAGGCTATTAAGGCAAGATGATATTTCCGCATTTACGGCGATTCATTCCCGTTATTACGGCGTCTTATATCTGCATGCCTATAAAAGATTGTCAGACAGAGATACGGTCAAGGATATTCTACAGGAGCTTTTCATTTATCTTTGGGACCAAAGAAGATCAATTGAGATTAAAGGCACCTTACAGGCTTATTTATGTACTGCAATCAGAAATAAAGTTTTAAATGTCTTTAAGCACGAGAAAGTCAAGTCCAACTACATCACCTCGTTCATTAATTTTGAGGAGACCTGCCACTCTACAACAGATGAAAATTTAAGAAACAAAGAGCTTATTGCGCTGGTCAACGCTGAGGTGAGCACTCTTCCTCCAAAAATGAGACTGGTGTTCGAATTGAGCAGGGATTCGAATTTGTCTCATAACGAAATTGCCGAGAAATTAGAAATAAGTCCGTTAACGGTTAGAAAGCAAGTTAATAACTCTTTAAAAATATTAAGAGCCAGACTAGCCCCGCATTTTCTTCTGTTACTTTTTTTAACGATAGGCATTTGTTTAGGAATCGCCGGCTCATGACCAAAGCAGGCGCCCAATTTTTACAACCTTTCTTCGGTTGATATGGAAAGGCCAAAAGTTTCACCGACTGAATCGATATTCCGGAAGCCTTGATCAGCCTATTCCGTGAATATTACGGCATGCTTGACCAAGCTATTCCGTGCCCTTTAGAACACCGAGTCGCTTTGATACGAAGGAAAATCGCTTTTGATACCTAAGAAGTTGCTATGGTCAAAGTGTCCCGGAAATGCCTGTTTGCGGTTTTCGGAATGAGGTGATCAATGGTTTCGGAATATCCAATTTGGAAAGTGACGCTCAATGCAACTGCTCAATTTTCGTCTTATATTCTTCTTTCATATTTATTTGTTCTTATATTCAATTCAATGTTAAATGAACCTTATAAACTATTAAGCATTCAGTATCTCCGCGGACTAGCCGCTTTAGGCGTGGTATTTTGTCACTTTGGATTTGCATTGACCAATTATCCAGTCATATCTTCAGTTTTTAACTTGGGCCAGATCGGTGTCCCTGTTTTCTTTTTTATTAGCGGTTTTATTATCGCCTATTCACTTGAAAAGAATGGATATAAAACAAGTCATTTTTTTACTTTCCTTATAAAAAGGTCAATTCGTATCGATCCTCCTTATTGGGTTGTAATTGCCCTTTATATCCTGCTCGGATTTACTTTGAACCATCTGTCGGCCTACAGGGGTGTAGTATTCCGGTACGATTTTGCCCAATTTATTGCACATATATTTTATGCAGTACCGTTTACCCGGTATTCGTTTTACAATCATATATTTTGGACACTATGCGTAGAATTTCAATTCTACCTACTAATTGGTCTTTTGTATTTTCTGTTTAAAAGTAAAGCCTACAAGGTAATATTTCTCTTGGCCTTCGGCGTGATAAATTTATTCCACTTCGGTGGCGACGCCCTGATATTGAATTACACTTCCATATTTGCTTTAGGGATTTCGTTTATGGTATTTTACAACAATCGAACGCTACATAATATTGTGTTGCCCATTATTTTTATTACGCTTATTTTATATCGGCACGGATTTGCGACTGCAGCCGTATTACTGATCTCTTCTGTTGCCGTCATTTTTGTTAATTTTCGATTAAATGCGTTATATTTTTTGGGTAACATCTCCTATTCACTGTACTTGACTCACTTCTTGGTATTTGAGATTTGCAACGGTATATTTAAGCGAATGGGAATTATACACCTTCAGTTTTTGTGCTTTAGTATGGAGCTGGTCGTGGCAATTTTATTCGCATGGCTATTTTACATATTCTTTGAAAGGCCCGCTATCAGACTTTCCAAGAGTTTCATTTACCTAAGAAGGCCCAAATTAGATGTTAAAAGCACCGCAGCGTGAACTTATTGTTGAGATTCGTAAGATCAGAAGATTAGCCTTGACCAACCATTCTGGGGCCTTCATGCCCGGCTTCTAAAATTGTTTTTAAAGATCAAGCATTTTTGACGCTTGAATCTTGTTAAGCCACATGATCAAATCTTATTGCCACTTAAAAGTTCGCTGATCTCCATCTGTTATTATGTGAACAAAACAGTGGAAATCTCAAAAAAAATAGACTTTTTAAATTGTCAAATTATGGTACTTTTGGGGATGTCGTGTGAGAAAGGATTATTTTATGCACGACCGACTGTTCTATGCGTTATTTTAAAAACCTAATTATTTCTATCGGAGTACTGTTTGCTTTTGCATTTGCCTCATGTTCAACGCAACAGCCTCAATTACTATTTAAGGAACGCGGCAGCATTCCTGATACTTTAAGACTAGCTGCGCTAAGTAACGGCAACGGGACTAGTGATTACAGGATACGCTCTCAAGATATCCTCCAGATCAGGAACCTCCAAAATATTAAATATGTGGTCGACGAAACCCCCGCAGCAGCTAATAACGGAGGTTCGGGCGTTTCTACACAGGGCATGACCTATCAGGTAGAAGACGACGGGACTGTAGCCTTACCTGTGATCGGTCGCGTTCACGTGGCGGGCATGACCAGGAATGAAGCAACGAAACAGATTGAGGATCTTTATCGTAAAGATGTACTGAAGGACCCTATTATTGAATTGAAAATTATCAACTTGAAGGTAACGGTTCTTGGGGAAATACGTGCTCAGGGGAATTATCCGCTAATAAAAGACAAAACAAATTTGATTGAAATGATTGGTGAAGCTGGAGGGCTTACAGACAAAGCAAATGAGAAAAATATTAAGATTATACGCGGGGATCCTAAAAACCCCCAGATTACTGAGGTTGACCTGAGTAGAACTGCTACGCTTGCGGACCCCCGCCTGATCCTGCAGAATAACGATATCATCTATATAGCCCAGAATAAACGCGCAGTCAAGAACGAGCAGCTGCAAAACTTAAATACGACGTTACAACCGGCTCTGATCATTCTGAACACAGCCTTGATCATTTATACGCTTATTCATCGCTAATGGAAGAGACGGAGAAGATATCCCGAAAATTGCCTCACCAGGAGATCGATTATTTTAAGATTGCCAGAATACTTTTGAGCAGGTGGTATTGGATCGCCGGGTCCGCTGTAACCTGTATGTTAATATCTTATACTTATTTGTGGTATGAACCAAAAACCTACTCGACCGTAGCTACCCTGAAGATTGAGGAAAAGAAGTCAGAATTTTCGGATTTGGTGTCTATTATCAGCTATAACGATCGCGGGCCTTCAAAAATACAAAGTGAAATCTTCGTACTGCAAAGCCGTGCATTAATCCTAAGCGCGATTAAGGATATCGATTACCGGATAAGTTTTTATATATCGGGTCGTGCCCGTACGACGGACGCTTATCCTCAGAAGATGCTCGATATTCAGCTCATTAAATTCGATAGCCTTAATTTTTATCGGTCCAATATCACTTTTCAGCCGCTTAACAAAACTTCGTTTAAACTTGATTATAAGCAAAAGGGTAAAGATGTTGAAAAGATATACAAATATGACCAACCAATAAGCATCGACAATACAGCTTTTAGTATAAAATACCCAGGGGAATTACCCGCGACATCAAATTTTATTTTCAAATTCAATATTCCGGAAGATTTCGTGGGAAGAGTAAAGGGTGGTCTGCGCGCGAGCGAACTGATTAAAAATTCAAACATTGTTTCCGTCCAGGAAACGGACTCCAACCCTCAATTTGCTGCAGACATATTAAATGCAATAATGAGGGAGTATCTGAATTATGATAAAAATCAAAAAACACAATCTGCCTCTCAGATAATTAAATTTATAGACGAGCAACTGGAGTCTTTGTCCGATCAGGTCAAAGGTTCGGAAAAACAAATTGAACAATATAAACAGAAAGCAAACTTGATGGACATCAACTCTGCTTCAGAAATTCAATATAATAAAATAAAAGACCTGGAATCGCAACGTTCTCTGCTGAAACTGCAGCTTCTTGCCATCAATCAGTTAAAAAATCAGATTACCAATGAAAAGGACAATATCAATTTGAATCTGAACCTGGAAGGTAATATCGATGCGCTGTTAACAGGACTGATCACCAATTTGAACAACCTATTGGTTGAAAAACATTCACTATTAAAGACTTATAATGCCGAATCACAAACTATAAAAGATATTAATCAACAAATTCTGATTATTAAAAATGCCGCTATTGACAATATTGCTGCCACGATAAACCGGATAAATAAAAGCACGGATTATCTAGATAGTGAGATTGTGCTTGTGAATCAAAAAATAGCTGCATTGCCAGCCAAAGAAAGGGATCTGATCAGTTTAAAAAGAGATTTTGATATTAACGACAAAGTTTATTCTTTTCTTTCAGAAAAAAGGCTTGATGCACAGATCAGCCGTTCCGCGATTTTGCCAGGTGCAACCATTATCGAAACTGCCCAACCCAACTTTGCACCTATTTCGCCTGATGAACATACGATTCACCGAACTGCTTTAATTATCGGCCTTGCCATAGGACTGGGCATGATTATTATTATAAGAGTAATTAACCCTTATATATATGATAAAGAAACGGTTGAGAGTTTAACTTCCATTCCTATAATTGGCGTTATCCGAAAGTTTCCGGGAGAGATCGATGAAAACAACACACAAGTTCTGGCAATTAGTCGTCCCAAATCAGTCTTCGCGGAGTCAGTAAGGTCCGTGCGTACGAATTTGAGCTTCATTTCATCCGAAAAAAAAAGCAAAGTTATCTGTATCACATCAGAAGTGGCGGGCGAAGGAAAATCGTTTATCGCAGTCAATTTGTCGAGTACGCTCTCGCTGATTGATAAAAAAGTAGTCCTCATCGGAGCAGATTTGAGGCGTTCCCGTCTTCATAAAACTTTCCACGTCTCCAATGATAGAGGCCTTAGCAACTATCTTGCAAACCAATGCGAGTTGGACGATATTTTAATTAGTGATGTTCAGAACAACTTTGATATCATCGTCTCCGGACCGGTCCCCCCTAACCCGGCGGAATTGCTTCACAGTCCGAAAATGAAGATCTTATTGACTGAATTAAGAAAGAAATATGATATTATCATGGTTGATACCGCGCCTATCGGCTTGGTTTCAGATTCGATCCCTCTTATCCGTATGAGCGATATTAATATTTTTGTTATTCGCGCAGGCAAATCTAAATTTTACGCAGCAACGGTTCCGCAGCGAATCGCCAATGAATATCATTTGGATAATACCGTTATTATTTTAAATGCATTTGCAGAAGATTTGTTACATTCCAGATATTACACGACTAAATTTACAAGTGAATATCACGGCGCCCACTATTATTATTATTCAGATTATAGTGGTTATGAGGGCTCAGATTATTATGTCGATAAGAAAGAGTATAAGTGGTGGGATATTAGGCGTTGGATCAAATAATACTCAGGTACTCCATGAACGGAAAGTCAGGAACCGATAAGCTTAGCTGGTATCCGGTTTATACACACCCCAAAGGTGAAAAAAAAGCGCATCAGACCCTGTTAAGCAAAGGGATTGAGGCCTACCTCCCTTTGAGGCGCCAGTTAAAACAATGGAGTGACCGGAAAAAATGGGTTGATGAACCTTTAATGAGATCATATTTGTTCGTGCATATTACGCAAAAGCAACAAACTGATGTGCTGATGACCCGGGGGATTAGCCGTTTTATCTATTTCGGCGGCAAGATTGCATCAATGCCTGATAAACAGATTCAAGATCTTAAGTTATTGTTGGCAAGTGCACTTGACCTGGAGATCACAGAACAGAACCTATTGCCCGGAGAAAAAATAAAATTAAAGGCCGGTCCGCTAAAGGGCATGGTTGGTGAGATCGTTTCTTACCGCTCGCAAAAACAATTGGCCCTGCGATTAGAGAACTTGGGAGTGTCGCTGATTATACATGCGTCCGCATCACTAATAGACAGAGTTTGACAGCGGCCTTTAATTAATGCGTCTTTGAAACGCATTAAGTTGTTTTAAATAAATTAGTTACACAATTTCCATGTGACTTACGAGGCGAAGCTATGGAAATACCCGTACAATAATTATGTGCCGAATCTCGGGAATGATATCCAACTTTCAGGACTTATCTTACAGGAACACAGTCGTGAAATGTATGTGTGGGGCACTCCAGCATGGCGGCCCAGACGACGAAGGTATTTTTAGTGATGCCGAAGCCGGTCTGACTTTCGGACATAGAAGATTGGCCATAATTGATCTTAGTTCCAGTGGCCACCAGCCCATGTCAGATTCCGACCAAAAAGCTTGGATAACGTTCAATGGGGAGATATACAACTATCTTGAATTAAAAGAAGAGTTGCTTAAGTTTGGCGCCCGGTTTAACTCAAGCTCTGATACAGAAGTAATTATAGCAGCATATTTACAGTGGGGCATCGCTGCCTTTGCAAAATTGAGGGGCATATTTGCATTTGCGCTGTACGACAAAGAAAAGGCATTGACTTATCTTGTACGTGATAGTTCGGGAATAAAGCCTATCTATTATTATGCCGAGGACGGCCAACTAAGCTTTGCATCGGAAGTAAAAGCATTGAAAGCAGGAGGCGTCGCGGCTGAAACCGACCCCGCCTGGCAAATCAGATTTTTGGCGTACGGCCACATACCAGAGCCCTACACTACCTTAAAAAACGTTTATAGTCTGCCTAAAGGTAAATTTTTGTGCTGGAATCACAGAAAAGCTTCGTATGATATTCATTCTTATCACGTGATCTTTAATGAATCTACTATCGAGGACTCCATAACGGCAAAAGAATCAATAAAAAAGGCCCTTGGACTAGCTGTACATCGTCAACTAATAGCCGATGCACCGATTGGGGTATTTTTGAGCGGCGGGATCGACTCCAGCTTATTGACACTGCTGGCAGAAAAAGAAAGAAAAACAAAGCTAAAAACAATATCGATTTATTTTAATGAAAAAACATACGACGAGAGCAGGTACCAAAATTTAGTATTAAAACAGATTAGAGGCGAAAAATTTAGCCACCTTGTAAAGCAGAACGATTTTGAGGATTTTTTGCCGCGGATAATCAGCGATATGGACCTGCCCACAACTGATGGGATCAATACTTGGTGCATCAGTAAATTTGCTCATGACGACGGTCTAAAAGCTGTATTATCTGGTTTGGGAGCCGACGAACTATTTGGCGGTTACCCGTCATTTACACGCATCAACTATATTAAGACTGCCAGGAAATATCCGTCTTCACTGTTCAAGATTGCGAATTACTCAGCATTTGACGCCTATAGGAAAATCGCTTTCTTAACCTACAATCACCCGATTGCTGACTACCTATTCTTAAGAGGGCTTTACTCGCCCGCGGATATCTCAGCAATACTAGATGTTGACATTACGGAGGTTGAGGACGTGTTATTTGCAAACAGGAAGCTGCCCTACGTCCTAAATTATGATACACAGGATGCCGCATGGTTTGAGATAAATCTTTATATGCAAAATCAGCTATTACGGGATACGGACGTTATGGGAATGAGCCATGGTCTTGAAGTAAGGGTGCCATTTTTAGATGAGGACTTTGTCCGAACCGCTCAGCGCATTAAAGCTGCCATCAGATTCGACAAAAGCCGGCCAAAAAAGCTACTCATTGACAGTTTTGGTGATATTTTACCTGAAGCAATCTGGAACAGAACGAAAATGGGATTTACATTCCCATTACAGGATTGGATGAAAGAAAACAAGGAGATCACAAATGAAAGCCTGTACAAGCGTAAAAGGTCAAGAAACATCATAAAGGCTTTTAAAAACAATTCGGTGCATTGGTCGAAAGCATTTGCATTGTTTCAAATCCAGTAGAATGCCTAAGAATATTCTTTTATTTAGCTTGCAGACATTCAGTACTACCGGTGGTATACAAAAGATGACCCGTACAATGGCGCATGCGTTGTTTCATATTTCGAAGGATGAAAATTGGAACTTCAGACTTTTTTCGCTATATGATACCAGATACGATTTGATGAGTGAGTACCTGCCGTCCGAAAATTATACCGCATTCAACAATAATCGGATAAAATTAGGGCTGACATCAATGACCAAATCATCGAATTCAGACATTGTTATATTAAACCATATCAATTTTTCACTGATCGGCATTGTAATTAAATTTCTAAATCCTCGGTGCCAGATGTGGCTGATAACACATGGTATAGAAGTATGGCGCCCGTTAAGCTTCATAAAAAGAATCTTTTTAAGGGACTACTGCGATAAAATAATTTGCGTAAGCAATTTTACGCGGGAACAAATGATGGCCCGTCATCAATGTCATCCTGATAAATGCAAAGTATTGAATAATGCAATAGATCCGTTCATAAAATTGCCTGAGACATTCGATAAACCAGAATACTTACTAAACCGGTACGGACTCAGGCACTCAAGCCAGGTGATTTTCACGTTGACCAGATTGGCGTCGTCCGAGCAATATAAAGGTCATGAACAGGTTATAAAAGCGGTTAGCGGATTGAAACAAGCGTTCCCTAATATAAAATACATCCTTTCGGGGCAATACGATTCAATTGAAGAAATTAGAATCAGAAAACTCATTGAGAAATATGATGTAAATAACGAAGTTATATTGACAGGATTCTTGGACGACAATGAGTTATCTGATCATTTTTTGCTTGCTGACCTTTTTGTTTTGCCGAGCAAAAAGGAAGGCTTTGGAATTGTGTTTGTTGAAGCGCTTGCTTGTGGATTGCCTGTGATTTGCGGGAACGCCGATGGAAGTACGGACGCTATTAAAGATGGGAAATTAGGCACCGCTATAGATGTCGATGATTTGAATGAATTGCAAAACACTATTGTCGAGTATTTAAATAAACCCTTGACATTTGAAAAAAGAAAACATTTACAGACGGAATGCCTATTGTATTTCGATGAAAACCATTATCGGGAAAAACTGCATAAATTATTAATTGATGAGCAAACAGCCTGACGAAAGCTGGGATATAGAGATAACTCCCCGCCATAGATTATTTAACCTTCGGCTGAAAGAAACCTGGCACTATCGCGACCTATTATTGTTGCTGGTAAGGCGTGATTTTGTCTCTTTTTACAAGCAAACCGTTTTGGGCCCAATCTGGTTCTTTCTGCAACCTCTTATCACTATAGTAATCTATAACCTTGTTTTCAATAATCTGGCCAGAATACCTACTGACGATGTGCCCGCGCCTCTTTTTTATCTGGCAGGCACGATTATGTGGAATTATTTTTCGGAATGCCTTACTAAAACATCCACAGTGTTTAAAGATAATGCCGCTATGCTTGGCAAAGTTTATTTTCCGAGACTGATCATGCCGCTGAGCATTATCCTATCTAACCTGGTGAGATTTGCAGTCCAGTTTACACTCTTCTTTATTATGATGATCTTCTTTTGGATGAAAGGTTTTGCTATAGCTCCCAATTCAGTGGTTTTTCTTTTCCCCCTGTTAATCCTGCTTATCGCTGGACTTGGATTAGGTTTGGGTATGATTATATCCGCGGTCACGACTAAATACCGCGACCTGGCCTTTGTAATAACTTTTGGTGTGCCGCTGTTAATGTATACCACCACGGTTATCTACCCTCTTTCTGAAGCTATAAATAAATATCCTCAATACAGTTGGATCATAAAATACAATCCCATAACTGCTATAATAGAGACCTTCCGATATGGGTTCTTAGGAAAAGGGAGCTTTAGTTGGGGATTATTAGGCTATAGTACTGCCGTCGCCGCTGTTATCCTATTATTGGGGACCATCATATTTAATAAGGTTGAAAGAACATTTGTTGATACTGTATAATGGCTAAAGCGATCGAAGTACAAAACCTTTCAAAGGCGTACCAGCTAGGTGATTTTGGTACCGGAACGATTTCGCGCGACCTTGAGCGTTTTTGGGCGAGGGTGAGAGGAAAGGAGGACCCATTTTTGAAGATCGGTGAGGTTAATGACCGGACAATCAAGAGCAAAAGTGATATCGTCTGGAGCCTAAACGACTTATACTTTCAAATTGAACAGGGAGACGCTGTGGGAATCATTGGACGCAATGGTGCAGGTAAAAGCACTTTGCTAAAAATACTGAGCCGCGTAACATCGCCGACAATAGGGTCTGTTAAAATAAAGGGCCGAGTAGCCAGCCTACTGGAAGTGGGAACAGGTTTCCATCCGGAGCTAACCGGTAGAGAAAATATTTTTTTAAATGGCGCTATTCTGGGTATGCGCAGGATGGAAATAAAGCGCAAATTCGATGAGATAGTTGACTTTGCAGGCGTAGAGCGTTATATCGACACTCCAGTAAAACGCTATTCTTCGGGAATGTACGTGCGGCTGGCCTTCGCGGTGGCTGCTCATTTGGAGTCGGAGATACTGATCGTGGATGAGGTCCTGGCCGTAGGCGATGCGGAATTTCAAAAGAAATGCATCGGGAAGATGGGCGATGTAGGAAAAGGTGAAGGACGCACCATACTCTTTGTGAGCCACAATATGGGCAGCGTACGCCAACTCTGTAATAGGGGTTTGTTGTTAAACAACGGCCAAATTGCGTTTAGTGGTGAAATAGAGTCATGTATAAAAACATATATGAGTAACTCCGTCAGTTCGAAGCAACGAGAACTGTCATCGGTTGGAACGTTAAAAGATATAATCAAATTAAACTCTCTCGCGATCAATGGCAGTGTGGTTGATATCGTAATCTTACCGCATGATCGGGTCGAAGTTTGTATCACCTATGAATGTCTTCAATACATGAACGAGTTCAGAATATCGTGCTCATTACATAAAGACGGGATTCCGGTCTTGACTGTACAGGACTTGGAAGAATGTCTTCCTATCGCACCTGGCAGATATGAATCAAGGATCATAATTCCGGCTTACTTTTTAAGACCTGGGACATATATGATCTCGGTCGGCGGACATAACACCAACCATTCGAATTATTCGGTTGGAACTGTTGAATGGTTTTTTGCAAGGGACCTGAGTTCTTTTGAAATACTGGAAGCATGGAGTGCCATCTATGATTTTAATAATAAAGGATTGGTCAACATACCTAATACTAAAAATGGAAGAAAATTAATTGGTGCCCAAAAAAATGAAAAAGACGATCAAGAATATCTTTTTTAGGGCAATTCCTCACTTTATTGCCGATCTTATCTACTACAATCACAGAGAGTATAAAAAAACGGTCGCCGGCAACATCTCATTTTCGCAAGAAGGCGAAGACATGGTTTTGCGAAGGATCTTTTCTAATAAACAAATTGGCACTTATGTTGACATCGGCGCTCACCATCCCACTATATTTTCTAACACCAAGTATTTTTATTTGAAGGGGTGGACGGGAATAAATGTAGAACCCATCCCGGGCAGCAAAAAAAAATTTGATGAGGAAAGACCAAATGACACGAACCTTGAATTGATTATTTGCGAGGATCAGGGTTTAACCGAATTTTACATGTTTGAACCTTCCCTGATGAACACAATGTCGAAAGATCAGGCAGAACAGAATAAAAAGTTCGAGTGGTGTACATTCAAATCAGTTGAGTTGGTCATGGCGATGCCCTTGGAGAAAATATTGGATCAGTATCTGGCTGATGATCGAAAAATAGACTTCATGAGTATTGATGTGGAGGGTGCAGAGATGGCGGTCTTAAAATCCAATAATTGGACAAAATATATGCCGGACGTACTGCTAGTGGAAATAATTGATACTAACATAAAAGAGGTACTTGAAACCGAGGTTCATAATTTTTTAAGCGGTCACTCCTTTGTTTTTTTTGCGAAAACAGGGAACACGGTTTTCTATAAACGAAAAGGATTTTTCGAATTTTGAGGCCCTAGTTCACCTCTGCGACACCTATATAAAAGCACATCGACGTGAAAATTTATATTTTAGAGCCGCCTGCAGTACTTCAGCCTAAAAAACAAAACTTCAGATACCCGGCACACAACAAAGACTATGGTATAGAACAGGACTTCTTAATTTGGATAAAGCGGCAAAAGCACTTACTTACCATGAATCCAGAAGAAGCTGACTGGCATTATTTGCCTATTTACTGGACGCGTTGGCACATTAACCACAATTTTGCAGCAAACGGCGAGGGACTCGAGGAGTTGCAAGATCGTACAGGTGACCTTATTTCAGACGATGCAAAGACCTTCACCGTATCACAATTTGACGGAGGAACGTTGGTTAACATCGGCAAAGCCACGGTATTTACCGCTGCTCGGACGATTAACGAAGGCATTGATGTACCGATATTGTGCAGCCGCCACCGCAAACCACTTTTCCCGATTAAAAAAAAGTATCTGGCAACATTTAACGGATCGTTTGACACTCATCCGGTACGTGTTGAGATGAAAAAAAAATACACGAACACGGACGAAATTTTAGTCCAGGGTGGTTTACCGACGCGTTTTTGGAAAAGATGGTTTTGGGCAAAGAATTATAACTTAAACACGTTAAGGTCTTATATCGCACTATGCCCGCGTGGGACCAGTTGCAACTCATTCCGATTCTTCGAAGCCATGCAATTGGGAGTCGCACCGTGTCTTATTGGCGATTTGGATGTTAGGCCCTTTAAAAATTATATTCCATGGGATGATATGAGTTATTACGTATCGTCTGTAGAAAGCTTGGATGAACTGCTTCATACCTTTGATAAGGAAGAAGCGCTTGAAAAAGGCAAAAAAGCTTTCCAGTATTGGAAAAACGAATTATACTATCAAAAATGGTGCAGATATGCCCTGATGGAACTTAATGACAAGTAAAAACCTCAACTACATACCAGGTCTGGATGGTATCCGTGCGCTCTCCGCTTTCCTGGTCATTTCATCGCACTGGCCAAACAGTTTACTTTCTTTGCCTTTTGGCTGGATTGGTGTAAATATATTTTTTGTATTGTCGGGTTTTTTAATCGCGCGGATTTTGATCAATAATAGACAACAAAGTTTTAAAAAATATATCTCCAGCTTCTATTTTAAACGAGCTTTAAGAATATTCCCTTTATACTATGGATTTTTGACGCTCTCCTTATTGCTGGTACTTTTTATCACGTATTCTGCCCCTTTTTTATTAAGTTTAAACGAGTGGAAAGATATTTACTGGGGCACAATACATGATTTTCCCTATTGTTTTACGTACACTTATAATTTAAGAGCTAACCTTTCGCCTTTAATCCATGTACCAACCAGTTCAGATAAACTCGACGGTCACTTATGGTCGCTATGCCTTGAAGAGCAATTTTATTTGATCTTCCCGTTCCTGGTTTATTTCCTATCGCTAAAAAACTTAAAAATTACGACCATTTCTATACTCATTTCTTGCCCATTGTTACGGCTGTGGGGAGTTTTATATGGTGAACCTCATTTTACAGACCATTATTGGCTGGGCGAAACTTTTTATACAAATATCTTCTGTCAGGCCGACGCCTTATTTATGGGAGTTGGCTTAGCTATCTTTGATGTCAAGATCATAAAACCTTATCTTACGTTTGTTATCGTGTTGTTACTTTGGCTTTTGACCGGCGTTACTTGTTTAGTATTTATACGGCAGGCGGGCTGGAATTCTTTAGCAGCAATTAAAAGTTTAGGTTATGACCCTCCCAGTAATTGGTTTCTAGAATCAACTAAATATTGGCTTATAAATATTCGACCATTTTACCAATATACAATAGTTAATCTGTTAGCTGTTTCACTAATATTACCGGCGATCAAGGGCCGGCCGTTGTTCCTTTTGATATTCCAAAATAAAGGGATCGCCTATTTGGGTAAAATTTCGTACGGTATTTATGTTTTTCATTACCCGATACTTTCGATTTTGATTTTTATTGGAAATACAAAATTGGGCGGTTGGTATAATCTAACTAATCGCCCATTCCCAGAAATCTGCGCATACATGATATACATCGCTATCACACTTATTGTTGCTCACCTTAGCTACCAATACTTTGAAAAGCGATTTTTAAAATATAAAACTGTTCCTATTAAGAAACTATCGCCCATTGTCCAATATTAGCTTTTTCATCCCCGCGTATAATTGTGCCAGCACGATCATTGAGTCAGTTGATTCCATAATGAAAACCAATTTTGTGCCAGGCGATGAATTGATTGTAGTGAATGACCACTCTTCGGATCAAACTGGTGAGGTTCTGTCGGAAGTGCAAAAAACCTATCCCGTTATTCGCATTATCACTCATATCAGGAATAAAGGCGGAGCGGCAGCAAGGAATACAGCAGTAGAAAGTGCAACAAACCCGCTCCTGTTTTGCCTCGATTCAGATAACGTTCTAGCTCCTTTCAGCATTGGCGCTTTGAAGGAATATTTATTGTTGCTCAACGCTGACGTCGCGTCATTTGAACAACAGCGCCTATTTAAAGAAGATATGTCATCTCCGGTAGATATTTGGAAGTTGCCGCCAGGTGAATTGCCTATCGATTGCTATTTAACCGGTGAAAATGCACCCGGTCAACATGGCAATTATCTTTTCACCAAGGAGAGCTGGATGAAAGCACAGGGATATGCTGAAGGAACGGGGGCCCTTGATACCTGGACATTTGGTCTTCGGCAAGCGATAACTGGTGCCAAGATGGTTGTGTTAAAAGATACCTGGTATTTTCATCGTGTTGATCACGAAACTTCCTATTGGATGCGGGATGCGGAAGCCAACCTGTGGTCCGTATCTTTAAAAGCTTCTTATGCTCTGTTTCCTTTTTATGATATGATTGAAGAGGAGTACCTCAACTACATATTAGGTCCCGGAAAATATACATGGTTTCATAATAGGAAAGCCCGGCCTATCAGACTTGTGGGCAAGGGTTCAAAAGATCTTTTTTATAAAAATCTTCATCAAAAAATAGTTAAACGCCTTTATCCGAAACCTACCCTGATCAAGAGAGGAATAAATAAGCTAACCAAAGTGTTTAAAAATGATCGCAGTTAAGCTAGAAGGACGGTTGGGTAACCAGCTATTTCAGTATGCTTTTATTTACGCCGCTGCAAGAAGACTCCGTACCTCTTTTTACCTGGACAAAAGCAGTGACAATTTTCTACTGCCAGAATACTTCGAGGTTAAAAATAATTGGAGCGTTTTATTGGACAAAACATTATTCTCGATACCAGGGTTTAAAAATTTCTTTAGGAAAAACTTAAGACAAACCTTTTATACAACTTTAAACCGGCTATTGTTATCCGGTGAAAAAACAACGATCAGCAACCACCTGCGCAGTGAAGACGTCCTCAAAGTGCTCAAAAACAACTGCGAGTATGAGGGTTATTTTCAATCAGAAAGTTATTTTAAAGAATTCGAGAGGGAAATCAGAGCCCTTTATCAAATCCGGAAGCAACATTTGAAGGCGTTCAAGGATATGCAAAAGCATCGGCTTTCATCAAGAAAAATGGTCGTGATACATATTCGCAGAACTGATTATGTGAATTTAAACTGCTCATTGCCGTTAAGTTACTACGAAAAAGCCATTGAATTTATAAATTCTTCAGAAGTGGATTATATCTTTATTTCAGATGACCCTACATATGTAGAAGACACATTCAAACATATCCCTAACAAATATATATCAATGCAACATGAAATAATTGATCTGCAGTTTTTGATAAACGCCGATATCTGTATATTATCAAATAGTTCATTCAGTTGGTGGGGTGCCTGGCTGAATGCTAATCCAAATAAGGTTGTTTATGCACCTAAAAATTGGTTGAGCTATGGCCAGTCTGACGAATACCCGAAAGGGATCTCAGATAATTTGAAAGTTACCTGGATCAGCGCATGAAGTCTTTTTTCAGAAAACTATTGTATCACCTGATGACCCTTTTCATAAAAAGGGAAAAACTATTGTTTTTATTTTCCGATAAAATTGAACGTGAACTGCTTGGGCTTAAATCTTCTGGGTATTTGAATGATATTGGCTGGATCCGGTCGGTTGGCACAAATAATATCGTCGATCATGCAGGTCGCCCCATTCCATGGGTCACCTATCCATTCATAGCATTTATGGAAGGTAAGCTTAACCGAAGGCATGCGATATTTGAATATGGCAGCGGTAATTCAACTCTTTATTACAGCGAACGGGTCGCAAGCGTTGATAGTGTAGAAAATGACCAGCTATGGTATAATAAAATAAGAAATGAAATGCCGGCAAATGCAAATCTATTTTATAAGCAGCTAGTATACGGAGGCGATTATTGCAAGTATTCACAGAAGACCGGTAAGACTTATGATATGATCATTGTTGATGGCCGCGACCGGGTAAATTGCTGCAAAGAAAGTATTTATGCTTTAAAACCCGATGGTATAATTGTACTGGATGACTCCGAAAGGGTTGAATATTTAGAAGGAATAAATTTTTTGACAAATACTGGATTTAAAAAAATTGACTTCTGGGGAATGGCTCCAGCGGTGAACTATCTGAAATGCACCACTTTATTTTATAGAGGCAGCAATTGTCTAGAAATATAGCATGCAAACAGCGCCGATCATACTTTTTGTTTACAAAAGACCAACTCACACCGAAAAGGTCCTGACTGCCCTTGCAGAGAATATTCTTGCGGACGCATCGGAGCTATATATTTTCTGTGATGGTCCCAAAGATAATGCGCCATCAGGGGACATCGAGAATATTGTTAAAACTCGGGAAATCATCAAGAAAAAAAAATGGTGCAAAAATGTTTACATTTCGGAATCATCCGTTAATAAGGGTTTAGCTACGTCTGTAATTGATGGAGTGACTGAAGTTGTAAATAAATATGGCAAGGTGATCGTTTTGGAAGACGATATTATTCCATCTAAATATTTCCTTCAGTTCATGAACGATGCCCTTAACATTTACCAGCATGACGAAAAAGTTCTCAGTATCGGTGCGTTTAACTTTTTTGCAACCGATAGTGAAGTCGGTGAAACTTTTTTTATTCCGATCCCAGACTGTTGGGGCTGGGCGACCTGGAAAGACCAATGGGCGCTTTTTGAACCCAATCCACAAAAATTATTGGACAAACTGCGCCAATGTAGTCTAATAGAAAAATTTAATTTGTATGGCGCCTACAATTTCGAGAAAATGCTTATCGACCAAATAAGGGGTAACATAAGCTCGTGGGCAATCAGATGGCAAGCTGTCGCTTATTTATATAATAAGCTAACATTGTACCCCAAATTCTCAGTTACGAAAAATATTGGATTTGACTCAGAAGGTACTCATGGTGGGGATGATAAGTATTCGAATGTTATAAGATTTGCAACCCATCGGATCAAGGTTGAAAAAATACCCGTGCAAGAAAGGCCGGAAATAACAAAAAGAATGATGCAAGGGTATTTCAAGGTAACTCAACCACAACGAAAAACCAAGATAAAAGCGCAAATCAAAAGAAAATTATTCTTTATCCTTCCGCCGGTGTTAGCTAGTATCTACCGCAAATTCAGGCCATCAAAACTGGTCCGTCTCCAATGGCAAGGCAATTATCAAACCTGGGAAGAGGCAAAAGAAGCAACCGGCGGATATAATGATCCCAATATATTCGAAATAACCAGGAAAGCTGTATTAAAGGTAAAAAAAGGCGAAGCGAAAGGTGAACGGGATTCCGTTCTATTTGAAGAAGTCCAGCAAGTCTGGCCAGTCACCGCTCATTTGTTAAAAATTATCTTAGAGAATAATGGCCGGTTAAGAATTATCGATTTTGGCGGGTCACTGGGGTCGTCCTACTTTCAAAACAGAGCGATGATACCAGCAAATGTGATCTTATCATGGAATGTTGTCGAACAGGACGAATATGTTAAGATCGGCAATGCAGAAATCGCTGATAACCAGTTACATTTTTTCAGCTCCATCAATCAGGCATATGAACAGAGTCAGGCGGACACCATATTACTTTCAAGCGTATTGCAATATCTTGAAAAGCCTTATGAGTTTTTGGACGAAATACTGAACTATGGGTTTACAAATATTATAATTGACAGAACTGCATTTATAGATGGGCCACAAGACCTTATCACTGCACAAACAGTCCCTGAATCAATATATAAAGCAAGTTATCCGGCATGGTTTTTTTGCTACGATCATTTTAAAAGTTTTATCAAGAAACACTATGAAATTATTCATGAGTTTAACAGTGAAATCGATACCCCAATCAACTTAGATAATCAAATTCCAGCCTATTGGAAAGGTTTTATTTTAAAAAGGACTGTTTAGAAAAGATAAATGCGATTAACTTTCAGCACACTATTCAATATCAACTATCTGGCTAAAGGCCTGGCTTTGCACGCCTCATTGCTTCAGGTATGCCCAGATTTCCACCTTTATATTTTTGCGTTTGACGAAGCCAGTTACCTTGAATTGACTGCAAGAAATCTTGCAAATGCTACGATTATTTCGCTCCGAGAATTCGAGTCCCCAGAATTATTAAAGGTCAAAACAGAAAGGTCTGTTGGTGAATATTGCTGGACCTGTACATCTTTTACGATAAAATATTGCCTGGAACATTTTAAACTGGATCATTGTACCTACCTGGATGCCGATATGTATTTTTACAAGGACCCTTCCCGTCTAGTCCAGGATATGGGTGAAAATTCAGTATTAATCACCCCACATAACTATGGTCAAGGATATGATCAATCCGCGATAGCTGGTATATACTGTGTCCAGTTTTTGACGATAAAGAATACGCCGGATGGAAATCGGGTGCTGGATTGGTGGACACGAGCCTGTTTAAAATGGTGCTACGCCCGGTATGAAGATGGTAAAATGGGTGACCAAAAATACCTTGACTGCTGGCCCTACGTTTTTGAAGGTGTTTATATATGCAGGGATATCAACGCCGGAGCAGCACCCTGGAACGCGGGCAATTATCCTTCGCAAAATGATATTGACAATATTATATTTTATCATTTTCACGACTTGCAATATTTCTCCGACGGTACCTGGTTTACCGGCGGTTATGATATCCCCCTACGGGTACTCGATAGCGTATATCGACCTTATACACGCCTGCTAAAAGCTATCAGTGAGACAGTGGAGGGCAAAGATTGCCTGTATACCAAAGATAAGAAGTCATTCAGATTACTCAATTCAAAATACAAGATCGGAAGTTATGTTCTCGATCTTAAGAATGCCTTTTCGGCCTTCTTCGAGGCATTATTTTATATCAAAAAACGAAAGTTCTATAAAAGGAACTTTATAAAATAAGCTTGGTGGATCAATTTAATCTTTCCTATATCATCGCCACGAGAAATAGGCTTTCCTTCCTTAAAATTACCCTGGAAAATTTACTCCGTAGCCTTCATGCTGACGAAGAAATTGTGGTAGTGGATGGCGATAGCAGTGACGGATCGAAAGAATATCTGATGGAGTTGTTCGAAAAAAATAAGATACACCAATACCTGTCCGAACCTGACCGGAACCAGGCCAATGCCTGGAACAAGGCGATGTTAATGGCCAGGGGAAAGATTCTAAAAAAGATCATGGATGACGATGTATTTTGCTATTATGCAATACGACGTTGCAAGCAATATATGCTGGATCATCCGGAGGCCGACGCCTTAATATCAAATGACCTCAGCAGTGCATTAAACGATCATGGCAAAATAGACCGGCACAGCAGATATCCACAATTTGAAAAATGGAGCAAAGGCATAGTACCGTCGTTTACGTTCGGTGACGTACATATGCTCATCAGGAAGAGTTCCCTGGCATACCTGGGCCTATATAATGTCTCCTTCACCATGATGGACTGGGAATATGCTTTACGCATCAGCTACCTTAACGCCAATATTGTTTTTTACACAGGATACAATGCCCTAAATGTGTTTCATTCGCAAACGGTGAGTTCGCTTAAGGACCAAAAGCAAATCGAAAAACAAGGAAGAAGGGCCGCGGCGTTTTATGAATATAAAGGCGACCAGGCAGAAATAAGCCTATGGTCAAGAATTAAAATATTTGTTGGTAAACATCTGAAAAAAAAGAATTCCCAAACGATCGGCCCGGAGTTAATTCCGGACGCTGCACTGATCTATGAGCACTACTACCAGCGTCTTAACGAGATAAACGACTCGGAAAAATTTACCTTTATCCGCAAGGAGAAGGCTTAGGATTGATTTTTGAAACAAAAAATAATAAAACTCGGTTTTCGGAACGGTCTTAATTTTACGGACTTTAAGACAGAGGTCTTCGATATAGACCGCCTGGATGAACTTTACTTATTCGAAGAATCAACGGAGCCTGATTTTATCATTTTCGGCCCTTACGGAAATGACATCCCCCCGGCGGGAGATTATTCGAGGATCGGTTATTTCTGCGAAAATTTTTTGCCAGAGATGTCGGTTTGTGACTGGGCCTTTGGGGTCCCTCATGAAAACACGGTAAATCATCCTAAGTATAAAAGAATTCAATGGCATGGTCTGGAGCCAGAAAAACTGATCAAGCCTCAAGAATATGACGCACAGAAAATTGCCGAGGGTAAGACCCTGTTCTGCAATTTTTTATATTCCCACCCGGTCCCTTACCGGGAAGAGTTTTTCCAACAGCTATCCCGATATAAAAAAGTCGACGCACCGGGCAAATCTATGAACAATATGCCTGGTATTGATGCCCGCTACTCCGGCGGTATTTGGGAAAGGAAGAAGCTTTTTTTAAGCTCCTATAAATTTACCATCGCTTTCGAGAACTATGTTTATCCCGGGTACCAAACTGAAAAGTTATATGATGCTATGCAGGCGGATAGTTTGCCTGTCTACTGTGGGGACCCACTGATCGGGGATATTTTTGACACCCGGAGCTTTATCAATAGTGCCGACTATCTGAATGTAAATGACGGGGCGCTGGTGAACTGGCTGGAAAAACATGCACAACCTGATTTTACGGATATGCGTCCGTCCTTTTACCGCGCGCCGCAACATCGAATCAAGCGCAAACTAAAGTCAATTGGCAGGGAGCTCAAGATGCGGCGTCAGTTCGGGAACCTGGATTTTTCGCCTTTAATTGATCGGATCATCGAGTTGGATGAGAGTCCCGAAAAATATACTGAAGTGCTGGAACGACAGTGGTTCAAAAATGGTCAGCCGCCAATAGGCACCTCGCTTAGAGACCGCTGGATTGAGATATTCAACCACGGAAAAAAAATATGACGGAGCCACTAGTCTCGATCATCATACCGCTTTATAACGCTGAAAAATATCTGGACAAGACCATACGTTCAGCGCTGGCCCAATCCTGGTCAAGTAAAGAAATCATCTTGGTCGACGATGGTTCGACCGACGATTCGCTGAATATTGCCCGGGAGCATGCTGCCGCTCATTCCGAAATAATCGTCATACATCAGTCGAACGGCGGCGCATCGTCCGCAAGGAACGCCGGCTTACGTGCCGCAAAAGGCGAATATATTCAGTTTCTTGATGCGGACGACTTGTTGATGCCAGACAAAATAGAAAAACAGGTGATACAATTGATCGGGTTACCGTCAAAGCTATCAATCTGCATGAATATTTATTTTGAGTCGGACGAAGATATCAAGGACTTGGTGCCTGACCCCTACGATAGGCATTTTTACCAAGGAAACGAAAACCCATTTGAATTCCTTATGAAATTATATGGGGGGGAAGATAATAAGGGAGGCATGATAACTATACATTCCTGGCTGGTTCCGGCATCGGTGATCAAAAAGGCAGGCGAATGGAACGAAAAACTTTCTATCAATGACGACGGAGAGTTTTTCAGCCGGGTGGTTTTAGCCTCCGACGGCATACTATTCCGGCCGGACACCTTTTGTTACTACCGCAAGCCGAATCACTCCGGCTCCTTGTCGGCACAAAAGAGCCTGCACGCTTTTGAAAGTCAGCTTTTGTCGCTCGAATTGATTGAGAACCACCTAAGGTGTTATCAACAGGATAAACGGATAGACCTTGCAGTCAAACGCATGCTCTTCGAGTTACTGGTCCGGGCATACCCTGAGGTGCCGGAAATCGCGGCCAAAGCCGAACAAAGGATCATAGATATTGGTGGACCGTGCATTGCTCCTGTGCTGGGAGGGAGAGCTTTGGAATGGATCAAAACCATATTTGGCTGGAAAGTGGCGAGGCAACTTCAATATCACAATCCATTTAAAAATGCGGATTAGACATATCGATGCATTACGGGGTATAGCCGCCCTAATGGTGACTTTTTTCCATCTCACAGGAAATACCGGTCTCTTAAAGCAAACCGCAGCCCTCGGGCAATACGGTTACCTGGGGGTTGAAGTCTTTTTTGTTATCAGTGGTTTCGTCCTCCCCTATAGCCTGCACAAGGCTCAATATCAGTTGAAGGACTTCCCAACGTTTCTATTTAAACGTATACTGAGGATCTATCCGGCTTATATTGTTGCGATTGTAATCAGCATAGTCGTCACGCTAATGGCCGGAAGCCCGGTCATGCCATGGCAAGGATTAACTCTGCATATCCTATTTTTAAATGATGTGTTTGGCTATAAATTCATTTCCCCTGTATTCTGGACGTTGGTTGTGGAGTTCCAGTTTTATATATTGCTTGGGCTGTTATTCCAGCATTTGTTTATAAATAATTACAGGTCAATCCTTCTGATTATGATCCTGCTCAGCTTTTTGCTGATCAATAGGCATATGCCCTTCATCCCATTCTTTCCATTTTTCGCTTTAGGCATACTAATCTATCACAAACATTTTACCGGATTAAAGACCATATTCTTTTTGCTGCTTTCGGTTGCGATTTTAATTATTATTGTCCAAACTGCGGGAATACCCGAGGCCATCGCAAGCAGTGCTGCGGTGCTGTTTATTCTTTTTGTAAAGCCCGAGCTATTTAGATCAGGTGTTCCCAGGGCATTGCTCTGGCTGGGAACGATCAGTTACTCACTTTACTTAACCCATTGGGAACTGGGAAGAGCAGTCGTGTCCGTATGCAGGCGTTTTCCGGTCATAGGTGGTTCCGAAACGATCAGATTGATCGCAGGGCTGACTTTTTCCATTTTATGTGCATATATACTTTACAGATTTATAGAAAAGCCGTCGATCAATGTTTCTCATAAACTACATTATAAGACGAAAGAAGAGGAAAAACCATTTTTGAATCAGGTACAGCCTTGAGTTTTTTAAATAGCAGCAATCAAGATAAGCCCTTTTTGAATCTTTTTTACCTGGAACCGGATCCGGACAGGTGGTTCAAATATGACCGGTACCCGCGAAAACTTATCCGGCGTATCCTACGGGGGAAGGAACGTCCGGGTGGAGTGGCGATGGTTGCGATCAACCTGATGAAGGGGCTTGATCTGTTAGGGGTACCATACCGGTTAAATGATTTTAAATACATTAGAAACCATCCGGAAGAGATTGCCTGTATCATCGGCAAACCCCATGTTCTATTTAACCATGAGTGGAGGAACCCAACTATCTTTGGCGCAGGGGTTTATTCTCACCCTGCCGACTGCCCGGAGTTGCTCAGCAAATACCCAAATGTAAAAAGAATACTTGTCCCCGGCGAGTGGATCAGGGACATGTTTGAGCCTTATTACCACGAGAAGGTGGTGGCTTGGCCTGTGGGAATCGATACAGATGATTGGTCTGGTTCCATAAAAGGCGTACCCGAGGTTGATTTTTTGATCTATGACAAAGTCCGATGGGACCATGAAAAATATCAAAAGACATTAATTGATCCGATCTGTCGTACTTTAGAAGAGAACGCGCAATCTTATGAATTTATAAAATATGGGAGTTACAAACCGAATCAGCTAAAAAATATGCTGCGTGGCGCAAAGGCTGTGATTTTTTTATGTGAACATGAAACGCAAGGACTGGCATATCAGCAAATCCTGGCTACAGGAACACCGATTCTTGCTTGGGAACGAGGAGGCTACTGGCAGGATCCTTCTTATTACCCTGGTATCAAATACCAACCGGTAAGCGCAGTGCCATATTGGGACGACCGATGCGGTATGAAGTTTACGGGAACCGCGGATTTTCCAAAACAATTAAAGACTTTTCTCAGTCAGATTTCTTTGTTCAACCCCAGATCCTATATTACCGAAAACCTAACGCTTGAAAAGTGCGCGCGATCCTACCTTGATATTTATCACCTTGTTGCGACGGAAACAAATGACAAGCCGTGATCAGAACATCTTATTGGTCACTACGACGCAGCTTTCCTTAAATCCGAGGCTGGTAAAGGAGGCGGATGCTTTGACTGATGCTGGTTACACGGTCACCGTTATATATGCTTACTGGAACAAATGGGGCTATGAGTACGACCAACTTTTGTTGCCCCAAAAAAAATGGAGGGCAATCTGTGTGGGCGGCGATCCGTTATTGTCGCCACGGCTATACTACATAAGCAGAGTTATTCATAATCTGGCCTTGATCTTTCATCGGAAATCGGGCGGAAAATTATTTACAGATATTGCAATTGCCCGTGCAAGTTATTTTCTAAACAAAGCAACTAGAAGACTTAATGCGGATCTTTATGTCGCTCACAACCCAGGCGCTTTGCCGGCAGTGATAAAAGCCAGCAAAAAAAACAGAAAGCCTTGTGGTTTCGATGCCGAAGATTTTCACCGGAATGAAATGAGCAACAACAAGTCTGTACAAGACGTCATCTTGAAAACAAATATTGAAAACCGCTATTTCCCCCAGCTCGATTATTTATCTACAAGCAGCCCTTTAATTGCGTCGGCATACCAAAAAATATTCCCGGATATTAAACCTACCGTTTTACTCAACGTATTTCCTGCTGACGCAAGGGTTCCCGAAGCCGTTCCTAACTTAGATCAGCCGATCCGGCTATTCTGGTTTTCACAAACTATCGGAATAAATCGAGGGCTTGAAGATATTATTGCTGCGCTGGAACTGCTCAAAGAATATCCGTTCCAACTTCATTTACTTGGTCATCTTTCAGAGGCAACGAAAACCAATTATGTGGATGGTCTTGTTGGCGGCAAAGAGGATCAGATCCATCTTCATCAACCCATCCCTTCCGATAATCTGGCAGTTTTTTCCTCTCAGTTCGATATTGGGCTTGCTTTAGAGCCGGCCTTCAGCAATAACAACAATATGGCTCTAAGCAATAAAATATTCACCTATTTACAGGGCGGGTTGGCGGTAGTCGCAAGCGATACGGATGCACAGTTGCAATTTTTGAACGATTATCCGGCAGTTGGAAAAGCGTACAAAAAGGGTGACGCAGCCTTGCTCGCAGATGTGTTGCTAAGCTATCACCTGAACAGATACGAGCTGTTGGAAGCTAAAAAAAAGGCGCTTCAATTGGCAAGACAAGAACTGAACTGGGAAAACGAAAGTAAAACTTATTTACAGTTGGTCAAACAAACTTTGAAATCCAAATGAACCGCAAACTTCTGATCATATCGCCCTATTTTCCTCCTTCCAATGCGGCAGATATGCAACGAATCAGAATGAGTCTTCCATATTTCAACGATTTTGGGTGGGATGTAGAAGTTGTCACCGTGGATCCAGTGGAATCCGAAATGGTCCAAGACCAACTTCTGGTGAAAAGCCTTCCCCCTGACCTCAGTCTCCACATAGTTAAAGCTTTTAAAAAAAAATGGACTGGCAAGCTGGGTTTGGGCAATCTGGGAATCAGGTCTTTGTGGTATTACCGTAAAAAGGTCAATGGATTGCTGAAAAAATCGCATTTTGACCTGATCTATTTTTCAACAACCATGTTTCCCGTGTGCATTTTGGGCGCCTACTGGAAAATTAAATTTGGTGTGCCTTATGTGATCGATATGCAAGATCCATGGCACTCCGATCATTACAAGACCAAGAAAAAAAGCGAGCGTCCTCCGAAATACTGGTTTTCGTACCGCCTGAATAAATACCTTGAACCATTAGCCATGAGCAAGGTGAGCGGCTTGGTGAGTGTATCCCAAAAATACATCGATGTACTTGCCAGCCGGTACCCGAGGCTCGAGCACGTTCCATCTGCAACGATCACGTTTGGCGCATTTAATCCGGACATGGAAATTGCCGCGGCAAATTCAGGTTTATTCGAACCTATATTGGATACGCATTTTATAAATATTGTTTATATAGGACGCGGAGGGCACGACCTGTATACTGCACTGCGCTTGCTTTTTGAAGCATTCAAAAGAGCACTTCAAGACAATGAAATGCCCGTCAGCAGAATGCGATTATGTTTTGCAGGAACCAGTTATGCGCCTAAAGGACAAGGTAAGCAATCGATAATGCCACTTGCCCGGGAATTTGGATTGGAAGAATATATTACTGAAATCACGGACCGGATCGGTTACTATCATGCGCTGGCAACGCTTCAACACGCAGACGCCCTTGTAGTACCGGGTTCGGAAGACCCTGCCTATTCTGCTTCAAAAATATATCCATACCTTCTGACCCAGAAACCGTTGGCAGTTATCTTTAATAAAGACAGCAATATTATCGATGTTTTAAAGCAACACACCAAGAATGTTCATCTCACTATTTTTCCGTCGCCGGACCGCGAAAAGGCTGTCAGTGAACTTGCTTCATTACTGTTTCAGTGGGCACAAAGAAAATTTATTCCGGTGACATTGCAGGAAAGTTTCGGACAGTTTGACGCACTCGAGTTAACCCGCAGGCAAACGATGTTGTTTGACCAGGTTGTTATTAAAAAATGAAAAAACTTGCTATCGTTACAACGCACCCTATACAGTATTATGCCCCCATTTTCAGGTTGCTTACTGAACGTAGGAAAATAGCGATTAAAGTTTTTTATACCTGGGGTTCTGTTGATCAAAGGAAGTTTGATCCGGGGTTTGATAAAACTATAGACTGGGACATACCGTTGTTAACGGGATACGCCTATGAGTTTGTGCAAAATACATCTTCTGATCCGGGGTCACACCATTATAAGGGAATCATTAATCCGAATTTGATCAGGGAGATAAAAGAATGGAGTCCAGATGGGATACTCGTATTTGGTTGGGCGTACCACAGCCACCTTAGCGTTATCCGCCATTTTAAAGGAAAAGTGCCTGTTTATTTTCGGGGTGACTCAACACTATTAAACCACGAAAAAGGCTGGAAAAGTATCGCCCGGCTTTTATTTTTACGGTGGGTCTACCGTCATGTGGATGTTGCCTTCTATGTCGGAAGCAATAATAAGGCTTATTTTAAAAGATTCGGTATGAAAGATCGGCAATTGGTATTTGCGCCACACGCCATCGATAACGACCGTTTTTCAGAGGATTGCAGCGAAGAAGCCCGTTCGCTCAGGTCCTCGTTGAAGATTAGCGACAATGATATTCTGATCTTGTATGCGGGGAAATTTGAGGACGTTAAAAATGTAGAATTACTTTTACATTCCTTTGGTCAGCTGGAACAAACAAACGTTCATTTACTTCTAACTGGTAATGGCGTTAAAGAAATGCAATTAAAAAAGCTGGCGGAAGCGTGCGCAAACGGAGAGCGGGTCCATTTTTTAAATTTTAAGAATCAAAGCTATATGCCCGTTTTGTACCAGGCGGCCGATATTTTCTGCCTGCCTTCGCTGAGCGAAACATGGGGGCTCTCTGTCAACGAAGCGATGGCGTGTGGCAAGGCGGTATTGATATCAGATATGGTGGGGTGCGGACCCGATCTTGTTAAGTCAGGGTGCAACGGAATGACATTCAAAAGCAATGACTTACTGGACATAACTGCCAAATTAAAAAAACTAAGTATCTCAAAAAAAATGCTGAAAGAATATGGTCATTGCAGTAAGATAATAATAGACGAGTGGAGCATTTCAAAAATTGCAGGAGCAATTGAAAACACGTTGACCGAAAGGCGTTTGAGCTAAATGAAAAAAAACTTCTCACTCGAAAATTACCTATTGCTTTATATCCCGTGGGGACTTGCGATGATATTCAAGTCGGACCCCCAGCTGTCGTATATGATTGCCTGGCTAGGTTCATTTTTAATTTTTTACTTGACCTTAAGCGGGGCCATAAGACCACTGCCGCGCGATCTTTCACTAGGCGAGCAATTGATGCGCCCGATATTGCTCGTACAAATCATTTTCGCCGGCTATATGTGCCTGACAACCATCTTCTTTTATCTGGATGTTTTAGGTTATGTTGACTTTCAAAAAACCAGCGACTATTATTTGGTCGATAATGACTTGCTGCAGCGAACGGCAGAATGTCAGCGATATTATTGTTTAGGGCATGCAGCATTCGTAACCGGAATACTGATGTTTATGAATTACCCGGACAAAAATGATCACAAATATTATATCCCTTCAGAAAAAATCGCTAATCTCCTATTTATAACCGCGATCATTACTTTGCCACTGTCTTATCTCTTTATAAAGATACCGGGCCTATCGCAATTTGCAAATCAGTTTACAGCATTAAACTTTATCGCCGGCACCCTGGCGCTCGCGTTCGCGATTCCCAAAAAAAAGATATGGAATACGCTGATCTGCATTCTTTTATTTTTGTTTAACTTTTACCAGGGCCTGGTTTCCGGTTTTAAGGAGCCCATTATTATCAGCATAATGGTTCTAGGCATTTTCCTGTATCCATACTACAAAAAGCTAGTACTCCTCACCTTCATCCCGGCAATAATCCTGTTATTTGTTGTATTACCGACTTATAACAGAATCTTCAGGGAAAACGCCTGGAGTGGTGATCTGAATACCGGCGATGCCACAGAGCTGGCCTTAAATGCGACATTAAACAAGGATGAGGTGCCCGGGAGTGACGATAGTAATTGGAGCTTTTTGGCTTATCGTTTAAGTGAAATCGATATGTTTACCCGTTTTGTACAATCGACGCCTGAGAAAGTAGATTTTTACAGAGCCGATTTATTAAAGCAATCTGCAGTAGCGATTGTCCCCCGCGTCTTTTGGCCGTCAAAACCAATAACAGAAAACATGGTCATGGAGCGTGTTTACGCAGCGGGTGTTGTTAATCGTAATTCGACCGTTTCAGCAAAACCTGCATATATCGTTGATGCCTATTTGTCATATGGAGGTGTAGGCGTATTTGTTTTCCTTTTGCTGTATGGGATTGCAGCTCAGTGGATATCTGTAAAAGCGGAAAAGCTGTTTGGTGGCTATATATTAGGAACAGCGCTGATATTCAGCGGCTTGTTTCAAATCATGTGGAGAGGCCTCAGCTTCGAGTTTATAATTAACACCATGTTCTGGAGCTATATAACTATGATTATCTTTCAAAAGATACTAATAGCAGCCCACGTCCTGAAGCCAAAGTGAAGATACTCCAAATAAATGCATCGTATAAGCCGGCTTTCATTTACGGCGGACCTACGATGTCCGTCTCAAAACTTTCCGAGCTGTTAGTCGGAGCCGGGATCCTGGTAGAAGTGTTGACTACCACTGCAAACGGCGCCAATGAGCTTGATGTGACACCGGGAGCAACGGTGATGGTCGAAGGGGTGCCGATAACATACTTTAAAAGATTGACTAAGGACCATACCCATTTTTCGCCCGCATTATTAAAATGTTTGTGGAAAGAAATCAAGCAGTACGATGTTGTCCATATCCATGCCTGGTGGAACCTTGTATCTGTTCTTTCCTGTTGGATAGCTGTCAAACGCGGGGTACCGGTGGTGATATCGCCGCGCGGTACTTTGAGCGCCTATTCGTTTCGTAACCGGAATGGTATACCCAAGCGGCTCATCCATGTAATTTTGGGGAAATATTTGTTGGAAAGATCGTGGTTTCACGTGACATCAAAACGGGAAAAGCAGGCGGTAGAGGAAATCATTTCTCATAAACGTATTATCAATATTTTCAACTTTGTTAACTTCCCCAAAAAAATGACGGCTAAGCCGGAAACGAATGACAAAATCCTGAAACTTTTATTTTTTTCGAGAATAGAAGAAAAGAAGGGATTGGATATTCTCTTCAAAGCTCTGGCTATGGTTCAAGTCCCCTATCACTTAACTGTCGCTGGGGACGGTGCCCCCATTTACCTGGATTCGCTGAAACAGCTCGCAAAAAACACCGGACTATCCGGCGTGGTCGATTGGATAGGATTCCAGGGGCCAAACAAATTTGAAATAATGCAAAAGCATGACTTGATGGTGCTTCCCTCCCATGATGAAAATTTTGGGAATGTGGTGATTGAATGCCTTAGTGTCGGCACCCCCGTCCTAGTGAGCAGAAATGTCGGCTTGGCCGATTATGTGACAGGAAATTGTCTGGGCTGGGTATGCGAATTGAATGAAAACGACATTAGTGCCCACATTAACATCATATTTGATCAGAAGAATAAATTAATGGAAATACGAAAGACTGCACCTGACATTATCCGTAATGATTTTGATGAAAAAAATTTGACGGAAAAATATATCAGCATGTACAATCAAATTATCAATAATGGCTGAATACAAAGATTATGGCTATACCACCAACGAACCAAGCCACACTTTTTTCTATTTGCATAACGCGTTGTTATCTATGTTGAATAAAGCTAATAACCGCTGTATACTCGATCTTGGCTGCGGCAATGGGCATTTGGTGAGTTACCTGATCCAACAGGGATACCTTGCGTATGGAACGGATGCTTCAGAAAAGGGCATTGCAATTGCAAAAAAAGAATACCCCGAGCGCTTTTTCGTTCAGGATCTGTCGACGGGCCAACTACCCGCGGAATTGGGTAATTTGAAGTTTGATACGATAATTTCAACGGAAGTGATTGAGCATCTGTACGACCCGGAAGGCTTCATCGATTTTTGTAAAAATCTACTTCCAACAGGTGGCGAACTCATCCTTTCTACTCCCTACCATGGCTACTGGAAAAACCTGATACTAGCAATTTTGGGCAAATGGGATTCGCATCATGATCCGACCTGGCATGGGGGACATATTAAATTCTGGTCAAAGAATACGTTAAGTAATCTTCTGACCGACAAAGGTTTTACAGTTAAGGGATTTAAAGGTTGCGGGCGGGCTCCTTATTTTTGGAAATCGATGATCATAAAAGCAAAATTGGTTTGAATACACAGTTTTCGTTTATCATACTAACCTTTAACGAGGAATTGCACTTAGGCCGATTGCTCCAATCTATCAGCGATTTGAACGCCCCTATATTTATCCTCGACTCCGGCAGTACGGATAATACCCTTGCCATTGGCGAACAATATGGTGCTTCCTTCTTACAGCACAAATTTGAAAATCATCCCAGGCAATGGGATTATGCACTTAAAAACTTTTCTATTACGACACCATGGGTAGTTTGTTTGGATGCTGACCAAACCGTCACCTCCGAACTGAAAACACGGCTAATTAACTTCAACGCCGAAGACCATGCAGGCATAAACGGCATCTATTTTAACCGTAAAAATTTCTTTAAGGGACGCTGGATTAAACACGGCGGCTACTACCCATTCTACTTGTTAAAGATGTTCAGGTACGGGATCGGCTATTCGGATATCAATGAAAATATGGATCACCGTTTTATTGTTCCTGGCAAGCTGGAGGTATGGAAAGACGGAATCATCCTGGAAGAGAACCTGAAAGAGAATAACATCCGTTTCTGGATAGAGAAGCATAACCGTTACAGTGACCTGGTGGCACAGGAAGAAGTGGAGCGCATGAAGCTGATGCGCACTCAAACAATAAAACCCCGATTCTTTGGCTCACCGGATGAGCGGACCGCCTGGCGCAAACAACTGTGGTGGAAACTACCTCGCTATGTACGGCCCATGATCTATTTTACGCAACGGATGATTTTTCAACTGGGTATCCTTGATGGTCGAAGCGGAGTCATTTTTCATTTCCTCCAGGGCTTTTGGTTTAGGCTGATCGTGGATATCAAAATAGACGAGATTATTAAACAGCAAAATCATGAAAAGACTTCATAAAGATTCGCCATTACGGTTTTTATTGGTGTTTTTGGCACTTTTCCTGTTCTTTTACTATTTTAATATTTTCTTCTTCAGCGTAACCTCGCACGGCGAGTATTATTTTGCATTTTTCGATGAGCATCTAAACTATATCCGTTTATTGCGGAGGCTACTGCTCCTCACGTCTCAATTTATCATCAATTTGTTTGGTTACACGGCCATCAGCAACGACTTCCAGTTACTGGTTGCGGGGCACAGGACGCTTGATGTGGTGTATTCCTGTCTGGGCTTAGGCGTGATGAGCTTTTTTGCAGCATTTGTGATTGCCTATCCTAAAAGCACAAAGCCTAAATTGATCTTTTTGTTTACCGGGTTAATTAGTATCCAGGTATTAAATGTATTGCGTTTTGTATTACTGGGCATATTTTGGGATAAAAAATCGCATTTGATTATCGACCACCACACCATTTTTAATATCGTAATCTACGTGATTATTGCAATAGGTCTATTCTTTTGGGTAAAACATGATGATAAACAACCTAAGGCAAGAAAAAGCATACAAAATTAAAGCTATTACCTGGGATAGCACCACCAATGTTCCTCATGGTCGGTTCCAATAACCTCCACTTCGTAGTCTACCGATCTGAAAAAGTCATATACGCTTTTTACCGAAGCATTAAATACAGGCAATATTTCCGGATGAACACTTAAAAGCACTACCGGTCGGTGCGCTTTAATAAAGTTTTTGCTTCCTTTTAGGGCGAGTAATTCAGCACCCTCAATATCACATTTTAAAAGTACCGGCGACGAAGCCGGCTTTCCTTCGAATAAGTCATCGAGCGAATAAGTTGGTATATTTTTTACACCGTGATCAATATTGATGTACCTCGTCGTACTGGGATGACCGGTAACATTCGATGCATTGAGCGTTTGAAAACTATAACTTATGACCTCATCGATACTTCTTTTTATATCAGATTGTTCATTAATAAATCCCCAAACAATCTGAAGTCGGTTTCCCGAGGCATAATTGGCCATGTTTAATGTAGATTTTAAGCTGGAAAGATCGGAATCGAAACTGATTACCTGTGCTTTTGGTGAGGCGAACAAACTGACTGTTGTCATGATACCGATCGAACAACCGATGTCCAAAATGAGACACTCAGGATGAGCCACAATCCAGTCTGCAAGTTGCTCGATATTGCATTTTTCATACTCTTCCAGTCCAACATGATAATACAAGGGCGGAATTTTGTAAGAAATATGATCATTTACTCGGACGGTGACGCCGTTACCTTTAATATTCAAAAGCGAATGATAGGGTTTTCTTAAACAGTTCCATAACCATTCCGAGCTCTCAAGAAGCGAGGAATGCCTGATCCTGCTGGCGATCTTTGCAAATGTGGACATAAAGTCGGTTTAATCTTTAAATATATGGCATCTAAACTATTAAGTAGAATACTTTAAATTTATCCGTGCAAAAAACTGACCTTTCATTATATAACAACCACCCGTATCATCCCGGCGGTAACGCATTTACGCGATTCTTGTGGCATTATACTAACTTTCTTGTTTTCAAATCGGGCCTATTGCCGGTTTATGGGATAAAACGATTTTTACTAAGAACGTTCGGTGCAAAACTGGGCATAAGCGTCACCATAAAGCCTTATGTCAACATAAAATACCCCTGGAACCTTACTATCGGCGACAATGCTTGGATAGGTGAAAACGTTTGGCTGGATAGTTTGGAAATGATCACCATTGGTGCTAATGCCTGTATCTCGCAGGGCGCAACCATACTCACGGGCAGCCACAATTATAAAAAGGCTACCTTCGACCTGATTACTGCCCCGGTAACTTTAGAGGATGGTGTGTGGATAGGCGCTGGAGCCATCGTAAATCAGGGCATTACAATTGCATCGCATGCTGTACTCACCAGTGGCTCGGTGGCAACGAGAGACATGGAAGCGTATACCATATATCAGGGCAATCCCGCAGTTAAAACGCGGACAAGACATATAGGTTAATTTTAGAATCATTTAAGTATTTTTATAATGGGCCTGATTCGTTTATTATTAGCATGCGGTGTAATCCTGGGGCATTCCTCCACTATCTATGGTTATACTCCTCTCAATGGAAATCTTGCAGTACAGGTGTTCTACGTCATTTCCGGCTTTTACATGGCGATGGTTTTAACAGAGAAATATAATTTCAAAACCGGCCGAAAAAGCTTCTATCGCAACAGAGCTTTAAAAATTTATCCTCCCTATTTAATAGTGTTGGTCCTTTTAGTCATCTGGGCGCTACTCGTCTTTCATTTGAACTATCCCGGTACCCTTGATTTTTACACGAAATATGCGTCTCCCTCTGCTACCTCGATTATTTACTTGATTATCGTTAATTTATTTTTGTTCGGGCTGGAAACGCTTTTCCTGTTAGCAATCCATAAGAATGGAAATCTATATTTTACACCCGATTTTAATAGAACCAGTCCTAATGTATATAATTTTGCTTTTAATCCGATTGCCTGGACGATAGGTATCGAATTGCTCTTTTATTTAGCGGCACCATGGCTTGCTAAAAGAAAAATATATGTTCTTGTCATGATTTTTACAATTAGCGTGCTTATAAGGATCATCACCGCACAATTTTTTTTTGACGGGCCGCCCTGGAATTACATGTTTTTCCCCTCACAGTTCATGTTCTTTATAGCTGGAATATTGTCTTACCGTGGTTATCTATATTTAAAAAGACAAAGGATCAGCAAAAAAGTCAATTGGGCCATTTACGTCTTGTTCATCGGTTTACTTTTATTATATTTCCAATTTTTCAAAGAATCGTATTATAAAAACTTGATTCTTTTCGGAGCCACGACCCTGTTTGTTCCGTTCATTTTTGATCTGACAAAAAATTCCAGATTTGACAGGCTTATTGGCGATATTGCCTACCCCGTATACATATCCCAATTCCTGATTATAAGAATTATTTCGATAAAGGCATTTCCAAAGATATTTGGCATCGGCTTTACCGCTTTAATTTTAACTATTGTTTTTTCTATTTTTTTACAATTACTGATCGAAAAATACATTGTTAAATTCAAACATAATATTGGTGGCCAAATAAATGATAAAGCCGAACAACCGCTATATTGCTAAAATTATCATCGGTGGTCTGTTCACCCTGGTGGTGATTTTGGGTATCCTGTCGTTTGTTGCTCCACCATCGTTGTTTCCCGATCCCGCTAATGGTTTTTTAGTAATGCGCTCCATGGAAATGGGAGGAAAATTCAATATGATGGTAACCCCCGACCAGGATGATTTTTCTAAAAACACTTCCGAATTTCTAACGTGGTGGTCGCCTGGGCAATATCTTGTGCCTTATGCATTCAAATTACTATTCAGCGTAAACAGCGGACAAGCATCAGCCTTAACGGTTCTGTTGTGTCAGCTATTGGGTCTGGCCGGATTTTATGTTTTTTTTAAAAAGGTTGGCTTTACCCCTTTTATTGCTGCTTTGAGTATGTTGTTCATTGCCTGTCAACAGTTTTTTGTCGTGCCGTATGTGTTTTATAACGGAGGCGAAATCTTGTCATTCGCGTTTACAGGCTGGTTTCTTTATGGCTGTGTAGCCTTCAAAGGGGCTTCATGGCAAATGCTTCTCTTTATTTTACTTTCTGGTTGGGTTGGCTTCTTCTGCAAATCGTCAACGATGTGGGTTTATGCAGCAGGTCTGCTATTTATGTGGATCAGGTTATCATCAGCTACAGCATTAACGGGTTGGATAAAAAACGGCATATGGATAGCTATACCGGCAATAGTAGCCATGGGTACTATTTATGTATTCTTCCTTTCCAAAGGGCAAAATCCGGCATCTGCGTCGGCTGGGCTTAAACTGACCTTGAAAACATTTGCCTTTCCGCTCGCATCTCCCCTCCTTTCGGGTTTTTCAATTGACGATATTTCTCACGGATTGATTTATCATACCGGCAAGGCGATCTTTAATGACTGGCAGGCAACGGTCATCTTAATACTTTTGGCGATATCGAGTTTGTGGCTGGTGCGGGGTATCCTTAAAAAAATACCGGATCAGAATTACCGTTTATTAATGATCATTTTTTATACCGCATCGTTTATCTTCTTCAGTTACGTGTACCTGATGCAGAAAGCTATATCCTATGAGGCAAGGCATTTCAGGGTCATCGGGTTACTGGTGATACCGGGTGCTATCTATTTATTTAGTCAGCTTAAAAGCCCTTACCGCCATCTTTTATGCATCGTTTGGGCAGGCATCGCATTTACCAGTATATTTTACCTGGTTAAGGGTTACTTATATAATAAGAATAAAAGTGCACACGGCGTATCGGGCATTGCGCAACAAACTATAGATCAAACTGCTTTAAACAAGGTAATAGCAATTGATCAGCGGGTGCGTAACGCAACATTTGTGTTCGTCAATAAAGAATTGGGACTCGAAATCCAACATAACCGGACTCTCGGTTTGGAGCCAATCGGAGAGGATCTAAAAATCGATATGAACGATTATCAATATGATGGTCATGCGGGTCCGCTCTATATTATTCTGCCCGATAATTACGCCGGCCCAAAAGAAAAATTCCTCCTAAAAAGCTTCCCTAATTATAAAGGCTGGTACGGCTCTATGCTAAGCGATAAGTATGTAATGTATGAAGCGCCGTGACGGCTATCTTTGGAATGATAAAAGAAAGCAGTAAGGTGCCAAGCCGCAAGAGCGCTTTCATCCGCTTATTGGCATGTTTAGAAAACCTTGCTTTCCTGTACTTCATGCCCGATTCCCGTAAGAAAGGGGCGACACCAGAGTAAGAGGGAAATTTTTTGGGATCATCAATATTCAGAAATTCATTGGTGCAAAGGATAATTTGCGCCGCTGTGGTGGGCCCAACTCCGGGAACTGAAACGATGATCCGGTGCAGCCTGTTTAGCCGGGATCAACCTGATAGACGCTCTGATAGATCAGAAGCCGGTTACGTTGGATGCCACACTTAGTTACATAAAACCGAACGGCGATGAATGCAATCCCGGGCCGGTTGCAGGTAGTGTCTGGGCATTCCGTATTTTGCCTAAAGATGGAGTGCCTCCCTATACTTTTCAATGGAACGCGGGCACTGCCACTTTTGTGGTTCAGCCAACTTCAACAACTAAGAGAGTGCAAGTCAATGTTCCTCCGCCGGGGCAATCGACAGTCTTATCAGTAACGGTAACAGACTTGGAGGGTAATATGGTAATCAGATCCTTTAATTTAACTGGCATTTATCCAGGATTTGCGGCTAAAGAAGAAGCTATTTGCAAACTTCTTCAGGAAATTGCCCATCGGTTCCGGCCACCGCTGTATATCAATCCCGGAGATCCAGGGCCTCTTGGTATCGATTCAAGGATTTATTCATCGGTTTATCTGCACAATATACAGCAGGCGATAAATCGCTTAAACAGGCAAATTACCGGCTTACAAAATTTGAAACATTGATTTGGATATAACCCGATCAGGACGGCAAGAATCAGGGCATTGGTTTTTATATAGTCGATTAATGGCAAGGTAACTATTGTTTTATGTAAAAGCGTTGGGCCGGGATAATTGTTATAGGACGGGAAATTACAAATCCAGAAAGTCTTCAAGATGCCTCATTGGCACCCGCAATAGGATAATTAAGATGCGCTGTATTTTTGTTTTAGTACGGCCATATGATTAGAATATCGTTTGGTTTATCCATTTAGATTTTTCAAACGCCTTAATACCTGCCTTCTTCTCCAGTACAGGTGCAGGCGCTGAAAGAACCCGATGTTCTGTTTTAATAAGTCGGGATAACTGGTAAAAAAATGCTTGGCTATGGGTAACACCTCCGTTACCTGTAATTTCTTAACTTCTTCGTTAAAATCGTAGGCTTCGTATTCATTGTATTTTTTGCCTGTTGCCCTGCAAAAAAAGTATTGTGCCAGTACGTTGCAACAGGCTTTGAGGGATGGCTGAAAATGCTCCTTCCAGTTTTCTTCGCCATACAGGAGGATGTGGTAATTGATCTCGTCGGCAATAAGATCCCGGGCTGCCAGAAATGCACCGGCAGGTTCAATCGATAGGTGATGGGACACTTTAACGACTACTTTGCGTTTGCCAAGTAAAAAGGTCACATGATGCGGCACCGCATCACTATTATACAGGTATTTTATTTGCCGGACCAGTGATTGGACACATTCGCCGAAAAAGTTAAACTCGTCAAAATTAATGACGTTGTTGAGTTCATCTTTCGATACACCGGAGAGAATGCTGATGGCATCGAGGTCATTGAGGTAATGTTTTTCCTGCATCCCGATCATTTGGCCGAGTGTAATCTCGTTGAGGATAGTAGGTATGCGCACCCTTAAGCTCCCATCGAAGGTTTTTAATGTTTTTTCGATCATAGAATAATCCAATTTGAGGGCGGCGCTTGAGCGTTTTTTCGACCTAACTAATTTACTAATTTTTAATTAATTAACTGCAATACACCACTGTGAATAAACGCAGGCCGGCGATCAAGAGCAAAAGACAATTTGTAATTTTATAAATATCTTTTTTGGCTGGCCATGCATCGCTATCAACTTTCAATCGGCAAAGCGGATATTTTGCGCAGACGGTTCATTAATGGGGATTACAATAGTGACACCCTTGCCAAAATTCAGGGAAACCCAAAATTGTCGTGTCAGGTCCGCGATGCTTGGTGCTAAAAGTTAAATTTAGCAGTGATACCCTTTTAGCGGAATGGACGGGTGAGAACTAACCTAAAAATAATTAAAATATTTGAATACTTTGGGGTCTCAAAGTCTGTTTCTTTCGACTATTTTGATGCTAATTAAGTATAATTTAAAATAGCCAGCCGGGGGGTTGGAACCCAATTAATCGCGTTGCTGGCTTTTCCTTTACTCAATCATTGCTTTATTCAGGGAAGCGATACAAGCTAGTATTGCAGTATTCATTTGTGTAAGATATTCCCTGATCTGGCCCCGGCTCACCTTCCAGGCGGTTCCAAAACCCAGGTGTTTCCGCCTGCCAACCTTCACTAAATAATCCGGGCTGTTCTGGTAACCTGCAGCATCGAGAAAATCACTTTTCGGCCTGAAAAAGATGTTAGAGATACGGTAGGCATAGGTGTCGTCCTTGCAGGTAATGCGCAGTGTTATTTGGCAGGAGAAAGGGATATTGACCATGCCCGGTCGCACTTTATACTCCAGCAAACCCTGGCTAAACACGCTGCTGGTGTCCTGGCTATCGGCCGGGCCGGCAGAACGGTAAGATTTAAAATAGTTGACCAGCCATGCCTTTGAAGCTGCTTCGAGTGTGAAACGGTTTTTATTATTGACAGGGACCGTTCCGCTATACACTACTTTATCCCCCTCCGTTGGGATCTTAAACACAATGGAATCTTTTTGTGCGTAAATAAGGTTCGACAACAACAACAAAGTGGGCAATAAGATCGCTTTAGGTAATTTCATGAGCATAAACTACGATTATTTATTTAGTCGAATTGTCTATTTAATTCTTCTTTACGCCCGGACCGGACAGAATACGAACCAAATCTTGCACCCGCCTAAGTTATTCCTCTAATTTCTCCATACGAGTTGATAAACTTGGTCCTTCTTGACCGATATTCGTAAATTATTATCTGCTGTCAATCAACTTAACGATATTTCTGCCGATTCGCTCTAAAAGCGTGGCGTCCTGGGTTATAATCTCTGCATCTGCTGTCATACCTTGTTTCAGATGAATAGGGCGCTTCATATCAGATGCATTTCTTATCTTAAAATCAACCTTAGATAAAAAAACACTGTCTTTGTACGGAACCTCAGCTATATGACTGAGCTTCCCTTTTAGCATGCCATATTCCTCAAACGGATAACTTTTCAGTCTTATTAAAACTTCCTGCCCTTCTTTAACCTTACCCATACTATTTTGTGGTATCGCCATTTCCCCGAAGAAAGCCTCATTACCCGGGTTGACGTAAAACACTTCCTGATTAGTGTTCAAAACCTGACTTTCCTGGAGGATGCCGACGTAGGCCAATTTGCCCGGTTGGGAAGCGATTAGGACATACTTGCTTACCCAATCGTCAGCCTGACTAATCAAGCTATTTAATGCCTGTGAAAATTTAGATTTTTCTTCATTTATTTGGTTGTCCAGTTCCAGTATCTCCTTTTCCTTAGCCGAGTAATTAGTACTCGCTGCAACCAGCGATGTGGCTGTTTGGATCAATGGCGCCTTTTTGGCCAGGTATTTACTTTCTTCCTGTCTCAGTTCGGCTGATGTTTCTACTCTCTCCTTTGCCAGCTTCTGGTGCATCCTGTATTCTTCTTCAGCCAGGCTAAGATCTTTTTCCTGGATCGATTTCTGTGCTTTTAATTGCACTTCCTGTTTATTCAGATCAATAAGGTCCTTTTGCAGGTATGCCTTCTTTTTGATATAAAAGCCGTTTTCAACAGCGGAACGATACGATAAATATTCCTGTGAGAAAGATTGGAAAGACGCTTGCAACTCGCCCAACTGCGAGTTGTCTGTTTTATCCAGGGAAATCCCGTTGTCGGATTTATTTGATAATACAATCTTCTGAAGGTATTTAAGTTGATTGATCAGTTTCAGCACTTCGTTATGATTAGCTGTACTTTCAATATAAGCCAGCGGCTGACCGGCATCAACTTGTTGGTTTTCTTTCACCAATATTTTAACCAGTTTGCCTTGTACCTTGGTCACTATCGGCTTAGGGGCATTGGGCGACTCGATTTTTAAAGTGGTATCCACAACGTCAGGATATTTAATGATGGTAGAAAGAGCGATGATCAAAATCAGCACTCCAATAAATAACGTAACTCCCCATCGTAGCATCCACGATGGGGGAACTGCTATAATATCCTCCATTTCTTCGCTATGACGAATTTCTTCAGGCTGTTTTATATAAACTTCCGGCATGCTCATGTTCCCAATTCCAATTGATTTTTAACTAAACGATAATAGTCGCCTTTAAGGGCTGTTAACTCGTAATGACTACCTTGTTCGATGATTTGCCCCTTATCCAATACAACGATATTATCGGCATTACTGACCGTGCTTAACCGGTGTGCGACAATTACCACCGTACGTCCTGCGAAGAATTCGTCCAGGTTGTTCATTATCGTCTGTTCATTGTTGGCATCAAGAGCGTTTGTTGCCTCGTCAAAGAAAATATAATGAGGATTTTTATAAACGGCCCTTGCAATAAGCATCCGTTGGCGCTGTCCTTGGCTTATTCCGTTGCCTTCGGCACCTATTTTTGTATTTAAGCCCAAAGGCAACCCATCTATATAATCCTGGATGTTGGCCACCTTGATGGCGTGTTTTAGTTTTTCCCTGTCGGGGTAATCATCACCTACGGCAATATTGCGTTCTATAGTGTCCGAAAATATAAAACCGTCCTGCATGACCACACCGCATTGACTTCTCCAGACTTTAAAACTAAAATTATCCAGCAATTGATCACCCACTTTTATTTCTCCTTCTTCAGGTTCGTAAAACCGGAGCAGTAACTTCAGAATGGTTGTTTTGCCGCTACCGCTCATGCCCACTATGGCGGTCGTTTTTCCCTGCGGAATGTGCAAATCAATTTTCCCGAGCACCGGTTCGTTTCCTGCACCGGGATATCTGAAAGTAAGATTATTAATGGAGATGCTTTTGTTTTGAGGTAAACTTTGGTTCCAATCTCTGCTTGCGGGCTCTTCATCCTCCATCTGGTGAATCTCGTTTAATCGCTCCAGGCTTATTTTGGCATCCTGATAACCCTGAATAAAGCCTAAAAATTGCTGTATCGGGCTATTCAATTGCCCGATAATATATTGCACAGCCATCATTGCACCCAGGGTAAGATTCCCATCAATTACAGCTTTGGCGCTTAAAAATGTGATCAAAAGATTGGTGCCTTCATTAATAAAGGTCGAGCCGCCCTGCTGATACTGGCTTAGGGCCAGGTTTTTTACATTAAACTTAAACAAACGCGCCTGGATGTGCTCCCATTCCCATCGTTTTTGCTGTTCACAATTATTCAGCTTAATTTCCTGCATGCCGTTTACGAGTTGTACTATGCTGCTTTGATTTTTGGATGCTACCTCAAAACTCTTGTAATTAAGCATACGGCGCCGTTTCAGGAATATGACTATCCAGCTTGTATACAGGATGCTGCTTATTACGAAAACAGAGAATATGGCCGTGTTATAGTAGGCCAGCACGGCCGAGAAAACCAGAAGGTTGACCATCGAAAACAATGTACTTAAAGTTGAACCGGTCAAAAAACTTTCGATCTTCTTCTGATCACTCATGCGCTGCATGATATCTCCCGTCATTTTCGTATCGAAAAAGCTTATAGGCAATTTCATAAGCTTGATCAGAAAATCGGTGAGAATGGAAATGTTGACCCTGGTACTTATATGGAGCAATATCCATGACCGGATAAACTCCACGCTTACCCGGCCGACGATCAGCATAGCCTGGGCAATCAGAATGATATAGATGAAGTTCAGGTTCCGGGTATTAATACCGATATCAATCACCGATTGGGTTAAAAATGGGGTAATAAGCTGGAGAATGCTTCCCACACCCAGAGCAAGCAGCAGTTGGACAACCAGTTTGCGGTAGGTGATCAGGTAGCGTAAAAGAAATGCCCATCGCACCTCGCTTCCCTTTTCGTCGTCCTGCTCATAAAATTGTGGTGTAGGACTTAACAATAAAGCGATGCCTGAGCCACTATCACTTGCCCAACTGCTGTTGAAAGTGGGTTCATCCAAAACAACCAGGCCAGCAGCAGGGTCGGCTATCCAATATTTGTTTTTCCTGACCTTATATAAAACCACAAAATGAGATTGCCGCCAGTGTAAAATACAAGGCAACTCAACTTCCTTTAATTGTTCGCTGGTTAACTTAACGCCAATGGACCGGAATCCTATTTTTTCAGCGGCGTCGCTCAACCCTAACAACGATACTCCTTCCCGGTTAAATCCGCAGAGCCTGCTGAGGGTACGCAGGCTATAGCTACGCCCATAATGTTTGGCAATCATCCTTAAACAGGAAGGGCCGCAGTCCATAGCGTCTAACTGTTTATAGTTAATAAATTTTTTCAAATTAAGCCTTAATTAAATTTTACTTTTCTGTCATTTTAGGAGCATCGATAATCTCTTATTCTTTTTACACCGCTTGACTATTAACCGTCAACTCTCTCAGTACTGCGAATGAATGTTGTTTCAAATCGCGAGTGCGGACGGTGAAGCCCAATGTGCTTAAGCATAGGCATTTCAACGGCCGGAGAATAGGTGTTTTATGGATTTAACATTAATAACTTAAAAAATACTTCAAATCGGTTACACTGTATATTTCGGGCAATTGATAAAACTCCTCTTCCATAGTTTGGGATTCTCCGTTTTTGACGGGCTGAAGTGATACAAAAAATGTAGGCGTAAAACTGATGCCGGTTTTGTTGCACCAATTACTCATTGCCTCTATCTGCGCATCCTGTCTATTTAAGGCACCGTTTACGGGATATTTAGCAGCAAAAACCGTGTAGTCGGTTTTTTCGGCGAGATACCAATCGTCCAGGGCTTGTTTTGTCAATCCTGTATCGTTTTGCTCAGCTATGGCCATTAAGTGTTTCACCGGAGGTGTTCTGTAATCCCCGTCTTTATTGGTACTCGTAAAAATAATTTGTACCTGCACGTCGGGATTATTCGCCAGTAATTCTTCTATTGGCCGATGCGCTTTTGCGCATGGGCCGCAATAAGGGTTGCAAACTTTTATCAGTTTATATTTTGCTGCCGGATTGCCTAATGTAATGCCAAGCCCTTCAGTAGATTCGGTGACTGCTTTTTGCCTGGCAAGCAATGACTCGAATATTTGAGGATTGTGTTTCAGCTGTTGCAATTTGTTTTGCGAACTCTTGCTTTCTTTTGCCCTTAGTATTACCGGCATAAGCCATACAGTGGCAATAAGCGGTGAAATAAAGGCAATTAATATAGTTAACGCCCAACTCAAATTATGTAATAAAGAGCTAAGGGGTGTTAGACCACCTGCTGCAAGTACTGTTAAAAATTGTAATAACAATACACCCTGCACGCAAAGGCACAGCACACACCATTGCTTAGCTATGCTGTATTGGTAATATAACGAGTAAAAGATATAGGGCAATGCTATAACACTAATCCAGCTTAAGGCAAATAGGGTGTTCGCGTTTGTAATTCCTGTGAACATCAATAACAGCAATTGCCCTATAAAATAACTTAAGCCAATCGCGCTCCAACTAATCCCCGCTATTTTGGCTGCTTTTGAATGAAGAATAGCATTACAGTTAATTTTTTTTCCGGCCTTACATATCTGCGACAAAACCGGGTTGTGCTGATCTACCTCGTGCCAGATAAGCACCACACCGAGCAATACCCCTACAATTGTGAGCATTAAAAATAAAAATGGCAAAAAAGATGTTACCCCGTTTTGCATTAAAGCGAGAACTCCGGACCCGAGCGCGACACCGGGAAGAAAGAACAGGCTAAGTTGAAGCGTTATGCGTCTTTTCCTTTCTTGTGTAGCATTCTCATGGTAATCCTTCTCACCTGCCCCTTCGTCAGCTTCGACGAGCAGGATTGGGCCTGACAACATGCTCAAAAAAGCTTCCCTGGATACCGTGGTCCATAGGTGTTTTACGGGATCAAAAAATAAAACAGTATTTTTTGCTATTTCTTTAACTACAGTACAAAGTTCAGCACTGTCATTTTCATTTTTAATTGTTGTGATAAAAGGAGTGGGGGCTTCGGCAAGTCTAGACGGGTCTAATTGAATAGCTACGTTTTCTATACCGTAATTATTCAACACGTCGCTGATGCTTAGCAGACTTGGATAGTCCGGGTGGGTTTCTAATTCATTAGTGAGTGTAGTCTGTGTTATTTTTACCTGCAAAATATCAGTCAATAATTTTACAGTTTCGGGTCCGTTGCTTTTAGGATAAAATAGTCTTTCAATGAGATTAAACATATGCTATCGTTATAAAAGAATTACTAATAAATTGAGGGTAAGAAAATGCCATTAACTTTAGGGAGAGTGATCAACAAAATAAAAAATACAACAACCTTCTTGTCAGTACAAAGTTTTGCCAGTCGATCTCCGCTTAAGTTAATGACATTAGTAATGCAACCATGTTTCAGCAAGTAAATGCAGCCATAAAAATGTTTGGCGACTCACAAATAATCTTGGCTGCGTAGGGTGTTCGCAGGTTTAATTGGGATGGCAAAACCCTCCCCCATACCAATAACCCGGTGGGCAAGGAGGAGTCGAGGTGCAATGACCGTTAGTGCAGTAATCATTACCACAAATAGGATTGTTTGGGCCATCTGGATAGCAATTGGCGCCTATGCTACCTTTTCCCATCACATTTCTGAGTTGTTCTCTGGTAAGCACCCCTGTAGCGCTAATTTCAAACGCTTTTAGCTTCAGCTTTTTCATTATAATTTATTTAAATTGCGCCTCTATTATCGGGTTGCGGCTTTTCCCTATCCTGTTTTACCGTAGACAGGCAACTTATTGTTCGCGAGACAATTTCTTTGCTGTTAATATTTTATATGGAAATATTTGGTTTATAGTGTTCGGAAGCCGCGCCCTTTAATAAATTCGGCGGGGTATTGCTTGAATATCTGCCCTGGGACAAACTTAAATGATCAGGAAGTTTCCATTAATCCTATATCAATACTATTAAGTAAATCAAGTTGCCGTGTAAGACAGGTTAAGACGTAATCCAGATTGTTTTTCATAATAAGGTCCGATAAAACTGATACTTAGGAATACCAATTGGCTATTTCAAACATAATTTATATATGTCAATAATACAAGTATTGATGTCAAAATAATTAGCCAGGTTACAGCGGTTCGCGAAACAGGAACGATAAAATCCATCCAATCGCTTTCCGCTCAGGTAGACAAACATTAGTAACGCAACCATCGTTTATCAAGTAAAAGCAGCCATAAGAGTGTCTGGCATTCACAAGTAAACGATGGTTGCGTAGGATGTTTACTGTTCTACGGGAAATTTATCCGTGTCGATTCCATCAACTTTATCTTACACAAACACCGTTGAGACAATAATAACTCCAGGGACATCCGTTGTAAGTGCAATTATCAGGAGCCGGAGCACAATGACCATTGAGGCAAATGTCGGAACCACAAATGGGGTTGTTCGGGCCGTCCGGATAGCAATTGGCGCCTATGCTGCCTTTTCCCATCACATTTCTGAGCTGTTCTCTTGTAAGCAAACCTGTGGCGCTTATTTCAAACGCTTTGAGCTTTAGTTTTTTCATTACAATTTATTAAAACTGGTGCCTCTATTTTCGGGTTCCGGCATTTCCCTATCCTGTTTTACCGAAGACAGGCAACTTATTGTTCGCGAGACAATTTCTTTGTTGTTAATATTCCTTAAACATTGAACCTGATATATGCCTGTTTAATACTTTCTAATTTTTTTGCCGAAACTGCAAATACGTTTTGTGCTGTTATGTCCTGATCACTGCGAACAGTAACTGTATCCGAATGGTCAAAATATTTTTGTACAGAAACAAAAGGGTATAAAACTGTTTTTTGGCTGGTCATTTCCGAAAGCAAGTCATCCGCAATAACATTATTGTCAAAAGGTTCATCTAATATTTGTTGAAATAACGGCTTATATAAAACAATAAATTGGATGGACAGGCAACGGGCAATCCAAAACCGGTTAGGTGTAATCAAGACTTCATTCTCGGTAAAACTACTACCACCCGATAAGTAATTTATCCCGCTTGCGTGAGCACTGATGATGTTTTTCAATAAATATGCTTTTGAATAATGTTCGGTAAACTCGTGGTTATCTTCACAAATAATGATCACATCATCATCCGCGTCAATAGCCATCTGAATAATTTTCCGGATGCTTTGCCATAATCCAACCGAATTAATTTCATGTTTGCAGGCCTCGACGATGGTGACATCAAATTCGGGTTTGTTTTCAAATTGTTGTTTTATATGGGCCAGCCTTTCTCCTCGTTCCGGTAAATTAATAATATAGGTTGGTATGGTTAGGGTGCTGTATAATTCAACATCCGCTTCGTCGGGCTGAGGAAAGTTTTTATAATGGGACGCTACGTTTTTTAAGTTTTGCAACCACTCTGAGCTTTTTGAAAATAACTCATCAGCCCGGCCCGGCAAGTTGTTGTGTGGCGTAGCATCCGAATAACCAAAATCTTTTTGTACCGAAACAAAAGGGTAAATTATAAATTTATTTTGCGTAAGCGTGGATATTTTAAAATCTGCAGCATCGTAGTTATCAAAATCTGCCTGTAATATGGTGTTGAAAAATTTCTTAAATACAATTATAAACTGGGTGCCGTTAAAGATATACGACCAAAGCAAGCTATCGCTCACCGGCGCCACTCCGTCAAACCAGTTAACGCCGCCTATCAGGATATCTGCATTTTGTTCTTTTACCTGGCTTATGCTTTTAAAAAGCAATTCCTTTGAATAAAATGGGGTAAACTGATGATCGTCTTCACAAATAAGGACATATTCGCAGTCACTATCGGCTGTCTTTTGCAAAATATTTTTTATAGTGTACCATAAACCAACCGAGCCTATTTGATGTTCGTGAGCTTCAATAATATTTACATTAAACTCTGAATGTCCGGCAAACTCGTTTAAAATGTGATGCCTGCGATCGACCCGGCTTTTTAAGTTGATGATAAAAGTTGGGATAGGTATTGTCTTCATTAGGCTATTGCCTGAACAGGCATCCGTTTTTTTAATTAATGTACCTCTTTGTTAAGATTAGGTATAATCTCTATGACTATATCCATGTTACGTCAACGCTGTGATCTTCGGTCAAAACACTTTTCATTTTTTCCTTTGTCAGCATTTGGTTGTTTCATCAAGAGTTAATTTTACCTTTTTCATTATAATTTTTTTAAATGAGTGTCTCGGGTTGCGGCTTTTCCCTATCCGGTTTTACTGAAGACACGCAACTTATTGTTAGCGAGACAATTTCATTGCACTGACTATTTATTGCAAATAGTTTATTTTTCAGGATTTCAGGTAAGGGAGACCGCGCCCATTAAATAACGTCAGATATCTCCAATTGAGGTAATGTAAGGGAATGTTGAGGATTGTTCGACTGCAACTGCTAGGATAGTTCGTTTACCTGCCAGGGCTTTTCGAATCAGAAATTCGCCTGATTGTTTTGCAAACTTTGATGATGTTTTAAGTTTATGGTCTTTCATAAAAAAGGGATAGGTGTTATAATTAGTATAGGGTCAGCAACCAGCGCAACTGGTTGAGTTGCTTCGTTTTTTATAAAAGTACCATTAATGAATTATTCAACAAGGGGCAAATTCATTGTTTTTGAGGGGTAAATTGGGAATATTAGGTTTAAGTGGTAGTTGAAAGTGACATTAACCGCAAAAAATATGCGCATTCCAAAAATGTGCGTTCGATTCGACGTTATAATCAATACAATTCCATCGCTGACATTAAGTTCAATTGCAGCCAAGGAACAGCAGGCAAAACAGGTATTTATTTTTATTTTGATCTCATTAATTTTAAATGGCAGTTTGCCTGCCGGCAGTTCACCTAGTGCAGCTCTAAAGGGCAATTTCTCGCAAAAACGATATGGTGTAAATTGATCGGCGGCACCCGATGATATCTTTTCCACGCCTGGTGCCCGGATTTCAATCTGGGCATCTGCCTTGATAACAACAGCGTGAATGAGTATGAATAGGATTAAAACAGCGATTATATTTCTTTTTACGAGGTTTAATGTTCTGTTTACAACTTATTTAAGGGTTTTTTAGTTACGGGATTCCTGCTTCTCATAGTTAATATTTACCCCCGCAAGGCCGCCTCTTGGTATACCTCAATATAAACGAAAAACCCCCATTTGCATTACGCGTCGGGGGCTTAAACCTTACATCGATGCAAATATAAATTGTCGAATCAATATTCATCAAAATCAAATTGAAACCATCCCATCAGCTTGTTAAAACTTTGGACAGCGGGTACTTTTGTCTCGATTACTGTAACGGAAGACGCAAATTCCACGTCTTATCGGCACCATGAAACAAAAACTTTTTCTCGCTCTGCTTACCCTTTTTACGTCAGTTAATGCCAGTCATGCGCAGGATACGGTACTGCGTTCACCCATTCACGGTAAGCTGGATTCGCTGCATTCAACCGTACTAAACCAGGTGCGATTGTTCCAGGTGTTTTTGCCGTACGACTTCAAACCGGAGGAAAATAAAAAGTATGACGTGCTTTATGTGCTGGATGGCGGTAACTGGAACACAGGACTTGTATCGCAAGTACAACGTTTTGTTCAGGACCAGGGTTTTATGCCGCAAACCATTATTGTAAGCATAATGGGGATTGACCGGAATGTGGAACTCACGCCAACGCACCTAGCTGAATGGAAAGGTTCGGGGGGCGCACCGCAGTTCCTGGCGTTCATAAAAAACGAATTGATTCCCTTTATCAATCAGCACTATCCGTCGAACGGTGATAATACATTATGGGGGCATTCGCTCAGCGCTATGTTTGCAATTTATGCTATGCTGAATGAACCAATGCTATTCAAATCGTTTATTGCGGTTGATCCAAGTATGTGGTGGGATCATTCGCTGGTAGCGAAAATGGCTGCCGCAAGACTCGGATCGCTGCCACTCACCAATAGTACACTATACGTGGCAGGCCGGAACGGGGAAGCTTTGAACGGAATGAAAATAGACACCCTTGAAAGCATTCTGAAACAGTATGCCCCAACAGGCTTTAAGTGGAAGGTCCAGCCATACGACAGGGAGACGCATAGCTCTTTGCGGTTTAAGGCAACTTACGATGGTTTAAAATATACCTACGAAGGCTTAACCCCGACGCTGCTTTTTCATCCGATGAATGGAATTGTCGAAAAAGATAAGCCGATTAAGTTATATATCGATGGTGACACAACCGGTGTGCATTACACGCTAGATGCTTCGATGCCGACGGCCGGATCGCCGTTGGTTGTACAACAACAAGTTATCAACAGGCCTGGTATTGTTACTTACAGAGCCATGAGCAACCGCCCGCGCTATGATAAGATTACCACCGGAACCTTCACTGAGGAAAAGCCGCCTGTACCTGCAAAGATTTCAGGAAACTGGCATAGCGGTGGGTTTGCTTACACCTATTATGAGGGCAACTGGTCTGCCTGGCCGGATCTGAAAACCATAAAGCCAGCAAAATCAGGCATCTTCAATAAAGACTTTAATTTGGATAGCCTGCCGCGCAAAACCCATTTCGCTTTGGCCATAGATGGTATGTTCGAGGCAAAAGAAGATGGGTATTATATTTTCTTCATCAACGCTGATAAAGGCTCCAGGCTCTTGCTCGCAAATAAGCCTGTTATTGAATGGGATGGAGACTATAATAAGCCAACCTTTTCCTATATCGTTCCGCTAAAAAAAGGCTTTTATCCCTTCCGTATCGAATACCTGCACCAGCGGCAGGATTTCAGGCTGGAAACCGGTTATATACCACCTTCAAAAATCGCCCACATGGACGCCGGGCCGATACCAGCTGAATTGGAATTTAGCAGGCAGTAAGGCGGTATGGGAGGTTGTTGATTTGATATTCCGTGACGAGCTCATACGCAATCTGGCGTGATGCAGCGCTACGCCGAGGAGAATAGCTGTAAAAAAGCGATTAAACGGAAAATTGCCCCCCTCGAACCAAAAGCAAGTCCTATTAAATGAGCTTTGAACGAATTGCAAGGAGCATCGCTGAATTAGAGCCCCAATCGGACTAAATCCGAACCGCTCCCCTCCCATTTTATGTCAGATAATCCTCCAAGAATTCCACGTCGGACCATTTAATATAAAATATTCGGCCTCCCCGGATTTTTATTGACGTACGCGGACTATTGTTTTGCCCTTAAGCTGACCAGCCGAGTTATAAGTTGCGACTGCGTCTTCGAGTGTAACAACGCTGCCCGCGTTCGTTTTCAAACGCCCCTCCCGGAGCCTCTTCACGATTTCAATTAACTGAGATCGGTCCGCTTCCACAACAAAGTCGATATTCTGAACGCCTCTGGCCTGCTCTTCAATGGGTCCCGCGATAGTAATGAACTTTCCGCCGGGGCGAATTAAAGCTAAAGATCGCTTGGCGACATCGCCGCCGATAACATCAAAAACCAGGTCGACCTGGCTAATATTTTCAAGTGCTTCTCTTTCGAGGTCAATGAATTCATTTGCGCCGAAACCAAGTGCCTCTTCGCGGTGATTAGAGCGCCCGGTGCCGACCACGTGAGCCCCGGCATCACGCGCGAGTTGAACGGCCATTGAACCGACAATGCCAGCCGCCCCGTGCACCAGGGCTCTTTGCCCTGCCTGGAGCTGACCATGATCGAAAAGCCCCTGCCAGGCGGTTAAGCCGGGCATCACGAGCGCATTACCATCATTGAAGTCGGCATCGTCCGGCAATGGGGCCAGATTACGCGCCTCAATGGCCACGTACTCTGCCAAGGAACCATTGCGGTACCAATCCTGAAGACCAAACACCCGTTGTCCAACAAATAATCCCGTTGTGCCATAGCCCAACGCGGTTACCACACCAGCCAGTTCGTGACCGGGGATAGACGGCGTCCGGTCAACGCCTGCACGATCTGTCCAGGTCGACGGCCACGACAACTCGTCTCCGGTAATACTGGCTGCAAATACTTGAACGATAACATCGTTTATCGCCGGCGATGGCTGAGGGGCCTCCACCAGTTTCATTCCGGCCAATCCCGCATCCTTGTTTGTTACAATAATTGCGTTCATATTACATCTCCTTTTTTTTCTTGATCAGCAAACAGCTGCTTAAATAAGCGGAGTTACTCTATATTAGTTTTTTATTCGTCGATTTCATCAACTTAATTCGCCGATCAGCAACTCGGCAGTAGCACTGATGGTCTGCCGGATGATTTCCTCGCAAGAGCCGGCAAAAACTTTCCGAAAACTTGCCGGGTGACCATTGATCAAAGCAAAAACGAACATTGTACCGACCGGCTTGTCAGGCGTTTCGCTTCCTCCTGGAGTCGTTAGCCCGGTAACGGTAACATAAATATCAGCCGGTATCAATTTCGCCAGACGATATGCCATTTCACGCGTCACTTCCATGGATTCCGGTGTGAACTGGTCAATGAGACTTTGGGGTACCCCGAGCAGGGATACTTTCAAATCTGCATCATAACAGGCAATGCCTCCTTTTAATACCTGTCCCGATTGTTCCGTGAGGGCAAATTCGGAGCAAAGCCAGCCCGCTGTCGCACTTTCAGCAAATGAAATTGTAAAACCTTTTTCGGCTATCAGGCGGCTGCAAACGGCAATTTTATTTTCCATCTGTTATCAAATACTGATTTTTTCTAAGATACAATTGACGCGGTAGGAGGTTTTAAAATCGGCAGTATAAATATTTATTATTCTAAAGAAAATCCTAAACAAATTGAAATGATTTTAATTAATAAATAATACACGCTACCGGTCCTTAGCGTTTTCTACACCCCTATTTTTTAGTTTGGTATAGAATTATTTTTTATTGTCCCTTCAAGAGCTTGTTTGGACAATTACGTCTGGCCCCCAGTTACCAATACGAACAAGAATTCTTATATTTATATCTAATACCCCAACCAAAACTTCATCACCCACAAATCCATGTCCCATCATAGCCAATTGGATATCATGATGCTCTGGGAGGTTTTCCTGATTTGCCTGTCAATATGGGGAATCTGGAAGGTTTATTATGATTGGCAGGCCCGGAAAAAATTCAGGAAGCAAATCCCATTGCTGGAGGAGCAATTTATCGCGGCGGCCGATGAAATCGACAAGTTATTTTCCAATGATTTTTACTTTTCTTTTCGCGATGAAATTCTATTTACGACTAAGTATAGCGAACTCAGAAAACTTGTTCCGTCGGGTTTTGATCGTTTAGGACTGACAGAGGCGCTCACGGGACATATTGCACGCTTCGTTGCTACGTATGATGATATAAAAGCTATTCGAAAAAAATATAACGATGATTTTGTCAAACTGGAAAGCGATCGGTATGCTGATTTCTTTCATATGCTGGAAAAATATCCCCTATCGGCTGACCAGGTAGAGGCGATCATCCGGGATGAGGATAACAACCTGGTTATCGCTGGCGCGGGTACAGGTAAGACTACAACAATTGCGGGTAAGGTGGCCTATCTGCTGAAAAAAGGATTGGCCAGGCCTGAGGATCTTTTGATCATCTCCTTTACCAATAATGCGGTAAAGGAAATGCGGGAAAGGTGTCTTCGCTTTTGCCAGGAGATCCCGGATGCCGAAAAGATGGAGGTAAAGACTTTCAATAGCTTTGGTTATTTTGTGAAACGGGATTGTTCTAAGGATGAATTGCATCTGGCTTTTGATGGGGATAACCAGGCAGCAAAGAAATTTATTCAAGAGACATTTTATAGATTGTTTGTAGAAGATGATGGTTTTCAAAAGAAGGCAATCAATTTCCTGGCATTTTTTAACCGGCCGGAGCGCGATGAATTCGCTTTTAAAACCAGGGACGAATACATCAAGCATGAGGAGAGTTTTAAGAATGTCACGCTCGATGGCATTAAGGTGAATAGCAAGGAGGAAATGGAAATCGGGAATTTCTTTTGTTTGTGGAGCGTGAATTATGAGTATCAAAAACATTACCCGCTCAGGCCAGAAGATCGTGCGCCGAATTACGCTTCTTATCACCCGGACTTTTATCTAACGGACTATCATATCTGGCATGAGCATTATGGAATAGATCAACAAGGTAATGTGCCGGAGTGGTTTTCCTCCAAAAATGGTTTTGCAGGCGCAAAAGAGACCTATCATGCCGGGATACAGTGGAAGGACGGCATCCATAAGAAATATAACACGACACTGATCAAAACTTATTCATTTGAAAACCGGAATGGGACCTTGCTGTCAAACCTGAAAAAGAAATTGGTGGAACATGGCGTCACGTTAACGCAGCGTAGTCCGGAGGAGGTGCTCGCTTTGGTTAAAAAATCGGAGCAGTTCGAGGACTTTATTGGCCTGATTCATACTTTCCTTACACTGATGAAGTCCAATAATAATACGCCTGCGGAAGTATCAGGGAGGCAGAACAAAAAGCGGTTCAAAGTATTTATGGATGTTTTTACCCCGATCTACCAGGAATATGAAAGGCAGCTTGCCGGGAAATCAGAGATCGATTATAATGATATGATCAATCATGCGGGTGCGCATTTTGAGCAGGGCGATTTTAAAAAGCCTTATAAATATATCCTGGTCGATGAGTTCCAGGACATGTCGATGGGACGTTATGCTTTATTAAAAAGTATCAGAAAGCAAAATCCAGGGGTGAAGTTGTATGCCGTTGGCGATGACTGGCAATCTATTTTCAGGTTTACGGGTAGCGATATTTCGATTATTACGGAATTTGAAAAGCATTTTGGGTTTACCAATAAGACCTCTATTCTGAAAACTTATCGTTTTAATGATGAGATATTAAGGGTGTCGAGTGAGTTTATTCAGAAGAATCCTGCCCAGCTTAGAAAGAGTTTGTCGGCTGGGCGTGTAGCAATTACGAATAGTTTCGAGTTTGTGGCTTTGGATGTGCAGGGTGGTTTTGAGGCGATGCAGCAGGCGAAGGCAGATCATATCAGGCGGCTGTTGCGTGATGTGGAGTCCCAGCAGCCGGATGCAAGTGTTTTTTTGATTGGCCGGTATCATCATAATGTGCCGGTCAGCCTGGAAGAAATTTGCAGGGAGTTTCCGGGGCTGTCGATTTCGTATTATACGGCTCACCGGGTAAAGGGGATGACTTGTGATTATGCGATTTTGCTTGATGTGGATTCGGGGACGATGGGTTTCCCGTCGGAGATCGCGGATGATCCTTTGCTGGATTGTCTTTTGCATGAAGGGGATTCGTTTGAGAATGCGGAGGAGCGGCGGGTTTTTTATGTGGCGATAACCAGGGCCAGGCATAAGAATTATTTGATGTATAGCTCGACGCGGCCGGGTAAGTTTCTCAGCGAGTTGCGGGAGGTTTGCGGGTATGGTAAAAGTGAGGAAGAATCAGCGCCGCGGTGCCCGAAGTGCCAGGGGGTGATGGTCAAGAGAAAAGGTGGTTTTAGGGAGTTTTATGGGTGTTCGAATTACCCGAGGTGTGAGGTTAAGATAGTAAAAAAACCAGGTGATTAGATTTCGATTGAATGGACGTAAAATTCGATTCCCGTTGGGAATAATTTTAAATCTTTTCTTAGTCAATACGGCCTATTTTGGCTCAAATAGATTCGCTTAAGGTTTAAATTGGAAAAAGCGCTGCGAGCCGGCAAAGTCGAAGTTGAAATAGCCTTCACCGGTGATCACGTAACCGGTACCGTTGACACTCGCAGCAGCAGAAAAAAGGTTGATGGGGTCAAATATTTTTTCCTTTATGCTCCAGGTATCTGTCATGGGATCATATTCATATACATATGGTTCAACATTGCCGTCTTTAATTTTTCCGCCGCCGACATATGCTTTATTTTGAAGAGAAAATGCAAAACCCTCGCTCCGGGGCACGTTCTGCGGCGGGGCAGCTAACTGCCTCCAGGTTTCTGTCGCGAAGTCAAACGACCAAGCATCTGCTTGATAAGGGTTCGACCCTCCGTTTGCAGCGCCCCCGCCGATGACATAGCCCTTGTTGTTCAATGTAAATACTATCGCTTCATCGCGCGCCAAACCCGGAAAAGGCGCCAATTGCTGCCAACTGTCGCTTGCCGGATCGTATCGCCAAACATCGTTTGTATTTCCTCCATTGCTTCCGGACGACACCTGGGTCCCGCCTACGAGGTAACCATATTGGCCTGAACTGAAACTCATTGGGAATAAGGCATACTTACCGGGGAATGAAGCCACCGGTTTCCAGGTGTCCGTGACAGTGTCGTAACAAAAGAAAGCATTGTAGTACATAAGCCCCGCGCTTACACCGACATAGACTTTTGAACCAATGCTAAAGGAGCTCGCAATAAAGGTAGCCATCGGGCAATTGGCTATTTGTGTCCATTTATCTGCGTTCGGGTCATATTTCCACCAGTCGTCCAGTCCCAGGTTCGTTGTCTTCGATTTACCCAAACCAAAGTAAATATTTCCGTTAATGGTAACGGCAGTCGCGCCGAAACGTGCCGGTCCTGGAAAATCACTCCTGGGCGTCAGGTACCGATAAACTGTATAATTGCCGTAGGCCATGGTTTGCAGCCCGTTGCCTGTAATGATCGTCAGATTTCCCTGATCCGAAATGATTGAATTATCTGCTTTTACTACGAGTTGGGTCGGTGTAGCCGAAACGACCGTGACGAAAGTAGTATTGATTTGTACCTGGTTATTGGCTAACACCGGGTTAAAATATTGCCCCGTTATAGTCATTGTCCTGCCAGGCTGCACGGAAGAACTATTTACGGCAGACACATGGGGTTGCATCAAAGTTAAGTAGTCGTCATTACTCTTTAACTCGCCAATGATCACATTAAAGATATTTGTGTTGTTCACCAATGTATAAGGCACGTTGAAATAAACGCTGTTTGTATCGGTGCGTGTGGGGTGAAGGGTCAAGCCGGAACCAAAATCAATAGTAACATCGCCGGGGCCACGAACATTCAGAGAATCAATCGTCAGTTTTACTTCTTGTCCCCAGGTATAAGCACTGTTCAGCCGCTCTATTTTCACCCGGTTCATCAGTGTATCTTTTGGTTGGACGGACTGTTGCTTACTGCAAGCAGACATTATGATCACCAGGAATAATGACAGGTTTAGTATTTTTTTCATTCGTGACAAGTGGAATGCAAAGGTAAAAATAATTCCCTAATCTCAATTTACATACAAGGAGTAATATGGTCAAAGTGTTCCCGAAACTGGAAGCATTGGAAGATTGTGAAATTTGGGAAATTCCTAAAATTGATTTTGACAGAATTTGTGAAAAATATCCTAAAATGACACTTAGCCGTTTCCTGAATCATCATACAGCATTTATTGTCAATAAGTTATTGTTTACAAATTCGCCTGCGTGTCTTACCATTCGTTACTCGTTGTTAAAATATTTGACCTGCTTGCCCTGCATAAACAGCTTGTCGATGGTAAAAAATGCAAAGACGGCTGCACTCCAGACATTTCGGAAGATAATCGTCTTATACAGTACCTTGTTTGCTCTAAAAGATAGATAATGTTTATTCCGTCCTTAAACTTTTCGCAGGATTGATCAGCGCCGCTTTGATCGCCTGGAAGCTGACGGTGAGTAAGGTCAGCGCTATAGCTCCCGCGCCGGCTGCTACAAACACCCCCGGCCCGATTGTGATCCGGTAGGAATATTTTAAGAGCCAGTCATGGAGATAGTACCAGGAAACGGGGCTGGCGATCAGGCAGCTGATGAGAACCAGGATCACAAATTCCCTGGACAGTAGTAACCAGACCTGCGGGACGGTGGCCCCTAATACTTTTCGTATGCCGATTTCTTTGGTGCGTTTTTCGGCCATGTAAGCTGCTAATCCGAACAGGCCGATGCAGGATATGATGATGGCGAGGGAAGCAAACAATCCGGCCAATGTGCCGATCAGGGATTCGAAGTTGAATTTGGAGGCATAGCTTTCATCCACAAAATGATACTGAAAAGGTATGGCCGGGTTATAACGTGTGAATATCGGCGCCAGTTTGGCCAGCGCTGCCCGGGTATTTACCTTTGGCGACAGGCGGTAGGTCACGACGCTTGACCAGCTAGGCTGGTAAATAAATATAGTCGGTACAGAACTGGAAAATGGGGACGCCATGAGCGCGTCTTTAACCACACCAACGACGGTGGCCCGCTGCTGCACGGTGTGCCAGGTGATCACCTGGCCAATCGGGTCTTTGTAGCGCATGCGTTTGACGGCCGCTTCATTAAGGACGACGCTCAGGGAATCTGCCCCCAGATTACCGGTGAAGTTTCGGCCTGCTGCCATTCGCATGCCCAGGGTCCTGAAATAATCCGCATCGGATACGCCGATGATGGCCAGGCTCAGCGTTTCGCCGGGCAGCTGGCCTGACCAGCTGGTGACGCTATTACTGGCCCAAAGGTCGGTAACCGGGCTGGACGATTTGGTGATACTGCTCACCAGGCCCGTGGCCACCATTTCGCTTTTAAAGGCGTCGTAGTTGCGCGTCAGGTCGCCCGTGGCGTCGCTCATGACCAGGCGGCTGGCATCGTAGCCTACCGGGCGGTCCTTAGCATGCTGTATCTGCTGGTAAATAACGATGGTGCTGATGATCAGCGCGATCGAGCAACTGAATTGCAGCACGACCAGGATCTCCCGGGGCCGGTTGGCGGTTTTCCCCGTTTGAAAAGTTCCTTTTAAGACTTTCACCGGGTTAAAGGAAGACAGGTAAAAGGCGGGCCTGCTCCCGGAAAGAAGGCCGGTAAACAAGACGAAGCTCAGCATGATCAGCCAGAACAGGCCGCTGGCAAAAGGGATACTGATCGCGGCATGGGTCAGGTTGTTAAAGGCCGGAAGGGCCAGGATGACCAGCAGCAGGGAAAGCAAAAAGGCGATGCTGGTTAAGGCCATGGATTCGGTCAGGAACTGCAGGATCAGGTCCTTACGGCTGGAACCGATGGCTTTACGGACACCCACTTCGCGTGCCCTTTGCTCCGAACGCGCGGTAGCCAGGTTGGTAAAGTTAATGCAGGCGATGACCAGGATCAGGATGCCGATGAGGGCAAACAACCGCACATAATCGATTAAGCCGCCAGCTACGGTGCCGTTCCGGTACTCCGCATACAAATGCCAGTTTTTTAGGGGCTCCAGGAACAGCTCTGCTTTGGTCTGCGCAAAATATTTCGAGCTGTATTTCACCAGCGTTCCTTTCAGCTTGGGCGCCAGTTCGGTATAAGAGGCGCTTGGCTGTAAGCCGACGAAGGTCTGGAAGGAATTGTTGTTCCAGTCGTTCATCGAACGTTTAACCTCATCATCCGTTGCCGCATAATAGGCAAAAGGGACGATAAAGCTGAACTGGAGGGTGGAATTGGCGGGTACGTCCTGGAGGATACCGGTAACCCGCAGGTCATGAAAATTATCGATCTTCACCATTTTGCCCATCGGGTCAGCGCTGCCGAATAAAGCGGTAGCGGTAGCCTGGGACAATACGATGGAATAAGGATCACGGAGTACGGCGCCTGGATTGCCCTGCACGAGCGGATACTGGAATATTTTCAGGAAGTCTCCCCCAGCCATCGTGCCGTTCACGTTGATCCTCTTATCGCCGACACTGAGCGGATGTGAGCCCATCCAATCGGTTTGCGCGACATACCGGATCTCCGGGAAATCTTTTTTCAGTACCTCCGCCAAAGGCAGGTTCGTGGCCCCCCCCGTATTGATCTCGCCATTGTTATTCGTATTATACCGCACTTTATAGGCCAGTTCGTAGCCGGGCAGAAAACGGTCGTAGGAAACCTGGCTGTATACCCATAAGCCAATGAGCAGGGCGACGGCCATGCCTGAAGCCAGCCCGGTAATATTCAGTGCGCTGTAAACTTTGTTACGCAGCAGGTTGCGCCAGGCGATCTTTAAATAATTTCTAAACATATAATTGCGGTTTAATTTCTCAAAAGACCATCTCGGGATGGTTTCTTGATTCGAAATTACCGCTGAGAAGCTTTTAGCAACTGTCAATTTATAAGATGGGAGTTCTTTTTTGTATTCTGCCGGCGTTTTGCCCATCAATTCTTTAAATGCACGATGAAACGTGCTTTGGGAATTAAACCCAGAGTCGTAAGCTATGCCAAGCAGCGTTAAATGATCAAATGCGGGGTCCTGCATTTTTTGGACCACTATCACGACGCGGTATTCGTTGATGAAATCGTTAAAGCTTTTTTTGAGCGCGGTATTGAGCATCCTTGATAGCTCGTGCGTAGTCAGCTCTAGTTTTTCGGCAAGGGTTACTAGACTTAATCCGGGATCCTCAAAATATCGTTTTTCTTTAACGGTTTTCCTGAGCCAAACTGCTTTCTTCCGAAGCTCTGACGGAAGTGAAGGTTTCGATACCCTCATCGCCTCGTTGGTAACGACAATACTATGCTTGAGAAAACCGCGCGCGGCCATCCAGATGGACATCGTTGTTAAAAGGATATATAACGGATAGCTGCTCTCTGCTCTTAGCCGGTAATTGTAGAAAAAATAATCAACAATGGAATATGGTATCCATAACAGCCACAAAAGACCAAGACCTGTCAGAAACCTGCTAAGCGACCGGAACTCGTTCCTGTACCGGTCGCCTTCGATAAACTTTAATTGCCGGTAATAATTCGCAATAAGTTCGCGTGAGAGGTATAAGTAAATGGCCACCGAAATGAACACTAATAAATGTAATACCGGGTTTAACCGTTGAAATGCTGATGTGTCAAAATTCTCCCGGCCTGTTTTTATACCTTGAATAGTTTCAAGGACGAAAACAGTTAGTTGCATCAGTAAAGGAGCAAAATGCAATAGGTCAACATATTGAAACCTTGAATCCGGGCGGGCTATTTTTCGCACATAAAAGTAAATAAGGGGACCTAAAGCCAGAGAATAGTCCAGGGGTAAACGACTCCATTGAGGAAGATTAGCAGATAGCCCAATATCAATGGCCAATTGTCGTGCTATCCACAAAACAACTATCCCTAATATTGATGCTAAAAAACGGTTAGGGGACCTACTGTCGCTTTTACTGACCCACAATTGGGTTGCAACTGTGAGTGCAACAAAAACCAGGGCGACGAAAGTCAGGTCATAGATTGTGATATGGAATGTATATTGTTTCAACTCAAATACATCGGCTCAATAAATGAGCCAAAAGCATATTTTCCTAATATACAGATTGTTACATTGTCCTTGAATAGCCACATGTGTTAGAAGCGAACGGGCTGACGTTCGATTTCGAAACAGCATGACCCGTCCTAAAAAAGCTATACAATGGGTCTTGTACGTTTTTTGGTTGTCAGTTTTGGAGGGTTAAAAATCTATT